>CAVQSJ010000044.1:0-29921 GCA_963715845.1 uncultured Gammaproteobacteria bacterium | reverse complement strand
GTTTATGTTTCTGTCACCTACTGGTTCAGTTGCGTATTGCTAAGCCGACCGCTGCAATGCCGATTTGATTGTCATGGGCACCCACACCGGTTCCACCAGCCTCCGGGTCGATTTTCTGGGTTCGACCACCCGCCGGCTCACGCTGTTGTCGAAGCGTCCGGTGTTGATCGTTCCCGTTGCCGATGCTCCCGGCAATGAATGGCCACAAGCGCTGGTCTGATACGCCAGACCGGCATCCGCAGCCTTATCGCACCCGGTCGCACGCCGAGGGGCACGTTGCTGGCTGGCTGCCGAGCCTGTCGGTGCTGCTACTGTTGATGCTGTCAGTCGGGTTCGCGCGGGCCGAGGATTCGGTTTACACCTGGAAAGACGCCTCGGGCCGCGTGCATTACAGTAATCGGCCGCCCGAGGGTCAGCCCGTCGAAGCGGTCCAACTCAACGCCAAGCCGGTAGCCGTGCAGCCAACCGAACGCATCTACACCTGGACCGACGCCGAGGGCAAGGTTCATTACGGCGCTCAACCGCCGCCCGATATACCCGCCAAGGAACTGAAGGAGGATGACAGTTCGCTGTCCACTATCCGCTCCGGCAGGCTGCGCGCGGGTGAGCAGCAATTGTTGCGGGAATTGCAGCCGCGTGAGTAAGGTGGAGCCGAGCGCTCTGGACTGGCACTGCGGATGCCACATTTCCCACAGGTACGCTCAACCGCCTCTCCAGGCTTCCGGCCAGCGACGCTGGAGTTCGACCAGCCACAGTTGCCGCAAGCGCTGACGCGTTGCGTCGGGTACCCCGTGCAACAGGGCGCGGTAATACTGATAGGATGCCCGCGTAACTGCTCGCTCGCATTCCGGCAACTTGTTAATATCGCGTATGGTCATCATGGTAGGCCCTCGCTTTAACAGCGATAGTTCATCTATGCTTTTCTTGAATTAAGCATATTTCATGCCTTTTATTGCAAGACGGTGCATGCCCTGTTGGACAATCAGGCGAACAGGCCCAACGACTCCAGCGGATTGCCATCACGATGACTCCGGAAGACTATTGTCACAACCTGGCGGCGCAACAGGGTTCGGATTTTCACTACAGCCTGCTGGGTCTGCCCATGGCGCAGCGTCAGGCTTTGACTGCGCTCCGGGCGTTTTATCTCGAAACCACGCGAATTGTGGAAGAGTGCCGGGATCCCGGCGTCGCCCGGACCAAACTGGACTGGTGGCGAACCGAACTGGGTCACTTGTTCGCAGGCGAACCGCAACACCCGGTCACCCGTGCCCTGCAACCGCGGCTGGCCACTTTCAACCTGCCCGAGGAGTACTTTCGGGAAATCCTGGATGGGGTGATGATGGATCTGGACTACGACGCTTACCCCAGTTTCTCGGAGCTGACCTTATACGTCCACCGGCGCGGTAGCGTACCGGCCCTGCTGGCGGCGGAAGTCCTGAATTACCAGGATCGGCGCGCCACTCCCCGGTTCGCGCACGAAGCCGGCGCGCTGTTGTTACTGTTCGAACTGCTGTACGACGTGCGCCGGCACGCCCAGCACGGGCGGTTCTATCTGCCGGAGGATGAAATGCAACGTTACGGTGTTCGCCCCGGCGATCTGCAGGCGGCGCAGACCACGGACCGTTTGCGACAACTGTTCGCCTTCCAGGCCGAACGGATTCACGAATACCACCGCCGAGCCTTGGAATACCTGCCGGACGTGGACCGTCACGCCCAATACCACCAGTTGATCCGCCTGGAACTGGCACTGGCACTGCTGGCCGAGATCGCCGGGGATGGCTACCGGCTGCTGGAACAACGCACTCACCTGACACCCTTGCGCAAGCTGTGGCTCGCGTGGCGATTGCAAAGCCGCGAAAAGTACCGTTACCGACGCTCGATGGTGACTGATTAAACTATGCTTTTCCTCCCTGCTGGATAAGGTGCCACCATGAAAGATTACCAGCCTGCCGCCGATCTGCTCAGCAATAGAGTCATTCTGGTGACTGGCGCGGGCGATGGCATCGGTCGCGCCGTCGCGCGCCGGCTGGCCGTTCACGGCGCGACCGTGGTTTTGCTCGGGCGCACCATTCGCAAGCTGGAGCAAATTTATGATGAAATCGAACAGGCGGGCGCTCCCAAACCAGCCATCTATCCCATAAATCTGGAAGGGGCAAGTCCAAAGGACTACGCGGACCTGGCACGGGTACTGGATACCGAATTCGGCCGGTTGGACGGGCTGCTGCATAACGCCGCACTGTTCGAGGGGCTGACACCGCTCGCCAATTACGACATCGAACTCTGGTATCGTATCCTGCAAGTCAACCTGAACGCACCGTTCCTGTTGACTCAGGCGTTGCTGGGCCCGTTGAACCGCTCCGCCGATGCCTCGGTCGTGTTCACCGCCGACCGGGTCAGCGAGGATGGCCGGGCTTACTGGGGCGCCTATGCGGTGGCCAAGGGGGGTATCGAGACCCTGATGAAGCTTTTGGCTAGCGAACTGGAAACCAATACACCCATCCGGGTCAACAGCATCGATCCAGGCCAAGTTCGAACCGGCGTGACCCTGCGGGCCTATCCGGGTCGCGCCCCCGAAGAATGGACCGATCTGGAAGTGGTCTGTCCAGCTATCTCTATCTGCTGGGACCTGACAGCAAAGGCGTCACCGGCCAGATCTTGCGCGCCCAGGATTGAGCGGGCGGCGGGGGCCGGATGTCGTTCCCCGCTCGCCGCCGCGCAGCCCGATGGACTGCGTATACCAGGGATTGAAGGGCTCACGCGGTTGGGACGCCACCCCCGGTTCGGCGCGACGCGGCTTGCCGAGCCGAGTATCTCCAGGCTTGAACGGACGGCATGGTTCGGCTCCCGCGTCGCCTTGGCTTTCCTGCCGCTGATCCAATTTTGCCTTCCACGACTTGCGGGTCGGGTAGGGTTTGGATGCCGCGCTGCGCCCGGCGCCGTGGAACCTGCCGGGTTTCGCATTACTGGACTTGCAGGGTCGGTGATGTCCAAACGCAGCTTCTTCAGTCTCGCCGTCATCGGGCTGATACCCCACCGCTGCCAGCAGCGCACCGACCTGAATCTCGTCCAATTCGTCCCAGCGCCCCGGATGCAAGCCCCGACGCAAAGTGACCGGTCCGTAGCGCACCCGGATCAACCGGCTGACCGTGACGCCCTGCGACTCCCACAACCGGCGCACTTCGCGGTTGCGACCCTCCCGCAGAACAACGTGATACCAGTGGTTGGCGCCTTCGCCGCCAGCCTCGCGAATGTCGTCGAACCGCGCCAACCCATCGTCCAGCGCCACACCCTCCCGCAGTCGCCGCACCATCTCCGGCGCGACCTCGCCCAGCACCCGTACCGCGTACTCGCGCTCGATCCCGGACGAGGGGTGCATCAGCCGGTTGGCCAGTTCGCCATCGTTAGTCAACAACAACAAGCCCTGGGTGTTGAGGTCGAGCCGGCCGACCGTGACCCAGCGCCCGTCGCGCAAAGGCGGCAAGCGCTCGAACACCGTGGGCCGGCCGCCGGGATCGCTGCGGGTGGTCATTTCGCCGACCGGCTTGTAATAAGCCAGCACCCGCCGCCGTGGTCGGAACGCACGCACCTGCACCAGTTTGCCGTCGATCTGGATGGTCTCCATGCCGCTGACCTGGACGCCCAGTTGCGCGGGTGCGCCGTTCACGGTAATGCGGCCCTGGCGGACCCAGTCTTCGATCTGGCGCCGGGAGCCAAGACCGGCGCGGGCCAGGAATTTCTGCAAGCGTTCAGACATCGGACGGTTCCGTTGGCGGTGAAGAGTCGCCGGACAGGGCGGCGGCACGGCGCTCCAGTTCGGCGCCAGTCGCGTCCAGATCGCGCAACGCCGCCAGCGGCGGCAGTTCGCTCAGACTCTTGAGGTTGAAATAATCCAGGAAGGCGTGGGTCGTGGCGTACAGGGCAGGGCGGCCGGGCACTTCGCGGTGGCCGATCACCTTGATCCAGCCGCGCTCCTGCAAGGTTTTCATGATGCTGCCGCTGAGGCTGACCCCGCGTACCGCCTCGATTTCGCCTCGGGTGATCGGCTGGCGGTAAGCGATCAGCGCCAGGGTCTCCAGCAGCGCGCGCGAGTAACTAGCGATCCGCTCCTCCCACAGGCGCGAAATCCAGGGCGAAAACGTCGTGGGCACCTGCAAACGGAATCCGCCGGCGACTTCGACCAGTTCCACGCCGCGCCCGGCGCAATCAGCCGCTAGGTCGGCCAGCGCGATGCGCAATACCTCCCGGTCGGGGCGATCCGGCTCCGGGAATACGCTCTGCAATCGATCCAGCGCCAACGGTTCGCCGGCCGACAACAGCACCGCTTCCAGGATGGTTTTCAGTTCCGGCATCGTGCGACCGGTCAAATCCGCCGACGGAGGTGGATCGGCGCGAACGGCTCGGCCTGCACCAGTTCCAGCAGTGCTTCCCGCAGTAGTTCCAGTACCGCCAGCAGGGTGACCACCACCCCCATCCGCCCCTCTTCCGGGCGGAACAGTGCGGTGAAGGGCGTGAAGCGTAGCGCGTCCAGCCGTTCCAGCACCTGGCTCATCCGCTCGCGTACCGACAGCGTTTCGCGCTGAATGTGATGGTGACCGAACAGTTCGGCGCGAGCCAACACCTCGCGCAGGGCGTTCAACAGGTCGGCCAGACTGACCGGCGGTGGCACGCGCACGATTTCCCGCTGAGCCGGTTCGGCGCCGGCGAGGAAGGTATCGCGTTCCAAACGCGGCAACGCGTCCAACGCCCGTGCTGCCTGTTGAAAACGTTCGTATTCCTGCAATCGACGCACCAGCTCGGCACGCGGATCCTCCTCTTCGACCTCGGCCAGTGTTGGGCTCGGCAGCAACAACCGCGACTTGATCTCCGCCAGCCAGGCCGCCATGACCAGATACTCAGCCGCCAGCTCCAGGCGTAACTCCTGCATCAACGCCAGATATTCCATGTACTGTCGAGTGATGTCGGCGATGGGAATGTCGAGGATATTGAGGTTCTGGCGCTTGATCAGATAAAGCAGCAAATCCAGCGGTCCTTGGAACGTCTCCAGGAACACTTCCAGCGCATCCGGCGGGATGTAGAGATCCTGCGGCAACTGCGTGTAGGGTTCGCCGCCAATCCGGGCCAACGGTGGCGCGTCGGTGACAGTGTTCATCGGGTTAAGCCTCCCTCGCCGGCTGGCGGAAGAGAGGTCGGGAGTAAGACTTTTTCCGGGGCACGCTTGCTTGCAATTGGGTTATCGCAGCCAAGACCGCTCCTACTTGCCCAACGGGCGGATACCGACCGCGCGCCGCAATTCAGCCAGAAAGGGCACGCTGTACTCACGCGCTCGTGCCGCGCCGCGTTTCAGGATTTGGTCGATATGGCCGGGTTTCTCCAGCAGTTCTTGATAACGCTGGCGCGGCTCGCTCAACCGGGCGTTCAGATACTCGAACAGAATCTGCTTCATCTCGCCCCAGCCGATGCCTTGGGCGTAGCGTTCGCGCATGGCTGCCGTTTCTCCGGCGGTAGCAAACGCCTGGTAGATTTGGAACAGCGTGCAGGTATCGGAGTCCTTGGGCGCTTCCGGCGGCAACGAATTGGTCTTGATGCGCATGATCAGCTTGCGCAACGGTTTTTCTGGCTCGAACAGCGGGATGGTGTTGCCGTAGCTCTTGCTCATCTTGCGCCCGTCCAGCCCAACCAGCACCGCCGTCTTATCGTCCACCACCGCCTCGGGTAGCACGAAATGCTCGCCGTACAGATAGTTGAAGCGGGCGGCAATATCGCGGGCCATTTCCAGATGCTGCACCTGGTCCCGACCGACCGGTATCTTGTTTGCCTTGAACATCAGAATGTCCGCCGCCATCAGGATCGGATAGCAGAACAGTCCCATGGTGACACCCTTGTCGGGGTCCTTGTCGGGATCGGCCACATTCTCGGCGACCGCCGCCTTGTAGGCGTGGGCGCGGTTCATCAGGCCCTTGGCCGTGACGCAGGTCAGCATCCAAGTCAGTTCCAGGATTTCCGGAATGTCGGTCTGGGCATAGAAAATGACGTTATCGACATCCAGGCCCAGCGCCAGCCAAGTGGCGGCGACTTCCAACCGCGAGCGGTGGATCAGCGCGGGATCCTGGCATTTGACCAGGGCGTGATAGTCGGCCAGAAAGTAGAATGATTGCACGTCCCGCCGGCCGCTGGCTTCGATGGCGGGCAGAATCGCGCCGACGTAATTGCCCAAGTGCGGCGTGCCGGTGGTGGTAATACCGGTAAGCGTGATTTCCATGATGACTGCGATGCTTCGGGTTCGGATTTAAAAGAAAAACAGCGTCAGGATGAAATGCCGGATGCTGCTGACGATGGGCATCAGGTTCAACAGACCGCTGACCAGCAGCACCACCAGGATGATCAGGCCGTATGGCTCCATGCGTGCCATCGCCTGGCCGAAGCGGTCCGGCAACAATCCAGCCAGCACCCGCGATCCGTCCAGCGGTGGAATCGGCACCAGATTGAGCACACCCAGCATGACATTGACATCCACGCCGGCCACCCCCATCAGCATCAGCGGCTCGCCCAGCCACGGCAGCGCGGTCTGCAAGCTGTGGCCGACTACCGTCACCAGTCCCCAGCCCAAGGCCATCACCGCATTGGCGCCAGGGCCAGCCAGCGCAACCAGCGCCATATCCCGCTTGGGTTGGCGCAGCCGGTTGTAGCTGACCGGCACCGGCTTGGCCCAACCGAAGATGAAACCGCCAACGACCGCCATTACCGCCGGGACCAGCACGGTACCGATTGGGTCGATATGCCGCAGCGGATTGAGGCTAAGCCGGCCCTGGGCCTTGGCGGTGGTATCGCCGCAGCGCAGCGCCATCCAGCCGTGCGCCACCTCGTGCAAGGTGATGGCCAGCAGCAACGGCGGCGCCAGCACGATCAAAAGCTGAACGACATTCAAGTCTTGCATGGCGGGATTATACGCAGCCCTTCCGAGCAAGGACTAGAGAAAAGGACTGGCGTCGCCCAGTCCCTGGCGGATCAATTGCGGCGCTTCGTCGGTCAGATCGATCACCGTCGTCGGCTCGCGCTGGCCGGGACCGCCGTCGATAATCAGATCCACGTCGTTGTCCAAGCGTTCCTCGATCTCCTCGGGATCGTGGAGTGGCCAGTCGTCGCCGGGCAGGATGAGCGTGCAGCTCATGATCGGCTCGCCCAGTTCCGCCAACAGGGCCCGGGCGATAACGTTGGCCGGCACCCGGATACCGATGGTCTTGCGGCGGGGATGCTGCAAGCGGCGCGGGACCTCGTGGGTCGCTTGCAGGATAAAAGTGAACGGTCCCGGTGTGGCGGCCTTGAGCAGGCGGTATCGACGATTATCAACCTTGGCGTAAGTGGCGATCTCCGAAAGATCGCGACAGACCAGGGTGAAGTTGTGATGCCGGTCGGTCTGGCGGATATGGCGGATGCGTTCCGCCGCTGCCTTGTCACCGAGTCGACAACCCAGAGCATAGCTGGAATCGGTGGGATAGACGATCACATGGCCGGCGCTCAGCCGCTCGACCGCCTGCCCGATCAGGCGCGGTTGCGGATTAACCGGATGGATTTGTAAAAAACAGCTCATAGCCTGTATTATTCTCTAGTTATGTCAATCGTGATTGAACAGGCAACTTGCCAGTCTGGCGTTGCCCGGTCAAGACGGCGACCGTGGGGCCGCCTTTCTTTTTTCCGCCCGCCCCCTTCCTGCTTTCCATAAACGGAACCCCAAACGGAACCCCGCTATCGGCATGAAACTGCTGTTCGACTTCCTGCCCATCGTATTGTTCTTTGTCGCCTACAAACTGACGGATATCTACGTCGCGACCGGCGTGCTGATCGTCGTGACCCTGATCCAGACGGGTTGGATCTGGCTGCGGCAACACCGGGTCGAGAAGCTGCCATTGATCACCGCTGGCCTGGTGCTGGTACTGGGCGGGGCGACCTTGGCCCTGCACGACCCCGTCTTCGTCAAATGGAAGCCGACGGTGGTGAACTGGCTGTTCGCCGTGGCGTTTGTGGCCAGCCGCTTCATTGGTCGGAAACCTCTGCTGGAACGGATGATGGGCGGCCAACTGGAACTTCCCGCCCCGGTCTGGGTCAAGCTGACATTTGCTTGGGCGATTTTTTTCTTCGCCATGGGCCTGGCCAACCTGTACGTCGCGTTTACGTTCGACGAAAACACCTGGGTCAATTTCAAATTGTTCGGGATGTTGGGTCTGACCCTGGTGTTCGTGCTGGCGCAGGCTTCCTACATGAGCCGCCATCTCAAAATCGACGACACCCCGTCAAAGGAGTCCTGACCATGCTGTACGCCATTCTGGGCCGAGACACGCCGAACAGTCTGGAACGTCGGCTGGCGGCTCGCCCTGCCCATCTGGAACGCCTGAATGCGCTGCTGATCGAGGGCCGGCTGATCCTGGCCGGGCCGCTGCCGGCCATCGACAGCGCCGATCCCGGTCCGGCTGGTTTTCAGGGCAGTCTGATGGTCGTCGAGTTCCCATCGCTGGAAGACGCCACAACCTGGGCCAACGCCGACCCCTATGTGGCCGCCGGGGTGTTCGCGGCGGTCGAGGTCTTTCCTTTCCGCAAGGTGCTGCCGGCATGACCGACCGGGTGGCATTGCTCGAACAACGACTGCGCGCCGCGCTGGCGCCCGAACAACTGGAAATCGTGGACGACAGCGCCGCTCACTTCGGCCACGCCGGAGCGCGGGAGGGCGGCCACTTTACCGTCCGCATCATCTCGACCGCTTTCGTCGGCAAACCCCTGATTCAGCGTCACCGTCTGGTCCATGCGGCGGTGGCGGACCTGATGCACCGGGAAATCCACGCCTTGAGCATCAACAAGGTGCAAACCCCGGATGAAACCCAGTCCTCAATCCCTGGAAACGAGTTCACCCCTTGGAAACAACGATCATGATGAATAAATCGAATAGACTGATTTTCCCACTGCTTGCGCTATCCTCCGCCCTGCTGCTATCCAGCGCGGCGCTAGCCGCCGACGAGAAAAAACCCGAGCCGGCTCCGTTGCAGGCTACGCCAGCCGCGCCAGCCGCGCCGGCTACCCAGCCAGCGGCGTTCACCATCCCCGATCCGGTTGCGGTGGTCAACGGCAAGTCGATTTCCAAGGCGGCGTTCGAGCAATACGCACAGCAGTTGCGCGGCCGAACCAAGGTGGATTCGGCGGAAGCCAGTAAGTCGCTGGTCGATCAACTGGTGTTGGAAGAGCTACTGGTACAGGAAGCCGACAAGCAGAAACTAGCGGAGGATCCGGAGATCAAGCAACAGTTGGCCATGGTCCAGCGCAGCCTGCTGGCCAGCAGCGTGGTGCGCCGGATGCTGAGCGAAAAAACACCCAGCGAAGACGCCATCAAGAAAGAGTACGAGACCGCCACCGCGGCGATGAAAGGTAAAGAGTACAAGGCAAGCCACATTCTGGTGGATTCCGAGGACAAGGCCAAGGAGGTCATTGCCGAACTCAAGAAGGGCGGCAACTTCGCCGAACTGGCCAAGACCAAATCCAGCGACAGTTCCGCGGCCAACGGCGGCGATCTGGGCTGGTTCACGCCAAGCATGATGGTACCACCGTTCGCGCAGGCGGTCGCCAAGATGGAAACGGGCAAGTACAGCGAGCAGCCGGTGCAGACTTCGTTCGGCTGGCACGTCATCCTGCTGGAGGATGTCCGCGACGCGACACCACCGTCGTTGGATGAGTTGAAACCGCAGATCACCCAGATGCTACAAAGCCGGATGGTGAACGATTATTTGGAAAAACTGAAATCCGGCGCCAAGATCGAGGTGAAGGAAATCCAGGTGAGCGAGGCTGCCAAGCCCGCGCAGGAACCTGCCAAGGGCGCCAAGGAAGAAAAGAAGGAAGAGAAGGAAGAGAAGAAGTAAGTCGCCGCGGGTTGGGGTGAGGCCGCCAAGCCGAACCCCAAAATCCCGTGGGCGAAACCGCTGGAGTAAAATTGATGGATTCCC
Source organism: uncultured Gammaproteobacteria bacterium (assembly GCA_963715845.1). Taxonomy (GTDB): domain Bacteria; phylum Pseudomonadota; class Gammaproteobacteria; order Competibacterales; family Competibacteraceae; genus Competibacter_A. The sequence goes on along the minus strand of CAVQSJ010000044.1, from coordinate 19,938 downwards.
CCCTCGCTCTAATAATCTCAAGCACTTGGCTCATTGGTAAGCACGTAACAGTATTTAATATTTTCAAGCAGTTAAGCAACTACGGAGGAAGATCCGACCGATGAGCGCGATCATTCTGGACACCTTGGAATTCTCCGCCAAGCTCAAGGCCGGTGGATTTACCGACCAGCGGGCCGAACCCAGGCGCGGGTCATGGCCGCACTGATCGAGAAACAGCTTTCCACCAAGCAGGATGTGCAAGATCACGAGGCGAACCTACGCAGCGATATCGAACGAATACGGGCTGACTTGAAGCGGGAGATCGAACTGCTCCGTGCTGAAGTCAAGCGCGATATAGCCGGTGCAAAATCCGAATTGATTCGCTGGGTAGTCGGCGTGAGCATCCTGCAATCCAGCCTGATCATCGGTATCCTGGCGAAAATCGCCAAGCTGATTTAACTGGCGCGGGCGCCAGCAAACGTCTACCGCTCCAGCAGCGCCAGCAACCCCGCTTCGTCCAGCACGGGCACGCCCAGTTCCCGCGCCTTGTCCAGCTTGGAACCGGCATCGCGGCCGGCCACCACGTAATCGGTCTTCTTCGACACGCTGCCCGCCACCTTGGCGCCCAACGCCCGCAGCCGGGCAGTTGCCTGATCGCGGCTCAGCGATTCCAGCGTCCCGGTCAACACCAGGACTTTGCCGGCAAACGGCTGGTCGGCGACCAGCTTCGTGACTGTTTCGGGCCACCGCACGCCGGCCGCCCGCAGCCGGGCGATGATGTCCTGGTTATGTGGTTCCTGGAAGAACGCGCGGATGGCTGCGGCAACCACCGGACCGATATCCGGCACCTGCTGCAGGCACCCCTCATCGGCCGCCATCAGCGCTTCCAGCCTACCGAAGTGATCGGCCAAGGCCAGCGCCGTGGCCTCGCCGACCTCGCGAATCCCGAGCGCGTACAGAAATCGGGCCAGCGTGGTGGTTTTACTGCGCTCCAGAGCTTCGACCAGATTGGCGGCGGATTTCTCACCCATCCGCTCCAGGCCGGCTAGCGTCGCGGCATCGAGCGCGAACAGATCGGCGGGATTGCGCACCCATTCTCGTTCGACCAGTTGCTCCACCAACTTGTCGCCCAACCCCTCGATGTCCAATGCCCGGCGAGAGGCAAAATGGCGGATCGCCTCCTTGCGCTGGGCACGACAGTACAGACCGCCGATGCAGCGGGACACCACCTCCCCTTCCAGGCGGATGACTCGGGACCCGCACACCGGACAGGTCCCCGGCATCGCAAATGGCTGAGTATCTGGGGGACGGTGCTCCAGCACCACGCCGACCACTTCGGGAATCACGTCGCCGGCCCGCCGCACACGCACGGTATCGCCCACCCGCACGTCCTTGCGCGCCACCTCGTCGGCATTGTGCAGAGTCGCGTTGGTGACGGTGACGCCGCCTACGAACACCGGCTTAAGCCGCGCCACCGGCGTGATCGCGCCCGTGCGGCCGACCTGCACCTCAATGGCTTCGACCACGGTCAGTTCTTCCTGCGCCGGAAACTTGTGCGCCACCGCCCAGCGCGGCTCGCGGGTGCGAAAACCCAGGTTCCGTTGCCAGTCCAGCCGGTTGACCTTGTACACCACGCCGTCGATGTCGAAGGGCAACGCATCGCGCTTTTCGGCGATGGCGCGATGAAACTCGATCAGGCCGTCGGCGCCCCGCGCCACGGCATGCTCGCCGCTCACCGGCAGGCCCAGAGCAGCCAGGGCGTCGAGTACCGCGCCATGGGTGGCGGGCAATTCCCAGCCCTGCGTCTCGCCCAGCCCGTAGGCAAAAAAGGACAACGGCCGCTTCGCGGCCAGATTCGGGTCGAGCTGCCGGATGCTGCCCGCCGCGCCGTTGCGCGGATTGACCAGCGTGGGCAACCCCGCGGCGCGCTGCCGGGTGTTGTAGCGCTCGAAGGCCGGGCGGCTCATGTACACCTCGCCGCGTACTTCCAGCACTGCGGGCGCGACGCAGTGCAGCCGTAGCGGCACGGCCCTGATGGTACGCACGTTCTGCGTGACATCCTCGCCTGTCTCGCCGTCGCCACGGGTAGCGGCCTGCGCGAGCGCGCCGCCCTCGTAGCGCAGACTGACGGCCAGACCGTCAAACTTGAGTTCGCAGACATATTCGACGGGTGCCGCGTCTTCGCTCAAGCCCAGTTCGCGCCGCACCTGGGCGTCGAAGGCCAGCGCACCACCTGGTCCGGTGTCGGTTTCAGTACGAATCGATAGCATCGGCACCCGATGCCGCACCGGCACAAAAGCATCAAGCGGCTTGCCGCCCACGCGCTGGGTAGGCGAATCGGCACTGTACAATTCGGGGTGCGCTGCTTCGAGCGCCTGTAGTTCTCGAAACAGGCGGTCGTAGTCGGCGTCCGGGATTTCCGGGTCATCCAGCACGTAATAACGGTAATTGTGCCAGTTGATCCGCGCGCGCAGCTCGGCAGCTCGGTTCAGAACAGCGGTGGGAACCGTCATGGAGCACACTCCGCCAGCGGGAAAACCGTGCTTATAACGGTGGTCGCCGTTCCAATTCGGCGACTTTATCACGCAGCTTGAGCAACCCCTGGTTGGTCATTTTGTGGCGATGCTCGTCGCAGATCACCCCGCCGAGCTTGCGCGCCAACCGGTCGGCGGCGAGCACCAACAAATCCAGCGCCTTCATACCTTCCAGGGGGCCTGGCAGATGCATGAACAGCAACAAACCTGGGGTGGTCAGTTCAGCCAGCGCCTGCGGCTCGAAAGACCCCGGCTTGCGCAAGTGCGCCAGGCTGAACACCGGCGTATCGGTGGCGGTTACTCCCTCCGGGAACCGCTCGAACAGACCAGCGGCGCCAAGTCGGAACTGCGCTTCCTCGGCCGCCGCCTGAATATCGGCCCCTCTGAAGATCTGGTGGCGTGGCGCCATCACGGTCAACGCCACCGTCATTGTGGGCGTGGGCGGCACTGCGGGTTCCTGGCGCGATTCGCGGGCGGGCTCCCATGGCGCGGGCGCGGTTTCGGCCCCCGACCCAGTCTGCCGAGAATCGGCCGTCTCGCGATTGCGCGGCCGAATCTCCACATCCAACGACGAACCGCCAGCGGATGGCGTCCGTTCGGGAATGGCCCCGCGATTGAGCGGCCGAATCTCCACGTCCACCAGCACCTTGTCGGCCAGATGGTGATCGGGCGTGATCCGGCCCAGCTCGCCAAAATCATGCGCCTCCACCACCTCATCCGGTAGATGCACCGAGGTTTCGCCCAGCTTCGGCTCGTTTGTCAACGATGACCGGCGCCGGCGTTTACGGATTTCCTCCCTGAGGCGGGCGCGGATGCCCCAAAGATAGATCAGGGCTACAACGACAGCTCCGATACCCGCCAGCAGCCACTGCAATTGCGTTTTGTCCATTTCCATCAATCCAAAGTCCCAGATTGCGCCTGCCGCAACCAGATTGCACCACGGTTACGATACCAGAACGGCACCTCCCCATCACCGCCGCACCGGCGGGTTGGGGACAGGACCCTACCGTTCATACTGAAAGGGTATTTACTTTAACAAATGCCGCCCGCCGCCGCATTACTCCATCGGCATGGAGCGAACGGAATGGGCACTGTTAAATTCGACATGCGCGCCCTTATCCGCCGACCACGGCCAGCCGCGCCGCTTCCTCGACATCGACCGCGACCAGCCGCGATACCCCCGGCTCCTGCATGGTCACCCCCGCCAAGTGCTGGGTGATTTCCATGGTCGCCTTGTTGTGGGTGACGATGATGAACTGTACCCGCGCCGACATCTCCTGGACCAGCGCGCCAAACCGGCCGATGTTGGCTTCGTCCAACGGCGCGTCCACCTCGTCCAGCAGACAGAACGGAGCGGGATTAAGTTGGAAGATGGCGAACACCAGGGCGACGGCGGTCAACGCTTTCTCGCCGCCGGACAACAGACTGATCGAACCGATCCGCTTGCCGGGCGGTTTGGCCATGATCGTTACGCCGGCGTCCAGCACGTCCTCGCCGGTCAAATCCAAATGGGCCTGGCCCCCGCCGAACAAGCGCGGAAACAGTTCTCCCAGCCCCGCATTGACCCGATCGAACGTTTCCCGGAACCGGGCACGGGTCTCGCGGTCGATCTTGCGGATCGCGTTTTCCAGGGTGGCCAGGGCCTCCAGCAAATCGTCGTTTTGCGCGTCGAGATACTGCTTGCGCTCCGATAACTGGGCGCATTCCTCGATGGCCGCCAGATTGATGGGGCCCAACCGCTGAATGCGCCGCTCCACCTGCTCCAGCCGTGCCAGCCATTCCGGCTCGGTCGCCTCGGCCGGCAGACTGGGGAGAACCGTCTCCGGATCCGTGGCGAGTTCGTGCAACTGCTCGCGCAGGTTCTGTTGGCGAACCCGGGCTTCGCTCAAGGCCAGCCGCTGTTCCTCGATAACCCGACGCTGGGTTTCGGCCCGACGTTCGCAGCGACCACGGGCCTGCTCTCCGGCTTCCAGTTCGGTATCCTGGACCTCCAAAGCCTGGCGGGCATCCCGCAGTTCCGCCTCGACCGTGAGCTGGGTTTCCAACCAGCGCGCCAGATCGTTCTCGGCGACGGTCAGCGCCGCGTCAGTGTCGACGGTGCGTTCCTGCTCCAGACTCGCCTGCCGGGCGCACAACTGTTGCCGCTGCGCTTCCAGCCGCTCCAACGCCTGCCCGGCGGCGGCCAGCCGGGTCCGCAAGGTCTCGATCACCGTCATCTGGCGAGCCGCCTCCTGGCGGACGGTATCCGCCCGAGCGCGGCATTGCCGATGTTCCTCATTCAGTCGTTCCCGGTACGCGTTCAGTTCCGCCTGCTCCATTCGCAGACTCTCCAGGGTCAACAGCGTTTCTTCCAGCCGCGACCGGGCCAATTGAATCTGCTCCCGATCCTGCCCGGATTGCTCCTCTAACTCGGCCTGTTCCTCCACGAGCGCGACGCGACGCGCGCGCGCCTGCTCCCAGCGGGCCTGCAATGCATTCAACTGCCCTTCCATCCGGGCATGGTCGCGATGGCGCTGGTTGACCGCCTGCTGCAACTCCCGCCGCTGCCGCTCGAGTTCGTCGTGCAGTCGTACGCGGAGTTGCTCCACATGCGCCGACTGGTGTTCCAGCGCTGCCTCATCCTCGCGCAACGCCGTTTCCAGTTGGCGGATTTCCCGCTCGCGCCGCAATACGCCCTCGTCGTCGCCGCGCGCGAATCGCAGCCAGCAACGCCCGCACAGCACGCCATCCGGCGTCACCACGACTTCACCGTCGCGCAGATGGGCACGGCGCGCCAACATCTCGGCCAGGTCGGCGGCGGTATCCACCCCATCCAGGAGACCGGCCAGCGGCCACTGAGAGCGCACCTTGGCCGCCAGCATGGACCCCCGCGCGCCAGTTTCCGCCGAGGTGGGCGGTTCGAGCAACGTCAGCCGGCCGTGCGCCAACTCGGCGATGCCTTGTGCGGGTACCTCAAGGTTCGGCACGCAGACCGCATCCAGCCAGTCGGCCAGCACCGCCTCGACGGCGGCCTCCCAGCCGGGTTCCACCTCAAGCTGTTCGGCCAACCGCGGGGCGCGGGCCAACTCCCGCGAATGCAGCCAATCGTTCACCTCATTCGCGTGTCGGCCCAGCGCCGCTTCCTGCAGGGTTTGCAGCGAGATCAAGCGACCCCGTCCGGTCTGCACCCGTTCCCGCAACAATCGGGCACGATGGTCGGCCTGCCGCAACTCCTCGCGGGTCGCGATCAGCTCGGCCTCGACCCGTGCCAACCGCTCCTGATCGCGCAGCAGGGTTTCGGCACTGGTTTGTTCGTTCGACAGCAGTTCGGCGCGCTCGAGGTCGAGATCGGTATCGGCCAACTGTTCTTGTTCGTATCGCAACCGTTCCAGCCGCCGCTCGCCTTGCAGCAATTGCCGCTGCAGATGTTCGATCCGGGTGTGCTCCACATCGATCTGCCGTTGGGCATCGCTGTTACGCCGGCCGAACTCCTCCCAAACCTCCTGCCCTTCGCGCAACGCGGTCTCGGCGGCGGCCAGCGCCGCGCCGGCATCCACCTCGGCGGTCAGGACTCGCGCCAGTTCCGGTTCGGCGGCGGTCAGCGCCTGCGTCCATTCGCGTTGTTGCGCCTGATCCTGTGCCAGTTGTGCTTCGATCTGAACCAGCGCCGTCGCGGTCTGGCGCCAGTCGTCCTCGCGCCGCCGCCACAACTCGCGTTGATGTTGCAGATATTGTTCGAGCCGACTGATTTCCGCGCTGGTTTGGTAATAGCGGCCCTGGGTATCGTTGAACGCTTCGTTCAGTTCCAGCCGCCGAACCCGCCCGACTTCCAGCCGCGCCTCCAGTTGTCGCTGCTCGGCCAGAATCGCCTCCAGCGCCGTTTCCTGCTGGCGCAGCGCCTGCTCGTGCACCTGGAGGTCGGCCCGCAGATTGCGCCAGCGCAGGGTCAACAGTTCCGCCCTGAGGCGACGTTCCTCGGCGCGGTATTCGCGATACTGCCCGGCGGCCCGAGCCTGCCGTTGCAAATGCTGAAGCTGGCGGCCCAATTCGTCGCGCACATCGTTCAAGCGCTCGAGATTCTCGCGGGTGTGGCGGATACGGGTTTCGGTTTCGTGGCGACGTTCCTTGTACTTGGAAATACCGGCCGCCTCTTCCAGAAAGATCCGCAAATCCTCGGGCCTGGCCTCGATCACCCGCGAGATCATCCCTTGTTCGATGATGGCGTAACTGCGCGGACCCAGCCCGGTTCCGAGAAAGATGTCGGCGATGTCGCGTCGGCGGCAGCGGGTACCGTTGAGAAAGTAGCTGGACTGCCCGTCGCGGCCGACCAGCCGCTTGACGGCGATTTCGGCGTAACTGGCCCAGGGACCGCCCAGCCGGCCCTGGTGGTTGTCGAACACCAGTTCGATGGCGGCCTGCCCGACCGGTTTGCGATTGGCCGCACCATTGAAGATCACATCGGTCATGGTTTCGCCGCGCAGGCTGCGGGCCGAGCTTTCGCCCATCACCCAACGCACGGCATCGATGATGTTGGACTTGCCACAACCGTTCGGGCCGACGATGCCGACCAGGTTGCCGGGCAAATGCAGCACCGTGGGTTCCACGAACGACTTGAACCCCACCAGTTTGATCTTGCTCAGTCGCATGAGCGTGTCGGATGGATACCGCGTATCCGGCTCAAGCCCGGCGGACCAGTGGTTGCAGCACCGCTTCGATGGCTTCCAGATCCGGGATAATGACTGATTGATCCTGGTAGCGCGCCCAGCTCAGGATACCCGGCAGGTGCAAGTCGGCTTCGCTGACATCCGCATTCAACTGAAGGTCGGCACGTTGCAGATTGAGCGGCCGCGGCGCCGAAGTGCTCAGAATCCCGAAGTGCGGCAACCTGGAATCGGTCCCCAGGGTATTGACGATGATGATGCGGGAATTGAGATCGGCATCGGGCGTTACGCGAAAAATCAGCCGTCCCAGACTGACCAGTGGCGTGGTCAGATTCCGCCACAACATGGCGCCGACCACCCAGTGCGGCGCCGTCTCGATCCGCAGGGGAGTCGCGAACGGCAGAACTTCGACGACGAGACTGTTCGGCAGGATGATCTGGCCGCTTTGTACCGCGATCAGCAAACAGCGTAGGTTCGGGGAGGCGTCCATTCAGGGGTCAGGGGTCAGGGGTCAGGGGTCAGGGGTCAGGGGTCAGGGGTCAGGGGTCAGGGGTCAGGGGTCAGGGGTCAGGGGTCAGGGGTCAGGGGTCAGGGGTCAGGGGTCAGGGGTCAGGGGTCAGGGGTCAGGGGTCAGGGGTCAGGTTGTTACCCGGTACCGGGTACCGGGTACCGGATAACAGGCACCTAATACCTTCCTAGGTGATCAATTCCAGGGCACGCTCGCCGAGAATCCTGCGGATCGATTGCATCAACTGCTCTTCCTGATAGGGTTTGGTCAGATAATCGTTAACCCCGAGTTTCAAGGCCCGCTCGCGATGCTTCTCGCCGCCGCGCGAGGTCACCATGATAATCGGCAGACCCCGCAGACTCTGCTGGTTGCGGACGTGGGCCATCACTTCAAATCCGTCCATGCGCGGCATTTCGATGTCGAGGATCGCCAGATCGGGTACCTGGGTTTGCAACATCGCCACTGCGTCCAGACCATCCTTGGCCGTGACCACCTGGATGTTGTGGCGCTCCAGAATCCGCGCGGTCACCTTGCGCATGGTGATCGAATCGTCGATGACCATGACGCTGATCTTCTCCTGGCGGGCTTCCTGCCGCGCCACCCGCAGCGCGCGACTTTCCGCCTGTTTCTGCAACTGCGAACCGATGTTGCGCACCAGAGCCGCCAGTTCCACCACCACCACCACCCGGCCGTCGCCCAGCACGGTGGCCCCGGAAATGCCGGGTACGCCATTGAACTGCGGCCCGACCGGCTTGACGATGATTTCCCGGTTGCCCAGCACCGCCTCGACCTGCAGGGCGGCGCTGGCCTCGGCGCTGCGGAACAGCAGGGTCGGCGGCCGGCGATCCGCGACTTCATCGAACGGCAGAATCTGTTCGCTGCCGATCAGAATCCCGAGGTTGTGGATCGGATAGCTGCGCTCGCTGTGCCGGTGCTGGACCTGCTCGCCGGACAGATAGGCCTGGAATTCGCTCTCCTTGAGCCGGGTGACCAATTCGATGCTCAGCAGGGGAATGGCGAAAGTGGCGTCGCCGGCTCGCACCAGCAAGGCCTGGGTGACCGACAGCGAGAACGGCAGGCGAATGATGAAGCGGGTCCCCTGTCCGGGCTCGGTCTGGATCAGCAACGCACCGCGCATGGCCCGGATGGCCTCGTTCACCACATCCATGCCGACCCCGCGCCCGGAAATCTGGGTAACCGAGGTGGCGGTGGAAAAACCGGGGCGCAACAACAGCGCGATCAATTCCTCCTGGGTCGCCGACTGTTCGGGCAGCAATAGACCCTTTTCCTCGCCCTTGGTACGGATCGCGTCGAAATTGAGGCCGACGCCATCATCGCCCAGTTCCAGTACCAGTTCCGCGCCTTCCCGGCGCAGGCTCAAGGTGATGGTACCGATCTCGGGTTTGCCGGTCAGCCGGCGCTGCTCCGGCGCCTCGATACCATGCGCCAGCGAATTGCGCAGCATGTGCTCCAGCGGCGCGACCATGTTCTCCAGCACGTTGCGATCAACTTCCGCCTCCTCGCCGCCGACCAGCAATTCCGCCCGCTTGCCCAACTCCTGGGCCGACTGCCGCACCACCCGCCGCAACCGCGGGACGATGCTGCCGAATCGCACCATGCCGGTACGCATCAATCCTTGCTGGATTTCCTTGTTGACCTTGCCCTGCTGGTCCAGCAGCGAAGTGATTTCCCGCGCGTGTTCGCCCAGCGTATTGCCGATGTTGCCCAGGTCGTCGGCGATTTCCATCAGCGACCGACTGACCTGCTGCAACTCGGTGAAGCGATCCAGCTCCAGAGGATCGAAATCCAGTTGGTGAGCCTTGGTACCCTGGTCCTGGCGCGACTGGATGCGAGCCTCGGACTGTGTGGCGAGATGCGTGACCTGCCGGCGCAGCCGGGTAATGGTCTGCTCCAGTTCGTTCAGGTTAAAGCTCATCGCGCCGACGCCCTGATCGATGCGGGCACGGAAGATGCTGCTTTCACCCATCTGGTTGACCAGAGTGTTGAGCAGGGCGGCGCTGACGCGGATGGTATCGGTCGGCGCGGCGGCGGGTCTTTCCGCGGGTCGCCCGGAGGCCCGGACCGACACGGTGGTGGTCACGGTCGGCACCATGGGTTTGGACCTTTCCGCGGGTCTGCCGCCCAGCACACCGTGCAGTTCTTCGATTAGCTCCCGCTGCGCCGGGGGCTGAACGCCGCCGAGCACCCCGGCCAACATCTGGTGCAGACGGTCCAGGGCGCGCTGGATATGGTCCAGAATAAGCGACGATCCTTTCAGCGTACCCTTGCCGAGCGCATCCAATACCGATTCCGCGGCATGAGCCAGTTCGCCGACGGTCATGAAGCCGGTCATGCGCGAACTGCCTTTGAGCGTGTGCATCTCCCTGCGCAGATCGTTCAGCAGTTCGGTGCTGGCCGGCTCGCCGCGCAACCGTTGCAGAATGACATCGCTGGAATCAAGGATCTCGCTGGCCTCGGTCTGGAAAACCTGCACCAGTTCCTGATCCAGCTCGGTCATGGTCTGGAAGGTGGCCGGTCCCGGAACCGCGGCCACTGGCTCCCGCGCGCTGACCGGCACCGGCGCCGGCAGTTCCACGACCGCCGGTGGTAACTCCACGATCGGTTCCCCGGCGGCGATCAAGTCGGCAAGATGGTGCAGGTCGCCCATCAAATTTGTCGCGGCGGCGGGACTGGCACCGCCGGTGGCTTCCACCAGCATCCGATTCAAATGGTCCAGGGTATGCTGGAGCGTATCGAGCACGATCGGCGACGCGTGGCCGGCGCCTTTGCCGAGCGCATCCAGCACCGATTCCGCGGCATGCGCCAAATCGCCGATGGTCATGAAACCGGACATGCGCGAACTGCCCTTGAGCGTGTGCATGTTCCGCCGCAGATCGTTCAACAGCACCGTGTGATTGGCTTCGGTTCCCAGCCGTTGCAGGATGAGGTCGCTGGCATCGAGGATTTCGGTCGCCTCGTACTGGAAAATCTGCGCCAACTCCAAATCCATTCCGGCTGGCGCGGGTGGCTCTGGAACCGCGACCGGCGCGATTCCTACCACGGGAGCGGTTTCGACCGGCGGCGACGGCGCCTCGGCCTCGACCGGCTCGGCCACCTCGCTGGGTTCGACCGAAGCTGGCGCGGCACTGGCCGGGGCACCTTGCAGCAGCGCGTGGGCACGCGCGATCAGGTTGGCCATAACCGCCATGGTCTCGCCCGTCACGGGCGCCTTGTCGACCAGTGGTTCCAGCGCGGCCGCGGCCGCGCCGACCACCTCGGCAATCGCGGGCGAAGCCGCCAGCGTACCGCTCAGAACCTGATTCAACAGGTTCTCGAATTCCCAGGCAAAATCGCCGATCTCGATCGCGCCGACCACCCGGCCGCTGCCCTTGAGGGTATGAAAAGCCCGGCGAATGTTTGTCAGTGCCTGGCGGTCGGCCAGATTCCGTTGCCAGATGGCCCGCTGTTCGTGAATGTTATCCAGTTCGCCGCGCGCTTCTTCCAGGAAGACCTCCACGAATTCGGGATCGATCTCCGGAGCAATTCTCATCGCGGGGAGTTCGACGCGCGCAGATGGCGGCGCCGTGATCGGCTCCACCCTTACCGATGGCGGCGCCGTGATTGGTTCCACCCTTACCGATGGCGGCGCCGTGATCGGCTCCACTCGCACCGACGGCAATACCGAGATCGGCTCCCCTTCTCCGGCCCGCGCCAAGGCTTTCGCCCGCGCCACCAATGCCGGCAGGGCTTCCAATTCGCCGCCCCGCAGTGGAGTCTCGCCCACCAGCGGCGCCAGTGCGGAGACCGCCGCCGCGACCGCATCGGCAATAGTCGGGCTTGCGGCCAGGCTTCCGCTCAGAAGCTGATTCAACAGATTCTCGAACTCCCAGGCGAAATCGCCGATCACGGTCGCGCCGACCATACGGCCGCTACCCTTGAGAGTGTGAAAAGCCCGCCGAATGGTCGTCAGTGCCTCGCGGTCGGCCAGATTCTCCCGCCAGCGGTCCAACTGATCCCGTATGGCGATCAGTTCGCCCCGTGCTTCATCGAGAAAAACTTCCACGAATTCCGGGTCGGCGTCCGAGAGTCCCATCAGATCCACCAACTCAACTGTCTCCCCCACGTCCGGTGGCGCCGAACTGGTCATGGACGCAGGCGGTCCGGCGAGATCCAGGTCCGGCAAGTCGATGGTAATGGCCCCGTCCGGCACGGCTGCGTCCTGTTTCGACCACGGCCATGCGGCCGCGGGTGTTCGGCTATCCGGCAACTTTGGAGTCGCCGGGGGTGGCACGGGCACGGGCACGGGAATGTGACCTCCGACCGGCTCGGCCGCACGGGAATCGGTCGGCGTGAGCGAGGTGATCGATGATTCGGTCGGGGTTGGCAACTGCAGCAGGGTTTCCAGTTGCACCAAATGTTGTTCCGCTGCGTTCAGGACGACGGTCGAAGAAGGCTGGTTGCCGCTCAGCGGCTCCAGATAGTGACCGAGCGCGGCCAGAATCTCCCCGAAGACACCGGTGGCGAGTGGCCCGTAGCACTCGGCGCCCGTGGCCAATGCCGCCGCGATCCGCTCCAGGCGCTCGGTCACCCATGCGGCACGCGTCCAATCCCGCCCGGCCAGCAGGCGACGAAGGGCTTGCAGCTCGCCCCGCAACGACTCCCACGCCCCCGGTTGATCGGTGGCTCCCTCCAATTCGACGGTGATCGTCCGTCGCAGCCGCTTCAGTTCGTCCAGGATCGCGTACTGCGCGGCGGTCGACTCCGGCGGGGCGGCCCGAGTTCCATCGCCGGCAGCGTTCGGTACGCCTTGCTGGCGCACCAGACGCAAGGCATCGATTATCCTGGATAATTCCGCGTCCGGCCGACGCTGGCCGGGGGACAGACAGGACTCCAGATACCCGGCCAACTGCTCGGTGGCCTGCTGTAAAATCACTGGATCCAGGGACCGGAGCTTGCCCTTGATCAAGCCCAAGGTCAGCACGCGCATTTCATCCAGCAGGGCGACCGCTTTCCGATGCTCGAGCACGGCTAGGGGGCCGCGAATCTGGTCGAGGGCATCGATCATGGCCTCCAGCGGGGCTGGTTCGGCCGGATCCTCCCGATACGCGTCCAGACTGTGTCGAATCCGCTGCAGGGCCAGCGACAGATCATCCTTGAGAGCACCCAGCGGGTTGTCGGCGACACGATGCGAAATCATCACGCTACCTCCGCGCGGAGAACCTGCCCAGCAGGCCGTTGCCGTTCGGAACCGGGCTTATCGGGACCACAATGGCGTGCTTCCGCATTCCAGCTCCAAATCCATCAACTCAAGCGGGCAGCCGGAAATCGGCTACTGCCTGGCGCAATTCCCGCGCCAATTGATGCAACTTGCCGATAGCCGATGCAGTCGCGACGCTGCTTTCGGCGGTCTGCCCGGTAATTTCGTTGATGGAAATCATGGCGGTCGACACCCGCGAGGCCATCTCCGAGACCTGACCCGCGGACTTGGAGATTTCGTCGATCAGTTCAGCCAGATTGGCGGAAACCTTTTCGATTTCCTCCAGCGCCTCGCCGGCCTTTTCGGCCAGCCCCGCGCCGCTGACCACCTCACCAGTACTCTTCTCCATGGAGATGACCGCTTCGTTGGTGTCGGCCTGAATAGTCTTGACCAGCGTCTCGATGCGCTTGGTGGCATTGCTGGATCGTTCCGCCAGTCGTTGCACTTCGTCGGCCACCACCGCGAAGCCGCGGCCGGCATCCCCCGCCGCCGACGCCTGAATCGCGGCATTCAGCGCCAGAATGTTGGTCTGGTCAGCGATGTCGTTGATCAGCGCCACGATATCGCCGATTTCCTGCGAGGATTCGCCCAGCCGCTTGATGCGCTTGGACGTATCCTGGATGTGTTCGCGGATGGCGTTCATGCCGTGGATGGTGCGCCGCACCCGGTCGCCGCCCTCGTGGGCGATACCCACCGATTTTTCGGCCACCTCGGCGGACGCGGCAGTCTTGGACGACACCTCGTCCATGGCATGCGCCATCTGCGTCACGGTGGAACTGGCGTTCTCGATCTGCCGCGCCTGGATTTCGCTGGACTTGGCCAGCCGGTCGGCGATGCCGCTGGTTTCCTGCACGGCGGACGCGACCAGCCCCGAGGTATTGTTGATGGTGGAGACCAAGTCGCGCAACGCCTCGATGGCGTAATTGACGGAATCGGCGATGGCACCAGTAATGTCCTCGGTCACGCTGGCCTGCACGGTCAGATCGCCTTCGGCGAGATTGCCCAGTTCGTCGAGCAATCGCAGGATCGCATCCTGATTGCGGCGGTTCTGCTCTTCGGTCTCCTGCTTGCGTTGCTCGCTTTCGACCAAGCGCTGCCGGCTTTCGCGGTTCTGCATGTAAAACAGCACAAGCAGCAGAATCAGGGCGAGCACGCCGAGCAAATAGGCGATCGGATAATTGAGCGGAACGCCGAGCAGGCGAAACTGATGGCTGTTCTCGACATAGGCTTCGAGCAGCTTGGTACTCGCCTCCAGCAAGCCATCGCCCTTCTCGGCGATGCTCTGGGCGGCATTCTGGACCTTCACCAGTTCCGGCGCGCGATCGACGATGCCTGCGGTTTCGGTTTCGAGCGATTTGAACCGTTCGGCGAGATCGGTCAGCTTGCCGGCGCTGTCGGGGAGGTTCACGCGATCGACGCCCAGTCGGCTATCGCCGTCCCGCATCCCCTTGAGGACCCGGCCGAACAGGTTGACGTTACGGTTGAAGCGGTCGGCCGCGGCGGCGACGGCCGCGCCGCCCTCGGTCAGCATTCGTTTGAGGTCGCTTTCGATTCGCTGCCCCAACAGCAACTGATTGGTGGCCAGATAGACCTGCCGGGAATCGACGCGGTTGTTGGCCAGACTCTTGGCGATCTCGTCGGACAGCGTGATCATCTGCGTCAGGGAGCTTTCCAGCAGCGGTACGAAATTGCTGACCGCCACCACAGGCTCGCGCCCGGCCAACAGGATATCGATTTCGGCCTTGACCGGCTTCCAGCGGTTTTCCAATTGATCCAGTTGTGGCTGGATCGCCGCCGGCGAGGGCGACAACCCAAGCGTGGCATTGCCGTTCTTCTGATCGTTCACCGTCTGCTCGAAACGGTCGCGACCGTCCTTGAGCCTGGCGAACGCCGTTTCCTTGCCCCGCGCGGCTTCGAGGGCCTCCGTCACGAGCGAGCGCGACAGAAAACGCTGCTCGCCAGCCAACTTGAAATAGATTTCGTTCTGTTCGTCCTGCCGATCCAGGACGGTGAAGATGATGCCCATCAGGACGATGAACAGCACCAGCGCGCCCAGCAACGCCAGGTAGGTGACAGAAAATCCTTTCAACGCCGAATGATCTCGCGAGTCACGCATTTGTATTTCTCGTTGCACTTAATTCCTGACCGCCCCCGTCCGCCCGTCCGACGAGGAAATTCTGGAAAATAGCGTTAGCCGGCCGCATTCAAAAAAGTGGACTCCGCCAGCAATTTCCTGGTAGCGAAAACCATCCAGCATTGGTTGTCGTTCCAGAACGCCTCCGCGACATAGGGTCGCAGGCTTTCCTCCACTGCGTCCAGCGCTGGCAACCGGTGCTGGGGGCCAAAGTGCCGCATCCCGATGATCTCGTCCACCAGCAGACCGTAATCCCACTCACCGACGCGGACGACGACGATTTGGCTGGTCGGCGACTGCACGGTGGGCCGGCCAGTCAGAAAATCCCGCAAGTCGGATACCGAGATGACCTTGCCACGCAGGTTGGCAATGCCCAGCAGCCAGCGCTTGACGCCCGGTACCCGGGTAATACTACGGGGAATCGGAATGATTTCGGCAACATCATCCATGGAGAATAGCAGGTTCCAAGAGCCAAGGCGCGATGCGAGTTGTCCCCTGATTTCCGACAACTGCACGCTGGCCGCCACTGCCGGTGCCCGTTCGCGGATGCGCTGGTCGAGTTGCAGCAGAACATCGAAGGGATGCAGCGGAGGGGGCGCCACAGAGGGAGTGATTACCGCATCTGCCACATGACTGTCCTCTAAACGCAGGATTCGGGGCCGGACAACCGTCGAGGGGCCCGGACTGGAAATCGTTGCTATCGGTATAATCTCCCCGAACGGTGCGCCGGGTTGAATACATGTTGATGGTCTTTTTAGTGTGTTTTTTAGCATACTAACGGCGACGATGCCATGATAGAAACCGCAATCGCCCTTTTCACGTTCCGCGGCGGTTCGACCGTCCCGCCGGCGACCGACGCAGCCGGCCCTTGGTCAATCCCGCTAGCCGGCTGCCCGAATCGGGCTCACGCAACCTGACGGACCTGCCCACCATGACCCTCAAGCTCGGCGTGGTGATGGACCCCATCGCCACCATCACCATCAAAAAGGACACCACCTTCGCCATGCTGCTGGCCGCTCAGGCTCGCGGCTGGGAGCTGCATTATTTCGAGCAGGCCGCTCTGTATGCCCGCGCCAACCAAGCCTTCGGCCGCACCCGGTTGCTGAGCGTGAGGGACGACAAGCAGGGCTGGTTCGCCTTCCACGGCGAGCGGGAACTGCCGCTGGCGGAGCTGGACGTGATCCTGATGCGCAAGGATCCGCCGTTCGACATGGAGTACATCTATACCACGTATCTGCTGGAACTGGCCGAGGCGGCCGGAACGCTGGTGGTCAACAAGCCCCGCAGCCTGCGCGACGCCAACGAAAAATTCTTTGCCCTTAATTTCCCGCAGTGCTGTCCGCCGACCCTGGTCAGCCGGGAACCGGCGCGACTCAAGGCGTTCCTGGGCGAACAGGGTGACATCGTGGTCAAGCCGCTGGACGGCATGGGGGGGGCGTCGGTGTTCCGGTTGGGACGGAACGATCCCAATCTCAACGTGATTCTGGAAACCCTGACCGTCCACGGCCGGCGTTTGACCATGGCGCAGCGCTATATCCCGGAGGTGACCGCCGGCGACAAGCGTATCCTGCTGATCGACGGCGGACCGGTTCCCTATGCGCTGGCGCGGATTCCGCAGGTCGGCGAGACCCGGGCCAACCTGGCGGCGGGTGGTCGCGGCGAAGGCGTGCCACTCAATGAACGCGACCGCTGGATCTGCGCGCAGGTGGCACCGAGGTTGCGGGAAATGGGCCTGCTATTTGTCGGCCTGGACGTGATCGGGGACTATCTGACCGAAATCAATGTCACCAGCCCCACCTGCGCGCGGGAACTGGATGCCCAGTTCGGCCTGGATATCGGTGGCGAGTTGATGATCACCATCGAACGACAGTTGCGGCGCTGACGGCCGCCGGTGATGGATGAGCGCAATCGCCCACGACCCGGAGGGTGCCAACCGGCTGACGTTGGCCTTACTGCTGGCGCTCGGCCTGCACGCCGCGCTGCTCTTTGGCATCCCGGCCGATGGGTGGTCGATCCGCTATCCCAGCCCATTGCGCTTCGACGTGGTGCTACTGGCGCCGGCGGATCGGCCGAACGTTCCGGAACCCACCGACGTGCCGGGACCGGTGGAACCCGAGGCCAAGCTCGAGACATCCGCGCTCATCGCCGTCCCGGAGGCCGCGCCGGCCACACCATCACCCTCTGTGCCCGTCGTGGTACCTCCACCGGCACCGGGACCCCCGCCGGAACCCGTGGTCGCCACCCGGCCGGCGCCGAAACCACCCACGCCGGTCGCCGCGCCGGCCAAACCACCGGCCATCGCCAAAATCACACCACCACCAAGGGCTGTGGTTAAGCCGGTCGCACCGCCAAAACCCGCCAAATCGCCTGAACAGAGGGCACCGGACTCGCCTGTCAACCCCCCCAGCACATCACGCGAGGACACGCCGCCACCCGTGAAGTCGACCGTGCTGCCCGAACCGGCTCCCCCACCCGAGGTTCGGCGCGCTCCGGAGGCAGTAGCGGAGCCACCGCTGCCAGTACTCGCGGCCGGCTCGATAGCAGTTCGCTGCTCGGACAAGTCGCCAGCCTGGAAACGGAAACGCAGCGGCGGGCGAACGCCGGCGTTCGCGGCAAGCGCGTCAACCCGAACGACACACAATCGCTGGAAGGATTTTACATCGCGGCCTGGGTGCGCAAGGTCGAACAAATCGGCGAAACGAACTTTCCCGAAATTGCCCGCAAGCTCAACCTGACCACCGGTCCCGTATTGGACGTACTGATTCGCGCGGACGGCTCGCTACAGGATGTTCGGATCATCCGCTCTTCCGGCAACGCCGAACTGGATCGGGCAGCACAACGCATTGTCAGACTCGGTGCCCCCTACGCGCCCTTTCCACCGCAACTGCGTCAGCAATACGATGTCTTGTACATCTCCCGACCCTGGCGTTTCGACCCCGGCGGCCGATTGCGGGCGCGTTGAAAGGAATTCCGCGTCGAGAGGCACACCCATTCCGTATCCCACGTCCGCCACTGCTCGCCATGTCCATCGAACGCTGTCCTTTCTGTTCACTACCACCGACCAGCATCATTCATCAAACTGCGCTCATTCAGGTCATCCGTGATGCCTACCCGGTCTCGCCGGGGCATAGCTTGTTGATCCCGCGCCGCCATGTCGTTTCGCTGTTCGGGTTGACCGTGGTGGAATGGGTGGAGCTGGGTCAGTTGCTGGTGCAAGCGCGCGCGGCTTTACAGGCCGAATTTCAGCCGGATGGCTTCAACATCGGCGTCAACGACGGCACAGCGGCGGGCCAGATGGTGAGGCACCTGCACGTGCACCTGATCCCACGCTATCGTGGCGATCAACCGGACCCGCGTGGCGGGGTGCGCTGGATTTTCCCGGATAAGGCGCGGTATTGGCCGTGATGCGGTGGCGAGGGTGAGCCGAATGCGGCCTAATTCTATTGCCAGAACACCTGTCACTATTCGTTAAGTTGCTGTTTGCGATAGGCGGAATCGAGAGCGGCCTGACGGTTTCGGTGGTGGACCTCCATCTGGCGGAGGACCTCCGCCAAGGTGGTATCCCGCCGGGGTAAGCAATGGCTCAGCAACGCGCGGATATCGGTGCCACTCAACAACGGGCGGGTCTGCTGGTGACGCTGACGCTCTTCCAGCAAGAACCGCATCGCCATCATGACCAGTGCCCGGTGATGGTGCCAGCCCCGCCAGCCCCGGACCGGGTAATCGCCTAGGCTCAATATGGATTCCGGACTGCTGAGAGCAGTTTGCCTTGGCAGGGGCATGGGATCTGCGCCGAACCTGTTGTAAGCTATTGTAATAAAAGGTCAGCTTAGCCTTCTTTCGGCAGCGCTAGTCGGCTAATGTGGTGAGCTGTCTGGAATCCATATTGAGCCAATCGTTCAACTGCTCGTATTCGGGTCACGATCTGTAGGCGACTTTCATCATGCGCAAGCTGCTGTTTCAGAATCTGCTGCGATGGCCGTTGACGGTCGCCGCACCGGTTCCTTCCGTACAGGCCCTGGTCGAATTGGGCGCGAAGGTCGATCAAGCTGCGCGGCGACGACTCGGTCGCAGCCTGTCGATCCGCGAGGTGGACGCCGGTTCCTGCAACGGCTGCGAACTGGAAATCCACGCCCTGAACAACGCTTTTTACGACCTGGAGCGGTTCGGCCTCCACGTCGTCGCCTCGCCGCGCCATGCCGATGTGCTGTTCGTGACTGGCCCCGTCACCGCCAACATGCGGGAGGCGCTGGAACGGACTTATGCCGCCACGCCCGATCCGAAATGGGTGGTGGCGGTGGGCGATTGTGGGCGGGACGGCGGGGTGTTCGCCAGCGGCTACGCCTGCGTCGGCGGCGTGGCCGAGGTCATCCCGGTCGATCTGCACGTTCCCGGTTGCCCGCCGAGTCCGGTCCAGTTGTTGGAAGGTCTGCTGGCGCTGTTGCACGTTCAGTAATTTTGCTCTTTTCCGCCCGATTAAGGAGGCGTTGCGTTATGACTATCACCCTCGCCGAGTTCGAGAATTTTCGCCAATCCGTGGAACTGATGAAGCAATTGCGGGCGATCCCGCTGGAAATCATCGAGTATTACTTGCAAAACGAGCACGGTTACGTCGTGAAAAAAGCCGACTCGAACGAAGAGGAAACCGTTATCGTTCGGCCCGCTTGCCCGCTGGATAAAGGGGCGGGTTAGAGGAAGGCGCGAGCCCTCGAATTTCGAGCATCGGCCGCAACCCTTGCCCGCAAATGGGCGAGGGTTGCGCGTTTCGCTTCGCTTTAGAGTGCGGTCGACGATGGGCTAACCGTCGTCGACCCCATCGTTGGTTTTCCCCATCGCTCCCGATTCCGCCGTTGACCCCGATGATGGGAGGTATCGGAGTAACCCCA
>CAVQSJ010000043.1:0-28261 GCA_963715845.1 uncultured Gammaproteobacteria bacterium | reverse complement strand
TTTCTATGCAGGAACCTTAAACGATTTCCCGAATAAGACAATCAAATGGGCCTGGAAATTGCGTAGTCTGGCTGGGAAATTCATGAGAAAGCTTGCTAGCGCGCAAGGGGACATCCCGGACACCGATTATTTCAGTCGGTGTCCGGGTATGGTTGCGGGAAGAGGGGGCGCGGAACGCTTACTTGGCCTTGCCCTGGTTGGCGACGGCATCCATCAGTTTCTTGAGTTCTTCAGGGTCGGCGAGGTAGTAGCTCTTGATGGGCCGCAGGTTGGCATCCAGTTCGTAGACCAGTGGAATGGCGGTCGGGATGTTCAGGGCGATGATCGCTTCGTCGGACATATCGTCGAGATACTTGACCAGTGCCCGCAGGCTGTTGCCGTGCGCGGCGATCACCACCCGCTTGCCGGACCGGATGGTCGGCACCAGCGTGTCGTGCCAGAAGGGCAAGACCCGGTCGATGGTGGTCTTGAGACTTTCGGTGGCGGGCAGCACGCGCGGGTCGAGACCGGCGTAACGCGGGTCGTTGGTCGGGTAGCGCGGATCGTTCGGCTCCAGGGCCGGAGGCGGAATATCGAAGCTGCGCCGCCAGATCTTGACCTGCTCCTCGCCATGCTTGGCGGCGGTTTCGGATTTGTTCAGGCCGGCCAGGGCGCCGTAATGACGCTCGTTGAGCCGCCAGCTTCGATGCACCGGAATCCACGCCAGATCCATTTCATCCAACACGATCCACAGGGTATGAATAGCGCGCTTGAGCACCGAGGTGAAGGCCACGTCGAAGACATAACCTTCCTTCACCAGTGTCTGACCGCCTTTCCTCGCTTCCTCGCGACCCTTTTCGGAGAGGTCCACGTCAATCCAGCCGGTGAAGCGGTTTTCCTTGTTCCACTGGCTTTCGCCGTGGCGGATGAGCACGATTTTATACATGAAGAATGCCTCCTCAGTTCAAGGCGATCATTGTCGTTGTCGGGTTCGGCGTGGTGGTCGGCGGTTCGGAATGGTTCGGAATGGTTCGAAATGCATCCGGACCGGCGAGGGCCGGTGGTACGCCGATACAGTTAAATCTGTATGGGAATTCCGCTGCGCGATCATACGCCCGACCGACCAATTTCGCCAGCCGGAAGCGGATGCAACTTCTCAATATCGCTATATTAAGCTATGCTAATATGAAAATCATTGAGATAAGGCTTTGTCATCCATAGTACGCAACGCGTGTGCGGGCATGGCGGGGAAGGGCGTCAATGTCGGCGGTGTTACGCTGGATTTCCTGATCACCCGCGATGAGGATATCGAGCGGGCCTCGCGGTCGCTCAAAGCAATGTCGCACCCGCTGCGGCTCAAGATCCTTTGTACCCTGGGCGAGCAGGAAGTCAGCGTCCAGGAAATTGTCGAGCATGTCGGAACGTCCCAGAGCAACATTTCCCAGCATCTGGCCATTCTGCGCGACAAGGGTATTCTAACCTGCCGGAAGGACGCCAACCGGGTCTATTACCGGGTGGGTGACGCCCGCACGTTGCGCCTGATCGGCATGATGCGGGACGTTTTCTGCACCCGCGCTTGAACCCGCGTCACGGTTTGGCCCCCGACATCGACGCTTGCGAAGGCACGCTCATCATTCAATCGAGGTCAATCATGAATAGCGAACGGATCATCCGGATCATGGCCGGTTCCTTTGTCCTGCTGTCCCTGCTGCTGGCAGCACCGGCCAGTCCGCTCTATCACAGCAGCTACTGGTTGTGGTTCACCGCTTTCGTCGGTTTGAATCTGTTTCAGAGCGGTTTCACGCGGTTCTGCCCGGCGGAGATGATCCTGTGGAAGCTGGGCGTCAGAAAGACCAGTGACTCGGCCGTCTGCTCGATGGATTGAACGAACCGTAGAGGATGTCATGAGCGATTTCATCGAATTTGCCCAACACAACTGGCTGTTGTTCCTGGCGTTGTTCGCCATCCTGGGCATGCTGGTGGGCGGCGAGATCCTGCGCAAGGTCCGCGGGGTCGGCACCCTCAACGCCACCGAGGCTCTGCGCCTGATCAACGATCAGGATGCCTGGGTCGTGGATATTCGCGACGGCGGCGAATACAAGGAAGGCCATATCCCCCAGGCCCGCCATATCCCATTCGCCGCGCTTCGGGAGCGGCTGAGCGAACTGTCCAAGGTTGGTGACAAACCGCTGATCGTTTACTGCCGCAGCGGTGCCGTCTCGCAGTCGGCATGCGCCCTGCTCAAGAAAAACGGGGTCGCCAACGTCTACAGCCTGAACGGTGGCCTGCCGGCCTGGCTGGATGCTCATCTGCCGGTCAGCCGCAAGAAATAGCGTTCTTCGACGCTCATCGGGCTTGATCATGCCAAACGTCGTGATGTATGCCACCGACTATTGTCCCTATTGCCGGCGCGCGCGGACGCTGCTGGACAGCAAGGGGGTGCCTTGCCAGGTCCTGGATGTGAACCGTGATCCAGGCCTGTGGGACGAAATCGCTGAACGCACCGGTCGCGATACCATGCCCAAAATTTTCGACCTGTACGATTAGAAAAAAAATCAGCATAATCAAAGACTATAGTCTTACCGCCAGAGGTAGCCAGCATGCGCAATATCATAGTCAGCATCAACGTGGGGTTTAGGGAAATAGAAAATCTTGCCACGGAAAGCGATGGCGTTGAAAGAATGGATGACGGGTCATTTAGAATGGTTCTTGACCATCAAGCCGAATTCAATATCGACCGCTTGGAAAACGCGCTGCTGCAAACCAGCTACCCGGCGTTACGGAAGGCCTTGTCCGACCATCTCGAACGGGCCTCTAAAAAAAAGCCTGCGAAATGATCAGCCTCGCTGGGAGCGGCCGCGTTGAAGAACATCCCAATCTTTACCAGGTGGATGGGGAGGTCGGGCGGTTCACCTTCAAGACCTACGACGTAGAAGGCGAAGATGGAAAGCCTCGATTTGAGGGCATCGAGCTGTTTCCCCCATGCCACGGACGGCAGTGGTACCAGACCCATGGATTCAAAGAGATCGCGTTGTTGTGTGGGGCCGCGCAACGCAGTTACCGACAAACCACCCAAGGGTTCAACCGCAGCCGCCATCAAGAATCTGGTGGCACACCTCTGAACACGTTACGCGATGGCGCACAGGTGGAAGGGCTGAAGGTCATTGATTTTCTGACCAGAAAAAGCCAAAGCATACTCAAGGAACACGGATTTGATCCGCGCGGGGTGCCGGGGTCGGAATGCGCGGCCCTCCAGCAGATCAAGGAACCGGCCAATGTTGAAGCAAAGGCGCTGCAACCGGCGCTGGCCGCCGTTTGCAAGGACATGGGTAAAAAAGGCTTTTCCGCGGCGGACATCGAACAAGCGCGGGAAACCCTCGGCGCCAAGAAACCCTATGAACTAGCCGTGCGCTGCGTCTACATCCACCTCGACGACGTGGGGGTCAAGGAACAAAAACCGCACCGGAATAAACCGGGTGCGGCCCAAGAACCTGTTGCAGATCAAAAGGATACGGCAAAGGGTAACCGCCCGACGGTCCAAAACACGGTCGCGCACATTCAAAATGCCAACAAAAGCTTTACCTTGACGGGCCGAAGCGTCGCCGAGGTTTTACGGTTCGTCTTGGGGTTCTTGCTGAACAACGCCTTGCTGGGCCTGAATCTCAAGGTCTGCATCGATGGTCAGCGTAGCCTTCAAGATGCGATCCTCCGCTTTTTTTCATGGCACCCCCATTTGACCTTGTTGCTGGACTGGTTCCATGTGGTCAAGAAATTCAAGGAGGACTTGAGTCTGGCGTGTAAGGGGCGGGAAATCCGCAACCGCCATCTCAAGAACCTACTGACGCTGCTGTGGTTTGGTTTGATCGACAAGGCCCAGGCGTATTTGGTGGCCATGACCGCAACGGACATCAAAGACGACCAGGCCATCGCCCGGCTCATTGCTTACTTGGAACGCAACCGCCAATGGATTCCGTGCTACGCCATGCGGAGCAAGCTGGGGTTGCCGAATTCCAGCAATCCAGTGGAACGGTGCAATAACTGGGTGACCGCCAGGCGTCAAAAACACCACGGGATGAGTGGGTCTGAAAAGGGGTCGTATGCATTGACCTCATTAGCGGCGGTCACCCTCAACAACGCAACGCGGCAATGGATAGAAAACCGCACTATCCCTTTTACGTGGGTGGTTAAAGCGGCTAAAGCGGTTAAAGCGGCTTAGGTTAATCGTACAGGTCGAAAATTTTTATCGGCGACCGGCATGTCGGGGGTTGCGACGATCTGTTCGCGCTGGAATGGCGTGGCGCGCTGGAGTCGCTGCTAAGCTAATATGCTGATATAGAGCCTATCGGTTGCTCCCGTTGGCTGGCAGTGATCGGATTCCAGCCGGTTACTCACCGGTGGAAGCCGGACGCGGCCATTGCCGACGGCCGCTGTTCGCCGGCCAGAAACGGGCGCGGATGGTCTGAGCGATGGATTCCGGGACCTGCTGGGCTGATTCGGCAATGTCTGTAACCGGACAGCTCGACCGCCTACCGGTAAACTTTACCAAAATGCATACTCACCATCAAAAACCACCCACCAACAAGGCAACCGCATGAGCGAGCAACAGCAAGGTCCCCAGCATTTCGAAATTCAGAAGGTCTATCTGAAGGATGTATCGCTGGAGACGCCCAATTCTCCGATGATTTTCACCGAGCAGTGGCAGCCGCAGAGCGAGGTGCGGCTGGAAACCGGCGCCACTCCCCTAGCCCAGGATCTGTTCGAGGTGGTGCTAACCGTAACGGTCACTGCCAAACTCGGCGACCGGACCGCCTACCTGGCCGAAGTCCAACAGGCGGGCTTGTTCACCTTGCAAGGTTTCGACGACCAGCAGATGGGCCACATGCTGCACGCGTTCTGCCCGAATATTCTGTTCCCCTTCGCCCGCGAAGAACTGGCCTCGCTGATCGGCAAGGGTGGGTTTCCGGCGCTGCTGCTCAATCCGATCAATTTCGACGGTCTCTACATGCAGCGGTTGCAACAACAACAAGCCGAGGCAGCCGGCGTCACCCCAGCGACGCACTGAGGCATGGCCGCCGCGACCGTCGCTGTCCTGGGCGTGGGCTCCTGGGGGACTGCGCTGGGGCTGCTGCTGGTGCGCAACGGCTACACGGTCCGACTGTGGGGCCATGATCCGGTCGAAATCGCGCCGCTGAGCCGGGACCGGGAAAACCGCCGCTATCTACCGGGTATCCCGTTTCCGCGGGCGCTGAGCGCCGGTACCGATCTGGCTGAAGCACTGGCCGGGGTGGAACTGGCGTTGGTGGCGGTGCCTAGCCACGCCTATGGAGCAACGCTGGCCCGGCTGCGTCCGCATTTGCCAGCGGTTGCCGGTTTTGCCTGGGCTACCAAAGGCCTGGAACATGGCAGCGGCCGGTTTCTGCACGAGGTCACGGCGGACGTGCTGGGCGAGGTTCGGCCGACGGCGGTGATCTCCGGCCCCAGTTTCGCCCGCGAAGTCGCGCTTGGCCTGCCGACCGCGGTGACTGTCGCCGCGCGGGATATGGTTCACGCCCGCAGGGTGGCGGCTTATTTGCACGGCTCCAATTTGCGCGCCTACACCAGCGCCGACGTCATCGGCGTCGAGTTGGGCGGGGCGATCAAGAACGTGCTGGCCATTGCCGCCGGAATCGCCGATGGCTTGGGGTTCGGGGCCAACGCGCGGGCCGCGCTGATTACCCGCGGACTGGCGGAAATGGTGCGGCTTGGCCTGGCGGTGGGCGGCCAGCGCGAAACCTTTATGGGGCTGGCCGGCATCGGCGATCTAGTGCTGACCTGCACCGACGATCAATCGCGCAACCGCCGGTTCGGGCTGGCGATCGGCCGGGGTGAGACGGCCGAAGCGGCTTTCGCGGCCATCGGCCAAGTGGTGGAAGGCGCGGCAACGGCACCGGAGGCGCTGCGGCTGGCCTGGCAGCATCAGGTGGAAATGCCGATCACCGAGCAGGTGGATCGGATACTGCACCATGGCCAGAATCCGCGTCGAGCGGTCGAAAACCTGCTGGCGCGCGATCCGAAACCGGAAACGCTGTGAATCCGCTGGAGGGTGCCCTCGTGCAGCCATCAGGTGATGCAGTCATCCAGCAGCGGTTGGCGTAGGAGGCCAGAGTCCCGTTCCCGACCGGTATAGGCCTGTGGCCAGCGGTTTTTCACCACCGGGCTGTCGCTCGCCAGGGCATGGCAGGTGTTCAACACGGGTGGCGGTGGCCGTTCTTCCGGCGATTTGGCGTCGTCCTCGTCATAGCGTTTGCCGTACAGGGTCTGGAACATGGTGGTGGCGATCGGACCCAGCAATTCCGTCATGTGGGTACAGCCACTTATTCCGCCAAACAGTTCCTTGAGCTTGAGCGACCAACCCGGCCCGATGCGCACCCCGATCAATTGCCGATAGTGGCTGGTGATGGCGGGGCAGAGACCGAACGGTGAATCGTCGGTGTGAGCTTCGATATCGTGGATGTGGAACTGACTGTCCACGGTCAGGCGAATCCACATGTCGTGCAGCGGTTCGCCGGCGCGAATAGCTCCTCCCCGATCCTCGTTGGGGAACTCATAGGTCTTGGTGTCCACCATCCGACCCTCGATATCCCACAGACCGTCCTCGCGCCGGTAGCCCCAGCACTGGACGGTGCGATTGTGGAGCAGTTGGCGGGGAGCGGGAGCGGAGAGCGGCATAAAGTCCTCCTGGTCAAAAGGGTTAGTTGCCGACTGGTCGAAAGGGTTGGTTGCCGACCGATCTGTCAATCGAAGAACGTGCCGTCCACGATACGCGCCAAACGTCCTTCCAACTCGGCGAGTACCGCGTGCTTTTGCTTGGGAGTGTAATCCCACCAGGCGGCAATTTCGTCCAAGGTGCGGAAGCAGCCATCGCATAGCTGGGTCTGCGAGTTGATGATGCAGATGCCGACGCAGGGGGAAGGCGGATCGTTGGGCGAGGAGGGGCTTTCGGCGGTCATGACGAATGTGCGGTGGCAGTCGCTGTCGCTGGCGATATTTCAGGCGTAAATGATATCGCGGTGGGGCAAGGTGAATCCATGGACAATCCGGTCAGCGGAGGCGATTGCCCTGGTGGGGTGACTGGAACTGTTCGGTTGGCTGTACTGCTGCCGACGGTGATTCCGGGCAGCGGGGCCCGCGGATAAGGGGTTGGCCGCGAAGATCTATGGGGGGTTTTCGTTATGGGCTTTATCGAGTGTGCTGGTCAGAGCACGCGCCGGGCGCTTTAGTCGGACGGTGGCGGTCCGACCCTCGTGTGCCCGACATGGGCATGTACTTGTTACCTGAGAGGAGGTAACCGCGAAGAGTGACGAGAAGCGTAGCGAAACCCAAGGTGGAAGCCGCGAGGCCAAGCTGAAAGAAGGGCGTAGCCAAGACACGACCGCAGGAACACGAACAGGCAGTGAGGCCGGGTACGGGCGATGAGCGTGCTAGGGAACGCGAAATCCAACCGTCACCGAAAGACGTATCCGGTAGAGCCTGGCGGCACGGGTCGAAAGTATCTGTTCTTACTCGGGGAGACCTGACGCGTGAGAGCGTGCCAGGAGTCAGCAGAGGCCGTAGTAGTGTGGACACCGGCCGAAAGGCCGGTCGAGCGAAGGGCCGAAGAGTCACGAGAGGACCACAGTCTGCATCCGTTCCCAGCGGCACGGAGACGGGCGACACGGGTTCGGAGCGGCAACTGCGGCAGCTCCCGGACCGGCGGGCCAAGCCGAGCAGGTGGATTCCTGCGGAGGGGCGGCACGTGCCCATCGAGTCGCGGCGGACAGCGAGCACAGACGTCAGAAGAGGTTCAATGAGCAACACGGTAGACATCAGTAATTCACTCTACCGTGGGTGCTCGCGGGCTAAGCCCGCTGGGCTCAACCGCCGGATGCGGAAAACCGCATGTCCGGTGGTGTGGGAGGGCTGACGGGCGCAATCCCGTCAGCCCGACCCGATGATCCCATGGGGCTGGGGTCTCCCCGCCATCTTCGCGGCCAACCAGGTTGAACGGGTGCTGGCCCAGGATCTGGCGCGATCTGGATGACGGACCAGCCAGGTGGTAGGGTGGCTTGGCATTCGGGTAAGCTTGCGGTCGTTGATCGACAAATCAGGATTGCTTTAAATTTTACCAAAGATCGCTAAAGCTTCAGGTGGCCGTAAATATTTAGGGGTAAACCACAACCAGGAACGAGCTTTAATCCTGTTGCCGTGGTTCCAGGGGTCAAGAACAGGAATAGGCACATAAGCAATGCGGATTGTTCTTGTCTGGACGGGTCACCAGGTTTAACCTTTAGTTTGGATATGATCACCAGGGGAGCCGACCATGGCCGTTGGCACGCCCCCCAGGTAACTGGCTTTCAACCCATCAATGACTTAGAAGGGGGAACACCATGTTGACGTATGAAGATTGCGTGGAGCTGAGCGATCTGACCGAGGAGGAAATCGAGGCTATCGCCCAACACGAACATCTGCCGGAGATGGCGGCTTTGGAACTGGGTAGCTATCTGGTGCATACGCCGGAGGGTATCCCGATGATCAAACGTATCATTTTGGATGATATCGAGGAAGCACGCCGGCACGGACATGCACAAAAAGCTTTACAGTTGAAGCTGGTACTGAAACATTTTGTGGATACCCACCCGAGCAGTACGGCCAAGGCGTAAGCGAGGCTGGAATTTTCGCTGCCGTGGGCATTCGGGTCGGTCCGAGCGGATCGCCAGGCGGGACGGTAATCCGCTCGCGATCCGCGATAGGGGGAACGCGGTCGACGGACGCCGCAGCCCGGGCTGCGGCGTGACTTGCGCTTCGGAGGGCATTCAGGACGGGTCTGCGGCCAGCAGGGTCTGCACTTCGGCCGTGCCCGCTCGTCGCAGGGGCCGGCCGTCGACTGGACTGCGCGGCGCCTCCCGTTCGGCTAGGGGCGCGAAGATCGTAAGGTCGATGCGAGTATCGCCAGCACTAAAACGAAAAACCGGCCGGCAGACAAGGTCACCGTTATTCAGTCTGAGGCGGCGCTCCGAGGTTTCGAAAGGAATACGATGCTCCATCAAAAACAGCAAGACATCCTTGGGAGTATCGGCGAACAGGTGAAGTTGGATATCGGCGTGCGGACCGGCGGTGCCGTTCAGCACCGATCCGACCAGCTTGGGCCGAAAGCGTGCCAGAAAGCGCATGGCCTCCAGGGCGGTTTCGCGCAGGCCGCGCAGGTGGACCGCTTGATGTTCGGCATGGAACAACCGTTGATGGTCGATCAAAGCCTGTTCGATTTCGGCGTTGTCCGGCAGGGCGGCTTTATCGGTGACCGCCAGGCGAACAGCGGCCTTGCGCTTGGCGGTCCGGAAATCCGGAATTCCTTCCTCGGCCATAAGCCGGGCGCATTCCTGAGCCAGCAAAGTCTTGAGTCGGTGGTGGTCGCGGTAGCGGCGGGCCATGGGCAAACTCCGGTGGTGCGGGCGGCTGACGGCGAGGGTGGTAACGGCCACCGAGCTGGATCAACCGCGCGCCTGGGGGGATCGGGTCATGCCAAATCGGCGGTGGTCCGGCAGGCTGGGCATTATTTGTCTAGATCAAGTGAAACTTCTCAGCGTTTTGGCTTTGGTTGTTTGCTATATTCACGGGGTGCGTTTGATTCGTCCAATCTGATCAGGTTAGGGAGCGTACATTGGCTCTGTTCAAGCGTAAAGAACCCATTCTGGGTATCGACATCAGTCCCTCGGCGGTCAAGCTGATCGAGCTGAGCCGTTCCGGACAACGGTTCCGGGTCGAGGCCTTCGCCATCGAACCGCTGGGCGAAGGCATGATGGAGGATCGCAATCTCACCGATCCCAGCGAGGTGGGAGAAGCGATCAAACGGGCATGGCGCAAATCCGGTACCCGATTGCGTCGTGCGGCCGTTGCCGTGCCGACCTCCAGCGTGATCACCCGCGCCGTGCCCATGCCGGCGGATTTCAAGGAGAGCGATATTGAAGTCAACATGTCGATCGAGGCATCCCAGTATATCCCCTATCCCATCGAGGAAGTTTACCTGGATTTCGAGGTGAAAGGTCCGTCCCAGGCCAACAGCGAAATGCAGGATGTCATGCTGTTTGCTTCCCGCAGAGAGAACGTGGATACGCGGGAAGCCGCCCTCAAGGAGGCTGGACTGGTTCCGGCGATCGTGGATGTGGAGGTCTACGCGCTGGAAAACATGTACCGGTTGCTGATGGACAGCCTGCCCAAGGCCAGCGGTGAGGGTGGGCAGCTCAGCCTGGCCAAGGCCCGGGAAAACCTGACCGCGCTGGTGGACATTGGCACGACCATCACCAATTTGTATATCTTGCAGGAAGATCGTGTCATCTACACCCGCGAACAAGGGTTCGGCTGTGACCAGCTCACCCTTCGGATTGCTGAATCCTATGGCTTGCCCCGGGAGCAGGCCGAACAAATGAAACGCTCCGGGCAAGTGGCCGACGATTTCGCTACCATGATCCTGGAGCCCTTCAAGCAAATGTTGGCCGAGCAGATCGGACATGGGCTGCAATTCTTTTTTTCCTCCGACCAGTATGTATCAGGCCGCTATAATGTGGATACTATTGTCCTGGTGGGCGGTGGCGCCATGATCATGGGGTTGGACCGGGTGGTCGCGGACGTGTTGGGTATTACCACGGTCGTCGCCAATCCCTTCAAGAATATGGGCAGTGCCGTGAGGGTGAACAGCAGCGCTTTATTGCGCGATGCGCCGTTGCTGGCCGTCGCTGGTGGGCTGGCCCTGAGGAGCTTCGACTGACATGACGCGCATTAATTTGTTGCCTTGGCGAGAGGCGCGCCGTGCCCAGCGGCAGCGCGAACTGATTTCGATGCTGGTTGCGGCGGCGCTGGTGGCGATGGGGATCGTGTTCCTGGTGCATACCGAAATCGCCAACCGTATCGAGTACCAGCAGGAGCGCAACAACTATCTGCGCGGCGAAATCGCCCGACTTAAGAAAGCGGCCGAGGAGCTGCAGGAACTACAGAAGACCAAGAACCGGCTGGTGGAGCGTCTGAACGTCATCCAGAAGCTGCAGGCCAGCCGTCCCGGCATGGTGCGGATGCTGGACGAACTGGTCCGGTTGATTCCACAGGATATCTACCTGACCGCTTTCAAGACCGCCAACAATCAGGTGACGCTCAACGGCATCGCCCGCTCTGACAACGTCATTTCCGATTTCATGCGGAGCATCCGGGATGCCAATCTGTTTGGGGAGCCGGCATTGCAGATTATCGAAACCCGCAACGTGAACAATGTACAAGCACGGGTGTTCGAGCTGATCGTTCCGCTCAAGCTGGAGGGGAATCAAGCGGCTGCGGGGGGTAAGCCATGAAACTATCCGAGATCAATCTCAGCGACTTCGATCTCCGGGAAGCGGGTGATTGGCCGCTGGTAGGCAAGGGTGTGCTCATTGTCCTGGTGATCGCCGCCGTGCTGGGAGCGGGGTACTACTTTTTTACCAGCGACCAGCTTGAGGAGTTGGATCGGGTGGCCCGCGAGGAGCAGCAACTGCGACAGGAATTTATCGAGAAGCAGCGGGTGGCCGCCAATCTGGAATCGTTTCGGGAACAGCTCAAGCAGATGGAAGCGGATCTGGCGGTGATGCTACGGCAGTTGCCGACCGGGACGGAAATGCCGGAACTGCTGGAGAACGTATCCGATACCGGCAAGAAGAATGGCCTGGAGTTTGAGTTGTTCAAGCCCGAGGCCGAACAGCCACGGGATTTTTATGCCGCCAAACCGATTACCATCAAGGCGCGGGGGAGTTACCATCAGTTCGGTGCTTTCGTGAGCGGGGTCGCGGCCCTGCCACGTATCGTGACCTTGGAGAACGCGACGCTGACCGGCGCAGTTGACGCTAAAGGCGCGAAAGGCGGTAAGGGAGATAAACTGGGACCGCTGAGTATCCAGGCAACCTTGCAGACGTACCGCTACATGGAGGAAGGTGGTGGTCCGGCCGCGGGCGGTCAGCAGAAAGGGAAGGAGGCTGGCAAGAAATGAACGTGCGTTTTCGTCCGGGTACCGTCACGATATCCGCGCGCGGTATCCTGTTGCTGGGCGTGGCGCTGGTCGCGCTGGCGGGATGCGCGCAGCGGGATCTGGCTGAACTGCAGCAGTTCGTGGAAACCACCAAGCGCACCACGCCGGTGAAAAAGCCCGACCCACCGCCGGAAATCAAGCCCTACACACCGTTCGCGTATACCGCCCAGGGAATCAAGGATCCGTTTCTCGTGGCGCCATTCGCCCAGGAGGAGGAACTGGAGCTGACGCAGGAAGCGGCGGCGCGGAGCGGGAGCTACACCGGCGTCCGACCCGATCCAAATCGGGTGCGGGAAGAACTCGAAAAATATTCGCTGGGTTCGCTCAAGATGATGGGCACTTTTCGCATGGGTGGTGGCCCCCAGTTGTGGGCGCTGGTTTTGGCTCCCGATGGCGTCGTGCACCGGGTTCAGAAAAACAATTACCTGGGCACCAACCACGGCAAGATCGTCAATGTTACGGAACAGCGGGTCGATCTGAAGGAGATCGTTCCCGATGGGCCCGGACGCTGGCAGGAACGGGATTCCTTCCTGTCGCTTACCCAATGATGAGGGGGGAAGTGTCATGA
This sequence comes from uncultured Gammaproteobacteria bacterium, assembly GCA_963715845.1. Classification (GTDB taxonomy): domain Bacteria; phylum Pseudomonadota; class Gammaproteobacteria; order Competibacterales; family Competibacteraceae; genus Competibacter_A. The sequence continues at coordinate 15,653 of CAVQSJ010000043.1, read as the reverse complement.
CAAGCAGGTCCATGAGCGAAGGCCAACATGACCAGCGGTCGGACGTAGGGTGGCTGCCGCGATGGTTAGGGGTGATGGGGTTGGTCCTGGGGTTGGTGCTGACAGGGGGGTGGACCCCGGCGGCGCTGGCGGTCGACGCCGAGCGACAGCCGGTGTTGCAGGCGGTGGATATCAGCCCGCTGGCCGGCAATCGCCTGCAGATCCGGTTCCGGCTGTCGGAGATGCCCAAGGGGCCACCGAGCAGTTTCACGATCAACGAGCCGGCCCGGATCGTGCTGGATTTTCTGGATACGCGCAACGGATTGAGCACGCGGCAGCAAACGATCAACGTTGGGGTGGCCGACAAGATCAGCGTCTTGGAGGGCGCCGACCGCACCCGGGCCTCGTTGAATCTGGCGCGGCTGGTGCCTTACAACGTGCAGGTTCAGGGCAATTCGGTGTTGCTGACCCTGGATAATGCCGGGGCGGCGGCCGCCAAGACCCCGGCGGCGACGCCGGCCGCGTCGGTCGCGGCGGCCGCATCGCGGCGGGCCGAAGGACCCATCGTGACCTCGCGGAATGTCGGGGATGTCAGCTTTCGGCGGGGTCCGGCCGGACAGGGCGTGATCACGGTCAAGCTGTCCAATCCCAGCATCCCGGTGGATGTCCGGCAGGAAGGTAACCAGATCATCGCCGACTTTCAGGGCGCGCCGCTGCCGCGCGACCAGCAGCGGCGGTTGGATGTGATCGATTTCGCCACGCCGGTCACGACCGTGGAGGCGCTGAACCGGGGGAACAATGCCCGGCTGAACATCCTGCCCAATCCTCCGTTCGAGTATCTGGCCTATCAGGCCAACGATCTGTATGTGATCGAGGTTCGGCCCCCGCAGAAAACCCTGGAGGAGGAAGAAAAGGAGGCGATGTTCGATCCGTCCAAGAAGAAGTATAAGGGCGATCTGCTGTCGTTGAATTTTCAGGACATCGAGGTGCGGGCGATCCTGCAGATCCTGGCGGATTTCACCGGATTGAACATCGTGGTCAGCGACAGCGTGAAGGGCAACCTGACCTTGCGCTTGCAGAACGTGCCCTGGGATCAGGCGCTGGACATCATTCTGCGCACCAAGGGCCTGACCATGCGGCAAAACGGCAACGTGATTTTCATCGCGCCGACCGAGGAAGTCGCCGCCCGCGAGAAACTGGATCTGGAGTCGCGCAAGACGGTGCAGGAACTGATTCCGTTGCGCACCGAGATCATCCAGGTCAATTATGGCAAGGCGGCGGATCTGGCGAAGTTGCTGAAAACGGCCGGAGAAAAGGGACAGAGCATGTTGTCGCCGCGTGGCGATGTCGCCGTGGACGAACGGACTAACAACCTGATCGTCAAGGATGTGCCCGACAAGATCGCCGAGGTCCGCGATCTGGTCACGAAGCTCGACCTGCCGACCCGGCAGGTGATGATCGATTCCCGGGTCGTGATCGCCAGCAATGATTTCAGCCGGGATCTGGGTGTGCGGTTTGGGGTGACTGGCGTGGCCCAGAATGGCAATCAAGGGGTCGGTGCCGTTAGCGGTTCCTTGCAGGGCACCAATACGATTATCAACAGTGCTGCGACGAATCTGCAGCAGACTGGTCAGCCGTATCCGGTGCAAATTCCCCCGCTCATCGAGCGGACCGGGGTGAATCTGCTGGGGGCGGGTCCCAGGCTGGCGTTCTCGATTCTGGGGGCCGATTATCTGGTCGATTTGGAGTTGTCGGCGTTGCAGGCGGAAGGCCAGGGCGAGGTAATCTCGAACCCGAAGGTGGTGACGGCGGACTTGAAAAAGGCCACCATTCTGCAGGGTCGGCAGATTCCATATTCGACGGTTAGCCAGGATGGAACGAATGTGGAGTTCAAGGATGCTTTCCTGAAATTGGAAGTGACGCCGCAGATTACCCCGGATGATCGTATCCGGATGGATCTCAAGGTTTCCAAGGATGAGGAAGGTGCTGTCGTTCAAACCGCGACCGGTCCGCAGGCGAGTATCGACAAGCGCGAGGTCGAGACCCAGGTGATGGTGAACAACGGTGAAACGGTGGTGCTGGGCGGAGTATTCGAACATAACAAGCGGGATAATGTAAGCAAGGTGCCATTTCTGGGCGACATCCCTTTGCTGGGCTATCTGTTTAGAAACACCGGCAAGACGAACACCAAGCGCGAACTGCTGATTTTCGTAACGCCGCAAATCCTGAAGAATGGCGCGGTTGCCGAGCGTTGATCAACTCTGCCTAATTCAAAGAATTTCACTCTAAATAGGGAGAACACTCCGTGTTTCCGATAACTGGCGGGATATTCCGATTGTTCGTTCTGTTGCTGCTCGGTTTGGCGCTGGTGGGTTGCGGCGGTGGGGATAGTGATAGCGGTTTTGCCGGCGCTAACACCGCCATCAAGGTCAGTATCACGGCTGACAAGACCGTTTTGCAGGCTAATTCGATTAATGCAGGCCCCAACACTGCGGGACCGTTCACCAACACGATCACGGTGCAGGTCCAGAAGAACGACCGTTTGTTCCCGGCGCCGAGCGTGGCGATCGATATCGTCTCCGGGTTGTCCAGCGGGGCATTGTTCTATTTGGATGGTAAACCAGAAAATGAGCAGTGCCCGGCAGGGGCCACTTGCCCTCCTACGCTGCCGGTTCCCAAAGCATTCCGGCGCCTGACGTTTGATGATACCACCGGAACGGTAACGGCTCACTTCCATTCCAGTGGCACGCCGGGCAAGGTGATCCTCCGCGCATCCGTTAATGATCCAGATACCCAGGAAACGGTTGTTGCTGATTTGACGATCACGGTGGGGCCAGGCGTGAGCACGGGCATTCCAGCCTCAGCGAGATTCTTGGTTGATTCGTCGCCGCTGTACATCACCGGGCAGGGCCGGGTACCGACCGTGAAGCAATTCCAGGTGGCGGTGCTGGACGACGGCGGGCAAACAGTACCGAATTCGGCCGGCAACAATCTGCAGTTGCAATTGTTGCCAAACCGGCCCAACGGCGGCGAAAAACTCTCGGCGATTTCTGCTGGGGGTGGTACCCAGGAAGGCACGGTCGTCAATACCCGGACCATCAACGGTATCGCCGAGATTGCCCTGTTCAGCGGTACCCTGCCGGGAACGGTAGCGATCGTGGCAATTGCGGACCGGGCCGATAACAACGTGGACAACGGGATCCAGAACCCGGTCACCGACGCGGATACCATCCCGATCGGCAGCGGTCAAATCGCGTCTCTAACCTTTACGGGTCCTTATCCGGGCGCGGTCGCGCAAAGGCAGAACACCTTGCCGTTGGGGGATGGCGATAACATTAATTTTGCAACTGGGGTGTACAGCCGTGCGATCAGCGTGGTGGCGGCCGATGAGTTTGGTAACCCACCACCGACTGGCACATTCATCACCTTCCGACTGATGGATGGTCCTCTGACCGGCTATCCCAAACAGGGCCGGGGGACGTTCAATATCACCGGGGACGATGGGAATCCGGTGGAGGGTGGCAATACCTTCTCGACGCCGGTCGGCGGCAGTTCCTTGACGGGTACGAGGGTCAACTGCCAGTTGGTGCTGGAAGGCGGACCGGGGCAAGTGGGCGGTTGGATCGTTTCTGGCGTGTCCGGGCCAAATCTGTTGAGCGTCAATAATGCCTTCAACTCGGTGCCCAACACTGGCTTCACCGTGCCCTACACTGTCGGTTGTCTGCCTTACTTGGGTAATGTGGCCAACTCCTTTGACGATGTGGTGGTGCAAACTGATGTGAACGGATTGGCGGCAACCATTATCAACTATCCGATTAACCAACTGGGCCGGTGCTTCAAGCTGACTGCTGAGGCGAACGGCGGCAAGGTTGGTGCGGTGCTGAACCCTTCCACCGGCCCCACCGACACCGCTTGTAGAAGTTGGTATCTGGGTATTCCGGATGGTAGTAAGTTGACTGTCGTTCCCGCCAGTGACCAGAATTTCCAGGTTCCGGTTGGGCAGACGACCACCAAGGTGTTTACCCTGCAACTGTTCGACGGTGGAACACCACCCGCGCCGCTGCCGGCCGAGGTGCTGTCGGTGCAGGTGGTGATCACTGATCCCGACCATGACGCGTTTGTGGCGGCCGAGAATGCGGTCAAGATTGCCGAGGCCAATGTGGCGGCGTCGCAGAAGGCGTTGGCTGATTTTGCGGCGGCCAACAATCTCAACCTTAATCCGGTACCCGTCCCCCCTCCACCTAAGTCAACGGATTGCTTTATCGCCACGAAAAAAACCGTGGGGACTCCGCCAGTGGAAACAACAGTAATAGAGCCAAACCCAGGCGCTACTCCGGCCTGCACGACGCTCAAGACACTTCAGGATAACGTGTCCGCAGCCCAACTGGCGCTTGCCACCGCGCAGGCGGCAAGAGACACGGCCAAGGTTCGCGACGATCTGTACACCCCGAAGGCCGTCTTCTCGCCCGATCCGCTGGTTACGGGCGCGCAGGGCATTGCGACCATGACCGTCATCGTGTCCGACCTGTATACCGCGACCGCGACCGGCGGCACGGGCAACAGCCAGGTGCAGTTCTTCATCTCCACCGTGGGCCCGGAGATCGTTGCCCCGACTATCACCATTACCGTGTCGCCGCAGGGCGCGACCCCAGCTCCTGCCCCTGCCACATGACTCTGTTGTCGGAGTAAATACAATCGGCGGGAAAACCCGCCGATTTTTTTATTCGAAATCCAACCTCCATCTTCAGCAAATACGATGGAGGCATGATCGAGTGAGGGATACCGTACAATAAGCAACCGATATTTGGTCGTTTGGTTGCTATCAGGTTTCCTCACCCATGCCTCATGCAATTCCCCGCATCTTCCTGGTCGGCCCGATGGGCGCCGGCAAGACCACCATTGGTCGCCGGTTGGCGCAGGTGCTGCGGCGGGATTTCCTCGACAGCGATCATGAAATCGAGCAACGCGCCGGAGCCAGCATCCCACTCATTTTCGAAGTGGAAGGCGAACCGGGCTTCCGCGCGCGCGAGAAAGCCGTTATCGCCGAACTGACCCAACGCCAGCACATCGTCCTCGCCACCGGCGGCGGCGCGGTGCTCGACACCGACAACCGCCGTTGCCTGGTTGGACGCGGTTATGTCGTTTACCTGTGCGCCTCGGTGGACGAACAATTGCGCCGCACCCACCTCGACAGCAATCGTCCATTGCTGCAAACCGCCGACCCCCGGGCGTGCCTGGCGCAACTGTTCGAGCAGCGCGATCCACTCTACCGCGAAGTGGCCGACTGTGTTGTCTCCACCGAGGGCCGGCCGCTTAAACAAGTGATACGAGACATCCTGCGCGGGCTGGAATACGATCAACCCTGATCCCATCACCGAACCACTCCGATTCTGATGAAAACGCTCCACGTCGAACTCGGTGACCGCCGTTATCCCATCCACATCGGCCCCGGTCTGTTGGACCAGCCCGACCTGCTGCGTCCTCATATTCCCGGCCGGCAGGTACTGGTAGTCAGCAACACTACCGTCGCGCCGCTCTACCTCGAACGCACCCGCGCCGCCCTAACCGGATTGCGCCACGAAGCGGTGATTCTGCCCGACGGCGAACAGTACAAGACGCTGGAGACGCTGAACGACGTTTTCACTGCCTTGTTGAGCCACCGCTTCGACCGTAATTGCACGCTCGTTGCCCTCGGCGGTGGAGTGATCGGCGACCTGACCGGCTTCGCGGCGGCCTGCTATCAGCGCGGCGTCTACTTCATCCAGATTCCCACCACGCTGCTGGCGCAGGTGGATTCCTCGGTCGGTGGCAAGACCGCCGTCAACCATCCGCTCGGCAAGAACATGATCGGCGCTTTCCATCAACCGCGCTGCGTGCTGGCCGATACCGACACGCTGGCCACCCTGCCGGATCGCGAACTCAGCGCCGGGTTGGCGGAAGTCATCAAATACGGGCTGATTCGCGACCTGCCGTTTCTGGAGTGGCTGGAAGGGAATATCGAGCGGTTGCTCGCCCGCGATGCCGCCGCGCTGACCGAGGCCATCGAACAATCCTGCCGCAACAAGGCCGCAATCGTCGCCGCCGACGAACGGGAAACCGGCGAGCGTGCCCTGCTCAACCTCGGCCACACCTTCGGTCACGCCATCGAAACCGGCGTCGGCTATGGTGAATGGCTGCACGGCGAGGCCGTGGCGGCGGGGATGTGCCTGGCGGCCGACCTGTCGGCGCGGCTGGGCTGGCTGAATTGGGAACAGGTGGAGCGGGTCCGCGCCCTGCTGGCCCGCTCCGGCCTGCCGCTGAATCCACCGCTGGAATTGACCGCCGATGATTTCCTGCGGCTGATGGCGGTGGACAAGAAAGTCCAGGACGGTCGGTTGCGCTTGATTCTGCTGCGCGATCTGGGCCAAGGCGTCATCGCCGAAGAAGTCAATCCGCGCTTGCTGCGGGATACGCTGGAGGCAGGCCGGCAGCGGGGAAGGGCGGATTAGCGAAACGCAATCCGCCGGGCGGGGCTTACATCAACAAGTGCGGAGGTATTACCTGGACGTTCTCGCCTTCTCCAAGTCGGCGTAGGTGGTCGGCTGTTGCGCCGGATCGATGTCCAAGCCGAGCAGCAAGCCAATCTGCGACAGCGAGAAGATGCCACGCACGGCCGGTTTGCCAGTGTCGGGATCGCTGTCCAACACCATCGCGTGCTGGCGGTTGACCTGCCGCAGGGTGGCGATGATGTCGCCCACCCGCGCCTTCAGTACATCCTCCATCAGCAACACCTCCAGCTTGGGCTTGAGGGTCATGATGTCGGCGACCAGCAAATCTTCCCAAGAGCCCCCGGCCTTGGCCAGGATGCGGTTGGGTTTGCTCCCTTCGATGTCGCGGCTGGTAATCAGCCCGACGATTTGGCCGTCGATGTCGCGTACCAGCAGCATGCGTACGCCACGCTTGACCATGGTTTCCAGCGCCCTGCTGAGGGGCGTGGCCAGTTCCGTCGTGTAAGTCGTGACCTGGCTCAGATCGGTCATGACGTCAATGGCGGGATCATCCTCGTTGACGTGTTCGGGTAATTGCTGTCTGGGGCGGAAGTAACCCGCGCCGGTTTCCAGGCGGTGAAACGGGAGCGGTTGGTAGGTGTGAGGCATTGCGGAGACCTCCAAAATGATTGGCGTGATGATGACAGGTTCCGATAGTTCTGGGAACCGTCCGCACGGTAAGGCAGGAGGTCCGGTGACCGATTAACGCCGCCGTGGAGGGCGGGCCAGGACGCTATCTGTCCACTCCAGAATCGCCCGCACGCGCGGGGTTAGCAGGTTCCAGGCCTCGGCACGGTCGACCCAGCGGTATTCGCTATGCTCAGGTCGGCCAAGTACGGGATTGCTGGGTAACCGGACCTCGGTCGACGCGGATTCGGCGATGTAATAGCGCGCCACCTTGCGACCCTGATTATAGGGATAGGTCTCGCGGTAAACATCGCCCCAGCGAAAGCGCAGCCCGGTCAGCGTGGTTTCCTCTTCCACTTCGCGGATCGCCGCCTGCAAGGGCGATTCGTCCACTTCCACTACACCCTTGGGAAAATCCCAATAATTGTAGGCCCTCAGCAGCAGATAATCGTGGTGGTCGCGGTTCCAATGAACCACCACGACACCGCAAGACAGGATGCGGGTGCTGGCCGGCCTGGGGTTCGCCATGCGCATCACTCCGTGCCGTTCACGAACCAGCTTCGGTGTGATAAGACGCGCTCAATTCATGCACGGCCTCAACCAGCACCCGTACGTGTTCCGGTTCGACCCAGGGCTGAATACCATGCCCAAGATTGAAAACATGGCCGGCACCCGGACCGAAATCGGCGAGCACCTGCGCCACTTGCTGGCGGATGCGCGCGGGGGAGGCATACAACACGGCCGGGTCGAGATTGCCCTGCAGCGCAACCCGAGTTCCCACCCGTCGGCGGGCGTCGCTTAAATCCACCGTCCAGTCGACGCCCACCGCGTCGCAGCCGGTCGTGGCAATGTCCTCCAGCCAGGCGCCGCCGCCCTTGGTGAACAGGATCACCGGTACCCGGTGACCGCCGACTTTGCGGGTTAGGCTGGCGACGATCCGCGCCATGTAGGCCAGTGAGTATTCTTGGTAGGCACGGGGAGAGAGGATGCCGCCCCAGGTATCGAACAACATCAGGGCTTGCGCGCCAGCCGCCGCCTGCGCGTTCAGATAGGCTGTCACCGCGTGGGTGGTCACCTCCAGTAGTTGGTGCAGCAGTCCTGGTTGATCGTAAAGCAAGCCTTTGACGAGAGTGAAGTCCTTGCTGGAACCACCCTCGACCATGTAGGTCGCCAACGTCCATGGACTGCCGGCGAAACCGATCAGGGGGACCCGGCCGGCCAGTTCCCGGCGGATCAGCCGCACCGCGTCCATCACATAACGTAGTTCCACCTCCGGATCGGGTACGCTCAACCGGGCGATGTCTGCCGCCGAGCGTACTGGCCGCGCGAACAGCGGCCCCTCGCCTTCGCTGAACGACAGACCGAGTCCCATCGCGTCGGGAATGGTCAGGATGTCGGAGAACAGAATCGCCGCATCCAGTGGAAACCGCTCCAGCGGTTGCAGGGTGACCTCGCAGGCCAGTTCCGGGGTCTGGCACAAGGTCAGGAAACTGCCGGCACGGGCGCGGGTGGTGCGATATTCCGGCAGATAGCGCCCCGCCTGGCGCATCAACCAAACCGGAGTGACATCCGCCGGTTGCCGCAGCAGGGCGCGCAACAGGCGATCGTTGTGAAGGGGAGGCATCATGACTCCTGCGCTCCTCTCGCCCGCGAGACTTCAGCGAGTTCAGTCGAGTCGTGGGAGAGAGGTTGGGGGTGAGGGCGCTTCATACTCCCAAATAATCCAGAATCCCCGCCGCCGCTTCCCGGCCCTCGAAGATGGCGGTCACCACCAGATCGGAGCCGCGCACCATGTCGCCGCCGGCGAACACTTTGGGGTTGCCGGTCTGGAACTTGAGTGGGTTGCCGAGCGAGGCTTTAACCCGTCCCCGTAAATCCACCGCGATCCCGAATTCGTCGAACCAGGGCGCCGGATTGGGCTGGAAACCGAAGGCGATGACGACCCGGTCGGCTGGCAGCACCTCCTCGGAGCCGGGCACTATTTCCGGGCTACGCCGGCCGCGGGCGTCGGGCGTGCCGAGCCGGGTGGTGCAGACCTTGACGCCCTCGACCCGGCCGTCGCCGACGATCTCGATGGGTTGGCGATTCCACAGGAAGCGCACGCCTTCTTCCTTGGCGTTGGTGACCTCGCGCCGGGACCCCGGCATGTTGGCCTCGTCGCGGCGGTAGGCGCAGGTAACGCTGGCCGCGCCCTGGCGGAGGGCGGTACGGTTGCAGTCCATTGCGGTGTCGCCGCCGCCCAGCACTACAACTCGCCGGCCCTTCATGTCGATGAAGTCATTTGGGTTTCGCTCCAGTCCCAGCAGCCGGTTGACGTTGGAGACCAGATAGGGCAGGGCGTCGCAGACTCCCGGCAAATCCTCGCCGGGGAAGCCGCCCTTCAGGTAAGTGTAGGTGCCCATGCCGAGAAATACCGCGTCGTACTCGTCCAACAGTCGCTGGAATGGCAAATCGCGGCCGATCTCGGTGTTCAGCACGAACTCCACCCCCATGCCCTCCATGATCCGGCGGCGGGTTTCGATGACCTCCTTCTCCAGCTTGAAGGGTGGAATACCGAAGGTCAACAGACCACCGATCTGTGGATAACGGTCGAACACCACCGGCCGAACGCCATTGCGCGCCAGAATGTCGGCGCAGCCCAGTCCCGCCGGACCGGCGCCGACGACCGCCACGCGTTTGCCGGTGGGCGTCACGTTGGACAGATCGGGCCGCCAGCCGGCCTTCAGCGCTTCATCGGTGATGTATTTTTCGATGGCGCCGATGGTGACCGCCCCGAAGCCGTCGTTCAGGGTGCAATCGCCCTCGCATAGCCGGTCCTGCGGACAGACCCGGCCGCAGACCTCTGGTAGTGAATTGGTGCGGTGAGACATCTCGGCGGCTTCGAACAGATTGCCCTCGGCGATCAGTTGCAGCCAGTTGGGGATGTAGTTGTGAACAGGGCATTTCCACTCGCAGTAGGGATTGCCGCAGTGCAGGCAACGGCCGGCCTGGACCGCGGCGGACTGGGCGGTGAACTGCCCGTAGATTTCCTTGAACTCGACGCTGCGCTCGCGGGCCGGCTTCTTGTCCGGGTCCTGACGCGGCACGTCGATGAACAGCAACGGCTTGGCTTGTGACATCGGTGTATCCAACGGCAAACGGCAATGGAACGTTCGCGGTTTTGAAAGGGGTAAATTCACGCGGCTTCGCGCAGCGCACCGAGCAGCGAATCCAGATCGGCCGCCTTCGGCTTCACCAGCCAGGTGCGGCTGGCGTAGTAGCGGAAATCGTCCAGGATCGTCTGGCCCCAGGCGCTGCCAGTTTCGGCGACGTAATCCTCGATCAACGCCAGCAGGTAGTTACGCTGCGGTTCCATGTTTTCGGTGGCGATGCGGTGAATGTCGATCAACTCATGATTGTAGTGGTCCACAAAGGCGTTGTGCTCGTCCAGCACGAAGGCGAAACCGCCGGTCATGCCGGCGCCGAAGTTGACGCCGGTCTCACCCAGCACCACCACCACGCCGCCGGTCATGTACTCGCAACCGTGATCCCCGACGCCCTCCACGATCGCCACAGCCCCGGAGTTGCGCACCGCAAAGCGTTCGCCGGCATGGCCGGCGGCGTACAGTGTGCCGCCAGTCGCGCCGTACAGGCAGGTGTTGCCGATGATGGGGGTGTGGTGGCCTTCGAAGCGACTGTTGTGTGGTGGGTAGATTACCAGCTTGCCGCCGGCCATACCCTTGCCGACATAGTCGTTCGCATCGCCTTCCAGGTATAGATGCAGGCCCCCGGCGTTCCAGACCCCGAAGCTCTGGCCGGCGGTGCCGGTCAGGCGCAATTTAATCGGCGCGCACTCCATGCCCAGATCGCCGTGGCGGCGGGCGATTTCGCCCGACAGCCGCGCGCCGATGGAACGATGCACGTTCTTGACCGCATAGCGGAATTCGCCACCGGCCCGGGTGGCGATGACTGGCAAGGTATCGCGCACCATCTGTTCGGCGAGTTCGCCCTTGTCGAACGGCTCATTGCGCGGTTCGATGCAAAATTGCGGCTGTTCCAGCAGCAGGCCGGCGACGGACAGAATCGGCGACAAATCCAGACCGCCGTGCTTGCTGGTTGCGCCGGGCAGGATTTCCAGCAAGTCGGTGCGACCAATTAATTCCTCGAACTTGCGGATGCCGAGGCCGGCCATGATTTCCCGCGTTTCCTGAGCGACGAAGCGGAAGTAGTTGATGACCTTGTCGGCGGTTCCCCGGAAATGGTTCAGCCGCAGCACGTTGTTCTGGGTGGCGACGCCCGTGGCGCAGTTGTTGAGATGGCAGATGCGCAGGTACTTGCAGCCCAGCGCCACCATCGGCGCGGTGCCGAAGCCGAAGCTTTCCGCCCCCAGAATCGCTGCCTTGACCACATCCAGCCCGGTCTTCAGGCCGCCATCGGTTTGCAAGCGCACCTTGTCGCGCAGGTTGTTGATGCGCAGAGTCTGATGTGTTTCGGTCAGGCCCAATTCCCACGGGCTGCCGGCGTATTTGACCGAAGTGAGGGGCGAGGCGCCGGTGCCACCGTCGTAACCGGCGATGGTAATCAGATCGGCATAGGCCTTGGCCACACCGGCGGCGATGGTGCCCACCCCAGCCTCGGCGACCAGCTTGACCGAAACCAGCGCCTGGGGATTGACCTGCTTGAGATCGAAGATCAGTTGCGCCAGGTCCTCGATGGAGTAGATGTCATGATGCGGTGGCGGCGAGATCAGCGCCACGCCGGGCTTGGAATAGCGTAACCGGGCGATCATGGTGTTGACCTTGTCGCCGGGTAACTGACCCCCCTCGCCGGGCTTGGCACCCTGGGCGATCTTGATCTGCAACACTTCGGCACTGACCAGATAAGCCGGAGTTACGCCGAAGCGACCGGACGCGACCTGCTTGATCTTGGAATTTTTTTCGGTGCCATAACGGGCCGGGTCCTCGCCGCCCTCGCCGGAGTTGGAACGGCCGCCCATCCGATTCATGGCGGCGGCCAGCGCTTCGTGCGCCTCCGGTGACAACGCGCCCAGCGACATCCCGGCAGAATCGAAGCGGGGCAGAATCGCTTCGACCGGTTCCACTTCGTGCAGCGGGATTGACGGGCTCGCCGGTTTCAGCCGGAACAGGTCGCGCAGGGTGGCGATCGGCCGTTCGTTTACCAGCTTGGCGTATTCCCGGTAATCGGCGTAATCGCCGCTGGCGACCGCCTTTTGCAAGGTCAGCACCACGTCCGGGTTGTAGGCGTGGTATTCGCCACCGTGGATATATTTGAGCAGGCCGCCCGCTTCAATCGGCTCGTGCCGCCGCCAGGCCCGCGCGGCCAGTTGTGTCTGCTCGGCTTCGAGATCGGCGAAGCGGGTGCCCTGGATGCGACTGACGGTGTCCTTGAAGCACAGTTTCACCACTTCGTCGTGCAGGCCAACGATTTCGAACAACTGCGCGCCGCGATAGCTGTTGACGGTGGAGATCCCCATTTTAGAGATGATCTTGTACAGGCCCTTGTTGATGCCCTTGCGGTAGTTCTCCAGCAGGGTCGGATAATCGCGGTTGGCGATTTCGCCGCTGCGCAGCAGGTCGCGCAGGCAGTCGTAGGCCAAGTACGGGTGAATCAGCGTGGCGCCGTAGCCGAGCAGCACCGCGAAGTGGTGGGGATCGCGGGCGGTGGCGGTTTCGACGATGAGATTGGCCTGGCAGCGCAGCCCATCCCGCACCAGCCGGTGATGAACCGCGCCGGTTGCGAGCAGGGCATGAATCGGCAGCTTGTCGGGCGCAATGGCGCGGTCGGACAGTACCAGCAGCACCGCGCCGCCGCCCACCGCGGCCACCGCCTCGTCGCAAACCCGCTCGATGGCGGTTTTAAGACCTTGACTGGCTGGGTAGTTGAGGTCGATCCGGTGGTGCGGATAGCGGCCGTCGGGATTGGCCAGCAACACTTGGAAGCGGCCCTCGGTGAGCACTGGCGAGTTGGCGGTCAGCCGCGGTGCGTAGGCGGGGCTTTCCTCGAACATGTTGCCCTCGGCGCCCAGGCAGGTTTCCAGCGACATGACCACCGCCTCGCGCAAGGGGTCGATCGGCGGGTTGGTGACTTGGGCGAACTGCTGGCGGAAATAGTCATAGGGCGAGCGCGGCCGGCTGGACAACACCGCGAACGGGGTGTCGTCGCCCATCGAGCCGACTGCTTCCTGGCCGGCCTCGGCCAGTATCCGCAAGACCTGATCGCGCTCCTCGAAGCTGACGCCAAACAGTTTCTGATAGGTGTTCAGGGTTTCTGGCGCCAGTGGTTCGGGGACTGGCTCGTCCTTATAGAGAGAGCGCAGCCGTTGGACGTTGCCGCGCAGCCAACGGCGGTAGGGGTGACGGTTCTTGAGGTCGTTGTCGATATCGGCTGGCGCCAGCAACCGGCCGGTTTCGACATCGACCGCCAGCATTTCGCCCGGCTTCATCCGGCCCTTGGCTACTACCTGCTCGGGTGTGTAGTCGTAGACGCCAATTTCCGAGGCGATGGTGAGGTGGCGGTCCTCAGTGACGACATAACGGGCTGGCCGCAGGCCATTGCGGTCGAGCACGCAGCCGGCGTAGCGGCCGTCAGTCAGCACGATGCCGGCCGGGCCATCCCACGGCTCGATATGCATGGAGTTGTATTCGTAGAAGGCGCGCAAATCCGGGTCCAGGTGTTCGACGTTCTGCCAGGCTGGTGGGATCAGGAGGCGCATGGCGCGGAAAATATCCATGCCGCCCATGACCAGTACCTCCAGCATGTTGTCCAATGAACTGGAGTCGGAGCCGGTCATGTTCACCAGTGGCCGGATTTCGGCCATGTCGGGCAGCAGCGGCGAAGAGAAGGTGTAGCTGCGCGCCTCGGCCCAGTTGCGGTTGCCGCGGATGGTGTTGATTTCGCCGTTGTGGGCCAGGTAGCGAAATGGCTGCGCCAGCCACCACTGCGGCAGGGTGTTGGTGGAAAAGCGCTGGTGGAACAGACAGATCGAGGATTCCAGCCGCTCGTCGTCGAGATCGGGGTAAAACACTGGCAAGTTGGCCGGCATGACCAGGCCCTTGTAGGCGATGACCCGCCCGGACAACGACAGCACGTAGTAGACCGGATCGCTGGCGCGGATGCGCTGGTTGGCGCGGCGGCGGGCCACGAACAGGTGGCGTTCCATCACGTCCGGGAGCATGTCCGCCGGCGGATTAACGAATATCTGCTCGATATGGGGCAGCGTCTTGCGCGATTCGTCGCCACAGGCGTCTGGATTGATCGGCACGACGCGCCAGCCGGCGACCTTGAGACCTTGTTTTTTCAGTTGAGCGCGCAACTCGGCCCGAGCGGCGTCGGCCAGGACAGGGTCATGGTTGAGGAACACCATGCCGACTCCGTAACGGTTGCCCAAGGTAATCCCAGCTTCGGCGGCAGCCTGGCGTAGGAAGGCGTCCGGTAAGCGCATCAATAGACCACAGCCATCGCCGGATTTGCCATCGGCGGCGACGGCGCCGCGGTGAGTCAGGCGGGCCAGGGAAGCGATGGAAGTGTGGACCAGCCAATGGCTGGGCTGATTGTCCATTTGGGCAATCAAGCCAAAACCGCAACTGTCCTTTTCGAATTCAGGGCGATACAGACCCCGCGCGGGAGGGGTTGGGTACATCGGTTGCTCCGCTAGGTAAAAACACAACAGGGCCGGATGGACCGGAATTGGATAGCGCGTGCGCGCAGGACAACTGGCGGGGGTACTCCGAGCGCGGATTCCCGGACGATGAACGGCGGACTATTCCTTGCCGGTCATTTGTTTTTTTTCAAGTATACCGCGAGACCGACGCGACGGGCAAACCGGATGATCGATTACCTACTGAATTAAAATGTTTTTCTTGAAAGACAATGATTTTCGCCAGGTAAAATGTCAGGTTGGCTGGCGACCGATTGACGTGCTGGCGCGTCGAAGGGCGGTAGCATGGCGTTTCGGTCTACGAAGGTTACATTGTTGCCATTAAGCTGCGCTAAACCGTATCGAAGAAACGAACAGTGACAACTCATCAAACCGATACAACCGAATCTGTTGTTTCAGGTTGGATGATGGCGAAATGATGCGCGAACGGGGACTGAATGGGTGGCGGCCCTCCGCGAATGCGAATGGACAACGCTCCAGGGGTTTTGTTACGTGGTCGGGCAGATGGTTCGAGCGCAGCGGAATCCGGAACTGGGCATCGATCCGGACGAGTTGTCGCTGTCGGTCCAGGGCGTCGCTGCCCGTGGTTGGAATGCTGTTAAAATAGCTCCCGTCATAACAATGTCCGGGCGCGGCTCCGCGCCCCATTCCTCGCCACGGGAGCAAATCATGACCATCATTCGCCAAGATGATTTTATCCAGAGCATCGCCGACGCCTTTCAGTACATCAGCTACTACCATCCGGTCGATTACATCAAGGCGCTGGCGCAAGCCTACGAGCGCGAGGAAAGCCCGGCGGCCAAGGACGCCATCGCGCAAATCCTGATCAATTCCCGCATGTGCGCCGAGGGCCATCGCCCGAT
>CAVQSJ010000042.1:0-7439 GCA_963715845.1 uncultured Gammaproteobacteria bacterium | reverse complement strand
TATTACACCGATGCCGCCCAGCGCCCCCAGGGCCATCTGGAAATGAAAATCCGCCAGAGCAGTTTCGAGGAGGTCGTCGCCGGCCTGAGCCAGAAGGAAGCGCTGTACGAGGCCAAGCGTTGCCTGTCCTGCGGCAACTGCTACGAGTGCGACGGCTGTTACGGTGCCTGCCCCGAGGACGCGGTCATCAAGCTGGGACCGGGCAAGCGCTACCGCTACAATTACGATCTCTGCACCGGCTGCGCGGTGTGTTTCGAGCAATGTCCCTGCCACGCCATCGACATGATCCCCGAGCCACCGGCGGAAACGGCGGAACAAGCGGGTTAATACAAGAAACCACCGCCCGCCGAACTGCTGCGGGCCCCACGAGAGAAGCACAATGACCGAACGCGAAGTCACCACCATCGACGGCAACGAGGCCGCGGCCTACGTCGCCTACCGGGTCAACGAAGTCTGCACCATCTATCCCATCACCCCCTCCTCGACCATGGCTGAACTGGCGGACCAGTGGGCGGCGGAAGGCGTCAAGAACATCTGGGGCAGCGTGCCCCTGGTCATGGAAATGCAAAGCGAAGGCGGCGCGGCCGGCGCGGCGCACGGTGCCCTGCAAACCGGCGCGCTGACCACTACCTTCACCGCGTCGCAGGGGCTCATGCTGATGATCCCCAACATGTACAAGATCGCCGGCGAGCTGACCTCGGCGGTGTTCCACGTTGCCGCCCGTTCCCTGGCGACCCAGGGGTTGTCGATTTTCGGCGACCACCAGGACGTGATGGCGGTGCGCCCCACCGGCTTCTGTCTGCTGGCCTCGGGTTCGGTGCAGGAAGCCCACGACATG
This sequence comes from uncultured Gammaproteobacteria bacterium, assembly GCA_963715845.1. GTDB lineage: Bacteria > Pseudomonadota > Gammaproteobacteria > Competibacterales > Competibacteraceae > Competibacter_A. Next base: position 6,601 of record CAVQSJ010000042.1, on the reverse strand, counting down.
GCACTGATCGCCCAGGCGGCCACGCTGGAGGCGCGGGTGCCGTTCATCCATTTCTTCGACGGTTTCCGCACCTCGCACGAAGTCAACAAGCTCACCCTGCTGACGGACGACGAGCTGCGGGCGATGATCCGCGACGATCTGGTGCTGGCCCATCGTGCCCGGGCGCTGAATCCCGACCGGCCGTTCATTCGCGGCACGGCGCAGAACCCCGACACCTATTTCCAGAGCCGCGAAACGGTCAATCCGTTCTACGCCAGGGTGCCGGAGATCGTGCAGGCGGCGATGGACCAGTTCGCCGGCATCACCGGCCGCCGCTATCACCTGTTCGACTACTTCGGCGATCCAAAGGCCGAGCGGGTCGTGATCCTGATGGGGTCCGGTGCGGAAACCGCCTGTGAAACCGCCGATTATCTGAACGCGCGCGGCGAGCGGGTCGGCGTGTTGCAGGTCCGTCTCTACCAGCCCTTGTCGGCCCGCCATTTCCTGGCCATGCTGCCGGCCAGCGTCAAATCCATCGCCGTGCTCGAACGCACCAAGGAACCGGGCGCGACCGGCGAGCCGATGTATCTGGAGATCGTCAACACCCTGGTGGAGGCCCAGGTCGCCGGCACGCTCTTGACTCCGGCTCTGCCGCGGGTGATCGGCGGCCGCTACGGACTGTCGTCCAAGGAATTCACCCCGGCGATGTGCAAGGCGGTGTTCGACGAACTGCGCAAGAACCAGCCCAAGAACCATTTTACCGTCGGCATCGTGGACGACGTGTCGCACACCAGCCTGGACGTGGATCCGGATTTCGTCATCGAGTCCGACAAGGTGGTGCGGGCGATGTTCTTCGGGCTGGGCGCGGACGGCACGGTCGGCGCCAACAAGAACTCGATCAAGATCATCGGCGACGACCCGGAGTTCTACGCCCAGGGCTATTTCGTCTACGACTCCAAGAAATCCGGCTCGCAGACGGTCTCGCACCTGCGCTTCGGCCCCGATCCGATCCGTTCGCCCTATCTGGTGCAATCGGCCAACTTCATCGGCTGCCACCAGTTCAACTTCCTGGATCGCGGCGACGTGCTGAAACGGGCCGCGCCGGGGGCGGTGGTTCTGCTCAACACCAGCCCGCACGAGCCGGAGGAGGCCTGGGAACGGATTCCGCGCCCGGTGCAGGAGGAAATCATCGCCAAGAAGCTGGAGGTCTACGGGATCAACGCCGAGAAGGTAGCCCTCGACAACGGCATGGGGACGCGGATCAACACCATCATGCAGACCTGCTTCTTCGCCATTTCCAAGGTGCTGCCGCGCGACAAGGCTATCGAGAAAATCAAGTACTCGATCAAGAAGACCTACGCGCGCAAGGGCGACGAGGTGGTGCGCAAGAACTTCGAGGCGGTGGATAACACCCTGGCCAACCTGCGCGAGATCGAGGTTCCGGCTCAGGCCACCAGCACCCGCCAATTGCCGCCGACCGTGCCGGCCAACGCCCCGGAGTTCGTGCAAAAGGTCACGGCGATGATGATGGCCGGGCGCGGCGACGAACTGCCGGTCAGCGCCCTGCCGGTGGACGGTACCTATCCCAGCGCCACCACCCAGTGGGAAAAGCGCAACATCTCCAATTTCGTGCCGATCTGGGAGCCAGACATCTGCATCCAGTGCGGCAATTGCAGCATGGTCTGCCCACACGGAGTCATCCGCTCCAAGTTCTATAACCAAGCCAGCCTGGAGACCGCCCCGCAGGCGTTCAAGACCGCGCCCATCGATGCCCGTGGTTTCCCCGACATCCGCTACACCCTGCAAGTGTATCTGGAGGACTGCACCGGTTGCGGGCTGTGCGTGGAGGTCTGTCCGGCCAAGAGCAAGGAGAAGGTCGGCCACAAGGCCATCAACATGGCGCTCAAGGAGCCGGTCCTGGACAGCGAGCGGGCCAACATCGGCTTCTTCGAAACCCTGCCGGAGGTGGATCGCGGCCGGGTGGACTTCTCGACCGTGCGCGGCGTGCAGTTCCTGCCGCCGCTGTTCGAGTTCTCCGGCGCCTGCGCCGGCTGCGGCGAGACTCCCTACGTCAAGCTGCTGTCGCAACTGTTCGGCGACCGGCTGTTGGTGGCCAACGCCACCGGTTGCTCCTCGATCTACGGCGGCAACCTGCCGACCACGCCATGGTCGGTCAACAGCGAGGGGCGCGGTCCGGCCTGGTCGAACTCGCTGTTCGAGGACAACGCCGAATTCGGCCTGGGTTTCCGCCTGACCGCCGACATGCATCTGATCTACGCCAAGGAACTGCTGCGGGCGCTGGCGTCCCAGATCGGCCAGGAACTGGTGGGCGATCTGATTGAGGCCGACCAGACCACCGAGACCGACATCCGCCGGCAGCGGGGCCGGGTGGCCGAACTCAAGCAGCGCTTGCGGGAGATCAAGGATCCGCGCGCCCAGCACCTGCTGGCGGTCGCCGATCAGTTGGTCCGGCGCAGCGTCTGGATCGTCGGCGGCGACGGCTGGGCCTACGACATCGGCTCTTCCGGCGTCGATCACGTCTTGGCCAGCGGCCGCGACGTGAACATTCTGGTGATGGATACCGAGGTGTACTCCAACACCGGCGGTCAGATGTCGAAGTCCACCCCGCTGGGCGCGGTCGCCAAGTTCGCGGCGGCCGGCAAGCAGGTCGGTAAAAAGGACCTGGCCCTGCAGGCGATTTCCTACGGCAACGTCTACGTGGCGCGGATCGCGCTGGGGGCCAACCCGCAGCAGACGCTGCTGGCCTTCCGCGAGGCCGAGGCCTATTCGGGACCGTCGCTGATTCTGGCCTACAGCCACTGCATCGCCCATGGCATCAACATGCAGCGTGGGCTGGACCAGCAGCATCTGGCGGTGGAGAGCGGACACTGGCCGCTGGTTCGCTACAACCCGGCGGTGCGCGAGTCCGGCGAGAATCCGTTCATCCTCGATTCGGGGCGTCCGAAGATCCCCCTCAAGCAATACGCCTATAACGAGGTGCGCTACAAGGTGCTGACCCATACCAATCCCAAGGAAGCCGAGCGCCTGATGGAACTGGCCCAGCAGGCGATCAATCAGCGCTGGTCGGTATACGAGGAAATGGCGGCCCGCAGCGGCGCGACGTTCCAGCCGAAGTTCAAACGATAAGGGCGCGCGGCGGTTCCGGGCCGCTTGGACCGGAACCGCCCGCCATCCGCATTCTGCACGTAGAAGGAACCACCATGGATTTACGAACCACTTTCATGGGGATGGAACTGAAACATCCCATCGTGGCGTCGGCCTCGCCGCTGTCGGGGAGCGTGGCCAACATCAAGCGCCTGGAGGATGCCGGCGCGGCAGCCGTGGTCATGTTCTCGCTGTTCGAAGAGCAGTTGAAACATGATAGCGCCGCGCTGGAGTACCTGATGACCGCCGGCACCGAGAGTTTCGCCGAATCCCTCAGTTATTTCCCGGAGGTGGAGGATTATATAGTGGGTCCGGACAGTTATCTGGACCTGCTGCGGCGGGCTTCCGAGGCGGTGGACATCCCCATCATCGGCAGCCTGAACGGTATTACCAGCACCGGCTGGATCGAGTACGCCCAGTTGATGCAGAAGGCAGGGGCGAAAGGCATCGAGCTGAACATCTATTACATCCCCGCCGACCTGACCACCAGCGGTCGCGAGGTCGAGGAGCGCTACGTCGAGATCGTCAAGGCGGTGAAGGCGGCGGTGACCGTGCCGGTGGCGGTGAAGCTGAGCCCGTTCTTCAGCGCCATCGGCTCGATGGCCAAGGCGCTGGACGATGCCGGCGCCGACGCGCTGGTACTGTTCAACCGCTTCTATCAGCCGGATTTCGATCTGGACAAGCTGGAAGTCGCGCCGAACCTGCAACTCAGCACACCGGACGAAATCCGCCTGCCGCTGCTGTGGATCGCGGTCCTGTACGGGCGGTTGCGGGCTTCGCTGGGTGCGACCCGCGGCGTGCATACTCCGGTGGAGGTGGTGAAGTACCTGATGGCGGGTGCTGATGCGGTGATGACCACCTCAGCGTTGCTCAAGAACGGCATCGACTATTTGACTACCCTACACGACGGTTTGTTGATGTGGATGGAGACGCACCGTTACGTGTCGGTGGCCCAGATGAAGGGTTCGATGAGCCAGCGCAACGTCGCCGATCCGACCGCGTTCGAGCGCGCCAATTACATCAAGATCCTGGAAAGCTACAAGAGTGATTACCTCTGATTGAACGCTGGATTTCGCTTGGAGGTTTTGGGGGGGATCGCGGGAGCGGTCCCCTTTTTTTATGGGGTTGTGAGAATCTATTGTTTTCAAACTATGGCACAATACCAAAAATTACTAAAGGAACTGCTGGCACTCCGCGCCCTTGTCTTATAACATTATAAAGTTCTCCTTCGTAGTAAGCGACACCAGAACTCATTTGGGCTTGAAGAGACTTCATTGGTAAAATTTCAATTCCTACATCAATTTTGTCACCTACATAGAAAGCAAGATGCTTAACAAAAAGGTCATATGCTACAAATGAGTACTTGCCAAACTGGACTTCTATTGCGACTCTGTCTTTTACAAAATCGGTTTGATTAACGGGTCAAACACCCAGTCATTTTCCTTAGATAAAGAAAGGACGAGTCTTTCGATCAACTCAACCGGAAATTGACAGGGATGATCTGTTTTTTCAACATGATTATTTTTTACATTTGGAATAACCCAAATATCTCCTGGATTCTTACCAAGGGGATTACATGAATATTGACCAGCTTTCGGTCCCTTGAAATATTTTTTCCCCGGATACTTTTGGGGCATGCGAACAGGGTCAAGGTTAAAATAATAATTTCTAGTTTTTGTGAACCAGATTATTGTTTCATACCTTCCTGAAAATCTCCTTGAACAATGCAGGCCATGCTCAAAATGCCAGATAATACGATTACGCATTTTTAGGCCAAGATTGCTAAATATTGGGTACAATACCGTATCTAGGGGAATGATTGTTCCATCCTCAACGTAATTACCTACTTGCCAGCAAATACTTCCTGAACTAGAAAGCACTCTGACACACTCTTTTATCACTGCAGTCTGTTGAGTAAGGTATATCTGAAGATTAATCTTCTTCTCGTACTCTTTACCAATGTTATATGGGGGGGATGTTACAATAAGCTGAAAGGTCTCATCTGGAATGCTCTTTAAAAAATCTAGGCAGTTACCCGGATAAATGACAATATCTTTGGTCAAGGCAAACTGGTTTGAGATATTTATATTTCTAAGCATAGAGCCACCCTTATAAAACGCTATAAATACCGACGGTAATCCAGCTTTTTCTGAGCCGGAATCGAGTCAGCACATCGATCAGGTCGTCCAGTTCCGTTGAGAAATCCTGAGCAAGAATGGCGCAGGCGTGACGCCATTCATGGATTTCGTAGTTTTCCCTGACGAAGCTTGGAAAAATGTCCAGGGACATCGGGTTCGAATTTGACTGTCCCCTTCCAAGAATGGAAGAGGACAGCTAGGTGCTGGGATCAAGTGATGACCGTCGGAGCTTCGCGGCCGGTGCGTTCCCTGATGCCGGCGAGGCTGTTGGCGATGCCGATTAATTCCGCCAGCGCCTGTTGGGTGTCCAGATCGTGCCTGGCCGGGTCGGGTTCGTAGGCTTCTATGTAGACCCGCAGTGTCGCGCCCTCGGTGCCGGTGCCGGACAGCCGGTAGACGATCCGCGATCCGTCCTTGAAGCCGATGCGGATGCCCTGCTTGTCGCTCACGCTGTCGTCGATGGGATCGAGATAGCGGAAATCGTCGGCGTAATCCACCGTGTACGAGGCGAACCGCTGCCCTGGCAGTTCGGCGGTTTTGGCGCGCAGGGCATCGACCAGGCCATTGGCCGCGTCGCTGTCGACCGCCTCGTAATCGTGCCGGGTGTAGTAGTTACGCCCGTAGAGGCGCCAGTGCTCGCGCACGATCTCCGCCACCGACTGCCGGCGCGCGGCCAGGATGTTCAGCCAAAACAGCACCGCCCACAGCCCGTCCTTCTCGCGCACGTGGTCCGAACCGGTGCCGAAGCTCTCTTCGCCGCACAAGGTAATTCGGTCGGCGTCCAGCAGATTGCCGAAGAATTTCCAGCCGGTCGGCGTTTCGTAGCAGGGCAGGCCCAGCTTGGCCGCGACCCTGTCGGCCGCCTGGCTGGTCGGCATCGAGCGGGCCACGCCGGTCAGACGGCTCCGATAGCCGGGCACCAGTTTGGCGTTGGCCAGAATCACCGCCAGACTGTCGCTGGGGGTGACGAAGAAATGCCGGCCCAGCACCATGTTGCGGTCGCCGTCGCCGTCCGAGGCCGCGCCGAAATCCGGCGCATCCGGCCCGAACAGGTAATCGGCCAACTCCTTGGCGTAAACCAGGTTCGGATCGGGATGGCCGTGGCCGAAATCTTCCAGCGGGAAGCCGTTGATCACTGTGCCCGCCGGCGCGCCCAGTCGATGCTCCAGAATCTCGCGGGCATACGGGCCGGTCACCGCGTGCATGGCGTCGAACCGCATCCGGAAGCCGGATTTGAACAGCGCGCGGATCTGGTCGAAATCGAACAATTGTTCCATCAGGTCCGCGTAATCGCTGACCGGATCCACGATGTCCACCCG
>CAVQSJ010000041.1:0-66963 GCA_963715845.1 uncultured Gammaproteobacteria bacterium | reverse complement strand
GCTCGTAGGCTGCGTCCAGCGTCTCGGTCCCGTAGTCGAAGTACAGCCGGTGTCGCCCCGCTTTCGGCAAGGCGGCGCCCAGAGAATCCACCAGCACCTCTTCCCCGGCTGGCCAGTGCGTGGACAGGCAACCGGCTCCGCCAAAGAGATCGGGATATTCGATCAGCGCGTACAGCGAAATCAGCCCGCCCATGCTGGACCCCATCACGAAGGTATGGGATCGACCCGGCAGGGTTGGATAGGTCGCATCCACGAAAGGTTTGAGTTCCTCGACCAGAAACTTGAGATACGCCTCCGACAGCGGCGCTCCGCCCGCCTCCTCGACGAACCGGGTCAGCATTCGTTGGCCCCGTGGCACGGCCAGCGGTTGGTGGGGCATGTATTCCCGCACCCGCAAGGGACTGTTCCAGATACCCACGATGATAGCGCCAGTTCCTTGAGTGTTCTGGATCAGCCGCGCCATTGCTTCGTCCATGCCCCAATCGACCCCGATGAAGGACAGCGAGGGATCGAACAGGTTTTGCCCATCATGCATGTAGAGGACGGGATAACGAGGCGCGGGCTTCGTCGCGTCGGCGGGCGGACACCAGACATCCACATGCCGGGGCGTGATGTGGCGGGATGGAAAATCGGCGTACCGGGTCATGGCATCGGTTCCATCCGATAGCCGGATCTGGCCGAACACGTGGTTAATCAATCGGAATGCGGTTCTTGTTCTGGGCAAGCCACTGATCGAAGCTTTGCAGCGAAGGATTCAGCGACCGGGTCACCGCCAGATCGCGCGCGCCACAGTAGTACGCCTCGAAGTCGCGCTTGAACTGGAACATGTTGCCGAGATCCTCCGCACCCGGGAACCCGAAACCGCGATAGACTTCGGGCGATACGGCGTTGTAGCGCACGTCGCGGCCCAGCGCCTTGCCGAGTGCGGCGGCCATCTGCACGCCGGTCAGGTGTTCGCCGGCAACGCCGACGGTCTTGCCGATCCATTCGGAACCTTGCTTGAAGATGCCATAGGCGCACCGACCGATGTCCTCGGCGGCGATCCCGGGCAGTTTCTTGTCGCCCATCGGCAGGGTGATGGCGAAATGGCCGTCTGGACCTTTCTTCGGACCCATGCCGAAGTAGATGCAGTTATCCCAATAGAACGAGGTCAGCAGGAAGGTGACCGGCAGCCCCAGGTCAGTGAAAATTCGGTTCGCTTCTCCCTTGGCGTCGAAATGTGGCACCTTGTACTGGCCCATCAGGGTCGGCATGCGGTCATCGCTCAGCGGCACCCACTGGCGGGTGTCTTCCAGAGTGGACCAGATAACGTGCCGGAGGCCGGCGTGCTTGGCCGCCTGAGCCATGGCTCTGACTTCAGCCTGCTCCTTTTCGGGTGAGAAGTGCGCCCAGAAAAACGTCACGCAGTACGCCCCGTAAGCACCTTCGAACGCCTGTTTCAGACTCTCCGCGTCGTCGACGTCGGCCGCGACGACCTCGGCGCCCAGCCCGGCCAGTTCCCTCGCCCTGGCGGAGTTGACGTCTCGCGTCAGCGCGCGGGCCGTGAACCCGCCGCTCGGGTCATTTTGAATGGCGCGGACCAGGCCGCCACCCTGCGCGCCGGTCGCGCCCACCACGGCAATGATTTTCTTCTCGGTCATGGCGATCCTCCTTCGTCGGGTTGAAAACCTGTATGACACCAGTAGAGACACCGAACCTGCGTTCGTAATTCCCTTTGCCGCTCCCGCCAGTCGGGCATGGCGCGGTCCAGAACGTTCCAGAACGCTGGGGTGTGATACGGTTCCAGCAGATGCGCCAGTTCGTGCGCGACCACGTAGTCGATCAGTCGCGGGGGCAACTGCAGCAGCTTCCAATTGAAAAAGAGAACGCAGTCCTTGCCGCAGGAACCCCAGCGGAAGCCCAAATCCCGCAGCCGGACGGCGGTTGGCGACAGCCCGGTTCGCCGCGAGAGCCATTCCACCCGTTCGGCCAGCCGCACCTGCCCGTGCTCGATATACCAGCGCCGGAAGTGGGCCGCGCCAGCCGGGGCGGCGTCCTTGCGCAGCAGGAAGCGCTGGCCATCGAAACACAAGGCGTCCGCTTGTTGCCGAATCAGCGTCAGGCGATAGTGGCGGCCCAGATAACTGAAATTCTCGCCGTTGACGAACTCGGGCTCGCGCACCGTCGGCGCCAGTTCCGCCTTGAGCGCCAGCTTGCCCTGCACCCACAACAGCTTCGAGCGGGTCCAGCGGGTCAGGTCGTCAGCCGCGGTCGACTTGGGGCAATGAATCACCAGTTCCCCGCCTCGATCCACCGTCAGGCCCAGCGTCTTGCGCCGCGCGCCGCGCCGGACTTCAAAAACCAAACCGCCGACCTCCAGCATCTCGTTCATGGCCGCGTCAGGTACTCGTGGTTTTCCCGGGCCAGCGCCACCAAGCGTTGGGCGAGATCGCGCTCGCCGCCGGACCGGCAGATGCCCGCCCGGTCGAGGTCGCGGACCAGCGCTTTGGTCAGCAATTCCCGCATGGCCGGGTTTCTCCAGAAACCCACCTTGCGCACTTCCTGGCGGATGCGTTCGACCATGTCCAGCGTCGCCGCGAGCGCGGCCGTGCGTTGGGCCTCGGTAAGCGCGTGTTTCTTGGCGCACTCTTCCAGCACCAGCCGTACGAACGGCACCTGGACCCGGGGATCGAGATCGGGAAATTCGTTGCGGTCGCCCCATTTCAACTCCTCGACGAATTTGCGCAACTCACGCTCCAGCGCGTCCCAGTCGTCCTTGAAGCGCTGGAGGATTTCTTCCAGCTTCTCGCTCATCTTGCGGGCGTAGGCCGGATTCTGGCTGGCGAACGCGACGATGTGATAGCGGGCGGCGTGCTGCATCTGGGCGGCGCGGGCGCGGCTGTTGCCTTGGGCCGCCAGCACGTTTTCAAACTCCGCGTCGGTGATGGCGGTCGGCGGGATTTTCGGGTCCACGCCGCGCGCCGTGATATGCGCGTCGATCAGCGCCTTCACCTTCTCCGCCACGCCGAGCAGGTTCAGCGCGGGATCGCGGTACAGGTTCGCCGCCACCTTGTTGATGAAGCCCAGCAGTTTGGCGTCGCGGAACACCGCACCGGGCACCTCGGGCCGATGCTCCAGGACGTTCAGAGTCTCGTAGAACGCCCGCAGTTTGTTGATGAAGTCGGCACGAATTTTCAGATCTTCGAGCCACTCCACGCATTCGCCCACTTGCCCTTGCAGGTCGGTGATGCCGCGATCCGTGAAGACCGCCACCGCCCGCGCCCGCCGGTCGAGCAATTTCGGCAATTCGACGCCGATATCGACGAGCGCGCCGGCCGTATCCTCGCCGTCGTAGTCCTGGAGGGCTTCGTGCAGGTGGCGGGCGATGCCGATGTAATCCACCACGTAGCCGCATTTCTTTTGGCCGCAAGTCCGATTGACGCGGGCGATAGCTTGCAGCAGCTCGTGGGCGACCATCTTGCGGTCGAGATAAAGCACTTGTTCGACCGGCGCGTCGAAGCCGGTGAGCAGCATGTTGTTGACGACCAGGATCGCCAGCGGATCGGTCCGGTCGGTTTTTTCCGGTGCGAGCTGGCGCTTGAACCGCCGGATTCGTTCTTCCTGTTGGCCTTTGCCCGCCCAGTCCCGCCAGAACTCCGGGTCGTTGTGGTTGCCGGAGAAAACGACCGCGATTTCCAGGGCGCGCAGCGTGGGCAGTTGGCGATGCGCGCGCAGCAGGAAGCGCGTGTTCGGATCGAGTTGTTCCACCGCGTCGTCCGAAAGGGCCAGCATGGTTGCAGGTAGCGCTGCCAGTTTCCGGACCAGGCAGCGCCGCCAGCGTTCCAGTTTCTTCTGGTAGGTCGCCGCCGCCTGTCGGCTGGTCGCGACCACTTGCGCCTTGTAGCCCTCCGGCAGCACCACCCCGACATAGTGACGCAGCAGGTCGAGTGCCTTGCGCGAGATCAGGCGCGGCGCTTCCAGCACGTCGCCCTCGGTGGCGTATTTGGCCTTGATGACGGCCAGTTCCGCCTCGGTGTAGTCGCGGAACAGGTCCTCGAACAACTGGTCGAGGCTGGACGCATCCTTCACCAGCCCGTCCGCCGTGCGGCCTTCGTACAGGATCGGCACGGTCGCGCCGTCCAGTTCGGCGTCTTGCAGGACGTAGCGGTCGATGAAGTCGCCGAAGATTTCCGCCGTGGGTTTCTTGTCCCGGCTGAAAATGGGGGTGCCGGTGAAGCCGATCAGCGCGGCGTTGGGCAGGGCCTTGCGCAGGTTGCGGTGCAGAGTGCGGGTGTTGCTGCGGTGCGCCTCGTCCACCAGCACCAGAATGTCCGCCGATTCGTTGAGCAGCGGGAATTCCTCGAAGTGGATGCGCTCCTCGAAGGTGACTGTCTTTTCGATCACCGGCTGATCTTTCCCCGGCCGCTTTTCCTTGCGGACGGCAGTCATCGCGACCTTTTCGCCGCCGCCGGGCGAATCCGTATCCTGATATTTCTGGAGCATGGCGAACACGAGGTCCGGCGTGGTTTCCCGCAGGATGCGCTGGGTACGCGCGGTGGGCGATTCGCGCAGCCGGGCGTCGCGCTCGTCGGGCCGCAAGTGTCTCGCCGGACAGCCGCGCCGTCTCGCGCAACTGTTGCTCCAGATCGGTGCGGTCGGTCACGACCACCACCTTGAAGCGGTTCAATCGCGGCGTCATCCGCAGCTTGCGCACCAGAAACACCATGCTGAGGCTTTTGCCGGAACCTTGCGTGTGCCAGATGACGCCGCCGCGCGGTTCGCATCCCCGTCGCAGGCGGGCGATGGCGTTGTGAACCGCCCGGAACTGCTGGTAACGCGCCACGACCTTGCGGGTCTTGCCGTCCACCGGCTGGAACACGGTGAAGTTGCGGATCAGGTCGAGCAGATGCGCCGGGCGCAGCATCCCGGCGACGAGGATTGGCTGGCTGTGCAAGGTAGCGGATCGCTGCTCCGGTTTGCGGAAGAACAGCGGCGTGCCGGCGCGCTCGGTGTGTTCCGGTCCCAGCGCCGTTAGTTCTTGCGCCGCCTCGGCCTGTTCGGGCGCGGCGGGCAGAATACCCAGTTCCTCCGCGACCGTGGACAACGGCACGGGGCTGGTGTCGGCCCATTCCAGATACGCTTCCGGCGGTGCGCCGACGGTGGCGGCGCGGGCCTCGAAGAAATCGCTGGCGATCAGCAGTTGGTTGGTGTGGAACAGCCGCTCGACGCCTTCGTTCTCGGCGTAGCGCGTCGGGAAAAAGTTCGCGGCGCTGATTCGAGTAGCGCAGCAGTTGGTTGATGGCTTCCTGGATCGGGTTCTGGATGCCGGGGCTTTTGAATTCGGCGACCGCGAGCGGGATGCCGTTGACGAACAGCACGGCATCCGGGATGACGTGGCCGCGCCCGCTGCTCAGCTCCACCTTGAACTGGTTGATGACGAGGAAATCGTTGTGGTCCGGGTTCTCGAAGTCGATGAACCTGACCGGCTGCGGGCGGCCGTGGTCCCAGTCCGGCAGGCCGTCCACCACGGTGCCCTTGAGCAGCAGTTCCGTGGCCGCCTGATTCACCTCCATCAAGCGATGGCCGGCGGCCTGCTCCAGGTCGCGGATGGCGCGGCCGATCCGGGCGTCGTCCAGCCACGGCTGGCCGTGGCGTAGATTGAGCTTGCGCAGCGCGGCGGCCAAGTGACCCTTGAGCAACACCTCGCGGAAGCTGTCGCGCTCGGTGAACTCCGGCACCTCGGTGTCGCCTTCCAGCCATTGCCAGCCCATGCTCTGGAGTTGCTGGCAAAACGGGCGCTCGACCAGGTCGCGTTCCCATTGGACCTTGCTCATAGGCGACTCAAGATTGGGCAAGATTCAGTGTGGGCAACACCTCGAGCGGAATGGCCGCCATGTGCTTGTCCTTATGCACGAGGCAGGCTTCATGCACCAAAGCGGTAGCGGCGATCAGCGAGTCAATGGCTGGAAGTCTGACGGTTAAGCTGTCAATCAGCCGCAAAGATGCCAAGGCAATCCTGTCGTCTACCTTTTCGACACGGGTGAATAGCGGCAGATGCAAATCGATTGTCCGCTCGATTTCTTCCAGGGGCTGCCCTAGTTCGCTGAGCTTCCGTCCAAACTCCGCCACCGACAGCGCGCATAGCAATACATCGCTTTGCGAATCTTCAAAGAGCGTTAGCACCCGGCCTACTTCCGGTTCCTTTCGATGGAACACCAATAGAGCCGAGGTGTCCAGGAGATACTTCATCAGCCGAGTTCCCGCATCCGTTCAAGGTCTTCACGCTCGCGCTCTTCATCCAGTTCGGCGATGACATCGCGCCCCGGAGCCAAATGAGCGCCTATGCCCATCAGGCGTCGCGCCAGTTCCGCCCGGTCAGGAATAACTCGGATGATGATCTCGTCCTTGCCCTCCACCGGCAGCCAGTCGAGTTTGTAACCCGGCTTGATGCCAAGCGCCCGCGCGACATCAGCAGGTATGGTAACCATATTTTTCTGGGTAACTGTTGTAATCATGTAATCTCTGGAATCATTGAAATAGATAAATTCATGGAAAGTATAGAGTACATTGACCGGATTTGTGAAATCACGCTAAAGCCCATGGGTCAACTTGTGCTAACTCGGGCTGCAAAAACCATATCTTGTGCCTAAACCGGGTTTTTGGCCGCTGACGCTACAATTCAGCTTGTGCTAACGGTTGCGCTAAACAGGGCGCTTTGGAGCAGTTCGGACCAAGTTGGGGTCAGAGTGTAGGTCCGAATCCGTTGCACGTCGGCCTTCACCGGCTGGATGAAGCCCTCCTCCCGCCACTTTTCCAGCCATTCCCGCGCCGTGTTGGCCGAAATACCGAACCATTCAACCATATCCCCCGGTCTGAACGTTAATGCACTCGTGCCGCTGTCGAATCCCTGCGTCAGCAGGCGGGTAAGCAGTTGTTGCTGCACTCGGCGCAAAGCTTCCCAGGGTGGAGCCGGATGACGATGCGGGGCATAGAGTGCAATCGCTTGTTGCCGCAGATCGTCGGCGGCTCGGGCCATCGTCGCCAGAAAATACGCCAGCCATTGTCCGTGATCGGGGTCGTGGCGCCCTTCGTAGAAATCCACCAGCAAGCCCATCTGCAGGTTGTCGTAATAGGCGGGCAGGTCCGCCGTGTAGTGTTCCTCCAGCGAGAGAAAGCCGCGCATGTCGTAACCGCTGCGCCAGAGTTCGGTGGTGGCCAGCGCCCGCGCCGTGCGGCCATTGCCATCATGGAAAGGATGAATGCTGACGAAGCGATGGGCGAGAATGCCCGCGCGGACCGGACCGGGCAGAGCCGCTGCTTCGCTGCTGTTCCACCAAGCCGCCAAGTCCCGCATTAGCAACGGCACGTCGGCAGGCTTGGGCGGGGCGTAGTCGATGCGCCGCGTCGCCACATCCACCACCGGGCATTCGTCGGTCCGGTAGGCGCTGCGCAGCCCGCGCCGGCCCAGTCCGCGCACCAGAATAATACTGTGCAATTCGCGGATGAACTCTTCGGAGACCGGACGCCGGGCTTCGATCTGTTCCTCGATCCATTCCAGCGCCCGCCAATAATTGCGGACCTCTTGTTGCATTTCGGTTTGGGATTTGCCGACGGCCATCACCGCCCGACCGACTTCGATGGAATTGAGGGTGTTGCCTTCGATCCGGGTAGAGTTCTGGGTGGCGCGCTGGCGGGCCGCTTGCCGCAACCGGAGCACTTGATCGGGCGGCAGGGGTAGCACGTCCACCACGGCGCGGGCCGATTCGATGAGGCCAAGATGCCGCACCATCGCATGGGTGTAGCTGAAGCGCGGGTGGAAGCTCACGGGGCGCGTTCCGGCATCAGTTTGGATCGGCTTCAGGCGGTTGTTCCCCATTCCGGTGGTTCCAGCAGCAAATAGCGGGGGCGCCCGTTGCCAACACGGGTCATCATAACCTTGATACGTGCGAACTGATACAAATGCGCATTGAGTTCGTCAGGATTCAACACTGCTGGCCCCACCTTGCCAGCAATCACGTCATGCCTGTCGGCCAGCCTGAATTCAAAAGTCCGCCGTTTCGGCAGCACCCCCTGGAATTCACCTTCCAGGTACTGTTCCTCTTCGCGCAGGTTATCCTGACTGATCCGCGCCAAGCTGGTACGGACTTGGCCCACGTCGGTAAAATGAAAAATTCGATCACGGAATTGCAAGGCGCAGATAGCCTCGTTCTCGGCCAGCGTATTCACGAAAGCGCGCACTTTATCCAGCGTCCGTTGATCGAGTTCCGCCGCCGAGTCCGCCAGTAATTCGTCGTCAGGATTGATCGCGCCTTGCAACAGATTCCGGGTGCGCTCCACGGCTTGCTCCACGGCGGTCTGCTCGTCCAGCGACAATTGTCCCATGCGGTATTCTTCCAGTTCAAAGCCAAACGATCCCAAGGCGGTATTGGTGATCAGCAACTGGTTTTGATCCTTGTTGGGAATGGGTCCCATGGCTTTGAGTGGGGCTGCCAGTGAAGCGGCCACGGCGACAATTGCCTCGGTAAAGCTGTTTACCGCTTTCATGCCAAATTCGGCAAAAATACCGTGGTTGCCGACCACGGGTCGGCCGTTGAAAGTCAGCTGAATCCGCGCGGGTTCACGCTCGCCGATTTGAATTCCCTTTAGTTGTTCTTCAACGGTGCGCAATCTGGACTCAGTGCTTTGGCGGGTGATCCAAGCATTTTCAGGGAGTGAGACCAGTCGCTCGTTGAGAAATTTTTGCTCGGCCTGTAAGCGTAGATAATCCTGACGGTTCATGAGTGATTTCCTCCGTCATGGGTTTAATGGTAGATGAGCGCGCGCCCTTTCATCCTCATCGGGCAACAGGGTGATTTGCAGGTATCCCTTCCAGAGTTGCGAGCGCCGATGCGACCACAGGCTGTACCAGTAAGCGGATAACGCCACCAATTCGTCTGGCGGTAAGCCGAGTTCGACAATATAGCTGTCAACAAGAAAATGTTGCTTCACCCAGTCGTGATCGAAAAACAGCAGGTCCCGCGAGTTCGGTTGAAAACTTGGCGGAACATCAACAAAGGTCACGACATCCACATCGCGCGGCGGCCGATTTTCCAGATCTTCGATGTGCTCCAGAAAGCTGCCATCCAGCCACTGAAACCCTCGCGTCAGACCCAGACGATGAAGTTCCGCGCGGAATCGCAACAGGCCGTCAAGGATGCGGCAACGCTCGGCAGTTGTGCTGAAACGCAACACCAGGTCGGTCAAGGCCACTCGATAGGGCGAGCGGTCGGCTGCGGTTGGACTGGATTCGTTGATCGGCGGGATTGCGCCCTGGGCGTTCCAAGAAGGGATGGCGACGGTCGTCATGAGTGTTCCTGGAAAATATCGGCAGGCACCCGAACCCGACCGGTGAGCAGGTCGGCCATGAGGGCGGATTTCAAGAAACTCAATTTCACAAGCACATGATGCTCGGTAGAAATACTCGCAGTGATGTTTTCGTAAACTTGTACACAAAGCTTCTGTTCGCCAGAGCTAGGAACAGGGACAAGTAGTGGCCGTAAGAATTCAAGATTAATGTTTTTCTGTGCTGACTGTGGAGCTAATGCATTCAGTCGCTTCTTAGCATCACGAAGCGTTAACTCAATCCAGCGATTTATATGCATCGGAATTGGAACCACACCAACGATGCTGTCAGGGAAAAACATAGGACGCCCAAGGATTGCAGTATCTCCAATGTTGGCTGCGATGGTTACAGCAATAGTTCCCTCACTGAATTCACGACTAACCGAGACACCTCGGTTATTGAGGCTCTGACTCGCTTCTGTGATTATCTCGCCTGCGGCTAAAGCAATATCTCCAGTCTGGATGAAAGGAAATCTGCCGCCGTAAAAGGCTGGGTCATTTCGTGGGCGGTGAGCGAACTTGCCACGGTCAACGCTCGCAATGCTTCCAAGTGGTAAGACATCCCATTCTTTTGGAATCCTCCCAATCGGCGAATCCTGAAACTGTTCCGGGTGGGCGATGGGATCGCGGAGTTGGCCGTTTTCGTCGAGGCCACGGGTCAGCAGGTCGTGAAGCAGGCCAGCGCGCACCTGCTTGAGCTTCGCAATCACCGCCTCCGTCTTCGCAATTGCTTCGTCTATCGTGTCCAGTACAGCGGCGATGCGGGATTGTTCTTGCTTGGCTTCTGGATAACTGAGCTTAAGAGAGAGAAGGTCGCCAAGGGTAATCCCTCGCACGGTCGAACCAACACTAACACGATCAAGCGTTGGGCCATGGTATCGCAACAGGCGAATAAAAAACCGTCGATCAACATCTTTGGTAAATAAAAGCGCCTTAAGGTCCTGATTGATTGCGGTAGGCCGCGTAGTCAACGCACAGCGGCCAACGGCCATTCGGGTGCAGATTACAGGTGTATTCTCGGGTACGAGTGTACTCGCGCTGCTTGCCAACCCTTCATGACTGATGTGCTCTGCTGTATCCGTGAGAAAGACTAGATTGTCGGAAAAATCCTTGACTGAGGCCCACGGAATTCGACCATTCCAATAGCTCGGTTGCGAGCGTGAGGGAGTGCCACCACCTATTAAACGCCCGAGATCCTTCAAAGGGAGCTCGCACCAGCCAACTACCGGAATCGCATTTAGTTCTTGGCTCATAGGTAGCTCATCCGCTTTAAGCACTGGGAGAGCATTGCCTCAATAGCTGCCCTATCCTGACGGAGATCGGTCAACGTCACCCGATACTTATCCCAAACCCCCTCCACAAACCTTACCAACTCCTGCCGCTTCTCATTCACCGCCGCATCGAGGCCGATCTGCACGTCTTGAGCGAAAAGTTCGAGAATGAGCGCACGCTTTTCGTCATCGCTCAACGCATCGCAACGGAATTTCAGCACGTCCACGAAAGCGGCGGTCAATTCGCGGTAACGGGCGCGGGCTTCCGCCAGTTGTTTCTTGATCGCCTCGTAAGGCGCCAACTCAGCCTCGATGATGGCCATGCGTTCCAACACCGGCAGAAGCCGCGCTTTGGCGGCGGTCAGGTCATCGGCCCTCACCCCTGCCCCTCTCCCAGAGGGAGAGGGGTTCTTAGCGGCGGCTTTTTCCAGCTTTGCCAGTGCCTTGAGCGCGTCTTTGTGCTCCGCCTTCAATTCCTTCATCTGGCGCTCCAAATCCCGCGCCTGATTCCAGTTCGCCAATTCCTCCTCGTCGGCGTCGTCGGGCGGGTTGCCCTGCTCGAAAGCTTCCTTCTCGCCCTTGAGCCGGGCGATGTCGGCCTTGGCGGCGGCGATACGCTCCAGATAATCGGCCATCACCCGGCGGACCAGCTTGTGGCCGAACGGATCGAACGCCGGCCCGGCGGCATCATCGTCCTCCACCGCGTCGGCAATGGCGTCCACCCAGCCGTCGATCACGCCGGGGAAGCCGTTTTCCAGCAACGTCTTGAAATCCGGCAAGGTATCCATCCACCACGTCGCGATCACCCCCGCCAGCTTGAAGCGGTCCAGCACGCCCAACGGTAGCAGCGCTGCGCCGAAGGTATCGAGAATCTCGGCGCGGACGGCGTTCAGGTCGCGGCGCTGGGGCAAATCGGTGAGACGGGGAGCATGGGCGATCCACCAGCCTGTGAGGGCGGCGCGCAGGGCCTCGATGCGAACCTGGACGCCGGGGTCGTTTTCCACCAGCGGGCGGATGGCGGCGCGGTCGGTGAGCGCGGGAGCGAAGTCGAGGTAGGCGTCGTTACCCTCAACTTTGCCCATCGCGAAAATCCCCCCCCAACCCCCCTTTTTCAAAGGGGGGAGCCTTCAAGTCCCCCTTTGGCACAGGGGGATTGAGGGAGATTTCTCTCTTGGCAACAAAGGCATGACTCGCCGCAAACCCCAGCGCCTTGAACAGCGCCCGCTTGGCTTCCACCTCCGCCACCGGCACCCCGCCGAGCAGATGGGCGCGCACGTCGTGTGGTTCGGGCGGCGGCGAATTGTCCACGTAGCGGCGGATGTTCAGATTCCAGTCGTTGGCCGGACCGCCGATCTCTGCCAACGCCACGCGCCGGGCGTAGCCGGGCACATCCTCAAACCGGTCGAAGGTCGAAACGATCTTCTCGATATGCTCCGGGCGCAGATAGTTCTGCGCGCGCCCGGCGTGAAACTCGGCGTCGGCGTTGATGAACAACACTTGACCGCGCCGTTCGGCGGGCTTGTGCGGATTCGGCGGCTGGCCGCTCAAGTTCGGGCGCAACACCAGAATGCAGGCCGGGATGCCCGCGCCGTAAAACAGGTTCGGCGGCAGGCCGATCACTGCCTCCACCAAATCCTGCTCCAGCCACTTCCGGCGAATCTCCTTCTCCGCCCCGCCCCGGAACAGCACGCCATGCGGCATCACGGTCGCCACTATCCCGCCCGGCTTGCACACCGCCAGCATGTGCTGGGCGAACATCAAATCGCCCTTCTTGCCCGAGGTCGGGCACCAGCCCCAGCGAAACCGCTCGGGAAACTCCATGCTGCTCCGCGTGTAGTTCTGGCTGAACGGCGGATTGGCGATCACCCGGTCGAACCGCTCCAACTCGCCGCCGTCGCGGTGCATGGGATGCAACAGCGTGTCGGCCAACTGGATGTCCGCGCCGGGCACGCCGTGCAACAGCATGTTCAGCTTGCAGATCGACCAGGCCGAGGCGTCGTTGACCTGACCGCACAGGCGCAGGTTGCTGGAATCGCCGCCGGACTGTTCGACGAACTCGCGGCTGATGATCAGCATCCCGCCGGAACCGCAGGTGGGATCGTAGACGCTCAGCCCCGGCCGGGGCTTGAGGATGCGCACCATCAGCCGGATCACGTCGCGCGGGGTGTAGAAATCGCCGCCCTTCTTGCCCGCCGACTCGGCGAACATGTTGATCAAAAACTCGTAGGCCGCGCCCAGCAGATCGGAGAACTGGAAATCCTCGTTGCGCAGGCGGTGGCGGCTGAAATGGCGCACCAGATCCTTACAGGCGTCGTCCGACACGATGCGCTTGGTACCCTGCGCGCGCATGAAGCTGATGTGATCGAGAACGTGCTCCAGCGACTCGTTGTGCTCGCTCAGCGCGCCGAGCGCCTTGTCGAGCACGCCGCCGTAGGGTTCGGTGGCGTCGTTGAGCCGGCTTTGCAGGTAGCGCCAGCGGGCGCGCTCCGGGACGAAGAAGCCGTCGTAGTAGTCGGGATTCTCGCCGTAGCGAGTTTCCGCCTCATCCTGGATCATGCCCTGCTCCACCTTGCGGCCGACGATCCGATCGTGCTCGGCCTCGAACACGTCCGAACAGCGTTTGAGGAACAGCATCCCGAAGATGTAATCCTTGTAGGTGGCGGCATCCAACCCCTCCTGGCGGAGGCGGTCGGCGGCCGAGTAAAGATGGCGTTCGAGTTTGGCGAGGGAGAGCTTGGGCATGAGATCGGTTGTCTGGGTATCCAATACCGTTTTTTCCAGTTTAAGCCCGATTCGGCTAACCTTCATCCTGTCCCCCATCGAATGGGGAAATCCTAACGCCACTTCAGAGACCCCATGAACCGCCTCTACATCATCGGCGCCGGCCCCGGCGGGCTGGAGCACCTCAGCCCCGCCGCCCGCGCCGCGCTGGATTCCTGCACTGACCTGGCCGGCCACGGCCTATACCTGAACCTGCTCGGCGAACTGACCGAGGGCAAGACCCGCCACAAGACGCCGATGGGCGAGGAACTGGCCCGCGCCGCGCTGGCGCTCGATCTGGCCGCCAGCGGTCGAACCACCGCACTGATTTCCAGCGGCGACGCCGGCATCTACGGCATGGCGACGGTGGTGTTCGAACTGCTGGCGCGCAAACCGAAGCCGGAATGGGTGGAGGTCGAAATCGAGGTGATTCCCGGCATCTCGGCCATGCAGGCGGCAGCGGCGCGGGTCGGCGCTCCGCTGGCGCACGATTTCTGCGTGATTTCCCTGTCCGACCTGCTGACGCCGTGGGAACTGATCGCCAAGCGCATCGATCTGGCCGGTCAGGGCGATTTCGCCATCGCCTTCTACAACGCGGTCTCCAACAAACGGTCCTGGCAACTGCTGGAAGCCCGACAAATCCTGCTGCGCTACCGCCAGCCGGAAACGCCCGTCGTCGTCGCTTTCAACGTCACCCGCAAGGGCGAGCAGATCACCATCACCACTCTCGGTGAACTGGACCCGGAACCGCTGAATATGCTGTCGCTGGTGATGGTCGGCAACAGCGAAACCCGGCGGGCGGGAAAGTGGGTTTATACCCCGCGCGGTTATCACACCAAGCCGGAACTGGCCAGTTGAACGGCTAGTCTTAATTCTTGCCAACTTGGAGAAGACGCCATGGTATCCCAGATTACTCTCCAACCCCTGCCACCGCCGGACGCGGATTTTTCCACCCGCCTCCCCACTCAGGACGACCTCCCCTGCGACGATGGCATCCCCATGGAAACTCCCCGCCACGGCTTTCAGATGACTCTGTTGATCGACGCTCTGCAGGGCTGGCTGGCGGAGCGAGGCAACGGCTTCGCCGGCGGCAACATGTTTCTCTACTACAGCCTGGACCAGATTCGGCACCGGGATTTCATGGGGCCGGATTTTTTCGTGGCGCTCGACGTACCCCTCGGCGAACGCAAAAGCTGGGTGGTCTGGGAACAGGGGCGGATTCCCGACCTGGCGGTGGAACTGCTCTCGGACAGCACGGCCCGGTACGATAAAACCGGTAAAAAGGATTTGTACGCCCAGCGGGTGCATGTGCCGGAATACTACTGGTACGACCCGTTCAACCCGGAGGACTTCGCCGGTTTCACCTTGGTCGGCACCGAATACCAACCCCTGTTGCCAAACGGCCAGGGACGGATTCTGAGTCCGGCCCTGCGCCTGTTTCTGGGAACCTGGGAAGGTGTTTACCTGGGCGTCGAAGCCATTTGGCTACGCTGGTTCACTCCAGCGGGGGAACTTTTGCCGATCAAGGATGAAATCGCCGAACGGAAAGCCAGCGCCGCCAAACAGGAGGCCAGCGCCGCCAAACAGGAAGCTGTCCGAGCGTCGGAACGCGCGGCGCGGCTGGCCGAGCAATTGCGGCGGCTGGGCGTGGATCCCGACGCACTGTAACAACAGTCACCCCAATGGCCATCAATAGAGAAAAGTCTCCCGGCGCACCTCCTCGAACGCCGCCCGCTCTTGCGCCCATTCGATGGCAAGCTCCGCCAGATCGGTGCCGGAATCCAGCGCCAGGCGCAGCTTTTCATTCCCCGCCAGCAGATCGATGGCGGGGATATCGGCCACGAACTCGTAGGGTTTCGCCCGCCAGGCAAAAGCATCCGGAGCGACGCGCTTGACGCTTTGCAGGAAAGCGGCGCCGGTCGCGCAGGCATCGAAACGCCGACGGTCGGTCAGGTGAATCTGCACGCCTCCGCACGTTTTACCGGCGTGCTTCTGAAACATGGGCCGGAAATAGAGCGGGCGAAACCGGCAACCGGGAAGACTTTGCCGGGACAGGTCGGTGGCGAGCGCTTCGGGATCGATACCCGGCGCACCAGCCACCTCGAACGGTCGGCAGGTGCCGCGCCCTTCCGACAGTTCGGTCGCTTCCACCAAACACATGCCGGGATAGACCCGCGCGGTGTCGACCGTCGGCATGTTGGGCGAGGGATAGACCCAGGGCAAGCCGGTATCCTCGAAGTACATCTCGCGCCGCCAGCCCCGCATGGGCAGTACGTCCAACTCGCACTGGACACCTCGCCGCAGTTGGACGTAGCGGGCGATTTCGCCGGGCGTCAGGCCGTGTCGGTTGGGCAACGGATGGAGACCGACGAAGGATTCAAACCCGGCCTTGATCAGATTGCCTTCCGTGGTCAGACCGTCGAGCGGATTCGGACGGTCGCACACCAGCACCCGCACGCCGGCTCCGCCGGCCGCTGCCATGCACAGCGCCATGGTCCACACAAAGGTGTAATAGCGCGCGCCCACGTCCTGCAGGTCGATCACCAGGGCGTCAAGACTCTGAAGCTGCTCCCGACGCGGGGTCAGGCTGGCAAACGTCGCGCCGTACAGGCTATGCACCGGAACCTTTAGCCGGGGATCGAGGGACAGGTCCTCGACGCCCTCCATGTCCTGCGCCTCGCCCCGCGCGCCGTGCTCCGGTCCGAAAATGGCCACGATTCGGGCGCCGGCCGCTTGCAACAGATCGAGCGCGTGGCGCAGTTCGGCGTCGACGCTGGCGGGATGGCACACTACACCGATCCGCGCGCCGCGAATTTTTTGGGGATAGTCGGAAACTAAAACTTCCAGGCCAGTCTGAACACGGGACATGAGCGAGATCACTCTTCAATTACCCTTGAGGAGTTGGCATTCTAACCGCCCACGAGGAACGAATCCCCATGCGCTCTCCCTCAGACCGGCATCGACCCCGTAAGGCAAACGTCGCCCTGACCCTGTTGGCGATTCTGCTGCTGCTGTTCGGCCTGACGCTGGCGGATGCGGCGTGGCGCTCCCGTTCAATCGATCATGCCGCCAGCCGGGCATTGGTTCGGGAACTCGGTCTGACCGATCTTAGCCTGTTCACCGAGGCGCGCTACACCCGCCATCCCACCCAGGCCGACCCGCACGCGCCATTCCAGGATCATCCGGCGGCGTTGGAGCACTTCCCCACCGGCTCGCTGCTGGCGCCTCCGCCCAGTTTTTCGTCATACCACGAATGAATGGCGCCGCGTTCACGCATCATCCCGATCCTGCTTCACCATAATCAGTTGATCGGTGGCGAAGCCCAGCGCCTTCGCTTGCTGGAGTAATTCCTCCAGCACGGCGGGCGGTAATTGCCGGGTCCGGGCCAGAATCCAAAGATAATCCCGGCTGGGACCGCTGATCATCGCGTAGGAATAATTCACCTTGTCCAGGGCGACGATGTGATAGCCGCCGTAGAACGGTCCAAAGAACGACACTTTCAGGGAACCAACCGTGGGTTCGCCGATGAAATAGGCGCGGCCCTCGACATCTTTCCAAGTGCCGGCGCGTCCGTCGTAGCCCCGATTCAGCACCGCGACGCCACCATCTCCACGTGGGCTGTAGGTGGCGCTGACGTTGCTCAAACCGCGCTCGAAGGAATGATCCAGCCGGGCGATTTCGTACCACTGGCCGAGATAGCGCTCCAGTTCGAACCCGGTGATTGGAGTCACGCCGGACGGCGGCGCCACGGCGCAACCTCCAAGCAACAGCATCAGGGACAACACAATCTTCTTCATTGGCGCGGGGCTCCTGAGAATTATCAATGCCGACGGATTCAGATACCGCGATTGTGATACCGTTTCGCGGTCCGCGTTCCCTATTCGCCATCCGCCAAGCGTCGCTGTCGAACCGGCCATGCACGCCATTCTCGAACGGCAGAAATATCTGATCGACTACACCCTGGCAGCCCTGCTGCGGCGCAAGACCCGCACTCTCGGCCTGCTGCTGGTCTACACCCTGCTGGTATTCCTGTTCGGTTCGGTGCTGCTGCTCAGCCAGGGCTTGCGACGGGAAGCGGCGGTGCTGTTGCAAGACACGCCGGAGGTCATCGTGCAACGGCTGATCGCGGGGCGTCACGACCTGCTGCCGGCGGCCTGGCTCGATACTCTGCGGAAAATCCGGGGCGTCAGTAGGGCCAAGGGCCGGCTGTGGGGTTATTACTACGATCCGGCGGTCAAGGCCAACTATACGTTAATGGTCGCGCCGGACCGGAAACTCGCCAAGGATGAAATCCTCATCGGCGCGGCGCTGGGGCGGACCCGTCAAATCGGCGTCGGTGACTACCTCGGCCTGCGTGCCGCCAACGGCCAGCCCATGCCGCTCAAGGTAACCGGCGTGCTGGACCCCGCCTCGGAACTGTTAAGCGCCGATTTGATGCTGCTGTCCGAGGCGGCTTTCCGCGCGCTGTTCGATCTCCCGCCGGAGGTATACACCGACGCCGTGCTGACCGTGCGCAATCCCCGCGAGGCGCGCACGGTGGCGGAAAAAATCGCCTTGGCGTTACCGGACAGCCGGCCGATCCTGCGGGCGGAAATTCTCCGCACCTACGACGCGGTATTCAACTGGCGCGAGGGCCTGGTGTTCGTCATCCTGGGCGCGCTGCTGCTGGCCTTCATGATTCTGACCTGGGACAAGGCCGCCGGCCTCAGCGCCGAAGAAAAGCGTGAAATCGGCATCCTCAAGGCGATCGGCTGGGAAACCGGTGACATTCTACGGATGAAGTTGTGGGAAGGCGCCCTGCTGTCCTTGACCGCCTTTCTGGCCGGTTACCTGCTGGCCTGGTGGCAGGTGTTTCACGGCGGCGCCCGATTGTTCGCGCCGGTGTTGAAAGGCTGGGCGGTGCTGTACCCCGAATTCCGGCTGACACCGACGGTGGATATGCTACAAGTGCTGGTGCTGCTGGCGGTGACCGTGCTGCCCTACATCGTTGCCACCCTGATTCCCGGTTGGCGGGCAGCGATTGCCGATCCCGACGCGGCGATGCGCGGATGATCGAACTGAACGAGGTCAGCAAGCTATTCAACCAGGGCCAGCCCAACGAATGCCGGGCGCTGCGCGCGGTCAGCCTGACGCTGGACCGGGGCGGGATCACCGTCTTCAAGGGGCCGAGCGGTTCCGGCAAAACCACCCTGCTGACCCTGGTCGGCTGCCTGGCGCGGCCCACCCGCGGGCGCATCACGCTCGATGGCCGGCTGCTGTCCAACCTGCCGGAACGGTTTCTGACCGAGGTCCGGCGGCACACCTTCGGCTTCGTGTTCCAGCAGTTCCACCTGATTCGGGGATTGACGGTGTTGGACAACGTGATGCTGCCGGCCTATCCGTTGGGCCGACCCTACCACGAATTGGTGAACGCCGCGCGGGAATGGCTCGACCGGTTCGGCCTCGGCGCCAAGGCTGCCAGCCGGGTCGAATGGCTGTCCGGCGGCGAGGCGCAACGCACGGCCCTCGCCCGTGCCCTGATCAACGACCCGGCGGTGCTGATCGCCGACGAACCGACCGCCCATCTCGACAGCGCCCTGTCGCGGGAGGTGCTGGCGCTGCTCGGCGAACTGGCGGCGCAGGGCCGGACGGTGTTCATGAGCAGCCACGACCCGCTGGTGTTCGAGGCGGTTCAGGTCAACCGGGTGATCGAGCTGCACGACGGGCAAATCCTCGGGGATTCGCGATGCTGATCACCCCCGCCATCGTCGCCCTGCACCTCATCGCCCTCAGCGTCGCCGGCACCGTGCTGCTGGCCAGCGGCTTTGCCTGGCGGATTCTGCGCCGCTGGGACATCCACAGCGGCAGCGAAGTGCAACTGCGGCTGGAGCGGCAAACCTATCTGATTGCCACCCTGCTTGGTTTCGCGCTGGGCGCGGAACTGCTGTCGCTGCTGCTGTTCGTCCACACCGCCGAAAGCCTGTCCCGCCAGTTCGTCGGCGCCATGTGCGCCACCGGGGTGTTAAACGTCAACGCCCTCGGCTTCCCGACCCTGTGGTTGAAGATCGCGGTGTTCTTGCTGGCGGCGCTGTGGCTGCTGCTGAACCGGGTGGACAACCGGGGCCACGACTATCCGCTGGTGCGGGTGAAATACGGGCTGCTGCTGATCATCGCGCCGTTGACCGTGGCGGAAGGAGCCGCGCAGACCGCCTATTTCCTGGGGCTGGAACCGGAGGTGATTACCTCCTGCTGCGGTGCGCTGTTCAGTTCCGAGAACCGGGGCGTGGCGGCGGAGTTGGCCGGCCTGCCGCCGGGGCCGACGCTGGTGCTGTTTTATGGAATGGGCGGCATGATTCTGGCGGTGGGTCTGGTCTTTTGGCGCTGGTTCCAACTGGGACCGCTGTTCGCCACCAGCAGCCTGCTGGGCTTCGGCGTGGCCATCGCCGCCCTCATCGCTTTCCTGTCGCTGTACGTGTACGAGAATCCCCACCACCACTGCCCGTTTTGTCTGCTGAAAGGCGGCTACGACTACGTCGGCTACGCGCTCTATCTACCGCTGTTCGCCGCCACCGCCGCCGGGATGAGTGCTGGGGCCATCGCCCCGTTCCGCCGCATCGCCAGCTTGCGGGCGGTGATTCCCGGCGAGGTCCGGCGGCTGACCGGGCTGGCACTGGCGAGTTTTGGCTTGTTCTACGGGCTGGCGACCTGGCTGATGTTGCGGTCTAATTTGATCTTGCTGGACTGAGGCTAAAACCGTTTCGGCAATCCAGCCTGCTTCAGTACCCCGTTGGCCGTATGGCGAGACCTGATCGCCCCATCCACCACAAAATGCACTGCCGTGACCGGGCTGTACCAGATTTCATGATCACCCTTGCCCTGCCGCACGAAACGACAACCCGCATCGCGCAAGGCTTGCTTGAGGTCCGCAGTGAAATCGCCCATCAAGCTGCCCGGACATGTTCGAGTCGCTCGCTACGCAGGCGAAATGGAATATCGCCCTGCTGCGTCATGCCATTCAGTGCCAACAACTCGGGGATCATGATCCGCAACCGCGCAAGCAACACTTCCATGGTTTCGGCCTCTGTGACCAGTCCCGGAATGTCGTCACTGGTGGCCACCCAGACTCCGGCTTCAACATCCCATTCGGCGACGATTTCAAGCGGGGTGCTCATGTTTTTACCTCAGTGTTGAGAAAAAATCGGCTGGTGATCATAGTTGGAGGCCATCTTTCTCGTTTTGCGCTCTATTGCTTATCTTGAACCGCTCTCGACCCTCGCGCCACACTATTCCGGAGAATCCTTCCTGACCAACCCGCCCCTTTCCTGGCTGTTGATCCTCGGCGCGCTCATCGCCTTCGCCCCGATGTCGATCGACATGTACCTGCCCAGCCTGCCGACCATCTCCGCCGAGTTCGGCACCGAACCGGCGGCCGCGCAATTCACGCTGGCGAGTTTCTTCATCGGGCTGGCGCTCGGTCAGGCGTTTCATGGCCCGCTCGCCGACCGCTATGGACGCAAGCCGCCGCTGTACGCGGGGCTGGCGCTCTACGTCGCCGCTTCGGTCGGCTGCGCGCTCGCGCCCGATATCGCCACACTGACGGTACTGCGCTTCGTGCAGGCGGTGGGCGGCTGCGCCGGGGTGGTGATCGCGCGCGCCGTGGTGCGCGACCGGTTCGACGCACGCACCTCGGCACGGGTGTATTCACTGCTGATGCTGGTCATGGGGCTGGCGCCGATTCTTGCCCCGTTCGCCGGCGGCTGGATACTCGCGCTGGCCGGCTGGCGCGCGATTTTCGCCGTGCTGGCGCTGTTCGGACTCGCCTGCCTGCTCGCCACCTGGCGTTTTTTACCGGAAACCCGTCCAGCGGATACTTTCGCCAGCCACGGCATTGGCGCGACGCTGCGCGTCTACGCCGAGCTGCTGGGCGACCGAGGCTTTCTCGGCTACGCCTTGAGCGGGGGCTTCGCGCAAGCCGGGATGTTCGCCTATATCACCGGCTCGCCGCACGTGTTCATCGAGCTTTACGGGGTACCGGCGCAAGCCTACGGCTGGCTGTTCGGCCTCAATGCGCTGGGGCTGATTGCCAGTTCGCAGTTCAACCGCCGGCTGTTGCTGCGCCATAGCGCCGATGCGATCCTGCGCCGCGCCAATCGCACCACCGTGCTGCTGGGGCTGGGGTTGCTCGCGGTCGCCGCAAGCGGCTGGGGTGGTTTGCCGGCGTTGCTGATACCGCTGTTCGGCTATCTGGCCAGTCTCGGCTTCACCGCGCCGAACGCGCTGGCCAACGCGCTCGCGCACCAGGGCGCCAGAGCGGGTAGCGCATCGGCTTTGATCGGTACGCTGCAATTCGGGGTGGCGACGGTTTCGAGCGCGCTGGTCGGCTTGCTGGGCGCCGGCTCGGCGCTGCCCATGGCGGCGGTGATCGCCGGCTGCGGGCTGCTGGCCTACGGCACGCATCGTCTCCTGGTCGGTGAGGGGATGAGTTGATGGCTCAATATCCCGCTCCGCTACGCATCCCGCCCGATCGCTCGCGGGTTTCCCGAGGAGGTCTCCCTTGAGAATCTGGATCGACGCGGACGCCTGTCCGGCTCCGATCAAGGCGATCACGTTCCGCGCCTGCCAACGGGTCGGTCTACCCGTCACCCTGGTGGCCAACCACCCAGCCCGGACGCCACCCTCCCCGCTCATCACGGCGGTACAGGTCAGCCCGGGTTTCGACGCGGCCGATGACTACATCGTGCAACATGCGACCGCCAGCGACCTGGTCATCACCGCCGATATTCCGCTGGCGGCGCGCCTGGTGGCGCAAGGCGTGCCCGCGCTCAACCCGCGCGGCGAGTTGTATACGGCGGACAACGTCCGGGAACGGCTGGCCCTGCGCAATCTCAAGGAGGAATTACGGGCGGCGGGCAACGTATCCGGCGGTCCGGCGCCTTTTCATAACCGCGATAAACAAGCTTTCGCGAATAGTCTGGATCGCTGGCTGGCGCGGCGCCGGGCCGTGGACGTTGGGCCAGCCTAATGGTGCCAGGCCGGCGGTTGTTCCTGAGTCAACGCCCGGAATTTCATCGGTGAGCCAGAGCACTTTGTGGTCTCCAAGGACGGGCTGATTGACTCGAAATTGCTCCATTTTTCCAAGTATGCCGATTCAATCGAATACACCATGACCACTACAGCGGGCTGACTCCTATTCCTGACTAAATTACTTTATTTTTTTCTGGTTTTTTTGTGCTATATGTTTACCTAAGCTGAAACATTCTGTCACTTTCGCGCTAGCGGGACTCTAGTATCCCTTTGAATCGGCTGGATACCCGCTTTCCCCGGTAGGACGAGAGAGGGGTGATTGGCACCAATCCCAGTGATCAGAAATTATACGATTGATTTCGATTCCTAACCCGTTGTAGCGCAATGCACAGCCGAGCAAAGCCAAACCTCCCGTAAGAGAGGTACGGAAAGTCACGGGTCCCATTTCGGGAAAGCCGGACTGCCGACAGCGACCAGCGTGAGGGTCGCGGTGGGTAGTTCGGTTTTTTTATTGGGCCGAACGTCCGCACGAAGCGGGAATACTCTTAAACGGATTCCTGGTTTTGAACATGGCGAGCGGCACCCTCTACGCTCAATAAAAACAACATATTGAATACATTAGGAGCATTCTAAAGATGGCAACCATCAACGGTACCTCTGGCAACGACACGATCACTCCGAGTTTTGTTTCTCCAGGCGTGACGGGCGGCACTCCGTCCAATGATCCCGATACGATCTACGGTCTAGCCGGCAACGACAATCTCGACGGCGGCGCCGGCAACGACTACCTGGAGGGCGGCGCGGGCGACGACAGCCTGGTCGGCGGCGACGGCGACGACTACCTGATCACCGACACGAACAATCTGACGAGCATCGGCATCGGCGCAGGCGTGGAGACGGTGATCGGAGGTGCCGGCAACGACGCAGTGAGGTGGGACCTCGGCGCCGAGACGGCCGATCTGACCTTCACTTACACCGACGCCAACAACGGCACCGTCTCCAACGGCGGCGTGCTACGCGAAGTCGAGATCGTCGGCCTCTACACCGGTAGTGGCAACGACATCATCGATCTCTCCGCCGCCAATCATGCGCAGGTTGCGGCTGGCGCGGGCAACGACCGGGTCAGGGCGGGGTCGGGCAACGACTTCCTCCTGGGGAGGACGGGCGACGATGTGCTCGAGGGCGGCGGAGGGATCGATCACCTGGCGGGGGAAGAGGGTAATGACACCTTGTTTGGAGGAGACGGCGATGACAATCAGACCGCGATCGCCAACCCCTGGGGCGGCACCATTCTGGGCGGGCTCTACGGCGGCGCGGGCAATGACAATCTCGACGGCGGCGCCGGCAACGACTACCTGGAGGGCGGCGCGGGCAACGACAGCCTGGTGGGCGGGGACGGCGACGACTACCTGGTCACCGACACCAACAATTTGACGGGCACGGGCATTGGCAGGGGCGTCGAGACCGTGATCGGCGGGGCCGGCACCGATGCGGTGCTGATGGATCTGGGGGCCGAGACGGTCGAGCTGACCGTCACCTACACCGACCCCAGCAACGGCACCGTCTCCAACGGCGGGGGCCTGCGCGAAGTCGAAATCGTCGGGCTGTACACGGGCAGCGGCAACGACACCGTCGACCTCTCCGCCGCCAGTAATTTTGTGTCGGTCGATGTCGGCGCGGGCAACGACGCGGTCACCGCAGGTCCGAGCAACAGCAGTGTAGAGGGCGGTCTGGGCAACGATAGCCTGGACGGCGGCGGCGGGCGCGACCGCCTGGAAGGGAACGAGGGCGACGACACGCTGCGCGGCGGCGACGGCGACGACAACCAGACACCGATCGCCAACCCTTGGGGCGGCACCTTCCTCGGCGGCCTGTACGGCGGCACCGGTAACGACAATCTCGACGGCGGCGCCGGCAACGACTACCTGGAGGGCGGCGCCGGCAACGACACTTCCGTTTTCGCCCCCGGTTCAGGCAATGACGTTATCGGTGACTTTACCAACAACGCAGACAAGATCGACCTGACCGGCTATCGCACCACTTACGCCAACATCATATCCAACATTACTCAGTCAGGCGCAAACGTGGTCATCAACCTGGGTAACGGCAACACGATTACCCTGCTCAATTTCAATGCGACCGACGTGGATGAGAGTGATTTCATCGGCCTCGGCACAGGCCCCACCCTCCCGACCCTGGCGATCGCCGCCGCCGACGCGAGCAAGGCCGAAGGTAACAGCGGCACCACCGCCTTCACCTTCACCGTCACCCGCAGCGGCGATCTCGGCGGCGCCTCGACCGTGGCCTACGCGGTGACCGGCAGCGGCGCCAGCCCGGCCGATGCCGCCGACTTCGGCGGCGCCCTGCCCGGCGGTACGGTCAGCTTCGCCGCCAACGAGGCCAGCAAGACCGTCACGGTCAACGTCGCCGGCGACACCACCGTCGAGCCCGACGAGGGCTTCACCGTGACGCTGGCCAATCCCAGCAACGCCACCCTCACCACCGCCACGGCCAGCGGCACCATCCAGAACGACGATGTGCCACCCCCGCCCACGCTGGCGATTGCGGCCACCGACGCCGTCAAAGCCGAAGGCAATAGCGGCACCACCGCCTTCACCTTCACCGTCACCCGCAGCGGCGATCTCGGCGGCGCCTCGACCGTGGCCTACGCGGTGACCGGCAGCGGCGCCAGCCCGGCCGATGCCGCCGACTTCGGCGGCGCCCTGCCCGGCGGTACGGTCAGCTTCGCCGCCAACGAGGCCAGCAAGACCGTCACGGTCAACGTCGCCGGCGACACCACCGTCGAGCCCGACGAGGGCTTCACCGTGACGCTGGCCAATCCCAGCAACGCCACCCTCACCACCGCCACGGCCAGCGGCACCATCCAGAACGACGATGTGCCACCCCCGCCCACGCTGGCGATTGCGGCCACCGATGCAGTCCAGGCCGAGGGCGACAGTGGCAGTACGGCGTTCACCTTCACGGTGACTCGCAGTGATGGTGACCTCAGTGTGGCCTCGACCGTGGCCTATGCGGTGACCGGCAGCGGCGCCAACACGGCCGACGCCACGGACTTCGGCGGTACCTTGCCGAGTGGCACCGTGAGCTTTGACGCCAACGAGACGAGCAAGACGATTACCGTCAATGTGGCCGGCGACACCACGGTGGAATCGGACGAGGGCTTCACGGTGACGCTGGCCAATCCGACCAACGCCACGCTCACCACCGCCACGGCCGAGGGTACTATCGAGAACGACGATCCCCGGCCTCCGGGGCAGACTATAGGGGGTGGCTCTGGCAATGATGTCTTAACCGGCGGTGCCGGCAACGATAAACTCTCTGGCCGCGCAGGGAATGATACGCTCAACGGTAACGGCGGTGATGACATTTTGCAGGGCGGTGCCGGGAAAGATATCCTGAACGGCGATGCGGGTAACGACCATCTGTATGGCGACGGCGGCGATGATACGCTGTCCGGCGGTCAGGGCAACGACACCCTCAATGGGGGGCTTGGCAACGATACCCTGAATGGCGGTGAGGGCAACGACACCCTCACTGGAGGGTTAGGTAAGGATGTCCTGGCCGGTGGCGAGGGCAACGACACCCTCAATGGCGGTTTGGGGGACGACCAGCTGTCGGGCGGTGCGGGCGATGATCAACTCCTAGGCGGTGCCGGTCAAGATACGTTGCGGGGCGACGCCGGTGCCGACCGGTTTGATTACAATGCCCTGTTCCAATCGTTGGCCGGTGAAGGCCGTGACGTTATCCAGGACTTCACCGCCGGCGAGGACAAGATTGACCTCAGGGATATCGATGCCAACCGTAACCTCGCCAATGACCAGGCTTTTAACTTCATCGGCACTGACGTTGCCTTCAGCCATACGGTGGGAGAACTGCGCTTTGACAGTGCCGCGCATCTCGTCCAGGCGGATAGTAACGGCGATGGGGTAGCCGATTTTGAGATCAGTTTGGTCGGGGTCAACAGCCTCGCGGTGACGGACTTTGTCCTGTAGCAGTGAAGTCCATACCGCTTTCCTGCTGGACGTTGGACGCCGGGCGTGGCGGTGGTCAAGCGCCCCGCCCGGCGACGCCAGCGTGGACGATGCACGATGACACACTCTCCCGATACCCCCTCCGAACTGCGCGCCGCCCTGCAAGCCTGCCGGCAATCCTTCCTGACAGCCGGCTTCTTCAGTCTGTTCATCAACCTGTTGCTGCTGGTTCCGGCGCTTTACATGTTGCAGATGTATGACCGAGTGCTCACCAGCCGCAGCGAGTCGACCTTGCTGTTGCTGACGCTGCTGGTGGTGGGGCTGATGCTCACCCTGGGCGCCCTGGACTGGGTGCGGTCCCAGATTCTGATCCGGGTGGGGGCGCGGCTGGACATGGCGCTGAATGCGCGGCTGTTTACCGCGCTGTTCGAGCTCAACCTGCGGCGGCCGGGAAACGCCAGTGTCCAGCCAATCAACGACCTGACCCAGTTGCGTCAGTTCCTCACCGGCGCCGGGCTCTCGGCCTTGTTCGACGTCCCCTGGCTGCCGCTTTATCTGCTGGTGCTGTTTCTGTTCCACCCGCTGTTCGGCTGTATGGCCCTCGGCGGCGCCGCGATCGCCTGGGGGCTGACCCTGGCCAACGAACTGGCCACCCAAAAACTGCTGGCGGCGGCCACCACCGAGGCCCTCGCCGCCCACCGCTACGCCAGCGGCAATCTGCGCAACGCCGAAGTGCTGGAAGCCCTGGGGATGCTCGGCGCCGTGCGCCAGCACTGGCTGCGCCGTCATACCCAAGTGCTGAACCTGCAGGCCCGGGCCAGCGACCGCGCCGGGGCACTGACGGCCGCCAGCCGGAGCTTCCGCATCCTGTTGCCGACATTCCGCCCCCCCTCATCCGGAATCCGCATATAGGGCAACAAAGTGTTCACCGAGCAATGCTAACAAGGTCTGATGGGCTGCCTTAAGATTCAAAACGATCTCGCCCATCGACGCCATCACGAGCAGATGAATCCCGGTAAAAAATTGAAAGACCCAGCGGGCGGTCGGATGATGGATGGGCTGACCTTTTTGATTAGGAAAGGTTTTTTGATGCATTTTTAATGATTCACGAATCCGGTGCTCCAAGGCGCTGTAGACTAAAAGAGACAAGGTCGTGATCATCGCCAGCGCCATGATTCGTTCGGCTGACTTGAGAAACACCGTCGAGGCCATGAACAGGGGATCTTTGAGGAAACGAAAACCCCGCTCGACTTTTTGTTGTTTTTGGGTGTACGTTTCAATCAATTCCTCGTCCGATAACGCCGCCGGATCTAATTCATTGGTGGCCACCATAAAACAGCTCTTGCGGTCAATTTTTTGTTGCCGGCGACCGTCGTCGATCAACGAAGCGACCTGGCCCTCAATCCGATAAAGGAGGGTGCCGGGTTTTTGATCGGCGGTGGGTCGACCTCGTTTCGCATGGGTCGCGACCGCCAGGACTTTTTCTTCGAAGAGTGCGGTATAAGACAGGGTCGTTTTAAACTGCTCTAAAGCCGCTCGGGCATCCGCTTCACAACAAAACGTTTGTTTGCGCAACGAGTGGAACGCTTTGCATTCCTGCCCGCCTTTTTTCAAATACTCGCGCTGGACGCTGTTCTGGGCGCGCTGTCGCGCGGAGGCGGTCCTCACGACCACCCATCGCTGACGGATCCCGGCATGCTCCACGCCGAGACTCCGATAACTCAAGGGGTTACCCGTCATCGCCAGGTCTGGCGCCACGGCGTCCACGATCTGCCGGGCCAGCGTAATGGTCTCCGGGACCCGACTGATCCAGCGCGTATCGCCTAAATGGATGAGGGTCTCCCGGACGAAGCCGGCGCTATCAAAAACGTAGTATTGGATCGCAACGTCTTGATTCAGTTGATTGAGATGGGCATCGAGCGTCTCGCGAAAACCGGTTTTGTCTTCGCTGTTCCCACTCAGCGGTTTCATTAATAGGGGAATGCCGGCTTGGTTTTCACAAATAAACTGAATGACCCACTGATTCAGATCGGGCCGGTGATCTCGACTGTAGCCTCGGGTGATTTGAATCACGCCGTCGGGTGGATTTCGCTCGCTATTGTAGGTTCCATCCACATGCAAACTCGTCGAATCTAAATGACCAAAGCGACAATAAAGGTGCGGTTTTCTGACCGATACCGCCGCGATGAGTCCATAGAGATCCTCCACACCATAGGCGTAAAGACGGTCCAAAGCTTTACCCAAAGTATCATCATTTAAGTGCCGAGCTTCAATCCCGGTTCCGAGTAAACGAGCCACCGGCTTATTCTCAAAAAAATGCGGCGTTGAGTACAAAGCCCGATGACTGAATCCAAGACCATTTAAAATCATCGCTTTCACCGCTCGTCCTACGGAAACGACGCGCTGCTCGTGATCTTGAACGATGACCGAATCGATGATCTCGACCCGCCCTAACTCGTCAATCATCGCCGCGACGAGACCCAGGTGGTCCAGATTGTAGCTCTGATAGGTGATCGGTCCGCGCATCGTTCCCGTATCAACATGGATAGCCATGGCTTCTCCTTGATTATAATCAATTTTTTGATTATTTTAACATAATTTCACTTTTCGCCGTTAGGGGAGCGGAATGTCGGCTGTTGCAATCGCTGGTGCTCGGGGCCGGCGCCTATCTGGCGATCTACCACGTCATTACCCCGGGCCTGATGATCGCCGCTTCCATTCTGACCGGTCGAGCGCTGGCCCCCATCGACCTGCTGGTCGGCAACTGGCGGGGCTTCGTCGGCGCCCGCGCCGCCTACCGCCGGCTGGATCAGCTCCTGCAAAGCAGCCCGCCCCGGCCGGTGACGATGGCCCTGCCACCGCCCCAGGGCAAGCTGCAAGTCGACGGAGTGACGGTAATCCCGCCCGGCGCCAGCACGCCCGCCCTGCGCGGCGTGAGCTTTACCTTGGCGGTCGGCGAATCGCTGGGCATCATCGGCCCGACCGCCGCGGGCAAATCGACCCTGGCCCGCGCCCTGCTGGGCCTCTGGCCGGCGCACACCGGCCAGGTCCGGCTGGACGGCGCGGACGTGGCCACCTGGAATCGCGCGGAACTGGGTCCCTATATTGGTTATCTCCCGCAAGACATCGAACTGTTCAACGGCACCGTCAGCGACAACATCGCCCGCTTCGGCCCGCTCGATCCCGGAAAGGTGGTCGAGGCGGCCCGCCGTGCCGACGTACACGAGCTGATCCTGCACTTACCCCAGGGCTACGACACGCCCATCGGTGAGGGCGGTTGCGCGCTTTCGGGCGGTCAGCGCCAGCGCCTCGCGCTGGCCCGCGCTCTGTACGGCGATCCCGTCCTGGTGGTGCTGGACGAACCCAATTCCAACCTGGACGATCAGGGGGAAGCCGCCTTGGTGGCAGCGCTAAAGGATCTCAAGGCGTGCGGCAGAACGGTGCTGATCAGCACCCATCGTCCCAGTGTGTTGGCCGGCGTGGATAAACTGCTGTTGCTGAAGGAAGGGCAGGTGCAACTGTTCGGTCCGCGCGAGCAGGTCATGGCCAAGCTCGGCCGGCCCACGGCGGTGCCGCCCGGGGCGCTGGCGCAGCGGGCCTGAAACACGCCACACGAGGCCCAGACCATGAGACCGGTGCTGCTGACCGATTCCTTGGGAGACAACCCCGGGATGCCATCCGTGCCGACCGATGACCGGCCGGCGTGGCGCGTCGGCCTGGCCATCTTGCTGGTCGCGGTGGCCGGCTTCGGCGGTTGGGCGGCGGTGGCCAAACTGGATAGCGCGGCGGTGGCCGCCGGCGTGGTCACGGTGGAATCCTATCGCAAGACGATCCAACATTTCGAAGGGGGCATCGTCAAGGAGATTTTGGTTCGGGACGGCGATCGGGTGCGGAGCGGGACCGTGCTGCTGCGGCTGGACGATACCCAAGCCCGCGCCCGCCTGGAGATCATCCGCAGTCAGTACCTGGCCGCCCGCGCCCTGGAGGCCCGGCTGATCGCGGAACGCGACCAGCGGGCCAACCTGACGTTTCCCGAGGAACTGGCGAGCCTGCGGGACGATCCCCGGGTGCGGGACACCCTGGACGGTCAGGCACGGGTGTTCCAGGCCCGCCACGAGGCCCTGCAGGGCGAGACCGCCTTGCTGGCCCAGCGGATCGAGCAACTGCAGGCGCAGATCAGCGGCATGGAGGTGCTGCAGCAGACCGAGCAAAAGCGCATCGATTCCCTGCAGCGCGAATTGCAGGACTTCCGGCGCTTGCAGCAATCGGGCTACACCGACAAATTACGGTTGCTGGAACTGGAACGCGATATCGCCAAGTTGGAGGGGGAGCGGGCCAGTCATCTGGCGGAGATGGCCAGAACCCGCATCCAGGTCGGCGAAACCAAACTGCAGATGCTGCAGCTCCGCAAACAGCTCCAGACCGAGGTGGTCGGGGAATTGCGCGACGCCCAGACCAAGCTGTTCGATCTGGCCGAACGCCTGCGAGCGTTACAGGACACGCTGGAGCGGACCGAAATTCGCGCGCCCGCCGACGGCACCGTCGTCGGCCTGGGCGTGCACACCCTGGGCGGGGTGGTGGCCCCCGGCACCCCGCTGTTGGAGATCGTGCCGCACGGCGAGCCCTTGCTGGTGGAAGCCAAGGTGCAACCCACCGATATCGACAAGGTCCATCCCGGGCTGGCGGCGGATATTCGCTTCACCGCCTTCAAGCTGCGGACCACGCCGGTGGCCGAGGGGACCGTGCTGACGGTCTCGGCGGACCGCCTGATCGATCCCGACACCAAGTATCCCTATTACCTGGCGCGCATTCAGGTCACCCCGCAAGGACTGGAGCGACTGCAGGGGCTGGAACTGCTGCCGGGTATGCCGGCGGAAGTGATGATCAAGACCGGGGAACGGACCTTGTTGAATTACTTGCTGCGGCCCCTGCTGGATGCGTTCGCTCGCTCGTTCCGGGAGGACTGAGCCAGTCGCCGCGGCGGTCCGGAAGCTTCTATGCACAGCTTCTGGTGAGCTAAGTGCTTGAAAACCCCCTCTCCCCCAAGGGGAGAGGGGAATTTTTGTTCAACTTCTTAACCCGGTGCCCGACAATCCACGACCTTGAACTCAACCCGACGATCCAGCGCATCCCTGGCATCGTCGGTGGCACTACCGATCAGGTTTTCTTTGGATCCCACGCCATTCGCAATGGTTCGAGTACGCAGGTCCGGCACATCGTATTCCAGTTTTTGCTTGATAGTTCCGGCCCGCAGCAGGGATAGCCGGTCGTTGAGCGGTTCGGGACCGGTACGGCTGGTATGCCCCACGATCTCCAGACACCCTTTATTCTCCGAAGTGCGTTGCGCGATCTGCTTCAGCCAAATCGGGTACGGTCCGGTAACCTGCCGGTCCGGCCAAAAATCGGTCGAGCCCGGTTTGAACAAAAACTTGACGGCGAGACGTTTGTTGTTCAGGCCATAGTCCACAATCTTCCCAAACGCCTGGGTCGCTTCGTTGCGGCGGCCCAGTTTCCAACTGGTCAGATAAAGACCGTTATAGACGCGCAACTGGTCACCCGCGGGTGCTTGCAGCGCGCTCCGGTACAAATCCAGCGATTGTTGGTACTGGCCACTGTTGTAGGCGTCAATCGCTTCGCTGATCAGCGCCGCCGTGAGAATGCGGTCCGCATAGACCGGATTGATCGGGTCGCCCGGCTTGGTACCCTGACAAGTCTTGATGTAACCCTCGGTGGCCTGGTCCGGCGCCCAGGTGGGGCTGTCCTGAAAATACGCGGTAGGGGTGATATCAACTCCATCGGGTTGCGCTCGCGCGACGCCCTTCGAAATGATCTTGCCCGACTTGAGATCGAGCAGTGCCAGACAGACGCGGAAAGCTTCGCGTACTCCTTCGGTTTTTCCCTCCTTATTGACGCCCGTGAAAGTTCCAACGAGCACGATGGGGGATTTGGCCACCGTCGCGGTCGAGAAAGGCTGGACTGTAAATTGAGAATATTTACTCTTAACCAGTTCGACGAGGCGCGCTTCCATGGATCGCGTGGCAACAGACTGCGCGCCCGATACTCCGTCGATCAAGGGATCGATCACCAGGACATACTTTGCCGGCTCCCCAGGACCCGCGGCGGGCAACTGCGCGCGGCTGAACAGATCGTTCGCCGCCTTCAGGACCGCGTCATCGAAGGGAACCGGCTGGACCGGAGGGGGAGTCGGAGCGGGTGTTTGGGCCTGCTCCGGAGCAGGCGTGGCGCATCCCCACAGGAACGCTACCAGCGCCAGAGTGGATAAGTGTCGCATAAGACTGGGGTTACTCATTTTATTGAGAGTTGTCATGGCCTGCACGCCTCCTGTTCGGTGGTTGACAACGGTTCTCCAAGTTGCGCCTTGAGCAGCGCCTCTCTGCAGCCGGGCTTCGGCCCCTTTGGGCGAGGCTGGCCAGCGAGTTCTGATGCGGGTTTGGCTTGTTTCGGTGGCTGCGCTGTCTCGGGTTTCGAGACCGAACTTGTGGGTGGTTTCGCGGGTGTCCGTTCGAGGATAGACCCTTCCAATGAACGGCGTTTAGCTTCTTCGGCCGCCCGGCGCTTGGCTTCCTCGGCGGCTTGCCGGCGGTTATCGCTCTCGATTTTCTGCCGTGCCTCATTAGCCACCTGTTCCCGCTTGGCCTGTAAGGCCTGGTTCAGGCTGGCGAGTTGTGGATGGTCGGGTCTGAGCTGACTCAATTGCACCAGATATTCCTCGGCACGTTGGAAATCCGCTTGGCGGATAGCGGCATTGGCCCAATCCGCATACTGGTTGGCAAGTTGCCCCAGCTTG
The DNA here is from genome assembly GCA_963715845.1 of uncultured Gammaproteobacteria bacterium. Classification (GTDB taxonomy): domain Bacteria; phylum Pseudomonadota; class Gammaproteobacteria; order Competibacterales; family Competibacteraceae; genus Competibacter_A. The sequence goes on along the minus strand of CAVQSJ010000041.1, from coordinate 33,769 downwards.
GCACGCGCTTCGCCGTTATTGGGTGCCAAGGCGATTATTTGATTGTAGCACGCCATCACCTCATTGCCTTTTATAGCGGATAGGCGGTCGAGCGGAAATCGGGTGGCGCAATCCCGCAGCAATTGGACAACACGGTTGTTGGTCTCAATGGCTGTTTTTACTTGATTGCGCAAATTCAGTAGTTCGGGCTGCTCGGAAGCCAAGCTTAGCCCTTCCTCGATCCGCTTCAAGCTTTCGTCCAGTTTGCCCTGCTGCCGCAGTTCGAGCGCTTGGGCCAGCAGTTGCGCGACACGTTGCCGCTGGCCGAGTTGGCCCTGAATCACTTCGCGCAGAGTCAGTAGTTCGGGGTGGCCGGCGACCCGTTGCAAGCCTTCCTCGATCAATTTCAGGCCACCCTCAAGGTCACCCTCCTGCCAACGCGCGTGCGCCTGCGACAGAAGTTGCTCGACTTGTTGTCGCCGTTGCCGAAGTTGGGTTTGTATGGTATCGCGCAATCCCACCAACTCGCCGTAATCGGGCGCACGCCGCAGGCCTTCCTCGACCAGTTGCAGACTTTGCTCGATCCCGCCTTCCTGATAGCGCTGCCGGGCCTGCTCCAGCAAGCGGGCGGCATCCTGGTATTGTTGGACCCGTTCGCGTAAGGCCAGCAGGCGGACATCGTCCGGCGAGGTGTTTAGACCCAGCCTGATCAATTCCAGACTTTGCCCGAATTCTCTTTTCTGAAAATGCTTGATGGCGAGCTGTTCGTAATTAATGGTCAGGGCGGAACGATTTCCCGGCGCGGGCGGTAATTCAAGAGCGCTGATTTCGGGACTGGATGGCGCTGGTCGACGAACCAGGGTTGAATAAACCGTGCTGCCCACAGCGAGAATCAGAAGAAAGAACCCGCCGATCCACAAGCTTTGCTTCGAATGCAAGGAGCTTTTGAACGACTGAATAATCCGTGTCGTATCGCGCAAGGAATAAAAGGACGGCCTGGTTCCCAACTGGTCGAGCACTTGAATCAATTGCTCGGCATTGGCAAAGCGGTCGATTGGTTTTTTAGCCAGGAGTTTTTGCAAGATAGGCTGAAGCTGGCCGAACCCTACAGGCAATTGCGGAACCGGTTGAGTGCAATGCATCATGGCGAGGCTAATAATGTCGTCCGCCCGATACGGTGGCTGCTTGACCAGCATTTCGTAGAATACGATGCCAAGGCTGTAGAGATCGGAACGGCCGTCCAGCTTCTGACCGGTCACCTGTTCCGGACTCATGTAAACGGGGCTGCCTATGGTGATTCCGGGAGCAGTCAACTGGGTGTCGGCATCTACCATTTTAGCGATGCCGAAATCGCTGAGCACTGGAGTGCCATCCTGACGGAACAGAATATTCTGCGGCTTGATGTCGCGGTGGATAACGCCAAGGTTGTGGGCATAGGCAAGCGCACCCGCGATCAATTTAATGATGTCGAGGGCACGTTCCAGGCTCAAGCCCCGTTCGATTTGTTGAGCCAAGGTTCCCTCCGGGAAATACTCCATGGAAAAATAGTAATAGGAACCGTGCGAGCCGAAATCGTAGATCGTTATGATTTGGGGATGTTGGAATTGGGCAATGATCCGACCTTCCTTGAGAAATCGTTCAGTAAAGTTTTCGTCCTTGACCAAGGTTGATTGCATCACCTTCAAGGCTACTTGGCGGCCAAGCGACTCCTGGATGGCTAGATAAACCGTAGCCATACCGCCTTTGCCAAGCTGGCGTACAATGGTGTAACCTGGAATTTCCATAACTATCCAAATACCCTCACGACTTCAAGCAACCCCAAGTATCCTATCTTTTTCGTCATCCTCGCAATTTAATGATGCAATACCGAATCCCGCGGCGTAGCAGCCCGCATGCGGGCGATAAGCTATTGAATCGCCAGCAAACCGGCTCCGTCAATAAGTCCATCACTTATCGCTGTATTGCTGGATATCTTTGACATCAATTCCACCACTCAAGCTCGCTGCTGAACCCATTTCGTCAGCAACCAAAGCCAGGAGAGCAGTTGCAACAGCAGCGCCAACCCGAACGCCAGTTGATATCCCACATCAGCGTAGCCGCCGCCTGCTCGCGGCCAATGGTCGATGATCGCCCCCATCCCCCATTGCCCGGCGAACGCCGCCACGAACACCAGCAGGTTCAGCGCCGTGTTGACCCGTCCCGACAGAGCCGATGGAAAGGACTGCGACAGGACCGCATAGCTCAGCACCCCGCTGGTGCCGAAAAACCCGAACAGCACCCACAGCGGCAGCAGCGGCCCCCAATCGAGCAGAATCACCAGTTGCACCAGGATGAACAGCGCCATCCCACCCGCCGATACCGCCAGCGGCGGGATGCCGTGCCGGCTCAGCCGGTAGGCCAGTTGGCCCATGCCCAGAAAGCCACTCACCATCGCCGCCGCGATCCAGAACAGGTAGCCAGCCGCTGTCGTCTGATCCAAATCGGATACGTCGCGCAGCCACGGTCCCGCCCACAAGCCCTGGATCGCCAGAAACGACGCCTGCGACAGCACGGCGACCGGCGCCACCCGCCAGAACACCGGGCTGCGAAAAATCGCTACCATCTCCCGCCACTGCGCCCGCCAGTCACCCGCCGTCGTTTCAACCTTCCATTCCGGCACCGCCAGCAGCAGCGCGCCCACGACCGCGCAACTCAACCCGGCCAGGATCGCGAACAACCCGCGCCAGTCGGTCAACTTTAGCGCGGCTTCGACCGGCGCGGTAGCGACCAGCGCTCCCAACCCACCGGCCGCCAGCACCCAACCATTGGCCGCTGGCAAACGCGCGGCCGGAAACCACAGCACGAACGCCTTGAAGCTGGCCATCAGGCAGGCCGAAACCCCCAGCCCAATCAAGCCCCGACCGACAATCAGTTCCGCCGAATTGCTGCTGATCGCGAACAACCCGCTGCCGGCCGCCGCGAACAGCAGCAGCGTCGCCTCCACCCGGCGCGGCCCAAACCGGTCCAGCAACATGCCTAGCGGCAGTTGGAACGCGGCGAAGGTCAGGAAATAGACGCTGGTCAACAGGCCGAGATCGGTGGCGTCCAGCCGCAGTTCCGCCGCCAGGTAGGGCGACAACACGGCATTGATGGTGCGGTATAGATAGGACAGGAAATAACCGGCGGCGAACGGCAGAAAAATCCGCAGCACGACCGCCGCTGGAGACAGCGACAACGCGCCGCTCATTAGCTTGCAACCGTACGGCGCGTCAGCAGATAGGCCTTTTCCAGCAACCAGGTCAGGCCGCGTTCCCGCCAACGGGATTCTTCCGACAGCGCGTCGCGGGTGTAGAGTAACTCCACTTCGTATGCTGGCGCGTACAACGCCCGCACCTCCGTCTCGCCAACCGCGAACGGTGGCCCCGCCAAGACCGTCTGGTCGTATTCCAGCGTCACCAGCAATGTCCGAATCCCGGCCGGCAGGATTGCGGCCAGTTTTATCGCGTAGCGTTCGCGCATCGCCGGCGGCAAGGCGATCAACGAAGCGCGGTCGTAGACGCCGGCGACATCGGCCAGATGGCGCGGTTCCAGGGCGAAAAAATCACCGAGCAGGATGCGGATTTCATCTGCCTCCCAAACCTCGAAGGCAGCTTCCCGCCAGCGTTGCGGGTGCAAACCGTTTTCTCGAAAGAAGGCTTCGACCGCGACGGGACTGATTTCCACCCCGGTCACGGGATGTCCTTCGCTCGCCAGCCACAGCAGGTCCCGGCTTTTCCCGCACAGCGGAGCGAATACCCGCTGGCCGGATCGCAACTCCAGCCGGTTCCAGAACTGCTGGAGATGAGGATTGATCTCCTGCTGGTGAAAGCCGATCTCGGCCCGCTCCCAGCGCTCGTGCCAGAAACCTGGTTCCATGCCATCACCCTTCGGTTAGATCAAGGCAGCCATCTCGGAGGTGCCAACCCCGCCACCACCAATCCGTGCCCTCGGCGGCCAAAGCTCCACTCCAGGCGGGACCCAGCGGCAGATTCAATACGCTCCATTCTCGCCCCGTGGTATCGCGCAGGCAGGCCCGGCTACTTGCCTGCGGTCCGTCCTGAAAGCAGACCTCCAATTTACGCAGACCACTGGCCAACCCACCACTCAAGGCCTTGGCAATGGCTTCCTTGCGCGTCCAGCAGGTAAAAAAGGCGTCCCGGAGCCGTTCCGCCGGCAGCGTCTGAAACAACGCCCATTCGCGCGGCGTGCAGATCTGCTCGGCGACGGCCGAACAGTTCACGGTTCGGTTCAGGCACTCCAAATCCACGCCCACTGCCCGACGGGCGACCGCGTACAACGCCTGGCCGCCGCTGTGCGACAGATTGAAATGCAGGCTGGCCCCGGCCTCTTCGCCCGCCAGCGCCGGTTTGCCGTGCGGTCCCTGCTCGAACCGCAGCGCCGCCGCCGGCCGGTCCAGGTACGCCGCCAGCAACTCCCGCAGCAACCCCCGTCCGGCGATGAAGCGATCCCGGTGCTCGGAAAAGTGGAATCGCGCCGCCCGCTCCCGCTCGTCCGCCGCCAGCGTCGCCGCCAGTCTCGCCAAGGGCTTTGGCGGCCGATCCAGCTCCGCCAGCCATAAATGAATCCCGCCGGCGGTCAGCGCCGGTTTCCACCCGCCGACGGGCGCATCCGGCCAAGTTGGCGCATTCGTCCTATCGTTCATCGCGGGATGGTTCATCACGGAAGTTAAGGGGCACAACCCGAGGTCACGCCAGCCAACGCCAGGCGGGCACCACTTCGATCTCCACCCCGTCCTCGCACAGGTGATCGGACTGGTCGAGCGTCACCACCACCGCGCGGCGCTGGCCGCGCAGGCGCGTGCCCTCGATGACCCCCCGCAGCTCACGTCCGCGATTGGCCGGGGTGAGTTCGAGGCAGACCTGGATGGCCGCGTCCGGGATGATGAAATCACATTCCCACCGGTCGCGTTCGCTGGCGTAATGCAGTTCGCGCCAGCCGCGGCGGAGATGCAGCGCAACGGCGTTTTCCAGCCGGTGGCCGAGGTCAGGCTGAAGCTGGGGTGAGTTGGCCCGGCGCAGCCCGTTGTCGATGGCAAAATACTTGGCCGGGGCAATCACCCGTCGCTTGAAGGAAGCGCTGAATTTCGGCACGGCGAACAGCAGATAGGCGTCCTGGAGGAATTCCAGGTAGCGCGAGGTCTGCCCGACGGTGGGAATGGCGAGGTTCTTGGTCAGGGTCTGGAACGACAGTGGCTGCCCGGTGTTGGCGAGCAGGAAGAGGAGCAGATTCATCACATGCCGCGTCTCGCGCAGGCCATGACGCGCCGCCACGTCGCGCTGGACCACATCCCGCAACAGTTCTTGCAGAACCAGGTCACGATGCTCGCTCAGGAAAACCGGAAAGCCGCCGTCGTCCAGATGGGCCCGCAACGAGTCCACGCCGCGATCTTTCCCGGTGAAGGTCAGATACTCGGCGTAACTAAACGGAAACACCTCGAACGACAACTGTCGGCCGGTGAGTTTGGCCCCCAGTTCCCGGCCCAGCAGCGAGGCGTTCGAGCCGGTGACGCAGACCGCCCGCCCGCGATCCAGCAGGGCCCGCACCAGTCGCTGCCATTCCCTCACCTCCTGCACTTCATCCAGAAACACCGGTTGGTTTAGGCCGGCCAGTTCGTCCAGCACCGACAGGAATGTAGAGAAATCCTCGGGTCCCGCGCCATACAGGCGGGTGTCCTCAAAGTTGCAGTAAAACGCCCCTCCCGCGCGCCGCATCAACTGAGCCTGCAGGGTACTCTTGCCGCACCGCCGCACCCCCGTCAGGATAGTCGCCTGCGAGCCGCTCACCGTTAAGCTGGCAACCAGTTGGCGCTCGACCTCCCGTGGCGGAGGGGGCGGCGCCAGCGGGCTGCGAAGAACAGCAGCAAGTGTATCTCGTAATAGCATAATCTTATGCTATCGTGGGACACAGCAATCAGGCAATACCCAGGGGATGGGGGTTAATGACGTGCGGCCACTGTCAAGGGCGCCCGGCTGGCGCCGCGCTGGCGAGTCCCGATACTGAAGGTGCAACCGCGCGCCATCCGGGCGTTCGACCCCGATCAGGCTCCTACGAGGGCTGCGGCGGCCGATCCAAATCGGCCAGCCATAAATGAATCCCGCCGGCGGTCAGCGCCGGTTTCCACCCAGCGGCGGGCGCATCCGGCCACGTTGGCGCGCAAACGTTCGGTCCCCTCTCCTCCATTCATGGGAGAGAGGGCTAGGGTGAGGGGGTAAGTCTTTGAATCTCATGCCCTCTCCCCCAGTCCCTCTCCCGCCTGCGGGCGAGGGGAGCGAACGGCCAAGCTGGCAAAATCGTCCTATCGTTCATCGCCGGCACGCGGTTACAGTGGGCACCCGTTCGGCCACCGACAATACGGGAATCACACCATGAGTCACACGATTGAGATCAAGGTAAGGGGTTATCATCTTGACCTGTACCGCCACGTCAACAACGCCCGCTACCTGGAATTTCTGGAGGAGGCCCGCTGGAGTTTCCTGGAAAGCAAGAGCGACCTGGATTATCTGCAAGACAACGGCTACGCCTTCGCCCTGGTCAATATCAACATCAATTACCGCCGCGCCGCCTTCATGGGAGAGGTGCTGCAAATTGTGACCTCGGTAAAATCCATCGGTACCCGCAGTTGCATCATGCACCAGATCGTCACCCTCCAGGGTAGCGATACCCTCGTCGCCGATGCCGATGTCACTTTCGTCATCGTCGATACCCATACCGAAAAGGCGGCGTTGCTAGACGGCGAGCTGCGGGCGGCATTGGAACGAATGGCGGCGTAAGGCAACCCCTATTGAGCGCGCCCTTACCGCGCCTCCCAGCGCCAGGCGTGCGCGATGATCGTCGCCAGATCCGCATAATGTGGCTCCCAGCCCAGTTCCGTCCGCGCCCGCCGCGAGTCGGCCACCAGCCGGGCCGGATCGCCCGGCCGGCGTTCGTCGTACATCACCGGGATAGCACGGCCGGTCACGGCGCGAGCGGTGTCGATCACCTCCCGCACCGAAAAACCGTTGCCGTTGCCCAGATTGTAGGCGACGCTGCCCCCACCATCCCACAGCCGGCGCAGCGCCAGCCAATGCGCCTCGCACAGATCGGCCACATGGATGTAATCACGGATGCAGGTGCCATCCTGCGTGTCATAGTCGGTGCCGAATACGGTGACGTGCGGTCGGCGGCCGGAGGCGGCCTGAAGCACCAGCGGAATCAGGTGGGTCTCCGGTTCGTGGCGTTCGCCCAACTCGCCTTCGGGATCGGCGCCGGCGGCGTTGAAATAGCGCAGGCTGACCGATTTGAGCCCATACGCCACGTCGTAATCCTCTAGCATCTGTTCGACCATCCATTTGCCGCGACCGTAGGGATTGATGGGGTTCCTGGGGTGTTCTTCGTCGATTGGGACGCGAACTGGCTCGCCGAAAATCGCCGCCGTAGAGGAAAAAATGAAGCAGCGCGCTCGATGCGCCACCATGGCATCCAGCAGGTGTTGGGTCTTGAACACGTTGTTGCGATAGTATTTGGCCGGTTCCCGCACCGATTCGCCAACCTGGATATGGGAAGCGAAATGCATCACGCCATCGAATCGGTTGGCTCTGAACAAATCCTCCAGCACATCCAGTTCGCCCAGGTCGCCCAGCACGAAGCGCCCACCCACGACCGCGTCCCGATGGCCAGCCGATAAATTGTCCAGCACGGTCACCTCGCAACCGCGCCGGCAGAGCAGTTTGACCATGTGGGAGCCGATGTAGCCCGCTCCGCCGACCACGAGTACGTGCATGGGAACCTCTACCTCGCTTTCCGACCTGACTCTGCCCGGCAAGGCGAACCGGATTGAAACCGCGTCCGGTACTGCCTCGGTGCTTCGGTTGAACCGCTCCCGAATGGCTAACCGTTCCGTTCGTGGTGCAGGCGCAAAAACCGTTCCATCAACTGTTCGATTTCAGCTTCCAGCGCGCTTCGCTCCTGCTCCGCCTGACGATCTCGCGCCGCCATTTTTTCTTCAAGGTTCCGCCGTACCTGGTGCGCCTGCTCCAACTGCTGGAGCAAATTCCGCTTTTCCTGCTCCCACTGCGGAGGTTGGAGGGGCATATCCGGGTTCGCCGGTTCCTGCGCTGCCCGCAGTTCGGTCTGCAACCGTTCCAACTGCTCTTGCAAGGACTTGCGTTCCTTTTCCCAGGCAGCCCGCCGCCGGTTCGACTCCGCGACCGCCTCCGCTCTCAACTGTTCCATCATTTGTGCGCTGTCCGGCGACAGATTTTGACCGGAACGCGCCTTATAGAGCGTCAGGCTATCCTCCAGGGTATTGATCTGAATCTGCAGCGCCAATCGTTCGCGTTCCCACTCTTCGTGCTGCTCTTCCAATCGAGCGTCCACCATCGCTTTATCCCGCTGCAGCGCCCGCATTTGGTCCTCGATCTGGGTGTTTTGCAGCAGCAAACTCTGTATTTGCCGGTCCCATTCCACGCGTTCGTGAGCGAACTGCTTTTGCAACCCTGCCCTTTCCTGTTCCGTGCGGGTAATCGAGTCGCGCAGCCGCGCGGTTTCCTGGAGATGGTTCTGTTGTTCCCGCTCGTATCGGGCCTTCAACTCGGCGTATTGCTGCTCCAGGCTGGCACGGTGCTCTCCTACCTGGGTCAGATCGCCCTCCAGCCGTTTCTGCTCCAGGAGCAGCGTCTGTCGCACCTGATAGGCTGTCGACTGCTGGTTAAGGATGGCGCCTTGCAACTCGTTGTTCTTCGCCTGCTCGTCCGCCAGTTCCGCCCGAACCCGCGCGTGGGAGTGCTGCAGGGATCGGTAGGGCAACATAAAGACGATGACGCCGCCCGCCGCCAATCCGATGGTCGTTCCGAGGACCAGATACAGGATGTCCGTCATGATTCAGCATCTACAATTATTTGGCATTTTACTCTGGGCTTGTCCTTCGCTGTGCCGAAAAAATTCTCAACGCAACCCGAAGAAGACCAGCAATGCAGCTCCGATGCCAATCGCCGCCGCACAGCCCGCCGCCAGATAAATGCGACGCTGGAAATCGTGTTTGGCCCCCTCCCAAAGCTGGTGGAACGCCTGCTCGGTCACCAGCGCCGGGCTTCCTTCCCCGGCATTGGCAACCGCAGTCTCGGTGATGGCCTGCAGGGCTACTTCTCGCGCGGCATGGAGCGCGGCTTCGCGGGCAACCTCCTCCGCCTTGTGGGTGGCCTCGGTAAATCTCGCGCTCAGTTGACGCACCATTCGTTCGGATAACTCGTGCAACTGGCTCTGGTAAATCTGGCCCGCCACCTCCCTCGCCTGTCTTTCGATCTCTGCCCGCCCTTCGCGCCGGAAGCCTTCGAGTCGTTCCTCCAGCAGCGGGGGCAACTGGGTCCGAAGCGCTGCCTCGGTCGCCGAGCGGGCGTCGCGCGGGTCCAGCGCCGGCGGTTGCCATTTCGCGAACTGCGCCTCGCATACCCGGGCCGCAATCCGGCCGCAGATCTCTTCCTGACCCACTTCCAGATCCCGCCGCACCTTGGCGATCACGTCGTTGATCAGCGGTAATACCTGGGATTCGATCGCGTCGTAGACCACCAGCTCGGCCTTTTCGACGGCAAGTTTTTCGAACTGCTCGGTCGTCACCGCCTCCCCTGCCGGAGCGGGAGAAGCTAGAGGAGGAGGAGGAGCACTGGCGATCAGCGCGGCGGTTGCGTCGAACAGGGTATTCATCTGCTCCAGGACGGCGCCGAGCGCATCCGGCGTCGCCGGCTTGACCAGCACGCCGATAGCGCCAGCCGCGCGAGCTTCGTCTTGATAGGCGGGTTCATCCTTGGAGGTGTACATCGTCACGGGAATCGCGGCGATTCCCGGTTCACGCTTGATCTGCCGCACGGCCCCCAGACCGTCCAAACCGGGCATGGTGTGATCCATGAAGATCGCATCCGGCCGCTGGCCGCGCAGATAATTCAGCGCCTCCTCGGCGGAATCCACCGTATCCACGGTCAAACCAAACCCTTGCAACATCTTGCGCAGCATCAACCGCGCGGACTTGGAATCATCTACCACAAGGACGTGTCGGACTGGCATAAACCCTCCTGGTTTTTTATACAGATTAACAGTATTCGCGCGTGGAAAAAATAACGGTTCGGGCCGGAGCCGGCTCTCGCACGGATAGCAACCAGAGCGCCTCCGGCCGGTTCGGAACGGACGATTACAGAGGTCCGCGCGGGCATGGAGCGGAACGCGCCACCCCATGCCCGCCTAGCGCAAACGGGCCAACGCCGCCGTTTCGTCGTCGAAAATCGCAAAAATCTGCTGCATGCGAGTCAACTCGATCAGGGAGCGCACGGTCGGATTCGGCTGGAGCAACACCACCCCGCCGTTCTTGAGCCGGGCGGCCTCGAACACCGATACCAACGCCGAAAGCCCGCTGGAATCCATGAATGCGACCTCCGATAAGTCCAGAACCAGCTTGCGTTTTCCCCGCTCGACCGTGGTCAGCAGTCGCTGCCGAACCTGCGATACGTCGGCCATCACCAGCCATCCCGCCAGCGTAGCAATATCAATGCCATTGCCCGTGAGATGCGTCAAAACCATCGATGTCCCGCTGGTTCCCAAAATTTGATGATGCTCAAACCGCGCCCGCGCAGGCGCCAAATCTCGGGATCGGCTTGCTTCGGTTCCGCGAACCCCTCAACCGGCTGTGGGCAGCGCCATCAGCCGGCACAGACCATGTAAGGCACAGCTTAGGCGATTTCCGGAAAAAAGCTTACCTGCTTGACCGCGAAATGGAGCGTCACCCTTCCCCCCTTAACAAAGGGGGGTGAGGGGGGATTTGAGCCCCGTGGATTGACGCCGCCGGTTAAAATCTCCCCAACCCCCCTTTTTCAAAGGGGGGAGACAAAGCCCGGTTCGGTATAACCGTTTCAGAAAATCGCCCTAGCAATTCGCTGCATTCGGGTCGGCTCTCGATAATCAGGCTGATCGTCTGGATCATGACCTTGGCTCGCGCTCTAGCACCAGTAAGCTGATGTCGTCCTGGTGACTATCGTCGGCTTTCCACTCCCGCAGGGCCTGCCCTCCGAGTTCGACAGTTTGCCTCAAGTTATTGAGTTAAAAAGGTGAAAATGTGCCGCCACAAACACGGCGGGTCTAGTAAAATCAAAAACCTATGCCTTGAAGTGTCGAACTCGAGTGGCCTGGATGGATCATAAAGATAAGTTTAGCGCCTATTGCTTGCGTTCATACCAGAACTCATCAAAAGTTCCTAGAACCCAGGACTTGCCTCTTACCTCAACCGCGCCAGGAGAAACTATTCATGCCGGCCGCAACTCCAGCCACGCCACTTCGCCTAGCCATCACCGGAATGAGTTGCGCCGGTTGCGTCGCCGCCGTGGAAACCGCCCTGCGCGGCGTGCCCGGCGTCGTCGCGGCCAATGTGAATTTCGCCGAACGCACCGCCCAGGTAACCGGCGCCCCGCAAGCCACGCCGCTGATCGCGGCCGTTCGCGCGGCGGGCTACGACGCCACCGAACTGCGCGATACGGCAGCCGAAACCGAACGCGATGCCGCCGAGCGCGCTCGTTACCAGCGACTGGCTCGCAACACCATCATGGCCGGCGTTCTGGCCGCGCCCTTGATGCTCGCCGAAATGGCCGGCTGGCTGCCGGCGCTGGTAACGCCAGGCGGCCGGAGGTTCTGGATCGTGACCGGCCTGCTGACCCTGGCGGTGATGATCTACGCTGGAGGTCACTTTTTCACCAGTGCCTGGCGACAGTTCCGCCACCACAACGCCAACATGGACACGCTGATCGCCCTGGGCACGGGGTCGGCCTGGTTTTATTCGATGCTGGTGGCGTTGTTCCCCGCCAGCGTGCCGAGTTTGGCCCAACATGCCTATTTCGAGGCGGCGGTCACCATCATCGCCCTGATCAATCTCGGTTCCGCGCTGGAAAGCCGGGCGCGCGGCAAGGCCTCGGCCGCGATCCAGCGCCTGCTCGGCCTGCAACCGAAAACCGCCCGGATGGTCGAGGGCGACCAGGAACGGGATGTACCCATCGAATCCCTCGGTATCGGAGCCCTGATCCGGGTGCGGCCGGGCGAGAAAATCCCCGTTGACGGTGTCGTCGTCAACGGACGGTCCACCGTGGATGAAGCCATGCTCACCGGCGAACCGCTGCCGGTCGTCAAGCGGGAAGGCGATTCCGTAACTGGCGGCACCCTGAACAAGGTGGGCACCTTCGTGTTCCGCGCCACCCGGGTCGGAGAGGACACGGTATTGGCCCAGATCATCGCCAGCGTGCGGCAGGCGCAGAACAGCAAGCCACCGATCGGCCGACTCGCCGACCGGGTCGCCGCCGTGTTCGTGCCGGCGGTACTGATCGTCGCCGTGGTCACCACCCTGGCCTGGTTCAATTTCGGCCCGGAGCCCAAGACCGGCTACATGCTGGTCACGACCCTGACGGTGCTGATCATCGCCTGCCCCTGCGCCCTGGGGCTGGCCACGCCGATTTCGATCATGGTCGGCGTCGGCAAGGCCGCCGAGCACGGCGTCCTGATCCGCGACGGCGAGGCGCTGCAACGGGCCGGACAATTGACCACGGTGGTGTTGGACAAAACCGGCACCGTCACCACCGGCCGGCCGACGGTAGCCAGCGTAACGACCGCGTCCGGTTTCAGCGAGATCGAAATCTTTCGACTGGCCGCCGGCCTGGAAGCCGGTTCCGAACATCCCTTGGCGCAAGCGATCCTGCACGCCGCTCGCGAGCGCGGTCTGGTCGTCCCCGCGCCGGAACGGTTCACAGCCATTGCTGGTCAGGGCGCGAGCGGTGTGGTGGAAGGTCGCTCGCTGCTGGTGGGCAATCGTCGGCTGCTGGACGCCCACGGGATCGACACCGCCCCGCTCGCGGCTGAGGCCGAACGGCTGGCCAACGCCGGACAGACGCCGGTGTTCGTCGCGATGGATGGTCGAGCGGCCGGTATCGTCGCGGTGGCCGACCCGCTCAAACCCGATTCCACCGCCGCCATTCACCGCCTGCGGGACTTGGGTCTGCGCGTTGTCCTGCTGACCGGCGACCACGCCGCCACTGCCCGCGCTGTCGCGGCGCAAGCCGGCATCGACACGGTATTCGCCGAGGTGCTGCCCACCGCGAAGGCCGGAGTCATCGCCGATCTACAGGTCCGTGGCGAAATCGTTGGCATGGTTGGCGACGGCATCAACGACGCGCCGGCCCTGGCCCAAGCCGAAGTCGGCTTCGCGATGGGCACTGGCGCCGACGTCGCCATCGAGAGTGCTGGTATCACCCTGGTACGCGGTTCCCTGCACGGCATCGCGGACGCCATCGCCATTTCCCGCGCCACCGTGACCAATATTCGGCAAAATTTGTTCGGCGCTTTCCTTTACAATACCTTGGGAATTCCAATCGCAGCCGGCGCGCTCTACCCCGCGACCGGGTTGTTGCTCAACCCGATGCTGGCCGGCGCGGCCATGGCACTGTCGTCCTTCACCGTGGTCAGCAACGCCAACCGATTGCGCGGTTTCCACCCGCAAGGTAAGCCGACATGACTACCTTCATCGTCAACCTCGCCGGACTGGGCCTGATTACCCTGATCGTCTGGTGGTTTTGGATCGCTCGCTCATGAAATTACCACCTCTCCCCAAACCGTCCTGGCTGAGCCGGCTGGGACTGGCCCTGACATCGGTACTGGCCGTGGTGGCGGGTTTCGCCATCGCCTCGGTGCTGTTTACCGTTCTGCTGCTGGCCGGTCTGGTGGCTGGCGGCTGGCTGTGGTGGCAGTACCGCCGGCTGATGCGGCAGGTTCGTAACGCCACGCCCGATTTCATCGAGGGTGAATACAGGATCGAGCCCGAACGTCCCGCGCTGGAAGATCGGCGGACCCCGCCCGTCAGACCCGCGCACCGGAGTGCACCCGGCAAGCGCCGCGCGCCGTGAAAACCACCGTCCCTCTCGACCCCGCAACCGATCCCATCGCCCGGCTCATCCACGCCGAACAGGTCCGGCTGCTGTACGCCCAGGCGCTCCTCGGCACCTTGGCCAGCCTGCTCATCGCCCCGATACTGGCGCTCGTCCTCTGGGAAGTCATTCCACGCGTGATCCTGCTGAGCTGGCTGGCCCTGCTGGAAACCAGCGTCCTGGTCCGGCTGGCCTTGGTCATCGCCTTCCAGCGCCAGCCTGATGTGGATAGCACCACCCACCGCTGGGCCACCCGTTACACCTGGGCCTGCGCCGCCAGCGGAGCCTGTTGGGGGAGTTGCGTTTTTCTGCTGGCGCTGTCGCCTTCGCTGGTCTACCAGACCTTCATCACCCTGGTGTTGGGAGGAGTCCTGATGGGCGGCGTCCTCACCATGACGCCGGTCCTGATCACCTGCGTGGCCTACGCCCTGCCCCTTGCCCTGCCGCCGGTGCTCTGGCTGCTGCTGCAAGACGATCTGTTGCGCGCCACCATGGGCGCCACCGGCATTCTGTATCTGCTGCTGGCGCTGGGGACGGCCCACCGCTACCACCAGACCCTTTCTCGCTCGTTAAGGCTGGCGCTGGAGAATCTGGGCCTGGCCCAGTCATACGCCACGGCCAAGGAACAGGCCGAGGCTATCAACCGGCAATTGGCCGACCAGCAGGCGGCGCTGAGAGACAGCGTGGGGGCGATGCGGGAACTCTACCAGGTCATCTCCACGCCGCGCCGCCACGCCAGCGAACAGATTCAGGCCATGCTGGCGATGGGCTGCCAGCGGTTCGGCTTGGCCATCGGCATCCTGGCGCGCGTCGAGGGCGAGCGCTACGAAATCGCCCACGTCATCGCCCCCGCTGGCGAAATCGCCCAAGGCGACGTCTTCGCCCTGGGCGACACCTATTGCCGCGATACCCTGCGCGCGCGGTCGCCCTTGGGTTTCGAGCACGCTTCGGCTGGCCACCAGCGCCAACATCCCTGCTATCTGAAGTTCAAGCTGGAAGCCTATCTGGGTACGCCGGTGCAGGCCGGCGGCCAGGTGTTCGGAACCCTGAACTTCTCCGATTTTCGGCCGAAGCCCGCGCCGTTCACCACCGTGGACCGCGAGTTGATCCAACTGATGGCCCAGTGGGTGGGAGCTATCCTCGAACAGGACCGCATGGCGGCGGCCGCCCAACGACAACAAATCCTGTTGGCGCACGCCTCGCGTCTTAACACCCTGGGCGAAATGGCCTCGGGGCTGGCCCACGAAATCAATCAGCCGATCACCGCCATCGCCTTATATACCGAGACCTGTCTGGCCCGACTGCGAAGCGGCCCGATCAATCCGACCGAGTTACGGGTAACCCTGGAAAAAATCGCCGCCCAGAGCGCCCGCACCAATACCATCATCCAGCACGTCCGCCACTTCGCCCGCCAGAGCAAGCCCCAGTACCTCAAGGTCCGGCTCGAGGAACTGTTCGATGACATCGACGACTTCCTGCACCTGGAAGCCCGCCGCCATCACGTGCACCTCCAACGGAACATCGCCCCGGATTTACCCCCGGTTCTGGCCGATCCCCTGCAAGTCCAGCAGGTGATCCTCAATCTGGTCCACAATGCGGTGGACGCCATGAGCACCAGCGACGGTTCGCGCACGATTACCGTTCATGCCCGTCTGGACCAGGGGGTCGTCGAACTCGGGGTCAAGGACACCGGACCCGGCGTGGCGCCGGACGTGCTTAATCAATTGCCGCACCCGTTTTTTACCACCAAGCCCGACGGACTCGGCCTGGGACTGGCGATCAGTCAATCCATCGTCGAGGCTCACGGCGGCCGGCTGTGGATGACTCAGAATCAAGGTCCCGGCGTTACGTTTCATTTTACCTTGCCCATCGCCAGCCGCGCTGATGCCTTGGAACGGACGCCGGCGGCTCTATCCCTGGAAACCCACTAATCCGGGAAGCCGAGCGATGAGCAGTCGCCATCCGTCATGACTCGAAGTTCCGCCCCCTTCTCCTCTCCCGCGGTCCCCAGTCTGAACACGGTTGGCCGGCCCGCCGGTTCCCGGCTGGTTCGCCTGCGGCGTTGCTGTGCCTACCCAACCACCATCAGCCTGCTCTACGTGCTCGGCGGCCTGTTCTGGCTGTTAATCGTCAACCCGCTCTTGACCGTCTGGCTGCAAGGCACCACACCATCGCTCCTCTCCGGCCAATGGCCCAACGTGCTGGCCATCATCGCCAGCGGTGGCCTGCTCTATTGGCTGTTGCAAACCGCCGAGGAACAGTTGGCGCGCGCGCACGACGACCTGGAAACGCGCGTCCGGGAACGCACCGCCAAACTCCTGGCCATCAATCAAACCCTGGAGCAGCAAATCACCGCTCGTATCCAGGTGGAATACGCCCTGCGCGACAGCGAGGAACGGTTTCGCCAGATGGCCGAGCACATCCGGGAAGTATTCTGGGTCTATGGCATCGAAGAGGAACGAAATCTGTACGTCAGTCCGGCTTACGAAGGGGTTTGGGGGCGGCCCATACACGGCTTGCACGAACGGCCGTTGGACTGGATCGAAGCGGTTCACCCCGACGATCGCCCGCGCATCCAGGCCGCGCACCTCGCCAAGCAAAGACTCGGCCATTTCGACGAGGAGTATCGAATCGTGCGTCCCGACGGCACCATCCGCTGGATTTGGGATCGCGGCTTTCCCATCCACGATGAAGCCGGCTACGTCTATCGCATCGCCGGCCTGGCCGAGGACATCACCGCCCGCAAACTGGCCGAGGATCAACTGCGGCGGCAGCAGGTGGAACTGGCCCGGATGTCGCGGCTCAGCCTGGCGGTCGAACTGGCCTCGAACCTGGCTCACGAACTCAACCAGCCGCTGGCCGCCATCGTGGCTTATACCCAGGCGTGCCTGACCTTGCTGCGGCAAACCCACACCGATCCCCGCGAACTGACCGGAACGCTCGATGAAATCGTCAACCAGGGGCTGCGAGCCGGCGGAATCATCCGCCACCTGCGCGAACTGGTACAGAAACATCCAGCCGCCCAGGCCGTGCTCGACCTCAACGCCCTGATCCACGCCGTCGTCCACTACGCTCAACTGGAGTTACGTCAATCCGGAGTCACGCTGAAACTGGAACTGGCGGAAGCCCTGCCGGCGGTCCTGGCCGACGACATCCAAATCCAACTGGTGGTGCTGTACCTGGTTCGCAACGCCATCGAAGCCATGAACGAAACGGACGGCGGGCCGCGCGAATTGACCCTGCGCACTGCTCCGCTCGGCACCGACAGGGTGCTCGCCACCGTCCGAGATACGGGGCCTGGTTTCAGCGCGGAAGCGGCCGAACGACTGTTCGAACCCTTCTTCAGCACCAAGCCCGGCGGCATGGGACTGGGGCTATCGGTCAGCCGCTCGATCGTCGAATCCCAGGAAGGACGACTGTGGGCGACGCCGAATCCCGACCGTGGAGTATCATTCCATTTGTCCCTGCCGATTCACGTCAACTCCCGCTCCCTACCCGCGCCCGAATGAACGATACTCCAACGATCTTTCTCATCGACGACGACCAGGCGGTACGCGATGCCGTCGGCCTGCTGCTGCAAACCAGCGGGTTGGCCGTGAAAACGTTCGCGAACGGGGCCGATTTCCTCGCAGCCAGCGTCGTCCAACGGCCCAGTTGCCTGGTGCTGGACGTGCGGATGCCAGGTATAAGCGGTCTGGATCTACAAAAACAGCTACAAACCCAAGGCTATCGAATCCCGATCATTTTCATGACCGGCCACGGCGACGTGCCGATGGCGATCCGGGCCATGAAGGCCGGCGCCTTCGATTTCATCGAAAAACCCTTTCAAGGGCAAACCCTGCTGGCCCGGGTCCACGAGGCACTGGCACTCGATGCCCGGGAATGCCGCCGACAAGCTCGGCGCGACGAGGTAGCGGCGCGGATGGCGCTGCTGTCACCGCGCGAGCGGGAAGTGCTGGAACGAGTGGCGGGCGGTCAATACAACAAGGTCATTGCCGCCGAACTCGGCATCAGTCTCTCCACCGTGGAAATCCATCGCAAGCGGATCATGGAGAAACTTCAGGCCGAATCGCTCTCGGATTTGATTCGAATGCTGGCGCTGCTGAACGAGGAGGAGCGAACGGGATAGCCCCTCGCCCGCTCGACGGTTTACTCGCCCGGACGTCGGCGCCCCACGAACGCCTGCAACGCCGCCAGCGCTTCCGGAGTACGCAGTTGCTCCATGAAATGCCGGCTTTCCAGGGCAATCGTTTCCCGCACGGCATCGATCTCGAGCCGCTTCAGCAGTGCCTTGGTCAGGCGCACCGCCGCCGCCGGTTGCCGGGCCAGCCGCCGCGCCTTGGTCAGCGCCAGTGCCAGGGTCGCTTCCGCATCGGCGCCGATGGCGTTGATCAGGCCCCATTCCAGGGCCTGTTCGGCGCTGAACGGCTCGCCCAGCAGCAACAGTTCCGCCGCTCGCGGATAGCCGATCAATCTCGGCAACAGCAAGCTGGACGCCGCTTCCGGGCACAGTCCCAAATTGACGAACGGCAACTGCAAGGTTGCCCCGGCCCGGGCGCACACCAGCTCGCAATGCAGCAGCAAGGTGACGCCGATGCCGACCGCCATACCGTTCACGGCCGCGATCAACGGCTTCTCGAACTGGCGCAGCGCCGCCAGGAACCGGAAGACCGGACTGTCCTGGCCAGCCGGCGGCGCCGCCAGAAAATCGGCGATATCGTTGCCGCTGGAGAAACTGTCGCCGCTGCCGGTCAGCACGACTACCCCGACGGCCGGGTCACGGGCGGCCCGCTCCAGCGCCGCCGTGAGCGCGGCATACATCGCCAGCGTCAGAGCGTTCTTTTTATCGGGGCGGTGGAGGCGAACCAGCAGCACCGCCTCCCGCTGCTCGGTTAAAATTTCCCGTGTACTGTCATCCGCCATCGCTAATTCTCCATTATCCTGCTGGAATCCAAACCGTTGCCACCTGGACCCGCGCAGTTCTCCTCTAGCCGGGCGAAGGTGCATCGACCCAGAAAACGCGGCATGGGCACTTGCCCGCCTCTCCGACCCAGATAATGCCATGAACACCGCAAACAGCGTGCTATTGACCGATCTCTATCAGCTCACCATGCTCCAGACTTACCATGCGGAATGCATGCAAGAAACGGCTGTATTCGAGTTGTTTGTCCGTCGACTGCCCCCCGAGCGGGGCTTCCTGCTCGCCGCTGGCCTGGAGCAGGCGCTGGACTATTTGGAAAACCTGCATTTCACCGCCGAGGAACTGGACTGGCTGGCTGGCTGCGGCCGCTTCAGCCCCGAGTTCGTGACCTCCCTGGCGGGATTCCGCTTTACCGGCACGGTGCAGGCTCTACCGGAGGGGACGGCTTTTTTCGCCGATGAACCGATCCTGCGAGTCACCGCTCCCTTACCGCAGGCGCAACTGGTGGAAAGCCGGCTGATCAACCTGATCCATTATCAGACCTTGATCGCCTCCAAAGCCGCCCGCTGCGTGCTGGCCGCGCCTGACAAACTGCTGGTGGATTTCGGGATGCGGCGCGCCCATGGGGCCGAAGCCGCGTTGCTCGCCGCCCGGGCCACTTACTTGGCCGGTTTCGCCGGAACCGCCACCGTGCTCGCCGGGATGCGGTTCGGAATTCCCGTATTCGGGACCATGGCGCACTCGCTGATCCAGGCCCACGACCGCGAGGCGGATGCCTTCATGCATTTCGCCGCCGCCCAGCCCGGCAACGTGACCCTGCTGCTCGACACCTACGATACCGAAGCGGCCACCCGCAAGCTGGTCGAACTCGCCCCGGGTTTTCAGGCGCGCGGCATCGCCATCAAGGGCGTGCGCCTCGACAGTGGCGACCTCGGTACACACGCCCGGCGAGTCCGGGATATCCTCGACCAGGGCGGCCTGCGTCAGGTCACCGTTTTCGGCAGCGGCGATCTCGACGAGTACCGTATCGGCGAATTGCTGGCCGGCGGAGCGCCGTTCGACGGTTTTGGCATCGGCACCCGGTTAGACGTCTCCACCGACGCCCCGACCCTCGATATGGTCTACAAGCTGCAAGAGTATGCCGGCAAACCCCGGCGCAAGCGCTCCGAGGGCAAGGCCACCTGGCCGGGCCGCAAACAGGTGTACCGGCGGACCGCCGCTGGCGCGTTCACCGACGACTGTCTCAGCTTGGAAGCCCACCCGCAACCGGGCGAGCCGCTGCTGATCCAAGTGATGGCCAATGGCCGGCGCCTGCAAGCACCGGAACCACTGGCCGTCATCCGCGACCGGGTCCGAGCGCAACTGGCCGCCCTGCCGCCCGCCTTGCGCGCCAATCAGTCCACGCCGATCTACCCGGTACATGTCGCTCCCGAACTGCGCGAACTCGCCGTCCGACTGGATCGGGAAACCCACTGAAACTTCCTACATACAGGATCGTATCCATGCCCGCTTCCCACCCGCACCCCCTGCTGTCCTCCCAGCCGTTCTCCAGCAAGGGCAAGACCGTTACCGCCGATGAAGCGGTACGGCTGATCCGGGACGGCGACACCGTGGCCACCGGCGGTTTCGTCGGCATCGGCTTCGCCGAGCACTTGGCCATCGCGCTGGAAAGCTATTTCCTGGAAACCGGCCGACCCCGCAATCTGACCCTGGTCTACGCCGCCGGTCAGGGCGACGGCCGCGAGCGCGGCCTGAACCATCTCGGCCACGAAAGGCTGATCCGGCGGGTGATCGGCGGCCACTGGGGGCTGGTCCCCAAACTGGGCCAGTTGGCCATCGCCGGCAAGATCGAAGCCTACAACCTGCCGCAGGGCGTGATTTCCCACCTGTTCCGCGACATCGCCGCTCACAAGCCCGGCACCTTGAGCCGGGTGGGGTTGGGAACCTTCGTCGATCCGCGCTTCGGCGGCGGCAAGATGAACGCAATGACCACCGAAGACATCGTGGAACTGATGCCCATCGGCGGCGAGGAATATCTGTTCTACAAAGCGTTTCCGATCAACGTCGCCCTGATTCGCGGCACCAGCGCCGATCCCGATGGCAACATCTCCGATGGAGCGGGAAGCGCTGACCCTGGAGGTGCTGGCCATCGCCACCGCCGTTCACAACTCCGGTGGGGTGGTCATCGTCCAGGTCGAGCGCCTGGTCGAACGCGGCAGCCTGCATCCGCGCAACGTCAAGATTCCCGGCGTACTGGTGGACTGTATCGTGGCCGCTCCGCCCGAGCACCACTGGCAGACTTTCGATACCCCCTACAATCCAGCCTTCAGCGGCGAAATCCGGGTGCCGATGCAATCCATCCCGCCCATGCCGCTGAGCGAACGCAAGCTCATCGCCCGCCGCGCGGCTTTTGAAATTCTGCCGAACAGCGTGGTCAACCTCGGCATCGGGATGCCGGAAGGCATCGCCAACATCGCCAACGAAGAGAAGATCATCAGCCTGATGACCCTGACCGCCGAACCGGGAGTGCTGGGCGGCATTCCGGCCGGCGGACTGAACTTCGGCGCGGCCAGCAACACCCAGGCGATCATCGACCAACCCTCGCAGTTCGATTTCTACGACGGCGGCGGGCTGGATATCGCCTTCCTCGGCATGGCGCAGGTGGACCGGCAGGGCAACGTCAACGTCAGCAAGTTCGGCAGCAAGCTGGCCGGCGCCGGCGGTTTCATCAACATCAGCCAGAACGCCAAAAGGGTTGTGTTTGTCGGTACCTTCACCAACGGCGGCGAGATCGCCATCGAGAACAGCCAACTGCGGATTGTCAAACCCGGCAAGGGGCGCAAGTTTCTCGAAGCAGTGGAACACCGCACCTTCAGCGGCTCCCATGCCATCGCCAAAGGTCAGCCGGTGCTCTACGTCACCGAACGGTGCGTGTTCCAGCTCGGCCGTGACGGCATGGAGCTGACCGAAATCGCGCCCGGGGTGAACTTGCAGCGGGACATTCTGGACCAGATGGACTTCCGACCCGTCATCAGGCAGCCGCCGCGCCCGATGGACGACCGCCTCTTCCATCCCGAGCCGATGGGTTTGCGCCGCGCCCTGCTGCGGCTGCCGATCGAGCAGCGCTTCACCTACGACCCGGAGGAGGATCTGTTCTTCGTCAACCTGGAAGGCTATGAAATCAAGACCCTGGACGACGCCGAGGCCATTCGCCAGCAGGTGGAAAAACATCTGACACCGCTGGGCCGCAAGACCTACGCCGTGGTCAATTACGATAACTTCACCATCGACCCGGATCTGATCGATCCCTACACCGACATCATCAAGGATTTGATGAACCGCTTCTACTCCGGTGTAACCCGCTACACCACCAGTGCCTTCCTGCGCATGAAGCTGGGCGATGCCCTGGAGCAGCGCGACGTGGCGCCGTACATTTTCGAGAGCGCCGGCGAGGCCCGCCGCCACGTGCGCGACGCCCAGTCCGGCCTGACCGAGGAAGAGCTGGAGATCGCCAGCTACGGCGGCACGGGCTGAGCGAAGCGCACCAGCAGTCGGATTTCGAGTTCCCGAAAAGCCGGGAGGTCCAGCCGGCCAACTGGCTCCAGAACGAGCACCTTCCCTTGATATTGCTCACGTATTTCCATTGTTTTCCGCCTGAAACCGCGCCGCGAAGCCGGCCAGCGTGTTGTTCTCGGCAATCTCATCGTGGGGAATCAGCAGGTAACGCCACGGCTTGCCGCCATGGGTCATCGCATGATTGGAGGCATTCTCGCACCATTGGAGCGCCGATTCCTTCTTCGCGAGCACGACCGGATCCTCCATCTGGTTGCTAGCCTTGGGTTCCAGCAGGAAGAGCGCGTCGTCCGTTTCCGCGACGAAATCCGGCTGGTATTCCAGGTGATCCGCCGCGTGCCGGTAGAAGATCTGGAACTGACCATTGGCCGGCCTGAACCACTTGATGGCGTCGCGTTCCAGAATGACCGCGAGTTTGCGCTCGGCGTCGGAATCGAATTTCTGCACCGGGTAGAGGCAGCGCCGGAAGCCGCCGAACAGGTATTTCGCCATGTTGCTCTTGTCCGCCGGCGCGACCCGGTAATCCGTGGGCGGTTCCCGCACGGCGCAGGTATAGGCGCTCTGCTTCAACTCGGTGAAACCCTTGCTGACCTTCACTTCGTAGCCAGCCGCGTCTTCCCAATAGTGAGCCTGCATTTGGGCATGGATGAACCGTGCAATCGGGCGCTGGTAGCAGCGCAGTACCTTGCGGGTGTCGTCGTCGGAGAGGTAGCCGCGAAAATGCCGCACCGTCTGGGCCGCCAGGTCGTAGAGCAGATCGGCGTGATCGTCGTAGCAGATGTCGCCGAAATCGACCAGCCCGCTGACGATGTAATCCTCCAGCCGCGCCTCTTCAATGCCGCCACGGCCCAGTGCGACGATCTCAAGCTGGTGGGTGCGCAGGTGCTGAATCCACAGTTCGTCGGAAACCGCCGGATACTTCAGCGTGTCCAGTTCGAGCGCGAAGGGCTTGAAGCCGGATTTCACCTCGCCTTTCGGCACGACGAGAATGCGCGGGATGGCGATGGTCTGTCGCGCGACCAATTCCACCGTTTTGGCAACCACGGCGGCAATGTCCGGCTTCCCGGTTATGCCTTCCAGTTCCCCCTGCGCGGGCGCGCGCCGTTCCTCGACCGCCTGGACGATGGCGGCCTGGATTTCCGGTTTCCTGAGGTGCTCGAGGGTCGGTACGGCTTGCGGCTGATTTTCGAGCTGGTGGATGACTTCGTAGGCGATCCGCGCCAGCTTCTGCTCTTCCGGCTGGATGAATGCGGGCGTTTCGTCCTGCCCGGCTACCGTTGTACTGCTGGTGACTTGCGCGGGCTTGATCCCTAACTGGGTGGCGAGTTGCGATTGCGCCACGACCGTCGCCGTCTTCTGCCCGAGTTGGTCGGCATCCAGCACCACGGCCTGAAGCCGGATGGCGGAGTCCGGCTTGTTGGCCTCGTCGATGATGTCCTGAAATTTGTCGTGGGCGACGATGTTCAGCCGGTCCACGGCGGTCACGCCGGTGCGTTTGCCGTAGGGCAGGCGCAGGCCGCGGCCGATGGATTGCTCGATGAGGGTACGCGCGTTGGCGGCCCGCAGCGGGACGATGGTGTAGAGGTTGGTCACGTCCCAGCCTTCCTTGAGCATGTTGACGTGAATCACGATCTCGGTCGGCTCTTCGCTGTGCTCGACCTTGAGCAGGCGCGCGATCATCTCCTCTTCCTCCGCGCCGGTCTTGCTGGAATCCACCTGGATGACCTTGTCCCGGTAGCGCCCCTCGAAGAAGCCATCGGACTGGATCAGCGTAAGAAGTTGCCCGGCATGGGTGGTGTCGCGGGCGATCACCAGCAGGAAGGGCTTGACGATGGGGTTGTCGGTTTCGCGGGCGTAGGTTTCCAACTCCCCCGAGTTCGACAGTTTGGCCCTCAATATCAGCACTGTTATTCAGTAAAAACAGCATCTTAACTGGCAGACCCTGGCCCTTTTGTGGTGGCACGTCTACCTCATATGATTTTGATTGACTTAGATAATCGCACTGCTAAAGTAGCGGCATGTTTGTGAAGATTACCACTTCTGGCGACCGTCGCTACGTCCAGTTGGTCGAGTCCTTTCGTGATGAGCAGGGCCGCGTCAAGAAACGCACCCTGGCGACCCTCGGGCGCTTGGATCAGGTCGACGGGGGACTCGATACCGTCATCAACGGCTTGCTCCGGATCACGGGGCGCCCCGCGGTCGGGGCGCCACCGGGGTGGCCGACCGTGACCTTTGAGTCTACCCGGACCTTTGGCGAGGTCTGGGTGCTGACGGAATTGTGGAATATCCTAGGATTTTCCGCGTTACGGGGGGTGTTTGGCAAGACCCGCCACCGCCTGGATATCGAGGCGTTGCTGCGCCTCATGGTGTTCAACCGCTTGTGCGACCCGGAATCCAAACTCGGCGTCCTGCGCTGGCTGGAAACGGTCGCCCTGCCGGGGATGGCACTGCCCAAGGTAACCCATCAGCACCTCTTACGCAGTCTGGATGCGCTGATCGATCACCAGGCGGCGGTGGCCCAGGTCGTGGCCGGGGTGCTCCGCCCGATGATCGCGCAGGAGTTGGCGGTGGTGTTCTACGATCTGACGACCATCCGCGCGGAAGGCGCCAGTACACCGACTGGGGATGTGCGCCAGTGGGGGATGGCGAAAGAAGGGCTGATCGCCCAGCAATTCCTCCTGGGTATCGTCCAGACCGTCGAGGGGTTGCCCCTCGATCATCAGGTGGTGGACGGCAATACCGCCGAGACCACCACGCTCCTGCCGACCCTGAATCGGCTCCTGACGCGCTTTCCGACCGTGCGGCGGGTGATCCTGATTGCCGACCGTGGCCTGCTCAGTCTGGACAATCTGGCGGCGCTACAAGCCATCCGCTTGGCCTCGGGGCAAGCGCTGGAGTTTATCCTGGCGGTACCGGGGCGCCGCTATGCGGAATTCGCGGACGTCTTGGCGACGTTTGCGCCCCCACCGGCCCCCACTGCGACCGCCGAGGTGATCGGTGAAGTGGCCTGGCAGGGCCTGCGCCTGGTGGTGGCCCATGACCCCGTGCGCGCTGCCCAGGAAACCCAGCGCCGCCAGGCGCAGATCCAGATGTTGACCACCCAAGCGGATCAATGGGCCGGTAAGCTGGACCGGCAAGACGCCGGCGTCCGCCAGCGGGGTCGCCAACTCTCGGACCGTGGCGCCACGGCGCGCTTCTATCAGGCGGTGAGCGAGGCGCGCTTGTCCCGCATCATCAAGGTTGATCTCAAAGGGAAACCGTTTCGTTATCAGATCGATGAGTCGGCACGCGCCCAAGCCGAACTCCTGGACGGCAAGTTATTGCTGGTCACCAATACCCCGGACCTGACCCCGCCGAGATCGTCAGCCGCTACAAAGCGTTAGCCGATATCGAGCGGGGGTTTCGCGTCCTCAAGTCTGAGTTAGCGATCGGTCCGGTCTATCACCGGTTGCCCGACCGCATCCGTGCGCACGCTTGGCTCTGTTTTCTGGCCTTGATCCTCTACCGGGTGATGCGCCAGCGGTTGAAGACCGCCCAGATCGGTTTATCGCCAGAGCGCGCTTTGGAACGCTTGCAGCGTATCCAGTATCACCAGATCCGGTTGAACGCCACACACGCCGTGACCGGTCTCTCCACGCTTCATCATCAACAAACCGAGGTGCTGAAAGCCTTAAACATTAAAAAACCCATCGCCGCCCAACCCCTCACCCTGTTGTAGGGGCATGTTTTTTTAAGCCACCTAAGGCATTCAATGAGTTATACGGCTAACTGTCGAACTCGGGAACTCCACCTTCACGCTTTCATGCAAGTGTACGCCGTCTTCCAGCTTCAGCCGCTCGATTTCTTCCGGCGACATGCCGGCCGGGTTGAAGTTCTTGCGGGTGACCACCGCCGGTTCCTTGACGAAGCCATCGGCCATCGCCCGGCCCAGCGGGTAGTCGTAAATGACGTTCTTGAACGCCACCGCGCCCTTGCTGGTTTCCACGAACGGCGTGGCGGTCAGTTCCAGCCCCAGGATCGGTTTCAACTCATTGATCGCCCGCACGCCGGCGCTGGCCCGGTAACGGTGCGACTCGTCCATCAGCAGCACCAGATCGGGTAGGCCGGCCAGATAGTCGAAATAGCTCTCGCCGATGTACTCCGACAGGCGCTTGATGCGGGGCGATTTGCCGCCGCGCACTTCGGAGTTGATCTTGGAGATGTTGAAGATGTTGACCTTGCAGCGGATCAGCGCGTCGAACAGCGAGCCGGCCTTGGCTTCGTAGGTGTCGCCGGTGATGATCTCCGGCGGGTCGGTGGCGAACTCCGCGATGCCCCGGAACACGTACTTCGGCGTGTTGGGGGTGAAGTCGGCGATCAGTTTGTTGTAGATGGTCAGGTTGGGCGCTAGCACGAAGAAGTTGTTGATGCCGTGCGCCAAGTGCAGATAGCTGATAAAGGCCCCCATCAGCCGCGTCTTGCCCACGCCCGTGGCCAGCGCGAAGCACAGCGACGGAAACTCGCGCTCGAAGTCCGCGACCGAGGGAAATTCGCCGCGGATCATCTCCAACACGGCAGCGGTATCGGCGCCTTTGCCGGGCGGTGCGATCTCGGTGATGCGGTTGAGAATCTCCAGTGACCGGCGCTGCGGCGGGCGCAGCGAGAGGCGGCCGGCAATGGCGTTGACGTGGCGGTTCACTGCGGATTGTCCGTGCTGCGGTTATCGTTCTGAGCTCCTTTTCCTTTTTCATTTACAATTTTTCTCTTAGATTTTTTCACCCTCTTCTTCAGCATCGAAGATGGCCTCATCGAAGAGAAAAGTCTCGAATGTTCGACCGGTTACGAAGCGTTCGATCTTTTCCCCGCTCTCGATCAGATCGCCCAGATAGAGCAGCTAATCACGCGACACGGATCAGGTCCTTTTCGACATACGGCCGGGCGCGGGGCTTCAAACCCTTTTCGGTCACCAAATCCACCGGCCGTCCGAGCAGTTGCTCAAGATAATCCTTGAGGCCGAAGTAGCCATCGAAAGTCGCGGAACCCTCGATTCCACCAGCACGTCCACATCGCTGTCTCCCCGCGCTTCATCCCGGGCCATCGAACCAAAAAGGGCAAGATGCTTGACGCTGAAGCGCCGTTCGATCTCCTCGTGTCGCTCTCGCAACACCGACAATACCTGATCGCGTTTCATAAGCTACTTCTCAACTTTTCTGTAAATTTTCCCGTGATAGCTAGTGTCTGACCGGAAACCCCTGATGATCGGGTCGGGCTGACGGGATTGCGCCCGTCAGCCCTCCCACACCACCGGACATGCGGTTTTCCGCATCCGGCGGTTGAGCCCAGCGGGCTTAGCCCGCGAGCACCCACGGTAGAGTGAATTACTGATGTCTACCGTGTTGCTCATTGAACCTCTTCTGACGTCTGTGCTCGCTGTCCGCCGCGACTCGATGGGCACGTGCCGCCCCTCCGCAGGAATCCACCTGCTCGGCTTGGCCCGCCGGTCCGGGAGCTGCCGCAGTTGCCGCTCCGAACCCGTGTCGCCCGTCTCCGTGCCGCTGGGAACGGATGCAGACTGTGGTCCTCTCGTGACTCTTCGGCCCTTCGCTCGACCGGCCTTTCGGCCGGTGTCCACACTACTACGGCCTCTGCTGACTCCTGGCACGCTCTCACGCGTCAGGTCTCCCCGAGTAAGAACAGATACTTTCGACCCGTGCCGCCAGGCTCTACCGGATACGTCTTTCGGTGACGGTTGGATTTCGCGTTCCCTAGCACGCTCATCGCCCGTACCCGGCCTCACTGCCTGTTCGTGTTCCTGCGGTCGTGTCTTGGCTACGCCCTTCTTTCAGCTTGGCCTCGCGGCTTCCACCTTGGGTTTCGCTACGCTTCTCGTCACTCTTCGCGGTTACCTCCTCTCAGGTAACAAGTACATGCCCATGTCGGGCACACTAGGTTGGGCAAAAGCGTAGCGTTGCCCAACATTCAGGAAATTAGCTTTTAGGATCATAATGTTGGGTTTCACAAGCTCAACCCAACCTACGAAATTTCAGGGTTTTCGGCCAAGCACTAGCTAGGTTTAGAGCAACTGCGGGACCTTTCGCTTCCGCGCTCGCCGACGCTAATTCGTCACGCGGTGCGTGACGAATTTCCAGCAACTCCGGATAGTCCAGATAAAACATACGCATGTATTTCAGCGCCGTCACTGAAAAGCCACTGCCGTACTCCTTCTCCAATGACTCGGACAGCGTTTCCAGCAGCCGGCTGCTGTAGGCAGCGCGCGATTTTCCGCCTTGCTCCGCCTCAACGATCTGTCTGCCAATCAACCAGTTGGCTTGCACCAGTGCCGAATTCACCGAGCGCGCCGCCTGCGAGCGAGCCGACTCCCAGATTTGCCGTATGCGTTGCAGCAGTTCGCCGATCACCGTCGCATTGGCCTCGGTCGTGACCTTTTTCCTGCTCATAGCGGCAACTCCTGCTGCCCAGGCTCTGGCGGTTTTCGCGGCAGATTCTCCACCCGCAGCGAGTAGTCGTCGTGGCCCCATTCGCAGCGGTTCAAGACCTGTTTGGGAATCTTCTTGACGGTCAGGTTGGGGTACTCGCCGCGTCCTCGAAAGGCGGTGCACAGTACCAGTAGCGAGCGATCCGATCCCACTTCGTGGGAAAGTTGCTGAAGTTGCTCGTGGGTGAGGGTGGCGGTGGTGACGTAGATGAAGTCACGCTCGGTGGAATGGCCGTGCTGCCAGTACACCGCGTCGGACGGCGCGTAGCTGAAGCCTTCCAGCTTGCACAGCGCCTCGGCTAGCATGGCGGCGTTGTAGTCCTTGTTGATGACCCAGTTGCCCCACTTGTCCTGTTCCAGCAGCGAGGGCGCGAGTCGGTAGTAGCGGAACCCGCCGCCGCCCCACCAGTTGACGGCCTTGGTGATGCCGCCGGGGTCTTCGCCGTCGATGACTTTCTTCAGGCGCGGGATGATGTGGGTGTGGCAGTGGTCGCTGAGTTCGACCATGATCCAGCGCCGGCCCATCTTGTGGGCGACAGCGCCGGTCGTGCCAGAACCAGCGAAGGAGTCGAGGACGAGGTCACCGGGGTTGGTGGCGATGTGAATGATCTGAGAGAGAAGTTTCTCGGGTTTTGGCGTACCGAACGGATCAATATCGGGAAATAGCGCGAGTATTTCTTTCTTTGCGGATTCGTTATCGCCAGCGAACTGTGCGTCCCACCAAGTCATGGGAACGAGCCCCTTTTCTTCGCCCCGAAATTGCTTTATCCGCGGTCGTCCTGCCCCATCGTTAGAGAAGTAAACACGACTATCCTTGAGATACGACTCATAAACTGACTCGGTCGCCGCCCAACAACGGCCTTTCGGGGGTTCCACGAACTCACCAGAAGGCGTCCGTACCTTGTACATCTGATTCGGCCTAAACCCTTGAGCGCTAAAGGGGATAGACCGCCAAGGGCCGCGTGCATCATTGTCTGGATTCGAATAACCAGCGTCATTTGGCGGAAGAAGCCGTCTCGCACTCTTCCATTCCAGCGCACCTTGCTTGGCATAGATAAGCAGATGATCGTGTGAGGAACCAATTGCAGCGCGATTCTCCCGCGATGTTCGTTTCTGCCAAACAGCATTTGCCACGAAGTTCGCCCGCCCAAAAATCTCATCACACAACACCTTCAGGTAATGCGCTTCGTTATCGTCGATGGTGATCCACAGCGATCCATCCTCCGACAACAACCGCCGGATAATCTCCAGCCGGTCCCGCATCAGCGACAGCCAGATCGAATGCTCCAACCCATCGTCGTAATGCGTGAACGCGCTGCCGGTGTTGTACGGCGGGTCGATGAACACGCACTTCACCTTGCCAGCGAACTCGGCTTCCAACGCCTTCAACGCCAGCAGGTTATCGCCGAAAATCAGCCGGTTGTCGAAAATGTCCCCGTCCGTTACTCGATGTTTCGCGTGATACGACTTCTCCGGGTCTTCCAGCAGAATGCGCGGTTCCAGCTTCGGCCGGTTCTCCTTGCCGATCCAGGTGAGTTCGAGTTTTTGGTTCTTGGTCATTGAGTGGTGTCCCGCAACTGTCGAAGTTGGGGTATGTCGTCCAAGTAAAAACACCACTCGCGGGAGCCTGACTCAGACATGAAGCGCTTCCTTTTCAATAAAAGGGCGTAACTCCGGGCGCAGGGCTTTCTCGGTAACCAGATCGACCGGGCATCCGAACAGATCTTCCAGATAAAACTGTACGCCGAAATAGCGTTCCGATGTTGCTGGGCCGTCGAAAGCGACCAGGATATCGATGTCGCTGTTAGCCCGCGCGGTGTCTCGTGCGGTTGAGCCGAACAGGGCAAGCTGCGTCACCCCATAACGCGCGGCCAAGATCGGTTTGCTCTGGGTGAGCAATTCAAGGGCATGTGAGCAATTCATTTCAAGCCACTCCCTGCATAGGGCGAATGCGAGGACTGGGAAGCGAGCGTCCCTCTGCTTCAAAATGGTGAATGATATCCTCAATAACTTCACATAATTCGCTGTATAATTGTACTGGATCGTCTCCATGAATTCCGGTAATTAAATCAGGGCATTTTCCAATATAGGTTTGATCCTCTTCACTCCAATCTACCCACTTATGATATAGGTCGCTTTGTTTCATTTTTTCACCTTCTCTAAAGACTGCTTCACCTGTCTTTCTTGATAAAGCTTGGCATCGTCACCAGATTTTCCACTGACCGTCACCGCGCCAGCATACTTGGCATGGGTAAATTTACGATGTGATCTTTTACCGCCACTTGGGATCTCGTAAAATCCCGCATTTTCCAGATCTTCGATAATTTCTCTAATTTTTCTTAGCATTTTACAAATCCAGCGATGCACTATCGCTGTTCATATCATTCACACCAACTCCACGGTTTCTCCAGACACCTCGAACACCAGAGCGTCCGTTGGCTCATGCGCCGTGGCTCTCTGGTATTTCAAGGGGTAGTAAATTATAATAATATCAATTAGTTGCCAACATCAAGTGAGAATTTTATGACGGATAAATCATTAGACGAGTTGAAGAACGCTTTTAGAGCCTATACGAAAAGTATAAATTCAAAGGTACACATTTATGACGGGCACTCTTCATTAGTTTGAGGGAACAGTTTTTTTAACATAATCCGGATAGAAGCAACATAAATCATTGCGATACTCGAAGCGGGCTTTTTTTCATATTCCCTGACTAATCTGCGATAACGGCTGAGCCAAGCAAAGGTTCGCTCTACCACCCAACGTCGAGGAATCACTTTAAACTTCTTGCCTTTGCGACCGACGACCTCCAATTCACAGGTAAAGGTGCTTTTAACCCACTTGACCAAGGGGCCTTTATAGCCTTGATCCGCCCAGATCCGTCGCAGGGTGGGCACGGCCTCAAAGACCCGCTCTCATACCGGCCTTGCCCCCTTGCTATCATGAATATTCGCGGCATGAACGAGAGCGACTAGAACGCAACCGATGGTATCGACTACAATATGATGTTTCCTGCCCTTGACTTTTTTCCCACCATCGAAGCCCGATTCTTGGGCGGATTCTGCAGTTCCCTTCACGCTTTGACTATCGATGATCCCGGCGGTAGGTTCTTCGTTCCGACCGTTGTTTTTTCGGAGCATCCGCCGAATTTCCTGGTTCACTCGCTCGAAAAGTCCTGACCTCAGCCATTTTTGATAATGATAACTCACGGTGGTTGGTGGCGGGAAATCATGCGGTAAATAATCCCATTGACAGCCCGTTTTGTTAATATAACTGATGGCACCCCATACTCTCCTCAAATCGACTTCCCTGGGCCTACCCATTGAGCGACCCTCTTCTTTTAATAGGATCACTTTGATCACTTCCCACTCTTCATCAGTCAAATCACTCGGATATTTTTTTTCAGTCATGGGATGTTTCCTCTCTCTCAAAATCAATTCACAATGAAATTTTAACGAAAATTATACACTAAATCGTTATTTAAAACAACATGTTAGTTTTCGTATAGGCTCTTAATGTGCTTTTGGATATCCCTCATGTTGAGGTAGATGAGGTAGAAATGGACCGAGAAGGGAACTATCGGGTCACGGTTCATAGTACGGTTCACGGAACGCACTGTCATCAATGTGGAAATGTTATTAATCATTTTTATGGGTATGGTGAGTTTATTACGCTCAGACATTTATCCCTGCTTGGTTGGCAGGTTGAATTGCGTATTCGTCCACAGCGGTACCTATGCACACAATGCGGAGGACAGCCGACGACGACGCAAAAATTAGCGTGGTATGACCATCGAAGTGGACACACTCAAGCGTTCGAGAAACATGTTTTATTGGCCTGTGTGAATAGTACGGTTGTAGATGTCAGCATTAAAGAAGGGATCGGTTATGAAGCGGTGCGGGGGATTATTGATCGCTATATTGCCAAAGGTGTCGATTGGAAGACGATTAACAATCTCAAAGTCATCGGGATTGATGAAATCTCTTTAAAGAAAGGTCACCAAGATTTTGTCACGATTGTGACGGGCCGTATCGGTGAAGAGACGGTGATTCTCGGGGTCTTGGCCGATCGGAAGAAAGAGACGGTCAAAGAATTTTTAATGAGCATTCCCAAGAAGTTACGCCAACAAGTTCGTTTTGTTTGTTCGGATATGTACGCGGGCTTTATCCATGCGGCGAAAGAAGTTTTTGGGAAAAAAGTCCGGATCGTGGTCGATCGATTTCACTTGGCTAAACTCTATGGAAAGGGTCTGGATGAATTGCGCAAAAAAGAGCTGGAACGACTCAGGAAGACCTTATCCAAAGAGCAGTATAAAGAGCTGGAAGGGGTGATGTGGCTTTTGCGTAAAAGGCCGGATGATTTAACCTCAAAAGACCAAGAAACGTTAGACCAGTTATTCCAGTATTCACCGCTTCTGCAACAAGCTTATCAGTTAAAAAACAAGTTAACGGCTCTGTTGGATAGCGACTTGGATCGCCGTCGTGGGAAGCAGAGGATCACGGGATGGATGAACCGGGTTAAAAAGAGTTCGGTGCGTTGTTTTGATACGTTTTTAAAGACCTTGGAGACCTATAAAAATGAGGTCGCGAATTATTTCTTAAATCGACTGACGAGTGGATTCGTTGAGGGGCTTAATAACAAGATCAAAGTCATTAAACGACGCTGTTATGGTTTGAAGAATATTGGGCATCTTTTCCAACATCTTTATCTGGACCTTTGTGGATATGCTTTGTATGCCTATAAAAAATCATAGAGTTACCGAAATTTGCTCCGAATTTATTGAGGCATAAAAAGCGATTTATGATCGACAAGATTCTGTTTTTAAAAACAATTTATACCCCGGCAATTCCCAAAGAGCCT
>CAVQSJ010000040.1:0-21755 GCA_963715845.1 uncultured Gammaproteobacteria bacterium | reverse complement strand
ATCGACCCGGACGGCTGGGCAGCCGGCGGCACGTGGGACAACGCCGATCTCAACTTCCGCAACACCGAGTACTACGCCAGCTACGTCGCCTGCGCCTTCGACAAGCTGACCAAATGGTCGGTGGCCAAGGGCTGGGATCTGAAGTTCCTCTCCTGGGCGTTCATGTTCGTTGCGGAGCGCTGCTTCGAGGAGACACGAACGTTTGTCGACACAGGGGATCGACAAGGCGATCCTCAACCTGTTCCGCATGTATGCCAAGATGGGCAGCCCAACAGATCGCATTTCCGCGAGTTCGGCGACCAAAGACCCGATGCAATATGCCGATCTGTGGGGCTTCAAGGAAGCGTTCAGTGTCTCCGGCTTCGCCGCCGCTCACCGGCGCGAAAACCTGGAAGTCCTGATCTACAACCATCATGACGATTGGGACCGGACGGGCGAGGCTGAGGTTACAGGTTGAGGTAGAGAATCTGCCGTTCGACGGCGAGGGGTTGATCCCCTGCGGCATTACCGTGTGGATGGGACGCACAGTAACGCCTACGCCGAATGGGTGCGCCAGGGCAAGCCGATGTATCCGGCGGCGGGCCAGTATGCCGCGATCAAGGCGCGGGATGGGCTGGAACTGGTGGAGCCGCCGCAGGAGGCCCTATTGATGGACGGGAAGGTCAAGCTCAGCTTCAAGCTGCCTGTGCACGGGATTTCGCTGCTCGTCTTATCACCAGCGGTCTGATATCCGGTTTTTTTTTAAAAAAAAAAAAAAAAAAAAAAAAAAAAAGTGGTGAGCAGCTTTTTTACCGGTTCGGCCGGGCTAGATCAGGAGATGATAACCATGTCCAAACCACTCAGCGAGCGCACAATTGGCATTATCCATGCCAACAACATCACGATCCCAGCGATGCAACCCTTCATCGAGAAGTACATCCCCGAGGTCAGCATCATGCACTTCGTCGACATCACCATCCCACGCGACAACATCACGGCCCGCGTGGGGGTGATCCCGAAGCGCAACTACTACAAGTTTGCCCAGTATGCCCACAACCTCGAAGAGGCCGGGGTGGATCTGATCCTCCTGGCGTGCTCCACGTTCAATTTCGCCGCCGAACTGGCGCGCCCAATGATGAACGTTCCTATCGCGCAGATCGACCACCCAATGATGGAGCTCGCCGTCAGCACTGGCCGCAAGATCGGCCTGCTGGCGACGTTGAACACCACCGTGCCTTCATCAGAAAGGCTGCTGCGGATTGCTGCGACCGAAAAGGGCAAAGAGATCGAAGTCACGACGGTGCTGTGCGAGCCGGCCTTCGCAGCCATCTTGAAGGGGGACGCCGCGACTCACAACACGATCCTTCTGGAAGAAATCGAGAAGCTGTCGAAGTCCGTCGATTGCATTGCCATGGCTCAGCTTTCCATGTCGGCGCTTGCACCGCATTTGACAAACACACGGGTGCCAGTCTACAACAGCGGCGACACCGGCTTCGGCCGCGTTCCGCGAGTGCTGATCGCTTTTATGAAATTCGGTTGCTGTGCCAACATGGTTGCGTCCGGGCCGGACGGCATTCGGGCTGGAGATCGTCGAGCAACTCGCTGAGTTCGGCTACGACTACATCGAGCTGTCGCTGGCGCACATGATGGCGCTGTCCGAGGCCGAGTTTGGCGCGCTCGCACAAACGCGTGCTGACCTCCGGCATCCGCTGCGAAGCCTGCAACAACTTCTACCCCCGCACCGTCCGCCTGACGGGAGATGCCGTGGATTGGCAGCAGGTGCGGGAGTACCCAGGCGCGGACGATTGCCTCGTGCGGCGGAGCTCGGCGCCCAAACCATCGTTTTCGGCAGCTCCGGCGCCAAGAACGTGCCCGAAGGCTTCCCCGTGGCACGCGCCCTGGGAGCAGATCGTCGAGACGCTGCGCATGGTCAAACCATCGCGGCCGAACACGGCATCGCCATCGCTATCGAGCCGCTCAACCGCCGCGAAAGCAACATCGTTCTCGCCGCCACCGAGGGGCTGGCCCTGTCGCGCCAAGTCCGGATCGGCCTCACATCAAGCTGCTGGTGGATTACTACCACATGACCCTGGAGGATGAATCGCCGGACATCCTGCTCGAAGCCGGGGCCGATGTTCGGCACATCCACTTCGCCAGGGTCGAAGAGCGCACGTTTCCCGCAGAGATCGAGGCCGGCTATCGCACCTTCTTCGCCAACCTGAGAGCATATCGGCTACGATGGCCGCGTCAGTGTGGAGGCGTATTCGAGCAGACTTTGCCAGTGACCACGCCACGCTCTCGTTGGCGGTGTTGAAGTCGCTGTGTCATTGAGATCATGGCAAGCCAACTGGAGTCCACATGTCTGTAGACCCGTCCCAACTCGCCGCGTTGCGCCGCCGCGCAGCCGAGATGCGCTGGCACATCGTCTCGATGATGGGGCCGAACAAGGCGCACCACTTCGGCGGTTCCCTCTCGGCGACTGACGTCTGGACCGCGCTCTATTCTACAAGATGCGTTACCACCCCGCGAACCCTCTTGGCCCGACCGCGATCGTTTCGTCATGAGCAAAGGCCATTCCGTCCCCGCGCAGTATGTGGCGCTGGCGATTCTAGGCGTGTTCCCCATCGAGGATCTCGCGAGCTGAAGCGGCTCGGCAACCGGCTGCAAGGCCACCCTGGGATGCACTACACCCCCGGCATCGAGGGCTGTACCGGCTCGCTGGGCGAAGGCGTTTCTTACGCCAACGGGATCGCGCTGGCTGGCCGTCTCCAGACTCGATTCCGAGTCTACAGCTGTTGGGCGATGGGGAGTTACAGGAGGGTCAAGCCTGGGAGGCGGCGATGACGACGGCCAAACAATGTCTCACGACTCGTCGCAATTATCGACCGCAACCGCCTGGCCCATGGAACAAACCTCCTGCGGAAGTTGCTCGATCCGCTCAAGACCAGTGGGAGGCTTTCGGCTGGGACGTGCGCGAGATCGACGGGCACGACGTTGTTGAGGTGTGCGATGCGTTGGACTGAGCCAAGACCAGATCAGCCCGCCGCGATCATCGCCAACACCGTCAAAGGCAGGGCGTCTCGATCTTCGCGGGGCAAGCGAAGTTCCACAACGCGGCGGTCACAGAGGCGCAGCTTGAGCAGGCGCTGGGCGAGCTGAAGGCCGCGATGGCGAAGGGTGCATGAGATGGCGACCTTTAAGCCGAACACGCTTTGCCTACGGCGAGGCCTTCCGCAACCTGGCACACGACGCCCAAGATAGATCATATTCAACATCAACCTCTACAACTCGACACACTACCATACTCTCCGTGACACCTTTCCGACCACTCATAATATAGGCATCTCCAACACAGACATGGTACAGCCCGCAACCCATAGCTCCTCCACTAATCCCTACGCCAACCCTTCAAATGTCATCACCACATATCTACATACCATGCACGCCATCACCTACCCAGCTTTTTTCCATAAACTCATCAGCTGCAGCACACCGCTCTGCAACGACATCATAGGCGACACCAGGCAACGCGGCGCGAAAGAGCATGCGCTCCAACCTGCGACACACACAAATACACCATCCTCCAATCCATCGTCGTGGGACGGGCACCACCAAATTATCTCGTGGGCATACAATAACTACAAACAATTAAAGACACAAACCCAAACAAACACCATAGAGCTTGCCACAACATCCTACTCATCAAATGCCCGCGCGCGCCATGGCTCTTGTGACACCCCTTCAACCATTACATCTGCTAACCGCACCACCCCAAAAGAAGGACTTCCCATGATCGCTGAAAACGACAACCTGGGGCGGGATCGGGTAGAGCGCAAAGCAACGGCGCAGAAGCTCGGCACTCTCGCTGGCATAGAGGCGGGTCTCATTCTGCTCGGCTCCGATATAGATGATGCGTTTCGCATCGATGCCGAAGCGTGCGAGAGCGTTCACGAGTTTGTCCCGCTCCTGGACCCACCCCTTGCGCCCGACCCGAGCGAGCCGGAATTTCCCATCGAACGTGAACAGGACGGAGGGTGTACGGTTGACACCGTCGGACCAGACCACGGTGACGATGCAGTTCGTGAACCGAGTGATCGCGGTGCTCGATCTGGGCTGAGCACCGCCAGCAGGCGCGTAGGTCACGCGCCGATCGGTGCGGTGGCCCGTGAACGTGAAGTCGACGCTGGCCAGGAGCCCCTTGGGATCACCCGCACGCTGTCGCTCGCTCTTCCACTCCAACATCATCTTCGCGAGCGCGTCGACGTCCACGGTGAAGCCGCCGGTCTTCATCTGTGAAGCCTTCGAACTGAAGCCGAGGGCATGCAGGTCGTCATGCGCCGTCGGCCGCGCAAGCTCTACCCCAAAGGCGGAGGCGCAGAACTTTGAGAACGAGGTCAGCGAGACG
This sequence comes from uncultured Gammaproteobacteria bacterium, assembly GCA_963715845.1. GTDB lineage: Bacteria > Pseudomonadota > Gammaproteobacteria > Competibacterales > Competibacteraceae > Competibacter_A. The sequence continues at coordinate 17,371 of CAVQSJ010000040.1, read as the reverse complement.
ACCTGGTTCGAGTCGTTCTGAGACAGAACCCAACCGGCCGCAATCTCGCACTGCGCGTCGTCCAGAAGGGGCGCCGCTCCGCTGGCCTTCTCCGCCGTGAAGAGCTGGCCCGTCACCGCGTGGGCGCGCACCCAACGGTCCAAAGACGACTTGGGCACGGTGATTTCGGCGTCGGCGAGAATGTCGCGAAAAACCGAGCGGGAAATCCCTCGCGCCTCCAGCGGGCCGACGAGGCGGGCAATGAGTTCACGCTGGGCCGTCGACAACTCTGTTGACGGGTACTTGCGCTTCTCGGACATGGGATTCTTTCGGCGAAGACGATAGACTCAATTTTATCCGAAATGCTGGATTGATGAGAGCGGCTGTCCGAAGAAAGGGAAGCATTCTGTGGGGGTGGCGCGACCATGGTGTGGCCAGTTGGGCAAGGTCGAGAACTGCCCAGTGGGGGTCTTTGCCGCGCTCGGCCGTGGGACAACGGCCACCTTGAGCGACGAACGCTTGTTTTTGCCGGAGCGGTGGACGAACGACCCAGAGCGTGGCCAGGCGGCGGGGATCCCCGCCGCACAGCGCGGCTTTAAGCGCAAGCACGACTTGGCATTGGAGATGATCGCCCACGCCCGGCAGCAGGGGATCGGCTTTGCCGGGGTGGGCTTTGATGGCTTCTATGGCAGCGATCCGGCGTTGCTGCGGACGCTCGATGACCAAGGCGAGTGCTTCGTCGGGGACGTTCACAAAGACCAGCGCATCTACCTGGACGATCCCCCGCCGGTCGTACCACCACCGGCGAGGCCGCACGGTCGTCCCCCGATCCGCCGCCAAGCGCAAACGCCCGCGATCCGGGTCGATCACTGGGTACCACAACAACCGGCGGAAGCTTGGCAGCGCGTGACCTTGCGCAACGGCACCAACGGCCGGCTGCCCGTGGAGAGCCTGCATCGCCGGGTGTGGCTGTGGGATGGCGACGAACCCCAAGCACGGCAGTGGCATTTGATCGTCCGCCGGGAAGTGGATACCCCGACCGAGATCAAGTATAGCCTCAGCAACGCGCCGACCGACACCCCGTGCCCCCGGCTGGCGTTCCTGCAAGGGCAGCGCTACTGGATCGAGCGCGCCTTGCAGCAGGGCAAACAGGACGTGGGGCTGGGGGACTACCAGGTGCGCAGTTGGCGGGGCTGGCACCATCCTATGGCCCTGGTGATGATGGCGATGCTGTTCACCCTGGAGGAGCGTCGGCTCCATCACCAGACCCGACCGTTGTTGAGTGGCACCGACATCCGGGCTTTACTGAACCATTTTCTACCCCGCCGGGATACCCCCTTGGCCGAGGTCCTCCGACAGATGGAGCGACGCCATCGCAAGCGCCAAGCAGCGACCGACTCCGCCTGCCGCAGGCAGCAGCTTAACGAGTAGGGCCGGATAAGTAATCTGACAAAGTAGAACTACGCATGTTGCACGTACTGACCCCTCTGGAAGAAACCCGCGCCTACCGGGAACTGGTGGGCATCGGGATCGAGAAAGGCAAGCAGGAAGGCCTCAAGGAAGGCAAAGAGGAAGGTGAAAAGCTGGGTCGCCGGAAAGAAGCGCTGACGATTCTGACCAAACAGCTTCGCCGGCGCTTTGGGGCGTTGCCCCGGTGGGCCAGCGCCCGCCTGCGTCAAGCCGACGCCGAGCAACTGGAAGCCTGGGCCGAACGGATTTTCGACGCAAACGATCTGACGGATTTGCTCGGCCCAAGGGCGGATTGCTCACCACCTATCAGTTTTCAATATCGCCGGCCTCACTCGTCAGAAGGCAGTATTAACTGCTTGATTTGCCGTTGCAGGAAATCTGCTGAAACGCACTGAAACAATGGCTTAGGACAAACTGATAGGTGGTGAGGGGCGGATTGATCGCCTCCCACCCAGGCGGAATACTCCCATAACATACCCGGCTGGCCTGAGCGGGATACTCCAAGCCAGCCGGGCTGTCTACCACAGTCCCGTCGGATAGACCGGGCGCCGTCTAACCCTCAAAACCGCCGGAACACCAGCGTGGCGTTGGTGCCGCCGAAGCCGAAGCTGTTGGACATCACCACCGTAAGATCGGCGTTATCGACCCGTTGCCGGACGATGGGGAAGCCTTCCGCCGCCGGATCGAGGGTTTCGATATTGGCCGAGGCGGCGATGAAACAGTTGTCCATCATCAGCAGCGAATAGATCGCCTCATGCACCCCCGCCGCGCCCAGCGCATGGCCGGTCAGCGACTTGGTGGAACTGATCGGCGGAATCCGGTCACCGAACATCTCGCGAATCGCTTCCAATTCGCGGACATCGCCGGCCGGAGTGCTGGTGCCGTGCGTGTTGATATAGTCCACTGGCTCGCTCACCCCCTCCAGCGCTTGCTTCATACAGCGCAGCGCGCCCTCGCCGGAGGGTTGCACCATGTCGTAGCCGTCGGAAGTAGCGCCGTAGCCGACCAATTCGCCGTAAATCCGCGCGCCGCGCTGGCGGGCGTGCTCCAGTTCCTCCAGCACCACGATCCCGCCGCCGCCGGAAATCACGAACCCGTCACGATTGGCGTCATATGGACGCGAGGCGGTTTGCGGCGTCGCGTTATACTTGGTGGACAGCGCGCCCATGGCATCGAACAGATGGGTCAGGCTCCAGTGCACTTCCTCGCCACCGCCGGCGAACACGATATCCTGCTTGCCCCACTGGATCAGTTCGCCACCGTGGCCGATGCAATGGGCGCCGGTGGCGCAGGCGGAGCCGATACTGTAATTGACGCCCTTGATCTTGAACGGCGTCGCCAAACAGGCCGTGGTGGTGCTGCTCATGGTGCGCGGTACCATGTACGGCCCGACCCGTTTCAGCCCCTTGTTGCGTAGCAGATCGGCGGCCTCGACCATATTCTGCGGGCTGCCGCCACCGCTGCCGGTCACCAGTCCGGCGCGCGGGTTGGACACCAGAGCCTCCGGCAGTTGGGCGTCGGCGATAGCCTCGCGCATGGCGATATAGTTGAACGCGGCGGCATCGCCCATGAACCGCAGGATCTTGCGGTCGATCTGCGCCGCCAGATCCACTCGCAGCGGGCCGCGCACATGGGAGCGGAGGCCCATTTCCTTGTAGTCTTCCGCGAACTCCAACCCACTGCGGCCCTGCCGCAGCGATTCCAGCACTTCCCAGCGGTCGTTGCCGATGCTGGATACGATACCGATACCGGTAACTACTACCCGTTTCATCGTTGCTACCCTCAAAAGCCGTCGGTCGAGGTGAACAATCCAACCCTCAGGTCCTTGCCGGTATAAATGGTCCGGCCGTCGACCTCCAGGTTCGCGTCGGCGATACCCATGACCAGTTTGCGCAGCATAACCCGCTTCATGTGAATGTGATACGTCAGCTTCTTGGCCTCGGGGCGCACCTGCCCGGTGAACTTCACTTCACCGCAACCGAGCGCTCGGCCTCGTCCCTGCCCTCCCATCCAGCCCAGAAAAAACCCGACCAGTTGCCACATCGCATCCAGCCCCAGACAACCCGGCATGACCGGATCGCCAATGAAGTGGCAGCCAAAAAACCAGAGATCCGGATGAATGTCCAGTTCCGCGACGATCTCGCCCTTGCCGTACTGGCCACCCTCGGAACCGATGTGAACGATACGATCGACCATCAGCATGTTCGGCAACGGTAATTGGGCGTTACCGGGACCGAACAATTCGCCGCGGGCGCAGGCGAGCAATTCCGCGCGAGTAAAACTGGATTGTTTATTCACGACCGTGGATGCCCTCTAATGGCGTGGTTGGGAAAGCGGGGATCGAATCGAAAATTTTAAAGACGAGATTATAAGGTTTTTTCCCAGCCATTGGACAATGAGTTCGGCGATCCCTTTGCATTACAATGCGATCCGCTCGTTCGCATCCAGCGAGGACTGCCCGTGAATAGGCCGGACTCTCTCGTTCCGAACGCCATGCGGCTGGCGGAACATACCCATCGTCAGCGCAACCACCGGCGCAAGGCACCGCCTGGCGAGGACCGTCCCGCCTATTTCCTCCACTTGGCCGAAGTCGCCTGGCTACTGATCGACGGCGGCGTTCGCGACGACGAACTGATTGCCGCCGCCTTCCTGCACGACATCATTGAAGATTGCGACTACGACGAAGGCGAGCTGGCCCAGGCAACCGGCAACGCCCGGGTGGCGGCCCTGGTCGCGGCCGTTTCGGAGCCGGACAAGGGCCAGAGCTGGGAAATCCGTCAGCAAGCCTATCGCGAGCGGTTGGCAGCACTGAAAGACCCGGCGGTTCTGGCGCTGTCCTGCGCCGACAAGACCGCCAATCTCACCGACATGAACCGGCTTATGGCCAGGGGTCATGCGGTGGACAGCTTCACCCAGCGCGGCTTCGAGTCGCAGCAGGCCAAATTCGAAGCGCTGGACCGGCTGTTTCAGGGCCGGGTGCCGGAACGGCTGTACCAACGCTTCCAGTGGGCGCTGGCGGAGTTCCGGGAGCGGGGTCGGGCGTCTCCCTGAAGGCTCCTCGCCCCGGTCACGCTTCCGGCCGGTCGGTGCCGATCTTGTCCTCGGTGCCGGCCAGCAGATGGCGGATATTGGAACGGTGCCGCCAGATCAACAGTCCGACCATGACGAGCACGGCGGCGAACAGGATGCCCGGCAGCCCGAATCCCCAAGCGAACAGCGGGGTCAGCGCCGCGGCGGTCAACGCCGACAGCGAGGAAATGCGGACCACGAAGGCCATGAACAGCCAGGTGGCGAGCGCCGCCAGCGCCACCGGCCAAGACAGGCCGAGGATCGCGCCGAACGCGGTCGCCACCCCCTTGCCCCCTTCGAAGCCGAAGAACACCGGATATAGATGTCCCAGAAACGCCGCCAGTGCGGTCAGAGCCAGCCCGGCCTCGCCCAAGCTGGCCCAGCGCGCCAGCAGCACCGGTAGCACGCCCTTGAGGAAATCACCGGCCAGGGTGATGGCGGCAGCCTTCCGGCCGCCAAAGCGCAGCACGTTGGTGGCGCCGGGATTGCGCGAGCCCTCGCTGCGCGGATCGGGCAACCCCATCGCCCGGCAGACGATAATCGCGGTGGAAACCGAACCGGCCAGATAGCCGAGTAGGACAAACAGGATGATCGCGAGCATAAACGTCGTCGTCAAATGGTTCGGCGCTAACGGTAAAACGACCGGCGGTGGACGAGGTAGGTCCGGAGTAACTGATTTACGTTAAGATAAACCACTGCCTGGAACCCCGTCATGGATATCATTTTCATTCGCGAACTGCGCGTCCAGACCACCATCGGCGTTCACCCCTGGGAACGCCGCGTCCGCCAAACCCTGCTTCTCGATTTGGAACTGGGTACCGACATCCGTCCGGCCGCCGCAACTGATCGACTCGATGATACGCTCGATTACCAGGCGGTGGCGCAGCGGATCTCCGAATTCGCCGCCGCCAGCGTTTTCCAATTGGTGGAAACCCTGGGTGAGCGGATCGCCGAATTGCTGTCGCGGGAATTCGCCGTGCCTTGGCTGCGGCTGACCCTGCGCAAGCCTGGCGCGGTACGCGACACCCGGGAGGTCGGCATCATCATCGAGCGCGGCGGCCGGGATTGAACCGTATGGCCCGGGTCTGCGTCGGTATCGGCAGCAACATCGAACCGGAGCGGCATATCCGAACAGGGCTGGCGCAACTCCGCCGGCGGTTTGGCCCGCTGACCATGTCCACGGTCTACGCCAACGCCGCGGTCGGCTTTGCGGGCGACGATTTCCTGAACTTGGTGGTGAGATTTGATACCGAACTGCCGGTTAGCGCCGTGGCCGCCGAACTTCGGGACATCGAAGCCACCCAGCAACCACGCGGCAACGGTTCGAAATTTTCGCCACGGGCGCTGGATCTGGACTTGCTGCTCTACGCCGATCTGGTGCTGCGCGAAAATGGCCTGCGCATTCCCCGCGACGAGATCACCCGCTACGCTTTCGTGCTGCGGCCGCTGGCCGAGGTCGCCGGCGACTGCCGCCATCCGCTGCTCGGCACTACATTCGCCGAACTATGGGCGGCTTTCGATCAGTCGCGGGAGACGTTGAAGCCGGTGATTCTGGCGCCATAACCAAGATTTCTATCTTAAACCTTACAACCGACTCCACTGCGCGCGGCGCTGTTCCCGGATTCGCGGCATCAGTACGGCCACCAGCAGGCACGCACCCAGCAGCACCGCGCCCATCAGGAACCGGATATTGTCGTTGTCGTTTTGTAGCGCTCGATTCTCCTGCTGGATGATTTGCAGTTCCCGTTCCAGGGTAACGGATCGTTCCTGCAAGACCTTGTTGCGTTCGTCGATTGCGACCGTATCAGCCGCTACCTTGCGGTATTGCGCGAGTTGCTGGCGCAACCGCAGAGCTTCCTCGTAGAGTTGTGGATAATCAAGGGCTTCCCCTTCCGGTTTGCTGACAACATCGTACATATGTTGTTTAAGATCGGTATGCCGCGCCTGCAATTGTTCCAGTTCCCGGCGGACGCCCGCCAACAGTTCCCGGCTGCTCGGGGTATCGGTAAGCTGATCGCTGGGAACCCACCCTTTCACGCCCGACGGCGCGCGGATTTGGGTGTAGCCCTTGACCGGGTCCACATTCAGCACTTCGATTGCGGAACCGCTGCGCACCGAGCCAATCACTTTGTAACGGTCGGAAGCGCCCGCGCGCAGCGGCACGTCCACCATGTCGCTCACGTAAGCGGTGGTCCGGGTTTGGGATTGAGGTTGGGGTTGAGCCTGGGCTGGAACGAAGACAACCAGGAACACGGCCAACATGAATGGGATGAGTGAAGTTTTCATCAGGAGCGGCTGCGAACCGGGGGAAGCAACGAAAATTAATATAAATTTGGACAATTTTACCTGTCTTCATTGCCAGTATATATCCATGGACCCCACGACGGCCATAAGAAAAAAGGCATGGTCGCGTCCCGCCCGATTCATTGCTTGTGGTAAAAGACCACTGTGTAAAGGAAAATCCGATTGAACTATAAGTCGTCATTGCCGTGCGGCGGGAGTGACGACAGGCCGAGCGTCCCAAACCTTCCCGAACCTTGCATCATGACCACCACGCCCATCGACCACCACACGACCCTGCCAACCCCCGACCCCATCGCCGCCGCTCACGGCACCCGATTGCTCGACCACATCCGAGCCGAAATCGCCGCGGCGGGTGGCGCGCTTTCCTTCGCCCGCTTCATGGAACTGGCGTTGTACGCCCCCGGCCTGGGCTACTACCGCGCCGGCACCCGCAAATTCGGTCCCGGCGGCGATTTCGTCACCGCGCCGGAATTGTCGCCGCTGTTCTCGCGCTGCCTGGCCCGCCAGTGCCGCGAGATTTTGGCACAACTGGGCGGCGGCGCAATCCTGGAACTCGGCGCCGGTACCGGCATCATGGCGGCCGACATCCTCCAGGAACTGCGCGCGCTGAGTGAATTACCAGAACGCTACTTCATTCTGGAACTCAGCGGTGAACTGCGCGAACGTCAGCGCCAGACCTTGGCCGAACGGACGCCCGACCTGATGCAGCGGGTAATCTGGCTAGATGCGCTACCGGAACCGGGTTTGCGGGGGGTGGTGCTCGGCAACGAAGTGGTTGACGCGCTGCCGGTCGAACGGTTCCGTATCACCCCAAACGGGCCACGCCGGCTGGAGGTAATCTGGACCGAGACCGGCCTGGAGTGGACCGAGGGCGCCGAGGATGCCACCGTGACGGCGGCGGTCGCGCGGATCGAAGCCGAACTGAACTGGTGTTTGCCGCAGGGTTATTCTTCCGAATACGTCCCTCAATTGAACGTATGGCTGCGTTCCATCACCGAGCCGTTGGCAGCGGGCGCCTTGCTGTTCGTCGACTACGGCTATCCACGCCGGGAGTATTATCACCCGGAACGCACCGACGGCACCCTGCTCTGTCACTACCGCCACCGCGTTCACGCCGATCCGCTGCTATTGCCCGGTCTGCAGGATATCACCGCCAGCGTGGACTTCACCGCTGTGGCCGATGCCGCGCTCGCCGCCGGGCTGGAGGTGGCCGGCTACACCAGCCAGAACTATTTCCTGTTTGGTTGCGGGCTTATGGAACTTCTGACCGAAGTGGACTCCTCCGATACGGTTCGCTACCTGGAACAGGTTCGCCAAGTCAAGCTGCTGACCCTGCCCGGCGAAATGGGAGACCGCTTCCAGGCCATCGCCCTGACACGCGGCCTAGACATCCCGCTGAGAGGTTTCGCCTTCCGGGACGAGCGCGGCCGGCTATAGTTTGGGAAAACAACCGATCCGGAGATGCCGCGCATGGGTCAGGAGATTTCCCACTCGCAGTTTACCCGTCAGGACTTCCAACGGTTTCAGGCACGGCTGCGTCAGGAAACCACGCAACTGGCCGACTGGTTCCACGAAGGACGGTTCGCGCCGGCCAGCAGCGTCGGCGGTTTCGAGATCGAGGCGTGGCTGGTGGACCACCGCGGCCAACCAGCGCCGCTCAACCAGGTGTTCCTGGAGCGGCTGGCCGACCCGCTGGTGGTACCGGAACTAAGCGTGTTTAACATCGAACTCAACACCCCGCCGCTGCCGCTGCACGGCACCGCGCTGCGGCGGATGCACGCCAATCTCGAAAGCCTGTGGCAACGCTGTCAGCGGGTGGCGACCGAGTTGGATACAACGGTGGCGCTGATCGGTATTCTGCCGACCTTGCACGTTCAGGACCTGAATCTGGCCCATATGTCGTGCCGGGAACGCTACCGCGCCATCAACGAGCAAATTCTGTCACGGCGGCACGGCCAACCGATGGAACTGGCGATTCGTGGCGTTGAAACCCTGTATCTGACTCATCCCGACGTGATGCTGGAAGCGGCTACCACCTCCTTCCAAACTCATTTGCAGGTCGCGGTTCGCGATGCGGCGGCGTTCTTCAACGCCGCGTTGGTGTTGTCGGCGCCGATGGTGGCGGTCGCGGCCAACTCGCTGCTGTTGTTTGGTAAAACGCTGTGGCAGGAAACCCGTATTCCGCTGTTCGAGCAGGGCGTGGCCTTGGCGGGGGGAGAACGTTCCGACGATCCGAGCTACCGGCGGGTAAGCTTCGGCAACGGCTATGTCCGGCACTCGCTGCTGGAACTGTTCGTGGAAAATCTGACCCACTATCCACCGTTGCTGCCGGTGGATTTGAGCGCGGAACCGGCGGACCGGTTGCCGCACCTGCGCTTGCACAACGGCACGATCTGGCGCTGGAACCGGCCCCTGCTGGGCTTCGAGGCGGACGGGACGCCGCACCTGCGCATCGAGCATCGGGTGATGCCGGCCGGCCCCAGCATTCCCGACACTATCGCCAACGCAGCGCTGTACTACGGACTCGTGCATGGTCTGGCGCGGGCTATGCACCCAATCGGGGCGGCGCTGGAGTTCACGCAGTGCCGGGCAAATTTTTACGCGGCGGCGCGGGATGGACTGCAGGCCGAGGTGGTCTGGCTGAACGGCCACCGCCTGCCGCTGCGGCAATTGTTGCTGGAGGAATTGTTACCACTGGCCCGGTGCGGTCTGCTGGCGCTGGAGATCGACGCAACGGATGTGAAGGAGTATCTGGATATCGTCACCGCGCGAGTTGGCAGTGGCCGCACCGGCGCCGACTGGCAGCAGCGCTTTCTCGCCCGTCACGGCCCCGATCTCACGGCGCTGACGCTGGCGTATCTGGATCGGCAGCGGAGCGGCCGGGCGGTGCACGAGTGGGAATGCTGATCCCTGCCGCCAACCTCGGCCGCTCCAAGAGAAAGTGGACGCGAGCACTTCAAAGCAGTTTCTCGATGGCCGCGATCAGCTCGGGATCATCCGGGCGGGTCTGGGAGGAAAACCGCGCGACCACCGCGCCCTTGCGATCCACCAGATATTTGTAGAAGTTCCACTCCGGATAACCGCCGCCCTGCGCGGCCAACTGGCGGTAAAACGGATGCGCCTCCGGACCGGACACCTTGATCTTCTCGTACATCGGGAACTGGACATCGTAGTTCAGCCGGCAGAAATTCTGGATGTCCTTTTCCGCGCCCGGTTCCTGCGCGAAATCGTTGGACGGGAACCCCAGCACCACCAACCCCCGATCACGATAGCGGTTGTATAGGGCTTCCAAACCATCGTACTGCGGCGTGAAGCCGCACCGGCTTGCCGTGTTCACCACCAGCAATACTTTACCGGCATAGCGCTCGCACAGGGATTCAGCACGGTCGCTGGCCAGCGGGCGCACCTGGAAATCGAGGCTGGCGGGACAGTCGCCGGCCACCGCCATCCGCAACGACAGAACGAGCAGGATTAGTAACGGAATAAGAGCGGGCATCGCAGCCTCCTCGTGATTTTCAAAACCAAGACAGGATTTTGCTTGTATTATGTACTCGTCAGTCGTAAGTTCTTTCCCTGAAGCCCCTTGACTTTGCTGCTCAAGGGCAGCATGGATTTCCCTGAGCGACGCGCGCCTCAACAACCCGGTCGCCCGAGGAGAATCCATGCTGACCTATGTATACCAGGCTTTAGAAGGTTTTCGCAGCGCCTTTGCTCGGCGGCGCAGCTGGGTGCTGTTCTGCGCGGTGGTGTTGAGTTTTTTGGCGGCACCGGAGACGATCGGCGTAACCTCGATGTGCCGGTTCTGGCAGGGGAATGAAGCGGTTTATCACCGTTTTCTGCATTTCTTTCGCTCGAAAGCCTATGATTTTGAAACGCTGTTGGCGGCATGGCAAGGCTACGTGTGGCGTCAGGCGGTTGCGGTTCAGGTCGCTGGGCGTTGTCTGTTGCTGGGCGATCATACCCTGGTGGTCAAAGATGGGGGGCGCATGCCGGGAGTGGTGTCGTTACATGACCATTCGGAAACCCAGCACAAGCCGTCGTATTTCCGGGGGCAATGTTGGGGGGCGATCGGTTTAGTCGTGGGAACGCTCGGCGCCTGTTTTTGTTTGCCCCTAGAACTACGGATTCATCAGGGTTTCCGCCAGTTAGGCCAGGCGGAACCAGCGTCACCCACCGACCCGAGCCTGCCGGAGCGGGTGGTCCAGATGGCCTTGACGTTCGCCCTCGGTCATGACGCCCCGGCCTTTTTGGTGTTGGATGCGTTTTTCGCCACCGCCGGGGTCTTCCGGTTGGCCCACTCGGTCTACTCGATCGCCTTGCGGCAACCCTATCTGATGATCCTGACCCGGGCGAAGAAAAATTACGTCGCGTATTTCCCGGCCGCCCCGAAGCCCGCCGACCGGCCCGGACCCCCACCGCGCTATGGCGAGAAAGTCCACCTGATGGAGTGTTTTGATCATCCCCAAGGCTTTGATCTCGTCGAATGCTGCGTCTATGGCCAGCGGGAACTCGTGCGGCTGATGAGCCTCCCGTTATTGTGGAAACCGCTCGGCGACTCCCTCCTGTTCGTTTTCGCCATCACCTCGCGTGGTCCCTTGGTCCTGATGTGTTCCGATCTGACCCTCTCGCCGGTCACCGCGCTCGAACTGTATTGTATCCGCACCCGCATTGAAATCTTGTTCGCCGTCTTGAAAAATCTCCTCGGCGCGTTTCGTTTTCACTTCTGGACCCCGCACTTGCCGCGCCACGCCCGCCGTCCTACCCCGAATCGGTCCTTGAAGACCCCAACGGCCGAACACCAAACCCCCGTCGCCGCCTGCTGGCAAGCCTATGAAGTCTTCGTCTTCTGCGCCCTGGTCGCCCAGGGGTTGTTGCAACTGATCGCCCTGCGGTTCGGTGCCGAGATCTGGCAACAGCATCAACTCTATCTGCGGACCCGCTCCCGCGCGCTGCCTTCGGAAAAAACGGTCCGCCAGGTCTTGGCCGCGCTGGTCCTCAAACAACTCCTCGATCTCCCACAAAACAGTATCATCACGAAGATCCGACGCGCTTTCCAGGACCCCAAAGAAGAGGAACCGGTCCATTCGCCCCCGGTCTCCTGAATCATCGCTTAAATCACCCGGTTAAGCGGCATTTGACTGGCTGGTTCCATGATCAGCCGCGGGCCGTCTTGTCCCACGATCAGACCGAGAAGTTGCGACTGAGGAGTTATGTACAATAATTATATAAATATTGACGTATATTTTGGCGATATATAGCAATTTGTAAATTTATTGTATAAATATAAGGCCAGTACCTACCCCCTTGATCTTACCTCGAGTGCAGGAGATATCCGACATGATGAAGGCGAACAATGGCCACCATGGCCTGCCCGACCAAGGGCTGGTGCCTATCCGCACGGTGTCCAGCTTGACTGGCGTCAACTCGGTCACCTTGCGTGCCTGGGAACGCCGCTACGACCTCATCAAGCCGGTCCGCACCCCCAAGGGCCACCGCTTGTACACCATGGCCGATGTGGAACTGGTCAACCAGGTAGTGGCGCTGCTGGACAACGGTATGTCGATCGGTCAGGTGCGACACGTGCTGAACATCGCCGACAAGGCGCGTCCCGAACCCGCTCCCGAGACCGGCAACGAACGGGAATTCGATCCGTGGCTGCACTACCAGCGCCGATTGTTGCATGCCAGCATCGCTTTCGACGATACCGTGCTGAACGATGTCTATAACGAAGTGCTCTCGCTATATCCGGTCGATATTGTCACCAGCCGGCTGATCGTGCCGTTGTTGCGGGAACTCGGCGAACGCTGGGCCCAAGGCCAGGGCAGCATCGCCGAGGAACACTTCTTCAGCGTGTTCCTGCGCAATAAGCTGGGCGCCCGCTTCCATCACCTCAGCCGCAACCGACAGGGCCCGAAGCTGTTGACGGCCTGTCTGCCGGGCGAGCAACACGAAGTCGGCCTGCTGCTGTTCGCGCTGGCGGCGCTGGATTGGAATTACCGGGTGGTGCTGCTGGGACCCAACACGCCGCTGGCGGAATTGCCGCCGGTGGTCGAGCGGACCGCCATCCAGGCCATCGTCCTGTCCGGCTCAGCGGCGATCACCACGGCGGCACTCGAGGAGGAACTGCCCCAACTGTGCCGGGCGGTGGCTTTACCGGTGTTCGTCGGCGGTCAAGTCACCAACCGCTATGCCGACGCCATCACCACCGCCGGGGCGATCCTGCTGGGAGATGATCTGAGTCTCGCGTTGCACCGGATTGACGCGACACTGGCCCGCCGCTGACACTGGCCCGCCACTGTTCTTGAAGCTCCTCGATCTCCTCTTCCTCGGCGCCACCCTGAAAAACATCATTCCAGGCCACATATAACAGCGCCCCCAGATAGACCGGTAGCGGTAGCGCCAGCACCTGCGCGGGGATGGAAAACAGATCGAAAAACGGCAGTGCCAGCAGCACCAGACCGCTCAATCCCAGCATTGGGAACAACCAGGGATTGAGCTGCATCGCCAAGGCGCTGCGCCGCCAGCACACCGACAGCGGCAGTTCGCGAAACAGTTGCAGCGGGATCGCGAACCAGGCCAGCAACACTTGCAAGATCAGCAATACACTGCCCAGCACGCTAAGCTGCGTTCCCAGCACGGTGCCGGCGACGCCGAAGGTCGTGGACAGCGGCGGCGGGGAACCGCCGGCAGCGGCAATATCGGCAGGCATTAGTTGATCCTGTACCCAGTAAGCCACAAGATATCCCTGCAGCAACAGCAGGAACAGGAATAGGCCAGTCCTGGCGAGAGCCTTGATAGCCGTCCGATTGAACAATTGTTTCGACGCCGGTTCCCGCTTGCGGCTGGCGGCGCGAGCCAGACCACAGGCCAGCGTCACTGTCAGGCTCAGCGGCAGACCGTAGCAGAACACGGTAGCGATCAGAGTGACCCAACCGCCCGCCAGCGGCAACCACCATGCCCAGACCGGAAGGGCCAACAACAGGGCGCTGCCCGCCGGCGCGAACAGGGCCACGGCCACGAACAGCAACGGCCGCCGCCACATCAGTTGCCACGCCTGCATCAACCAATTCCAACCATCGCGCAGAGTCAGCGCCCGAGGTCCAAAACCACGCATATTCACCGTCCCATCGGGTAGCAAGGGTTTAGTTTAACTTGGACGGGCGCGGTTCACAGCATTGATCAACGCAGGGAAATTCGCTTATCTCCGCTGATCCGCCGCTGGTGGGGCGAACATTGCAATCCGGCCACGCATATTGGACAAGTATTGGTCCAAGCGGGAGGGAAATTACTAACTGATTAATTTTATTGGCGTCCCCAAGGGGATTCGAACCCCTGTTATCGCCGTGAAAGGGCGATGTCCTCGGCCTCTAGACGATGGGGACGTAGAAGGTGGGAAAAAATAAACCGCCATGCTCAATGACGGTTGATTTTGGTGGAGCCAGACGGGATCGAACCGACGACCTCCTGCATGCCATGCAGGCGCTCTCCCAGCTGAGCTATGGCCCCGTTCAGCTGAGAAGGCAATTTAAAAAACTGCCCTGACGTTCGTCAATCACTATTTTCAGGATTCGCCTGCCCATGTAGCGCTAACGCCCGCTCGATCCGCGCCAGCGTCTTCGCCCGGCCCAGCAGTTCCAGCGTCACGTCAATGGGCGGCGATACCGCCGTACCGGATACCGCCACCCGCAGCGGCTGCGCGACTTTGCCCAGCGCCAATCCGCCCTCCCCGCCACTCCTTTCACCGCTTCATGGATCGGCGCAGCCCGCCATTCCGGCAACGCCGCCAGCGCCTCCTGCACCTTCCGCAAAGTGGCTTCGGCGGCGGCAGTGAGATTTTTGCCCGCCGCTTTAGGATCATATTCCTCGAACTCGCTGATACAGGAAAAAGCCGCCTGCGCCATATCCTTGAGCGTATCGGAACGCTCGGCGAATGCCTTGACCACTTCAGTCAAATGCGGCCCTTCGCTGGGATCGATCCCCAACTGGCCGATATGCCAGCTCAGATGGCGGGCGACATGACATGGGATCGAGCGTTTTCAGATAATGCTTGTTCAACCAGATCAGCTTGGAGGGATTAATCGCCGAGGCGGCCTTGTTGCAACCACTGAGATCGAAGAATTCGATCATTTCATCCAGCGAGAAAATCTCCTGGTCGCCATGCGACCAGCCCAGCCGCACCAGGTAATTCAGTACCGCCTCCGGCAAAAAACCCAGATCACGATATTCCATGACGCTGGCGGCGCCATGCCGCTTGGACAACTTCTGGCCATCCGGCGCCGAGAATCATCGGCACGTGGCCATATTTGGGAACCGGCGCGCCCAACGCCCGGAGGATGTTAATTTGCCGCGGGGTATTGTTGATATGGTCATCGCCGCGAATGACATGGGTAATACCCATGTCCATGTCGTCCACCACCACGCAGAAGTTGTAGGTCGGCGTGCCATCGGCGCGGGCGATGATCAGGTCATCGAGTTCGGCGTTCTGGAACACGATATTGCCGCGAATCAGATCCGTGACCACCACCTCGCCATTCAGCGGGTTCTTGAACCGCACTACCGGCTCCACGCCCCGTCGCGCGGCGGCCCCTGATAGTCCCGGTAGCGGCCATCATAGCGCGGCTTCTCCTTGTGGATCATCTGCTCACTGCGCAGCGCCGTCCAGTTCCTCCCTGGTGCAATAGCAATAGTAGGCCTTGCTCTCGCGCAGCAACCCTTGCAACACCTCGCGATAACGGTCAAAGCGCTGGGTCTGATAGAACGGCCCTTCATCGTAATCCAGCCCCAGCCAGTTCATGCCTTCCAGAATAGCGTTCACTGCCTCCGGCGTGGAGCGTTCCAGGTCGGTGTCCTCGATGCGCAGCACGAAGGGTCCGCCATGGCGGCGGGCGTACAGCCAGGAAAACAGCGCGGTGCGGGCGCCGCCGATGTGCAGATACCCGGTGGGACTGGGGGCAAAACGGGTCTTGACCATGTCGTTTGGCTGTTCGGGTTGAGGCTGGATGAAGACGGAGCAGTTAATTTCTCAAAGCTTTTTCGGCTTGACAGGTCGCTCCCAGTTCGCCACTTCCTTACGCGGCGCGCGGGTCAGGCACAGGCTGCCGTCCGGCACATGCGGCTGACCGAAGAACCAGCGCCGACCGTGGCCCCCTTGCCAACCCGCACCGGGGCCACCAGGGAGCTATTGGATCCGATGAATGCGCCATCCTCAATAATCGTCTTATGCTTGTTGGCACCGTCGTAATTGCAAGTAATAGTGCCAGCGCCAACGTTGACTTCCGCGCCGATCTTCGGCATCACCGATATAGGTGAGATGGTTGACCTTGGAGCCGGGGCCGATCGTGGTCTTTTTGGCCTCGACGAAATTGCCGATGTGGACGCCCGCCGCCAGTCGCGTACCCGGACGGAAGACGGGCGAAGGGACCGATCTGCGCGCCCGCGCCCGACTTCCGCGCCCTCGATCCGGCAATGCGAGAGAATCTCGACATCGTCGCCGATGACCGCGTCCTTCAGCACGCAGAACGGCCCGATTTTCACCCGGTCGCCCAGGCGCACCGTTCCTTCAAATACGACGTTGACATCGATCACTACGTCCTGGCCGGTGCTGAGTGCGCCACGCACGTCTACCCGCGCCGGATCCAGCAGCGTTGCGCCGTTACGCATCAGCGTCTCGGCCTGGCGCGCCTGGTGGAACCGTTCCAGTTCAGGGCCAGTTGCCGGCGATCATTGACGCCCTGCACTTCCAGCCGGCTCGGTCACCGTGAAGGGTTCAACGGGCACGCCATCGCGCACTGCCAGGGCGATGATATCGGTCAGATAATACTCGCCCTGCGCATTTTCATTGGTCAACCCGGCGACCCAGGCGCGCAATTTCGCCGTGGAGACTGCCAGAATCCCGGTATTGATCTCGGATAGACAACGCTCGGAAGGCGTCGCGTCCTTCTCCTCGACGATGCGCTGCACCCGGCCCTGATCATCGCGGACGATGCGCCCGTAGCCGGCAGGATCGGCTAATTCAACGGTCAGCAGCGCCAACTGGCCCTGTCGCGCCGCAGCGACCAGTGGTTGCAGGGTCTCGGCCCGGGTTAGCGGCACATCGCCATACAGCACCAGCACAACGCCAGCGTCATCAAGCAACGGCAACGCCTGCGCCACCGCATGGCCCGTACCCAACTGCTCGGCCTGTTCAACCCACAACACACCCGGTTCGCCAGCAAACGGCGGTCTTGACCGCCTCGCCGCCATGGCCGTAGACGACCACGCGAGTCAGCCGCTCCAAGGCTGCTGGCTGCGCTCAATACATGGGCCAACAAGGGCCTGCCGCCTAGCGGATGCAAAACCTTGGGCAGATTCGAAACCATCCGCTTGCCCTTGCCGGCGGCCAGAATCACGACTGAAAGTTGCTGCATGAGGTACGCCTCCTGTGGAAAATACTTTACTTATTGTAACGAACCTCGCCAGCCGAGTTATCAGTCCATGTTCGTGGCGCCCACTCGCTGGAAAACAAAAAGGCCGTGACAGGGTCACGGCTCAGGGGGTCTAAGTTGTTGTT
>CAVQSJ010000039.1:0-42803 GCA_963715845.1 uncultured Gammaproteobacteria bacterium | reverse complement strand
GCTCAGCGCTCAGCTCATCCGCCGCATGTTCACTTACACGCGGCGCTATGCCGCGCGGCGCAACTGGCTCTTTGTCCTCACGTTCGCGCGCGGCCTGCAATTGCCCGCGCTGGCGTGGATGATCGGCCAGACCATCAACGGCCCGATCGCGGGCCGGGACCTGCCGGGCATCTACCTGCATGCCGGCATCTATCTCGCGCTGGTGCTGCTGATGGTGATGACGCTGCACTTCCGCCAGCTGTTCGCGCTCGAACTGGGCGAAGCCGTCGCGCATGACATGCGCTCGGAGCTGTTCCGCAAGCTGACCACGCTGCCGATGTCGTTTTTCAACAAGACCAAGTTCGGCCGCATCATCAGCCGGATGACGTCCGACATTGACAGCGTGCGCGTGGCGGTGCAGGACGTGGCGTTCGTGGTGACGATCCAGGCGGTGCAGATGACGGTCGCGGCGCTGCTGATGGCGTGGTACAACTGGAAGCTCTTCTCGCTGATGCTGCTGCTGGTGCCGGGGATATGGCTGGTCAACCAGAACTACCGGCGGGAGGTCAGCCACCAGTTGCGCAAGATGCAGGAGACCTGGAGCCGGCTGACCTCCACGCTGGCCGAATCGGTGAGCGGCATCCGGGTCACGCAGGCGTTTGTGCGGCAGGAGATCAACGCCGGGTTCTTCCGCAAGCTGGTGAATCTGCACGGCGAAAACAACGTGGGCGTGGCGCGCGCCTCGGCGGTGTTCATTCCCGCTGCTCCAGATGAAGAGCCAGCTCTTCCTGGGCGCGATGGCGCTGCTGAGCGGCTACGGCGCGCTCCGCTGGCACGGGTGGCTGCACATGGAGGTGGGCGACCTGGTCATGTTCTTCTTCCTGGCCAACTTCTTCTTCGAGCCGGTCCAGGTCATCGGCAACCAGTACAACCAGGCCCTCTCGGCCATGGCGGGCGCCGAGCGCTTCTTCCGGCTGATTGACCTGCGAGCCCGAGTGGACAGACGCGCCCACCGCCCGAGCCGCTGCCGCCGATCCGCGGGACGCGTCGAGTTCCAGGACGTGCATTTCGAATACGAGCCCGGGCCGGCCCGTGCTGGCCGGACATCTCCTTCGTCGCCGAGCCCGGCCAAACCGTCGCGCTGGTCGGCCACACCGGCAGCGGCAAGACCACGCTGGTGGCGCTTGCTGCAGAAGCTCTACCTGCCGACGCGCGGCCGCGTGCTGGTGGACGGCCACGACCTGCTCGCAGGTCACCAGCGACTCGCTCCACTGCGCAGATGGGCAGCGTGCAGCAGAACAACTTCCTCTTCGCCGGCTCGGTCAGCGACAACATCCGCTTCGCGCGGCCCGAGGCGACCGAGGCGGAGGTGCGCGCCACGCTGCGGGCGCTGGACTGCCTGGACCTGCTCGAAGCGCTGCCGCGCGGACTGGAGACGCAGGTGGGCGAGAAGAGCGCGGCGCTGTCGCTGGGCCAGCGCCAGCTCATTTGCTTCGCCCGGGCGCTGCTGGCGGACCCGCGCATCGTGGTGCTCGACGAGGCGACCAGCGCGATTGACAGCGTGACGGAAGCCCGGCTGCAGCGCGCGCTGGAGGTGCTGTTGCGCGGGCGCACGGCCTTTGTCGTCGCCCATCGGCTCAGCACGATCCGCAAGGCCGACCTGGTGCTGGTGCTGGACCAGGGCCGCATCGTCGAGCGCGGCACGCACGCCACCCTGCTGGCGGCGGGCGGCGTTTACGCCCGGTTGCACGAGGAGTTCATCCGCGGGGGCAGCCAGGCGCGTGGTTGACGGAAGCCAGAACTAATCCGGAAAGCAAAATAGCCGCCCGGTGGGCGGCTACGTCTTCCTCCAAGCGGAGGAGGTCAAGCTAAGCGAAGTGCTCTCAGGCTTTCAAACCTGGTTGGGCAAGGTGGGGATGGCGGCCATCGCATTGCGCGTGTCCACGATGCACGCGGTCCAATTCGCCAGTTCCTGGTAGTTGACGCAGGCGTGGTTGGTGGCGATGAGCACCAGGTCGAAGGCTGTGATGGTTTCCTTGTTCCACGCCACCGACTTTGTGCCCGCCCAATGCGCATGTTCGCGGGTCGGCCTGATCACGGGCACGTAAGGGTCGTAGTAGGCGACCTTGGCGCCGCGCTCCTTGAGCATCTCCATCAGCACGTAGCTCGGCGACTCGCGCTCGTCGTCCACATTGGGCTTGTAGGCGAGGCCGAGCACCAGAATGGAACTGCCCTTGATCGCCTTCTGCCGGTCGTTGAGCGCGTCGGCCACCCGGTGCACGACATACAGCGGGCATGGAGGTGTTGATCTCGCCGGCCAGTTCGATGAAGCGGGTGTTCTGGCCGAATTCGCGCGCCTTCCAGGTGAGGTAGAAGGGATCAATCGGGATGCAATGCCCGCCCAGGCCCGGCCCCGGGTAGAACGGCATGAAGCCGAAGGGCTTGGTCTTCGCCGCGTTGATGACCTCCCAGACATCAATGCCCATGGCGCTATAGACGATCTTGAGTTCGTTCACGAGGGCGATGTTCACGCCGCGGAAGGTGTTTTCGAGCAGCTTGGTCGCCTCGGCCGCGCGACAGGACGAGACGGGCACGACCGTCTTGACCGCCTTGGAATAGAGCGCGACGGCCTTCTCCAGGCAAGCCGGCGTGTAGCCGCCGACGACCTTGGGAATCAGCGCCACTTTGCTGTCGGGATTGCCGGGATCTTCGCGTTCGGGCGAGAACGCCAGATGGAAGTCGCGCCCCGCCTCGAGACCGGAACCAACCTCCAGCACCTCGCGCAGGTCCTCGTCCGTCGTGCCGGGATAGGTGGTGGATTCCAGCACCACCAGCGTCCCCTTTCGCAGATGCCGCGCGATGCTCCTGCCGGTATCCAGGATGTAGGAAATGTCCGGCTCCCGATTCTTGTTCAGGGGCGTCGGCACGCAGATAATGACCGCGTCCACTTCCCGGATCCGGCTGAAATCGGTGGACGCCGAGAACATGCCCGAGCTGCACGACCTCAGCCACGGCTTCAGAGGGAATGTGCTTGATATAGCTCTTGCCCTGGTGAAGCGCGTCCACCTTGGCCGCATCCACATCCAGTCCCAACACGGTCACACCCGAGCGGGCGAACTGAAGTGACAAAGGCAACCCGACGTAGCCCAATCCAACTATTGCTGTTTTCATTGTTTCGTCTGCTTTCTTCGCTCTACTGTTTCTTGTTCCGCATTATCAGGCGCCTCATGAAAGAACGGCGCCGAAATTCACTGCCCCCGGCATCTGCAGCTCAAGGCTCATTTCCCGGCCATTTTCTTAAGTGCCGCGGTCGTCTTTTCCACCACCAAGGTCGCCTGGTCTTCCCGCAAATGCGGCCCCATCGGCAAGCTCAAGACAGTGTTTGCCGCCGCCTCCGCGACGGGAAAAGCACCGGGCGCCCATTTGCCGTCGGCATAAGCGCCCGAAAGATGTGGCGGCACCGGATAATGAATCAGCGTCCCGATACCCGCTTCGGTGAGCGCCTGCTGCAAACCGTCCCGGTTCGGATGCCGCACCACAAACAGGTGCCAGACCGGCTCCGCCCAGACCGGCACGAAGGGCAAGGCCAGCCCGGACGCGCCATCCAAGCCGGCTCGATAACGAACCGCCACCGCCCGCCGACGTTCATTCCACTCGTCCAGTTTCTTAAGCTTCACGCGCAGGAGGGCGGCCTGCAGCTCGTCCAGCCGCGAGTTGTAGCCCTTGCATTCGTTATAGTACTTCTTCTTGGAGCCGTAGTTGCGCAAAGTGCGGATCCGATCCGCCAATGCGGCGTCGTTCGTGGTGACCGCGCCCGCATCCCCCAGCGCGCCGAGGTTCTTCCCGGGATAAAAGCTGTTGCCGGCGGCATCCCCCAGTGAACCGGTGCGCCGCCCCTTGTATCGCGCGCCCTGGGCCTGCGCGTTGTCCTCGATGACCTTCAAGCCGCGCTGCCTGGCCAGTTCCATGATGGGGTCCATGTCCGCCGGCTGCCCGTAAAGATGCACGGGCATGATGGCTTTGGTCCTCGCAGTAATGGCCGCCTCGATGCGCGCCGGATCGAGATTGAAGGTCTCCGGATCCGGCTCAACCGGCACCGGCGTTGCGCCCGTATAAGACACCGCCAGCCAGGTGGCGATATACGTGTTGGAGGGGACGATGACCTCATCCCCGGCCCCGATACCATAACCCCGCAGGATCAGGTGCAGCGCCTCCAGGCCATTGCCGACGCCCACGCAATGCTGCGCGCCGCAATAATCGGCGAACTCCTGCTCAAAGGCCTCCACCTCCCGGCCCAGAATATACCAGGCCGACCGCATAAAGCGGAAATAGGCCTCGTCCAACTCCGCTTTGAGCTCCTCGTACGGGCCGACGAAGTCCAGGAACGGCACCTTCACGAAGCGGCGCCTCCCATGGCGCGCAGATACTCTCGGTATTCACGAAAATAGTCCTTCTCATTGTACGGCTCCGACGCCAGCGCCAGGCAAACCGACCCGGAGGAAAAGTTGTCAATCTCGCGCCAGAACATCGGCGGGAGATGCAAGCCGTAATAGGAGCGGTTCAGGTGGAACCGCTGCTTGTCCTTCCCATCGTACACCACCACGTCGAAACTCCCGGACATGGCGATCAGGAACTGATGGCACTTCTTCAGGGCGTGGCCAGCCCGGTCCGCCCCGCCCGGCACATCATAAAGATAGAACACCCGCTTGATCGGCAAAGGGGATGTGCCGCTTGTTCTCGATAAAGGTCAGATTGCCGCGAGGATCCTGGATCTTCGGCAGCTCAATGATTTTGCATTCGTTCAGTTCCATAAGATATCAGCTTCGGTCTTTGCCGCTGCGCCTGCTCCCATTCCTGCACTTGTCTTTCCGCCAGCCGCGCCAGAGGCAGGAGCCCTTCACGGATCTGCGGCCAATCCTTGGCTTCGAGCAGGAAGTGCACCAGGTCAACCGGCTGTGCCGCCGATCACTTGAGCGGCCGGGTTCGACACGGGTTTGCCGGAATCCGAACTTCCGGTTGAGGGAGAGCACCGAGCGGTTGGTGGAAACCGTCTTGACCCGCAACTCGCGCAGCCCCAGCTTCTCGAAAGCAATTTCAAAGGCCTGCATCGCGCTGGGAATCGCTGCCGGCACGTCCGGACGGATAATCCAGCGACCCGATTCCGCGCTGGCGCCGGCCACATCGTAAATGCCGTAGGCGCCGACGGCAATCCCGCCCAGCGTCTCGATGATGAAGTAGTAGTCGCCTTGCCGCTCAAAATAGGCTCTCAGCCAGCTCTCCTGGCCGCCGCGTCCGTGGCGGAATCGCCCACCCGCCCCTTCACATGATCCAGGTTGCGAAGCCACACGATGAACGCCGCATCCTCCATCCGTACCGGGCGCAGGCGCACCCCGAAGCCTTCCGCATGTAATGTGTGCTGCATAATCAATTCCTGGCCGCCGTCACCCCAGTATCGGCCTGGCCGGACATCTCTCGACGCTCAGCCGTCGAACGATTCATAGCCGTATCACGACCTCCTGCCGGTAAAAGAACACTATCTTCTGAACGCCCACGATCCGGGCGCGATTTCCTTGACCTTCTCAACCAACGTCACCCCCAGACCCGACCCCGGCGTGCCGGCCTTGCAGGGCGTAGTCCGGATGCACGGCGACGTGCATGATCGCAATCTCCGCGGGCGCAGTTCGCAAGAAGACCACGACGCCGACCGGGTCGTTGGCCGCGGCGGTCCCGGTCGTAGGCAAACAAGGTCTGCGCCTCATGGTCGCCGACACGGACCGACAGCCCGCTCGGCGGTCTCCTCCAGACCGCGGGATGGCCGAACTGCTCCAGTGAATTAATGATGCCCTCGCGCACGCGAGCCTGCTGGGGATTGAAAAACAGCAACTCTTCCAGGGCCGCACGGCATTCGACTGGGGACTCGCGAGGAAAAGACCAGGTTCACGACCCTTTCCGGGACTGCACCAGGTTCCAGAGGTCCCCGACGTTCTGGACCGGCCCAAAGTCCGCCGCGCGCAGGTTTACGCCGTAGCTGGCATCCAGCATCGCGATGACGGATAACACCGAGAGCGAGTCCCACTGCGGGAACGCCTTGAGCTCGTCGGTTTCCGTCACGCTCTCCACCTCCAGGATGCTGGCAATCTTGCTTCAGGAATTCATTCATGCAGATTCAGGTCTATTTGAACTCGATCATCTCACAAAAGGACAGGCCGCCCAGGCGCATCAGCATGGAGGCCCACACCAAGCCGCCCGCCAAAACCGGCCAGGCACACCTGGCAATGGCCGCTCTTCAGTTGGCTGGCGAGGTTGAAGGTAATCGCGAGGGGCAAGGTCGCGCCGCCGCTGTTGCCGAAGTGCTCCACCACGTTGCTGGGCATCTTGGCGTAAGGCACCTTCATCTTGTCCGCCAGTTTTTGGAGCATGAACCGGTTCGGCTGGTGGCAGAGAAAGTAATCCACTGAGTCCATCGGTAGCGCCGGCACCGGCCAGCAGGCTCTCGATCATCGGCGGCACCTCCACCTGCACGAAGTTGAAGACCGCCGAGCCGTCCATGCGAAGATGGTCCTTGGCCCGAAGGTTGTTGTCCCCCACGTCCTCCAGCACTGCGGTCTCCGGCGAGGACGGCAGCCGGAATCCGCCGGCCGGAATCATCAGCGCCTCGTGCTGCGTGCCATCCATCTTGAGATTGGCGTGGATGACCGAGTCCGCCGGGTCGCGCTCCACCACCGTGATGGAGGCGGCATCGCCCATCAGCGGGTAGCTGTTCCGGTCCTTCGGGGAGGTCTTGCGGCTCAGCACGTCGCCGTTGATCAGCACCACCTTGCGGATGCTCTCCTGCTCCAGCAGCAGGAAGGCCTGGATCAGCCCGATGACAAACCCGGCGCAGCCCTGGTTGATGTCCAGGCAGAGCATGTCGTGCTTCAAGCCGAGGCGGCCCTGGATGATGTTGCTGGTGGGCGGGATGAAATGGTCCGGCGACTGGGTGACCAGGAGCAGCGCGTCAATCTCGTCGCGCTTCAGACAGCCGCGCTCAAAGAGGTGCTGCAGGCCGAAGACGGCCAGGTCCGACACGCACACGCCCGGCTCGACGAGGCGGTGCTTGTCGTAGCCCATCACCTCCTTGAGTTTCAGCGAGCGGGCTTCCGGGAAGTTGAAGTTCTTCATCTCCTCGACGAACGACTGCTCGTTGGCGGGAACGACGGTCAGCACCCCGGAGATGCGCTTGCGGCGGAAAGTGAAGTTCATAGCTGGACGCCGCACTGGCGCAGCAGGGCCTCGATCGTCTTCAGATTCTGGAAGTTCTCCGGCACGATGTCCGTGCCCTGAATCGAGATGCCGTAGGTCTTGTCCAGCGTGGCCACGAGCGTGACCATGTCGAACGAGTCGAGCATGCCGTCGGCGATGAAGTCGCTGGAGGCAGTAAAATCAAACTCGGGACGGATTTCCTTCAGTATTTCGGGAAGTGATTTCATGGACGAATCATCTCATTCACCAGCACGTGGTCAACCAGGCCGTCGGGACGATAACCATAGTGCCGGTATTTCTGCACCGCGTTCTCGTTGTCCGCAGTCACCCAAAGTATAAACCGCCGGACTGCGCTATGAGCCGCGAAGTAATGCCGCATCAGAGCCGGAGCCAAACCGCTGCGACCGGAACCGCTCCGCCACCACCCAATAGCGGACCGTGGAGGTCAACCCCTGGGTCTCGAAGAAGAGCAGCGCCGCCGAGCGCCCCGTCGCATTTGACCGCCAGGATCTGCCGCGCCTCGATGCGCCGCCTCGATCTCGTAGGGCATGGGAAGCTGGTCGGCGTAGCGATCAAACGAGACTCGAGCAGGTCGAGGATGGCCTGGCAATCCGGCTTGCTCAGCCCAACGCACCTCGGTGCCATCAGGAGAAGATTGGGGCTGCGGCGGGCTGGCTCGCGCGGACCAGGCGGAACAGCCGGGCTGTACCGCCGGAATCCGGCGGATTCCATCACGCTCACCAGGTTGCTCCAGGCTCGCCTTCCTGCCCGACGAGGTCAACCGCGACGCGTTCGCGTCTTCAAGCGTGGGCAGCGACGCTAATCTCCCGTTGGAGGCGTCGCCAGGTCCGGCAGCACAGAAGTAGAGATGCCAGAAATCGCGATCCTTCCTGGCGAAAGAACGCCGCGCCGTCGCGGCAGTTCGCCGAGCAGCTCGCCGTGGTCGATCCAGCCCTGCAACTTTGCTTGAGCCGGAAAGAAGTTGGTGCAGAAAGCGGAAGCGCCCGCCTTTGCCCGCTGGATGGCATCTAACACCTCGCCGACGGTGGTGACGGGGTTCATCGTCGCTCAATTCACGCTCGAAACCAGCTTCTGCCGGTCAATCTTCCCGTTGGGATTGCGCGGCATGAGTTCCATCCAGTTGAACACCGTCGGCAGCATGTACTTCGGCAGCCAGGGGCGAAAGCCGTTCACGGATGAAGGCTGGTGCCAGTTCCTTGTCGCATTCGTAGAAGAGAGTGATCTCCTTCTTGTTCTGATTATAGACGACGCAGCAATTGCGGATGCCATCCACCTGGAGCACCGCGTGCTCGATCTCGCCGAGCTCGATCCGGTAGCCGAGGTGTTTGATCTGGAAGTCCCTCCGCCCCAGGAACATGATCTCCCCGCGGCTGTTCCAATAGACCGAGGTCGCCGGTGCGGTAGATCAGCTCCGGGTAATGCGGAGTTGAGCGGATTCTGGACAAAGCCTTTGGCGGTTCGCTCCGGGTTGTTCCAATAGCCCAGGGCCAGCGAACTGCCGCGCACGCAAATTTCCCCCTGTTCGTCCACCTTCGCGAGCTGGTTCTGCTCGTTGAGAATCAGGATGTCCGTGTTGCGGCACGGGAATCCGACCGGCATCTTCTCTTCGTCCGCCAGTTCGTGATCCACGATGTAGTAGGTGCAGGCCACCGTGATCTCGATCGGGCCGTAGAGATTGACAAACAGCGCCTCCGGCAGGTGGCGCCGCCAGTAATTGAGATGCCTTGTTGGGAAAACCTCGCCGATGAAGAGCACCTTCCGGAGCCGGTCCAGCTTCGATCTTCGCCAGCAAGTCCAGGTTGGCGATGTTCACCATGATGGTCGGCACCCAGAAGATGAAGTTGATTGGCTGGGTGGCCACAAACTCAACCAGCTTGGCCGGAAACATTGCGAGTTGCTCCGGAACCACGACCCAGGTTGCCCCTTTGGCCAGGCAGAGGCAAAATTCCAGCGTGTAGGCGTCGAAGTAAATCGGGGCCAGGCTGCCCATGACCTCGCTGCCGTCCAAGCCCAGACGCTCGAACGCCCAGTCCACGAAATCTATCGTGCTGCGGTGGTTCAGGGCCACGCCTTTGGGGACGCCGGTCGAGCCGGACGTGTGAATAATGCAGTACGGATCGGTGTCAACCAGGGCCTCGAGGCGTTGGAGCAAGGCGGCATTGTCATAGGCGGCCTCGGCCACCATCGCCTGCTCCACGAGCAGCATCTTGTCGTCCGGGATATCGAGCGCTCGAAGCGTGGCAGCATGTGCCGCATTGGTGATGATGACCTTGGCGTCAAGGTTTTGCAGCATCCCTTTGAGCCGCTGGGGCGGAGACTTCACATCGAGGTTTGCGTAGCAATTGCCGCTGTATAGAATGCCCACATCGGCGACGATGTTTTGAGCGCTCTTGGGCAGGAATACGGGGACCGGCTGGTTGAAGGTCGGAACTCTTCTTTAGAATCAAGGCAGCGCAATTCTTGGCGAAGCGCTCGATCTCGCCAAAGGTGTACTCGCGGCTCTGCTCCTTGACCGCGACCTTGTCCCTGCACTTGAGCAGGGCGCCCTTTTCGAAGTAATCAATAACGTTGATTTGCATGACTGGTATGCAGTCTAGCATGTCTGCCAGAATAGGGGATTCCGTTCATTACGGAATGGCGCTCCGCCATATTACGGAAACCTGAGTCGGTAGCGGCGCCGGACCTCCCCTGCTTGCCGGGCCAGAGGGCGACAGCAAATGGCCGGATCTCAGGGTAGAAGCACCACCCTGTAGAACCGTTGAACTGCGTCGCCGATAGTATCGGTGGCGGTGTCGGTTAACCCAATGGCCGACTTCGCTGTTGAGACAGTGTTCCAATTCGTGCCAGCCGGGTCGTCTTTGCGCTCGATCACGTAGCTGTGACCGGCCATCGTGCTCCAGGTGATCGTGACGATGCCGTTGGACACGCTGATGGATTGAATCACAGGCGGGGGCGCGTTGGTTACAGGCGTGACGGTCACGACGAAGCTGTTGCTGGCGCTGAGGCTGGGCACGGCATCGTCGAAGACGCGCACGGTGACCGTATTCGTGCTCGGGCCTTGGGCCTCGGTCGGCGTCCAACTGATCAAACCGCCGGAACCGACGGTCAGTCCGTCTGGTCCGGTCACCAGCTCAAAAGTCAGCGTGTTGGGCGGCAGATCCGTATCAGTCGCCGTGGCGTTGGCGCTCCAGGGCACCAGTTCATCAATGGTCTGGTTCGCCGGCAAGGTTAGCACCGGGGCGCTGTTCACCTCATTGACGGTGAGCGTGAAGCTGTTGGTGGCGCTCAGGCTGGGCGCGCCGTCGTCGAACACGCGCACGGTGACCGTGTTCGTGCTCGGACCTTGCGCCTCGGTCGGCGTCCAACTGATCAAACCGCCGGAACTGACCGTCAGTCCGCCCGGCCCGGACACCAGCTCAAAGGTCAGCGTGTTGGTCGGCGGATCCGTGTCAGTCGCCGTGGCGTTGGCGCTCCAGGGCACCAGTTCGTCAATGGTCTGGTCCGCCGGCAGGGTTAGCACCGGGGCGCTGTTCACCTCATTGACGGTGAGGGTGAAGCTGTTGGTGGCGCTGAGGCTGGGCGCGCCGTCGTCGAACACGCGCACGGTGACCGTGTTCGTGCTCGGGCCTTGAGCCTCAGTCGGCGTCCAACTGATCAAACCGCCGGAACTGACCGTCAGTCCGCTCGGCCCGGACACCAGCTCAAAGGTCAGCGTGTTGGGCGGCGAATCCGTGTCGGTCGCCGTGGCGTTGGCGCTCCAGGACACCAGTTCGTCGATGGTCTGGTCCGCCGGCAGGGTCAGCACCGGGGCGCTGTTCACCTCGTTGACGGTGAGCGTGAAGCTGTTGGTGGCGCTCAGGCTGGGCGCGCCGTTGTCGAACACGCGCACGGTGACGGTGTTCGTGCTCGGGC
Organism: uncultured Gammaproteobacteria bacterium; assembly: GCA_963715845.1. Taxonomy (GTDB): domain Bacteria; phylum Pseudomonadota; class Gammaproteobacteria; order Competibacterales; family Competibacteraceae; genus Competibacter_A. The sequence continues at coordinate 31,649 of CAVQSJ010000039.1, read as the reverse complement.
CTTGGCCTCGGTCGGCGTCCAACTGATCAGACCGCCGGAACCGACCGTCAGTCCGCCCGGGCCGGACACCAGCTCAAAGGTCAGCGTGTTGGGCGGCGGATCCGTGTCAATCGCCGTGGCGTTGGCGCTCCAGGGCACCAGTTCGTCGATGGTCTGGTCCGCCGGCAGGGTCAGCACCGGCGCGCTGTTCACCTCATTGACGGTGAGCGTGAAGCTGTTGGTGGCGCTGAGACTGGGCGCGCCGTCGTCGAACACGCGCACGGTGACCGTGTTCGTGCTCGGGCCTTGGGCCTCGGTCGGCGTCCAACTGATCAAACCGCCGGAACTGACCGTCAGTCCGCCCGGCCCGGATACCAGTTCAAAGGTCAGCGTGTTGGGCGGCGAATCCGTGTCAATCGCCGTGGCGTTGGCGCTCCAAGGCACCAGTTCGTTGATGGTCTGGTTCGCCGGCAGCGTCAGCACCGGCGCGCTGTTCACCTCATTAACGGTGAGCGTGAAGCTGTTGGTCGCGCTGAGACTGGGCGTGCCGTTGTCGAATACGCGCACGGTGACCGTGTTCGTGCTCGGACCTTGGCCTCGGTCGGCGTCCAACTGATCAAGCCGCCGGAACCGACCGTCAGTCCGCCTGGCCCGGAGACCAGCTCAAAGGTCAGCGTGTTGGCGGCGAATCCGTGTCGGTCGCCGTGGCGTTGGCGCTCCAGGGCACCAGTTCGTCGATGGTCTGGTTCGCCGGCAGGGTCAGCACCGGGGCGCTGTTCACCTCATTGACGGTGAGCGTGAAGCTGTTGGTCGCGCTGAGGCTGGGCGAGCCGTTGTCGAACACCCGCACGGTGACGGTGTTCGTGGTCGGCCTTGGGCCTCGGTCGGCGTCCAACTGATCAGACCGCCGGAACTGACCGTCAGTCCGCTCGGGCCGGACACCAGCTCAAAGGTCAGCGTGTTGGGCGGCGAATCCGTGTCGGTCGCCGTGGCGTTGGCGCTCCAGGGCACCAGTTCGTCGATGGTCTGGTTCGGCCGGCAGAGTCAGCACCGGCGCGCTGTTCACTTCATTGACGGTGAGGGTGAAGCTGTTGGTGGTGCTGAGGCTGGGCGTGCCGTTGTCGAACACCCGCACGGTGACCGTGTTCGTGCTCGGGCCTTGGGCCTCGGTCGGCGTCCAACTGATCAAACCGCCGGACCGACCGTCAGTCCGCTCGGCCCGGACACCAGCTCAAAGGTCAGCGTGTTGGGCGGCGAATCCGTGTCGGTCGCCGTGGCGTTGGCGCTCCAGGGCACCAGTTCGTCAATGGTCTGGTCTGGCCGGCAGGGTCAGCCCCGGCGCGCTGTTCACCTCATTGACGGTGAGCGTGAAGCTGTTGGTGGTGCTCAGGCTGGGCGCGCCGTCGTCGAACACCCGCACGGTGACGGTGTTCGTGCTCGGCCCTTGATCCTCGGTCAGGTGTCCAACTGATCAAACCGCCGGTGCTGACCGTCACTCCGCTCGGGCCGGACACCAGCTCGAAGGTCAGCGTGTTGGTCGGCGAATCCGTGTCAGTCGCCGTGGCGTTGGCGCTCCAGGGCACCAGTTCGTCAATGGTCTGGTTCGCCGGCAAGGTCAGCACCGGGGCAGTGTTCACCTCATTGACCGTTACGGCAAATGTGTTGGTGGCGCTAGCGGTTGGCGAAGAGTTGTCACTTACCACCGTGGTAAAGGTGTAGCTGCCCGGCCCTTGCGCTTCGGTCGGTGTCCAACTGATCACCCCGGTGTTGGCGTTGACAGACGCGTTGGTCGGCGCCGCCGTCAGGGAATAGGTCAGCCCTTCGGGCGGACTCTCCAGGTCGCTCGCCGTATTCGTGACCGTGAGCGCCGTCAACTCGGCGATCGTCCGGTTGGCCTGCGCCGGCAACACGGGCGCGGTATTGACGCCACACACCGCGCCCGTCAGACCGATGCTGTCAATGCGCCACCCGCTGCCGCTGTTGCCCCCGTCGTCCGCCCCGGATCGCCACCGCAACTGAACCGTTTGTCCCGCTGCGGCCGGCGGCAGAGTGACCGTCGTGGTAACATAACTGCTGTTGGTCCCACTCCAGGCCCACCGCCCTGTTAGCGGATTGGCGTAGTGCGTGTCGATCCTCCGGTTGTAGCCGTTGGCAACCCAAATACCGCCGTTGTTGGTAATGTCCGTGAAGGCGTTCGTGCCGATCTTGATTTCCAGCACCCCGCCGTCGAAACCATTGGTGGGCTGCGGCCTGAGTCGGCTTCAAAGGAGTACCTGTGCCGGAAACTCAAGTTGGGCCGGCCCCAACGAAAGCAGGACGGGAGGGCTGACCAATTCGTTAACGCCCACATTGATCGCATCGATGGAATACGCGGCGTTGGGGGCGGTGTCGGCCAGCGAGTTGGTCGTCACCCAGCCTGACTGCGCGCCGCTGCCAGAAGTGATCCAGCCTGATGGCAAGAACCGGCGCCGTCACCGTGTCGAAGTTCTGGGTCAATATTGTTCCCGACCTGACCCATCGTGAGGGATGCCGTCGCCGTGCCGTAATTGGTGGAGCCGTCCTGCAGTTGCAGGGTTGGGGTGATCGTGCCGCCGCAGGTGCCCAGGACCGTAAAGGTGAACGGCTGGCTGGCGGCCATACCCCCGGCCGGCAACACGCCATAAGCTTGCGGCGCAGAAGGCGAGATGACCCCGTTGGTTGGCAACAGCGTGACCACCAGATTGGTCGTGTCCGCCCCGCCAACGTTCTTCAAGGCAATGAGCAGGGTGACCATTTCCCCCGGGTCAAGGGCGTTGTTGGTCGGCAGGAAGCCCTCGCCGACCAAGGCGGTCGAATCCACCACGATCATCGGGCCGCTGCTCACCAGCACGGTGAAACTGTTGGTGGCGCTCAGGTGCTGCGCGTTGACGGCCAACGGGATTGTTATCGGTCACGACGGTTCGGAATCAGGTTCGTGGTGCCGAGCTGCGCCTGAGTCGGCGTCCAGGCAATCACGCCGGTGTTGGTGTTGATGGCCGCGTTGGTCGGCCCAACCAGCAGCGTATAGGTCAAGGTATTGGCCGGAAGGTCCGGGTCGGTGGCCGTGTTGGTTACCAGGAGCGTGCTCAGCGGGGCAATGGTGCGATTGGCCAGGCCGGCAGCACCGGCGGGCTGTTTGATTCATTGACCACCACCGTAAAGGTGTTGGTTGCAGCCAGAGGTGCTACCCCATTGTCCACCACCCGAGTCGTGAAGGTGTTGGTGGTCGGCCCCTGCGCTTCGGTCGGCGCCCAGGTGATCACGCCGGTGTTGGTATTGATCACCGCGTTGGTCGGCGCGACCAGCAACGAATACGTCAGCGTGTTGGCCGGCAGGTCTGAATCCGTCGCGGTATTGGTAACAGTCACAGCGGTGAGTTCGATGATCGTCCGGTTGGCCTGGGCCGGCAGCACTGGCGGGCTGTTAGATTCGCTAACCGTGATCGTAAAGCTGTTGGTGGCACTAAGGCCAGGCAGGCCGTTGTCGAAGACCCGCACCTTGACGGTGTTGGTGCTCGGACCCTGAGTTTCGGTGGGCGTCCAACTTATCAACCCGCCGGAACTGACCGTCAGCCCGCTCGGCCCCGACACCAAACCAAAGGTCAAGCTGTTCGCCGGCAAATCTGTATCCACCGCGGTGGCGTTGGCGCTCCAAAGCGCCTGTTCGCTTATGGCCTGGTTGCCTGGCACCGTCAGCACCGGCGCGCTGTTCACTTCGGTAACAACCACCGAAAAGCTGCTGGTTGCGCTCAACGGCGGAGAACCGCTGTCCGTCACCAGCGTCGTAAGGGCGTTCGTGCTCGGCCCCTGCGCCTCCGTTGGCGTCCAGGTGATCACCCCGTTGGCGTCGATCACCGCCCCCGTCGGTGGGTTCAGCAGAGTGTACATCAACGGGGTGTTCGGATCCGCCGCCGTGTTGGTCACCACCAAAGTCGTCAACTCCGCTACCGTCCGGTCCGTCTGTGCCGGCAGGACCGGCGGGCTGTTGGAGGTTCCACAGCACAGACAGGCGGTCGCGGTGATGCTCACGGTGTCGATCCGCCAGCCGGTGCCGCTGGACCCGCCGTTGTCCGTGCCGCAACGCCACCGCAACTGGATAGTCTGGCCGGAATGCAACTGCTCATCGACCGTCATTTCACGATAGAGCGGTGGCTGCTCGGGCAAATAACCGATCGCTCGCTTAGCCTGAGTGGGCTGGTCGCGCAAATCAGCGCCATGGATGAGGATGCGTCCGGCATCCGGCGCCAGAACGCCCGCCAGCATTCCGCATCGTCGTAGATTTACCTGCGCCGTTGGGTCCAGGAATCCCAGCACCTGCCCGCGCAGGAGCGTAAAACTGACCTCATCGACCGCCCGGGATCTCGCCATAGTGGCGGGTCAGTCGTTCCACCTGTACCAGGATTTCATCCATCGTGATATTTTCGACGCGGTGTTGACCTGCACCGGTGATGCGGGTCGCCCACCCTGGGCCGGGAACAGTTCCAGGTACACGCCGCCGCCCCGCAGAAACACGATCTGGCGGCCGTCCGGCAAATCGATCACGCGGGCGCGCTGGAAACCGAAGTGCTTGCTATAAAAGCGCTCGATTGCCAGCAGGTCGGTGCAGTTCAGAGAAAGGTGATGAAACATCATGGGAACGTCTCCTTACCGTCCGGCCTTGATCAGATCGGCGCACTTTTCGGCAATCATCAGAATCCCGGCGTGGCAGTTGCCGGACGGCACGACCGGCATCACGCTGGCATCGACCACCCGCAGCCGTTCCAAACCCCGCACGTTCAAGTTGGGGTCCACCACGGCCCGTTCGTCGGTTCCCATCTTGCAAGAGCCCGCCTGGTGGTGATACGAATCCGCCCGTTGCCGCACGAACTCGCGCAGTTGCGCATCGGTGCTCACTCCCGGTCCCGGCAGGACTTCCCCGGTGACCCACTCGGAAAAAGCCCGCGTGGCGAAGATGTCGCGCGCTCGCTTCACGGCATCCACCAGCCGCTGGGTATCGTCTTCCGTGCCCAGGTAATTCGGGTTGACCAAGGGTTTATCCAGCGGATTGCCGCTGGCCAGTCGAATCCAGCCGCGCGAGGTGGGCCGCACCACGCCCGGCAGAATGCTGACCGAGTTCGGATTTGCCTGCCCGACGATGATGTCGAACGGCACATGCACGAAGGCGATTTGGATATCCGGTCCGCTTTGCGCCGGATCGGACTTGTAGAACAGCGCCGCTTCCGACAGATTCAAATTGCCCGGTTGCACCGGCCGCGCGGTGGTCTGGATCAGGCCGGTCAGGATGTGGTTGTGGAAGTTCTCGCCGACGCCCGGCAACGCCGCCACGACCGGAATCGCGAACTGCTGGAGCTGGTTTGGCTCACCGATGCCGGACAGCAACAACAACTTGGGCGATTCAATCGCGCCGGCGCAGACCAGCACTTCCTGGTCCGCCCGCGCGGTTTGCAAGGCGCCGTTCTGGTTGTACTCGACCCCGACGCAGCGACGGCCCTCGAACAGCAGCCGAGTAGCCTGCGAATTGGCGCTGAGGGTGACGTTCGGGCGCGCCAGGGAGGGAAACAGATACCCTTCCCGCGCGCTGCACCGCTTGCCGTCGCGGATGTTAACGTGATGCCAGCCCGTCCCTTCCATCTGGGGACCGTTGAAGTCGTTCGTATACGGATAACCCAGTTCCCGGCAGGCGGCGATGAATGCAGCCGACGTCGGATTCGGGTTGTGCAATCCCGCGTTCAACAACGAGATGGGGCCACCTTTCCCGATCCATGGCCCCGTGTCGTCTTCCTGATCCTCCAGTTTCTGAAAATAGGGCAGAACGCTTCGGTAGTCCCAACCGGCGCAGCCTTGCGCCGCCCAACCGTCGTAATCGGAAGCATGTCCCCGAATGTGCATCAGGACGTACAGGTTGCTGGTGCCACCCGGCAGCTTGCCGCGTGGTTCGTAGGGTTCCCGGCCGGCCAGCCCCGGTTGTGGCACGCTGCGATAACCCCAGTCCACCTCGGAACCGAGCAGGGTCGGCCACGCCGCCGGGGTTTGAATGCGGGTTTCGATGTCCGGCGGAATCTGGGAATTCCCGGCTTCCAGCACCAACACCCGGACGGCGGGATTTTCGCTGAGCCGGTGGGCCAGCACCGAACCGGCGGAGCCCGCGCCGACGATGACGAAGTCGTAAACACTCATGGGACGTTTCCTTACGCCGGCGGCGCCTTGGGATTGGTGGGGTGATTGAAAGGCGCGAAAGCCGTTTCGTCGTGGATGGTGCGCATGTACTTGATCTTGCCGTTTTCCAGGCGGAAGTAATTCGCGCCCACCACTTCACGGTCCGGCAGATAGTTATAGGCGATGGGCGTCCCCGCCCGGTTGGCCGCTTCGCAGCGCCAGACCACGACCGCCTGGTCGCCGTCCACCACGACATGCTTGGGGATCATCTGAAACTTGCTGTAGCCGTAGCTGATGGCCCCGATGGCGCCCCGCAGCACGCCGATGCCCTCGAAATGCCCGGCCAATTGTTCGTCCCCTGTCACATCGTCGGCAAACAGGGTCAGCCACTCATCCCAGGCGCCGCGCCCGGCGGTTTCGTAGTATTGGTCGATCACTTCTCTGGTAGTCATTGCCATTGCTCCTTAGTAATAGGTCGGGGTCTAGCAGGGGCGATCACGCCGAGGGGCCTCGCGGTCGGCGTCGCGGTACGTTGTAGGCTTTAACGAATTCATCGGCGGCATCCTCGATCATGGGCACGAAGTCGTTGATCAGGAAATCGGCGTCTGGCAACGGATGGCCGGCGAGCCCCCATTTGCCTTGCTTGACCTCTTCCACCGTGACGTAGATATAGGGCCGGGCTGCTTCCATGGTGGCCCGGCAAAAGGCATCGGTCAGTTCCTTGACCAGCGCCGTTTTCTGCTCTTCGCTAAAGAAGTTTTCGATGACCTTGACGCTGACGATAGGCATGGCTGCGACCTTATGTTATTGAATTGTCATAAATTCCCGGTGTGCGTGCTTGTCCCTTTGCTGGCCGATCAAACCCAAAAATCATCGTATTGGGCCGTGCCGTCGCCGAAGATGGCGCCCCGGCCTTCGATGACCTTGCCGTCCCGCCAGGTCAGCCAATGGATCACATCGATATCGAGGCGGCGGTCCGGCTGGCCGGCGCGATAGCCGGTGTTGCGCGTCACGTCCGCCGAGAAGTTATCGGCGGCCATCACCGCGATCGAGTCCATGCGGAAGCTGTTGTCCGACAGCCGACCGACGGTACCCATGAACTGGATAAATTCGTCGAGGTTGTTCTTCCAACCCGACAATGGGTTGTGGCCGGGAACGAGCCAGCGCAAATCTTCGGCCCACAATTGGGCGATCTGGTCGCGTTGGCCGGTGGCGAGCGCCGCGTAGGCGGCGGCGACTTGTTCGGCGGTAATCATGGCCATGATCGTGCCTCCTAGTCCGCCAGCCGGTCGGGAATCGGCTTGAGCCGGTAGACGGCCCAGAAGAAGTTATCCACGGCGTGCTGGTCGCTGATGTACACCTGCACGCGAGCGATGCGCCCATCGCGGATTTGATAGTGCGTGCAGTTGAGGGCGTTGAGCGTGACCTGCGACTCGGCGCCCGACGCATCCCGCACGGTCACCGTGCCCCGTCCCCGATGGACTTCCACCACCGTGCTGTCTCCGAAGGTGTCAATGCCAGTGCCGGGATCGTTCGCCGGGTCCAGCGTGACCTGAATATTGGCCCTCACCAACTGGGCAAAGAAGGCGATGACTTCATTCGCGCCGTTCTTCGTTCCGGAAAGCGGGTTGCGGCCCGGCAGGTTCCAGACCAGATCGGGCGCGAAGATCTCGTTGCGGATGGTGTCCAGTTCGTTGCGGTTGAAGCACTCGTACATTCTCTGCACCAACGCGACGTTAGAAGGTGTGTCTGCCATGTGGTTGTCCTCTTGATTGGCTAACTCATGAATTCCAGTATTGGATTGATTCGGCGATTGCTGTCCCAGCTACAGCGGCGGCGAGCCCGGCATCGGTCGCAACTCGTCCACGATGTAGCGAACAACCACCGGCCGTCCGCTGGCCGGCGAAGGAATCATTTCCCAGCGTTGAAAGGCGTCGAAGCCGATCCATACGCTGCGCGGCGCGGGTGACCGCCAGCGCCGGGCCTGCCAGTTGACGACCACATTGAGCAGATAGCGGTCGCCTTGCCAAGCGATGCCGACGCGGGTGACGGCGTGCAACTCGTCGAAAAAGAGCCGGATCACGCCCTCGTACCAGGTTCGGAACTCCTCGACCCCGCGTATCGCTCCCTCGGGAAACTGCATCTCGACCCCATCGGCCACCAGCGAAACCAGTTCCTCGGCCGGCGCGTGAATATCGAGCTTGCGATACCAGTCGGCGACGAAGGCTTCGATCTCCGCGCGGCTGAAGGAACCCGCGACCCTTGGCGTATCGTGATCCGGCATAACTCACCCCCTTTTCAACTCGTTGGCCGTGGCACGCTGCCGTCCAGGATCAGATCGATCAGGTACGGTCCGTCGTGCTCCAGCATCGTCTGGATCGCCGGCGCGATCTCGGCAGGTTGCGCGACCCGTTGGCCGGGCACGCCCAGCGCCCGCGCCAGACCGACGAAATCCAGATCGGGATCGCCAATATCGAAGGGCGGCGGGAACGACGGCGGGAACTGCGCCGGGGTCAAGCCCAGCGATGGCCAGTAATCCAGCAGGTTTTGCTTGAGCAAGCGGTAACTGTGGTTGTTGCAGACGACGAACTTGGCCCCGATCCGGTAGTGCGCCGCCGTCCATAGCGCCTGGAAGGTGTACATGGAGCCGCCATCGCCGGACAGACCAATAACCGTCCGTTCCGGGTGTGCCAGCTTCACGCCGACCGCGCCGGGCAGGCCAACGCCGAGCGTGCCGCCGGGCGTCTGGAAGAACGAACCCGTCGCGTGCGGCGGCAGCCAGCGGGTCAGTTCTGGGAAATAGGTGAGCGATTCGTCGAAGAGAATTGCGTCCTGCGGCAATTGCCGGGCGAGTTCCGCCGCAAAGGCGGACATGCGCAACGGTACGGCATCGCGCACGGCTTCGTCCCGCGCCCTGGCTTCCGTCAGGGTCCGTTGATTGGACTCGCCAATGGAGCGGGCACGCCCGGCCGCCGCTTCCCGTTGCGCCGGGGTCGCTGAGTCGTTGACTGCGTCCGCCAGCGCCTTCAGCGTCAATTTCGGATCGCTGATCAGGCCCATGGTGATCGGATGGTTCTTGGCGATCTCGTAAGGATCGAGATCGATGTGAACGATCTTGGCGTCCGCCCGGAACGGATTGGTGAGCAGCGGGAACACTTCTGGGAAGACATAGGTGCCGCAGATGATCACGACATCGGCGTCGGCGACGAGCCGCTGGCTGGAATGGCCGAACATGTGGCCGACCAAACCGCAGTAGAGCGGGTGCGTCCACGGTATGTTGAGTTCGGAGGCCATGACGCCATACACGCGTGCCCCCAGCACTTCGGCCAGCAGGACCAGTTCCGCCTGCGCCTGCGAGTGCGCGACGCCATCGCCCATCAAAATCAGCGGGTGTTGCGCGCCGCGCAGCAGGGCCGCCACGGCGGCGATGGCCGACGGCTCCGGGACGACGCGCGAGGACGGGACGACGGTCGGCAGCACCGGCTCGTCGTTGGGCGCATCGAGGATATCCTGGGGCACGGAAAGAAAAACGGGGCCAAAAGGCGGCGTTGCCGCCATCTTGAAGCAACGCCGCAGCAGACGGAGCAAACTGCGTGAATCGATCACCCGGGCTGCGTACTTGGTGACCGGACGGGCCATGGCGACCAGATCCGCCGCCATTTGCGCGTCCATCGAGTCGTAGGCGGCGCCGGACTCGCCGGTGATCACCAGCAGGGGCGAGCGCCGGCGCTTGGCGTGATAGAGACTGCCGATGGCGTTGCCGAGACCGACGCTGCAATGCAGTTGCACCACCGCCGGTCGTTGCGTCGCCTGGGCGTAACCGTCGGCGATGCCGACGATAGCCGCTTCCTGCAACCCCAAAATGTAGCCGATGGCCGGGAAGCGCGAGATTTCATCGAGTAATCCTTCCTCGCTGCTGCCCGGATTGCCGAACATGTACCGAATGCCATCGGCCTCAAGCTGTTCCAGGAGCTTGCGATGCCCTGTTATCCCAGACATAACGTCACCTCTTTGCCGTCAGAAAACGGCTACCCGGTCGCGACTGCTCCATCCAACCCTGCGGTCACCAGCCATAGCGCCGCAGACCCGGCTCCAGAACCTCCACCATGATCCGGCCGCATTCCACCGAGGATTCCGTGGACCGGCTGCTGGCGAAGGGCCAATCAAATAAAACCTTGCGACTCATGAGTTCAAACCTCCGCGTTTAGCGCCAAAATCTGCCGGGCGACGGCCTGAATAAACGGCTCGACCTCATGCCAGCTTCGCCCGGTCACCAAATCGTTATCCACCACCACCCCGCCGTTTTGCGCGTCCTGCGGCACGTAGATCGCGCCGCAGTTCAGCACGTCAGCCAGCACCACCTCGTGGCAAATCACCTTGCGCCCATCGAGCAACTCAGGGTGCGGCGTCAGGATCCACAGTCCATGGCACAGCGGCCCCTTGACGATGCGCGGGTTACGCATGGCGCGGGCGAAGAACTGGACCGCAGGGGAAGACCGCACCATTTCCGGGGAGACCGGCTGTCCCTGTGGTGACTCGAAATAACGCAGCCGGACGCTGGTGTAGTTGGCCGCCATGATCACCGCCGCATAGTCCTCCAGTCTGACGTTCTGGAAGTCGATCTCCACTTCCAGGGTCTGTGGCGTGTAGCCCGCCTGTTCCACCTCGCCGACGAAGATCTGCCTCGGCTGATCCCAAAGCCGCGACATGAAGTGCACCTCCGCCCCCAGCGCCCCGAAGCCGTAGCGGTAGGCTTCGATCTCTCCGGGGACGTACTGGCTCTCCACCAGTACCGCGATCTTTTTCCCTTCCAGGGGTCGGAGCATCATGACCCGGGCCTCTTCGGAGCCTGCGGACGGAATTCCACGACGACCGGCGAGCCGAGTTCGTTCTCGTCGAGTTCGATCTGGAAGTTATCCCGCGAGAAACTGGCCCGGGGCACACCGTTCACCGTGATGCCGGCGATCTCGATGGCATCGGGCGCGTAGAAGTCGGGCAGCACATTGAGCGTGGTGCGGCCCGTCTTGACGTCCGGGCAGAAAAACAGGCAGAAGTTGGCGGCGTCGACGCCATTGTCCATCACCGAACGCACGAACGAACGGGTATAAATGTGGGCCAGATAATTCAGTTCGAAGACGTGGTAGCCCGAAACCGAGTGACCGCCTTTTTGCCCGTAGGCGCCCTCGATGATGGGGTGGCCATTGTCGTTCACCCGGAAGAAGATGCCCCGGTTGTCGTGATCCAGGAAAAATGCATTCCAGAATGCGGCCATTTCCCGGGCTAGCGTCAAATACCGGAATTCCTGGGTGGCGCCGTACAGAATCAAATAGGCGAGAATGCCCTGTTCCTGCTGCCAGAAATCCTTGGTGTTGCCCCAGGTAAATTCGGTGGGTACGCCGGGTTGTGGCTGGCGCTCGACCGCATCGAAGCAACCGCCGCGCAGTTGGTCGAGACCATAAATAGCCATGGAGTCGCCCAGCTTTTTGGCCAAATTCAGAAAGTCGGTCGCCAGCAGTTCGTGTTGCTCGGCGCTGCTGGCCTTGCCCTGGTAGCGCTCTTCGGCAGCATAACCACGGTAGTAGTTGGCGACACGGGTGAGATTCCAGGCAATCTTCAGGTTGTGCCCGACGATGGCGCGGTTTTGCTGCCAGCGCCATTGCTGATCGGGCGTCCAATCGGCATGGAATCGCTCGTTGACATAAGGCACTTCGGGATTTGCATCCGGGAACTTCTCCAGGATCAATCGGGCGGTGGTATCCAGAATGGTGCGGCAAGTGCCTAGAAACTCATCGATTTCATCCCGACCGTGACCTCCGCGCGGCGGCGGGTCCAAGGCCAGGATCAGATTGACCAGATAGGCGGGAATGTGATCCCCAATCGAATTCCAGTTTTTGCGCGAACGATTGTCGCCCAGCGCTTCGGAATCAGGCCGCCGCGTGGCGTAATCGATATGGGAGAAATAACCGCCCAAGCCGGCAAAACCGTTCTCGGGTGAATCCAGGTAAAATTGCTGGAAGGAATGAACGGTGCGCTGGATGTCCTCCAGCACTTCCCAATCCTGGGTAATCCGATAATACTGGGCCAATCCAGCCAAGGCGTAAATTTGTTCGTACAGCGGAATCGAGTCGCGGTCGTCGGAGTTCTCCGAAGCCACCACGATCTTGGTGCCCCGGTCCTGGATTTTGCGCTTGCCGAAACTCCAGAAGCAGCTTTTGCCATCGTGGCTCAGCGAGCGGAAGGTATAGCGCTGGTACTTGACCCCCGCCTTGGCGGCCAATAGGTAGCGCTCATTGCCGGTCAGCAGATAAGCAGAGGAAAGACCGTAGATCAAACGCGACAGGGTGGCGCATTCCTGGATCTGGTTATCCTGCATGGGCAGGCCGAAAATGTTCAGGTTGGTCTGGTAAAACTCGGCAAAATCATCCATCTGATAGGTGCGCCGGTCGCCGAAGAGGTCATCCAGCCACTCGTCGGCCAAGCGGGAAATCTGGGTGAGCCACCAATGGGACTCCTCGAAGATGTACCGCCCATTCTCGTAATGCATCAACGTGATCGAGCGGGCATGAAATAGTTTTTTCTCGTCGTGGATCAGATTAATACCCTGCACGATGACGAGCATATCGGGCTGAATGTACTTGCGAACGGTCTCGGCCACGCCGCCGTTTGGATTGAAATTCGGCGGGGAGGGCACGCGGTCGCGGTTCAAGCCGTCCAGGTTGCGCAGCACGCCGAAGGCTGTTTGCGCGCCGACCTGGACCAGAAAGCTGTCTCCGTTGCGACAGCGTAGAGTAAAGGATGCAGCCGAGGGATTAACGTTCGACACCGTTCCCATCAAGGTCATGCTTTGCGAGAAGTATTTCATAGACGCTCCTGGACTGGTTAATACCAAAGGCTGTTCGATTCATCGCCCCAAGGTCAAGCGGCTCACAGGGTATCCATCGCCCATAATAAGGTTTGCACATCATTAACTATAAGCCGGCAGCCTGCTCCGTAAAATAGGCCAGAAGTCCTATGACAAAAGTCATACCCCAAGGATAACCCACGACCCTGCCAAAGAGGCGGCAGCAGTCACTTGCCATCACCATGCCAATCCGCAAAAAACAGGGCTATAGGATTGCTAAAACGATTTGCCAAGAAAACGGCATTTTTTAGCAAATGCAGTGCTGACCTCGTGCAAGCGCCTGATAATATTCGGCTGTATTAATAACGTGAGCCCCCCTGAAACACGCTATAAGCCAACGGTAACCCACGTCAATTCATGCAGAATAAATAAGTGTTTCCGTATCATGCGGCAGGCGACAATAAAGAGCATGTAACTCGAAATAACGATAAAGCAGAAACAGCGCAATCGCGAATTGTTTCAATTTGCAACATGGGGATGCAGGCCAATGAATGGATCGAAGCAACCACTATGACTAAAGTCATAAGACTAAAGCCATATGTTAAATGGATTGACTCGATGCAAGAATCAAAATACTTGGAAACACTGAGGAAATGAACCGCCCAACCCGCCCGGAGCGGATCGGGAAGAGTCTGGTGAGGATCGCTCCTCCCGCCCCTGGCAAGGGGGAGCGCAAAGCTGAGGAACGTGAACCGGGCGGCCCGACAACTTTTTGAACGAGCGTGGAGGAGCAGATGGAAACCAGCGGCTCGGACACCATCCTAGTGATCAGTGCGGTCGGTGGCGCTGCCGAAGAAAAGCGGCCCGAACGAGGGTTCGGTGGAAAACTGGTCAACAGCGTCGTGCACGGCGTCAGCGTCTCCGTGCTCAAGCAAAACATGGAATCCTTTTTTAACCAGATCAAGGAAATCCTGGATGGTGGAACCGACCGGATCGGGGCGTTCCAAATTTCGGAGATCGAAGTTTGCGCTCAAATCACTGGAGAAGGTCAGGTAGCCCTGATGGGGAGTGGCGTCAAAAATAGAAGCGCAGGGAGGCATCAAGTTTACCCTTTGCCGTCTACCACCTCAGTAGCATCCGTCTCTTATGAGATACACCAACTTCGACCTCTGGATCGACGCCAAGATTGGAGACCGACATCCCGTGCGGGCGGCGTCGCCGCTAGGTGAAGTTCGGGGTTTCCTCGCACTCGATCCTCACCGGCGTCAAATCCAGGAATCCCAAGACCGACTGGCCCAGCGCGATGTCGATCAGGCCGGGCTGATCGAGCTTGGCCGCCAGCTTTACAAGCTGCTCTTTGCCGATGATATCGAGCGACTGTTCGAGCAGTCGGTCGGGCAAATCCTGCGTCAGGAAGATCAGGGCCTTCGCCTTCGTCTGCGTATTGAAGCGCCCGAGCTGATCGTTTTGCCCTGGGAATTCCTCTACTGGCCACGCAAGGAGCGCTTTCTGGGGACTTCAGTCCAGTGCCCCGTGGTCAGATACCTGGAAATTTTCGAGCCGATAGAAAATCTGGAAGTGGAACTGCCCCTCAAGATGCTCGTCGCGATCCCGGACAGCCCCCATCTCGATGCCGCCCATGAAAAATCTAACTTGATCCAGATGCTCGAAGGTCTGGACAAGCAGGTTAAGCTGAATTTTCTTGAAGGAGCGGTTACCTGTGCCAGGATTAGCGACGCACTGCTGGAGGAACGTTTTCACCTGTTTCACTTTATCGGGCACGGCGAGTTCGAAAACGACCAGGCGGTTCTGCAACTGAATTCCGAGGACGGCGATATTGAGTACATCGACGACACTCGATTTGCCACCCTCTTCGCCAATCATCCGACCCTGAAGCTGGCCTTTCTCAATTCCTGCAAAGGCGCTGAAACCTCGTCCACGGCACCGTTGGCCGGCATGGCCTATCGACTGGTCAAGCAAGGAATTCCAGCGGTGGTGGCCATGCAGTACGCCATCTACGACGACGCGGCCATCCTGTTCAGTCAGGAATTCTATCGTTCCCTGTTCAAGGGTTACGCCCGAGGCAGAGTGGAATTCGCGGTGAGCCACGCCAGAAATCGGCTGCTGGGCGAATTTCCCGGAGAGCGCGACATCGGTGCCCCGGTCCTCTTCATGCGTGCCAGCGAAGGACTTCTATTCAACATCGTCTCCGGTAAGCTGCTGGCGGACTTGCCCATTGCCAACGATGAGTACCATCGATCCGAGGCGGCCCAGGAAACCTACCGGCGGAACATCGAAAATCTGGAGCAGAAATACCAGGAATCTCCCGATCCGCAGGTGAAGGCGGCTCTCGACCAAAATAACGCCGAGCTGGCCCGTCTCGAACAAAAACTCAAATTACGGCGAATCGCTTTCATCGTCGCAACCGGCACTTCGCTGTTTGTCTTTTTTCTGTCATGGATTCAACTTTTCGATTTCCTGCCGCCCGCGGTCAGAATTGAAAGCTATGCTATGTGGCTGGCGGGAATTTTTTCCAGAGGGCCACCCGGGGAACAGGTCGTTATTGTCACGATCAACGCCCGAACCGAACAGGAACTCGGCAAGGCATTTGGCAGGGACTGGCGTCGCGAACATGCCATCCTGATCGACAGGCTTTCGCAGGCGGGTGCAAAAGTCGTTGCGTTCGATCTGTATTTCGAGGAACCGACGGCCTACGACGGCGAATTCGTCAACGCCGTCGAGCGAGCAGGCAATCGCCGTACCCAAGTGGTCGTTGGCTTTCGCAACCTCGGCGATGGACAGCCCAAATTAGTCCGGTCATTCAGGGATGCGGGTGTTAAATCTGGTCTTCTGTGTATTGGCAAAAAATGGGGCACGTCGCAGGCAGCCCCTGTGGTCGTTCTGAAAGAGGGCCAACAGCAGGCTTGGTATTCCCTGGCCCTGGCAATCAGCGCTGCTTTTCAGGAACGTGAGATTGCGGTCGATCAGAATGTTCGGGAAATTGAGTTTCTTAATCCTGCCAACCGGCAAATTGTCAATAAATTTGCGGTTTCCGAAGTCCATCAAGTCCAGTGGGAACAACCGGACTGCCCCGCCATCGGCAAGCGCGATACCTCGGCCAGCATCATCATTGACCCTTCATTGTTTGAAGACCCGAATGATACGCAATCGAAATATCCCTACGAATCCATTATTACAACCGCAGATAACAGTCAACTAAACCGCTTCAAGGATAAGATTGTACTGGTCGGTGTCGAGCGCAAAGCGGATCTATTTCCGATTCGGCATGGCTTGACCACAGAAGAGCGTTATGGGGTTGAGCTGCATTCCGCTGTCATCCATTCACTCCTGAACGACCAGGTGATACAACCGCTCGGTAGTTGGCAACAATTCTTCGTGATGGTGGGTCTGGGGCTACTAGGTGGTTTAATCAGGCTCAAAATGCTCGTATTGTCCCCCATTTTTCGAGCAGGCATATTAACGACAGTTTTTCTGTGCTATGTGGGGATCGCAAGCTATATTTTTCAGGCTTATCTTATTATTCTGAACACGGTTTACCATTTGTTAGCTTTTGCCGTTTCTTATTGGACTGTCGGCATAGTGAAAAGGAGATGGTTTCCATGAACCCTATCAAGAAGTTTGTATTAGCCAAAACCAGAATGACTCGCTTTCAAACCACACTATGCTGCATCCTGACCTTGTTATTGATCGGCCAAACCGGCTGTGTCGCTCCAGCCGTCGGACCAGGTTACCCAAGACTTCCGATGCTCTACGGTATCCTGGTGGAAGATCGGTCCAGCGGTGTCTCCCAATACCGAATTGCCACCGCCCCGGAATGGCGGCAGATACAAGTCACACGTAACGGGGTAGGTCTGGATGTCGCGCCCAATATGACTTTGGCAACGGGTGATACCATCAAGACCGGTTCCGGCGTGGCGGCGGCAATCCGTTTTCCCAACGGATCGCAACTGTATGTCAGATCCCACAGCCGCATCAGAATCGGCTCGGTTTTCGCGTTTGTCGGCGAACTGTTCGTCAGGGTGAAGGGAGCCTTTCAAGTGGATACGGAATTTGTCACCGCCGGGGCGGAAGGAACCGAGTGGGTGATGAGGGTTTCGCCCAACGGCGACACGCGTTGCATCGTGTTGGAAGGGCGCACCAGGATGGCTTCCAACGAGCAACGCTGGAGGTCGATCTCGGTAAGGGCAAACGACCAAATGATAACGAATGGGGCGGATTACCAACAAGTGACTTCTGCACCACCAGAGGAGATCAGGCAAATCAAACGCTGGGTTGGCCAAATTGATCGGCTTGCTCAAGAACCTCAGCCCTCGATCACTAATGATACTCGAGACCCGCCGTTTTTTTTCAATTTCAACCAAAAAACTTATCCAGACAAGAAAGGAGATTATCCAGAAAGAAATGATAGAAATCGTAGACCTTACCCCAAACCACGCGAGGATATCGTTCGTTAACTGAAACGCAAATTCCGCGTTATTGCAATCTCCAACCCGGATATTATTTTTGGTTTTTTTCGGTCCAGCACGACTTGGCCAGGTTATGAACCCAAGCAACTCTATCACCCATGCCGAAATTCAGGCCGAGCTTGTCAATACCTTATTCCGCTCGGTCCCTATTGCTATTGTTGTCCATACCGTCACCAGCACCGTTCTCGTCCTCATGCTATGGGCTATGGCACCCCATGACAGCCTGCTGGCCTGGCTGGTCATTCTCTACGCTTTAACGATGGCCCGTTGGTTCCTGATGCGTGCCTATCGGCGGCACCGGCCCACTCTAGCATCAGCACGCCATTGGGGGACGGTGATGACCACGCTCTCGTGGCTTTTTGGTTCAGCTTGGGCAACGGTACCTATCTTATTTCTGGACGCTGGACAACCTGACACTTTGATTATCATCACCGTTATCTTGGTGGGGCTGAACGCGCAGGCTCTGATGGCCGTCGTGTCCTACCCCCCAGCCTATTTTGCCTCGATACTGGTATTGCTGTCGCTGGCCGCGGTATTGCTATTGCGGGGAGGGATCGTGGGCGCGGAGATCGCCTTGCTGGTCAGCTTGAATCTGGTGGCGAGCTTGTTCTATGCCAGAAACGTTTACAGGACGCTCAATCAGTCCTTACAACTTCGCTTCGAAAACACCGCCCTGCGGCGGGAGACGGAAGAGAAATCAGCCTTGCTGGAAACTACTTTGCAACACATCCAACAGGGCATCAGCCTGATCGACCCGGAACATCGATTGCGGATGTGGAATCAGCGCTTCCTGGATTTACTCGGCCAGAGTCGCCGCTCGGTCGAACACGGCCAACCGCTCGATACGATCCTGCACGCCGCCGATCCGCCGCTGGAACTCCTGGAGGAAGAGCAAGTTGAGTACTGGCGCGCGGACGGCGCCATCATCGAAATCCTGCAAATCGCCACACCGAATGGTAGCCGGGTACTGACCTGCACCGACATCAGCGAACTCAAACACCGGGAGGAAGCGCTGGATGCGGCCCGCCAGGAGGCGGAACGGGCCAACGCCGCGAAAACCCGGTTTCTGGCGACCGCCAGTCATGACTTGCGCCAACCCATCCATGCTTTGGGCCTGTTTTTCGCCAACCTGGTGGATCGGGTACGCGATACCGAAACCGAGCCGCTGATCAAGCAGATTGAGGACTCCATCCAGGCCATTGACAGTATGTTGAGCGCCTTGTTGGACATCTCCAAGCTGGATGCCGGCGTGGTCCGTCCCAACATAGGCCCCGTCGTCGTGGCCGACCTGTTCGGGCGGCTGGAAACCGAATATCAATCACACGGGATCAATCCATTCGGCACTTTGCGGGAACGGAGGCGGTTCCAGCGGCTGGAAACCGAATATCAATCTCCCGCTTGGGAGAACGGAACTTCGCTGCGAATGCGCCCCTGCCGGGCCATCGTGCAAAGCGACGCCACCATGCTGGAGCGTATATTAAGAAATTTGATTTCCAACGCGCTACGCTACACTCGCGACGGTCGCGTGCTCGTGGGCGCCCGTTGCCGGGGTGGCAAACTACGCATCGAAGTGTACGACACTGGCCCTGGCATTCCCGAAGAGCAACTGGACAATATCTTTTTAGAATTTCATCAGTTGGGCAATCCGGAGCGGGATCGGCACCAAGGGCTGGGGTTGGGGCTGGCCATCGTCAAACGGTTGGCCGCTTTGCTGGGGCACGAGATTGCGGTCCGCTCCCGCTGGGGGCACGGTTCCTGTTTTGCGATTACCGTGCCCCTCTTCCGGGATTCGTCCTGCCATTCCCTCTCCTCAACGACCACGACGCCGGCAAAAGCGCTGCGAGGTCACCGGGTACTGGTACTGGATGACGACAAGGCCGTATTGGCTGCCATGGATGGCCTGTTGGAACGGTGGGGCTGCGCCGTCATCCAGGCCAGCTCGCTGGAAGAAGCGCGGGAACAGCTTAAGGCGGACATTCCGCCTCCCGAACTGCTGATTGTAGATTATCGTCTGCAGGGTCGGTACTCCGGTCTGGAGGCCGTGGCGATTCTGCAAAAAGCGCTGCGCCGTTATGTGCCGGCCCTGGTGATTACCGGCGATACCGCTCCCGACCGCCTGCGGGAAGCCGAGGCCAGCGGTTACCCCCTGTTGCACAAACCCGTGCAGCCGGCCAAATTGCGCAGCGCCTTGCATCATCTGCTCCATCTGCGCGAGCGCGAACTGCTGGGCTAGCTCCCTTTCTCTAACGGGGGTATCAAACCTCGGCGCGTCGCTTCAATCACCGCTTGGGTGCGGTTGCAGGTATTCAGCGCCCGCATGATGGCGGTAACGTGCAGTTTCACCGTACCTTCCGCCACATTCAGGCGCTTGCAGATCCCCTTGTTGGACAAACCTTGCGCCATCAGGCGCAGCACTGCTAACTGTCGGTGAGTCAGCCCGTTGACACCTCCCTCCTCCACGGCTGCCCCGGTCACCTCAACCGAAGCCGCCTCCAGGCTTTCCAAAGCCGCCAGCATGGCAGGCGGAACGTATACCTCGCCCGCCAACACCAGGCGTAAAGCGGTGATCATCTCGTGGCTGCTGGACGACTTCGGAATATAGCCCATCGCACCCGCCTCCAAGGCCTGCCGGACATCAACGGAATCCTCCGAAGCGGACAAGATGACCAAGGGCGCCGTCGGTCGGAGTTCATGCAGTTCGGGCAAAGCGGACAGGCCGTTCAAGCCGGGCAAGGTCAAGTCCAGCAGAATCAGATCCAGGTCGTGATAATGGGCAGCCAGGCGGATGGCTTCCCGGGCGGTCGCAGCCTCAATCACCACGGCCGTGCTATCGAACTGCCTGAGCACGTGCAGAAGAGCTTCGCGGAACAAGGTGTGGTCATCAACGAGGAGGATACGCATGGCTCTTCCTGACCTTTCCGTCAGCGATAGTTGACTGTATTGGGCAAGTCTCGACTTTGGCCATTTCCGATGATGATGCCGACATTCCGCACATCACTTAGCCATCTCCCGAATAAATTTTTTCATACGGCTCCCCTAATAATTTGAGCAGGAGCCAGTGATATTGATTTATACCCAGAATCAGGGTCTGCATGTGTTCGATAATCAGTACATGGATGCCGGAAAAAAACTGAAACACCCAACGGGCCGTTGGGTTCGAGATCATCCGACCGACTTGATTGGGAAAGGTCTGTTGCGCCTGAATCAGCGATTGTCGAATGCGATGCTCTAAAGCAGCATACACCAGCAGGCAGAGCGTCATGACCATCATGAGGGCCATAATTCGTTCGGGTGATTTGAGAAACAGGGTGGAGGCCATAAACAGCGGGTCTTTGAGAAAGCGAAAACCCCGCTCGACTTTTTGTTGATCTTTGTACGCTTTGATCGGCTCCTCATTGGATAATGCTTCCAGATCCTGCTGATTCGTTGCCAGAATAAAGCAGCTTTTCCGTTGTAAGCGCTGCTGGTGAAGCTCGAGCCGGGATGCGAGTCCACCTTCAATGCGATAGGTCTGGTAGTCCGGTCCCTTGCTTTTAGCAGGACGTCCAAGACCGCAATAGCGGGGTCGGCGAATGATCCGCGGTTCGGAAACCTTCGTGTATTTTAGCTTTTTTTCCAGTTCTGATAAGGCGTTACGCGCATCCGTTTCACAAGAAAAGGTCTGTCGGCACAGATGCTCGAAGGCCTTCAATTCCGCTGAGGTCTGCTGGATCGATGCCTTGCTCACGGTTTTTATCGCCCGCTGATAGGCCTCTGGTGAGTAAACAATCACCCAGCGCTGCCGGGTCCCGGCATAAACCGTTCCCAAACTGATAAAATTCGATTGCGCTCGGTTCTTCATCAGTTCCGGCGCCGTTGCCTGAATCAGGAACTGCACTAAATTCAGCGTTTCTGGAACCCGGCTAATCCAATAAAAGCTCTTCATCTCGCCTAAAGTTTCTGCGGTATATAAGGCGCTATCGGCGATGACATACTCCAAACCCACCTCGCGGTTCAGTTGGCTCACATGGGTTTTAACGGTCTCCCGAAAGCTGTCCTTATCGCTGTTATTACCACTGAGCGGTTCCATCAATAGGGGAATGCCGGCTTGTCGTTTCGAAATCAGTTGCACGACGACTTGATTTAAGTCCGGTCGGTGATCCCGACTATAGCCGCGAGTCATCTGGATGACGGAACTCTCCTCATCCGGCGCGGCGTCGCTATTATAGCGGTCATCGACGTGAAAGCTCGTGGCATCCAAATGCCCAAAACGACAGAGTAAACTCAATCGAAACACCGACTGAACGGCCAATTGTGAATAGAGGGCGGTTGGGCCATACTGAAAAATCGCATCCAAGGTCCGTCCCAGTAGATCATCATTGAGATGCTGCGCTTCAATGCCTTCTCCCGGCAGACGCCCCACCGGCTTGTCCTGAAAAAAATGCGGCGTCAGGTACAGGGTTCGCTGGTTAAATCCCAAGCCATTTAAAATCATGGCCTTGACCGCTTGACCATGAAAAACTATTTGTTTTTCCTGATTTTTTGGTAACAGTCGATCCATCCATTCGACGATGCCCAGTTCATCCACCATCGCGGAAACGAGTCCTAACTGATTGAGAATCCGACTGCTATAGTGTTGCGGAGAAGCCATGGTTCCAGTTTCAAAATGAGCCGCCATCATCAACCTCACGGTGAAAAAGATCTGCAGCATCGGATCTGACTCGGATTCAACCACATTCTCTAGAGCTGTTGCCAAGGGTCAGCGAACGTATTATTTTTTAACTGATTGAATTTAAAAGATAATTAAAATTACCAAACTACAGCTCTAGTGTGCGGAATGTCGGAAAAGGGCGTAGCCCAAAAACATACTTCTTATCAAAAGGATACTGCAAAGGGCAACCGCCCGATGGTCCAAAACACGGTCGCGCACCTTAACAATGCCAACCGGAGCTTTACCTTGACGGGCCGCAGCGTCGCCGAAGTTTTACTGTTCGTCTTGGGTTTCTTGCTGAACAACGCCTTGCTGGGCCTGAATCTCAAGCTCTGCATCGATGGTCAGCGTAGCCTTCAAGATGCGATCCTCCGCTTTTTTTGTGGCACCCCCATTTGACCTTGTTGCTGGACTGGTTACATGTGGTCAAGAAATTCAAGGAGGACTTGAGTCTCGCTGGCAAGGGACGAGAAATTCGTAACCGCCATCTCAAGAAATTACTGCCGCTGCTGTGGTTGGGCTTGATCGACCAAGCCCAAGCGTATTGGGCGGCCATTCCCGCCACGGATATCAAGGATGACCAAGCCGTCGCCCGACTCATCGCTTACTTGGAACGCAACCGCCAATGGATTCCGTGTTATGCCATGCGGAGCAAGCTGGGGTTGCCTAATTCCAGCAATCCAGCGGAACGGTGCAACAACTTGGTGACCGCCCAGCGTCAAAAACACCACGGGATGAGTGGGTCTGAAAATGGGTCGTATGCGTTGACCTCATTAGCGGCGGTTACCCTCAACAACGCCACGCGGCAATGGATAGAAAAACCGCACTATTCCTTTTACGTGGGTGGTTAAAGTGGTTAAAGCGGTTTAGGTTAATCGTACAGGTCGAAACTTTTGCGGCAGCCCACTAAGGAGATACGCCCCATCTTGAGCCTCCATAACGCTTGTGGTCTTCACTCAAAGCATGACGCCACCACCCGAAAACCGACGGCCGGGCCGAGGCCATCGGGATTACCGTCGGATCGGGAGGCGCAGCGCATAAAGACGGGACCGTAGCCGAACGCGCCACCCCGCAACACGCGATCGCCCCGCGCCATAAGATCTTCCCGCGCCCGGCGCGTGGAGCCTTGGCCAGGATAAGGATAATCGCCCATGAGGCTGCTCGTCCATTCCCATACATTGCCGACCATATCCAGGCAGCCATATCGGCTGGCGCCTTCGGGAAAAATGCCGACAGGGGTGGTAGCGCCCAACCCCAGCGCCTCACTGTTGCACCAGGTCGCTTCAAAACGATCACCCCACGGATACTCGCGTTGGTCTTTATCACCCCGGGCGGCTCTTTCCCACTGGACCTCGCTCGGTAGAGTAATCGGCTTGCCCGTCTCCCGGCTCAGCCACAGACAGTAAGTCAGCGCGTCATGCCAGCTTACGTAGGTCACGGGATGGCTCTCCAGACCTTTGGGCGGGCGATCTTCCTGCCAGTGTTGCGGTGCCTTGTGTCTCGTGGACTGGATGAACACGTGGTATTGGGCGTTGGTGATCGGAACCCGCGCGATCAGAAAAGCATCGAGTTCGATCAGGTGCAAAGGCCGCTCGTTGGCCCGCCCGTCCCTACTTCCCATCCAACCCGTCCCGGCGGAGATTTTCACCCATTCCGGCTCGCCATACGGCATCGTCCAGAAGCCCGCGCCGGTTCGCACCAGCGCCTCCATCGCCTTGGCGCGCTGCTCGATCCAGTTTTTCACCCCGACACTTTTGAACCAACGCACCAACAGAGGCGGCGGCGCTTCGAGGTCCTCGCGCAACCGTTGCTGGACCTCCTGTCGCAGGTTGCCCTGAACCCGATTGCCGCCTACATCGCGCAGGCACTCCGCCGCCAACACCAGGTTGTGATAGGGTCCCGGTTCCTGTTTCCGCTCGGCGATGGCGCGAATCAGCACTGCGGTTTTTTCCTTGCTTTGTGTGCCGAGGTAGCCGGCTTCGAGCAGGATGACCTCCCGCCACCAGAGATCGCTCGCCCGTTTCAGTGTGTAGGCCACATAATCGTCGCGGGCGGCGACGCCCAACGCCGCCAGGTATTCCTGGAAAGTGAGATGAGAGAAGGCATAGACTCCTTCGCCGCGCGCCACCAGCAGGCCGGTGCGCTCCTCGATCATCGTGATGAACCGGTCGACTGTTTGTTCGACCATGTAGGCGTCGCGCAGCAAGCCCGTAAACCGGGCGTGCAGGAAGTCATGCAGATCCTCAATCTTGATCTGCTTCTGATTCCGCTCGTGCAGGTACAACGCGAGATCCTGCAACAGCAGGCGCTTGTCGCCGGTATCGAAGGGCTGATCATTCAGCAGCACCGGCATCTCCTGCACCCCTTTGGCCTCCTCCCACTTGCCCAGCAGCACGTCCACGGCTTCAGCGTAGAGCTCGGCCCGACGGTCCGGTAATTTCACTCGGTCCCGGTGGACCATCGCGATGACAGTCAACAGCAGAGGGTTGATGGCCAGATCGCGGATGCGCGGATTGTGGTCGATGGAGTGTAGCAACCGGCGAGTCTGCTTGGCGGCGTGGGCATCTGCGCTCTCGCACTCGCCCATTTGTGCGACCGTAATCAGCCGGTGCCAGTTGCCGAGAAACCGCGCAATGTCATCCCGGCTAAAGTCGAGCACTGTGGTAACTGCGTAAGATTCGCCCAGACGCGCCGGGCCCGTATAACCGACGATCCGGCTGGTCACCACGTAACGGCACCGGTCGTAGGTTCGGGTGAAACTTTCCACCAGCCGCGAGACTCGCCGGCGCAGCTCGGGATCGGCGACTTCGTCCAGCCCGTCGAGCAGGATCACGGTTTCGCCCCTGGTCAGCCACGGATCGAAAAAATCCTCGGGCAACTCGATGCGCTCGTTGGCCAGCGAGTCGAGCAGAAACTCGATCAACCGGGCATGGCCTTCGGTGCCTTCATCGGGCCTGGCTTGAAGAAAACGACCAATGTGCCGGAGTGGCAACAGGATCGGCAGCCGACTCGGCTCGTCCGACCCCAACATGGCTTGAACCCGACGGCCGCCCACCGTCAGGTCCCGCGCATAGCTCAGGGCCAGGTAGCGAAGCAAGGTGCTCTTGCCGCTACCCGGATCACCCAGAACCACCAGGCGCGGGTGACTGGACAGCGACTGTTTAATCGAAACCGTCACGGTCTCGGTCGTCAGCGTTGCTTCGGCAGCCAGTCGGGCTTTTTCCCGGGGAGCCAGCGTCTTTTCCTCATCCAGCCAGCGCTCCTCGGCGGTGATCAGGTGCTGCTGGGTGGCGCGCAGGCAGATGTAAATGTCGTCCAGTTCGATGTGCACCAGCCGCCCGCCCGAACGAATGCCCTGGAGCTGAAGATAGCGGTTACGGCTAATGACATGCTGCAGGTAGCGGCCCAGCGCGGTATCGCGATCGATGGCCGTCATCCGGACCGGTGCCTCGCCGATAACCACGGTGGCTCCCTTTTCGGCATTAACCACCACGATATCCCTGGCATCCCCTCCAATGGCCGCTCCACCGGCGCCGGCGGCAACCCCGTCGCGTTGAGCGATACCGCCGCTCCCCATAACCACCGCTTGATTCGCTGGTTCCACAACAGGAGCAACCGGAATAGCTGTCAGATAGCGGGCCAGCCCGGATGCCAACGCAACATTGTCGCCGAGGACTTTTTTGAGCTGCGCCCGGAAAGCAATCTGGAAATCCGGATCATTCGGATCGCCAGTCAAATCGGCGACAGCGTCCATGGCGGCGGGTCTTGCCTCCAATCTCGGTTGCAGGAATTGCCACAACGCTTTCGCCCGCTTCCAGCCACCGGCCTTTTCCCCCCTGACCACTTCGATAGTCGCTTCACCTTCGGCCTGTTGCAGGTAGGGCATGGCTGGGATCAGCAGGGTAGTGATCTTCTCTGCCAGTTTCTCGATACTCATCACGATCTCCCAGCCTTGCGAGGCTTTAGCTTGACCGGCGGCCAGCGCATCCTAACGATGGGTTTCAACGTGAAACCTGCCAGACCCGATTTGTTTCATCAGCAACCACTGCTAGCCTGCTTTTTTCCCCATATATAGTAAATTTGGCAATCAAAACTATTTATTGTTCAAGATCTTGAATATTTCTGAATCGGCCGGTCGACCCTTCCTCGTCAATTCCACCAACCTCGCGATAAACCCGTCCACGGATAAGATGCAAAACACTCGCCATTTTGGTACTGGTTCAGTCTGATTGTCCTCCAAGCTCTTGATTTTAAATCAGATAGAAGGGGTGAGTTGCATCTGGATTCGCAATATTTCCCTCCATGCAAGACCCTCTTTCAAGATGCCCAAAGCCACGGGTCGGCACTTGCTGAGTCGTAAAATGCTTGCGAATGAAATTGTGGACGACCCAAATGTCAACTTTCGGCGTAATAGCGCCAGGGATTTTCGCCATAATGGCGCCACCGAAAAGTACCGAAATTAGGGGTTCGAACGGGCCTCAAGCACGAGCAGTTTTTCCACCTTTCGCAACGGGGTTGCCAGCCGTGGGTGGCAGCGGTTTTGGACTCCGATAACTATCGCCGTCGAGGACGACGCGATAGGCGCCGTGTCGGAGCCGATCGAGGGTGGCCGCTCCCAATAGTTTGTTCACGGGGAACGCATCGCCCCACTCGCCGAAGTCGAGATTGCTGGTGAGCAGGGTCGCGGCGCGCTCGTAGCGTTCGGCCATCAGGTCGTGGAAGGTTTCGTCCTCGGGCGGGCGCAGGGGTTTGAGGCCGAAATCATCGATGATGAGGAGCGGCACGTGGGCCAGGGTGTGGAAGCGCCGCTCGTAGGTGCCGACGGCCTGGGCCTGGCGCAGACTGGCGAGCAGCTGGCTCTGGGTGGCGAACAGCACGTCGTGGCCCTGGCGGGCGATGAGATGGCCGATGGCCTGAGCCAGATGGCTTTTCCCCGTGCCGCAGGGGCCGACGATCAGCACGGCCACCTTCTCGGCCAGGAAGCGCCCGGTGGCCAGCTCGTGGACCAGCGCCCGGTTCAGACCGGGCAGGCGGTCGAAGTCGAAGCATTCCAGGGTTTTCTGGCTGCGGAAGTTGGCGCGGCGCAGGCGCTGGGCCAGCTTGTTCTGGTCGCGGCGGGCCACTTCGTCCTGGAGCAGCAGACCGAGGAAGTCGGGGTAGGCCAGATGGCGGTCGATGGCTTCGCGGGTGCGGGCCTCGAGCGAATCGAGGATGCCGGACAGGCGCAGTTGTTTGAGCAGGGGAACGAGTTCGGGCAGGGTGTTCATGCGGGTGCCTCAATGGAACAGGGTGTAGGGATCGCGGCAGAACCGACCACCCTGGGTGTAGGTGCTGGAGGGAGGCGGGGTCACGGCCAGCGCCGGGGCCTGGTCGAGGCCCTTGGCGAGGATGGTCTTGACGGTGCGGTAGCGGGCGCTGCCGGCGGCCAGGGCCCGCGCGCAGGCGGCGTCCAGGCGGGCGGCCCCGTAGGCTTTCTCCAGGCGCAACACGCCTTGGGCGGCGCGGAGATTGACCAGCACCCGGTCGGCGAACAGCGCGTGGATCAGGGCGTGGCAACCGGGACCGATGCGCGCGGCCTGGCCCAGGCACCACCGGGCATCGTGGAGACTCCAGGCCAGCGCTTCGGGCGGCAGATGATCGGGGACGGTCGAGCGGGCGCCGGGGCAGGTCAGGCGCGGGTGGCTGGCGACCGGGTCGTGGTCGCGATAGAGGTTGACCAGGGTGTCGCTGGCCTTGAGCCACAAGGTCTGGCCGACCGGGCGGAACGGCACCGAGTACAGGCACCGCGCGAACTGGACGTGGGTGTCGCGATGGACCGTGACCTGGGCCCACACCGCCAGCACCGGTGGCACCGCGGGCAACGGTTGCAGCAGGGCACGCTCGGTCGCCAGAAACTGGACCAGCGGCCGCTCGCGGGTGGTGCCGTGGCAGCGCGGGCCGGCTTCGTCGCGCACCCAGTCGGCCAGTTGCCGGTTGGCGTCGGCCAGGCTCCGGAACTCGCGCAACGGCAAGAAGGCGCCCTTCACGTATTTGACGCCGGCCTCCACGATCCCTTTTTTCTGGGGATCCCGGGGCGGACAAGGCTCGATCCGGAACCAGCCC
Organism: uncultured Gammaproteobacteria bacterium; assembly: GCA_963715845.1. Taxonomy (GTDB): domain Bacteria; phylum Pseudomonadota; class Gammaproteobacteria; order Competibacterales; family Competibacteraceae; genus Competibacter_A. The sequence continues at coordinate 3,377 of CAVQSJ010000039.1, read as the reverse complement.
TTTTAACGTGGTTATAAATCAATGACTTAGTTAAAGTCACTGACCTTAACTTCAGGAGGTCGCTCAATCCTTCCTCGCAAGGAGTCTCGCAGTAGATACATGAGGTTTTCCAACAAATTGGTTCTTAGGTTTCGCCGGTTGCTTGGGACCTCGCTTGCTCTTTTTAAATCTCCACAGTTCTATTTTTAATGCGAAATCAATCAATAGCTGACTAACTTCTTGAGTACTTCCATCCCTGAAAACCGTCCATTCCTGATCCTCAACAATCAGGACCATGCCGGTATAAGTCGCTGAGATTTCTTCGGCAATGTAATAGTCCGAAATCTCATCATTAATGGCTTCATCGGGGTAAGCAGCACGCAACGCCGCCATCACCACTGCATAAACATTAAAGGCCACCAGCGCCAAGCAAAACCCAAATAAAGCCGCTTTTGGATAACCGAGAGTATTGATCTCCGAATGGAAATATTTTTCTAATTTTTGGAAAGCAGTTTCAATTCCCCAGCGGTGTCTGTAAAGCTCAGCCACTTGCAGTCCATCGACAACTTCTGGGAGAAGGTTCGTGAAGATCGCGATGGTCTTTTCTCCATCTCGGGTCGGGTTTTTTAGGTAAACAATCAGGCGCCGCGCCTCATAGGTTTGCCCCCCAGACGAACTCAGTTCGACCGGTTGTTCAAACACCCTCCCGGTTGCACTGTTACCCACAAATTTCTCTTCAGACAATGGCTTATACGGCATATTCTGGCTCTTTGGGAATTGCCGGGGCATAAATTCTGTTTAAAAACAGAATGTTGTCGATCATCAATCACTTTTTATGCCTCAATAAATTCGGAGTAAATTTCGGTAACTCTATGATTTTTGGTGGGCATACAAAGAATATCCACAAAGGTCCAGATAAAGATGTTGGAAAAGATGCCCGATATTTTTCAAACCATAGCACCGTCGCTTAATGACTTTGATCTTGTTATTAAGCCCCTCAACAAATCCACTGGTCAGTCGATCTAAAAAATAATTGACAACTTCATTTTTATAGGTTTCCAACGTCTTTAAGAAAGTATCAAAGCAACGGACTGAACTCTTTTTAACTCGGTTCATCCATCCCGTGATCCGCTGCTTCCCACGACGGCGATTTAGGTCACTATCCAACAGAGCCGTTAACTCGTTTTTTAACTGATAAGCTTGTTGTAAAAGTGGTGAATACTGGAATAACTGGTCTAACGTTTCTTGGTCTTTTGGTGTTAAATCATCCAGCCGTTTACGCAAAATCCACAGCACGCCTTCCAGCTCTTGATACTGCTCTTTTGGTAAGGTCTTCCGCAGGCGTGCCAACTCTTTTTTGCGTAACTCATCCAGCCCCTTTCCATATAACTTAGCCACATGAAATCGATCGACGATGATCTGGACCTTTTTCCCAAAAACTTCTTTCGCGGCATTGATAAAGCCGACGTACATATCCGAACAAACGAAACCCACTTGTTTGCGTAACCTCTTGGGAATACTCATGAAAAATTCCTTGACGGTCTCTTTCTTCCGATCGGCCAACATCCCCAGAATCACCGTTTCGTCACCCATACGACCCGTCACAATCGTCACAAAATCTTGGTGTCCTTTTTTTAAAGAGATTTCATCAATCCCAATAATTTTCAGATTTTTAATCGCCTGCCAATCCACTTCCTTCGCAATATGGCGATCAATAATTCCGCGCACTGTTTCGTAGCCGATTCCCTCTTTAATGCTCACATCCCACACGGTACTATTCACACAAGCTAGCAATATATGATGCTCGAAGGCTTTCGTACAGCGACTTCGAGCGTCATACCAAGTCGCCCTTTGCGTGGTCGTCGGCTGCCCTTGGCATCGTTGACATTGATACCGTGGTGGACGAAGACGCAGTTCAACCTGCCGACCGAACAGCGCTAAATGTCTTAGCGTAATGAACTCACCATGTCCATAAAAATGATCGATAAAATGACCGCACTGATGACAACGCGTTCCGCGCTCTGTACTATGGATCGTGACCCGATAATTCCCTTCTCGATCAATTTCCACCTCATCGACTTCAATATTAGGAAGATCCAAAAGCACATTAAAAGCGCCCTTCAACTCGTCTAATGACTTATCCGTCATGGAATTCTCACTTGATGTTGGCAACTAATTGATAGTATTATACTTTGCAACCCCTTGAAATACCAGAGAGCCCATATTCTGATGATGGCGAATCACGAAATACGCCCCTTTATCGTGGATCCCCCAGAGGAAATCCTGCACACAAAAATTGCGGTCAGCGATCCAAATTTCTTTTGGTTGAACCGTTTCTAAGACTTGATCCAATAATGCCCTCTCTTGCGTATAAGCATCCTCACACGGAAAAACATTGATCGCTAGCTCAACCTCAGGATCAAAAACCACTAACGATTTTCCCGGCAAAGCTCCCGCTTTCGTGCCGCGAAGAACCTGAAGACGGTGTTCCGTCTTTTCTATACAATTCCCATCTAATAATCTGACTTTGTAGCCCGGAACCCACGGCGGATTGGTTCCGTTCATCTCGCGGATAATGCTCTCGGCTTCACCAGCAATATAGCGCACAATTCCCGCCGAGGTTTGGGTTTCAACCCCTTTCAACTTATTATAAACCGCAACCACCGAATTACTAATGAAATCCGAATGCCGATAGGCTGCATGGACACTGTTCCGGATGCGACACACCACATGCAGCATCAAATAAACTAAGGAGGAAAACAGAATATGTCGGGTATATTGTACTTGGCAGTTGGTATTAAACCACTCATCTATTTTCTCCTTGGCTAACAGACGCTCTAATAAACCATGCACCATAACCGTGACAGGACTCTTCTCCGAAAACTTCTGCAAAATAACTCCAAGCATGGCCCACTCTCTCGCTTTATGTTAAAAACTATATTTTACAATATGTTAGAATCACATTAAAAGAGCTGGATCCGGAACCCATACCCCTCGGCACAGTCGGCGTAGGCGCGCTGGACTTCGGGGTCGTAATAACAGGCCCGGGCGATGGCGCATTGGGGTTGTCGATGATCACCCGGCCCACGACCCCGCCGAACGCCTCAAAGGCGTGGCGGTGGCAGGCCAGCCAGGTGGCGGTGCTCTGATCGCGCACCAGTTCCGCGTACTGATGGCGCGACCCGCACAGGGTCATCACGAAGCACCAGGTCTTGATGATCTCGCCGGTGTGGACGTCGGTGATCACCGGCCCGGCGCCGAATCGACTTGGGCGGCCTCCCCCGGCTTGAAGCTCGGCCGCAACGGCACCGCCGGCGCGGCCCGGTCCGGCAATTGGCTCACGAAGCGATGGACTGAGGCATAACTTCCGGCGTAGCCGTAGCGGCGGACCAGCGCCG
>CAVQSJ010000038.1:0-22211 GCA_963715845.1 uncultured Gammaproteobacteria bacterium | reverse complement strand
GAAGTAAAAATGGGGTAGAAATGGGCGTAACCAGTCGAGCGCGCCCCTCGCTCAGGCGACCAGGCGGAGATGAGCGGATTTGGGTTTGATGGGGATGTTCGCGTAGAGGCGCGCGGTTTGCTTGGGAGATGAGGGTTGATGCACGGCTCCCACTCGTCGTTGAGCGCCACGCAGCGCAGGTCCAACAGGGCTTGGGCGCCGGGGAGAGTCCAGTGCATCCCGGCCCGTTCCATCCGGTCCTCGAGGACGTGGCGGCAGGCCCCTTCGATCACGCCGGAGGCGATGGGGTCGCCGGCGGCGAGGTACCGATCGTAGTGGATGCGGTCGCGGTGGCGGTCGAAATAACCGTGAATCGCCGCCAGCCGGGTACGGGTGGCGGCGGGCAATTCGCTCTGCTCGGCGAGGTGTTGCAGCCAGCGGATCACGCCGGTGCCCATCCCGCTCAACCGTCCCAAGACCAGTAGTTTCATCCACTTCAGCGCCATTTCGCTGCCGGGGTCATGGAACCAATGCACCGCCTCCCACAGGTGGCCGGGGGCGTGCGGCAGGTCGAGGATTTCCACCCGTGGGGCCGCGCCCGGGGTCGCGGCGGCGGCCTCCCACAGGGCGGCCTGGCCGTCCATCAACAAGATCCAGGGGGGGTCGGGGTCGCGCCGGCGGGCTTCCGCCTGCAACCACGGGAGAACCACCTCGACCGGGCGCGGTGGGGCCAGGGCCTCGGCCACGGCGGCGACCACCGGCAGCACCGCGCACCCCCGCTGCTCGTGGGGGACGGGCCGGCGCGGTCCGGTCCGGTCCGCCGGCGCCGGGGCGGCGGGATCCCGAAACGGCGCTTCGACCACCGCCAACGGGGTCCGCACGTGGGGCGCGATCGGGTAGGCCGCGCCCAGTACGGCCATTTTCTTGCGGGCGGGCTTCGGTCCCCGGGCGGGGTCGTGGGCGGCGATGGCCGGCGCGTCGGCCGGCTGGCGCAGCGGCACCCCCTTGCCGTCGGCGCTCGACACCACGCTCTGCGCGCCCGGCGCCGGCGCCGCCGCCGGCTGCGTGGCTTCGTAGCCGGCCACCGCCCCGGCCAGGGTCCGCGTCATCGTCTCCAGGCTGGCCACCGATGGTTGCAACCCGAGCATCCGCTCCAGCATCGCGTTGGCTGGGTCAAAGGGGGCTTCCACGACCAGGGCCTGATTCCAGTCCCGCAGCACGTAGGAACACTGCCCCTCGGGCAGTCCCAGCCGCGCATCCAGCGGCGCCGCCTCGATGCGCTGGCCTTCCCGCGTGCCGTAGACCACCCGCTCCCGACGGATCTTCCGGCCCATTTTTAGGTAACCCGTTGATAATTCATGTTAAAGCTGAAATATACCAGAAATTGTAGGCATGTAAATAGTATAATAATTTTTGACATACATGGTTTTATAACTAATAATGTCCTCATGTACATCGCTCGCATCCCCAACCGCACTTCCCGGCCCGCCATCCTGCTCCGCGAGTCCTACCGCGAGGGCGGCAAAGTCCGCACGCGGACCATCGCCAACCTGACGGCTTGGCCGCCCGAGCGGATCGCGGCCATGGAGCGCCTGGCGAAGGGCGAATGGGACGGCTGGTCTGGGGGAGAGCTGACCAGCGGCGCGATTTTCGGCGTCCTGTTTGCGCTCAAGCATCTGGCCGACCACGTGGGTCTCACCCGGGTGTTGGGCAGCGCTCCGGAGGGCAAGCTCGCCCTGTTCCTGATCCTGGCGCGCATCGCCCATGGTGGGTCTCGGCTATCGGCGGTGCGCTGGGCGCAGCAGCACACGGTGGGTGATGTGTTGGGCTTGGGTCCGTTCGACGAGGACGACCTGTATGCGGCGCTGGACTGGCTGGCGGGCCAGCAAGAACGGATCGAGCGGGAGTTGTACCAGGATTACGTGAAGCGACAGGGCCAGCCGCCGGTGTTGGTGCTGTACGATGTGACCTCCCGCTATTGCGAAGGGGCAGACAACGAACTGGGCCAATACGGCTATAACCGGGCCGGCAAAAAGGGCAAGCGGCCAATCGTCATTGGCCTGCTGACGGCGGCGGACGGGGCGCCCCTGGCGGTGCGGGTGTTTGAGGGAAACACGGCGGACCCGGCGACGGTGGCCAGCCAGATTACGATCCTGAAGGAGCAGTTCGGCATGGCCGAGGTGGTGGTGGTGGGCGACCGGGGGATGATTAAGGCCAAGGGGAAAGCGGCGCTGTCGGCGGAGGGCTGGCGTTATCTCACCGCCTTGACCGACGCCCAAGTCCGCACCCTGCTCAAGCAGGGCGTGCTGGAGCCGGATTTATTCGACACCCACCTGTGCGAGGTCGAACAGGACGGCAAACGTCTGATCGTGCGCCGCAACGACGCCGTGCGTGGGCGCGAGGAGCGGCGGCGGGCGGACCAGCTGCAACAGTTGCAGGAGCAGATCGTCGCACGCAACGCTTTCGTCGCAAAGTCCCCCCGCGCTAGCGCGGAGACCGGCTTGGCGGCCTGGCAGCGCTGGGTCAAGCGCCACCAGCTCGGTAAGTTTGTGACGCTCACGGTGGAGGAACGGACCATCCTCTGTGCCATCAACGAGGACGCCAAGGCGGAAGACGCCTTGCTCGACGGCTGCTACCTCCTGGAAACGGATGTCCCCAAGGACTGGCTGGACGCCAAGACGGTGGATGCGCGCTACCGCGACCTGCAAAAGGTCGAGCGCAACTTCCGCACCGTGAAGACCGCTTTCCTGGAAATCCGCCCGATCTTCGTCCGCAAGGCCGCGCGCACTCAGGCCCATGCGTTCGTCGCGATGCTGGCGTTGAAGATCACGCGCCAGTTTGAGGTCGGCCTGCGGAAAGTGTGCGGGACCGTCGGTGAGGACGCCGCCGCCATCACCCCGGACGACGCTCTGGTGGCTTTGGGGCGGTTAACTTATCTCTACACGACGGACCGTAACGGACAGCGCCACGCCCACCTGCCGCGCCCGGACGCACTCCAGGGCAAAATCCTCAACGCCATCGGCCTTGCCTTCCCGCTTAAGCCAACAGCCGTCAATCTGGCCGCGTAGGCAGAGGCCGATTTCGCGGAATCGTCTATTTTTAAATAAAAACAAATAGATGAAGCCGAGTTACGCCTGCTGTCTGGGGGAAGATCCGTCGGGCAAGCGCTTCACCACCCGCCCGTCGGCCAACTTCAGCGTTTCACCTCAGCAGCAATTCTCAATTTGAGCTCTACGCTATCCAGAGTTGATAGCGACGGGTTCGAGTGCATCGAGCATGAAGGCCATCAATTGATCCCAACTGGTGAAGGGTAGGTACTGGAGCAGAGCCCGCAGATGCTCGAAGAAGGTCCGCCGTGAGGGCAGGATCGCCCGCACCGCCTGGTAGCGTTCGTCCATCCAATCCAGCACGGTATGGCACCAGTAGGCCAGAAGGATCATCGTGGCCAGCAAGGCGGCCAGCTGGCGCCGGCCGTGGCCGTAGTGGTGTTCGAAATGATAGCCTTTGGTTTTCAGAACGTTATTGTTTTCATTCTCAATCTTCCAGCGGCTGCGGCCGGCGGCCACCAGTGCCACGACGGTCTCATCGGTGATCGGGTGGGCGGTGATCCACGCATTGAGGTACACCACTTTACCGGTCGGGGTCGTGGTGGTCAGTTCGCACCCATTGACCAGCAACGCATCGTCGCTATCACGCAGTGGCACCTGAAGGACATAGCGGTAGGTGTCGATGAGCCGCTCTTTCCCGGTCCAACGGGTCTTGACCACCGTGCGGACGTAGCCCAGGCGGTCGAAATCAGCCACCCATTCATACAGGGTCGGATGCGAGTCTGGGCGACAGACGAACAGGAAATGGCCGCCCTGGTCACGAACCGCCTGGCAGAACGGTTGGTGGCTATAGAGGTCATCGCCCAGCACGGTGATCCCCCACGGGGCATAGCGCTCGCTCCACCGCGCCAGCCAACGGCCGGCCGCCGCTCATTCACAGTCCGGTTTGTCTTGGCCATCCTGGGGGCCAACGAACTCGGGCGCCAGCGGCACGACCGCTGCTTGCCCCGGCGCCACGATCACCGGCGTCAGGACCGCATGATCATGCTGGGTGGTTCCGTTGCGGAGGGTCCGCTGATTGCAGCAGTCACCCCCCAGCTTCTGCGACGCGAAATCCTCGGTGCCATCGAACGCCACGAGCAGGGTATTGCAGATCGACCGGAACGGTTGCAGGTAACCACCGTGATACAGCCCCTCACTGATCTCTGCCACCACCGGGCACAGGGTCTCGGGGGGCACCGGGTCCAGCAGGTGGCGGATCTGGTTATCCGATGGAATCGGATGGACGCCGCACAGGCTTTGAGCGTTGTTCTGTCCCAGCCGCCGCTGCATCCGGCGCTGGTAATCCAGAAACGACGGGCTTTGGGTGAAGAACACCGAAAAAGCACTCAAGGCCGCATCTTCCAGGGTATAGCGCTGGTGGTTGCCTCCCCGTCGCTCGTCAGGAAATGCGCGAAAAGTCGTACGTATCCGGTCGATCAACGTGGCGGCGGTGAAGGGGGGGAGTTTGGGAGAACAGGGAAAGGCCATGCGAGTTTTGCCAGGTTTGCAGGAAAAACTATGGTATTCAAAATATTTCAAATTGAGAATTGCTGGCCACCTGCGCCGAGTTCGCGGCCGAAGCCGAGCACTGGTATGCCAGCGGAGCCCGGCTGATCGGGGGTTGTTGCCGCACCACGCCCGATCATATCCGGGAGATCGCCGCCTGGGCTCGCGGTCTGCCCCCACCGCGCCCGGCGGTTCCCCTCGCCCCGAACGGGCCTTGACCCCGCCGTTCGTACCCTGGCGCGTCCAGGGCGGAGCGCCCATCCGCAAGGTGCCGACAATCATCCTGACCAATCTCAGGACCTTCGCTTGTTGAACTCTTGGATACCTCATATTGCGTTTTATTGCTTAGCTTTAGCTCTATATATAGTGTTAGCGCGAAAGTCCTGAATCCTTGCCCCATGCCCCTAAAGTTTTGCCCATCGCGGCCGATGAGGAAGATGTAGCGTGCGGATACGGTCAACGCCTGCTGCCAACGCCTCGCGCCAGGCGTGGAATGGCGCACTCTCCTCTTGTGATTTGAGTTGACATCCTCCCATGTGAGCTTGCCGCTGGGCAACCAGCGGCTTTTTTTATGCGGCAGCAATCTTTCCCCCTAAAGTATTTTCAGTTGCTGCCGATGAAGAAGAGTAGTAGCGAGCAGGTACGGCCAACGCCCGCTGCTAACGCCTCGCGCCAGGCGTGGAATGGCGCACTCTCCTCTTGTGGTTTGGGTTGATTTCCTCCAAGTGAGCTTGCCGCTGGGCAACCAGCGGCATTTTTTTGTCCAGTGTTGAGTTCTACTCCCGCAGGGCAACTGCGTTGGCGCGATGGGCACCGCTCATTACTGGACGAAACAAGCGCCGGTCAGTAAGGCCGCACGCCGAACAAATAGGGATGCAACACCAGCAGCAGCCCAAAGGCGCCCAACCCCCATGCCGCCGGCCGGCGCAGTTCCGCCCAGGACCAGCGCTGGCGACCGCCCAGCAGCGCCGCGAACGGTAGATAGGACGTGATGGCGGCGAAGCGCCGCCAGCGTTCGCCCTGGTCGGCCGCCATCCGGTGGTCGAGATGCCAGGCGCCGCCCAGCGCGGTCAGCAGGAACCCGCCGAAAAACAGCAGCGAAGCCAGATCGCCGTTGGCGAGGATATGGGCCGCCGCCCACAGCCCGATGCCCCACATCACCGGATGGCGGGTGATGCGCAGCACCCCTTGGGCCGGCTCTACCTGGTCGAGCGCGCCGGTCATCCCCACGGCAGAGGGATTGGGCACCAACACCCCACCGGCGATCAGAATGAGCGCCAGCGGCATGATCAGCAGCGGCAGATGGCGCAAGCCATGACCGGGCAGCCACAGAAAAACGGTGTGGGACGCCTGGATATAGCCGGCGATCATCGCCCCCAGCGCCAGCAGCGCGACCAGCGCATACAGCCCCTGAAACCCTTTTTCCCCCAGGCGGCCGACCAGTCCGCCACGCACGGCAACGCTGGACAGGCCGAGGTGGCTGACGAAAAAGGCCGCACTGGCCAAGCCGGTGATCCAAATTGCGGTGCCCATGAGCACACCTCCGTGGTTACGATACCGTAGAGTAAGCACTGCTTACCGGTCGATCAAGCAGCCCCCGGCCGCGAGTGAAAACGCGCGGCTCGGCCCTTCAGGCGAAGGGCGCGAACGCCGGGGGCTCGCTTTCCGGCAGACCGGCCTCGCACAGAATGTGGTACCACAGATCGGGGAGCGTCAGATCCAGCGTCTGACAGGCCTCGTCCAGGCTGATATAGCCGTGTTCGAGCAGAAATCGGCACGCGGCCCGTTCGATGTCGTGGCGCACGTCCGGAGGCAGATCTTCAAAGCGCATCGTTTGCTCGGTGATGGGAATGCAGGGGGACAAGTTTGGACGTCCTGCCAGCCCTGCCCCTCTTGAGCTTTGCCCGCCGCCCCAGCGGGCTGTTGTTCATTATGGAGCGCCGTGGTGCTGCTATCAATCAAACCGCTATACCGTTCGGCAAGGCGGTGTCGGCGATGGTAGCCGGATGATGGGCTCAGGATCGGCGATATCCCGCGAGTCCGGCTCATGGCGGCTTGGTCTGCGAGTCGTCCCTCGTTCCTGGTGCCGTTCTGGCCTTTTCTAGGTGCACACGGATTCAAGTTTAACCTACCCGCCAGTCATGCCGGACTCACGCTTGCATCAAGCCGCTTCCTCCAGTATGTGGTGACTGGCCTCGAAGTGCCGCAGCACTTCCTTCCAATGCAGCGCTTCTTGCGGATGATGATGCTGGTTGGCCGCTTCGATGTCATCGCGGATGATATGGTCGATGATCAACTCACCGCCCTTTTGGTGCGCCAAGCAGCAGCCCAGCTCGGCCGCAACGATTTCCGGCACGTGTTCGTGCTGGGCAATGGCTTCGATGTCCTCTTCATCCAGGTCGGTCAGACCGACGCAATCTTCGTAAGTCAACATGTCACACCCCCTCTCCTAACGATACCGTCTCGGCCCGGCCAGAGCCGGAGTTCGCGAGGCGTTGACCTGTGCTTTCGAACCTTCCAAATACAAAAACCGAACTCCCACGCTCGACCTTCACGCTGGTCAATTGCGGCAGTCCGGCTTTCCCGAGAAACAGGATCCGCGACTTTCCGTCCCGATCTTGCAATCGGTTTGGTCTTATCTTGGTACACGTTTCGGGACAAATGATAACACAATAACCTTAATTTATGAACAGCCAAACCCCGGTCGTCGCATCGAACGTCGACCACAGTGATCCGGGGGCCGATTATCCGCTCCGCGAGCGGCTCGTTCACGCCGCAACCTCCGGCAATTCCGAGCGCGGCAACACCTCGGTCTCGCTTCGGCTGGCCGCCAGCCAGGCTTGAATCGCCCGGGATGCCAACACGGTGGCGACGTAAGCCCGCTCCACCTCCACCCTCCAGCGGCAGGCGGATTTCCCGGAAGGGAATTCCGGCTTGGCGCAGGGCCAACCAGGGCCGCAGCGACCAAGGGGAATACTTCTTGTTGCCAATCACCAACGTCAGTGCCATGGGCTTGCCCCCGCGATTCGGATTGATATGGAGCGGACCGGCCTGCTCTCGCGCGGGTTCGGCGCTCCCGCGACGGAGGCGGCGAGGGGAAAGAGCGGGTATCGGGATGGAAGCGCGAAAACCCCGGGCGGAATGATAGACTATTTCAAAATGCGCACCCTTAACTCCTGGCGGCGGGATTATCGCCAGTAGACCCGTGGCTGGGGCTGCCATCTCCCTAATTCCCCCTCTCAGCAACGAGGACGCACATGGTCGAACTGCTGCGCTACGAGCACGGCATCTATGCCTTCGACGCTGGTTACATCCGGCCCCAACTCGCCGCCATCCATCTCATCGTCGAGAACGGGCGGGTTGCCGTGGTGGATACGGCCAGCAACGCCTGTCTGCCGCGTGCCCTGGAAGCGCTGCAGGCCCTGGGCCTCACGCCGGCCAGCGTCGCTTACGTCTTCCTGACCCACGTGCACCTGGATCACGCCGGCGGGGCCGGGGCGATGATGCGGGCGTTCCCGGAGGCTCGTCTGGTCGTCCATCCGCGCGGGGCGCGGCACATGGCCGATCCCACCAAGCTGTTCGCCGCGGTGCAGGCGGTGTATGGCGCGGCGGAAGCCCACCGGCTGTATGGTGACCTGTTGCCGGTGGCCACCGACCGCATCATCGTCGCCGATGAGGGCTACAGCTTCGACCTCGATGGCCGAACCCTGGTCTGCCTGGACACGCCCGGCCACGCCCGCCACCATCTGAGTCTGCTCGATACCCGCGGCGGTTGCCTGTTTACCGGCGACATTTTCGGACTGTCCTTCCGCGAACTCGACGTGGCGGGGCGACCGTCGGTCATTCCCACTACCACCCCGACCCAGTTCGAACCAGACGCCATGCACGCGTCCGTGGACCGGATTCTGGCGTACCGGCCAGACGCCCTCTACCTCACTCATTTTGCCCAGGTCAGGGATGTTGCGCGCCTGGGCAGTGATTTGCACCGCCTCATCGAGGCGCACGTCGCGCTGGCCGAACGTGAGCGGGACGCTGGCCCGGAGCGCGGTGCGCGCATTCTGGCCGGCCTATGGGCCTTAATGGACACCGAGGCCACCCGGCAGGGCTGGCGATTGACGGCCGACCAGTGGCGCGCCGTCTTGGAATCGGATATCGAACTCAACGCTCAGGGGCTGGATTACTGGCTGGAGCAGGCAGGTCAGTGAATCCGGGCACCCTCTGCGGCTCCGATGTTTTCCTTAAACCGAAGCTACTCTACTCACCAGGGTGACAGCCAGCCAGGACTCAGCCCTATGTGATCGAGCGACCTTGCCCATCTGAAACGTCGCAAGCGAAACCGCCATGTACTCATCCACCGCCAATATTCGCGCCCTGATGGCCGACTTTCATGTGGCCGGCATGATGCTGCGCTACAGCACCTTTATTCCCCAGCTTTATAATCTGTGCAAGTCGCTCGGCTTCGAGCCCGGCAAGATCATGCCGTCGCGGGCCTTCTGCTCGGACGAGAATCAGGGCTATCCCATCATTCTCATCACCAAGCATTTTGGGGTCTTTCCCTTCAATCACGGCCAAGTCGGCGGGATCGTGGCCACCGACCGCCACGCACCCCACGCCGAGCACGGGCGGGACATGGTGATCATTCACGCCAGCCACGTGGGCTACGACCCGGAACGCGGCGTCTTTGGCGCCTACCGGCGCGTTCAGAGCGCGGATCAGCATCTGACCGCCAGTTGCGGCAAGATCGAAGCCGTGTTGCGCTGGTATCAGGACGAGTATGTCTTCGCTCGGGAAAATATCCTGCTGGAGCGTCGAGGGGAAGATTATCTCGTCACCATCGACAACCAACTGTTACGAGAGAATCGCGACGAAGGGCTGTTCCTGAACCTGGAACGACTGGCGGAGCCGGCTACCGGTCGCGAATTCCGGCCGGTGCGTTGCCGCAGCACGGCGAAGAGCCTGGCCGCCGCGCCTGAACTGCGGCGCCTGATGGAACAGGACGGTTGGGCGGATGGCCAGTGCGCGCCGATCGGCAAGCGGCTGTTGCCGGAATTCTTTCGCTTCAAGCGCGACATCCAGGGCGATCTGGAGGGACGCAGCCATCTGGAGCAGAATCTGTTCGATCCGATGGCCTGGATCGTCACCTCGCCGCATCCGCCGCTGACCGCGGCACAGGTCAACACCCAGGTCGAATTCGACCGCACCTTCCGCACCATCGTCCGGGAGCGCGGCTACCAGGGCAAAAGGGTCATGTACATCTCCGGGCTCCATATCGACATCTCGCCGCAGGCCGGGCAACGCTTCCCGCTCACCAAGTTCGTGCCCTGGGCCGCCTTCGTGCAGCAGCCGGACGGCTCCCATTACACCCTGGAGCAAATTGAACTGCTGGCACGACTGCGCGAACAGCCCAGCGAGAATCCCGACCAGATCAATTTGGAAGAATCCATCCATCAAATGGAGCTGGCCCAGCAAATCCATGTCGAGGCGCCTTGAATCCCGAGCTGGATGCGGCCGAATCGGCGCGGCCCCGCTGGCATTCAGCCCGGCTGCTTGTCGGTGACCGGAATTTCCACCGCCAGATACAGCGCGCCGTTATCGCGCTTCACCAGCAGCGGTACCCGCTTGCCGCGCGGCAGTTCCTTGACCAGTTGCCGCAGATGGGTGGCGCTCTTGATCGGCTGGTTATTCAGACTCAGCAAAATGTCACCCGGCCGCACGCCCGCCCCGGCGGCCGCACCCGGCCCGACCTGTTGCACCAGCACGCCACCTTCGGCCCCGTTCTTCCCGCGCTGACCGGCGGGCAGATCGGCCACCGCGACGTTCAGGCGCGGCGAACCGTCGTCCGGCACGTCGTTCAGCGCCAGTTCGCTCTGATCCTGGTTCGGCAGTTGCCCGAGCGTGACGGTGATCTCCCGCTCCTTGCCGTCGCGGATCACGGTTAGCGCCCTGCTCGCGCCCGGCTTGGTCGAACCTACCAAGGGTGGCAGATCGGCGCTGTCGTTCACTGGCTTGCCGGCGTAGGCGACGATGACATCGCCCGCTTTTAGTCCGGCCTTGGCGGCGGGACTGTTCTCGCCGACGTCCGCCACCAGCGCGCCGCGCGGTTGCTCAAGATTGAACGAGCGCGCGAGATCCTGGGTCACTTCCTGCAAGGTCACGCCCAACCAACCCCGCGTCACGTGGCCATCGACCTTGAGCTGCGTGACCACATCCATCGCCACATTCATCGGAATGGCGAAAGATAGCCCCATGTAGCCGCCGCTGCGGCTGAAAATCTGCGAATTGATGCCCACCACTCTGCCGGTCAGGTCGAACAACGGCCCGCCGGAATTGCCGGGGTTGATCGGCACGTCGGTTTGGATGAATGGCACGTAGGTATCGTTCGGCAGCGATCGGCCCAGGGCGCTGACGATGCCCTTGGTGGCGGTGCGCTCCAATCCGAACGGCGCGCCGATGGCGAACACCCACTGGCCGACCTTGAGGCTGCCGGCATCGCCGACGGTCACGACCGGCAGGCCGGTGGCATCGATCTTCAACAGGGCGATGTCGGACTGCGGGTCGCTGCCGATCACCTTGGCCGGAAATTCGCGTTTGTCGTTCAGCTTGACGGTGATTTTGTCGGCCTCGTCCACCACATGATGGTTGGTGATGACGTAGCCGTCGGGGGAAATGATGAAGCCCGAACCCAGGCCGAGGTTGGGCATCCCCTTGCCGCCATGGGGCATCGGCGGAATCGGAGACTGTTTGAAGAAGGGCGCGAACGGACTGTTCTCGTCATCCAGGTCCGGGATGCCGTTCAAGACCATCGCCGGCTGCTTCTTGCCGGTGACGGTGACGTTTACCACCGCCGCGGCGTTCTGCTGCACCAGCGCGCTGAAATCAGGGACGGTCATTTCCACCCGGACCGGAGGCGTCGCTTCGGTCGCCAGCGCCGGCGGCAGGGCGCCCGCCGCCAGGATGGTGCCACCGGTCACCAGGGCCACCGCGGCCGCGAGCTTCTTCATCTTGCCAGGGAATCGCATGTTCGTTACCTCTCTCGCAACGTGAATTTGTTCATCGAGACCGAAACCGGTCCGGCCTTCGTTGCGCGCCATTGTCCCAGGCAATTCTTAAGGCGACCTTAAGAAGAGCGCGCGACGTGAAAAAGCCGAGGTTGTAACGAAATGCACTTGTGGCGGTGGGCCGGCCGGAAGCGCGTCATCACCCGCGCCGCTCGGAGGCGTTTTTCCGGGTGCTCAATCGCCCTCCTCGGTGGTGGCGATAAACACGTCGTCGACCTCGTTGATATGGTAATGACGCAGCTTGGCGGCGACCGGAATGTCGGCCTCGCTCAGCCCCGCTGTTTTCAGCGAATAAGCGCGCACGGCTGGATCGTTCAACGAAACCTCGCCCTGTTCCAGCCACTGCCGAATTTGCGGGTCTTGTGGCTGAAAGATGTGGACCTCCCGGTGGCCGCGCTCCAGCATTGCGTAGACGGGTGGATCGCCAAGCTCCATTAACTTGGCGTAACCCATGCCCTCGTACATCCGCACCGTCTGTTTGACGCTGGACAGCACCTTGCCATCGCCCTCGTAAGACGGCCCGCGCTCGAAACGGTTGCTTTTATCCAGCAGGTAACGGCGCAACGCCGCGACTGCGGCATCGAGGTTACTGGTCTGCTTCGTATTATCGCTCATCGGGAAGTCCCTCTTTCAATCGAGATTCATGGAAGCACTATAGTCCCGTTTGCAACGGTTCGCGCCAACCTAAAGCTTGACATTGTTGTATATCGCAAGCAAGGATACCGATATGCAACAACAAATACCCAGACCCCGATTGCTGCGCCAGATCGAGGAGTGTCTGATCGCGTCGCCGGTGACGGTGCTGCTCGGAGCACGGCAGGTCGGCAAGACTACCTTGGCGCGCCGGGTCGCCGAGGGCCGTGGCGACGTGACGTTCTTCGACCTGGAACGGGCGGCCGGACGGGAAGCGCTTGCGCGCACCCCGGAACTTACGCTGGCGGATTGCGCGGGGCTGGTGGTCATCGACGAAGTGCAGCGGCTGCCGGCGCTGTTCGAGGTCTTGCGCCCCTTCTGCGACGACCCGGACCGGCGGGCCACTTACCTGCTGCTGGGCAGTGCGTCGCCGGACCTGGTTCGAGGGGTTTCCGAGACCCTGGCCGGGCGTGCGCTCTTCGTGCGCGTGCCGGGATTCGCGCTGGATGAGGTCGGTTTGGATGACCAGGATCGGTTATGGCTACAGGGCGGTTTTCCGCGCGCCTATCTCGGCGAATCGCCGGCCGCGGCGTGGCGCTGGCTGGAGAGCTTCGTGCAAACATTTCTGGAACGGGACATGCCCCAGTTGGGCATTCGGATTCCAGCGGAGACGCTGCGCCGGTTCTGGACGATGTTGGCTCACTATCACGGGCAGGTTTGGAACGCCGCCGAGCTGGGCCGGTCGCTGTCGGTCAGCGCCGCCACGGCGACCCACTATCGCGATTTGCTGGCGGGGACGTTTGCCATTCGCGTTCTGCCGCCCTGGTTCGACAACCTGAAAAAACGTCAGGTCAAATCGCCCAAGGTCTATCTGCGCGACAGTGGCATTCTCCACTGGCTGTTGGGCATCGATTCGCTGTCGGGGTTGCGCGCCCATCCAAGCTACGGCACCAGTTGGGAAGGGTACGCCCTGGAGCAGGTACTCGCGCGTTGCGGCGAGCGCGATGCCTATTTCTGGGCGACCCAACGCGGCGCGGAGTTGGATTTGCTGCTGTTACGGCGCGGCAAACGCTGGGGCTTCGAATTCAAATGCAGCGATGCGCCGTCGTTGACCAAGTCGATGCACATCGCCCTGGAGGATCTTGGACTGGAACGGCTCTGGGTGCTCTACCCCGGCCTGGAGCGCTACCCCCTGGAGAAGCGCGTCGAAGCGCTGCCGTTGCGGCAAATCGAACGAGCCTGCTTGGAGGTTTTTGCATAAGGGTCCGCTGTCGGGCACGCGGACAACGTGTTCGTCATCACCAGCGAGGATGCCGACTGAAGGGAGGTGATAAGCTCTTGGCGTGGGTCAGACTTGGCGGGATCTTTCGCCATGTGTTCTACAAGGGGTTTGGGGAATAGCGGAATGAAAAATCATGAATGCTTGCAACGCCGGTATCCAGGCCGAACTCGAAGACCGGCTGCGGTTTGAAACCCTGCTGGCCGAACTGTCGGCGCGTTTTGTCAACCTGCCCCCCGAGCGGGTGGACCAGGAAATCGAGGACGCCTTGCGCTGCCTGATCGAGGCCTTGCATGCGGACAGGTCCGCGCTGGGGCGACTGACCGAGGACGGTCGAGATTTCGTCGTGACCCACGCGTTCGCCTTACCCGGGATCGAAGCGTGCCCCCTGCTCCCCTCTGGTAGTGTTCTACATTTGGATATTACACCAAAACCCCAAATTCGTAGCGATTGATAAAGAGGCCGATGACGATATCATGCATTTTCTCCAACTTGGAGAAACAAATGGTCTTGCGAACCAACCGTTTGATCCGCGTCCGCAGGGTTAAATGTTTCCGTTCGATCTTTTGGGTGTTGGCTTTGCCGACTACGCGTTGGGTGGCCGGTAAATGCCGTTCGTACGCCCCCCAATCATCCGTATAGAACGTCGTGATACCAAAGGGAGCGAGGAGTTTTTTTAATTCCAGGAACACGGCATCTTCGTGACTACCGAACACATCAGCGAGGACCTCTCCACTGTGATGATCGATGGCGTGCCACAACCAGCGCTGGTTTTCCTTATTGCCGACGTAACTCCATATCTCGTCGAGTTCCGCCTCCTCACTTTCTTCAACCTTCTGAATCTTAACCAGAACATTGCTCGGGTTCAAGCGTTCCAGCACGGCCCGATTGACGGATTCCAGCGCGGATTCCGTTTTTTTAATTCATGGATGACCGTACTCGGGCTGATGTGCAAGACCCGGGCGGTATCGCGGATGCCACTCCCATTGACTGCCATATCGAGGATCTTTTTTTTTGACCTCAGGCAAGCACCCTTGATAATCATAATCCAAGAGAAAAGTCTTGACTTGACAGTCGGTATGTTGACAGAGATAGCGTTGTTTGTCATTCTCTGTTTTACCCCGCTTGACGACGTCTTCATGACCACAATGCGGACAACGCACTGGAATTAACACCATGGGTCAGTCCTCAGGCTAAAAAGTTTTCTCAATCAAAGGGGAAAAAATCAATCAAGGAGCTCGATGGGAAAACTATACAATATCCATTTTAAGAACACTACCCTCCCCTCCCTGGTCAGTGCGGCGCCGCTGCTGTCCCGGACGCTGTTGAACGGCCAGCCGTTCGTGATGGCCCGTCTGGTCGACCTGCCCGGGGAGGGCGAGGCGGACCGGCGGTTCTTTGCCAGTTACCAGATCCGGTCGGGCATGGCGGCGCCATTGATGATCGGCGGCCGCGTCATCGGCGGCGTCGGGTGCAGTCTGGCGCATGGGGAGCGCGAATGGCCGAAGTCCGTGGTGCGGGGCCTGCGCCTGATCGCCGACGTGTTCGCCAACGCCCTGGCCCGCCAGGAAGCCGACCGGGCGCTGCGCGAAAGCGAGGAACGCATGCGCCTGGCGGCGGCGGCGGCCAACATCGGCCTGTGGGTCTGGGATATTCCCCGCGACGTCCTCTGGGTTTCGGAGCGGGCGCGCGAACTGTACGGCATCCAACCCGATGAACCGATCAATTTTCAGTCCCTGATGACGCGCGTGCATCCCGAGGACCGGCCTCGCGTGGAGGCCAGCGTGCAGGACGCGTTACACCAAGGCGGGGACTATGGTGACGAATACCGGGTCGTGCATCCCGACGGCGCCGTCCGCTGGCTCCATGTCATCGGTGCCTGCCAACTGGACGCCCAGGGCCAGCCGGCGCGGATGAGGGGGGCTTCCCTCGACATCACCCAGCGCCGGGACGGTGAGGCCCGTCTCCGGAACGCTCTGGAGGAGGTGCGGCGCTTGCAGGCGCAACTCCAACAGGAAAACCTCTATCTCCAACAGGAAGTGAAGTCCAGCCAGGGCCACGGCCGCATCGTCGGCCAAAGCCCGGCCATTCTTCGGGTGCTGGCGCAGGTGGAACAGGTAGCCCCCACCGCTTCCTCGGTGCTGCTGCTGGGTGAAACCGGCACCGGCAAGGAGTTGTTCGCGACGGCGATCCACGAACGGAGCCCCCGCCGCGACCGGGCCATGGTGCGGGTCAACTGCGCGGCGATGCCGGCGGCGCTGATCGAGAGCGAATTGTTCGGGCGCGAGAAGGGCGCCTATACCGGCGCGCTCGCCCGGCAGATCGGCCGCTTCGAGATGGCGGATGGTTCGACGATCTTCCTCGACGAAATCAGCGAACTGCCGCCCGAGTCCCAGGCCAAGCTGCTGCGGGTGTTACAGGAAAAGCAGATCGAGCGGCTGGGCAGCCCGAAGCCCGTCAAGGTGGACGTGCGGGTCATCGCCGCCACCAACCGGGATTTGGGCAAAGCGGTCGCCGAGGGACGGTTTCGCGAGGATTTGTATTATCGCCTGAACGTGTTCCCGATCACCGCGCCGCCGTTGCGCGAGCGGCGGGAAGACATTCCGTTGCTGGTGTGGGCCTTCGTGGATGAATTCTCGAAAGCCATGGGCAAGTCGATCGAGGCCATCGCCAAAGCCAGCCTGCGGGCGCTGCAACAGTATGACTGGCCCGGCAACGTGCGCGAATTGCGCAACGCCATCGAGCGGGCGATGATTCTGGCGAGCGACCCCACCCTCCGGATCGACCCGCCAGGCGTTGCCGCCACCCCGGTCGCTCGGGGCCTGGCCACCTTGGCGGAAGTCGAGCGCGAACACATCCTGCGGGTGCTGGAATCCACCCAGTGGCGCGTCCGGGGCACGGGCGGCGCGGCGGAAATCCTCGGTCTCCCACCCACCACCCTCGAAAGCCGCATGGGCAAGCTTGGCCTGCGCCGTCATCCCTTCCGCTAGGTTCCGAAAGGCGTTTTTTACCGGTTGGCCGACTGCTTCAAGGAGGCCCCGCGCCTGCCGCAATCGGCCCGATGGCTCGGCTTGAAACGGTCTTCACCCGCTTCAAGCGGGCACCCTATGGGTTATGCTGATAGCAGACGCGGCCACCGAACGCCCGAACTCATGATGACCGACCTTACCCGACGCGAAGACTACGACTCCCCGTGGAAGACCCTGCTCGAACACTACTTCCAGGCGTTCCTGGAATGGTTTTTCCCAGCAGTAGCGGCGGATGTGGACTGGAGGCGAAGCTTTGAGTTTCTGGACAAGGAGTTGCAAAAGGTGACGCGCCAGGCGGCGCTGGGACGGCGCTATGCGGACAAGCTGGTCAAGGTTTGGCGCCGGAGCGGCGAAGAAACCTGGGTGTTGGTGCACGTGGAAATCCAGGCCCAACCGGAAGCAACTTTTGCCGAGCGGATGTTTGTCTATTATTACCGGCTGTTCGACCGCTATCGGCTGCCGCTGGCCAGTCTGGCAGTGCTGGCGGACGAACAGGCGGACTGGCGGCCGGCGGCGTACTGGCGGCGACTGTGGGGCTGTCGGGCGGGCCTGGAATTTCCGGTGGTGAAGTTGTTGGACTACCAGGGCCAGGAAGACGAGCTGGCGGTCAGCGAAAATCCGTTTGCCTTGGCGGTGGAGGCGCACCTGGCGGCGCGGGCGACGCATGGCGATCCGCCACGGCGGCTGGCGTATAAACTGGCGCTGACCCGGCGCCTGTACCGGCGCGGTCTGAACCGCCAGGATGTGGTGAACCTGTATGCGTTTGTGGACTGGCTGCTGGTGTTGCCGGAAGCGCTGGAAGTGGCGTATCTGGAAGAGATCCAGCATCTGGAGGAGGAGACGAAAATGCGGTACGTGACCAGTGCGGAGCGGATGGGGATTCGCAAGGGGATCGAATTGGGCCGGCAAGAGGGCCGGCAAGAGGGCCGGCAAGAGGGCCGGCAAGAGGGCCGGCAAGGGGCCGGCAAGAGGGCCGGCAAGAGGGCCAGCGCGAGCTGCTGGAGCAATTGCTGAAGGCGCGGTTTGGGCGATTGCCGGAGTGGGTCGCGGAGAAGCTGGCGGCGGCGGAGCCGGCCCGGCTGGCGAGTTGGGCACGGCGGGTCCTGACGGCGGAATCCCTGGAAGCCGTGTTCGCGGAAGGAAAGTAGGTCTCATAGGCAGCCGGATGGCACCAAGACCCGGGGGGTGAGGCGATGCGCCGTCGCTGACCCAGTTGATGCACGTCGCCTTGGAGGATCTTGGCTTGGAGCAGCTCTGGATATCTTACCGCTCTGGCTCATTCCCCTGGCTGTACGCAGGTGTGACTGAGACGGGCGCGAACATATCCTGCGGGTGCTGGAATCCACCCACTGGCGCGTCCGGGGCACGGGCGGCGCGGCGGAAATCCTCGGTCTCCCACCCACCACCCTCGAAAGCCGTATGGCCAAGCTCGGCCTGCGTCGCCATCCCTCCCGCTAGACTCCGATATTTCGGATATTCGACGATATTGACTGGAGACGACCCATGAACCTACCCTCCCAGCCTGATGACGAACTCGAACAGCGGTTGGCTTCCCCCTTGCTGGAGGTCTTGATCCGCGCCGGCCTGATCCTCGCCATGGTCCTGCTGTGCTACCGGGTTTTCTCCCCGTTCCTGACCCTGATGGTCTGGGCGCTGATCCTGGCCGTCACGCTCTATCCGCTCCACCAATTCCTGGCCAACCGGATCGGTGGCCGGCAAGGACTGGCCGCCACCCTGCTGGTCGTCGTGGGCCTCGCGCTGATCGTGGCGCCGACGGCGCTGCTGATGAGTTCGCTGGGCGATTCGGTGCATCAACTGGTCAACGACGTGCAGCACAACACGCTGCAAATTCCCGCCCCGCGTCCCGGGGTCGAGGACTGGCCGGTCGTCGGCAAGAAGCTCCACGATGTTTGGGCGAAGGCCCATGCGGACCTGCCGGCGCTGGTGCGGAGCCTGCAGCCGAAGATCGGCGATCTGGCGAAAATGGCCCTGGGCTTCGTCGCCAGCATCGGCGGCGGCTTGTTGCAGTTCCTGGCCGCCTTCATCATTGCCGGCATCCTCATGGCCTTCGGGCAGTCGGGCGGTCGCGGCAGCCGGGCGATCTCCGCGCGCATCGCCGGCGCCGCCCGCGGCGGCGAATTGGTCAAACTGTCCACGGCGACCATTCGGGCCGTCGCCCAAGGGGTGATCGGCGTGGCCTTTATCCAGGCCATCCTCGTCGGCCTGGCCCTGCTGGTCGCCGGGGTTCCGTGGGCGGGCGCGCTGGCGGGGATCGTGCTGGTCCTCGGCATCGCCCAGATACCGGCGCTGATCGTGACCTTGCCCGCCATCATCTACCTCTGGGCGAGCGGCGATTACGGCAACGCGGCGGCGATCGCCTATACCGTGCTGCTGTTCCTGTCGGGCATGGCGGACAACGTGCTGAAGCCGCTGATGTTGGGGCGGGGGGTCGAGGCGCCGATGCCGGTCGTGCTGCTCGGCGCGCTGGGCGGCATGGCGACCGCGGGCATCCTGGGGATGTTCGTCGGCGCCACCCTGCTGGCGCTGGGCTATCAGATTTTCATGGGCTGGGTGGCGGCCAACCCGGACGCCGGGCCGGCTCGGGCGGAAAGCGACCCGCCGCCGGCGAGCTGAATGGCCGGCCATCGTTTTGGACCGCCCACCACGGCTCCCGCGTCACCTCGATGAGGTGTCGCCTCTTTCCATGGCCGCCACCAGGTCCTTGGCGCCCGATCCCCACCGGGAGGCGACTTTGAGGGCTTCGGTGAAGGGCACGTCCAGGGGATGGACCCGTTTCCGGTCGAGAATGTAGACGGCGCCGGCAAACGGGGTGGGGATCGAAGGGACAAAAACCGTGTAGCGCCCGTCCTCGAACTCCTCAATGATGAAGGCCGGGACGAGGGCGTCTTCGATCTCGGCCAACGCCGGCTTCCAGACGGTTTCGTTTTGGCGGGTGTCCCCCGCCATCCGCTGGGTCAAGCTCCGGAAGAGCGCGTAGCCCGGGATTCTTTCGAAAAAACCTTTCTCGATCCGCTCCCGAATCCCCCGTCCTAGCCGAGTGCGGACGGCAACCCCGATCAGGAAGCAGATGATCAGCACGAGGAGCAGGGACAGGGCCTGCTCGGCGGGAAACCAGTCGGGGAGAAGCTGGGCGAATGGCTGCACCAGTTTCCCGACCGTTTTCATTCCCTTGAGCAGCACCAGGACGGCGAGGTAAATCGGTACGATGACGAGCAAGCCGGCAAGCACCGATTTTGCGACGAACGCGAGAGCTTTTTTCATAGGCACCACTTTTTTTCATTCTGGATGGGCTGAACGGGCTGCGACCCTCGATCACCCTGGATCGGGGGAGTCCGCGTCACCGGGGGAAACCGATCGATGAGTCGTCGCAATTCGATCACCGGCGGTGTCAACATCCGCCTCCGACGGCGCGGCAAAAACCGACTCCCGGAAAGATCGAACGGGTTGAGTCCCCCGGTAGAGCCGGGGGTTTACCCTACTTTAATTATTGCTGCTTGATCTCCCGGCCTTCCTCGCGCGACTCCTGCTTGGTCCCGCGCTTGTCCTGCCGACATTCCGCCCGGCTCTTTTCATCTCCCGCCTTGCATTCGGCCTTCTCCTGCCTGGATTCCTGGCGGCCCGTCTGCTTCACCTCCCTTGCATCTTGCCGTTGCTCACCCTGCTCGGTGGCCGCATAGGCCGGCACCGATACCCACTGCACGCCGGCGGCGATGGCCAGAGTCGCTACGGTAGCCAAAAAGTTCTTACTCATCA
This sequence comes from uncultured Gammaproteobacteria bacterium, assembly GCA_963715845.1. Lineage (GTDB taxonomy): Bacteria > Pseudomonadota > Gammaproteobacteria > Competibacterales > Competibacteraceae > Competibacter_A. The sequence continues at coordinate 1,864 of CAVQSJ010000038.1, read as the reverse complement.
TAATCTTCCTCCAATTCAAAAGCACAGCGACCTTCGCTTCTTGCCCGATCGCGGACCGCACGCGGCGCCGGATCGTGCCCTTACCCGGGATGTCCCGGAAATGTTGATGTAAATCCACTGCCAACGGTTTGTCCACACGGGTTTTGTCCGGTAGTCCCAAGGGAGAGAGAGCTAGGGTAAGGGGATAAGCCTTTGCAACCGCAACCCTCACCCCCAACCCCGCCAGCGGGGCGCGGGGAGTGAACGGTTATCTAACAATTATAGACCCCTGTGGCACACCGCCTCGCGGTTCTCCGGCCGACGCCCGCGACACTCACCGGCGTTAGGGGGCGGCCAACAACGGCTTCAGCCGTGGGGACGAGGCCGAACCCGGCTGGCGTCCAGGGGCGTCCGCCGACCTCGAAACCCAAAAAACCGATAGTGGCGACCAGCAAAGCAATTCCGAAGCGTTTGCGCATGATTATTTTGCTCCTTCTAATTGACGCCGAAAGATTCCAGGCAATTCATCGACATCCGGAAGATCACTGGGCTCAAGCTGTTTGGCGCCAGGAGGAGCCTGGAAGCTGAAATCGTCGGTCGCGACCTCCGCGCCCGTTTTCCATGCCCTTAGATCGATGGTGTATTGGGGCCCACCCGCAACCTGCTTGCTGGTGACAACGTAGCGGCAGGGGTAGGGACGGTCTCCCTGGGCAATCCAGATCTGCCAATCCACCTCCTCGGTTCGGAAAGCGAGGTGATCGCATTCCACGCCATGGATCACACCGCTGCCAAGATCTTTCACGTCCACGACCAGGGGCATGAGCTGACTGTGGACATCCGACATCAGCAGGTCCGCGCCCGGCAGCGGCCGATGGAATTTGTCGCGCAACTCGTCGACCAGATGATCGATCGTGCCGGGCACTTGAACCTGAACATATGCGTTCGCGTTCTTGCCGAGGAGCGACAGCGTTTTCCCGTCAAAGACCATCTCGACATTCGCAAATCCACCCACGCGCCTGGCCCGAATCTTGTCGGGCCGGTTGAGCGTCGCGGCGCCCGAACTTGCCAACCCGAGTTTCTGTCCATCCTTGGTGACGATATCAAGGTTCGTGTCGTATTCGAACGATATGGCTTTCTGCGCGGCCAGATAGTCTGACATCGCCTTAAAAAGGGCCTTGGCTTGAGCTTCGTCGGCATGGACAGCCGGCATGCTCGCTATCGCCGTCATGGCCAGAACGGCTGTCCAAGTCATGATGCTTCTCATGCGTTTTAGTACCGTGTCGTGCATGTTCTCTCCTTCAGTTTGGGAAATGGTACTTGCTGATGGGAGCGGTCCCCAGGACCGCTCGTTCGTCCTTGCGGACTTGAGGGCCATGCCGGGCAAGGTCGCCCCGCGTCCAAGCCCTTGCATGGCGGCTGACGCTGCTAGTTAGTGCCTGGCCGGAAACCCACAGCGTAGGTTGGGGTGACGAAGGAACCCCAACATTAAATTCCAGCGCCGGCAATCCGTTGGGGTTCGCAAGCTCACCCCAACCTACGAGGTTTCAGGGTTTTCGTTCAGACACTAGTTAACCGTCACTTCGACGCGCCGGTTCGGTTGATAGCACTGGATGAGTGCGGGACGAGTCTTCGCGCCTTGGGTCGATTAACCATTCAACCACGCAGTGCCATAGTATAAGTGTTTTTCCACTTTAACCAGGGGCGTAACCCGTCGAGCTTACCACCTATCAGTCTGTCCCAAACCATGGGTTCAGAACATTTCAGCAGATTTCCTGCAACGGTAAATCAAACACTTAATGCCGCTTTCTAACAAGCGAACCTGGTGATTTTCATAACTGATAGGTGGTGAGCCCGTCGAGCGCGCCTCTGGGCCAGGCCACGAGGC
>CAVQSJ010000037.1:0-37758 GCA_963715845.1 uncultured Gammaproteobacteria bacterium | reverse complement strand
GCGGCGTTAAGTACAAAGCCCGATGACTGAATCCAAGACCATTTAAAATCATCGCTTTCACCGCTCGTCCTACGGAAACGACGCGCTGCTCGTGATCTTGAACGATGACCGAATCGATGATCTCGACCCGCCCTAACTCGTCAATCATCGCCGCGACGAGACCCAGGTGGTCCAGATTGTAGCTCTGATAGGTGATCGGTCCGCGCATCGTTCCCGTATCAACATGGATAGCCATGGCTTCTCCTTGATTATAATCAATTTTTTGATTATTTTAACATAATTTCACTTTTCGCCGTTAGGGGAGCGGAATGTCGGGAATAAAATTGTGGACGACCCAAAATACATCTAGGGTTCTTTGCAAGCCGGATTTCTTTTTCGCATAGGTATTGGTTTTACGTCGATAGGCTGAATTCCGCCGTCGAAGCGCAGCATTCAAAGCTTCAACATGATTCGCATGAATTTCGGCGTTGGATACGTTTTGTGGCGTTTCGGGATGCTCCGAACAGGGGGTTTGATATTTCGGGCGTTTCCGGCCCCGTCGATGGGATTGAGCCCCTTTATTTTTAAGGCGGACTTTCACCCCACGACGCAGCACTTTACGAGGATGTCCACGTCGTCCCGAACGAAACCGTTCTTGGCAAATTTCAAAGAGCAAAAGACCGTAGCGGCGTTCCCCATCAGTGACTAATGTGACATCGCCGGTGCGGAGGATAATCTCTCTAAGTCTTTGTATTGTCGATAAAAAAATCCCTGTCTTGCTTCCCGCAGTCCAGAGCCCAAACAAACCGGCTGGCGCGATCCATCAGGAGGATCGTCCAGCCTTCGGACGCTTCCGCGGGATCATTCTTTCCAACTTTAGTATAGACCTCATCGCCTAGCCCTTTTAAGGTGAGCTAGGCGGCCTTCGCCTTCACCACCTTCGGGGTGACTCCTTTCAAAAGCCTAGCTGTCAATACATGAGGGTGACCTTTGAACTGATTTCTCACCGGTCGGGGTTTTTTCGGGCCTCTGGGACTTTTTGCATACTTTTTCAAGTCAACGTAGGAGGCGATATAGAGCAGGATACTCCCCAATTCCACCCGGCTGACTTGAGTCAAAAGAGTCCATTCCTTCTCCGGAATCGCAATTAACATCCCATCGGTCGTCGTGTCGATTTCTTGGGCAATATAATACTCAGAAACCACTTGATTAATCGCCTTATCTGGATGCGTTGCCCGCAAAGCGGCCATCACAATCGCGTAAAGATTAAAGGCTACTAAAGCCAGACAAAAGCTAAACAAGGCCGCCTTCGGATACCCTAACGTATTGATTTCAGAATTCAGGTGACTTTCCAGCTTTTGAAATGCAGTTTCAATTCCCCATCGAGCACGATAAAGTTCGGCTATGGTGAAGGCCTCCACCGTTGCTTTGGGAAGATTGGTCAGTAAAATAAGATGGTTGTCACCATTCCGCGTGGGCTGATTTAATTTCACCACGACCCGGCGAAGCGTGAGCGTTTCACCCGAAGGCGCGGTGATTTCCACCGCTTGTTCAAAGACCTCTCCGGTCGCTGATTTGCCCACAAACTTTAGTTCAGTCAATCGCTTATAGGGGGTGTTGCCGTGTTGACGGATGACAAAAAACGCCGCTTTTCGATGGCACTCGAACAAAAATTCCAAGACGCAAAAATTCCGATCAGCGATCCAGACCTCCCGGGCTTGGATGGTGTTCGCGACCGCCGATACTAAGGACCGTTCCTGCGCATGGCCATCTTCACCAGGAAAGACATCCACCGCAAGGCCTAATTGCGGATCAAACACGACCAACGCTTTACCGGGTAACGCGCCCGCCTTCGTCCCCCGCAGAACCTCTAAGCGATGTTCGGTGGCTTCGATCCAGTTCCCATCTAAAAACTTGACCCGATACCCGGGGAGTAAGGGCGGATTCGTTCCCCCGATGTGATGGATGAGGGATTCCGCTTCTCCCGCAATATCACGCACTAAACCCTGCGAAGTCGTCGGTTCCAGATTTTGTAATTTGCCATACAGGGCGACCACCGAGGTCTCTATTTCAGAATGACGATAGGCGGAATGAACGCTGGGCCGGATGTTGCACACCACGTTGAGCATCAAACCGACAATGGATGAAAACAAGATGTCTTTGGTATATTGGGACTGGCGAACCGTGTTAAACCAGCGATCCAAGTGGTCGGCATTCAACAAGCTTTCCAGCAACACGCGTACCATTACCGCGATAGGTCGGTTCTGGATAAACCGCTCGAAGACTTCGCTAAACATGCGGATACCTCAAAATATTTCAAAAATTGCGTTATTATACAATAATTTATCACGGACCTTAAAAGGGCTGACCTCATCGCCTTCAATGAGTTGAGTCAAAAAGGTATGCAGCAAGGCGTAAATCATTAAGGGGCCTTTCAAAAGAGCGAATCGACGTTCCCAATTCAATAAGGTATTTTTACTGATATCAAAGGTCCGGCAAGTCGCATTAAAACCCAGACCCTCACTGCGCGCTGTTAAAACATGAATAATGAAACTAACCGGTTTCTTGAGTCCCTCTATAAAAGAGCTTTTGGTCTCAGAAAAAATCGTTTGACACGCCGTACATTGATATAATTTTCGGCTTCCATCGCTCTTCGTTTCGTAGTGATTATGCTCTTCTACGTGTTCCGAAAAGCAGTCAGGACAATGCAGTGGGTTTAACATCATGAACCTCCGTCCAAAAACTAGAATTATCATCTTAAATTTTAATATATTCAAACGGTTATCGATACAATCATACTGAACCAGTACCAAACTGAGTAGCACAGGTGGAAATATGCCGCACACCCACAGCACCCACCAAGCAACTTCCTTGAGCGTTGCACACCGCGCCGAACCGTCGCGGCCGATCCGCGAACTGCTGGCCGAAGCAGGGATTCGCATCGACGGCGATGCGCCCTGGGATATGCGGGTATTCGACGACGAGGCTTATCGGCGCATCCTCGGCCGGGGTTCGCTGGGCCTGGGCGAGGCCTACATGGACGGCTTATGGGAAGCCGAACGGTTGGACGAATTCTTTTACCGATTGCTGCGTTGCGACCTCAACGAGAAGGTCCACGGCTGGAACCGGCTGCGCCTGATCGGCGCCTTCCTGCACCATTTGCTGCTCAATCCCCAGTCGCGAGGGCGGGCTTTCCAGGTGGGGGAGCGGCATTACGACATCGGCAACGATGTTTTCGAGACCATGCTCGACCCCACCATGAGCTACTCCTGCGCCTATTGGGCGAACGCCGATCATCTGGCTGACGCGCAGCAACACAAACTCGAACTGATCTGTCGCAAGCTGGACTTGCGACCGGGCGAGCGCCTGTTGGACATCGGTTGCGGCTGGGGCGGCCTGGCCCACCATGCGGCGACCCACCACGGCGTGGAGGTCGTCGGCATTACCGTGTCCCGGCAGCAACTCCAGTTCGCCCGGCAGCGTTGCGCGGGCTTGCCGGTCCACCTTGAACTGATGGAGGCTCATATTGGGTTTTGAGGACATGCTACCGGCTGCAATAAAGTGTCCAGGAGCGACCCCAGCAAGGCTCGACCGCGCCGCCTGACGTTAGGCACGAACTCAAAGAAACCCAGGTAAAGCGGCCACTTTTCCTGGGAGATGCCCCGGTGCGGGCGTAGCCAGGAACGCCACAACGACCCAAAGCCTTCCATCGTATTGACAGGGACCTCACATGGAACCCGTCGCCGTCCTCATCACGCGCCTATTCCCCGCGGCCGTGGCAGACGCTCTTGCGAACGTACCCCCACCGGGGCCAGGCCGCATCAATCACCTACTCATCCGTGTTGACCGCGGTGCCGGGTTCGATCGTGGCCTCGATGAGCGGTCGGATGGTTGGCTGTTGCACGTTCTCCAGCATGACGATCCGGACCGCGCCGCCGCGCTCGATCATGCCGAAGATCGGCGGCTTTTCCTGCGCGAGCGTGCCCCGACCGGGTGCGCCCGGGAGCCGCCGACGGCGTGGGGCGCGTCCCCGGATCCGATCGGGTCGGCCCTTGTGCCCGGCCACGACAGACACCTCGTCGCCTTCCACCACGCCGCTCATCCGCGCTTTCGAACGGCGCTGGACGAGACCACCGCGCAGTGGCTCCGCCATCGCCTGACCGTCGCTTTCATCCCGGTTCAACTCCTGGGCCGTCGGCCGGTTCGACCGGTTCAGACCCATCAGGTACCGGTAGGCCAACCAAACCGACAACGACTGGTGCCGCCCCATGCAGATCGTCCCCGTCAGGTCGTCAAACCGCTTGCCACCGTGCTTGCACGCGTAGCGCCTGCAGGCTTGACGCCGATGGTTTTGGCCGCGCGGATCGATCTTGTTGGAGGTGCAGTACGGACAACGAACCCCGTAGGGCCAGCGTTTCCGTCTGACTTCTTCGTAACATTTACTTTCATCCAGGAGGTCGTTGCGGCGGCACATGACGAGCAAAATTAAAAATTTCCTCCTGTAAATTTTCCTGTGATGGCGAGGGTCCGCGGCGTAGGGCCAGATCGTCGGCTTCATCCAACCAATTGATTCTGTTAAGTTATACTCATTTGATTTGCACGCTCCATGGTTCGGATCACAGGAAAATTTACAGGAGGAAATTTTACCATGTCCTCAAAACCCAATAAGAGCCTCCGCTGAAGTGCTCTGAAATCATGGTTTGGGACAAACTGATAGGTGGTGAGGTCTTGAAGGACACCCTTCGGCATGATCTTCAAGAAACAGGATCCCACAACACTCGTCAATCGAAGATTGACGGCACGCTAGTGGGTCACTTGCCTTGAACACTGCTATTTAATGAGTATAAATTTCAATATTATCAAAAAATTAACCAAAAACTGAGGGGCAATAATGGCGATGAGCAAGGCAAGTGACCCACTAGTGGGTCACTTGCCTTGAACACTGCTATTTAATGAGTATAAATTTCAATATTATCAAAAAATTAACCAAAAACTGAGGGGCAATAATGGCGATGAGCAAGGCAAGTGACCCACTAGTGTTTCACCCGTCCTGAATTGACGGGTAGAGGCGCTTGAGCTTGATGCGAGCATCGGGGGTGGTGAAGCGCCAGTTCACCGGCCGGGGGTCGGCGTTACGGGCCTGTTCCCAGGCGGCGACCTCGCGGGTCAAGGTCTCAAGGTCGGGGATGCGGCGGTCCAGGCACTGCCGGCTCAGGACGCTCAGTTCGATCTCGGCCATGTTCAACCAACTGCCGTGTTTGGGGGTGTGATGAATCTCCAGCCGTTCGATCAGCGCGCGGGCCACGGCCGGCTCGAAGGCCTCGTACAGGGCGGCGGGTTTGTGCGTGTTCAGATTGTCCATCACCAGGACCACCTTCTCGGCGTGCGGATAGCGGACCTCCAGCAGGTCGCGCACCTCGTGGGCGAAATCGACGGCGGTGCGCCGTTCGGTCACGGTGACGTGGCGGCGCCCGGCCAGGGGTTCGCCGGTCAGGAACAGGTTGGCGGTTCCGCAACGTTCGTATTCGTAGTCCACCCGTTCGGGCTGACCCGGTTCGGCCGGCAAGGGCACGCGGGTCTCCGCCACCAGCTGCTTGCTGAGTTCGTCCAGACACACCACCGGCCGGGCCGGGTCGTAGGGCCGGGTGTAGACTTCCAGCACGTCCTCCATGGCGCACACGAACTCGGCGTTGGCCTGCGGGGGGATCACCCACTGCTGGCGCAACCACGGCTTGAGTTCGTTTTTTTGAGCGTCGTCCGCACGCATTCCGGGCTGATCGAGTCGACCACCTCCAGTTCGACCAGCCGATCGGCCAGCAGCCGCAGGGTCCAGGTCGCCCGCCCTTCGGGGGGCGCGCCGCAGGCCAGCGCGATCAGGTGGGCCTCTTGGGCGCCATCCAGCTTGCGGTACTGCCGGCCGGTGGGCTTCTTGCGGAACAGCGCCGCCGGGAGGCCCTCCTCCACGAACGCCTGGCGCACCCGGTACACCGTGGAGGCCCCACACTCGACCGCCTCGGCAATCCGTTCGTCGTCCCAGCCCGGCCCGCCTTCGCCGACATCGGCCTTGAGCAAAATGCGGGCATGAATCAACACCGATGCGGCCCGCTTCCCGGTATGAATCAGGTCTTCCAGTTCGGTGCGTTCCTCGGCGGTCAGGCGGACGATGTATTTCGGCAGCGGCATGATCGGACTCCAGGTCGGGGGTACCCTTCCAGGAAAACTCATGTGCCGCTTAAAGTCAACTCAGGTCGGGTGAAGCACTAGGCAACGGGTTGCCAAACCAGCTCTTTTAATGTGATTCTAACATATTGTAAAATATAGTTTTTAACATAAAGCGAGAGAGTGGGCCATGCTTGGAGTTATTTTGCAGAAGTTTTCGGAGAAGAGTCCTGTCACGGTTATGGTGCATGGTTTATTAGAGCGTCTGTTAGCCAAGGAGAAAATAGATGAGTGGTTTAATACCAACTGCCAAGTACAATATACCCGACATATTCTGTTTTCCTCCTTAGTTTATTTGATGCTGCATGTGGTGTGTCGCATCCGGAACAGTGTCCATGCAGCCTATCGGCATTCGGATTTCATTAGTAATTCGGTGGTTGCGGTTTATAATAAGTTGAAAGGGGTTGAAACCCAAACCTCGGCGGGAATTGTGCGCTATATTGCTGGTGAAGCCGAGAGCATTATCCGCGAGATGAACGGAACCAATCCGCCGTGGGTTCCGGGCTACAAAGTCAGATTATTAGATGGGAATTGTATAGAAAAGACGGAACACCGTCTTCAGGTTCTTCGCGGCACGAAAGCGGGAGCTTTGCCGGGAAAATCGTTAGTGGTTTTTGATCCTGAGGTTGAGCTAGCGATCAATGTTTTTCCGTGTGAGGATGCTTATACGCAAGAGAGGGCATTATTGGATCAAGTCTTAGAAACGGTTCAACCGAAAGAAATTTGGATCGCTGACCGCAATTTTTGTGTGCAGGATTTCCTCTGGGGGATCCACGATAAAGGGGCGTATTTCGTGATTCGCCATCATCAGAATATGCCGTATAAGCCATTGTCTGAAGAGAAATTTGTGGGTAACAGTGCAACCGGGAGGGTGTTTGAACAACCGGTCGAACTGAGTTCGTCTGGGGGGCAAACCTATGAGGCGCGGCGCCTGATTGTTTACCTAAAAAACCCGACCCGAGATGGAGAAAAGACCATCGCGATCTTCACGAACCTTCTCCCAGAAGTTGTCGATGGACTGCAAGTGGCTGAGCTTTACAGACACCGCTGGGGAATTGAAACTGCTTTCCAAAAATTAGAAAAATATTTCCATTCGGAGATCAATACTCTCGGTTATCCAAAAGCGGCTTTATTTGGGTTTTGCTTGGCGCTGGTGGCCTTTAATGTTTATGCAGTGGTGATGGCGGCGTTGCGTGCTGCTTACCCCGATGAAGCCATTAATGATGAGATTTCGGACTATTACATTGCCGAAGAAATCTCAGCGACTTATACCGGCATGGTCCTGATTGTTGAGGATCAAGAATGGACGGTTTTCAGGGATGGAAGTACTCAAGAAGTTAGTCAGCTATTGATTGATTTCGCATTAAAAATAGAACTGTGGAGATTTAAAAAGAGCAAGCGAGGTCCCAAGCAACCGGCGAAACCTAAGAACCAATTTGTTGGAAAACCTCATGTATCTACTGCGAGACTCCTTGCGAGGAAGGATTGAGCGACCTCCTGAAGTTAAGGTCAGTGACTTTAACTAAGTCATTGATTTATAACCACGTTAAAAGGGCTGGTTGCCAAACCCATCCATCTGATTACAGGCTGATCATGTAGTGACCCACCCCGACCGCCGGATCGTTTTGATACCCGCATACAACGAAGAATCCACTGTCGGTTCCATCGTCTGCCGGGCGCTCGCGGGGTAGAATCGCCCCCGGATGTTGGAGCGAGAGGTAAACGATATGACCGTGGACGACCTGAAAGCCCGTCTGCAAGCCGAACTCCCCGAACTGCTCAAGCAGGACAGCGGCTTCCGGCAATGGCTAGAGCAACTGATCCGACAGACAGCGGTGACGCCGGAGAGCTTCGACGCCCGCTTCGACCGCATGCTGCGTGAATTCGCCGCGGATCGTACCGAGCAGCGACGCAAGTGGGACGAGCACGACCGCGAATGGCGGGAATGGGTTGCGAAATACGATGCCAAAGTTGAGGAAGACCGGCTTAAGTGGGACGAGCAAAACCGCAAGTGGGACGAGCAAAACCGCAAGAACAATGAATTGCTGGAAGAAATCAAGCTCTCCCGCACCCGTCAGGAACAGGGGATCGGCGCGCTGGGCGCCCGTTGGGGTATCGCCTCCGAACACAGCTTCCGCGCTGCCCTGAAAGGCATCCTGGAGCAAAGCTTTGGCGTTCAGGTGTTGAACGTGAATGAGTTCGACGATACCGGCATGGTTTTTGGAGCGCCCGATCAAGTCGAGATCGACATCATCGTCAGAAACGGCGAGCTGATTCTTTGCGAGCTGAAGTCGTCCATGTCCAAATCGGACATGTACACCTTCGACCGCAAGGTGCGTTTCTACGAGCAGCGCCACCAGCGCCAGGCCCAGCGCAAGATCGTGATCTCGCCGATGGTGCCCCAACCAGCCCGCGCCGTCGCCGAGAAGCTGGGCATCGAAGTGTTCGGCTACGCCGAGGATACGACCGGCCTCTGACCCAGCGCGGCCAGCCTACTGAAAACCCCGCCGCCCCACCCAGTCGCGGGCGAACTGCCAAGCCACCCGGCCGCTGCGCGATCCGCGCTGCAGGGCCCAGCGCAATGCTTCCTCGCGCGCTGCTTCATCCAGCCCATCAGACGCGCCCAGTTGTTCCAGCCAGTAGGCGACGATAGCCAGATAGTCGTCCTGACCGAAAGGATGAAAAGACAGCCACAGACCGAACCGCTCCGATAGCGAAACCTTTTCTTCCACCGCCTCGCCGTGGTGCAACTCGCCCTCGACGATCCTGGCGTCTTGATTTTCCCGCAGAAACTCCGGCAGCAGGTGGCGGCGGTTGGAGGTGGCGCAGAGCAGCACGTTGTCGGGTGCGGTGTTGATCGAACCGTCCAGCATCGCCTTGAGCGCCTTGTAACTGGGATCGTTGGCCTCGAAGGACAAATCGTCACAATAGAGTAGAAACCGCTCTGGCCGGTCGTACAAGGGTTCGACAATCTCGGGCAGATCGAGCAGATCGTGTTTGTCCACTTCGATCAGGCGCAGACCCCGGTCGGCGTATTCGTTGAACAACGCCTTGATCAGCGAGGACTTACCGGTGCCGCGCGCGCCCCACAGCAGGACGTTGTTGCAGGGACGGCCGGCCAGGAACTGCCGCACGTTCAAGTCCAGCGCCGTTTTCTGGCGATCGATCCGGCGCAGGTCGGCCAACCGCAGCCGATGAGGATGCCGCACCGGTTGCAGGTAGCCGCGCCGGCCGAGCCGTCGCCAGCGAAATGCCCGGTAATGCTCCCAATCCGGTAATTCCGGCGCCGTTGGCAGTAGCGTTTCCAGCCGTTCGAGCACGACGGCTAACCGCCCGGCGAGTACTTCATCGAGCGTCAGGGTCGCTGGCGCCATGGCGCAAGTGGCCCATCACCAAGGCGCTCGACGCGTTACCGGAACCGTTCAGCACGACCAGGTCGCCGACGATCCGAGCGCTTTCTTCCAGCGCCGCGTCCGGGATCACGCTGTCCTTGCCTTCCGGAATCTCGTCGCCGGGCTTGAGCGGCGGCAAACCCTTGGCCGTGCGGTAGCGATTCTCGCGCTCCCGTTGCCAGGTTTCGATGCGCTCCCGTTCGGTTCGGCGCTGGTTTTCCAGCAGCGACACCGTGGTCTTTTCCCGCTGCTGCCGGGTGAATTCGAGGTCGCGCAGAAACGCCTGGTAATCGGGATTGCTGGCGGTGCGGGCTTGGTGGCGGCGCGTCAGTTCCGGCACCAGCGCCACCAGCCGCCGGTCGGCGCGATAACGGGTCGCCGCGATCTCGTCCCAGGGCAGCGCGTTTTTCTGCGCGCTTTCGCCGATTTCATCGCTGTCCACCACCGAGGGAATGGCGATATCGGGCCGAACGCCGCGATGCTGGGTGCTGCTGCCGTTGATCCGGTAAAACTTGGCGATGGTCAGCTTGAGCTGACCCTGCGGCTCCTTGGCTCGGGTCAGCCGGTTCAAATCCACCAGGGTTTGCACCGTACCCTTGCCGAAGGTCGGATCGCCGATGACGATACCCCGGCCGTAGTCCTGAATAGCGCCAGCGAAGATTTCCGAAGCGGACGCGCTGGCATGATCCACCAGCACCGCCAGGGGTCCGCCGTAGGCTTGGCCGGGATCGCTGTCCTTCTCAACCTCGGGTTCGTCGTTGCCGGCATTCCTGACTTGCACCACCGGTCCGTCCTCGATGAACAGACCGGTCAAATCCACCGCCTCCTGCAGGGAACCGCCGCCGTTCTCGCGCAAATCCAACACCAGTCCATCGACCTTGCCACGCAAGTCGTTCAGCAAGGCGCGCACGTCGCGCGTGGTGCTGCGGAAGTTGGGATCGCCGCGCCGGGCGGCGTCGAAGTCGCTGTAGAACGCCGGGATGGTGATCACCCCAATCCGCAGCTCGCGGCCGTCGGAATTCCGCAGCGGCTTGATCTCACTCTTGGCCGCCTGTTTCTCCAGCTTGATGGTGTCGCGCACCAGTCGGATGCTCCTTTCCGCCGCGGAGGCGCCCGCCTTGCCGGGTAGCACCTTCAAGCGCACCACCGAACCACGCTGGCCGCGGATTCGATCCACCACGTCATCCAGTCGCCAGCCCACCACGTCCACCCAGGAACCGTCGTCGCCCTGCGCCACCGCTACGATCCGGTCGCCGGCCTTGATCTGCTGGCTGAGATCGGCCGGGCCGCCGGCGACCAGCTCGACCACCGTCACCTGCTCCTCTTCCATCCGCAGCACGCAGCCGATGCCTTCCAGCGACAGGCGCATCTGGATGTTGAAATTCTCGGTGTTGCGCGGCGAGAAGTAGGCGGTGTGCGGGTCGAACGCCTGGGCAACCGCGTTCATGTACAGTTGAAACACGTCGTCGCTGCTGGATTGCAAGGCTTGCCGCAGCCGGTTGTCGTAGCGTTTGCTCAACAGTTCGCGGGCGGCGGGCTGTTCCTTGCCGGACAGCATCAGGGTCAGCATTTCGTGCTTCAGCCGCTTGCGCCAAATGTCATCCAATTCCACCGGGGTCTTGGCCCAGGGGGCATCCTTGCGATCCACGTTCAGCGATTCATCCACGTTGAACCGGAATTCCTGTTGGAGGAGAGCCTGAACGCGGGCAGTCCGCTCTGCCAGCCGGCGCAGATAGATGTTGAAAATGTCATAAGCCGGCTGCAGGTTGCCGTTCTTCAACGCATCGTCCAGCGTGGTGCGATACTGCTCGAAACCGGCGATGTCGCTGGCCAGGAAATAGACACGACTGAAGTCGAGATCGTCGAGATATGTATTCAGGACCAGCGCGGACAACCGGTCGTCCAGCTTGCTGTGACGATAATGGTGCTGCGACAACAGCTTGGCGATGGTCTGATCCAGCGAGGTCTGCTGGGACGTCGGCGCCAGGGCCTTGAAGTCGATCTCCACGCCGGGATCGGCCGGTTTCGCGAACGCCCCGGACAGGCTCAGAACCAGTATCAGGGACAGCGGAGCCAGAAACTGCAAAGTTCGAAAGTTGCGCATGATGCTTCTCGACAGGAAAGGACCTCGACCCGCCACGCCAGCCGATCCTCCTTCAGGACGAGGCGACGGGATGAACCAGGACAATATCGGTGGCGACAGGTTGCTTACCGTTGGGTTCGGCCAGGGTGAATTCGAAGAGGTGGTTGCGGGACGGCAGCTTCATGACGTTGAAGCCGTCCGGCAAGCTGGAATCGTGGAAAAACGCCGTCCGATAGGGCGAGTCGGAATCGCGGGAGTCGGTCTTCCACAGATACGGCGACAGCTTGATTAGAAACCGCATGAAGCCAAAACTCTTGTTGTCATCGTGATGGTAGCAGTAGCCACGGACCCGAGAACCCATGGCACCCCAAACCGGCGCGAAATAATCGTCGCCGCGAGTGGGCAGCAGACCCGGCACCAGATAACCGGACACAAACATGTCCGATTCCCTGCGCAGTTCCTCGGATACGTTGTCGAACGCCAGGGTTTCCACCCGGCAGCCCTTGTTTTGCAAGGCGCGCACCACTTGCACGAAGTCGCCGTCACCGGTCGCCAGCAACACCCGGTCCAGGTTTTCCGATTGCAGCAACACGTCCACGGCCATATCCAAATCGGCGTTGGCCTTGCCGAAACGGTTGCCGGCTTCATCCTGAAACCATTTGACCCGCTTTTCGATCACCTTGTAGCCAAGTTCCCGCAGCGCTGACTGATAAGCACGCGCCTTGTCACGATAGACCGTGTTGGTTTCGGCGCGTTCCTCGTCGTAGGACAGATACACGTTCAGACGCAGGGGCTCGGCATGATCGCGACAGGCGAACTCGCGCAATACGTCGTATTGCATGCGCTGACCCCCGTTGCGGGAAATATTGGCGGCGTCTACATAAACACCCACCTTGGCATGGGATTTAATATCTAAGGTCATATATTTTCTGGAATCTACTTAAAATGATATGTCGAAGCGGATACCGGCTTCCCGGAAAAAGATAAATAAGCATTATCACAAAACTGTCATCGCCCCGCCATTTTTTAGCGGGGTCTCGAACCATGTGGCCGACTCTCGGCGAAGGACCGATCAGGTAGTCGACTCCCTCTCCCTCCGGGAGAGGTTTGGGATGAGGGCAGGCTCCTCTCCCACGGAGCGAGGGGATTTCATGGGGTCAATCCTCGGTCGGCGCCCGCTTCCCGCCGCTGCGCTTCCAGCAACGGCCTGAACAAATCCAGCGGCACCGGAAACACGACCGTGGTGTTGTTCTGGATGCCGATGTCGTTAAGCGTTTGCAGATAGCGCAACTGCAGTGCCTGCGGCTGGGAAGCGATAATCTCGGCGGCCTGGCGTATCCGATCGGCGGCCTGGAACTCGCCCTCGGCGTTGATGACCTTGGCCCGCCGCTCGCGCTCGGCCTCGGCCTGACGGGCGATGGCGCGGATCATGCTGCCTTCGAGATCGACGCGCTTGATCTCGACATTGGACACCTTGATTCCCCAAATGTCGGTCTCGGCATCCAGAATATTCTGGATGTCCCGGTTCAATTCATCCCGTCCCGCCAGCATCTCGTCCAGTTCGTGCTGGCCCAGCACGGAACGCAGCGTGGTCTGCGCCAACTGGCTGGTGGCATTATAGTAGTCCTCGACCTGAATGATGGCCCGCTCCGCGTCGATCACCCGGAAGTAGATCACCGCATCCACCTTGACCGAAACGTTGTCGCGGGAAATCACATCTTGGCTGGGAACGTCCATGACGACGGTGCGCAGGTCCACCCGCCTCATCTGCTGGATGACCGGGACCACAATGATCAGCCCCGGTCCCTTGACCGCTTGGAAGCGGCCCAAGAAGAACACCACGCCGCGTTCGTACTCGTAGAGTATCTTGATGGAGGCGAAAATCAGGAGCAACAGAATCAACAGCGCGATGAAAATAGGATTGAAGATCATGATGGCGATTCTCCCTTGTCAGAATCCAGCGGTTGCACGAACAACGTCAGCCCGTCGCGGCCGACGACCCGAATCCTCTCGCCCCGGCGCAGCGGCCGATCGGCGCGGACCCGCCAGGATTCGCCGTGAATCCACGCCCGGCTGGAATCGTTGTCCAGGGTCGTGCCCGTCGCGCCGAGCATTTCTTCCGCGCCGCTGACTACCGGCCGGCGGTGCTGGCGGGCCATCAGCGTCGTCAGCCCGATCAGAACCACCGCGCTGGCCAGGGCGAAGCCGAGGACCAGCGCCAGCGGAATTTCGTAACCGGGATCGGTTTCGTCCCACAGCAGCAGCGACCCGGCGACGAATGCGGCGACCCCGCCCACACCCAGCGCGCCGAAGCTGGGCACGAAGGCCTCGGCGACCATGAACGCCAAGCCGAGCAGCAACAGCGCCAGGCCGGTGTAGTTGACCGGCAGGACCTGGAAGGCGAACAGCGCCAGCAGCAGGCAGATCCCCCCCAGCACGCCTGGCAGTGCCGTGCCCGGATTGGCCAGCTCGAAGAACAGTCCGTAAATGCCGACCAGCAGCAGGACGTACGCCACCATTGGGTGGGCGATTAGCGCCAGCAACTGGTTGCGCCAGTCGGGGGTAAGGATTTCAAGGTTGAGGCCCTGGGTTACCAGCGGTCGTTTACCGTCGACAGTATCCACCAGTCGACCGTTGGCCTGCCCAAGCAGATCGGCCGCATCCACGGCGATCAGATCGATCACTCCCTTTTGCAGCGCATCCTGGGCGCTGAGGCTGGCCGCTTCGGTCACCGCTTGCCCGGCCCAGTCGGCGTTGCGCCCGCGCAGTTGAGCCAGGGAACGGATGTAGGCGCGGGCATCGTTGACGAGCTTGCGCTCCATGTCGCTACCAACCGGGGTGGACCGGGCATCCGGCGGGGTGGCTGGCGGTTCGACTGGTTTTGGGGCGGAGGGATCGCCGGCACGGTCGTCGCTGGGCGGCCGGGCCGGCAGTGGCAGGCCGCCGATTTGCACTGGCGTGGCGGCGCCGAGATTGGTGGCGGGCGCCATCGCGGCGACATGGCAGGCATACAAAATGTAGGTGCCGGCGCTGGCGGCGCGGGCACCCTCCGGAGCGACATAACCGAGCACGGGCACTGGTGAGGCCAGGATCGCCTGGATAATGTCGCGCATGGAGCTGTCCAGCCCGCCGGGCGTATCGAGCTTGAGAATCGCCACCGCCGCATGACGCGCCCTTGCTTGTTCGAGGCCGCGCAAGATGAAGTCGCGGCTGGCCGGACCGATGGCGCCCCGCACCTCCAGCAGCAGCGCCAGACCGCTTGGCTGGATCGGCCCCTGCTCCGCCAACCCGAAGCTTGCCAGCGATAGCAGCAAGAGCACTACCAGCAAGGCACGCATGTCGATCCCCCGAATGCTCGGATGTTATTGGGATTTTAGACCACCGGCCGGGTTCGATTGCTTGTCATGCGCTCCTCTTCTCTTCTATAAATCCAAGGGCAATCGCGGCGGCGGCAACCACCGGCCGCGAACCAAGAGAGCATTACGTCCACTGTAGCTTGCCAGGCGTACCGCCTCAACTTACAGGAGAGAATCCACGACATGACGTCAACCCGCATCGCCACCTCTCGCTGCGTCGAGTCGAAAGCGTGGCGACATTCATCATCGTTCGCCCCCAACGCGTCGACCAGCTGCGGCGCAATCAGCCCTGATTCGATAAGAATGCCGCTCGGGGATCAATGATCGCGGTCTGCGGATGAAAGGCCAGTCATTTCAATTTCTGATGGATCTCGATCAGCTTCGCCTCCTCGCCCATCACCACCAACACATCGTCTTTTGCCAACGAGTAATTGGCATCGGGAACGAAAGGGGCGGACTTTTCCGCCGCCGGCTTGATGGCAAGCAGATGCACGTGGCAACGGTCGAGCAATTCCAGGTCCGCCACCGTCCGTCCCACCAGGCTGGACGGCGTCAGTAAGGTGAGCGCGAAATAGCCATCGCCCAGCGCGACCGCGTCCAGCAGCTTCGACCGGGAATAGTGAATCAGGTGGGCAGTCTTGACCGCGATTTCCCGCTCCGGTTGCACGACGTCGCTGGCACCGATCAGGGTCAGAATTTTACCCTGATCCTCGTTGGCGGCCTTGACCAGCACGCGGGGGATACCCAATTCCCGCAGGTAGTGGGTCAGCAGTACGCTGGTTTCGAAGCGCTCGCCCACATCCACCACCACCACGTCCATATGCCGGATACCCAAGTCCTTAAGCGCCTCGCGATCAGCCACGTCGGCCACCATCGCCTTGCCGACATGGCGCATGATGTCCTGGACCTTGTCCGCGTCCCGGTCGACCGCCATCACTTCATCGCCGAGTTCGCTCAGGGTACGGGCCAGATGAAAACCGAAATCCTCCAACCCCAATACCGCGATGTGCATGGTTGCTCCCCCCTCTCTTTGGTTTAACCGATCATCACCTGCTCTTCCGCATACGATACCGCCGAGCGGGGCTTCTGCTGGGCAATAGCGATGGCTATAGTCAGGGGTCCCAGCCGGCCAATGAACATCAATAACATCATCAGAACTTTGCCGCCCTCGTTCAACTGTGGGGTAATGCCGGTGGACAAACCCGCCGTGCCCAGCGCCGACACTACTTCGAACATCAACCCCAGCGACCATTCGACGGTGCGGGGATGGAACTGGCCACTCACCTGCAAGGCGGATAGCAGGATGGCCCCCATGGTCATGATAACGAACGCCAGCGCCACCACCCAGGTCGCTTTGGCGATATTGGCCTCCGGCACGCTGCGGTTGAACAATCGCACTCCCCGTTCGCCTCGATACCGCGCCCGCGCCAGGGCCAGCAGTACGCCCAGCGTGGTCGCCTTGATTCCACCGGCGGTTGAGCCGGGGCAACCGCCGATCAGCATCAGCACGATGGTGAAATACAGGGTCGCCGCCGTAACCTGACCGTAGTCCACGGTGTTGAACCCGGCGGTGCGCGGCGTGACCGACGCGAACCAACTGGTCAGCAGAACTTCCTTGTAATTCATGCCTACGAGGAGATTCGCGCGCTCCAGCAGGATGAAGCCGACCATCCCGACCAGCAACAGCGCCCCGGTCATGGTCAATGCCACCTTGGTGTGCAAGCTCACCGGGGTCCGTTGCCGCCGCAACCGCCGCCGCAACCAGCGCACCAGTTCCGCCAGCACCGCAAACCCCAGACCGCCGATGATGACCAGCACTGAAATCGGCAAAACGATCCCGACGTTGGCCCGGTCGGATATCAGATTGTCCGGTCGCAATCCGAACCCGGCATTACAAAAGGCGCTGACGGCGTGAAACACGGATACCCAAATGGCCTGCTCCATCGGCAGGCGCTGGCTTTCGGTGAGGAACAGAACGACAGCGCCCAAGGCTTCGATAGTGAGCGTCCACAGGAACACCAAGCGCAGTAAGGTTCCCAGGCTGAGACGATGGCTGGTCGTAAAACTGTCCTGAACCGCGTCAAAACTGGATAGCGATACGTCCTGACCGACCAGCAACAGCAGGGTCGTGGACATAGTAGCAATGCCCAAGCCACCGATTTGCACCAAGCCGAGCAATACGGCCTGACCGAAGCCGCTAAACGTACCGCCGGGGTCCACCACCGCCAAACCAGTAACGCACACCGCGCTAGTGGCCATGAATAGGGCATCGATGAAGGCGATTGGCGAACCCTGATTGGCGATAGGTAGCGCCAGCAGCACGCCACCGATAAAAATGGCGGCGGCGAAGCCGAAGACCAGCAGGCGGGCGGGATGGCGAAGCAGGCGGATCAAGGGGTGGATGCTCGATGTGGTTTCGTTTGATTCTGGAGTCGGCCTCCGGCCCGCAGTCAATCCAGCTTCAACGACTTGATCGCTTCCTCCCAATTTCGGCCATCGAACTTCCTGATTTCGAGATTGGCTGTTTCCAGGTCGAAATCGTCGAGGCAACGGATGTTGATGCTGTACATGTCGGGAGCCGCCCTCGGATTGCTATAAGGGTGGATGCCGCAGTACTTGCAGAACCAATGTTTCGCGATTCTTGAATCGAACTGATAAAGGGCAAGCGCATCGGCGCCGGACAAGAGCTTGAATTGCTCGGGTGCTACTCGATGATGTAGCGCGCCCTTTTTGGTGCAGATGGAGCAATTGCACTCGACTGCTATTGTTAGGTCGGTCGCGACTTCGAATCGTACTCGCCCGCAGTGACAGCTTCCCTGGTAAGTTTTCATGTGAATTCTCACTTGAAACCAATTGACGCAATCAATCCCCCAAAGCTTCCCGAATTCGCGCGGCCAGCACCTTGAGTTCCTCGGGATTGGCGGGCGCGCGGCCATAGGCGCCAACCCGCTGCCCTTCCTGCATCGGTATGACGTGGACATGATAGTGAAACACGCTCTGGCCGGCGGCGGTGCCGTTGGTCTGGACGATGCGGATGCCGTCGGGCACAAGCGCTTTCTGCACCGCGCGAGCGATGCGCTGGACGCTCAGGGTCACGGCCAGCAGGTCGGTCTCCGCGATTTCCAGCAGATTGACGGCATGGGTCTTGGAGATCGCCAGCGCATGGCCGGGACTGGCCGGCTGAATGTCCATAAAGGTCAAGGTGCGGTCGTCCTCGTGGACCTTGATCGCCGGAATATCACCCCGGACGATTTTACAGAAGACGCATTTGGCGGATTCGGACATGTGCATAGTTCCCTGGATGGTGAATGGTGTCAGTAGGTGGTCGGTTTGGGACAGGCGGTAAGTCGATAGTGCTCGCGGCGCCAGACGTACAAGGCGCACGGCAAGCGCCCATCAACAGTTGCGGAATCCAGGCGAATACCGCCAGCTTCACCAGCCAGTCGAGCGGTCAGCGCTGGCGTTCGACCGCCCGGATTTCCATACGCAATAGTTCCTTACCATCCTTTTCCTGGGCGACCCGCACCGGCAGATAATGCAAATCCGGCGCAAACCAGAACGTGGTGATTCGGGTCTTGCCAGGCTTGGATTGGCTGATGCGCACCGCGCGCAGTTTGCCGAGCGGGGTATCCAGGTTCTCCACGCCCTCGTTGCGGATCTGGTAGGTCTTGAGTTCGGTTTCATCCACCAAAGCATACTGTTCGGGTAGGCGGCCACGCTGCAAGTCCCACATCACCCGCAGGTTCAGGCTCAGGGGGTCCACAACACCGGGCGACAGTGGCAGCGTGGCTTGTTGCTGGTTCTCGCGGGCCTGAATCCGGTTGGCCGACCAGTCAAACCGCAATTGCACGTTTTGGGTTTTCCTGCTGGTATCCACCCACCGCTCGTACTGGGCCGGACGAACCGTGCCATCGTGAATCTCACCATTAACCTTTTCGCGAATCTGACCGGACACCAGCAGCGCGGCCAAGCCGTTGGGGCGAACCTCAGAACTCATCTGGTACGTATCCGGGTCGGTAGCGGTCAGTGTCATGACCGCATCGCCGATGGAAAACCCGGAGCCAAACACTTCGTAACGGGCCTGGAAGGGGGCGACGGGTAATCCATCGGCGATTGCCACCGCCGACAGACCGGGCGTCAAAAAACCGACTAGCGCGACGGCGCGATAACAGGGTTTCATGCGGGGGTACGTCCTCGCCGGTTCGATGACCGGCCAACGGGTTCAAGGGCAACGCCCGCGCATGATAGAACATTCCGGGGAACCGGGGGCAGTTGAACCGTCCGGTTGGGGGGCGATCAGGCTTGCAGTTGGGCGAGTTGGTGGCGACGTTCGCGCAGCAGTGTTTCATACGCCCGACTGAGTGCATGTTCGTAAGCGCAGTCGCCTTGGTCGCCCATTTCGTGCAGGCGCGTTTCGAAAAAGGCGATTTCCTGGCGCAGATAGTCCGCGGCCCGATAATCGGCCACCGGATGACCCCGACTCGCAGGGTGGGTACCCAGCATGATATTGGCGTACATGGGTTTCTTCTCCTCTGTTCTATTTTCCGAGCACGCAGCCTATGCCGGCCCGGTTAATTATTTTTGACAACCGCATGAGAGTCGTATTTCACAGGGTGCGGAAACGCATGGACAAATCCACGGCCCGAACGTCCTTGGTCAGGCCACCGATGGAGATGTAATCCACGCCGGTTTCAGCGATCTTGCGGACGGTGTCGAAATTGACGTTGCCCGATGCCTCCAGCTTGACCCGTTTTGCAGTCATCTTGACAGCTTCGACCATAGTTTCCAGGTTGAAGTTGTCCAACATGACGATGTCGGGCCGGGCGGCCAGCGCCTCCTCCAGTTCGGCCAGATTTTCGACTTCCACTTCGACGGTCACACTAGGATGCAATCGGCGGGCCGTGGCGATGGCGTTGCTGATCGAGCCGGCGGCCATGATGTGGTTTTCCTTGATCAGTACGGCGTCGAACAAGCCGATGCGATGATTTTGACAGCCACCGCAGCGAACCGCGTACTTCTGCGCCAACCGCAGCCCGGGGAGGGTCTTGCGGGTGTCGAGGATGGCGGCGCCGGTGCCGGCCACGCAGTCGGCGTAGCGGCGGGCGAGCGTGGCGGTGCCGGACAGGGCTTGCAGGAAATTCAACGCAGTGCGCTCACCGGTCAGCAGGGCGCGGGCCGGACCGTGCAGGGTGCAAAGCAATTGGTTGGGTTGGATGCGATCACCATCGGTTGCCTGCCAACCGATGGTCACGCGCGGGTCGAGTTGATGGAACACGGCATCGAACCAGGCGGTACCGCACAGAATCGCGTTCTCGCGACTGATGACGTTCGCTTCGGCCTGGGCCGCTTCCGGAATCAGCGCAGCGGTCAGATCGCCGCCGCCGACATCCTCGGCCAGAGCCAGGGCAACGGTGGGATTGGGATCGGGCATGGTCATCGGCTGGTCCTCTGCAATCTGGATGAAAGAGACGCGCGGAGCGGACTTGACGCGACATTTTTCAAATTCTTCGACGTGTGGTGAGTAGTATTCTAAGGCTATCATGCGAATCATTTGGAGAAGTAAACCGTGAAAGCCTTTTTATTCAGTATCTTGTTGACATTCAGCGCAGTAGTGCTCGCGGCGGGAGACAATCCCGTCCGCATCGAAAATCCCCAGGCGGCCGAAACTCCACCAGGCACCAAAACCGGGGTCGTTTACCTGGATATCGTCAATACCGGCAACGCGGATCGACTGCTCGGCGCCAAAGGCGGGGAAGTGGCCGACTACATCGAGCTGCACACCAGCTTTCTTGAGGGCGGCCTGATGCGGATGCGCAAGGTCGAGGCTATCGACCTCGCGGGCGGCGCGACTACTTCGCTCAAACCGGGTGGTTTGCATATCATGTTGATCGATCTGAAGCAACCGTTGCGGGCGGGTCAGAGCTTTCCCCTGGGCTTGCAGTTCGAAAAGGCGGGAACGATACAGGTATCCGTGCCGATCCGGAAACGCGAGGACATGACGGAACCCATGCAGCACCAAGGTCATGAGCACTCGGGACATACCCGACCCTGAGCCGCGTTCCGATCAGTCAACCTCGATCACCACCGCATGGTCGGGAGCACGGGCCTTCAATGCCGAGGTAAACGCGGTCAGCGTCGGCCTTACCCCGAACAGATACAAATGCGCGGGACACCGGCAATCGGAAGCACCGAAACGGAAGGGCGGTGCCTGTCCGTCCAGATCCCGAGCCAGGATCGCCGCCCACAGGCATTCGCGGCGGATCGGATCATGGCTGAACCAAACCGCTTCGGGCGAGCCATATTGCCGTAAATAATCGATGTGCCAGTGTGGGTGGACCACCTGCCGACGGTGGTGGGCCAGGCGGGCCGCCACCCCGCCTGGCCCGAAGGCGCTACCCGCATAAATCGCCCAACCGGGCGTCAGCGGCAGCCGGCCCCGCCGGCCAATGCGGGCGACTTCTTTCGTGGCGATCCGCAGCAGCAGCGCGTAAGTGCCCGGTTGCGAGCGCCAGCCTATTCGTGATGCCAAGGTTACGGGCACTTCGTCGCCACGATCACCGCAACCGCCGCCCAGCACGGCAAAACTCCATGGCTGGACAGCAAATCCTTGATCGAAATATCAATCCTCTGTCTCCCGCCGCACAAGCGCGAACACCGGCTCGAATACCGCCATCGCCAATTCCACGAACTCCGCGTCCAGCGGCTCGGTATCTCGGAACGCCAATTGATAATAGGCATCCTCCCGTTCCGCCGAACCTTCCCGATACTCGTCACCTTCCCATGCCCTGTGCGCGGCCCACAACGCCTTGTCCGCATCCTGCTCCTTGCGGAACCTCTCAACATAAGCCAGTGCGCTTTTTGGGAAAAAGTGCAGCAACTGCCGCGAACCCCGCCAATAAAGCTCCAGCAACGCCCGGAGATGTTGTTCAGGATCCGCAACCCGATTCAACACCACATCCTGGTCCTCCGCCACCCAATGACTTTGCAACGCGACACCGGCTGGCGCCACGACGTTCAAGACCAGATGATGCAGCCACAGATTCAGATAATCGCCGGCTTTCATGCTTGCCAGCCGATAGCCCACCCACCCGGTCGGCGTCAGCCCGGTCAAGCGGTCGGTCAGTCGAAATTCGCCCAGTGTCAAATCCACGTTCAAAAGCCCGGCTTCCCGGCGCGGCAGCGCCCGCCCCAAGCGCCCGGCGAACCGCGTCACCCGCTCTTGCGCTCCGGCAAACACGCATTCGCCCACCTGCCCGTGCGGCAGCGCCCCGCTCGCTCGCATGACTTGCTCGATCTCCGCCGCCGGCCGCCCGTCCCGATGCAATTCCAGCATCTGGCCAACCAGTTGATAGTTCTCCAAGCCATCGAGCACGAACGGTTCGCGGGTCGCCAGCGCCTCCTCGCCATCCTCCGGCCGGATACCCAATCGCTCCCGCAACAGCCAGCGGGCCGGATTCTTGAAAAACCGCGCCAGTCCTTCCAGCGTCACCGTCCGCAGAGCCGGTTCCGGCTCCGGCAGTTCCACGGTCAACAGCGGCGCCGCGTCCCGCTCGCCGCGTCCCGCCTGGCGGCTGGCTTCGACCAGTTCCCGCGCGTAGCTGAACAACCATCCGTCGCCACTGAAATAGCGCCGGCTGAACGCCTGCAAGGGATGGCGCGTTACCAATTGTTCGCTGGCCCGACCACCCTCCGCGCAATAAAAGCCCCGATTCACCACATCCAGCAACTCCCCCACCAACACCGACGGCGGCAATACCGAGTTGTCGCGGATGTTCTGGCCAACGTAACTGAGGTACAAACAGCGGCGTGCCGAAAGCAAGGTTTCCAGAAACAGATAGCGGTCGTCCTGCCGGCGGGAACGGTCGCCCCGCCGAAAGCGCACCGCCATCAGATCAAAGTCGACCGGCCGGTGCGGGCGCGGGTAGGCATCGTCGTTCATGCCGATCAGACATACCACCGGGAACGGAATGCTACGCATCGGCACCATCGCGCAACAAGTCACCCCACCGCCCAGGAACCGCCCCGACTGACCCTCGGTGGTGTTCAACTGGCCGCGCAACGCGGCCTTTACCACCGAAAGGGCCACCGGCTCGCCAAACCCAGCCAGTTCGGCGTTGCTTTTTAGCGCCTCCAGCGCGGCGCGGATCAGTTGCAACTCGGTTTCCTCGCGCTCTCGGGGTTCGAAAAACCGATCCAACACCGAACTAAGCTCTAACACCCAATCCGCCAGCGGCCGACGTTCCCGCAGGCGGGCGTCCAGTCCGAACAGCGCTTCGGTGAAACTCTGCAAGCGTCCCAGCGCCTGCGCCTCGACCCCTTCCACCTCGTCGTGGGGCAGGATGCCAGCATACAGGTCCCGACCGCCCCCCGGCAGCGCGTAACCGAGCAACAGCCGGTCCAGTCCGGCCCGCCAGGTATGCTCGGCGGTAGCGGGCAAATCCCAGGTACTTTTGATGCCAGCGTCGATGCCCCAGCGAATGCCGACCTCCCGCACCCAGCGGCGGATGCGTTCCAAATCGTCTTCCGTCAACCCGAACCGCCGCCGCACCACCGGCGGCTCCAGCAGGCTCAACACCTGCGCGGCGTCGAACCGGCCACCGCCCAGATCCAGCAGTTCGAGGAACACCTCGACCAGCGGATTCTCGGCGCGACCCCCCTGATCGGCGACGCTGAACGGAATCCGGCGCTCGCGCGGCGCGCTGTCGAACACTGCCTCGATCAGCGGCCCGTAGACGGCGATGTCCGGCGCCATCACGATCACGTCCGAGGGCCGCAAGTCCCGCTGCGTCTCGAACAGCGCCAGCAATTGATCGTGCAGCACCTCGACCTCGCGCATCGGACCGTGGCAGACGTGAATCCGCACCGAGTGGTCGTCCGGCCGCAGCGGCAGCGGCGGACACTCCTCGCTACCCCGCTCGCGCAGATGCAGAATGTCGGCCTGTAAGCGGTGCAACAGGTCGTCGCCGACCGGCTCGGCGAAGCCATCCCACTCCACGCGGGGATAGGCTTGCAGCAGATCGATGAAATCCCGCCCTTGCTTGCCGAGCGAGGCCAACAGCGGATTGCCGACCGTCAGATACGCCTCTTCCGGGTCGATTTCCTCACCCAACCGGGCGAGATCGCGTTCGGCCCGGATATCGCCCCAATATTCCCGGCAGGGATTGAGCAGGAACACATGCACGTCCACATACCGCGCCAGTCCCGCCAGCAAATCCAGATACAGCGGCGGCAATGCGGCCACGCCGACGATGGCAACCCGCTCCGGCAAGCGGCGACGGTCGAAGTCGCCGCTGGCCAACGCCGCGCCGAATTGCTCCTGCACGCGCACGCGGTGCGCTTCGCCGCGCCGCGCCAGCCGCCGCCACAATTCCGCCTGCCAGTGATCTTCCTTGCCCGCCTCCCATTGCCCGATCCAGTCCGGCCGGTAGATCAGATACTGGTCGAAACAGTCGGCGATGCGATAGGCCAACTCGTAACGGCGGAAATCGTCCTGGCCGTCGCCGAGCCAGGCCCGCAGCGGCTCGAAGCGCGGCCCTTCCTCCAGATTCCGCAACAACTCCATCACCCGCCAGACCAGCACGGGCTTGTCGAACGCTGAGGTCGGCGGCAACTGCCACAGCACCGCCCGACTCATCTCCCATAGAAAGGTTGCCGGAAACCGCCAGTTCAGGTTGGCGCAAACGCCAAGACGGTCTGCCAGGCGCAGCGCCAGCCAGCGGGCCATGCCGTTGCTCTGCACCACGATGACCTCTTGCGCCAGCGGCGAGCGCAACGGCCGCAGCAGCAGATCGGTCAAGCGTTCGGTGAGGATTTCGAGACGGTTGCTTTGATGGGTGTGAAACATGGCCCGTGCCTTGGCGTGGACAAGCACTACAAATAAGGAGATTTCCTGAAAAGGTTATACCGAGCCGGGCTTGGTCTCTCCCTTTGAAAAAGGGGGTTGGGGGGATTTGCACCGGCTGCGTCAACCCAAGGGGTTCAAATCCCCCTCACCCCCTTTGCTAAAGGGGGAACGACAACGCTCCATTCCGCGGCCAAACAGGTGAGTTTATTTTCGCTCGACTTTGGCCATTTTGAGGTTCTGAGGCGAGGAGGAGGTCGGCAGAGGCACCGCTGGAGTATCCGACGCGGGCGACCAAACCCATATAAGGAGGGTACCCCGCTGATGTGACGCCTCTGCCGGAAGCCATTATAGCGATTTGGGGGCCATTTGCCGCGCTCTTCACACAACCGGTGTGGTGCCATGTGCAGGTGTTGTGGAGGGGGCGATCCTGTGCCGGAGGGTGTATTTTAATTTTACACCCTGGTTCCCTGATGGTGTAATCGGCAGCACCCTGAGTTGACGGACCGGAGCCAGACCCATGACCAAAGACGAATTCCTTGCCCTCGCTGCAAGCCGTTACGATTACCGCAACCATGTGGACCGGATGGCTTACGGCCAATACCGGGCGCGTGGCCTGATGATCGGCAGCGACCCCATGGAAGCCGCACACCGCACCGTGTTACAGGCGCGCATGAAGCGCAGCGGACAACACTGGAGTACGCCAGGGGCAAAGAATGTCATCAACCTGCGGGTTGCCCTCAAAAGTGGCCGATGGCTCCAGGCCATCCAGCCCCTGGTGGCGGCTGCATGAGGCTTGGTTGTTTAGTGGCCTTTGTAAAATTGGAATGCACCCAGTTCCTGGTAGCTGGGGTTCAGGTCGGGCTCGTAGCGCGAGGGAGACTTGACCGCGCTCTTGAGGTGGTCCGGCACCAGCAGTTCCGGAACCCCGCCCAGGAACTCCAAGCAGCGCACGTGCGAACCGAGCCAGTCGGCCAACCCCTGGGTCCAGGTCGCTTCGACGAAGGGGTAGTTCGATGCCCCGAGCACGGCGACGACGAGTTGCTCTGGACGCTCCTCCCCGATGGTGGCGTCGACGATCACCACGGTCTGGCCGCTGTAGTCGACGAACAGGCGCTCGCCCGGCGCATGACTCTGGCGCAGAGTGACCGGCAAGGTCTGGGCGAAGGCCCGGTAGTGCAGGCAGAACGCACTGTAAGGGTAGCCCTCGGGATGCCGTTCCCGGTATTCCTGCCACAGCAGCTCCAGGGTGACGCCGGACCTGCCCAACTGGTGATGCACCGCCGCCCAATCCGACTCCGGTCGCTTGATCGGGGACGCCGGCGCCGGCGGGAACAGCGCCGTCTCCACCGCCCGTTCGGTCGTGCCGTCCGCCCAGGGCCACGTCAGGCCGGCCCGCCGCGCCCGCCGCAGGTAGTCCGCCACGGTCGTGGGGGAGACCCGCACCGCTTGGGCGATCTCCCGGTTAGAGCGGCCACCGCCATGATGCAGCCGCAGGACTTCTTCGATTTTACGCATGGATAACCTTGTGTTGGCCACTGGCGCCTCCGGCAAAAAGGCCAGGGTGCCACAGTTATCCCACGCGCCGTCTCGCTACCTTAAGGTGTCCAGTTTGCCTTGGAATCCCTGTCCAGTTTGGCCTGGAATGGGTGTCCAGTTTCCCGAGAAATCCGTGTCCACATTGGGGTGGAATACGCAGGATCATCAAGGCGGTCTTGGGTTTTCGCCAGTTTTCTGACTCGGGGGCTGGAGAACGTTCGCAACGAATGGACGCTGGTGTGGCTTGACCGATTTCCCGGCTGCCCAAGGCAACAACGGCGCGGCCTGCACCAATCCGCTATGCTTGAACGCAACATCCCCCACCGAATTGCCCCCGCATGGACTGGAACCGCTTGCTCTCCCGCGTCCGCCTGGGCCTGTCCCGCCAGCACCCCGACAGCGAAGCGCGCACCGACTTTCAGCGCGATTTTGACCGCATCGTATTTTCCTCGGCGTTCCGGCGCTTGCAGGATAAAACCCAGGTCTTTCCGCTTTCCCAGAGCGACTACGTCCGCACCCGCCTGACCCATAGCCTGGAAGTCTCCAGCGTCGGCCGTTCGTTGGGAACCATGGTCGGCGACAGCGTGATCCGCCGTCACGAGTTGAAGGGAGTCTATCCGCAGGATTTCGGCGCGGTGGTCGCCGCCGCCTGTCTGGCCCACGACATCGGCAATCCACCGTTCGGCCATGCGGGCGAGGACGCCATCCGGCTGTGGTTCACCACCTCCATCACCGGCCGGGCAGTGCTGGAACAACTGACCGAACCGCAGCAGCAGGATTTCCTGCGCTTCGAAGGCAACGCCCAAGGTTTTCGCATCATCACCCGGCTGCAGAGCCCGGATAATCCCGGCGGGATGCAACTGACCTGCGCCACGCTGGGCACCTTTACCAAATACCCGCGCGCTTCGTGGCTGCCGACCGACCCCCCGCCCGGCATCGCTTTCAAAAAATTCGGGTTCTATGAGGGCGACGGCGATTCATTCGCGGAAATCGCCGGGCAACTCGGTCTGGAATCGGTGCAACCCGGCGCCTGGAGCCGTCACCCGCTGGCCTGGCTGGTCGAGGCGGCCGATGACATTTGCTACCGGATTATCGACGTGGAGGATGCCTTCCGGCTGCAACAATTGCGGTACGAGGACGTCCGCGACTTGCTGCTGCCGCTGACGGGCGAACCGGAGCGCGCCCAACGCAAGATGGACCGTATCACCCGGCCCAAGGAAAGGATCGAATACCTGCGCGCCAAGGCCATCGGCGCCATCATCGAACAGGTCCATCAATGCTTCATGGAGAACGAGGACACAATTCTGACTGGTGGTTTCACCGAAGAATTGCTGGATGTGATCCCCGCCGCAACAGCGATGCGTGCTCTTAAGGCCTGCGGCGAAAACCAGGTTTATGTGTCGAAACCGGTGGTGGAAGTGGAGGCGGCCGGTTTCGAGGTACTGGGCGGTCTGCTGGAAGCCTTCATCACCACCGTCAACGACATCGCCACCCAGGGTCCGCTGGCCTCGCCCAAGAGTCGGATGCTGATTTACCTGATTCCGGAGCAGTTTGTCGGACCTGGCCGCCAACCCATTGCTGATTTATACCGCCGCATGCTCGCCATCACCGATTTCGTTTCCGGCATGACTGATTCCTACGCGGTGTCCCTGTTCAAAAAACTCACCGGAATTTCCCTGCCGACAGGTTGATCCAAAGCAAAAAGGCGGGTTGCGCAACCCGCTTTTCGCCTACCAGCCGGCGCTCTCGGCGCCCAATCCCGTTACAAGCGTTCCGGCAAATGCCGGCGGATCTGCCTGGGTTCCAGTTGCGTCAGATCCTTGCTGACCGTTTCCACCACCAGCTCCGCGGTCTTGGCATCCAGCTTGCCACGCAGCAACCCCAGGAACGAGGGGGCGGCGGCGATGTACAGCTTGCGGAACAGCCCCGCAACCCGGCCGCTCTTGAGATGTTCGCTGATTTCCTTGGCGAACTGAATAGCCAACTGACGCTTCGGCGCCACGTCGTAATCCATGTTCGGACCATTACCGGGCGAGCGCCCCTGCCGGTCCGAAACCAGGTCCTGGGTCCTGGCTCGACCCTCCGGATTGATAAACGCCTGAATCTCCCGTAACGGCGCCAACGTTTTCTCCACACTGAATAATCTGGCCCGACTACTGTCGGCAATCAATACCCATGTCGTGGTCATATCCGCTCTCCTCTGCTGGCCGGGTACACTCACCCG
The DNA here is from genome assembly GCA_963715845.1 of uncultured Gammaproteobacteria bacterium. GTDB lineage: Bacteria > Pseudomonadota > Gammaproteobacteria > Competibacterales > Competibacteraceae > Competibacter_A. The sequence continues at coordinate 9,125 of CAVQSJ010000037.1, read as the reverse complement.
GCGATATTTCACTCACGATCACGAACCAGCGGCACGAACACCACCGGCAACACACTACGGCTCTCCACCACGCCCCGCTCGTCCTTGCGAAGCACGCGCAGATCCTGCGACCGATACTGCGCCCCCACCGGGATAACCAGCCGGCCACCGGCCTTCAACTGCCGCACCAGCGCTGGCGGCACATCCGCGGCAGCCGCCGTGACCATGATACCATCGAAAGGGGCCTGCTCTTCCCAGCCCCATCCGCCATCGTCGGCGCGAACCTCCACGTTGGTGTAACCGAGTTCGTGCAACCGCCGCGCGGCGGCCTCCGCCAATTCGGGAATCCGTTCCACCGAGTAGACCTGGCGCACCAGACTGGCCAGCACCGCGGTCTGATAGCCCGAACCAGTACCAATCTCCAGCACCACGGCTTGGGGATCGGGTTCCAGCAACTCGGTCATCAACGCCACGATGAACGGCTGAGAGATCGTCTGGCCACGCCCGATCGGCAACGGCATGTCGGCATAAGCCAAACCCACCTGCTCCACCGGGACGAACCGGTGTCGGGGAACCGTCGTCAGGGCGCGCAGCACGCCTTCGCTCAATTCATAACACCCCGTCAAATCACCGGTTTCGCGGGTCTCGGCCATCACGCGCTCCAGCAGGTGCCGCCGGGCATTTTCATACTCTCCCACCAGTCTCTCGGTCATGTCGCGCTCCGCACTGCTACGCTATCCGGCATCAGAATACGCGCGACCAGATCCCCCTTGCACAGCAGCGGCTGCCGGCGCAGGCTCGCCAGCAGTCCCGCCACTGGCGCCACCACCCGCGTCCGCACCCCACCCGTAAAGCTATCGTAGATCTGGCCCAGTTCCTCGCCCACTCGTATCCAACGACCGACATCCAGGTGCGAGGAGAAGATGCCGGACTGTTCGGCCAACACCACAAAAATCTGCCGTAGACCAAAATAGCGCAATCCCTCTTCCTCTTCAGTCAGATTCAGGCCACTGACAATCCCAGTGCGGTCGAGAAACGCCACCAATGCTCGAAAGAGAGTCTCGCAATGCCGGGTCTGCAAACTGCCCGCCTGCCCCGCGCGGATCGCAAAATTCTCGCCGCCCTGCTGGCGCCAGGCGCGTACCAGACCGGACACGGCCCCATGCTCGATTGGCCGCTCGATGACCGCCGGCAGGCCGAACAGACAGGCGGTGGCTCGTTCGTCGTCATTGGGGGCGTACAGGCGCACCTGCGGCATTTCCTCAATATCGAGGCCGACCTGGTGAATATCCACCCGGTAGTAAGCGGCACGGGTAATCGCCACCAGCGCCTCGGCAACGGTGGCCCACGCCGAGCAACGATGAACGGCGCCGGCTCGCGGCCGGGCAGTGGCTTCCCTGGTGCCGCTACGGCCGGATTTCAGGGTGTTGACGGTGGGAACGATCACAACCCGTTCGCGCAGCCGCAAACCGCGACGCTCCCCCACATTGACACTCCGCAGAAACGCCGCCAGTCGCGACAGTACGAACATGCCGTTTAATTCGTTGCCGTGAAGATCCGCCACCAGCGCCAACCGCGGCGCACGTCCCCGAGGCCCGATATCGTGGTAGGGAAACAATCCTTCATCACGCAACGGGGTGGCCAATCCGGAGATCATCGTGTTAATCAAGGCTTCGCTCCATTATTGCGCTGCCGATTTAACCGAAAATCGTCTTGCTATTTCACCTTCACTATCTAAACACAGTTCGATTTGAAAATTTCACAGGGTGAATTTCCCCGGTCGAAACGGGTGGTCAACAAACTTGGTGCAGCCCTGTTCTCGATCGGCTACCGCGCGAGACGACGGTTTGAATACGCGAACCATGCAAAGCTTGTCAAAGTTACCTATCGATTATTATACTACTTATCCAGTTTAACGGGCGATTAGCTCAGTGGGAGAGCACTACCTTCACACGGTAGGGGTCGCTGGTTCGAGCCCAGCATCGCCCACCAACCGTTCTCATCGAGCAGAAAAGCCCCACTGGGGTCTGCCCATCCTCCGCGCCTTCACCCCAGCCTGCCATCTTCCGCTTGCCAGCAACAACAAACTGGTTTCGGAAATCCATTCGCCCCGCTTTTTTCGGTTCGTTTCATCGTGGCCGCCCCCATTTCGCCACCAGGCAAGCGCGCTTTGCCGACAAAAAACAGGGGGCGCAACCGATGCGCCCCCATAGCCATCATCCGTGGCATTCCAGCCCGCTTCCGCCAGGGGAAACGAGCCGGAGAACAATCCTTAACCTGCCTCGCTCACTCCCCGATAATCTTGCGCACCACGTCGGTCATGGAGAGCACGCCGACCGGCTGATCGTTCTCGGTGACCACCAGCCGGTGCATCCGCCGACCGGTCATCAGGCTGACCGCCTCGCTCAACAGGATATTCGCATCGCAGGTCGCGCAACCGGGGGTCATGATGTCCTTCGCCAGCATCGCCCGCGCCTGTTCCGGGGTCCGCCCCTGCCGCGCCAGCACCATGTCGGTCTGCGATACCACGCCCACGGCCTGGCCGCCGTCCATGACCACCACCGCGTGGATCTCGTTGTCCACCATGATCTTCGCCACCTGACCGACGGTATCGCCCGGCGCGCAAGCGATGATGCCACGGTGCATCAGGTCCTTGACCCGGGTGCCGTCGTCGGCGATGGTGATGGCTTCGGCTTGGGCAACGCTGGGCAGCGGTTCGGACATTGGGTAAGGGTGCGGCGTGGTATGCACATCATCCTTGGGCAAGCTCGGATGGATGATCGCCACCGGCGGCTTGCCATGGGCGCCCTGGCCGAATTCAGTCGCGCCGACCAGCACCGCCATATTGCCGTGCGGGTGCTTGTTGTCGTGCATGAGTTGGTGGGCGACCGGAATTTCCTCGTAGGTGAACGCCCGCGACAGGCAGGGATCCAGCAGGCCGCGCAGGGCCAGTTCGTTCATCTGGTTGGATTGCTCGGTGTTGGCGAAGTGGGAGCCTTGCAAGCGCTTCTGCCGCATCCACAGGTAGCGCAGGTCGACGGTGGCGTTATAACCCGTGGTGCCGGCACAGACCACGACCATGCCGCCGGTCTCGCAGACGAAGATCGAGGTGGGGATGGTGGTTTCGCCGGGATGCTCGAACACGAGGTTGGGGGCGCGCTTTTCGCCCAGCACCTCCCAGATCTTGGCCCCAAACGCTCGCACCCCTTTCAGCCACTTGGCATAGCCGGCGTTGTCCTTCCAGTGCGGCAGCATGCCCCAGTGGTCGAACTCGTTGCGGTTGATGCAACCCTTGGCGCCCAGCTTCAGGCAGTAGTCGAACTTGTCCTCGCCCGACACCATGGCGACCGGTGTCGCCCCCGCCGCCTTGACAATCTGAATAGCCATGGAGCCGAGACCGCCCGCGCCGCCCCAAACCAGTACCACGTCGCCCTTTTTGACGGCATTCACGCCCCAGCCGTGCAGCATCCGCCAAGCGGTCGCGGCGACCAGGGTATAAGCCGCCGCCTCTTCCCAGTTCATGTGCTTGGGCTTGGGCATGCACTGTTGGGCCTGCACCTTGGTGAACTGGGCGAAGCTGCCCCAGTTGGTTTCGTAGCCCCAGATGCGGAAGGTGGGCGAGTACATCGGGTCGCCGCCGCTCTTGACCCAGTCGCAGTTGCGGCTGTACTGCCCGCAGTGCATCACCACTTCGTCGCCGACCTTGACGTGGGTCACGTCCTTGCCGACCTTGTAGACGATGCCGGAGGCGTCGCTGCCGCCGATGTGGAAGTCTTCCTTCTCCCCGGCCTTGTTGCGGGCGCCGATGACGTTGACCGGAATGCCCAGCCCGGCCCAGACGTTGTTGTAGTTGATGCCGGCCGCCATCACGTAGACCAGCACTTCGTCATCGGCGATGGCCGGCGTATTCACCACTTCCTGCTGGAACGCCTCCATCGGCTTGCCGAAGCGCTCGGCGCGGATCAGCCAGGCGTGCATCTTGGGGGGAATCACGCCCAGCGGCGGCTGTTCGCCGAGGTTGTACAGTTCTTTGGCCATTTTCATTCCTCTCTGTCGGGGTTGTTGTTTAAGTCAGGCACTGAGGCGCTGAGGGGAAAAGCATTTAACCTTCTAATCTTTAGCCTTGATTTCCTGAATCACGCGGGCGCGCAGGGCTTCGTATTCGGCGATGGGCGAGCGACGCGGCGCTTGGGCCAATGCGGCGAACAGCTCGCCCTCGCCGCCCAACAGGCCGATGCCGTAACGACCGAACTCCTCCCGCAGGTGCTTGACCAGCCATTCGGCTTGGCAGCGCTGGCGGCGGGCGGTGAACTGGCCCCGCTCCAACAGCCAGTTCCGGTGGCTATCCAGCGCGTCCGCCAACGGTTCGATGCCGCTGCCCAGCGCGGCGCTGGCCGAAAGCGCCGGCACTTGCCAGCCTTCGGGATCCATCTGCCGCCGCAGGGTGTTGCGCAACTCGGACAGGGTTTTGCGCGCCGCCTGCCCGATGTCCTCCTTGTTGACCACGATGACGTGCGGCACTTCCATGATGCCGGCCTTGAGAAACTGGATGCTGTCGCCGGACGCCGGCTGGGCGACGAAGCAGGTGGTGTCGGTCATCTTGGAGACGTCGATCTCCTTTTGCCCGACGCCCACCGTCTCCACCAGCACGATGTCGAACGCCGCCAGCATCGCCAGGCTCATCGGCCAGACCTCGGCGCTCAGGCCACCGAATTCGCCGCGACAGGCCAGCGAGCGGATGAACACCTCGCGGTCGGCGCCGCTGGCGTGCATCCGCAGCCGATCGCCCAGCAGCGCCCCGCCCGTAATGGGACTGGACGGGTCCACCGCCAGAATGGCGACCTTCAGGCCGCGCCGCCGCCACACCTGGATCAACGCAGCGGTCAGCGAGGATTTACCCGCGCCCGGCGGGCCGGTAATGCCGATCAGATGGCCGCCGCTATCCAGCTTTCCGGCCGGCAACGCATCCAGAAACGCGGCGGCGCACTGGCGGGCTGTGGGCCGGCGGTCATCCAGCAGGTTCAGCGCCCGGGCCAGCGCCAGCCGGTCGCGCTCGCCGACCGCCACCGCCAGCGCCGCCGGTTCGGGAAGCGCGAGGGTCATACCGCCGCGACCGGCTTCAGGTCGTTGGCTTTACGGATCAGGTTGAGGATATCCACCATGATGCCGTTCATGTCGATGTCCTTGGGCGTGTAGACGGCGGCGATGCCCCGCTCCTTCAGCAACTTGGCGTCGCTCTCCGGGATGATACCGCCGATGACCACCGGCAACCCCTTCAAGCCCACCTGGTCCAGTCGGGCGAACACGTCCTCAACCATCTCCACGTGGCTGCCGGACAGTACCGACAGACCGATCAAGTGGACGCCCTCTTCCAGCGCCGCCTTGGCGATCTGCTCCGGGGTCAGGCGGATGCCTTCGTAGACGATCTCGAAACCGACATCGCGACCCTTGACCGCGATCTGCTCGGCGCCGTTGCTGTGGCCGTCCAGGCCCGGCTTGCCGATCAGCAGGCGCAGCGGCCGACCGAGTTCCTCGCCGGTCTTGTTCACCTGGGTCCGAATCGCCACCGCCCGCGCGCCGCGACTGTCGTCGTTGGCGGGGATGTCGATGCCGGTGGGGGCGCGGTATTCGCCGAAAATGTCGCGCAGGGTCTGCGACCACTCACCGGTCGTCACCCCGGCGTGAGCGCACAGAATCGATGCCGGCATGATATTGGCGCCGCTGCGCGCCGTCTCGGCCAAATTGGCCAGCGCCGCCTTCACCTCAGCGTTATTCCGCTTGGCGCGGAAGGCATTGAGCCGCTCGATCTGCTCGCGTTCGGCGCGCGGATCGACCTTGAGGATGCCGCTGTCCTTGCCGCCGGTCAGCGGCGATTCTTCGGTTTCCTTGTAACAGTTCAGACCGACGATCTTAAGATCGCCGCGTTCGATGGCGCGCATCCGCTCGGTGTGGCTGGAGACCAGTTGCCGCTTGACGTAGCCGGACTCGATCGCCTGCACCATACCGCCCTGCTCCTGAACCCGCGCCATTTCCCGCTCGGCGCCGTCCACCAGGGCCTTGACCTTGGTAGCGATCACCGGCGATCCGTCGAAAATGTCGCCGTATTCCAGCAGGTCGGTTTCAAAGGCCAACACCTGCTGCATCCGCAACGCCCATTGCTGATCCCACGGCCGAGGCAGGCCCAGCGCCTCGTTCCAGGCCGGCAACTGGAGGGCGCGGGCGCGGGCGTTGCGCGACAGGGTGATGCCCAGCATTTCCAGCACGATCCGTTGGACGTTGTTTTCCGGCTGCGCCTCGGTCAGACCCAGCGAGTTGACCTGCACGCCGTAGCGGAACCGCCGCATCTCCTCGCTTTGTACGCCGTAGCGCTCGCGGGCGAGCTTGTCCCACAGTTCCACGAACGCCCGCATCTTGCAGCATTCCTCGACGAAGCGGATGCCCGCGTTGACGAAGAACGGAGATACGGCCCACCACCTGTTCGAAGTCGTCGGCGCCGATCTGGCCGGAATCGCGCACCGCATCCAAGATGGCGATGGACGTGGACAGGGCGTAGGCCAATTCCTGGGTCGGGGTGGCGCCGGCCTCCTGCAAGTGGTAGCTACAGATATTGGTCGGGTTCCACTTGGGGATGTTTTTGACCGTATAGGCGATGATGTCGGTGATCAAACGCACCGATGGCGTGGGCGGAAAGATGTAGGTGCCGCGCGACAGGTATTCCTTGAGGATGTCGTTCTGCGTGGTGCCCTGCAATTGCGCCGGCGAGGCGCCTTGCCGCTCGGCCACCGCGACGTACAACGCCAGCAGCCAGGCGGCGGTGGCGTTGATGGTCATCGAGGTGTTCATCTGCCCCAGCGGGATCTGGTCGAACAGTGTCTCCATGTCGCCGATGTGGCAGATCGGCACGCCGACCTTGCCGACCTCGCCGCGCGCCAGCGGATGATCGGCGTCGTAGCCGGTCTGGGTCGGCAGGTCGAAGGCCACCGACAGGCCGGTTTGCCCCTTGCTGAGGTTAGTACGGTACAGTTCGTTGGAGGCCCTGGCCGAAGTGTGGCCGGAATAGGTCCGCATCAGCCAGGGTTTGTCGCGTTTGATTTGGGTGGACATGGGAGCCTCTTTATGTGCGATGGCGGTTCGGGATTGAATTTTTCCAATCTAATTAATTAGCCATAAGTCAGACCACGGCCAGTTTCTGTCTTAATTATCCTTAAATTTTCAGATTCCGCTACGATTTCATTCAAGTCATGCTTACTTCCTAACTAATAACGATCCGCTCAACAGCTTGCTTACTTGGCAGATTTAATAATTTAGCTTGAGCCGATTCCAATATGGAATCTCGTATGAAAGAGCTTGCATTGATGATCTCTATACCAATAAGTTCGCCCTGTTCATTGAGTTCAGCAGTAACATTAGGGCTTAATTCAACGCTTCCCGCCTCCGGCTCATTGGATACAGAAAGATGTAGAATATCATTTTCTTCAAAATAAACCATTCGAGTGTTGCTCATTTCAAAAACCTCCCGCTTATCAGGCGGAATTTAATTTGCTGGCGACTGGTAGCATGAATAGTAACGGGTGTTATTAAATCGCCGGTTTCATCTTCAGTGTTATCATAAGGGATCATGACTAGAAGCTTGTTATGCCTACCTACCGCAACCATTCGTTGTGTTACAGTATCAAAATACCTTTCTTCAGAAAATCTCAATATTTCCTCGATCTTGGAAAGATCAAATCCTCTCAACTGGACCCTATACTTGACATAATCAGACCAGATGAATTTTGGCATGGCTCATGGCTTCAAAAGCTTCATCAGCGCGCTTTCCGGCAGTATTCAATCGCCCCGCAAAGATGTCGGCTTCGATTTGTCGATCCCATTGATCAGCCATAAATTCCTCGAAACATTGAGCAAAACTCGTCAGTTCTTCGGAAGACAGCTTGGAAACGGCGAGTTCCAATTCTTTAACGCTCATAATCAGAAGCTCCACTATAGGCCTCCTAACTCAATCATGAACGTTCAGTTGGGCGTGATGGATTTTAATCAAATATAATCAGAATGTTAAGTTACAGTCTATGATCTATCCCAATCTACTAATCCACAAATCACCCAGGAGACCTAATTTTTCAATCGATAGGGGATAAGCCTTGGATTCCGCTATGCTTGATCCGGGCTATACTTGTTTCGCGCGCACATATAAAACTTTCACGTCAGAACCGGGTACAGGCTTTTTCTCTAACTGAAATAAATCGGTTTTAGCTTTGATTAGTTCACTGAGTTTCTTGAATCCATAGTGGCGTGCATCGAAGTCAGGCTGCAGCTTTGTCAAGTAGCTACCAAAATTTGCCAAATTCGCCCATCCGGTATCGTCACAAGCCTTTTCAAGAGCTTGGAGAATAAATTCACGCGGAAACTCCTGGGGCGCTGCTCGGGGATAAGAGTGGTTGGATTTGTTGCTATTACTGTACTTTTCACCTGTATGGTTTCGGTCGTCGGAACCGACACACCATTTTCTTGAGAAGCAACTGGACGTAGCACTTCCGTAAAAATGAATTTATGACAAGCATTACGGAATGCTTCCGGTGTTTTTTGTTCACCAAAGCCGAGAACAGTTAAACCCTCTTCACGGATGCGCAATGCAAGTCCTGTAAAATCACTATCACTGGATACAAGACAAAAACCATCAAACCGCCTTGTGTATAGAAGATCCATGGCGTCAATGATAAGGGTACTATCAGTAGCATTCTTTCCAGTTGTATATGCGAATTGTTGTACAGGTTTAATCGCGTGTTTGTTTAAAACCTTTTTCCACTGGGAGCTTGTTGGGGATGTAAAGTCTCCGTAGATTCGCTTTACTGTAGCTTCACCGAACCTCGCAATTTCGGCAAGAAGGCCCTCAATGACAGATGCAGAGGCGTTATCTGCATCAATTAGTACTGCAAGCCTAAGTGTCGGTTCTTCTGATTCGATTTTTGCCACAAGCTTGGGGCTTATCATAAGCTCATAATCCTTTTTTTATCTCCAAACCCCCGTCCCCTTCCAAGAGAGGGGGTTTTCCGGTTTCCCTCACCTCACGCCGGCCGCCGTTTAATCAGCAACCGCCGTTCGATCTCGAAGATCTTGTTGCTGAGCTTCTCCTTGCTCAGCTTCTGCTT
>CAVQSJ010000036.1:0-238110 GCA_963715845.1 uncultured Gammaproteobacteria bacterium | reverse complement strand
TATCGCCGGCCAACTCGGTCTCAAACAACTGGCCATCGCCACGGTCAACGGGCCGAACGCGCCGGCTTCGCCCGCCACTCCCGACAGACCGCCCTCATTGGACCCCTGATTATGAACTGGTTGGATCGTTACGGATATTCGCTGAATCTGGTGGCCGTGTTGCTATGGCCGCTTAGCCTGCTGTTCGGTGCGGTGGTGCGAGTGCGGCGACTGTTGTACCAAAAAGGGATTTTGAAAAGTGCAGGGGTCAGCGTACCGGTCGTCGTGGTCGGGAATATCAGCGTCGGTGGTACGGGCAAGACGCCGCTGGTGGCGCGGTTGGTGGAACTGCTGCGGGAAGCGGGCTACAAACCTGGCGTGGTCAGTCGCGGTTATGGCGGCCAGTCGGCGGAATGGCCGCAACACGTTACGGCCGACAGCGATCCGCGCCGGGTCGGCGACGAGCCGGTGTTGCTGGCGCGGCATTGCCGGTGTCCGGTGGTGGTGGGACCGGATCGGGTGGCGGCGGCGCGGGCGCTATTCGATACCTGCGATTGCAACGTCATCCTCAGCGACGATGGCCTGCAGCATTACCACCTGCGACGCGATATCGAGATTGCCGTGGTGGACGGGTTCCGCCGGCTGGGCAATGCCGCTTGTCTGCCCGCCGGTCCGTTGCGGGAACCACCTTCCCGGCTACGCGACGTCGATTTCGTGGTCGGCAACGGCGCCGCGCGCGGCGGTGAATATCTCATGTCGCTGCGCGGCGAGACGGCCGTGAATCTGGGCGATCCCGGCATCAGTTCCACGCTGGCTGGTTTCCGGGATGGCACGGTGCATGCCGTGGCTGGCATCGGCGATCCTGGACGGTTCTTCGAACATCTGCGGCATGCCCGGCTGCGACTCATCGAGCATCCGTTCCCCGATCACCACGCCTTCCGCGCGGAGGATCTGCATTTCCGGGAGGATTTGCCGGTGCTGATGACCGAAAAAGACGCGATCAAGTGTCGTACTCTTGCGCCGGACGGCTGCTGGTACGTGCCGGTCAGCGCGCAACTGGACCCGGAATTCGAGGAAGACCTGCTCAAGCGGCTGGCGTCGGTGGCCATGGCCAAGGGCATCCGGCGCGAGCCTTCGGGCGCGAGTCGGCGGGCCAGGCGAACCCCGATTCCGCCCCCTATCGGTGATGAGGTGAAGGACGATGGACAAGAAACTGCTGGACATTCTGGTATGCCCGGTCAGCAAGGCCCCGTTGATCTACGACAAGGCGCGACAGGAGCTGATCTGCAAGGAGAGCCGACTGGCCTATCCGATCTGCGACGGCATTCCGGTGATGCTGGAAGCTGAGGCGCGGCGACTGACGGACGAGGAGGTCGGTTCGGATGCGTGAGCCCGGATCGCGGTTTCGAGTCGCGATTCCGGCCCGTTACGCTTCGACCCGACTGCCGGGCAAACCGCTGCGACTGCTCGCCGGTAAGCCGCTGCTGGAACACGTCTACCGGCGGGCATTGGCCAGCGGCGCCCTGGAGGTCGTCATCGCCACCGACGATCACCGAATCCGGGAGACGGCCGAGGGCTTCGGTGCGCCGGTGTGCATGACGTCGTCCGAGCATCCCTCCGGCACCGATCGCTTGGCGGAAGTAGCGATGCGGTGCGGCTGGCCGGACGAAGACATCGTGGTCAATTTGCAGGGCGACGAGCCGCAAATGCCACCGGTCTTGATCTGGCGGGTGGCGGCGGAGTTGGAGGATCATCCCGCCGCCGGTATCGCCACGGTCTGCACCCGAATTCGCCAGCCGGCGGAGGTGTTCGACCCGAACGTGGTCAAAGTGGTCCGGAACAGCGAAGGGACAGCCCTGTATTTCAGCCGCGCGCCAATTCCCTGGCATCGCGAGGCTTTCCAGGGCGGGGGAGAGGGGTTGGCCGAACTGCCGGTCGATACCGCCTGGTTCCGCCATATCGGACTCTATGCCTATCGGGTGGCGGTGCTGCGCGGCTTTCCGCGCTTGGCCCCGGCGCTGATCGAGCAGGCCGAGTCCCTGGAGCAGTTGCGCGCCCTGTGGCACGGTATCCGCATCCACGTCGCCGAAGCAACGGAGGCTCCTCCGCCGGGAGTGGACACCGAAGCCGATCTGGCGCGGGTGGCGGCGGAATTCGCGGAGTCAGGCCAGTAGATCGAAGCTGGCCAGTTCCGGTAGCTCCGGATTAAAGCCGTCGCGGCGGACGTTGAGCACGGCCACGGTGAAGGTCCTGGGCAGCCAATCGCCGGCATCGCCGTACTGGTTGGCTTGAATGACTTTGTGGTCGTGACGGTCGCGCAGCACCAGCGCCGGCTCGTCGGCCAGAATTTCGATCACCCGGCAGGGCATGCCCTGGTAAGTCAGGGGTTGCTCCAGCAGGGTTTTCAGTTTGTCGGAATCAATGCGCAACATGAGTGGTGGCAGCCAAGGTGATCGGGTCCAGAATCATACGCGCGGTCCGCGCGCTGTTCGATTCCCGGCGGCGGCAGGATGAGGCGAAGGCGAAGGCAATGGTGAGAGTGCTGTTTGTTTGCATGGGCAATATTTGTCGTTCGCCACTGGCGGAGGGCGTATTTCGGCGGATGCTGGAGGGCACCGGCTTGACCGACAAGGTCTACGTGGATTCGGCCGGTACGCACTCGTATCACATCGGCGCCCCACCCGATACCCGCAGCCAAGCGACGGCCATGCGCCGGGGCATCGATCTGCGGGGCATCCGCGCCCGCCAGGTAACGGTAGCGGATTTTACCGAGTTCGACTATGTGTTGGCGATGGACCGCGATAATTTCGAACACTTGCTGGGGTTGTGCCGGGAACCGGAACTGCGCCGCCGAGTCCAGTTGTTTCTGGACTATGCGCCGGATCTGCCCGAGCGGGAAGTGCCGGACCCGTACTACGGTGGCCCGAGCGGTTTCGAACGGGTGATGGATTTGGTCGAGGAAGCGGCCCAGGGGCTGCTGATCGGCATCCGCGAGCGTTACCGGATTTGAGCGCGGCCGGTCTGTGGATGCCTGGGAAAACGGGGCTGGAATTCCAGCCCCGTTGCGTTTGAGGTTGTTGGATCAGGCTGCCGGTTTGTTTTCGGTGTCGGTTTCCGGCAGCGGCGCCGTGGCTTGCCCGATCGGTTCGGGCGGGTTGGACGCCGGTTCGACGGTCGCGGGTTTCGCGAGTTCCGTCGAGAGTTCACCAGCGGTTTCCGGCATGGCCGGTTCGACCGGAACGAAGGATACCGAGACCGAGTCGCTCATGGTCGCAACGGTTGCCGTTGCTTCCGCCCCGGTGACCGGCGGCTGGCCAGCCTCGACCGATTCGGCCAACGGGGCAGTGGATTCTGCTGGCGCCGGGATAGCCGGTTCCGGTTGCGACGCGGGCGCTGTTTCCTCAGGGCGATCCGGCGGTTCCGCGCCTGTTTCGACAGCGGGATACTCCAGCATGGACGGTGGCGGCGGCAAAGGGGATTCGTTCGCCGGGGACAGTGGGGCCGTGACTGCGGGGGTGGCTTTCGCCTCGACCCGCGTTTCCCGGGGCAGACGCGGGCGACCGCCGCGAATCCGCCGATGTGACGCAGGGGGCGATGCCGTGGTCGGTGGAGCCACGGCGGGACCTGGTATTGGCCCGGCAACAGACTCGTCGATTGCCGGCAGCGTGTGACCCTGATCGCCGGGAATAAGACCTTCGCCCGCTTCTCCGGCGGATTCCGCGCTCTCCGCTTCGGCCGGGGTCGGCGCTTCGCCGCGCCGGCGTCTGCGGCCACCGCGCCGGCTGCGGCGGTTACGTGGGTTGGGGGTTTCTTCCTCCGCTTCGGGGGCGGTAGCCAATTCGCTGGTGTTTTCCCCTGAAACCGACGGGGATTCGACCACCTGAGCGGTTTCTGGCCGCTGTTCCTGGATCGGGGGCGCGGGCGCGGGCGCGGCTGGTGGAACCGGTTCGGCGGCAGCGGTTTTGGCGATAGGGGGTTCCACGGGGGTTTCCGTTTCCGGTCGTCGTCCGGGCCGGTCGCGCCGATGCCGCTCCGGTTTTGCGAGCCGTCCGCCGGATTTGGCGGGCCGTTCCCGTTCTTCCTTGACTGGAGTGGTGGGCTGGCCGAACAGGTTGCCCCACAGCCAGCGGAAAAAGCTGGAGTTGGCCTCGGGTTTCGGCGCCGGGGTCGGTGGAGTTGGGGCTGGGGTGGCTGGAGCGACCCCTTTGACCACGGGTTCCTCGCCAGTGCCTCGTGTTGCCGCGCCGGGCTGAGCTTCGAACTGTTCTTCGTAATCCTCGGCCAGCGAATAGGACAACTGTTGGGTCTCGGACAGTTCGTCCACGCGCAGCCGGTTCAGCTTGAAATGCGGTGTTTCCAGCGATTCGTTCGGAATCAGCATCACGCCGACCCGATGGCGCTGCTCGATGGCACGAATGGCCTCGCGTTTCTCGTTGAGCAGGAAGGTGGCGACCTTGACCGGCAGTTGCACCACGACCCGGCCGGTCCGGTCCTTCATCGCCTCTTCCTGGATCAGTCGCAGCACGCTCAGCGCCAGCGAATCGATGTTGCGGATAGTTCCCTGGCCGTTGCAGCGCGGGCAGATCATGTGGCTGGCTTCGTCCAGCGACGGACTCAGCCGCTGCCGCGACATTTCCAGCAGGCCGAAGCGGGAGATGCGGCCGACCTGCACCCGGGCACGATCCATCTTCAGTGCCTCGCGCAGTCGGGTTTCAACCTCGCGCTGGTTGCGGGCGATGTTCATGTCGATGAAATCGATGACGATCAGCCCCCCCAGGTCGCGCAACCGCAACTGCCGGGCGATCTCGTCGGTCGCTTCCAGATTGGTGGTCAGCGCGGTTTCCTCGATGTCGCTGCCCTTGGTGGCGCGAGCCGAGTTGATGTCGATGGAAACCAGCGCCTCGGTATAGTCGATCACGATGCCGCCGCCGGAGGGCAGACCGACTTCGCGCTGGTAGGCGGTTTCGATCTGGGATTCGATCTGGAAGCGGGTGAACAGCGGGATACTGTCCTGATACACCTTGAGCTTGTTCAGGTTGTGCGGCATCACTTGCTGCATGAAATCCTGGGCCTGGCGGTGGACGGCGGGGTTGTCCACCAGGATTTCGCCGATGTCGGCGCGCAGGTAGTCGCGCAGGGCGCGGATGATGATGTTGCTTTCCTGATAGATCAGGAACGGCGCTTTCTTCTGGGCGGCGGCGGTCTCGATGGCTTTCCACAGATGCAGCAGGTAATCCAGATCCCACTGCAACTCCTCCTGCGAGCGGCCCACCCCGGCGGTCCGCACGATCAGGCCCATGCCGTCGGGGATATCGAGGCTGCTCATGATCTCGCGGATTTCCTGGCGGTCCTCGCCTTCGATCCGCCGCGATACACCACCGGCGCGCGGGTTGTTGGGCATCAGCACCAGGTAGCGGCCGGCCAGGCTGATGAAGGTGGTCAGCGCCGCGCCCTTGTTGCCGCGCTCTTCCTTTTCCACCTGGATCATGATTTCCTGGCCTTCCTTGATGGCCTCGCGGATGCTGGGACGGCCCCCCTCGGCGGCCTGGGGATCAAAGTAGCCGCGGGTGATTTCCTTGAACGGCAGAAAGCCGTGCCGGTCGGCGCCGTAGTCCACGAACGCCGCTTCCAGTCCCGGTTCGATGCGGGTGACGCGGCCCTTGTAGACGTTGGATTTCTTTTGTTCGCGCGACGGGGTTTCGATGTCGAGATCGTAGAGTTTCTGGCCGTCCACGAGGGCCACGCGCAACTCTTCCTGCTGAGTCGCGTTGATCAGCATGCGTTTCATGATGAAATTCCCTGCGCTCGACCATCACCGGTGGTGACACGGTTGTCGCCGGGGCGTCGCTGGAATGGGTTAGCCCGGGGGATGGACATCCTGATGGTCGGGCAGACCCAAATAAGCCGCGGAATCGCGACCAGCCGGCTGGGAGCGCGGTCAAGAGCCGCTCAAAGAGATAGGGGCCGAGCGGCCGAAAAACCCGTTGAATAAACCCCGCCCGCCAGGTGACTGGCGCGCGGGTGCGAAAACCGATAGTGTAGTCATTCAGTTTCGCCGACCTTTCGGGCCAATGGGCGACAACATTTGTAACTATATCAGTCCGCTTGACATGCTTCAAATGATGCCTGTTTCCATGTCTCCCGGCGGGGTGCGTCATCTGGAAATCACGCCGGAGCACGCTGGCCAGCGCCTCGACAATTTTCTGCTGCGCGAACTTAAAGGTGCGCCCAGGAGCCTGATCTATCGCATCCTGCGCAAGGGCGAGATACGGCTGAACGGGGGACGGGTTCAGCCGGATCGCCGGTTGCGCGCCGGCGATGTGTTGCGCATTCCGCCGGTCCGGCTGGCGGAGCGGGAAGAGCGGCCGCTGCGGCCCCCGCCGGAATTGGCGGAACGGTTGCGGGAAGCGGTGCTGTACGAGGATCGCGACCTGCTGGTGCTCGACAAACCGGCCGGGCTGGCCGTGCACAAGGGCAGTGGACTCGATTATGGTGTGATCGAGTTATTGCGGGCGTTGCGGCCGGAAGAGCCGTTTCTGGAACTGGCGCACCGGCTGGATCGCGAAACCAGCGGCTGTCTGGCACTGGCCCGGACCCCGGTGGCGCTGCGACTGATCCAGGACGCCCTGCGGGCCGGGAAGGTGGAAAAGCGGTATCTTGCGCTGGTGCGCGGCTACTGGAATCACGGGCAGCGTGACGTGAATCTGCGGCTGCGCCGTAACGTGTTGCGCGGCTGGCGAGCGGATGGTCGAGGTGGTGGATGACGGCAAGCCGGCCCGGACGCGATTTCGGCCGGTCAGTCTGTTCAAGCCGGCCTCTTTGCTGGAAGCTGAGCATCGCTACCGGCCGCACCCACCAGATTCGCGTGCACGCCGCCCATGTTGGCCATCCGCTGGCGGGCGACGATAAGTATGGCGATGCCGCGTTTAACCGGACTCATGGCGGATCAATATGGCTTGCGCCGGCTGTTCCTGCACGCGCACAGCTTGAATCTGCCGCTGGGCGGCCGGGAAATCGCGGTCAGCGCTCCACTGGATGCCGAACTTAAGGCGGTGCTGGATCAGTCTTGGTTCGGCGGATCGAACCGCTCGGACATGTAGCGAGAGATAACCATGAGCGACCCGAATCCGAATGCCGACTCCGCCCGGCGATGATCGCTGGGCGCGGGATACCCTGACTAAGCTGGCGTTTGCCGCCGTGACCGAGCAACGGCGGGCGCGGCGCTGGGGGATTTTCTTCAAGCTGCTGTTTTTCGCTTATTTGGTGATGTTGCTGGTATTGGCTTGGCCGGACAACTGGCACACGACCGCCAGTGGCGTAAACGGCACACGGCGCTGGTCCGCGTGGACGGGCTGATTTCCAGCAGCACCGAGGCCAGCGCCAAGAACGTTATCGAGGCGTTGCGCAAGGCGTTCAAGGACAAGAATACGGTCGGGGTGGTGGTGGAAATCAACAGCCCCGGCGGCAGTCCGGTACAGGCCGGCGAGATTTACGACGAGATTCAGAAACTGCGCCAGCAATATCCCAAGATTCCGGTCCATGCGGTGGCCAGCGATCTCTGCGCTTCGGGCGGATATTACATCGCGGCGGCGGCACAGAAGATTTACGCCAACAAGGCCAGCATCGTCGGCTCCATCGGGGTGCGGATGGACAGTTTTGGCTTCACCGACGCCATCGCCAAGCTGGGCGTCGAGCGGCGGGCGTACACGGCGGGCAGCAACAAGGATTTCCTCGATCCGTTCAAGCCGGTGAATCCGGAGGAAGTACGGCATCTGCAAGGGATGCTGGATGCGATTCATCAACAGTTTATCGTCGGCGGTCAAGCAGGGTCGGGGCGAACGGCTGAAGGACAATCCCGAGGTGTTCAGCGGCCTGATGTGGACCGGCGAGCAAAGCGTCGGGCTGGGTCTGGTGGATGCGCTGGGCAGCACCCGCTATGTGGCCGAGGAAGTCGTCGGCGAGAAGACCATTATGGATTACACCAAGCACACCCGGTGGCTGGAGCGACTGCTCGATGGAACGGAAGCCAGTCTGGGCGCAGCGCTACTGAAGGTGCTGGGGCTGGATGGAACGGTGCGGTGGCGGTAGGTATTGCAGTATTCAAATTTCAGATCAAAGGCGCCCTGTCATGTCCGCTCAACTCAAACCCGGTTTGCTTACCTGCTGCTGGAGCAGGACCGGATTCGGGCAACATTGTACTGGCGCGAAGGGAACGACTGGCGGTGGATGGAGTTCAGCGATCCCCAGGCGGAATTGACGCTGCCCTGCACCGGCCTGACCGTCCGGTTGAGCGAACTCTACGAAGGAACGGATTTGGTTTGATCACCATCCGTCACAATACCGCCACCCCCGCGGCTTCCAGCATCCGGATGAGCCGGATCAATGGTAGGCCGATCAGACTGGTGGGATCGTCGCCTTCCAACCGTTCGAACAGCGCGATGCCCAGCCCTTCGGACTTGAAACTGCCCGCGCAGTTAAACGGTTGCTCCCGGAGCAGATAACCCTCGATCATCTCCGGCGTTAGCGTTCGGAACACCACCCGGAACGGTTCCACCGCGATCTGATGCTGACCGCTGGCGCCGTCGAGCAGGCACAGACCGGTATAGAAGATGACTGTCTGGCCCGAAGCTCGCCGTAATTGCTGCGTGGCCCGTTCATGATTACCGGGTTTACCGATGATCTCACCGTCCAGCACCGCGACCTGATCCGAACCGATGATCAGCGCCGCCGGTTCGTGATGGGCGACGGCACGGGCCTTCAGTTCCGCCAGCCGCGCTACCAGCGCCCGAGCTTCCTCACCGGGATGATGGGTTTCGTCGACCTCTGGTGCCTGGACGGCGAACGGCAATTCAAGTCGCGCCAGCAGTGCGCGGCGAAACGGGGAAGTGGAAGCCAGAATCAGGCGGCGGCCGTCGGGCAGAATCGTGGGCATGGTGCTCGCTCAGCGGATGGAAGGGGGCATCATGTTCAGGTTAATGCTGTGGAATCAGCAGCAATTCTCATTTTGGCGATTTCACCCGGTTTCTAGTTGCGGGGGAGCCGGCTCGAAGCTTTGCAGCATGAACGTCATCAAGGCATCCCAGCTCTCGAAGCATAGGCAACTGGTCAAGGTGCGAATGTCACTGAACAAGCGTGGTCGGGAGGGCGGTTTCCGGCGGAGCAGTTGGTATTGGTCGTCCATCCACTCCGGCACGGTATGGACCAGAAAAGCCAGGATGATGAGGCGGGCCAACACCGATGACAAATACTGCTGGCCGTGGCCGTCGTTGTGCTCGAAGTGGTAACCCTTGGTTTTCAAGGTGCTGTTGTTTTCATTTTCGATCTTCCACCGGCAGCGCCCGGCCGCGACGACCGCCAGCACCGGGCGGTCATCGCGTGCCAGGTGGGTCACAAAAGTGTTGTGATAGAGCACGTGACCGCTTTCATCGGTGGTGGTGAGTGCACACCAGTGGACCCACAGGGCATCATCCCCATCGCGCAGGGGAATCGCTGGCGCATAGCGATCGGTCTCGATCTCGCGCCGTTGGCCGGTCCAGCGGCGGCGGACCACGGTGTGGACGGCCCCGCCCCGCTCCAGAAACTCCACCCATGCGGACACGATGGGATGGGACGCCGGCTTGCAGGCCAGGCTGAAGTTAAATCCCCGGTTCCACGCGTCGCGGCAGAACGGTTCATGGCAGTACCGATCGTCGCCCAGGAGGGTGACGCCCAAAGGACTATAGTCGCCCCCGCCATCGGCCAACCAGCGCTTGGCCGCGTTGGGTTCGCCATCTTGCTTCTCCGCGCCGTCCGGCGGTCGCACGAATGCCGGCGCCAGCGGAATGACTGTGTCCAACCCCGGCTTCACCAGCACCGGGGTCAGGGCCCTATGGCTATCCGTCACCGAGCCGTTGGCGTGCTGCCGAACCGAGCACTGCGGGCAATGCATCGCGGACGCGGAAAAATACTGCACCCCATCGAAGGCCAGCAGCAGGGTCTGGTGCACCGAACGGTAACTCTCCACCACGCCCGCCTGGTGCAACGCGTGGCACAGAGAGGAAAACAACGGTCTGACCTGCCCCGGATCGGTGGCGTCGAGCAGGTGGCGGATCTGATGGTCCGACGGGATCTGAGGGACCCCAAACAGCGTCTGGGCGTTGTCCTTGCCCAGCCACTGGTCCAGGCTGCGCTGGTATTCCAAAAACGACGGACTCTGCATGAAGAACACCGAGAAGGCGCTCAACCCTGCGTCCACCAGCGTGTGGCGCGTGCTCTGCCCCCGGCGCGGATCGGTAAACTGCTCGAAGGTCCGGCGGATTTGTTTCGTCATGTCGTCCAACGTCAGGACGGCGCGACCAAACGGTCCGCTCATCAAGGTACTTCCAGTCAAGGGGGGTGGCTACTCTAGCGAGTCATCGCCAAAATGAGAATTGCTGCCCCCTTTTTCAAAGGGTGGAGACCCAGCCCGGTTCGGTATAGCCTTTTCAGGAAAACGCCCTAAAACTGTTCTTCGGTCAACGCCATGATCGAAGTGCCGCCGCTCTTGACCGAGTCGCACAGGGCGCCAGCCTTGGGCAACACGTGCTCGGCGTAAAAGCGGGCGGTGACCAGCTTGGCTTCATGGAACACCGGGTCTTCGCCGCCCATCAGTTTCTGCTGCGCCACCCGCGCCGCGCGGGCCATCTGCCAACCGCCGCAGACGGTGCCGGTCAGCATCATATAGTCCACTGACACTGCCATCGCCGCCTCGGCATCGTGCGTGCCCAGCATCCACTCGGTGGCTTCGGCCAACGCCCCTACGCCTTCGCGCAGCGCGGCGCGGATCGTGGCGATGTCATCGCCCGCCGCCTGGCCGAGTTCCTCGGTGGTTGCCGCGATGTCGGCGATCAGCGCCCGCATTGAGGCGCCTCGATCCATGCTTAGCTTGCGGCCGGCCAGGTCGGCGGCCTGAATGCCGGTGGTGCCTTCGTAGATGGTGGTAATGCGGGAATCGCGCAAGTGTTGGCAGGCACCGGTTTCCTCGACAAAGCCCATGCCGCCATGCACCTGCACGCCCAGCGAGGCGATTTCGATGCCGATCTCGGTCGACCAGCCCTTGACCACCGGAATCAGCAGATCCACCCGCGCCTGATGCGTCTTGCGAACCGCGGGGTCGGGATTGTGGCGGGCCAGATCCATGTGCTTGGCGACCACGTAGGCCAACGCCCGCATCGCCTCGTTCTGCGCCTTCATGGTCAGCAACATCCGCCGCACGTCGGGATGATGGATGATCGTCACCCGGTCGCCGCTCTTGATCCCGACCGGCCGGCCCTGCACCCGGTCCTTGGCGTACTCGCGGGCGGCCTGATAGGCGCGCTCGCCGATGGCCAGGCCCTGCAGGCCGACCTTGAAGCGGGCCTCGTTCATCATGATGAACATGTAGGCCAGGCCCTTGTTCTCCTCGCCGACCAGATAGCCGACCGCGCCTTCCCGGTCGCCGAAGGCCATCACGCAGGTTGGGCTGGCGTGGATGCCCAGCTTGTGCTCGATGGACACCGCGTGCACGTCGTTGCGCGCGCCCAGCGAGCCGTCGGGGTTGACCAGGAATTTGGGCACGATGAACAGCGAGATACCCTTGACCCCTTCGGGAGCGTCTGGAGTCCGGGCGAGCACCAGGTGAATGGTGTTCGGCGTCATGTTGTGCTCGCCCCAGGTGATGAAGATTTTCTGGCCGAAGAGCCGGTAGTGATCGCCCTCGGGGACCGCGCGGGTGCGCACCGCCGACAGGTCGGAGCCGGCCTGCGACTCGGTCAGGTTCATGGTGCCGGTCCATTCGCCGCTGACCATCTTCGGCAGGAACAGCGCCTTCTGTTCCGCGGAACCGGCGCGGCTGATGGCTTCGATGGCGCCGGCGTTCAACATCGGGCACAGCGCGAAGGACATGTTGGCGGAATTCCACATCTCCTGGGCGGCGGTGTTGAACAGTTCCGGCAGGCCCTGGCCGCCGTATTCGGCAGGGGAACTGATGCCGTTCCAGCCGCCTTCGATGAAGCCTCGATAGGCCTCGGCGAAGCCGTCGGCGGGAATGACGCCCTCGGGGCCGATTTTGGCGCCCTGCAGGTCGCCGATCTTGTTGAGCGGCGCCAGCACCTCGGCGGCCAGCTTGGCGGCTTCTTCCAGTACGGCTTCCACCAGTTCGGGACCGACGTCCTGCCCGGCGAACGCCGGTAAGGCGGCGATATCGGACAGGCCGGCCAATTCGTTGATGACAAACTGCATGTCGCGAGTCGGGGCGAAATAGGCGGTCATGGGCGCCTCCTTTATGCGGAATACAGGGTTGCAGTGCGGGGTCGCGAAAGACAAGGCGCCGCCTCGGCGGCGGCGCGGGATGCTGGGAAACGGCAAGGCTTAGCCGGCGGCCTTCAGCTTGTCCAGTTCCTTGGACAATTCGGGCACGGCAACGAACAGATCCGCCACCAGGCCGTAGTCGGCGACCTGGAAGATCGGCGCTTCCTCGTCCTTGTTGATGGCGGCGATGACCTTGCTGTCCTTCATGCCGGCCAGATGCTGGATCGCACCGGAGATGCCGACGGCGACGTACAGTTCGGGCGCCACCACCTTGCCGGTCTGGCCGACCTGATAGTCGTTGGGCACGAAGCCGGCATCCACGGCGGCGCGGGAAGCGCCCACCGCCGCGCCCAGCTTGTCGGCCACGTCTTCCAGCAGCTTGAAATTTTCGCCGTTGCCCATGCCGCGACCGCCCGAAACGATGATGCGGGCGGCGGTCAGTTCCGGCCGGTCGGACTTGGTCAACTGCTGGCCGACGAAACTGGATACACCAGCGTCGGCGGCCAGCGCGGCCGGCTTCGATGCCGGCGGAACCCCCGCTCGGCGGCGGCCGGGAAGGCGGTGCCGCGCACGGTGATCACCTTGACCGGGTCCTTGGACTGGACCGTGGCAAGCACGTTGCCGGCGTAGATCGGCCGGACGAAGGTATCGGCGTTTTCCACCTTGATGACGTCGGAGATCTGCGCCACGTCCAGCAGCGCCGCCACGCGCGGCAGCGCGTTCTTGCCGGCGGCGGTGGCGGGGGCGAGGATGTGGGTGTAGCCACCGGCCAGGCTGACCACCAGCGCCGCCACGTTCTCGGCCAGTTGGTTGGCGTAGTGGGGCGCGTCGGCGACCAGCACTTTCTTGACTCCCGCGACCTTGGCGGCAGCCTCGGCGACCGCGCCGCAGCCGTGGCCGGCCACCAGTACGGTGATATCGCCACCGAGTTGGGTAGCGGCGGTGACGGTGTTCAGGGTCGCCGCCTTGAGGACGGCGTTGTCGTGTTCGGCAATGACCAGGATGCTCATGATTCGGTATCCAGGGGCGTTAGATGACGTGGGCTTCTTTGTGCAGTTTGTCGACCAGTGCGGCGACGGTGTCGACCTTGATGCCGGCCTGGCGCTTGGGCGGTTCCTGCACCTTCAGGGTGATCAGCCGCGGCGTGACATCCACGCCCAAATCCGCCGGCTTGAACACGTCCAGCGGCTTCTTCTTGGCCTTCATGATGTTGGGCAACTTGACGAAGCGCGGCTCGTTCAAACGCAGGTCGGTGGTGACGACCGCCGGCAGTTTCAGCGCCACGGTTTCCAGGCCGCCGTCGACTTCGCGGGTGACGTTGACCACGCCGGCGCCGACCTCGACCTTGGAGGCGAAGGTGCCCTGCGCCCAGCCGAGCAGGGCGGCCAGCATCTGGCCGGTCTGGTTGGCGTCGTCGTCGATGGCCTGCTTGCCCAGGATCACCAGGTCGGGCTTTTCCTTCTCGACGACCGCCTTGAGCAGCTTGGCCACGGCCAGCGGTTGCAGTTCGGTATCGGTTTCCACCAGAATGCCGCGGTCGGCGCCCATCGCCAGGGCCGTGCGGATGGTGTCCTGGCAGGCGCCGACCCCCAGGGATACCGCCACGATTTCCTTGGCCTTGCCGGCTTCCTGCAGGCGGACGGCTTCTTCCACGGCGATTTCGTCGAACGGGTTCATGGACATCTTGACGTTGGCGGTTTCCACGCCGGAACCGTCGGCTTTCGCCCGAACCTTGACGTTGTAGTCAACGACCCGTTTTACGGCGACTAAAATTTTCATCGTTCACCTTTGTGTGGGAGTGCTCGCGTTTTGAAATATGCGCTGTTGGTGCGCGCGCCAGGAAATAAACGGAACCCGGCCTTGAACAATGACTATCTTACAGGCTGGTTGATTCAACCCGAAGTGGCCGAATGCTGGCGATAAACGCCGAAAAAAGACAGCCACAAGTCCGCCAGGTTAAACCCTGTCAAGTTATGGTATTTAGTCCCTACCGGTGATGCAATGCATTTATTGGCTGTGACCCGGACTTCCCAACCTTGAATCGGCTTGCGCCGGTTAATCAACCCCAGTCGTAACCGACACATTGAAATGAGAGAGCGACATGACTGACTCAGCGACTTTCAAGGCGCTGGTGTTGAACCAGCGGGACGGCCAGACCGTCGTCGACCTAACCACCCTGACCCATGCCGACCTTCCACCCGAAGAGGTGCTGGTCTCCGTCGAATACTCTTCGCTCAACTACAAGGACGGGCTGGCGGTAACCGGCAAGGGCAAGATCGTTCGCTAGTTTCCGCTGGTGCCCGGTATCGATCTGGCTGGGACGGTGCTGGAATCAGCCACGCCGGCTTACCAGCCGGGTGATCGGGTGGTGCTGACCGGTTGGGGCGTGGGCGAGAGCTACTGGGGCGGTTACGCCCAACGGGCGCGGGTCAAGGCCGATTGGCTGATACCGTTGCCGGAAAAACTGGACAGTCGTCGAGCCATGGCGATCGGCACCGCCGGTTTTACCGCCATGTTATGCGTGCTGGCGCTGGAGCAGGCGGGCGTCAAGCCGGATGCGGCTAAACCAGTGCTGGTAACGGGTGCCAGTGGTGGGGTAGGCGGCGTGGCGGTGGCGTTGCTGGCCCACCTGGGCTATCGGGTGACCGCCATGACGGGCAGGCCGGAGAACGAGGCTTACCTGCGCGAGTTGGGCGCGATGGAATTCATCGGTCGCGAGGCAATGAGCCAGCCCTGCCGGCCGCTGGAGGCACAGCGCTGGTCGGGCGTGGTGGATTCGGTGGGCGGCCGGGTACTGGCCCGGGCGCTGGCGGAAACCGATTACGGCGGCGCGGTGGCGGCCTGTGGCTTGGCCGGTGGCACCGACCTGCCGACCACCGTCATGCCATTCATCCTGCGCGGCGTGAAACTGCTGGGGGTGGACTCGGTGCTGTGTCCGCCGGAACCGCGCCGGCTGGCCTGGGCGCGACTGGCGCGCGATCTGTCCGCCGCGACGCTGGATCGAGTGACCCAGTGGTTCCGCTGACGGAGGTACCGCGTTTGGCCGAGGCGATTCTCGCCGGCCAGGTACGGGGACGGGTGGTGGTGGATCCGAATGCGTAGGGGGCGAAGCGGAATTTCCCACCAATGCGCTCGGTCGTGTAGGCTATGCGCCGCTTGCGTCGGGTAAAGATGCTCACGAATTATCCCAACCGGAGAAGTGAATGTACTCCACTCATGAAGGCTACAACGATAGCATCCACGGCTATTACCTGGAAGATCTAAAGGTCGGCATGAGCGCGTCTCACGCCAAAACCGTTACCGAGACGGACGTGGTGATGTTCGCCGGGCTGACCGGTGATAACAACCCGGTGCACTGCAACGAAGTCTTCGCGGCGCAGACGCAGGTTCAAGGGTCGCATCGCCCATGGCATGTTCTGCGCGGGTCTGATCTCCTGCGTGGCGGGCACCCGTCTACCAGGACCGGGCTGTATCTACGTGGACCAGCAACTGCGCTTCACGGCGCCAGTGCGGATTGGCGATACCGTCACGGCTATCTGCACTATCCAGGAGATCAATCCGGAACGCCGGCGAGTCATCATGAGCACGATCTGCACCGTGCAGGACAAGATCGTGGTCGAGGGAAGCGCCACCTTCCTGGTGAGCCGCCGCAACCCCTAAGAGACTTTAAGTCCGAGCGAAGAACGGCGTCCCCTGACGGCGAACCCTACCCTTACTCTTCCATGATCACCCGAAATCCGGTCATCGCGTCGCGATGGTCGGGTTTGCGGGGCAGGCGCTTGGCCGAGCGCAATTCGCCAGGACCATTGTTCCAGGAACCGCCCCGGGTCACCCGGAGACCCTCGCTGGTTCGTTTGTCCGAACAGCCCTGTTCCTGGCCACCATAGTTTGGGTCGTATTCCGAGCAGGTCCATTCCCAGACGTTGCCCGCCGCGTCGAGCAGGCCCAGGCTGTTTGGCTGATAACTCCCGACTGGCGCGGTGACCGCCTGCCCGTCATCCAGATTGCCGATGGACGCGCCGGACGGGTCGTTGCGGTCGGAGAAGTTGGCGTAATGCGGGTCGATGTCGTTGCCCCAGTAGTAACGGGTGGTGGTACCGGCGCGGGTGGCATATTCCCATTCCGCTTCGGTGGGCAAACGGAAACGCTTGCCGTTACCCGTTTCCCAGGTCAGCCACTCGGAAAAGGCTTTCGCGTTGTCCCAACTCAGGTTCACCACCGGTTGAGTGTCCCGGTTCAAGGGGCGTCCTTGATAGGAGCCGCTGTCGTGATCGGGCTTGAAGCGCCGGTATTGGCCATTAGTAATCTCGGTGGTACCGATCCAGAATCCTTTGGCGCAGGCCTGATGGGACGACTCGTCGCTGCCGCGGTCCCGCTCGTTGGGTGGACTGCCCATGTCGAAACAACCCCCTGCGACCCAAGTCAGTTCGATGCCGGTCTTATTGTCGGTCCGGGTTTTGGAACGGGTGCCCGGCTGCTGGGCGGCGAGCAACTCGGCCCGGACCGATGTCACCGCCGGATGGTTGGGATTTATGGCGGCTGCCCGCTCCAGATTGCTTTGGGCCACTGGCCAATTTTTGTTGGCGATGGCGCCACGTGATTGCTCGAGGTAGCGAGCGAGATCCGCTTCGCGGCGCTGGGCTTCTTCCCGAGCGCGCAGCGCGATCTCTTCCTCTTCTTGTTGCTGCTGTTTCTGCCGAGCCGCCGCTTCCTGCTGACGCTGCTCCTGAAAAGCCTGGTAATACTCATAGGAGAGGAGTCCGGTACCCGACAGTCCGAAAATGGCAAATACCGCGAGCATTACCCACTTCCAGTTGACTGGCGGGCGGCGACCGCGGATGCGTTCTTCAGCGGCGGGCTCGATGGACGCCGCGGCGTCGGTTTGGGCTTGCTGCTCGCCGACGGTTGCTTCGCGACCGCCTGATACCCGGAGGGAAAGTGAGGATTCAGGTGGTTGTGCGGGGCGGGCTTTCACGGTCCCATCCGACCGGTACGGCGCGGCTTTTCTCAGGTGTTCCACCGCCGATTGCGGTGGGCGGTTAAGCAGTGAAGGGGCGGGTTCAGGTTGTGGCCGGACGGGCGAATTCGCCGCGCGGGCATCTTCAGACGGAGAGAAAGGCGTCTGCGGCGCGGGTTCTGCCAGTTGCTCCCAGATGTTATCCAACAAGGGCAGGGAGGTATCGGAATCGGAGCCGCGGGATCGCCCAGCCGGTGGAGTGGCGGCTGCCGGTGGAGACGGGTTGCGCGTGTCAAAGTCCGCCAGCGTCCAGTTGGACAGCTTCTCGCTGGGAGCGGAAGGACTCTCGACGGTACGTTGGGAGGGACGCGAGGGCGAGGGGGGTTTTCCTGGCGACTCGTTACGGGATGGTTTCGAGCGGCGTTCCATCCGGCTGGCGTCGCTCCAGGGATCGTCCTGAGGGGATGGCTTTGACGGATTCGAGCGGGGGGACAAGGGGTCGAGTCGCGACTCGCCGTTCAACGGAGACAGTTCCAGTAACTCGGGCTTGAGTTGCGGGACTTGGGAAAAATCCGCGCGCTCGTTCGACTGGTCGGCGATCCGCAACGCTTCCCGCATGGCGGCCACGGTCTGAAAGCGTTCTTCGGGACGAACCGCCAGGGCCTGGTCGACCACCCGCAGCAGGGCGCGCGAATACAGCCCGGCTCCGGCTTCGATGGCCGGCTGTACCGGATCCTTGAGCACCCGTCCTGGGGCTTCGATCGGTGGCGCGCCCGTGATGCAGCGATAGAGCACGGCGCCGAGTGCGTAGAGATCGGTCCAGGGGCCGTAGTCCTCGCCGACCGTGACGTATTGCTCGATCGGCGAATACCCCGGAGTAACCACGCTGGTGACGCTGCGGGTGCGTCGGCCCAGGGCCTGGCGGGCAGCTCCGAAGTCGATCAACATGACGCGGCTATCGGAGCTGCGGATGTAGAGATTGCTGGGCTTAAGATCGCGGTGCAGGTAGCCCTGACCATGGACGGCTTCCAGCGCCGGCATCACGTCTTCGAGCAGGTGGCGCAATTCATGCTCGGGGAGTATGCCACCCCGTTGCAGCAGGGTGCTCAGCGATTCACCGTCTTCATACTCCATGACGATGTAGGCACTGCCGTTGGCCGTGAAGTAATCCCGTACCCGCACGACGCACGGGTGATTGATCTGTACCAGAATCTTGGCTTCATCGAGGAACCGGTTGAGACCCCAGTCGTAACAGGCCGGTTCGCCAATCCTGGCGGGAATCTGGCCCTGCGCGTTGGCGCGGACGGTGGTGCCGTTGTGGTCGCGGTAGGCCCACTCGGCCGGAAAATATTCCTTGATGGCGACTTGATTCTGGAGAGCTTCGTGGATGGCCCGATAGGTGATACCGAAGCCGCCCGCGCCCAGCACGCTCTCAATCTGGTAGCGGTGTAAGCTGAAGCCCGTGGGTAGCGCGTTTGTTTCTTCGGTCATCGGGCTTCCCTTTCGGTGATTGGACGCGGTCGGGCTACGGGTGGTGGAGAGCAAAGTCAGGATGCCGTTAGCAGCGGTCGCGGTTGAACAGCGCCGCGAATCCGGCCGAGAACCGCCGTAGCCAATGCGGCGGGTCGCCGGTGCCCGCATCCGCGCGCAGCAGGACCAGCGTGGCGTTGTCGGCCGCCGTCCCGCCTCGTCGCACGGCTTGTTCCGTCAACAACCGGGCAGCGACGGAGGGACCGTCGGCGAGCGAGGCCGTCCACAATTCCGCTTCGGTCACGTATTCCCAAACACCGTCCGAGCACAACGCCAGCAGGTCGCCGGGTTGGACCGCGAAATGGCCCGTGTCGGGCCTGGGCGAATCCAGGCCACCCAGGCAGCGATAGAGTCGGTTTTGCGCCGGATGGCTCGCCATCTGGGATTCATCGATTTCTCCCAGATCCATCAGCAATTGCACGGCGGAGTGATCGCGAGTACGCATCAGGCGGCGGCCACGCCGGAAGTGATACAGTCGGCTGTCACCGATGTTCAGCCAGTGCGCCTGGTCGCGGTCGAGCCAGACCATCACCACGGTGCTGCGGGCGGTTTCCGACTGGTTGTTGATGGCGTCGTGCATCCATCGGCACAGTTGATCGAGAGCGGCGAGTGGGCCGGTACGCAGCAAATCCGGCGGGTTCTGGGCGAAGTTGCGCGCGACGTCGATCACGATCTGCGCGCCCAGGGCACCATCGAGATGACCGCCCATGCCGTCGGCCACGATGGCCAGCAGCCCTGCCTGGTCGGGGGGTTGGAAAACACCCCAGCGATCCTGCTGTTCGTGGCGCCCGCCTTGTTGGCTGGCGGCCCCCCGATCCCATTTGGGCAGGGAGCTCGGTGCAGGGAGAGTCACGTTGTTATCTCCAGCGGTTGGGCGGACGCAAAGCCGGGGACAGCCGGCGCTGGGATGGGGACTACGGCAGGCGCGGGGCGTGAGTGGAGCCGGGGTGTCCGGGAGTGAACCCGTTCGGCGAAGCGGTGGATTTTGCAGGCATATCGCCCGGACATGCAGGTCTCCTCGGCAGCACTCTGGATGGGCATGACGGTGGTCGCCGGGAGCTGCTCGCCATTCAATTGGCGCAGAGTCAAAACGAACACCCTTTACCCAGGGGATAATGCAATTATGATACCGACAATTCGAGACAACAAATTGGAAAAAATATAAGAGCCACCGTTTCGACCGGCGAGTCGAAGCATGGTAACGGACTTTGCCAGTGCTTACAGCAGTTTGAGAACTTCCTCGGCATGATTGGCACAGTCGGGTTTGTCGATGATGTGGGCGATGTGACCGCTTTCGTCGATGATGAACGTAATGCGGTTAGCCACTCCGAACAGGCTCATCGCGGCCCCCATCACCCCGCCGCCCACGGCCCCGTAGGCTCGGGCCACAGCGCCGTCGGTATCGGCAATTAGGGGGAAGTTGAGGTGGTATTTTTCGGTGAAGCGCTGGTGCGACGCGGTATCCTGGGTAGAGACGCCGAGCACTGCCGCTCCCTTTGCCCGGATTTCCTGGTTGTGGTCACGCAGGGAACAGGCTTGCTTGGTGCAGCCCGGCGTATCGTCCATCGGATAGAAATAGAGTACCAGTTTGGTGCCCAGGTAATCGGACAGTTTGACTGGGCTGCCATCGGTGGTGGTGGCGGTAAACATCGGAGCGGGGTCGCCGATTTTCAATTTCATTGTTCTACTCTCGCGGGTGGTTATGGCATAAGTTTAGGGCAAATTGGCCGACGGTTCCCGCGCGCGGATTCGCTGGGTCCGTGGAAATCGCCTTGCGGGACGGCTGCGTGGAACATCCACGCCAGCATTTGACCAGCCGGTTGCGAAAAGCTCCCGAACCGCGCGCCGCCTTGCGGAGGGGTGGCGGCGCGCGGTTCGTCGAGACTACCAATAGATGCCCCGGGTGAACTGGGCAAAGGAGATCTGCTCCAGCGAGGGTTCCTGGGTGTCGGGCTGCTGCCCCTTGGCCGCAGACGATTCGGGGAACAGCCGAAACGCGGTGTTCATGAGCACGGCGTACACCTTGGGCGCTACGGCATGCAGCACCTGGGCAAAGATGCCGACCCGGGTGGCGATGCGCTCCGGCCGGTAGACGATCGCCTGCACGATCAGATCGGCCGCCTCTTCCGGGCTGAGCGTGGGTACGTGCTGGTAGAGCTTGGTAGGCGCGATCATCTCCGTGCGCACCAGCGGCATGTTGATGGTGGTAAACTCGATGCCGCTGTCGGAAAACTCGGCGACCGCGCAGCGCGAGAAGGCGTCCAGCGCCGCCTTGGACGAGACATAGGCCGAGAAGCGCGGGGCGTTGCTGAGCACGCCGATGGAGGAAATATTGATGATGTGGCCCCGCTTTTTCGCCAGCATGCTGGGGATAAAGCCCATGATCAGCCGCAGGGCGCCGAAGTAGTTGAGCTGCATGGTGCGCTCGTAGTCGTGGAAGCGATCCAGCGAGTTTTCTATGGCCCGGCGGATGGAGCGGCCGGCGTTGTTGACCAGAATGTCCACCCCGCCGTGATCCGCCAGCACCCGCTGGATCAGCGCATCGCAAGAGGCCATGTCGGCGACATCGGCGGTGTAGATGAAGGCGGTACCCCCGTGTTGCTGGATTTCCTGCTGGGTCTCCAGCAGCTTCTCCTCGGTGCGGGCGACGATGAGCGTCTTGGCGCCGGCTTCGGCGATCCTGAGGGCGGCGGCCTTGCCGATGCCGGCCGAGGCGCCGGTGATCAGCACCACCTTGCCCTCGACCGCGCCGCTCAGGCTGCGGTCGATGAACAGATCGGGGTCGAGATGACGCTCCCAGTAGTCCCACAGCCGCCAGGCGTAGGTTTCCAGCGGCGGCACGGCGATGTCGGTGCCTTTTAACGCCCGCAGGGTCTCGCGGCAGTCGAAGCGGGTAGGGTAGTTGACGAAGCGCATCACGTCGGGCGGCATGCCAAGATCCTTAAGGATCTGGTCCTTGATGCGCCGCGCCGGTTTGAAATGCGCCAGTCCGGTCTTGATCGCTTGCGGTATGAAGGCGAACATCAGGGCGTTGACCCGCAAGGTCATTTCCGGGGCGTGGGCGGCGCGGGCGAACAGGTTGAGGATGTCGCCGACCCGATGCGGGCTGGGATCCACCAGATGGAAGCACTGGCCATCGAGTCCGTCCAGATGGGCGATGTGATCCATCGCATCCACCACGAAATTGACCGGAACCAGATTCAGTCGGCCGCCCTCGATGCCGATCACGGGAACCCAGGGCGGCAGCAGGTTGCGCAGCTTCTGGATCAGCTTGAAGAAGTAGTAGGGGCCGTCGATCTTGTCCATCTCGCCGGTGCGCGAG
The DNA here is from genome assembly GCA_963715845.1 of uncultured Gammaproteobacteria bacterium. GTDB lineage: Bacteria > Pseudomonadota > Gammaproteobacteria > Competibacterales > Competibacteraceae > Competibacter_A. Next base: position 216,016 of record CAVQSJ010000036.1, on the reverse strand, counting down.
TCGCCGACCACGGCGCCGGGACGGTAGATCCGCCAGGGGCGTGAGCACTCGCGGCGGACGATGCCTTCCGATTCGTGCTTGGTGCGGTAATAGGGATTTTCGAGTTCCTCGGCTTCCTCGAACATGTCCTCGCGGAACACGCCTTCGTACAGACCGGCGGCGGCGATGGAACTGGTCAGATGGAAACAGCCGGCCTCGATGGTCTCGGCGAAGGCGACCACGTTGCGGGTGCCCTGGATGTTGACCTGTTCCTGGATTTCGGCGCTGGCCTTGAAGTCGTAGATCGCCGCGAGATGGAACAGATGGCGGATGTTGCCCTTGAGCCGGGCGATGTCGCCGTCCGACACGCCCAGTCGCGGCTGGGTCAGATCGCCGACAATCGGTACCGTGCGCTCGGCGACGTTCCCCCAGCGCTGGCGTAGTTGCTCTACCATCGGCAGCTCACGTTCCAGGATCAGGTAATAAACCGTGCCGTTTTCGCGCCGCAGCAGTTTTTCGACGAGACGGCGGCCGATGAAACCGGTGGCGCCGGTGACGAAATAATTCATGTTGTTTTAACTCCTGGCTTCAGGTGGTACGACTTGATTATAGATTGCCTGCATTGAAAATCTTTCCGGGTCAGGGCCGCGCTCGCCTTGGGAGCGCCTGGCCTGACCTGCCGGTGACCCTGTTGGAAGGAGGATGACCGATGAGTAACGCGCAATTGCTAATCCTGATCGTCGTCACGGCGCTGGTGTCGAGTCTGTCGACGCTGGCGCTGGGTTGGGTCGCGCTCCAGAAGTGGGTTCGGCCGCAACTGGAAGCCCGGCTGATGGCGTTTTCCGAGTTGCTGGAAGCGCGGGTGAAGGCGGGCGCGGGCGCGGCCGGCCAGGAGTTGCTGGAACCGTTGCGCGCGCAGGTCAGGGGTGGTGTGGAGGACGCGGTGATCGAGTTGCTGCCCCGGGTCCGGACGGAATTGACGGCTGGGGTTCGAACCGCCGCGGCGGAAACTCTGCCGGCATTTCGGGACGAGGTGCGAAAAGGATTCACTGACGCCATCGGCGCGCTGAACGCGGGCGAACTGCTCGACCGGACAGCCAGAAAGGTGGTACGAACGGGGTCATCGCTGGTGGAGACCGGGCTGAACCTGCTGCGAACGACGCGCCCGGACGACCGTGACGGCAACGAGCAACCGCCCTGAATCCGACAATCTCCAGGTGGCGATCCGGAACTCAGGGGGTGGCCGGATTGGTGCTACCGCCAGGCTGAACTATGCTGTTATAGGTGTTTTTAGCGACTCGACCAGATCGATGTACTGTTGCATGGCGTCTTCCTTGGGCATGCCTTTGAATTTGGCCCAGGCGTCATACTTGGCACGACCCACCAAGTCGGTGAAACCAGGACGTTTGCCTTCGGCATCGCCGCTCGATCCCTGCTTGAAGTAGGCATACAGCTTCAGCAGGGTGTCATTATCCGGGCGTTTGGTGAGTTGCTTGCTGTCGTCAGCAGCGGTTTGGAAGCGGGTCGCTAGATCGGACATGGTGATTCTCTCGATTGACGTCTATTGGGCGTTTTCGTGACAGTTTTTCAGCACATTTAAACTATAACCGGCCCGGCCGAATGATTCATTGCATGTAGTGGCTATGTCGAAAAGGCCGGGACCGGGAAAGCGGCGAGCCGGATGGCCCTTCAATGGTGCGGCCAATTCGTCAAAGCTCCAGGCAATTCGCCACCCTAGAATGCGCCGGCAACAGTCGCCGGGGGAACTTTCAAAAGAGCCGGAGCCGGTTCCCGATTCACAGCGCCAAAATGATTCTGGATTTCTTTATGCCAAAGAAAAACGAAAGCGAGCGCATATCGGGAATCGATACCGCCTGGTTACGAATGGAGCGCCCCACCAATCTGATGATGATCACGGGTGTCATGATCTTCTCCGAGCGGCTGGAATACGAAAAGCTGCGGGAGGTCATCGAAACCCGTTTCCTGCAATACCGGCGCTTCACCCAGCGGGCTGTCCAGAAGGCCGCGGGCGCTTTTTGGGAAAGCGATCCCTATTTCGATATCGGCCGGCATGTCCTGCGCACTGCGCTGCCGGGCCGGGCCGACAAGGCTGAATTGCAGCATTTGGCCAGTGATCTGATGAGCACCCCACTGGATTTCACCAAGCCGCTCTGGCAGTTCCATCTGGTCGAGGACTATGAGGGAGGCAGCGCCGTCATCCTGCGGATTCATCACTGCTACGCCGACGGTATCGCCCTGATTCACGTGCTGTTGTCGCTGACCGACCCCGCTCCCCATGCGGCGCCTACCCCGGCCGAGGAAGAAGAACGCGCCGAGGAGGCCGGTATTTTCCGACGGTTTTTCGAACCGGTGGACAAGGTGGTGAATACCACCCTCAAGCTGGGCCGTGGGCTGGTGGGGGAAGGCGCCGATATCGTCATGCATCCAGGCCATGTGCTTGACTATGCCCGCAACAGTGCCCGGCTGGCGACGGAAATCGCCCGCCTTGCCCTGATGAGCGATGATTCCAAAACCCGCTTCAAGGGGGACTTGGGAGTATCCAAGCGGGTCGCCTGGGCCGAGCCGCTGCCCTTGCACGAGGTCAAGACGGTCAGCAAGGCCCTGGGGTGCTCGATCAACGATATCCTGTTATCCGCGGTGGCGGGTGCGCTGCGCGACTACTTGGTCGAGCAGGGCGATCCCATCCCCGGGAACCTGCAGGTGCGGGCTATCATCCCGGTCAATCTGCGACCGCTCGAGAAGGTTGCCCGGCTGGGCAATTTCTTCGGGCTGGTGTTTTTGGCGTTGCCGGTGGGCATCGCCAATCCCTTGGAACGGTTGTACGAGGTGCGGCGGCGGATGAGCGAGCTGAAGGAGTCCTACCAGCCGCTCCTGGCCTTGGGCCTGCTCGGCACCGTCGGCATGGGACCCAACATGCTGCAGCAGTCGCTGCTGGACATACTGAGCAATAAAGCCTCGGCGGTGATGACCAACGTGCCCGGCCCGCGCGAGGCGATTTATCTGGGCGGGGCACGCATTTCCGAGATGATGTTCTGGGTGCCGCAATCGGGCCAGATCGGCATGGGAGTCAGCATTCTGAGTTACAACAACCGCGTCCATTTCGGTCTGGTGGCCGACCGGAAGCTGGTGGCCGACCCGGAAGCGATTATTGGCCGTTTCGCCGGCGAGTTCGAAAAGCTGCTGTTCGTTACGCTGATGAGCCCTTGGGGTGAAGGAGTCGATTCGCAGCGGATCGAGCAATCCCTCCAGGCCCTGACCGGACCCGACGGCTGAAGCGGAATTGTCGGCAATACCCGCCGTGGTTTCGTCGGTTCGGAGTCCGGGAAGGCGGGCTGCCGCGCGCTTTTCTCCCTCGAACCGCCGGCATTAGGGTGTTTATTCTAACTTTTGTCACTAGGATGAACATTAACTCACAGACAATAGCCGGGATGTAGCACCAGTCCGGCGCATAACCCGTACAGGGGTACCGTCATGGTTAAGAAAATCAAGGGTAATGCCGATAGCCAGTGGTCTCAATCCGTGCGGGAATCTGCGCACCTGGTTTGGCTGGCCGGTCTGGGGGCTTTTGCCAAGATTGGCGAGGAGGGAGGCAAACTGTTCGAAACGCTCGTCAAGGAGGGCGAGAAGGTCGAGGAACAGACCCGCGAAGCCGCTGATGACAAGCTGGCGGCGGTACGGCAGAAGACCGAAGTAACTCGTGGCAAGGTAGTCGATGCCTGGGACAAGGTCGAGCAGCTTTTCGAGGATCGTCTGGCTCGGGTGCTGGGGCGGCTGGGAGTGCCCAGCAGGGACGACCTGCAGGAGCTGACCCGGCGGGTGGACGCCCTGCAGGAGCACGTCAACGACCTGCGCAAGGTCGGGAAAAGCCAGCAGTCATAAGGACGTGGTCTCCCGCAACGAAGTGAGGGAACGGGCAACCCATGGTGATGTCACCTGGGCGCGGATGGATACGCCGCAGCAGCCCATGGTGGTGACGATCATGCTGTTACTGGCCGCGCCGCTGGACGGCGGACGGCTGAAAGCGACGTTGAACAGCCGGTTGCTGGGGTTTGCGCGGTTCCGGCAGCGGCTGGTCCGGCGGGGTGGCCGTCACGTCTGGGTCGAGGATGCCGCGTTCGATCTGGACGTCCACCTCGAATGGCGGCAATTGCCGGAGCCGACCGACCAGCGGGCGCTGGAGGCCTTGGTGGGCGAACTCGCCAGCCAACCGCTGGATTTTCGTCGACCGCTGTGGCGCTGCGTGGTGGTAGAGCATCATGGCGCGGGGTGCGCATTGGTGTTCCGGGTGCATCACTGTGTCGCCGATGGGATTGCGTTGCTGCGGGTGTTTCTGACGCTGACCGACCGGACGCCGAATCCGGATGAGGCGACGGCGGCGCGAGCGGCGACCCTGGAGGAACGACGGATGCAGGCCCGGCTGGCGGCGAAAACCGCCAAAACGCCACGGCCACCGTCCGGCTGGTGGGAGCGGTTGCGCTGGGGCGCGGCGTTCCTGGGGGCACTGCTGCGGCAAGCGCTGCTGATGCCGGATACGCGTACCGCGTTACGGGGGCGGTTGAATGGACGCAAGCGCCTGGCGTGGTCGGCGCCAATCCCGATGAGCGATATCGCAATCATTCGCCGGCGCTGGGGCGGCCGGGTGAATGACGTGATGCTGGCGGCGGTGGCCGGTGCGCTGGGGCGATATCTGCGGGTGCGGGGTGAGATGCGGCCCGGGCTGAAGGCGCGGTTGGCGGTGCCGGTCAATCTGCGGCCGTATCAGGAAGAAATCCGGTTGGGCAACGAATTCGCGGTGATTTTTGTGGAACTGCCCTTGGATGTGCCTGATCCGGTGGTGCGACTGGCGATGGTGCGGACGCGCATGGGTCGGGTCAAGTCCTCGCCGGAAGCGGTGGCGAACCGGGCGCTGATCAGGATGGTCGGCCGGTTGCCCGGCTGGCTGGAACGATGGGTTTTACGGTTGTTCGGGACGAAGGCGACCGCGGTGATGACCAATGTGCCGGGGCCGGAGGAAGCATTATATCTGGCTGGCGCGCCGGTGGCGCGGGGGCTGGCCTGGGTGCCGCAGATCACCGGCATCGGGATTGGATTTTGCGTGCTGAGTTACGCCGGGACCGTGACGATCGGCGTTACCACCGACAGTGGCGTGGTCGCCGATCCCGGGGAACTGGTGGCCGGGCTCGAGTTGGAAATTGCCGATTTGGTGGCTCGAGCAGGATTGCTCGCAGCGTAAATAGTGTCTGAACGAAAACCCCAAAATTTCGTAGGTTGGGGTGAGCTTGCGAACCCCAACTGATTGCTGGCGCTGGAATTTAATGTTGGGGTTCCTTCGTCACCCCAACCTAGTGTGCCCGACATGGGCATGTACTTGTTACCTGAGAGGAGGTAACCGCGAAGAGTGACGAGAAGCGTAGCGAAACCCAAGGTGGAAGCCGCGAGGCCAAGCTGAAAGAAGGGCGTAGCCAAGACACGACCGCAGGAACACGAACAGGCAGTGAGGCCGGGTACGGGCGATGAGCGTGCTAGGGAACGCGAAATCCAACCGTCACCGAAAGACGTATCCGGTAGAGCCTGGCGGCACGGGTCGAAAGTATCTGTTCTTACTCGGGGAGACCTGACGCGTGAGAGCGTGCCAGGAGTCAGCAGAGGCCGTAGTAGTGTGGACACCGGCCGAAAGGCCGGTCGAGCGAAGGGCCGAAGAGTCACGAGAGGACCACAGTCTGCATCCGTTCCCAGCGGCACGGAGACGGGCGACACGGGTTCGGAGCGGCAACTGCGGCAGCTCCCGGACCGGCGGGCCAAGCCGAGCAGGTGGATTCCTGCGGAGGGGCGGCACGTGCCCATCGAGTCGCGGCGGACAGCGAGCACAGACGTCAGAAGAGGTTCAATGAGCAACACGGTAGACATCAGTAATTCACTCTACCGTGGGTGCTCGCGGGCTAAGCCCGCTGGGCTCAACCGCCGGATGCGGAAAACCGCATGTCCGGTGGTGTGGGAGGGCTGACGGGCGCAATCCCGTCAGCCCGACCCGATCATCGTGGATTTTCGGCCAGACACTAAATAGTGCCTGGCCGAAAACCCTGAAACCTCGTAGGTTGGGGTGAGCTTGCGAACCCCAACGGATTGCCGGCACTGGAATTTAATGTTGGGGTTCCTTCGTCACCCCAACAGTCATGTCAATCGGGGCTTGACACCCCCGACGATGAAAGTAGGGTAAGCACGGGAGGTTCACACCCCAGGACGTAGTAGGAATGATAGTTCAACTTCGCTCCCAACATGAGCCGGTGGCTCCGCAGCGCACCCCCGACTGTCGCCTTCGAGCACGCATGGCAACCTGGCCGGCCTATACGAACCGATTTCCCCGGAAGTCGGCCCCGGTAGGTCAGGAAGACGCGGAGCCGCGGTGAACCTCCCATCCGGTTCCCTCTTTCCACGCGTACGATGGGAGGTTCCCATGGACATTCAACCGATTTTCCGGTGCGCGGTAGGCATCGACGTGCATTTGGCCCTGATTTGTGTGTGCGTCATCGTCGCCGAACCCGGCCTCGAACCGGTCGTGCATCGCCGCGAATTCGGCGGCTTTCAACGGGACCGACGCGCCATGGCCGATTGGATCGCGAGTTTCAAACCCGACGTGGTGGTCATGGAAAGCACCGGGATCTACTGGAAAAGCCCCTATGCGGCCTTGGAAAAAGTCGGGATTCAGGCCCAGGTGGTGAACGCCCAGCAGGTCAAAAAGGTGCCGGGCCGCAAAACCGATACCAGCGACGCCGAGTGGCTGGCCATGTTGGCGCGCGCCGGTTTGTTGCGCGGCAGTTTCATCCCGCCGGCGCAGTTGCGTAACCTGCGCCAAGTCAGCCGGCATCATCAAAAAATCACCGCCATGCGGGCCATGGAAAAAAATCGCTTGCTCAAAGTCTTGAGCGATGCCGGGATCCGTATCACCGCGGTCGTTTCCGATGCGCATGGCGTCGCGGCGACGGCCATCATCGATTGCCTGTTGGCGGGTGGCACCCCGGAACAGGCGTTGACTCATGCCGGTCGCCTCCAGGCTGCACCCGAAACCTTGCTCGCGTCATTGCAGGGCGAACTGAGCGCGGAACATCGCTTCGTAGCCCAAACGATTCGCCACCATATCCACTATCTGGATGCGCAGTTGGCTGACCTCGAAGGTCATCTGTTGGAGGCCCTCCAACCCCATGAGGCAGCGATGCAATTTTTACTGACCATTCCCGGGATCGATCGGTTGGCGGCGGCCAAATTGATCGTCGAAATCGGGATCGACATGGCCGCGTTCGGCACGGCGGGTCGTCTCTGCAAATGGGCCGGCGTGTGTCCCGGCAATGACGAGAGCGCCGGCAAACGCCGGCGGGGCAATACCGCGCCGGGCAATCGCTATGTCCGTGCCCTATTATGCCAAATCGCTTGGGCCGCGGTCCGAACCACCAGTCAATTCAAGGGCCGTTTTCAGAGCTTGGTCGGTCGTCGGGGGACCAAGCGGGCGATCATCGCCATCGGCCATAAAGTCCTCAAGACGGTGTTCGTGTTGCTGTCGCGCCAGGTGCCTTACCAGGATTCCACAGTCGATTACGAAGCCCTCGCGGTGCAACGCCACGCGCCGCGCTGGATCAGGCAGTTGCGGAAATTCGGCTATCTGCCGAAGATGGCCTGAGTTCGCATCGACTGAGGTTTAAAAAACGTCGCTGGGGCGGCGGGGGGTGGTTTTGGCCTTCAGCTACCCTACTTTCATGGCAACCTAGTGTGCCCGACATGGGCATGTACTTGTTACCTGAGAGGAGGTAACCGCGAAGAGTGACGAGAAGCGTAGCGAAACCCAAGGTGGAAGCCGCGAGGCCAAGCTGAAAGAAGGGCGTAGCCAAGACACGACCGCAGGAACACGAACAGGCAGTGAGGCCGGGTACGGGCGATGAGCGTGCTAGGGAACGCGAAATCCAACCGTCACCGAAAGACGTATCCGGTAGAGCCTGGCGGCACGGGTCGAAAGTATCTGTTCTTACTCGGGGAGACCTGACGCGTGAGAGCGTGCCAGGAGTCAGCAGAGGCCGTAGTAGTGTGGACACCGGCCGAAAGGCCGGTCGAGCGAAGGGCCGAAGAGTCACGAGAGGACCACAGTCTGCATCCGTTCCCAGCGGCACGGAGACGGGCGACACGGGTTCGGAGCGGCAACTGCGGCAGCTCCCGGACCGGCGGGCCAAGCCGAGCAGGTGGATTCCTGCGGAGGGGCGGCACGTGCCCATCGAGTCGCGGCGGACAGCGAGCACAGACGTCAGAAGAGGTTCAATGAGCAACACGGTAGACATCAGTAATTCACTCTACCGTGGGTGCTCGCGGGCTAAGCCCGCTGGGCTCAACCGCCGGATGCGGAAAACCGCATGTCCGGTGGTGTGGGAGGGCTGACGGGCGCAATCCCGTCAGCCCGACCCGATCGCTGTGGGTTTCCGGCCAGACACTAAATAGTCGAAACTGTCCGAGTATTGATGGAGGCTACATGCTTGTCACCCAGCCTGAAAGCAGCCAGCGTCACGCCAGCGGTCCCCGCATCGGTCTGGCGGTCGCGGGCGGTGGACCGGTCGGGCTGGTCTACGAGATCGGCGCGCTGCGCGCGCTCGACGAGTCGCTGGACGGCATCGATTTCAACCACCTCGACGTTTACGTCGGCGTCAGCGCCGGAGCGGTAACGGCGGCGCTGCTGGCCAACCAGCTCGGAACCGGCCAGATCTGCCACATCTTCATCAGCAACGAGTCCGAGGAGCATCCGCTCGATCCGCAGATTTTCCTGATGCCGGCCTTCGGTGAGTACTGGCGGAGGCTGGCGTCGGTGCCGTGGCTGCTGTGGGAATCCTTCTGGCGCTATCTGCAGAATCCCCTAGACCTGAGCCTGCTGCAGTCGCTGACCCGGCTGGGGCGGGCCTTACCCTCCGGCTTCTTCGATAACGAGCCGATTCATGACTATCTGGTGCGGTTGTGGAGCGCGCCGGGCCGCACCAATGATTTCCGCCAATTGAAGAACAAATTGTATGTGGTGGCGGTGGACCTGGATACCGGCGAATCGGTGAAGTTCGGCGCGCCCGGCTACGACGAGGTGCCGATTTCCCGAGCGGTGCAGGCCAGCAGTGCGCTCCCGGGGTTGTATCCGCCGGTGGAAATCGGTGGCCGCTATTTCGTGGATGGTGCCCTGCTCAAGACCATGCATGCCTCGGTGGCTCTGCATGAGGGACTGGATTTGCTGCTGTGCCTCAATCCGCTGGTGCCGTTCGACGCCCGGTTGGCGGTCGAGGCCGGTCGGCCGACTCAGGTTGGCCGGTTGGTGGAAGGCGGTTTGCCGGCGGTGTTGTCCCAGACCTTCCGGGCGCTGATCCATTCCCGCCTGCAGGTGGGAATGCAGAAGTACGACAGCGAGTACGAGCATTCGGACGTGATCCTGTTCGAGCCCAATCGCGACGACGCCAAGATGTTCTTCACGAATGTTTTCAGTTTTTCCGGCCGACATTGGGTCTGCGAACATGCCTATCAGACCACACGTCAGGATTTGCTGGCCCGGCGCGGGGAACTGCAACCGGTCCTGGCCCGGCACGGCATTCGGATGCGGATGGACGTGCTGGAAGATCGCGACCGGCATTACTACACGGGCCTATGCAATCAGCGGGGGCTGGCCGCACCGGCAAGATCTCGGGGCCGGCTGACTCGGGATTTGCACGCGACGCTGGATCAATTGCAGGATTGGGTGGGATCGGCACCGGTCGATCGTTCCCAGTGAGAGTGGGGTGGTTGCCGATCAGGACAGGTATTCCCGGCTGAGTTGCCGCACCAGTTGCCGGGCTTCCCCTTTTAGAAATGGTGTGACCAGCGCCAGCACCTGATAGGCGCCCAGCGCCAACTTGTCGCTGTCGCCGCCTTGGGTCGTGCTGGCCCGGATACTCTGGAAATTCAGCCAATACGTTGCGACCACGGCGATGTTCTGGGCGAGTGCCGCGATTTCCTCGGGAGTGGCGTCCATGATACCGGCTTCCTGCAATCCCTTGCAGATGGCGGCAGCGGTATTGACCTTGCGTTCCAGGATGCGGCGAAAGTGAGTCCGCAATTTTTTGTTGCGACTTAAGATATTGTCGAGATCGCGGTAGAGGAAGCGGTATTCCCAGATATTTTCGAACACCAGATGCAGATAGAGCCACATGTCTTCCATGTTCGGGACGCGACGCTCGGGTACCTGCAGAGCTGTTTCCATCTGCCGCTCGAACTGCTGGAACAACAAAGCGATAATTTCATCCTTGTTGCGGAAGTGGTAGTAGAGATTGCCGGGACTGATATCCAGTTCGTCGGCGATGTGGTTGGTGGTGATGCGGGGCTCGCCGCATTCGTTGAAAAGTTGCAGACTGGTCTGCAGGATGCGGTCACGGGTTTTCATGGGGCTGGCGCGCGTTTGGGCGAAAAAAGTGAGGAATGAAACATTTCGCTGCGATGTTGTATTCATTTTGACCGAGCAAGGTCTTTTTTCCAACAGATCAACCCGGTCGGCGAAGCAAGAATAACCAACATTGAGGAGAGTGGAATGGAGAAAATCTGGCTGAAAGAATATCCGCCGGGCGTGCCGGCCGACATCGACTTGAACGAATTCTCCTCCCTTAAGGACATCCTGGAGAAAAGTTGCGGGCGCTTCGCGGATCTGCCGGCCTATTCCAACATGGGCGTGACCCTGCGCTACCGGGACATCGACCGGCTCAGCCGCGATTTCGGCGCCTGGCTGCAAGGGCGGGGGCTGGGCAAGGGCGAGCGGGTCGCGATCATGATGCCCAATATCCTGCAATATCCCGTCGTGTTGTTCGGTGTACTGCGGGCGGGCCTGACGGTGGTCAACGTCAACCCGCTCTACACCGCCCGCGAGCTGGAGCATCAGCTCAAAGACTCCGGAGCGGTGGCCATCGTCATCATCGAGAACTTCGCCCGCACCTTGCAGGAGGTAGTGGATAAAACGCCGGTCAAAACCGTGATCACCACGCAACTCGGCGATCTGTTCCCGTTTCCCAAGCGGCCGCTGGTGAATTTCGTGGTCAAGCGGGTCAAGAAGTTGGTGCCGGTCTGGAACATTCCCGGCGCGATCCCGTTCCGGCAGGTGCTGAGCGAGGGAGTGGGCAAGGTGTTGACCGATGTGCCGCTGAATCACGACGATCTGGCGTTCCTGCAATATACCGGCGGGACCACCGGTGTTTCCAAGGGGGCAATGCTGACCCACGGCAATATGGTGGCGAACTTGCAGCAGGCCTCGGCCTGGCTGGGTTCGGTGTCCAAACCGGGCGAGGAGATCATTATCACCGCCTTGCCGCTCTATCACATCTTCGCGCTGACCGTTAATTGCCTGACCTTCATGAAGGCGGGTAGTCATAACATCCTGATCACCAACCCTCGCGATATGCCCGGCTTCGTCAAGGAACTTGGCAAGAACCGGTTCACCGTCATCACCGGGGTGAACACGCTGTTCAACGGGCTGTTGCACGCGCCCGGCTTCGACCGGTTGGATTTCAGCGCGCTCAAGATTGCCTTGGGGGCCGGCATGGCCGTGCAGCGGGCGGTGGCCGAACGCTGGAAGCAGGTGACCGGCACTCCGCTGATCGAGGCCTACGGCCTGACCGAAACCTCGCCGGGGGCCTGCATCAATCCGCTGACCTTGCCTGAATATAACGGCAGCATCGGCCTGCCGCTGCCCTCGACCGAACTGTCCATCCGCGATGATGAGAACCGGGAACTGGCTATCGGCAAGGACGAAGTCGGCGAGATTTGCATCCGCGGCCCGCAGGTGATGCGCGGCTACTGGCAGCGGCCCGACGAAACCGTCAAGGTTATGACTGATGATGGTTATCTGCGCACCGGCGATATCGGTTATGTGGACGAGCGGGGCTACACGCGGATCGTGGACCGTAAGAAGGACATGATCCTGGTGTCCGGCTTCAACGTCTATCCCAACGAGATCGAGGACGTGGTCGCCCAGCACCCCGGGGTGCTGGAGGTGGCGGCGGTCGGGGTGCCGGACGAGAAGACCGGCGAGGCGGTCAAGATCGTGGTGGTCAAGAAGGATCCAGCCCTGACCGCCGAGACCCTGATCGAGCATTGCCGCAAGCATCTGACCGGTTACAAGGTGCCGCGCCGGGTCGAGTTCCGTACCGAACTGCCCAAGACCAACGTCGGCAAGATTCTGCGTCGGCTGTTGCGGGAGGGGTAGGAAGGGTTGCCGCGATTTGCGGGGAACTCCCCGTTTGCCGTTCGAGAGGTGCCGCGAAGTCTCCCTTGAGGACGGCTGAATGGATAAAAAATCTGACCTTGCGAATACGGGAGCAATATCCTGACCGGCATGTCACCGCGCAAATCCAACGTATTGCAGCCAGCATGGCGCTGGCTTTCCCCGACGCTGAAATCATCACGCAAATTCCTGAAACCGGGGTACTCGAACCCGTTGACCCGAAAGACCGACACGTCGTCATGGCGGCAATCGCCGTGCGAGCGGACGCCATCGTCACTTTCAACCTTGCGGACTTCGCTGCCGTCTACCTACGTCGGCATCTCGGACTTGAGATCATCCATCCGGATGATTTTGTTGTGGACCTGGTAGACCTTAGGCGATTTCCGGAAAAAAGCTGACCTGCTTGGCCGCGAAAGGGAGCGTTGCCGTTCCCCCCCCTTTAGCAAAGGTGTGCGAGGGGGGATTTGAACCCCGTGAGCTGCCGCCGCCGGTCAAAATCCCCCCGACCCCCCTTTTTCAAAGGGGGGAGACCACGCCGGGTTCGGTATGACCTTTTCAGGAAATCACCTTAGGTAACTCGCAATAAATACCCTCCATTTTTTACCATTAAACCTGTGGCTGAATGGTCATGAAGTACTTTCGCAGTGATACATCGCGTGTCACTCTGTCAGCAAAGGTTTTAAACGCTTTCTTTGCCATTCGTATACCTTTTTTGTAAGTGGTTTCCACAAGCTTTACGACTGGATGAAGTCCTTTCCACGTCATTGTTTTTGCCCATTCTAAGCTCGTTTCGATAGTATTTAAAAGCGTTCCACTCCAATGATGCTCAAGAATACCCCAACACCGTTCGATGGGATTATATTTACTATGATACGGAGGATAATAGGCTAATACGATCTCAATGTTATTTTTATCCGCAAATTCGACCATCCGTTTTATGAACTGCGTCCGATGGCTAGCATTGTGTGGGCCGTTGTCCAAATTAATGACCAATTGTTTAACATGAGGATATCGGATTTTGTTCGCATCCCACCACTGTTGGAGGCAGTCGACAATAAAATCACTGGTTTCGAACGAAACCCCAAAGATAATGGTGAGCAGTCCGGTCATAACCTCTAAAATACCAAACGGCGTTAATTTATCTTTAATTCCCATATCATGATCGTCAGCTTGCACGGCTTTACGACAGCGTGAGGTACCCCCCTCGTGATGAATTGGGTTCTTTTGGAATCTCTGGGCATTAATTGTATTTAAAAACATCAAGTTATTCGAAGCCAGTCATTTTTTATGCCCCAATAAATTCGGGCATAATCCGGTAAGTCCATTGCTTACAGGTTAAGCCATTTGGTTGATTGTCAAGGGGTAAACTGGGGGTGTTGGAGGACGTTCATGCGGCGCTTTTTTGCGGGGTCGTTTAATAATGCCCAACTCGCGGGCGTGGTCGGCCAAATAGCGGACCGGGTCGGTGGTCGGGTCTTGGGCAACGGCGTTCGTCACGAAATACAAACTGCGGTAGACCATTTCGGGCGAGACGTCGGCGAACGGACAGGCCAAGGCGTCGGCGACCGCGTCGGTCAAGTCGATCAAGACGGCGTACAACAGCCACGTGGCCCACAATTGCATTTCGATGGCGTTTTCGGCGCCGCAGTAGAAATAGGCGAGTCCCAACAACCGCTTGACGATGGAGAAGGCGTCTTCCACCCGCCAGCGCTGGGGGTACAGCGCGACCGCCTGGACGGTCGGCAACCGGGCCAGTTCCAAGGCGTTGGTCAGATAGCGGTAGATCATGCCGTGCGCCTGGACCTCAATCAGGCGGACCTGCTGGCGCGTCGCGCCCTCGCCAATCCAAACGATCCGATCCTGAACGGTCGAGGTATGCACCAGGACCTTGACCACCTCATACTTCAGGTTCTTTTTCGCCCGGGTCAGCCAGGTCACCCCCCGCGCGGTGAGGGTCGCCCACCGCGCAAAATCAGTAAACCCCAGGTCGAAGAGAACCAGCGCCCCGGTCGGAATGGCCGCCACCAGGCGCTCCCAGAAGCGGGCATCATGACCGTTCGGGTCGGCGTCGTACCAGACTTGGCGGGGCAACCGTGAGGCCACATCCAGCAAGGCCATCATCCGGCCGGCCAAGGGGGCCTTCAGCGCGTCCTGCAGCAGGCCGATCTTGCGCAGCAGCCCGTCCAGGGTCGACCCATCCGCAATCAGGACCGCCGTAAAGTGGGCCTGAGCCCAGGCCACCGCCGGCGGCAGGGGGCGCTGCCGCGCCTGCCAGCGGCCCTGCAACACCGGCAGAATCGTCTGCAACACCCGGCTGAACAATGCCGCCGGCAACGTCCGCAGGCGTTGCGCCAAGGCTTGTTGCGTCAGCTTGCGCAGCGGCGGCACCCACAACACCGCCTCGGTATGGACCACCCGCACCAGCTCATTAATACTGCCGATCTGCCGCCACAACAAGCTCAGGACCAGGGCGACCATCACCGGCAACGTCAAGATCCGGGCGCGCAATCCCAAGCCGTGAAAAACACTGACTTGGGCCAAGGTCGCCGGATGGACGATCTCGGTCAGGCGCGCCACCACCGCTTCCGCCGGCGGCGCACTGAGCGGACGTTGGGTCCGGTCGCGCTGGATCGCACGGGTATGGCGGACCGAACTCCGTTTCTTGGGCTTCGCCTCAGCCGGCTTCGGGGCCGTCGATGGGGGTTCCAGCGGCGTTACCGGCGTAGCAATGGGGGCCATCGTCAGGGTCTCCATCAGTCAATTCCTGATCTAAAAGGGGCTTGACAGCTTCTCAAAATCCTTAACCTGTAAGCAATGCGGTAAGTCTATGATTTTTTATTATGCATACAAAGAATATCCTGAAAGATCTAAATAAATGTGCTGAAAAAGATGGCCGATATCCGTGAGGCCGTAGCAGCGCCGTTTAATGACTTTGATCTCATTATTGAGTCCTTCAACAAATCCACTGGTCTGTCGATCCACAAAATAATTTACAATCTCATTCTTATAGTGATCCAATGTCTTTAAAAAAGAATCGAAACAACGAACCGAACTGGCTTTAACCCGATTCATCCAGCCGGTGATTCTCTGCCGGGCACGGCGACGCGGCAGATCGGCATCAAAGATACTCGTTAACTCGTTTTTCAATCGATAAGCGTGTTGCAGTTGGGGCGAATGCTCGAATAATTTTTCCAATATTTCCCGATCTTCTGGCGTTAAATTTTCGGGCCTCTTTCGCAAAATCCACATCGCTCCGTTGAGTTTTTTATAGTCCTCTTTCGAGAGCGTCTTTTTTAACCTTTTCCATTCTTTTTTACGTAATTCATCGAGACCATTCCCATACAGTTTCGCCACATGAAACCGATCCACCACGATCTGGATGCGCTTCCCGAACACTGCTTTCGCCGCATGGATGAATCCGTCGTACAGATCCGAACAAACCACGCGAACCTGTTTCCGTAACTGCTTGGGAATACTCATTAAAAATTGTTTGACCGTCTCTTTTTTTCGATCTTTCAAGACGCCGAGAATCACCGTTTCCTGACCGATGCGACTGGTCACTATCGTGACAAAATCTTGGTGGCCCTTTTTTAAAGCGATTTCATCCAACCCAATCACCTCGAGTTTTTTGATCGTCGCCCAATCGACTCCTTTCGCAATATAACGGTCGATGATGCCGCGCACTGCTTCATAACCCAGGTGTTCTTTAATGCTGACATCGGACACGGTGCTATTCACACAGGCCAGCAAAATATGTTTCTCAAAGGCTCGGGTTTGCCGGCTCCGATATTCATACCAAGCGGGTTGCTGAGTCGTTGTTGGGCGATCGGCGCACTCCATACATTGATACCGATCTGGCCGGAAATAGAGATTGACTGGTTGATTAAATATCGACAGATGTCTAAGAGTTATAAACTCACCGTGACTATGAAAACGATCAATAAAATGACCACATTTGTGGCAAGATGTCCCGCACTCTGTGCTGTGGACGGTCATTCGATAATGCCCTTCTCGGTCAACTTCTACCTGCTCTATTTGGATATTGGGGATGTCTAAATTCACCTCAAAAGTGGTTTTAACAACACCTGCTAAATTATCCGCCATAAAATTCTCGCTCAAAGGTGACAACTCATTGATAGTATTATACTTAAATGCTCCGGGAATTGCAAAAGAGCCATGAATTGCATAGATCAATCTTCGCTTTGGTGTCAATCGATATTCTTCATTGTACAGGACAAAATCCGCTAACCCAATGAATTAAATGTTAAATCTTTACCAGGCAGCATTGTACAGGACAAAAATTTCAACCAATTGAATTCAAGCATAAATTTTCAAAAAAACCGGATGGCTGGGGACTCCAACCCAAGGGTTTGAAGAGCAATTCGAGGGCCCGATGAAAAGCGTGCTGACGATGAGGTTCTTGATGGTGGGATAAGCAGCTTTTTAAGTAATCTAATCCATGCCGAAAAATACTTCGTGCGGGACGCTCATGTTTCTTTATTTTGATCGGTTCAACCGCATTACGCCGTTGACCGACGAGGTGCGCCCAACTAAAAGCGAGGGCGGCAAATGCTAACAATTTTTCCAGTCGTTGGGGATCGGTCATAGGAGTGGCCTCCAGATCAAATCCTCGGGTTTTCAGGCATTCAAACAGCGTTTCGATTTGCCAGCGCTCTTTATAATCCTCTAAAGCGGTTTCGGGTTGAGCTGGAGTGGCGATAATCACCAAGGTCCCATCGGACCTTTTACCGCCAATAACATACAGAGAGTGTCCCCAGAGGCGACGCGGGCCGGATAAGATACAGTACCGCCCTCTTGGCAGATGCCGGAACCAATGACGGACGGGGACGAGAGCCCCTCTGGAATTGCCGACTTTGGTATTGCTTTTAATTCTTATTCTGAAAAGAATATTTTTATCTATCAAATAGTTAAACCAAGATTTTCCAATAAACTCGCGATCCGCCAAGAGACAATCAATCCGAGAAATTCCCAATATCTTGATGCATCGATCACACAAATCAATTCTTTCTTGGGTGTTTGAATTCCCTTTCTTTGCGAGACAAACCCAGATGATTGGAAAGGATATTTTAGTGTGAGCGATCCCGATTACCAGGTAATTGACATCGAAAACTCCCAATTTCCAACTCGTTCGGTCCAGGGTAATTTTCCATCGCTCCAAGCCGGTAAGATGCGCGATAAATTGGCCGAGCACATCAAAGTCTAAATTAAAATAACGAAATAACCTTTGCAGTCTTTTATAAGAAGAATCCGGTTTGGATTTTCCAGGAAACGTGCAAGATATTTTAGTAAGATTGACGGTTCCTAGTTGAATGATACCGAGGATCATGAACACAATACATTGAATACGAGCTCGGTTCCATCCAAAAAAACTATGGAACATTTCGATTAAATATCGGGTATTATCAGGTAAGGAATTCATGTTAATAGACTCGCCTGTATAAATTATAACGATCTAAATCAGTAAGTTATCATATCATGCCCACCAAAATCATGCTACCCATCAATATCGACCTAAAATATATATATGATTTTTATCACAAAAATTTTTGTCCCGTACAGAGGAAGGTTATCGAAGATCGCATCGGTCTCCAACACTTTTTTCAAGGGCTTGGCCTTCTGGACCCTGCGTAGGCGAAAACCTAAGCGGTTCAATATGTTGCTGATCGTCTTTTCGCACGGTAACTCTTCATGGTTCCAGCCTTTTTCAGTGATGAGCGCTTGGCGCATGGCTTTGGCGGTCATGCGCGTGTATTGAAACGTTGTTTGGAATTTCGGGTCAACCTGGCTTTCCGGTTCAGCCAAAGAAACGATGTCGCGTTCCAGTGGTGGGTTTTTGGCTTCGGTTTTTTTGTTGCCGCGCGCTTTGAAATGATCCACGCAGACGATCCCCGTGCGTAACTCATTCAATCCAAGCGTCACTGCCTTTCGATCCCAGCCAAACACTTTTTCAGCAAGATAAGCTTTTGAATTTAAATAATCAATACACACTTGCGCTTGAAACGCCCGCTTTTTTGAACGAGTTAATTTGCTTGCTGCATCTTTAATCGTAGCAATATGTTGTTTTGATAAGTTGGTCATGAGTTGCAGATCCATAGGGTTATATCAATTTTATTAGAATACGCTTATCCAGTGGGTTGCCGCAAAAGTTTTGATCGGTTCAAACCAGCGTAGGGGATGAGCGAAGCGCAATCCACCCCACAGATCCAGATCATGACCTGTCAGAATTGATGCGGTCAGCCACTCGGAGGAGTCGAGTAAACATTTGGGTAGTGTCCCTCAGCATCCGTGATGGAGATACCCCGTGCTGGGGACCGGTTGGCCTTCTCGAGCGATTTACCGGTCATGGAATGCTAACCTAATGGATTTTTTATATTGTTCAATATCAAAAAAAGAAAAATTTATCTGGTGCTAAAGAGGCATGTGAAGGTCAATAGTGACGTGATCGTCTTGGGTTTGGTCATAAGCAAAGCCCGGATGCTCATCACGGATACTCAGGGACACTACCAAAATTTGCGGGAATATTTTTTGCGAGTTACCTTACATTCCCTCTACTCGGCAAACGAGGATAGACTACGGCTGCGCAGGCTCGGAAGGTATTGATCCAAGCATGAAGGAGGACAGCGATGCAACTGAAGAAGCTGCTGGATCAGAAAGTCCGCCCCTTCACCGCCCAGTGGCATCCGCGTGTGCTCGCGAGGGCGCTCGGCGAAGCCGACAAGCAGGCTTTACGGGCCGAGTTGCGTGACCTGCAGCGGGATCTTCGCAACTATACCCGCCTGCTCGCCGACATGGCCGCTGTCGAGGACCTGACGGACCTGGCGTCCGTCTGATCTTAAGGAGGGCGCGATGACCACGCTGTTCATCAGCCACAGCTCCCAGGACAAAGCATGGGCCGAGCGGATGCGCGAGGCGCTGCGCGGCCAGGGCTACCAATCGCTGTTCCTGGACTCGCACCCGGACGATGGCGTCCACGCCGGCGCCGACTGGGAGCAGACGCTGTACCGGCGCTTGCGGCAGAGCCGTGGCGTGATCGTGCTCTGCACCGCTCGCTGGCTCGCCTCGCCCTGGTGCGTCGCCGAGGCGATGCTGGCGCGGGAGCGGGGCAAGCGCCTGTTTCTGCTGGCGACTCCCGAAGTCGCCGACGGGCGTCAGGTCAAGGGCTTGCAGGACGGCGGTACGGCGCCGCAAATCCCGGACTTCCTCAAGGACACGCAGTTCATCAGCCTCGCCGGCGCGACCGAGGAAGAGGCTTGCGCGCGGCTGTGGCAGGGGCTGGCGGCGGAAGGCTTGAAGGACGACTTCCCGCTACCCGAGCGGCCCTATCCGGGGCTGGAGCCGTTCCAGGAGACGGACGCCGCCGTGTTCTTCGGCCGGGACGACGAGATCGAGCGCGTCATCGGCGTGCTCAACAAGCGTCGGCTGAACAACGCCGAGGGCTTCATCCTGGTCCTGGGCGCCTCGGGCTGCGGCAAGTCGTCGCTGGTGCGGGCGGGAGTGCTGCCGCGGCTGAAGCGCGCGAGCGACCAAGGCGGCGCCGGCGGTCGGTGGGCCATCCCGCCGCCGTTCATGGGCGGCCGGGGGTTGGATGGGCTGGCCCACGCGCTCGCGCTCGCGTTTAAGGACGCGGGTCAGCCCCGGGAGCTGGCGTTCGTGCGTCAACAGCTCGAAGCTGCCACCAGTTTGCGCTTACTCGCCGGCGAACTCCTGGTCGCCCGCGGGATACACGAGGGTTACTTGCTGCTCATTCTCGACCGACTGGAGGAGGTGTTCGGCACGGACGCGGGATCGGAGGCAAGGGCCGCGCTCCGGCTGTTGCTGGAGGCGAGCGCCGACGCGGCCAGCCCGGTGGTGGTCCTGGCCACGATGCGCTCGGATTTTCTGAACGCCTTCCAGTTGTTCGAGGGGGCGGCCGAGCGTTACGAGGAGGTCACCCTCGATCCGATGCCCCGTCTCCGCTTCGGCGAAGTCATCGAAGGACCGGCGAACCGTTTCGGCCTCGACCGCGATCACGGTCTCAGCGAACGCATGGCGGAGGAAACCGCCTACAGCGACGCGTTGCCGCTGCTCGCCTTCATCCTGGAGCAGCTCTACGAGAAGTGTAAGGCACCAGGCCGGCTGACGCTCCAAGCCTATGCCGACCTCGGCGGCGTTTCGGCCGCCATCCAGCACGCCGCGAATGCGATCCTCTCCGACGCCGGGTACGCCGGGTTGCCGGCGGAGGACCCCCGCATGCGCGACCTGCGCCGCGCCTTCTATAGTCTCGCTCAGGTCGGCGAGGAAGGCCAGTCCACCCGCCGCACGGCCCGCTGGTCGCAGATGCCCGCCTCGTGCGAGGACACGCTGCGGCGCTTTATTAAAGACCGGCTACTGGTCTCGGGCAAAAACGAAAACGGCCAGCCCATCCTCAGCGTCACCCATGAGGCGTTGTTCCGCGTCTGGGATACGCTCAACGGCTGGCTCCTGCAGGATCGCAAGGCGCTCGCCCTGCGCGCCCAGATCGAGGCGGCGGCGGCCGAGTGGCACGAGGCAAGCCGCACTGAGAGCCGCGCGTGGCCTGAGGAGCGTATCCTGGACGCCGTGCGCGAGATCGACAAGAGCGGCGTCTCCCTCGCCGACGTCGAGGACCGGGTGGTTGTCGATGCCTTTCTCGGACCCACCGACCCGCAGGAGCTCGCGAGGTTTCCCGCTCTCGGCGCTGCGGAGGACAGCGGCCGCTACGGCGACGCCTGGCGTCTGCCGCTCGGCCACGAGGCGCGGGCGTGCGCGGGCGTGCGCGGGCGTGCGCGGGCGTGCGCCTCGCTCTGCTCGGCGACACGCGCCGTGGAGTCGGGCTGCGGGACGGTCTGCCGGACATCGACTGGCGCCGGATCGAGGGCGGCGAGGTGACTCTCTTGATCCGTTCCAACCCCGACGACCCGGACTTGGCCATCGTCAAACGCCTGACCCGCGCCGTCGGTCCCTTCTGGATGGCGCGCTACCCGGTCACCGTCGTTCAGTTCCAGGCGTTTCTCGATGAGTGCCATCGCGAGGATGGGTGGCATCTTCCGCCGGGTTTCATGGTTAATCTGCCGATCGATTACCCACCGCCGAAGCACCGGATGCGCCATGCCAACCATCCGGCCGACACGGTCACCTGGTACGATTCCATGGCTTTCCGCCATTGGCTAGGCGCGCGTCTGGGCTTTGAGGTGCGGCTGCCGACGGAATATCAATGGCAGCTCGCCGCCACCGGCGGTGACCCCACCCGGACGTATCCTTGGGGCCCGGACTGGGACCCGGAGCAGGAACCCTGGCGGGCGAATACCTTCGAGAGCGGACTTGGTCACACGACGGCGGTTGGGATGTACCCGGCGGGGGCCTCGCCGGCGGATATGCTCGACATGGCAGGCACAATCTATGAGTGGTGTCTGGACCCGTTCGAAACTTCGGAAACCGCCAGAGGATCGTGGCTGGGTCGCATGCTTTCGAAACGGCCCGAGCAGCAAGACTTATCATGTGCTGCGCGGCGGCTCTCGGAACTTCTTCCATTTCTTCGCGCGCTCGGCCGACCGCCTCAGGCGCGGCGTGTATGATCGGAGCAGCGACGTCGGTTTTCGGGTGTTGTGTTCGGCCCCCATCGAATAGCTGACCGCTGTGGCGCTGGTCGCTGGACCGCTGGAATGCTGAACACTGAGCGCCGCGCAGCGGCGCTCACGATTTTTTTATGGCGCGCCACCGCTCTTGGCGCGTCGCAGATCGCCCGGTTTCAACAAAAAGGGCGCCAGCACGTGCCGGCGCAAGCCCCACGAGTGCGTAGAAACTATGCAGCACCTAGCCCGCTGGCCGGGACCTGGTTTATAAGAGCAGACTTCTAAAACCACCCTCTTCAACGAGGGCCACGACGATGACGGACGAGATGCGGCAAGCGAATGCTACCAACCCCCCGACCAGCGCGCCAACCCGGCTGCTGGTGGCGATGGAAATGAGTCTGAAACCCTGGCGGCTGGTGATGGCCCCGGAAGGCGGAAGCCGCAAGCGAGTGAAGACGGTCGAGGCGGGGAATTATCGGGAAGTGGAGCAGGCGGTAGCGGACGCCAGGACGCGCTTCCCGCTACCGGCCGAGACCCCGGTGGTGTTTTGTTATGAAGCGGGACGGGATGGGTTTTACCCGTATCGTCGGCTGACGGCGGAGGGGCATGAAGTCTGGGTGATCGATTCGGCCAGCATTGAAGTCTCGCGTCGCCCGAAGCCGGCCAAGTCGGACGGCATCGATGGCGACAAGCTGGCGGAGTTGATGCAACGCCAGGCGCGGGGCGAACGGAAGGCCTTGCGGATCGTGCGGGTGCCGCCGCTGGAGGTGGAAGACCAGCGGCTGTTGCCGCGGGAACGGGAAATCCTGCTCCAGGACGTGGGGCGCTTGCGGAACCAGATCGAATCCATTCTTGTTCGCGCACGGCTACCGGGAGGTGCCGAAAACCGCGCGCGCCCTGCGCGCCTGGGTCGAAGCGCGGTCGGAGTTGGCCCCATGCTTGCGGGAACGGCTGGGGCGCGAGATCGAGCGCCTGGCGCTGTTGGAAACGCAATGCCATACGGTGGAAAAAGCCCTGGCCTAGCAGGTCCAGCAAGACCACGGCGCCGGGATTACGGCGGTGGCCTGGGCCTTAATGCAATTGTGCGGCATTGGCCTGATCGGTGCCTGGGTGCTGGCCAGTGAAATTTTCGGTTGGCGGCACTTCCGCAACCGGCGGGAAGTGGGCGCGGTGTTGGGGTTGACGCCGACGCCGGACAGCTCCGGCCGGTGCGAACGCGAGCCAGGGATCAGCAAGGCCGGCAACCGGCGGGCGCGGGCGATGCTGGGTGGAACTGGCCTGGCTGTGGCTGCGTTACCCACCGGACTCGGCGCTGGCGCAGTGGTTTCAGGCCCGGTTCGGCGGCGGGGGCCAACGAATGCGACGCATCGGCATCGTCGCCCGGGCGCGACGGCTGGCGATCGCGTTGTGGCGGTACACCGCCCAGGGGATCGTGCCGGAAGGCGCCAAGCTCAAGCCCTTAGCGCCAGTCTGACCCGTGCCCCCCGATCCGATCAGCCAACCCCCAGACGTTGCGAAGCCGGCTTCGTCCACCCCAAGACCGACCGAGTGCAGTTGCAGACCTCAAGAGCCCGGATCAACGAATTCGATTCTGACCGCGCCCGAAGCCCAACCGGACGTTCACTCCGTCGTTTTTGTAGAAGGGGCGCGGTCGTTGATCGGTTGCAACACCCGTGGGAAAGGATGCGGGATTCAGGTGCGGACTCCAGTCCGGCACGGATAGAAGGTGAAGGCGCGCGGCGCTGATCAGCTTCCAGCAACCCAGTCGGTTCGGACGGCGAATCGAGGGTTGGAAACCGTTGAACGTCGGCTCGGGATGACGCAGTACGGTGAGGGGCCACCCAGAGGAGAGGACCGCACCGAAAATACACCACCCGGGTCCCCAGTGGGACAGGGAGTTGAAGTTCAGGAAAAAACTTGCATCCAGGGCTTGACACGGCTGAGCTCATAGAAGGTTGGGTTAGCGCGCAGCGCGTAACCCAACATGATCAAGATGTTGGGTTACGGCCTACGGCCTAACCCAACCTAGTGTGCCCGACATGGGCATGTACTTGTTACCTGAGAGGAGGTAACCGCGAAGAGTGACGAGAAGCGTAGCGAAACCCAAGGTGGAAGCCGCGAGGCCAAGCTGAAAGAAGGGCGTAGCCAAGACACGACCGCAGGAACACGAACAGGCAGTGAGGCCGGGTACGGGCGATGAGCGTGCTAGGGAACGCGAAATCCAACCGTCACCGAAAGACGTATCCGGTAGAGCCTGGCGGCACGGGTCGAAAGTATCTGTTCTTACTCGGGGAGACCTGACGCGTGAGAGCGTGCCAGGAGTCAGCAGAGGCCGTAGTAGTGTGGACACCGGCCGAAAGGCCGGTCGAGCGAAGGGCCGAAGAGTCACGAGAGGACCACAGTCTGCATCCGTTCCCAGCGGCACGGAGACGGGCGACACGGGTTCGGAGCGGCAACTGCGGCAGCTCCCGGACCGGCGGGCCAAGCCGAGCAGGTGGATTCCTGCGGAGGGGCGGCACGTGCCCATCGAGTCGCGGCGGACAGCGAGCACAGACGTCAGAAGAGGTTCAATGAGCAACACGGTAGACATCAGTAATTCACTCTACCGTGGGTGCTCGCGGGCTAAGCCCGCTGGGCTCAACCGCCGGATGCGGAAAACCGCATGTCCGGTGGTGTGGGAGGGCTGACGGGCGCAA
This sequence comes from uncultured Gammaproteobacteria bacterium, assembly GCA_963715845.1. Lineage (GTDB taxonomy): Bacteria > Pseudomonadota > Gammaproteobacteria > Competibacterales > Competibacteraceae > Competibacter_A. The sequence continues at coordinate 191,477 of CAVQSJ010000036.1, read as the reverse complement.
TCCCGTCAGCCCGACCCGATCAAATCATCTGGGAGTGCTATAGCAAACATCCAGTACAGACGATTGAAATGCACGGACCGGTTGTTATCGGCACCAGCGGCTGGAATTATGCCGACTGGCGGCACAACTTCTATGCCGGCGTGGCGTGCAAGGACTGGCTGCGCTTCTGCGCGCAACGCTTCACCGGCATCGAGGTCAACGCCACATTTTACCGCTTGCAGGACCGGCGCACCTTCGCCCGCTGGCGGGAGGAAACGCCGCCGGACTTCCGCTTCGCGGTCAAGGCCAACCGTTATCTGACGCACGTCAAGCGCCTGCTGGACCCGGCGGACCCGGTACAACAAGAGCGCGAACGCGCCGAGGGTCTGGGCGAAAAACTGGCGGTTGTGCTGTGGCAGTTGCCGGGCAGCCTGCCGAAGGACCTGCGGCGGCTGGAACGCTTCGCCCGCGTTCTGGACGGCTGGCCGGACGCCCGCCATGCCCTGGAATTTCGCCACCCGTCGTGGTTCGCCGACGACGTGGCCGCCTGCCTGTGCGCCCACCGTCTGGCGGTATGCTGGTCCGACGCCGCCGACTGGCCGCTATGGGAGGCCATCACCACCGATTTGGTGTATGTCCGTCTGCACGGCCACACCCAGACTTACGCCTCCTCCTACGATACCGCCTCGCTCGACGCCTGGGCCGGGCGCATCCGCGGCTGGCTCGACGAACAGCGGCAGGTTCACGTCTACTTCGACAACAGCGCCGCCGGCGCCGCCCCCCAGGATGCGCTCCGTCTGCTGGAAAGAATTGGAATTTCCGCGACAACCGGGCAATGTCAGGTCGACCATTATGGTGTCTAATGGGTTGATGTGAAAATCCTTTTTCCGGACAGGACGCTATGGACGATGTTGTCATCAAACCCAATCGCGAGATCGCCGAGCAACTGCGGCAGGCGGCCGATCTCCTGGAACAGCAGGGCGCGAATCCCTTCCGCATCAATGCCTACCGCCGGGCGGCCGACACCGTGGCGCAGTTACCGGAAGACGTGCGCGAGCTGGTGGAACGGCAGGGGATGGACGGTTTGCTCGATCTGCCCGGCATCGGCCAGGGCATCGCCAAGGCGGTCTATGAAATCGTGGCGACCGGGCGCTGGGGTCGGCTCGAACGTCTGCGCGGCACGCTCGACCCGGTGCAACTGTTTCAGGTGGTGCCGGGCATCGGGCCGCAACTGGCGCAGCTCATCCACGACGAGCTGCAACTGGACAATCTGGAAGCGCTGGAAGCGGCGGCCCACGACGGTCGCCTGGAAGCCGTGCCGGGGGTCGGACCCCGCCGGGCGGCGGCGGTTCGCGCCACCCTGGCCAGCATCCTGGGCCGGAGCCGCACCATCCGCCAACGGGAAGCAGCGGATGGTCCAGGAGTGGAACTGCTGCTGGATGTGGACCGCGAATATCGGGAACAGGAGACGGCCGGCCAGTTACCCCTCATCGCGCCCAAACGGTTCAACCCCGAAGGCAAGGCCTGGTTGCCCATCCTGCACACCCAGCGCGGCGACTGGCACTTCACCGCCCTCTACTCCAACACCGCGCGAGCCCACGAACTGGATCGAACCCACGACTGGGTAGTGGTGTACGGCTACGACGACCATCACCAGGAAATCCAGCACACGGTGGTGACCGAAACACGCGGACCGCTGCTCGGCAAACGGGTGGTCCGGGGACTGGAAGCCGCCTGCCGCGCCTTCTATGAACGGCGAGACTCCACTCCTTAACTATTTCAGCATGTTCAACATCTTCATGAAATTGCGCTTAACCTTGTACTGGCTCCGCAGCTTTGCCAGATACTCGTTCCAGCGCGATTCGCCGCCGTTGTCCAGCAGCAGGGGCCTGATCTTTTTCACCAGCACCATGGCCTGCTCGTAGGCTTGGTTGTTGGTTTGCTCCACGAGACGCGCCACTTGGGGCTGGTAAACCGCCAGCGAATCTTCCGGATAATCCTTCGCGCGCAGATCGGCCAGCCGGAGCCGCAAATCGTCGCGGCAGGAGCCGGTCCCAGCCTCCCGCCATGCCGCTTCGACTTCCTGTTCCGACAGCAGAATTTCCACCAGCCGCGACTGATCCGGTGCGGTTATCCGCGCATAGCCGATTTTTTTCCGTTCGGCGAATTCGCGGGCGATGTGTTGTCGCAGATGGGCCAGCGCCCGGTCGCGCCAAACAGGCCAATCACCGCCAGCTCGTTGCGCGGCGGCTTTGAGTTTCTCGAAACTTTCCAGTCTCGGATCTTCCCCGAATTGCGCCCAGGCCAGCGCCACAGCATCCTCCCCGCGCCCACGTTGCAGGTATTCCTCGATCAGAAATTCCCGCAACCGCCGGTCGGTCCGCTCGGGAAAGGCCGCCAGCCCCCGTTCCGCCCATTCCAGCGCCTTATTGCGTTGCTCGGCCTTCCGATAAATCTCGGCAATTTGCAGAAAGCGCCAAGCGCTGGACAGATCGCGGGCTTCCACCACCACCAACGCTTCCACATCGCCGGTCTGCCGCGCCAGCGTTTCCATGATTTGCGTGATGCGGTAGCGGTTTCCATGCCAGGTCTGGCTCTTGTCGTCTCCCGGCCGCAGCGCCGGCACCTTGGCCCATTCCGCTTCGGCCAACTGGCGGTAGCGCGCCAGGCCGGGTTCGCCCAACACCTCGGCGTAGAGCTTGGCGGCGGATGAGAACGTATCCCACTGACCGTTCAGTTCATACTCAAACAACCGCTCGGCCAATTCTTCCGGACCGGGGGACGCGGCCCGGCAGGCATCCAGATGCAATTGAACGATGTGGGCCAGCAAGCCGCCCAATTCTCCGCTCGTCAGTCGTAAGTTCTTTCCCTGAAGCCCCTTGACTTTGCTGCTCAAGGGCAGCATGGATTTCCCTGAGCGACGCGCGCCTCAACAACCCGGTCGCCCGAGGAGAATCCATGCTGACCTATGTATACCAGGCTTTAGAAGGTTTTCGCAGCGCCTTTGCTCGGCGGCGCAGCTGGGTGCTGTTCTGCGCGGTGGTGTTGAGTTTTTTGGCGGCACCGGAGACGATCGGCGTAACCTCGATGTGCCGGTTCTGGCAGGGGAATGAAGCGGTTTATCACCGTTTTCTGCATTTCTTTCGCTCGAAAGCCTATGATTTTGAAACGCTGTTGGCGGCATGGCAAGGCTACGTGTGGCGTCAGGCGGTTGCGGTTCAGGTCGCTGGGCGTTGTCTGTTGCTGGGCGATCATACCCTGGTGGTCAAAGATGGGGGGCGCATGCCGGGAGTGGTGTCGTTACATGACCATTCGGAAACCCAGCACAAGCCGTCGTATTTCCGGGGGCAATGTTGGGGGGCGATCGGTTTAGTCGTGGGAACGCTCGGCGCCTGTTTTTGTTTGCCCCTAGAACTACGGATTCATCAGGGTTTCCGCCAGTTAGGCCAGGCGGAACCAGCGTCACCCACCGACCCGAGCCTGCCGGAGCGGGTGGTCCAGATGGCCTTGACGTTCGCCCTCGGTCATGACGCCCCGGCCTTTTTGGTGTTGGATGCGTTTTTCGCCACCGCCGGGGTCTTCCGGTTGGCCCACTCGGTCTACTCGATCGCCTTGCGGCAACCCTATCTGATGATCCTGACCCGGGCGAAGAAAAATTACGTCGCGTATTTCCCGGCCGCCCCGAAGCCCGCCGACCGGCCCGGACCCCCACCGCGCTATGGCGAGAAAGTCCACCTGATGGAGTGTTTTGATCATCCCCAAGGCTTTGATCTCGTCGAATGCTGCGTCTATGGCCAGCGGGAACTCGTGCGGCTGATGAGCCTCCCGTTATTGTGGAAACCGCTCGGCGACTCCCTCCTGTTCGTTTTCGCCATCACCTCGCGTGGTCCCTTGGTCCTGATGTGTTCCGATCTTACCCTCTCGCCGGTCACCGCGCTCGAACTGTATTGTATCCGCACCCGCATTGAAATCTTGTTCGCCGTCTTGAAAAATCTCCTCGGCGCGTTTCGTTTTCACTTCTGGACCCCGCACTTGCCGCGCCACGCCCGCCGTCCTACCCCGAATCGGTCCTTGAAGACCCCAACGGCCGAACACCAACCCCCCGTTGCCGCCTGCTGGCAAGCCTATGAAGTCTTCGTCTTCTGCGCCCTGGTCGCCCAGGGGTTGTTGCAACTGATCGCCCTGCGGTTCGGTGCCGAGATCTGGCAACAGCATCAACTCTATCTGCGGACCCGCTCCCGCGCGCTGCCTTCGGAAAAAACGGTCCGCCAGGTCTTGGCCGCGCTGGTCCTCAAACAACTCCTCGATCTCCCACAAAACAGTATCATCACGAAGATCCGACGCGCTTTCCAGGACCCCAAAGAAGAGGAACCGGTCCATTCGCCCCCGGTCTCCTGAATCATCGCTTAAATCACCCGGTTAAGCGGCATTTGACTGGCTGGTTCCATGATCAGCCGCGGGCCGTCTTGTCCCACGATCAGACCGAGAAGTTGCGACTGAGGAGTTCTCCGTTGGAGTCGTCGCATTCTCCCATGGCGCTTTCCACCCGCGCCACCGCATATTCCGCCAGTTCGACGACGGACGTCGCGCGGCCGTCGGTAATCCAACTATCCAGCGCGTTGACCACATCCCGGATGCCGGCGACAAAATAGGGCATTTCGCCATACTCCACGAAGCCGCGCGTGGTGGTCGCGCGCTTCAGCGCCTCCTTCCAGGTCTTGATGGCGGTGTGGATGTCGCTCCGCCCGCGCGCCGCCAGCAACAACTTTTCCCGCATCCGGTCGTCGCGCAGACAGGCGTTCACGATCAGGTCGATTAAAGCGTCCGGCTCCATGCTCGCCAGGTAATCGCGAATGTCTTCGATGGCGCCGCGGCGCTTGGGGGGTGTTTCTCCCGGCGGCGTGGGTTGCGGTTCGGTTTCCCCCAGCCAAGCGAGCGCAGTGGCGACGCAGTGCTTGCAGAACTCGCCGTCCTGGCCGATCGGGCAATCGCAGTTGTAATGAATCTTGCCGCCCTCCTCCCAAAGTTGAACGGTGTAATCGCGGGTGCCTCGCACGCGGGCGTTGACGCTGTCCTCATCCTCGTCCAACCATTGCACGCGGTTCTGGTCGTAATAGGCTTTGCCGCGAGCGAAGTACGCCGTGCCGGCGATACCTTTCAAAGCGAGAGCAAGCAGTTCACGTTGCATCGAAAACTCCGGGAGAACCGGCATCGGGTCGTGCGGACCGCACCGGTTGAAATATGAGGTTGGTTGGGATGATCGCTAATGATAGCGATCCACGATGCTGGCATGGTCGGGGCTGGATCGTTACAATTTATTCGAAGCTTTGGGAGAGGTGGCAGAGCGGTCGAATGCGACGGTCTTGAAAACCGTTGACCCGCGAGGGTCCGTGGGTTCGAATCCCACCCTCTCCGCCATGTTTCAACCATTCGTTCGCCGCATTTTCCCCTCATCCCCGATCCGCAAGCCCATGGCCGCCCGCACTCCGCAAGAAGCGTTCGAACAGGCCCAGCAGGCCATGCAACGGGGCGACTGGCGGGCGTTATTCAGCATTCTGGACCCCTGCGATGTCCGGCGCATTCTCAACAACGCTTTCAAGCTGTGCCTGACCACCCATCACGGTGCCCATGATGAGTTCGCGGCCATTTTCGAGCGGCACGGCGTGCCGGCGGCTGAACTCGCCCGGTTATGGCAATCCTGGTCAAAAACGGTCGGGCCAAACCCAACCCACGAAAAAACCCTCAAGGCCATGATCAAACGCGCGTCGGATATCGCGGGATTGGCCGCCGAACTGGAACGGCACAGTCGCGCGATCCGGGGCGGCGGGTCGGTATCCTCCAGCCTGTTTCTTGGAGAAACCCTGAGCGACCTGGTCGTTACGGCTGACCAGGCGCGGGCGCTCCGACAATTTCCGTCGGGTTGGTTGGAACCCGTGGAGTTCGTGCGCGATCGCGACGGCTGGAAAGTGCGCCTGTTCGCCCGCGCCCGCCGAACCTAAATCGCTCGACGGTGGCTGGCACAGAATACCGCCGCAATCTTCTCCAAACCGCCACGGGGTGGAAACCGCGCATGAAATCCGTTCTCGCCATCCGTCACGTCGCCTTCGAGGATCTCAACGCTTTCGCTCCGGTCCTGGCCGAGCGCGGCTACGCCATTCGCTACCTGGAGGCCGGCTACGACGATCTGGCCGCGCTGGACCCCTTGGCCGACGAGCTGTTGGTGGTGCTGGGTGGACCCATCGGCGTCTACGAGGATGAAGCGTATCCGTTCGTTCGCGACGAGTTGCAATTGTTGCGAACCCGGCTGGACGCCGGCCGGCCGACACTCGGCATCTGTCTCGGTTGCCAGATGATCGCCCAGGCGCTGGGTGGGCGGGTCTACCCAGGCGGGCGCAAGGAAATCGGCTGGAAACCGCTACGGCTGACCGAGGACGGTCGAAACAGCCCGCTGGCCGCGTTCGCCGACCAGACGCCGGTGCTACACTGGCACGGCGACACTTTCGATTTACCCGAAGGTGCGACGCTGCTGGCATCTAGCGACTGGTATCCACACCAGGCATTTTCGTGGGAAAACGCGCTGGCGTTGCAGTTCCACATCGAAACCACCGCGCGGGGCTTGGAGCGCTGGTTCATCGGTCATGCGGGCGAAATCGCCGGTACGCCCGGTTTGAGCGTGCCGGTACTACGGACCGAAACCGCCCGTCATGCCGCCGCGGCCAAAGCCCGGGGAAGGCAATGTTTCGCCGCCTGGCTGGAGCAGGTTGGGCTGTACTGATGTCCCGAGGGAAATACCGATGACGACCGCCCTGCTCGAACTCGCCGATGGCCGTCGGTTGCCTTACCGGGTCACGGTTTCGCCGCGTAGCCGCTGCGTCCGGCTCAGGCTGAACGCGCGGAGCGGTCTGGTCGTCGTCGTTCCCCGTGGGTTCGATCATTCCCGACTCGACGCCATCGTGCGGGGCAAGCGGGATTGGGTAGCCCGCCATCTGAAGCGATTCGATGAGGTACGTCATTTGCTGGCCACTCAAGCCAGCATCGCTCCCCCGCAGTCCTTCGATCTGCCCGCGTTGGGCGAATCCTGGCGGGTCGAGTACCGCAAGACGTCAAGCACCACGGTCTCTGTCCGGATCGATCAGCCCGGCCGGTTGCTCGTCGCCGGAGCCGTCGAGGATGTAGCCGCCTGTCGCGCCGCACTCCACCGTTGGCTGGCGCGCCGGGGACGGGAAGCGCTGGCGCCCTGGCTGGCGCGCTTGGCCGATGAAACCGGGCTGAAGTTTTCCGAGGTGCGAATCAAGGGGCAGCGGACCCGCTGGGGCAGTTGCACGGCCAAGGGCGTCGTCAGTCTCAACTACAAGCTGCTGTTCCTGCCACGGGCATGGGCGCGCTACGTGCTGGTCCACGAACTCTGCCACACGCGGGAATTAAACCATTCCGCGCGCTTCTGGCGGCTCGTACATCGCTGGGAACCCAATGCCACCGAGATTCGCGGCCGCTTGCGCGAGGCATGGAAATGGTTGCCGGCTTGGCTGGACCCCGAAAACCTTTTCCACCCTACCATGGCCGATACGTAAGGCCCATCATCAACTTTGAATTAATTCAACGACTGGGTGTGGGTGAAGCGGTTGGAGGGCAGTGGGGGCGGGTGATAAAAGGGGTGATGGGAAACCACCTAAGCGGCCCGCGCGTGCAATCGCAGGCCCAACGCGCGTACCACCTTCAGCACCGTCGCGAATTCAGGATTGCCCTCGGCGGACAGGGCCTTGTACAGACTTTCGCGCCCCAATCCGGTTTCCCGCGCCAGTTGGGTCATGCCTTTGGCGCGGGCAATATCACCCAGCGCGGCCGTAATCAGCGCGGGATCGCCTTCCTCCAGGACGGCATCCAAATAGGCGACCATGTCTTCGTCGTCTCTCAGGTATTCCACCGTATCGTAGGGACGGGTTTCAATCTGGGTCATGATTTGCTCCTGACAGCGTTCGTGCCAAATCCAGTGCGGTTTGAATGTCGCGGTCCTGGGTGCGTTTGTCGCCGCCGGCCAGCAAAAGACAAAACCTGCTCCCCTGCTTTTCCGCGCACCCAACCAGATTCCCATCTATAATACATCGAACGATTTTGTAATGTGGAGGAGTAGTTTATGGCCGAGCGGAGAAAACGTAATTCTTTAGTTTGGCAGTCAATTATCTTTGTTGAAATCATGGATAGGAAAGGCGATGACAGAGAAACAGAAAGACTTCTTTATCAGCTACAACGGCAAGGATAAGGACTGGGCGGAATGGATCGCTTGGCAATTGGAGGAAGCCGGTTATTCAGTCATCATCCAGGTTTGGGATTTCCGGCCCGGTGGTAACTTCGTATTCAGAGATGCAAAAGGCTGCACAGGCAGATCGTACCTTGGTGGTACTGTCTCCGAATTATCTGGCGGCCAACTTCACTCAACCTGAATGGGCGGCAGCGTTCGCACAGGACCCAACTGGCGAAAAAGGAACTTTGCTACCAGTGCGTGTGGCGAAGTGTGAGCTAAAAGGGTTGCTGCCAGCAATTATTAACATTGATCTGGTCGATTTGGAGGAAGCAGCCGCCAAGGAAAAGCTGCTCGCCGATATACAACAGGGACGGGCTAAGCCTTCGGCTCCTCCCCGTTTCCCATCAAGTCAAGGGCGCGTAGAGCGCCAGCCACCACGCTTTCCGAGTCCTCCACCTCTGGTCAACAAGATAAAAGATCAGATTCGTTCATTGTTGGATCAACCTCGCGCAAAATCCTTGCGTGACGAGATCGTTCAGCGAGGTGGCAAGGAGTCAGCGGTAGACGTATTAGTACCACAACAATATGATTTTTCAATCAAAATCCTTGACTCGATGTATCTTGCCACCAAGGGCTGCCTTGATAAGCTCGCGGAGCAGAAATCGGATATGGTTGATTCGGTCAAGGAGGTTGCCCGCGAAATTTTTGGCTGGCTGGTGTTACTGGCCGTGGATATGGATCGAGTTCAGGGTTCGGGATGTGGATTCAATCCATGGCAGGCAGGCATGGAAGCCAACGTACCGCTTGAGACGGAAGCGGGGACTGAAGTATTAATATCCTCATTGGCTGAAAGACATGCCTGTTTTATTTTGAGGTATGACAGAAAAAATAGAGTTCGAGCCGTGGGTAGGGATAGCTTTGAGGCTGATTACCTGGAAGATGGCTTGCATCCAGATGATCGGTTGAAAGGGATTTTACAGCGAATCTGGGTTGCAGCGAAGATCGAGGGTGAAGCTCCCAATGATTTGGAGCAATTGAAAAAGAAGTTGAAACCCAAACTGGAAGGTCGCGAGAGACGAAAAGAAGGTCACTACTACATCACTATTCCATCAAAGCGTGATAATTCCCCCCTTTCCGATGAATACCTGTTGAAAAGTCTGTTGGAGGCCATGCCTCCACTGCGGGTGATTTATATCGGCAGCGGACAGGGCGACAGGATACTACTACTGGAAGAAGACAGTTTGTGGGAATCGATTGAGGCATTTCTTCTTATGTTGCGGGATACATCACATGGCTCTCCATCACTACCCCATCAATAAACCCATCCCCCTCCCCAAGCGCGGTTCCTGGCCGGCGGCGGTGCATGTTTTCGATGAAGCCAGCGTCCATGCCCTGATGGCGGCGGAGGCGGCCGAACGGCCGTTGTTGGTTCGGGGCGAGCCGGGCACGGGCAAGAGCCAGTTGGCGCGGGCGGCGGCGGAAGTGACAAAGCGCCTGTTCCTGTCGGCGGTGGTCAACGCCCGCACCGAGTGCCAGGATCTGCAATGGCAGTTTGATGCAGTGGCGCGTCTGGGCGAGGCGCAGGCGCTGGCCCATTGCAGCGCGGACGAAATCCCCAGACGGATAAACCCGCTCCGCTTTCTATCCCCCGGCCCGTTGTGGTGGGTGTTCGATTGGGCGTCCGCTCAGGATCAGTACACGCTTTGCGACCATCGCCTCGAACTCGCCCCGACCTGTCCCGACGGTTGGGAACCCAGCCGAGGCAGCGTGTTGCTGATCGACGAGATCGACAAGGCCGATACCGATCTACCCAACGGGCTTCTGGAAACCTTGGGGAATGGGGATTTCGCCGTGCCGTATCTCGGTGCGTCCGTGCGCCAGTCCCAGGACAACCCCCCGCCGCTGGTGATCGTTACCACCAACGAGGAACGCGAACTGCCGGCCGCTTTCCTGCGCCGTTGCCTGGTCTTGCCGTTAAGTCTGCCGGAAGCCGACGATGTCTTGCTGGATTTCCTGTGCCAGCGTGGCGCGGTCCACTTCGAAAAATCCACCGAGGCGGTACGCCGCAAGGCCGGTGAACTGCTGCTGGAAGACCGTAAGGCGGCCAACGCGCAAGGCTTGCCTCCTCCCGGCCAAGCCGAGTATCTCGACCTGCTGCGGGCGGTGTGCAGGTTGGGTCATGACGAGAGCGAACAGATGGATTGGCTCGCCAAGATCGGCGAGTTCGTGCTGAAAAAAGCGCCTTCCTCGCCGCGCTGACTGTAGCAATCCGAAATCAATCGTGGTTTTAGTGACTCCTCAGTCGCAACTTCTCGGTCTGATCGTGGGACAAGACGGCCCGCGGCTGATCATGGAACCAGCCAGTCAAATGCCGCTTAACCGGGTGATTTAAGCGATGATTCAGGAGACCGGGGGCGAATGGACCGGTTCCTCTTCTTTGGGGTCCTGGAAAGCGCGTCGGATCTTCGTGATGATACTGTTTTGTGGGAGATCGAGGAGTTGTTTGAGGACCAGCGCGGCCAAGACCTGGCGGACCGTTTTTTCCGAAGGCAGCGCGCGGGAGCGGGTCCGCAGATAGAGTTGATGCTGTTGCCAGATCTCGGCACCGAACCGCAGGGCGATCAGTTGCAACAACCCCTGGGCGACCAGGGCGCAGAAGACGAAGACTTCATAGGCTTGCCAGCAGGCGGCGACGGGGGGTTGGTGTTCGGCCGTTGGGGTCTTCAAGGACCGATTCGGGGTAGGACGGCGGGCGTGGCGCGGCAAGTGCGGGGTCCAGAAGTGAAAACGAAACGCGCCGAGGAGATTTTTCAAGACGGCGAACAAGATTTCAATGCGGGTGCGGATACAATACAGTTCGAGCGCGGTGACCGGCGAGAGGGTCAGATCGGAACACATCAGGACCAAGGGACCACGCGAGGTGATGGCGAAAACGAACAGGAGGGAGTCGCCGAGCGGTTTCCACAATAACGGGAGGCTCATCAGCCGCACGAGTTCCCGCTGGCCATAGACGCAGCATTCGACGAGATCAAAGCCTTGGGGATGATCAAAACACTCCATCAGGTGGACTTTCTCGCCATAGCGCGGTGGGGGTCCGGGCCGGTCGGCGGGCTTCGGGGCGGCCGGGAAATACGCGACGTAATTTTTCTTCGCCCGGGTCAGGATCATCAGATAGGGTTGCCGCAAGGCGATCGAGTAGACCGAGTGGGCCAACCGGAAGACCCCGGCGGTGGCGAAAAACGCATCCAACACCAAAAAGGCCGGGGCGTCATGACCGAGGGCGAACGTCAAGGCCATCTGGACCACCCGCTCCGGCAGGCTCGGGTCGGTGGGTGACGCTGGTTCCGCCTGGCCTAACTGGCGGAAACCCTGATGAATCCGTAGTTCTAGGGGCAAACAAAAACAGGCGCCGAGCGTTCCCACGACTAAACCGATCGCCCCCCAACATTGCCCCCGGAAATACGACGGCTTGTGCTGGGTTTCCGAATGGTCATGTAACGACACCACTCCCGGCATGCGCCCCCCATCTTTGACCACCAGGGTATGATCGCCCAGCAACAGACAACGCCCAGCGACCTGAACCGCAACCGCCTGACGCCACACGTAGCCTTGCCATGCCGCCAACAGCGTTTCAAAATCATAGGCTTTCGAGCGAAAGAAATGCAGAAAACGGTGATAAACCGCTTCATTCCCCTGCCAGAACCGGCACATCGAGGTTACGCCGATCGTCTCCGGTGCCGCCAAAAAACTCAACACCACCGCGCAGAACAGCACCCAGCTGCGCCGCCGAGCAAAGGCGCTGCGAAAACCTTCTAAAGCCTGGTATACATAGGTCAGCATGGATTCTCCTCGGGCGACCGGGTTGTTGAGGCGCGCGTCGCTCAGGGAAATCCATGCTGCCCTTGAGCAGCAAAGTCAAGGGGCTTCAGGGAAAGAACTTACGACTGACGAGTTAGTGATTGTAGGTTGGGTTAGCGCGCAGCGCGTAACCCAACAAGATCAAAACGTTGGGTTACGGCCTACGGCCTAACCCAACCTAGTGTGCCCGACATGGGCATGTACTTGTTACCTGAGAGGAGGTAACCGCGAAGAGTGACGAGAAGCGTAGCGAAACCCAAGGTGGAAGCCGCGAGGCCAAGCTGAAAGAAGGGCGTAGCCAAGACACGACCGCAGGAACACGAACAGGCAGTGAGGCCGGGTACGGGCGATGAGCGTGCTAGGGAACGCGAAATCCAACCGTCACCGAAAGACGTATCCGGTAGAGCCTGGCGGCACGGGTCGAAAGTATCTGTTCTTACTCGGGGAGACCTGACGCGTGAGAGCGTGCCAGGAGTCAGCAGAGGCCGTAGTAGTGTGGACACCGGCCGAAAGGCCGGTCGAGCGAAGGGCCGAAGAGTCACGAGAGGACCACAGTCTGCATCCGTTCCCAGCGGCACGGAGACGGGCGACACGGGTTCGGAGCGGCAACTGCGGCAGCTCCCGGACCGGCGGGCCAAGCCGAGCAGGTGGATTCCTGCGGAGGGGCGGCACGTGCCCATCGAGTCGCGGCGGACAGCGAGCACAGACGTCAGAAGAGGTTCAATGAGCAACACGGTAGACATCAGTAATTCACTCTACCGTGGGTGCTCGCGGGCTAAGCCCGCTGGGCTCAACCGCCGGATGCGGAAAACCGCATGTCCGGTGGTGTGGGAGGGCTGACGGGCGCAATCCCGTCAGCCCGACCCGATCAAATCATCTGGGAGTGCTATATGCGTCGCCACGCTCAGGTCAGCCGAGCCGATTTGCTGGAATGCCTGCATGCCTGCGGCGAGGCGCATTGGGATAGCATCGCCGCCGTATTGGGTTATGAGCGGCGCGAGGAAGAAAAGCCATCGGTGTCGGTAACCGTGAAGCTGGAGGGAGTCTCCGCGCTTGGCGTTGCCGGGACCTTGGGTAAGGTAACTCTGGTAACAACACCCAAAGCCCGCTTCTGCCGGGTAGTGGCGAACCGCCTGCTGGAGCCGGAGGAGGTCGTGCGGGACGAGCCGACCTGGTTTCAACGCGCCGAGCCCTTTCAAGGCGAAGACGAGCTTCGCGCCCCCGCCAATATTAGCCCGCCGCCACAGCCGCCGTTGCTGCCCTGGTCCCGATTGTGGCCGTTTTTAAAGACGGCGCTGGGCGCCTGGCAGACGACGCGGACGCTGGACTTGCCCCGCATCCTCTCGCGGTTGGCCCGCGCGCAAACCTTGCGATACTTACCGCGCCAGCAGCGCCACGGCTGGGCCGCTCAATGCCGACTTATCGTCGATTACGCCGAACCGTTGTTGCCTTTCTGGAACGATTTTAATCAATTGCATCGGCGGTTGCGGCGATTGCGGGGCGCGCGAGGATTGCGGCTCATCGCTTTTCCCGACGGCGATCCGGGCGGCCGTTGTTGGTGGCATGACGGGCGAGAGTGGCGGGAATCCGACAGCGGTCCGGCGCCTGCGACTGGCGCGGTGGTTCTCGTGCTGAGCGATTTGGGCTGTAACGACCCAAGCGATGTGCGCCGCCGGCAGTGGCGATATCTGGGCGCTCGTCTGCGGCGGACGGGTTGCCGGCCGGTGGCGTTGATGCCCAGCCCGCCGCGCTGGTGGGACGGCGAGTTGACCCGACTGTTTTATCCGGCGTGCTGGGACCGGATGGCGCGTCTGCCCCGGCGTCTCGATGCGCGTCGGTTGCCGCTGGCGTCATCGGCGCGGGCGGAGTCGGATCCCGGCGCCGAGCGGCTGTTGGCTTTGCTGGCCCCCGCCATTCGGATCGAACCCGCGCTGTTGCGCGCCGCGCGCCATGCGCTTCCGGTTCGGGAGGCGGATGTGGGCAGCGAAGCGGCGGCCTGGAATCGCCCGAACGTCCACGCCACCCCCCTGGCTTTTTATTATGACCGTGAAGCGATTGCCGGCTACCGGCGCGCGTTCCAGGGCCAGGACGCCGCCTTGCGCCGGCAGGTTGCCGGTTTGATCGTCGAGCATCACCTGCATCTGTCGCCCGCCATCGGTCACGAAGAGCGTGGCGTGCTCGCTAACTTGGAGAACGCTTGTGACGTGCAGGCCCAACGGTTCATGGCGCGCATCGTCAGGACGCTGCGCGACCGGAACGATGCAATGGCTGATTCGGCGCAAGCCTGGGTCGGGCGCTTGACCCCGCGCCAGCACGAGGCCATGTGGCAAGACGAAGCGTTGGCCGCCGCTTGGGCGATAGTCAACCAGACGGCGCTGCGCGAGGGCCAGGTAACGCCCCCTCCAGGGCTCGATCTCAGCCGGGTCAGTTGGCTGGTCGGGCAGGATCAGACGCTGAAGCATTACACCCTGCGCCAGCGCGGACCGGCGCTTTATCTGGAAGCGGACGCGCCAGCCGCGCCTGCCTCCGACCTGGACGCGCCGGGTAGCCCGGTGGCGAACCTCGGCGCTATCGCCCCCCAAGTGCAGGTGCAGCGCCTGGAACCCAGCGACCAATTCATCCAACCACTCGATCAGGCCATTCTCCTGTCCGCCAGCGGGCGCTTGCGGCTGCGCACGGACTACCAGGAATTGATCCTCGATAGCATCGAGCGGCCGGAATGGGCCGAGGCTATCGGTCGGGATGGATATGGACTGTATGTCGATTTCCGTATCGGGGACGTCGTTCAGCGCCTGCGCTGGATCGTGCCGGGCGAGTTTTTGATGGGTTCACCGGCAAGCGAGGCGGAACGCTTGAGCAATGAAACCCAACACCGGGTGATTCTGACCCGTGGCTATTGGCTGGCGGACACGGCCTGCACCCAGGCATTGTGGCAAGCGGTGCTGGGCGACAACCCGAGCCGATTCAAAGGCGAAGACCGGCCAGTCGAGACCGTAAGCTGGGACGATGCACAACGCTTTATCGAACGGTTGAACGAATTGGTGCCGGGCGGCGGCTTTCGGCTGCCGACGGAAGCGGAGTGGGAATACGCCTGCCGGGCGGGGACAAGAACGCCGTTCTGGTTTGGCGACCAGATCACCCCTGAGCAGGTCAACTACGACGGAAACCACCCCTACGCTGGCGGGCGAAAAGGAAAATACCGCAAAGAAACGGTGGCGGTGAAAGCGCTGCCGTGCAACGGCTGGGGCTTGTATCAGATGCACGGCAACGTGTGGGAGTGGTGCCAGGACTGGCTCGGTGATTACCCTGCGGAGACGGTGGTGGACCCGACGGGTCCTGGTGGGGGCGAGGGGCGCGTGCTGCGCGGCGGTAGCTGGTTCCGCTACGGCAGGGACGCCCGTTCTGCCTACCGCTTCCGCGGCGTTCCCGGCTACCGCAGCGACCTCGTCGGCGTCCGGCTGGCCCGAGGTCAAGCGGTCCGGCCAGACAAGCCGGAGGCGAGAGCAGTTAGTGAAACCAGTCCTCCGGCGCCGGCGGCGCCGGTGGCAAGCGAGGAGCGCGGGGCCGGACAGACGACGCGGAGCGGCGTCGGTCAGGTCCTGCGCGATCTGTGGAAGAGGATCAAGCCAAAGTGAAATATCGCTTTTTTACCGTGTCCGTCCATACGCCGGAAGCGGCGCAAGAAGAACTCAATCGCTTTTGCGCCGAGCAGTCCCGATCGGGTCGGGCTGACGGGATTGCGCCCGTCAGCCCTCCCACACCACCGGACATGCGGTTTTCCGCATCCGGCGGTTGAGCCCAGCGGGCTTAGCCCGCGAGCACCCACGGTAGAGTGAATTACTGATGTCTACCGTGTTGCTCATTGAACCTCTTCTGACGTCTGTGCTCGCTGTCCGCCGCGACTCGATGGGCACGTGCCGCCCCTCCGCAGGAATCCACCTGCTCGGCTTGGCCCGCCGGTCCGGGAGCTGCCGCAGTTGCCGCTCCGAACCCGTGTCGCCCGTCTCCGTGCCGCTGGGAACGGATGCAGACTGTGGTCCTCTCGTGACTCTTCGGCCCTTCGCTCGACCGGCCTTTCGGCCGGTGTCCACACTACTACGGCCTCTGCTGACTCCTGGCACGCTCTCACGCGTCAGGTCTCCCCGAGTAAGAACAGATACTTTCGACCCGTGCCGCCAGGCTCTACCGGATACGTCTTTCGGTGACGGTTGGATTTCGCGTTCCCTAGCACGCTCATCGCCCGTACCCGGCCTCACTGCCTGTTCGTGTTCCTGCGGTCGTGTCTTGGCTACGCCCTTCTTTCAGCTTGGCCTCGCGGCTTCCACCTTGGGTTTCGCTACGCTTCTCGTCACTCTTCGCGGTTACCTCCTCTCAGGTAACAAGTACATGCCCATGTCGGGCACACTAGTGGGTCACTTGCCTTGAACACTGCTATTTAATGAGTATAAATTTCAATATTATCAAAAAATTAACCAAAAACTGAGGGGCAATAATGGCGATGAGCAAGGCAAGTGACCCACTAGTGCTCCAACCAGGCTGAATTGATGAATGTAGGGTGGATAAGCGTAGCGCATCCACCCAGCAGGCGGCTGGCGGATGCAGCGCAAGCGCCTTATCCACCCTACCGATCACGTCATTTAAGGTCGGTTGAAGCACTAGTGGGTCACTTGCCTTGCTCATCGCCATTATTGCCCCTCAGTTTTTGGTTAATTTTTTGATAATATTGAAATTTATACTCATTAAATAGCAGTGTTCAAGGCAAGTGACCCACTAGGTCGGGTTAGCGTAGCGTAACCCGACAAAACACCATGCAATACCGTCGCGCGGTACAATTTGGAGGATGCTATTTCTTCACGCTCGTCACGGAACAGCGGCGCCGGTTGTTTACCAGCGAGGCCAGGGTTGAGGTATTGCGCAACGCCTTTCGCCATGTGATGGATAAGTACCCATTCACGCTGGACGCCGTCGTCGTGCTGCCCGATCATTTGCATTGTATCTGGACACTACCCCAGGATGACGCCGATTTTGCAACCCGTTGGCGTTTGGTGAAGAGTTGGTTTACACGACATTGCGACATGGCCGTGCGAACTCCACCGGATGCCGCCCGCTTGCGAAAAGGCGAGCAGGCCATTTGGCAACATCGTTACTGGGAACACCTGCTGCGCGACGAAGCCGATTACCGGCGGCATGTGGAATATATTCATTACAATCCGGTGAAGCATGGCTATGTAGATCGCCCGCTGGATTGGCCCTATTCCAGTTTCCGACGTTACGTGGAAAGAGGTCTTTTTGCCGAGGATTGGGGTGCCGGAGGAATGGTGTTTTCCAGCGGTGTAGGGCAGGAATAGATGAATGTCGGGTTACGCTGCGCTAACCCGACCTAGTGTGCCCGACATGGGCATGTACTTGTTACCTGAGAGGAGGTAACCGCGAAGAGTGACGAGAAGCGTAGCGAAACCCAAGGTGGAAGCCGCGAGGCCAAGCTGAAAGAAGGGCGTAGCCAAGACACGACCGCAGGAACACGAACAGGCAGTGAGGCCGGGTACGGGCGATGAGCGTGCTAGGGAACGCGAAATCCAACCGTCACCGAAAGACGTATCCGGTAGAGCCTGGCGGCACGGGTCGAAAGTATCTGTTCTTACTCGGGGAGACCTGACGCGTGAGAGCGTGCCAGGAGTCAGCAGAGGCCGTAGTAGTGTGGACACCGGCCGAAAGGCCGGTCGAGCGAAGGGCCGAAGAGTCACGAGAGGACCACAGTCTGCATCCGTTCCCAGCGGCACGGAGACGGGCGACACGGGTTCGGAGCGGCAACTGCGGCAGCTCCCGGACCGGCGGGCCAAGCCGAGCAGGTGGATTCCTGCGGAGGGGCGGCACGTGCCCATCGAGTCGCGGCGGACAGCGAGCACAGACGTCAGAAGAGGTTCAATGAGCAACACGGTAGACATCAGTAATTCACTCTACCGTGGGTGCTCGCGGGCTAAGCCCGCTGGGCTCAACCGCCGGATGCGGAAAACCGCATGTCCGGTGGTGTGGGAGGGCTGACGGGCGCAATCCCGTCAGCCCGACCCGATGTGTGCCCGACATGGGCATGTACTTGTTACCTGAGAGGAGGTAACCGCGAAGAGTGACGAGAAGCGTAGCGAAACCCAAGGTGGAAGCCGCGAGGCCAAGCTGAAAGAAGGGCGTAGCCAAGACACGACCGCAGGAACACGAACAGGCAGTGAGGCCGGGTACGGGCGATGAGCGTGCTAGGGAACGCGAAATCCAACCGTCACCGAAAGACGTATCCGGTAGAGCCTGGCGGCACGGGTCGAAAGTATCTGTTCTTACTCGGGGAGACCTGACGCGTGAGAGCGTGCCAGGAGTCAGCAGAGGCCGTAGTAGTGTGGACACCGGCCGAAAGGCCGGTCGAGCGAAGGGCCGAAGAGTCACGAGAGGACCACAGTCTGCATCCGTTCCCAGCGGCACGGAGACGGGCGACACGGGTTCGGAGCGGCAACTGCGGCAGCTCCCGGACCGGCGGGCCAAGCCGAGCAGGTGGATTCCTGCGGAGGGGCGGCACGTGCCCATCGAGTCGCGGCGGACAGCGAGCACAGACGTCAGAAGAGGTTCAATGAGCAACACGGTAGACATCAGTAATTCACTCTACCGTGGGTGCTCGCGGGCTAAGCCCGCTGGGCTCAACCGCCGGATGCGGAAAACCGCATGTCCGGTGGTGTGGGAGGGCTGACGGGCGCAATCCCGTCAGCCCGACCCGATCATTGCTCGAACTCCCAGCCCGTGCCCAGGTGCGCTACATGGACGACATTCTCTGGTGGTGCGACAGCCGCGAGTGCGCGCGGGAGACGCTGGAGCAGGTTCGTGCTTATGCGACCGACGAACGGTTGCTGACCGTGAAAGCCAACACGCAAATCAACCGAAACGTTCATGGCGTGAGTTTCTGCGGTTATCGCATCACGCCAGGGCAACTCCGGCTGTCGCGCCGTCGCCAAAGGCGCTATCAACAACTCAGGCAAGACTGGGAACGCGCCTACGCCGAAGGACGCATCGACGCCCTGACCTTGCAGCGCGGCTATGACGCCGTTCATGCGATCACGCTGCCCGCCGACAGCGCGAACTGGCGCAAGCAAAATCTGCTGCGCCATCCGCCGCTGGAGGTCTAGCGGGTGGCGGGGTTACACTGGTTACGGGTGGTGGTCGATAAGGGCGAGAGGCGCGTGCTGCGCGGCGGTAGCTGGATCAACAACGGCAGGAACGTGCGTTCTGCCAACCGCAACCACGACGATCCCGGCAACCGCAACGACAACGACGGCTTCCGGCTGGCCCGAGCTCGAGGAATGGTTTGATGGCCTTGCTTGACCAGATCGCCATCCTGTCCCCGGAAGTGATCCCGGGGCGAAAACTCAGTGGCCCGTGGTCTGTGAGTAGGCATCGAGGGCGATACCGAAAGCTGACCGCGTGCGCCCTTATTGTCGGGGACGACCAACGCGAAAACTCCCCCCTTTCGCAAAGGGGGGGGTGGGGGGGATTTCTGACAACCAGGGCAATAAGCAAAACCTAAATCCCCCCTCGCCCCCCTTTTTCAAAGGGGGGAATGAGTCGGCCATGAATTCGCCGGAATTCTCGCCTGCGTAAAGGGGGTTGGGGGTTTCGATGACCACGGTAGTGAGCAATGAACGCCCAACCAACGGAACCCACGCCCGCACTTTATAACCCGGGCAACAGCGAATCCTTGCCCGCCGAGTTTCCGGCTCCCTGGGCTTGCGACTGGGGGGAAGATCGGTACGGCCTGTGGATGGCGTTTCGGTATCGCGGCATCAGGCAGTGTTTGCGCTGGATCGTGCCGGGCGAGTTCCTGATGGGTTCGCCGGAGAGAGAGGCGGAACGGTATGACGATGAAACCCAGCACCAAGTAATTACTCGTCAGTCGTAAGTTCTTTCCCTGAAGCCCCTTGACTTTGCTGCTCAAGGGCAGCATGGATTTCCCTGAGCGACGCGCGCCTCAACAACCCGGTCGCCCGAGGAGAATCCATGCTGACCTATGTATACCAGGCTTTAGAAGGTTTTCGCAGCGCCTTTGCTCGGCGGCGCAGCTGGGTGCTGTTCTGCGCGGTGGTGTTGAGTTTTTTGGCGGCACCGGAGACGATCGGCGTAACCTCGATGTGCCGGTTCTGGCAGGGGAATGAAGCGGTTTATCACCGTTTTCTGCATTTCTTTCGCTCGAAAGCCTATGATTTTGAAACGCTGTTGGCGGCATGGCAAGGCTACGTGTGGCGTCAGGCGGTTGCGGTTCAGGTCGCTGGGCGTTGTCTGTTGCTGGGCGATCATACCCTGGTGGTCAAAGATGGGGGGCGCATGCCGGGAGTGGTGTCGTTACATGACCATTCGGAAACCCAGCACAAGCCGTCGTATTTCCGGGGGCAATGTTGGGGGGCGATCGGTTTAGTCGTGGGAACGCTCGGCGCCTGTTTTTGTTTGCCCCTAGAACTACGGATTCATCAGGGTTTCCGCCAGTTAGGCCAGGCGGAACCAGCGTCACCCACCGACCCGAGCCTGCCGGAGCGGGTGGTCCAGATGGCCTTGACGTTCGCCCTCGGTCATGACGCCCCGGCCTTTTTGGTGTTGGATGCGTTTTTCGCCACCGCCGGGGTCTTCCGGTTGGCCCACTCGGTCTACTCGATCGCCTTGCGGCAACCCTATCTGATGATCCTGACCCGGGCGAAGAAAAATTACGTCGCGTATTTCCCGGCCGCCCCGAAGCCCGCCGACCGGCCCGGACCCCCACCGCGCTATGGCGAGAAAGTCCACCTGATGGAGTGTTTTGATCATCCCCAAGGCTTTGATCTCGTCGAATGCTGCGTCTATGGCCAGCGGGAACTCGTGCGGCTGATGAGCCTCCCGTTATTGTGGAAACCGCTCGGCGACTCCCTCCTGTTCGTTTTCGCCATCACCTCGCGTGGTCCCTTGGTCCTGATGTGTTCCGATCTGACCCTCTCGCCGGTCACCGCGCTCGAACTGTATTGTATCCGCACCCGCATTGAAATCTTGTTCGCCGTCTTGAAAAATCTCCTCGGCGCGTTTCGTTTTCACTTCTGGACCCCGCACTTGCCGCGCCACGCCCGCCGTCCTACCCCGAATCGGTCCTTGAAGACCCCAACGGCCGAACACCAACCCCCCGTCGCCGCCTGCTGGCAAGCCTATGAAGTCTTCGTCTTCTGCGCCCTGGTCGCCCAGGGGTTGTTGCAACTGATCGCCCTGCGGTTCGGTGCCGAGATCTGGCAACAGCATCAACTCTATCTGCGGACCCGCTCCCGCGCGCTGCCTTCGGAAAAAACGGTCCGCCAGGTCTTGGCCGCGCTGGTCCTCAAACAACTCCTCGATCTCCCACAAAACAGTATCATCACGAAGATCCGACGCGCTTTCCAGGACCCCAAAGAAGAGGAACCGGTCCATTCGCCCCCGGTCTCCTGAATCATCGCTTAAATCACCCGGTTAAGCGGCATTTGACTGGCTGGTTCCATGATCAGCCGCGGGCCGTCTTGTCCCACGATCAGACCGAGAAGTTGCGACTGAGGAGTAATTATAACGCAGGGTTTTTGGCTGGCGGACACGGTTTGCACGCAAGCGCTGTGGCAAGCGGTGCTGGGCGACAACCCGAGCCGGTTCAAAGGCGAAAACCGGCCAGTCGAGACCGTAAGCTGGGACGATGCACAACGCTTTATCGAACGGTTGAACGAATTGGTACCGGGCGGCGGCTTTCGGCTGCCGACGGAAGCGGAGTGGGAATACGCCTGTCGGGCGGGGACGACGACGGCGTTCTGGTTTGGCGACCAGATCACGCCGGAACAGATCAATTACAACGGCAACTTCCCCTATGCTGGCGGACGGAAAGGAACATATCGGGAAGCGACGGTGGATGTGAAAGCTTTGCCGTGCAACGGCTGGGGTTTGTACCAGATGCACGGTAATGTGTGGGAATGGTGCCAGGACTGGTTCGGTGATTATCCATCGGAGACGGTGGTGGACCCCACGGGGCCTGCCGAGGGCGGGAGGCGCGTGCTGCGCGGCGGTAGCTGGTTCAACCGCGGCAGGTACGCCCGTTCTGCCAACCGCTCCCTCGTCGATCCCGGCTGCCGCTGCGACTTCGGCGGCTTCCGGCTGGCCCGAGGTCAAACGGCCCGGCAAGGCGAGCCGGAGGCGAGAGCAGGGAATGGAGCACGCCGGGCTGGACAGACGACGCGGAGCGGCGGCGGTCAGGCCCGGCGCGGGCGGTGAATGCGCGCTCTTCCGCTTCCAGCGGATCTACATTCCCATCACCCGACCATCATTCTCATGGCCGGCGTCTTATTGTGCAGTGTTCACGCCGCGCGCTGTATCAGTGGCCAGCGCACATCGATTTCGTCCCAAGGCACGAACACCCGCCCGTCTTCGTCTTTGTCGATTACCGTCCATTCCATTAGCGCCGTCACGTCTTTGTGGACATTGCGGTAATGCCGCCCGAGGTGCTTGGCAAGCGCATAGATCGTGAGCGGGCCTGCCGCTTTGAGCGCCGCGACCAACTCCCAACGCTTGGGCGTGAAGACCTCGCCGAGTTGCGCCATCGTTTCGAAACCAACTCCGCAATACGGCTCCACGGCTTGGCCGGCCAGCGCACCTTCGAGCGCCGCGCCGAACCGGCTAAGCGCAACGTGCGCCGGCTGGATTTCGATATGCAAAATGTTGGGGGTCATGGCTGAAACTCCTGTACGTCTTTCATGAAATCGGCCAACAAGGTTGGGACGTCCACGAAGTGATACGCGATTTCGGTGCCGCGCAGGTGCTTGTGATCGCCTTTGCCGCGCTCGTTGTCGTAGCCTATCACCCGCTAATATGCCATGCCCGCCACAGTGATGTAGCTCTGGAGACAAACCATGCACGACCCCGCCCTGATCGCCGCCGATGCAGTGACATTCCGGGCAGCAGTACGCGAGGGCCGGCCCTATCGACCGCTGTACGTCAAGCTCAAATTGGTGTGGGATTGCAATCTGCGCTGCGGGATGTGCCTGCACTGGCGGGAGCGCTCCGACCCGCCGCTACCGACTGTTGCCTGGCTGACGCTGATCGACGAACTGGCGCAACGGGGTTGTCGCAAACTGCACCTCAGCGGTGGCGAGCCGACGCTCGACCGCGATCTGGACGCGATCATCACCCATGCGGCGGGGCAGGGCATCCGCGTCACCATGACCACCAACGCCACCACGCTCACTCCCCAACGCGCCGCCCGGCTGGTCGCCGCCGGCCTGCGCCGGGCCAACGTCTCGCTCGACAGTCCCGATCCCGCCGTTCACGACCGGCAGCGCGGCGTCGCGGGCAGTTGGCGCAAAGCGGTCGCCGGTTTCCGGGCCTTGCGGGATTGTCTGCCGCCGGGCCGGCTGCGCATCAATACGGTGGTGACGGCGCTCAACTACTCGACGCTGGCCGAACTGCCAGCGTGGGCGGCGGAACTGGGCGCGGCACAGCTCAACCTGATTCCGCTGGACGCGCACACGCCGGAACTGGGTGCGATGACCCAGGAGCAAATCGCGGACTTCAACGCCCGCGTCGCGCCGATCCTGGCGCGGGACGGCCGCCGGCTGGGCTTGCTGAAGTCGGTCGCCGACGCCTATCCGTTTGGCCGGTCGCCGGAGGAGCAGGAGGCCAGCACTCGCGGCCACTACGCCCGTGGCTACTACGATCGGCATCGCTGTTACGCGCCATGGACGCACGCCCTGATCGATCACGCCGGCCGAGTCAGCGCGTGTTGCATGACGCCGCGCCAACCCACGCTGGGCGATCTGCGCGAGCAATCTTTCACTGCCATTTGGGAAGGCGCGGCCTACGCGGCGCTGCGGCGGGCGACAGCGCGACCACTGTTTCCCGCCTGCCATCAGTGCGACATGTTCCTGGATCAGAACCGGCGGCTCGACGGACTGCTGGCCGATTCGGTGCTCGGCCGCTGGCTGGGCCGGTGGCGCTGTCGGTTCGGCGGGTGACTTCGCCGCCGATGACCCGCATCCTCTACGCCGCTTTCGACCGAGTGCCCGCGCCGAAAGGAGCCAGCCGCCACATCCTCGCCTTTCTGCGCGGTCTGGCCGCCGCCGGCTTGCAGGTCGATGCCTGCTTGCTGACCGCGCACGACCGTCTGGAAGGTGCCCGCTGCCTGCCTTGTTCCTTGCCGGAAGGTCATTTGTTGCAACGAGCGCTGACTTTTGGCGAGTGCGTGCGCCGTCATGCCCGAGCCGGCGATTACGCTCTCATCCATTTCCGCTCGCTCTGGGAAGGATTGGCGCTGATCGGATGGTCGGGCCGGCCGCCGCTGGTCTATGAGGTCAACGGCCTACCGAGCCTGGAATGGCCGATTCTGTATCCGGCGTTGCGGGAACAGCCCGGTTTACTGGCGAAACTGCGCCAGCAGGAGCAGACGGTACTAACCCAGGTCGAAGCGGTCGTCACGCCCAGCCCGGTGACGGCGGAGCTGTTGCGGGAGCGGGGCGCGTGCTGGGTCACGGTGACTCCCAACGGCGTCGATCCGGCGGAATGGCAAGTACCGCCGCCGGTCGCCACCGCCCCGGAGATCTTCTACATGGGTACCTTCAGCCCGTGGCAAGGACTGGAGACCTTGGTGGCAGCGTTCGCCCAACTGTCGCCGCCGTGGCGCTTGCGACTGGTCGGGGAACGCACGCGCGGCGAGGGGGGAGCGTTGTTGCGGCGGGCGCAGCGGTCGAGCGTCGCCGAACGGGTCCTGATTCAGCCGTCCGTGGCACCGTCGGTACTGGCGCGACTGCTGGCCCGGGCGCGGGTCGCTGTCGCACCGCTGGCCGCCGATCCGCGCAATCTCCGGCAGGGCGCCTGTCCGATCAAGATTCTGGAATACCTGGCCGCCGGCTGTCCGGTGGTGGCCTCGCGCCTGCCGGCGGCCGAGGCGCTGCTGGAACACGGCATTTCCGGCTGGCTGGTCGCGCCGGACGATCCAACGGCCTTGGCGGAAGGCTTGCGCCGGGTGCTGGGTGATGGGGAACTGGCCGAGGAACTGAGCCGGAACGGTCTGACCGTGGCCGGCCAGTTCACTTGGGACCGGGCGGTGGAAAAACTGTTGGCGGTGTATCGGGAGTTGGGCGTGACACCATGACGGTATCCAGTTCGGCATACAGGTCGAGATAGGCATTGATCTCGGCCTCCAGCGTGAAGCGTGCCAGCACCCACTCGCGCCCGGCCGTCCCCAATTCGGATCGCGCCTCGGGTTCCATGCGCAACAGCCGCAAAGTGGCGTCCGCCAGCGCCAGCGGGTCGTTCGGTGGAATCAGCAACGACGCTTGCGGTGAATCGGCCAGAATGTCGGCGGCGCCACCGACCCGGCTGGCAACGACCGGAACCTCGCAAGCCAGCGCTTCCAGCACGGCGTTCGGCAAGCCGTCGCTGAGCGCCGGATGCCAGAACACATCCAGCAGGTGGTAGCAGGTGGCGAGTCGTTCCTGCGGTAGCCAGGGCAGTTCGTGCACGGCGGAGCGCAGTTTGGGATGTCGGTCAAGAAACTCCATCAGAATTGGCCGCGCATCTTCCCGGACTCCACCGACGAGCAGCAGTCCCGCTTGGGGATAACGACGGCGCAACAGGGCGAGTGCTTGCAGCAACGTCGCCAATCCCTTTTTTTGGCGAACCTCGCCGACGAAACCGAGCCGGGGAAAAACCTCGTTGAGACCCAATTCGGCCAGCAGCGCCGGATCGGATGAGGCCGAATGGAACTGCTCGCCGTCCACGCCATTGGGAATCCAGCGCACTCGCCTCGACGCACCGAGTGCAATGGAAAGCTGGCACAATTCGCGGGAAACACCGACCACCGCATCCGCGTGCCGCAGAGCGAACAACAGTCCCGCCTGACGTTCCGAATGAAAGCTGTCGCGGTGGAGATCGTTGCCCCGCGCGACTAAAACAAATGGAGTGGAGGTAACCCGTGCCGCCAGCGCCACCGGGAAGCCAGTCAGACTGGGATAAATGCCATGCAGCAGACGATAGGGAGCGCGCTCGCGCAGCAGGTGGAACGTCCGTTGCTGAGCTTCGGCCCAGGTGGGGGCGGTCGCGCGCAGCACGGGGATTTCGGCGTCGGTGGCGAGCGTCACGGCCGGCGGGGAGTTCGAACGTCCAAGGGCGATGACTTCCAGCGGCAGGCACGGTCGCAACTGCCGCGCCAATCGGGCGGCGGCCAGCGCCAATCCACCCCGGTCCGGCGGAAAGGCGGGCGTGACGATAACGAGAGGTAGGGGAGATTGCGACATTGGTAAGGTGCAATAACATCGTGGGTGAGTGGCTGCCCCATCCCTGCGGCGGCGAGCTGGTCGATGGCTACTGCCAACGCTGCGGCGCTTCGGCCAGCGAACCCGCGCGACAGGGGGCCGTGCTGGCTCGAGAACTGGGTTTCAGCGCCGAGGAACTGGAGCGGTTCGGCGTGATTCTCGCCAGCGGCGAACCCGGTTGCAACCCGCCGGAATGGGGCGCGGACCCGTTCCGTGATTTCACTTGACGTGGCGCCACCGCGAATTCTCTGGTACGCGCCGGGCGGTGGACTGGGCCACGCCACGCGGGCGCTGGCAATCTTGCGCCATCTGCGTCCCCGCGTTCCCGATGCCGAATTGCTGCTGGTGCTGACCACGCCCTACATTCAGGGCGCCGTCCTGCAAGGTATGAGCGTACTGCGGTTACCGTCGGCCTTCGAGTGGCAGGCGACCGGCGGCGCGGAGCGGGCGACGGCGTTGATGCGGGCGCTGTTCGCAGCGCTGGGGCCGTTCGATCTACTGGTGGTGGATACCTTCGCCGATGGGTTGCTGGGCGAACTGACGCCCGGGTTGTTGGAATCGGCGCGGCGGCGGGCCTTGCTCTATCGACTGGGCGGCGTCGATCCGGCCGTTTCGACCGCTTGGCCGCTGTATCACCGCATTCTGGCGCCCTACCCGGAAGCGCCGCATCCCGCTGCCGAGGCGGTTGGGGTGATTCTGCTTCGCCAGCGCGGCGAAGCCCTGAGCCGGGTCGATGCCCGTCGCCGGCTCGGCCTCGACCCGGACGCCACGGAGCCGGTGATCCTGGGAATCCATGCCGGCGATCCCGGCGAGGTGAGCAGCTTTTTTTGGCTGATCCGCGCGGCGTGCGAAGAGTTGCCAGCCTCCTGGCGCTTGCGGTTGCTGACCCCCCTGCCGCTGATCGACGATCACGGGCTGGAGCAGGTACATTGCTATCCGGCGGTGGAAGTGTTGCCGGCGGCGGATTTGGTGCTGGCCGGCGCCGGCTACAACAGCCATGCGGAGTTGAGCGCTTTCGGCATTCGCGCCCTGTATTGCCCGTTCGCCCGTTCCCACGATTCGCAGTGGGCGCGGCTGTTGCCGGAACAACCGCGTTTCGAGTTGACCATCGAACCAGCGGCGTTAACAGGGATGATTCGGGAGGCTTTGCGACAACCGTCACCGGAACCGTTGCCGGCAGCATGGTGCGATGGGGCGCGGCGCGCGGCGGAGCGATTGGTGGATTTGCTGTAGGATCGAGCCTGCTCGCGATTGCCCGGTCACGCCCCGTTCGCCAGCCACACCCGCTCGAAGGGCCTGCCGTCCGGCGTGCGGTAGACGCTGAAATCACGGCGATCCGTAGTCAGCACGCGATTGGTTTTCTCCTGCCCGGCCAGCCAGATCAGGCAGGCGTCGGCGAGGTCGATATGCTGGTCGGCATAACGGTCCAGAATCGCAATCACGGTTTCGATGTCGTCGATCTCGATTGCGCGCAGGCCGAGCGCGCCGCGAACGATCCAGCGCAAGAACGCGGCCTTGCCGTTGGGTCCGAGAAAGAAGCAGGTCTCGACCACGATCGGCCACACGGTTTTGAGTCGTGCCTTTTCGCGGTCGATAAGCGCCTTGAGCGCCGCTTTCGCACTGTCGTGAAGCGAATCCTTGGCATCGAACAGCGCGATCAGGAATCCAGAATCAACGAGTACGATATTTCGCATTCAGATAATCCCAAATGAACCGTTTGTCCGGGTCTTCGGGTGGTTCGGCGGGTCCGCCCAAATCGAACAAATCCTTGCCCAGTTCGTAAGGATCGGGAGCCGGCTTAAAGCGTTCCAGCCATTCGGCGAGACTTTGTTTTACGGCGTCGCTTTTGCTGCATCCAAGCTGGCGACAGACTTCGGCCAGACGCCGTTCGGTGGCTTCGTCCAGGCGGACAGTTAACATGACGGCGATGTTCCAGGATTTTGTATCACTGTATTACAGCAGTCGGGGCGGCGGTTGGCAAGCGTTTGGGCCGATTCGCCTTCCCGTCAGCGACCGAGCGCCAAGCGCGACCGCAACTCTTCGTAAAGAGCGTTCAAGCTCTGCTGCAAGTTGGCCATGCCGGTCAGTTCACCCCAAAAGCACAGATGTGGTTCGCCCTGGCATTCCACGCAGCGAACGTTCAGATCGTTCAGGGAGAAGGTTCGACCGATGGCGGGCGGGCGATAGAGCGTTCGATTGAGCTTGATACGGCCGCGAACCTGGACGGTGCGGCGGATTTCGCTACCGGCCTTGGTTTTCGCTTTCACATCCACTTGCAAGGCCAACAAATTGCCGTCGGCGAGGGCGAGCTTGAGGTTGAACGGCACGTAGTGGTAGTACTCTTTCTTCTTGCCGCCGCCGCTGTGAACCGTGCGCTTGGGTTGGCAATCGCCGGGATAACGCAGATCGAGTTCGCCCTTGAGCGGCGAATCGGCGTGAACGTCGAGCCGCCAGCGGTTCAGGGCACCGCTCAGATCGCGCGCCAGCAGGATGTCGGCGCCGGTGCGATAGCTGAAGGCGTAGCCGAACAGGATCAGGTCGATGACCCCGCCGATGAAAATCACCCCGACCAGCCAGTCCCAGCCGGTTTCATAAATCACCACGCCGAGCACGGGGAGTACCGCCAGCAGCGCCAAGCCCCACAATGCCCGCTGTCGACGGCGGCTGCGCAGCGCCTTGTCCACCCGGTCGGCCAGGGTTCGCAGCCTGGCCGCCCCCGCCCAGAAAGGCGCGTCGATCAGGAAATGACGCTGGATTTTCGCCATGCGGTCCTCCACTTCCGGCATGAAAAGAGGGCGATAATTTGCTCATTCCACCGGGGACGGAGAGATAGCGGTGGGTGCAGGTTGGTATAAAAGCCGTTTGGCAAAAGAGGAGATGCGTGAGTCAGCCTTGGCCGACGAATCCGGCCAGATAATTATCCAGCAGCGAACCGGCTACCTCCTGCATCGAACGACCGCCGACGCTTTCCAGTTTTCGGTCGAGGCTGAGCATGCAAACGCCATGGATGCCGCTCCACAGGGCGCGGGCAGCCAAGGTGATGTCCTCCGGCGGTCGTTGCGGACAAAGCAATGCCAATTGGTGTTGCACCAGCTCGAACATTCGGGCCACTTTCTCGATAAAGGAGTCCGGCACGGTTTGACCTTCGGGCATTCGATGCTCGTATAGAGCCAGCCAGCGATGGGTCTGGGCCAGAGCGAAGCTCAGGTAGGCTTGCGCGAGCGCCTGGATCGCGGCGGTTGGTGACGGCTGGCCGGCGACGGCGGTTGTCAGGGTCTCGTACAGCGCATCCAGCGTCCGTTCGTTCATCTGGGCGATCAGGTCGTCGAGGTTGCGGAAGACCATGTACAGGCTGCCGACCGTGTAACCGATGCGGGCGACCACCTTGCGGGTGCTCAAACCGGCCAAACCGTGCGTGGCGACCAACTGCTCGGCCGCCTGTAGCGAGATTTCGCGCAGTTCTTCGCGCGTATGTTCATTGCGTCTTCCCATGAGAATCCCCCGGCTTGCCGCGGCTGCCTAAGCGCGGTTGCGCCGCCAGAAAGCTGCCAGGCCGGGGTAAAAAACCCCCAGGTCGGCCTGGGCCTGCGCTTCCTGCATCGCCTGGCGGATTAGAGCGATGTTGAGCTGAGCGCGCTGTTTGAGAAGGTCAGTCTTGATTTTAGCCAGTTCGTCGGGGCCCGTCAGCAGTTCTTGCTCGATCTGGGACTGCTGTTGGGCATATTGCTGTTGTAGATCGGCGATGGCGGCGGGATTGGCGCCTTGCCGGGGATCGTAGCGGAAGCGCTGTTCCAGCGCCTGACGCCAGGCGAGCAACGCGGTCGCCCGCTGGCGACCGAGGCGCTGGCCAAAGCCGGGAACCGCTTCGATCGCGGCGGGAGTGACATCGGCGGCGGTCTCGATGCCATAGGATTCCAGCGCCATCCGGTCGGTGGCACGGATGCCGGGAATCTGGGCTGTGTCGATGAAATGACCTTCCAGGTACGCTTGCAGTTGAAGCTGGCGCTGGTCGATTTCCAGCCGCTGCAGATCCCGCTGGAGGTCGGCCGACAGGTTCCGATAACGGTCGCGCAGGACGTGCAGGGCGTGCAGTTTGCTCATGAACGGCTGATCCGTCCCGCGCTGTTGCCAGGCGGCCCGCAAGTCCGTCAGTTCCCGCCGGGCCGCCAGCAGGGCCAGCCGGCGGCGCTGGTACTCGCGGCGAACCTTGCTGTCCTGGGTCAGCGGCCAGGCGACAGCGGCCAGCGGCAACCACAACCAGCTCAGGTGGGGCTGGACCAGGATCGCGATCAAGGCGACGCCGGCAATGGCCGCTGTCTTGATCAGGTTGTCGCGTTGCGCGCGCCGCAGCGGTTCCGGTAGCGGAGTCGGGGTGACCGGCGCCTGCGCTCCGGGTCGCGGCATAACTTCGGCGATGGGCGGTGGGACCGCGAGTATACGGCTCCAGACCGGGTCGAGATGGAAATCGCGGTGGCTGGGAAGCGGGCTGACCGGTGAGGGCCGATGCGGGGGAATGAAGAATGAGGTTCCACTGGCTTGTTCCAGCGCGCACCACGGACAGGCCGACGACCGTTCCGGGTACTTGTGCGTCGTGTTCCGGCCGCAGGTGCGCAGTTCGCGGCCGAGTCGTTCCAGCGCCAGCAGCCAATCCCGCGCCGTGGGGCGATTATGAGTCGGCGCGAACGGGGCAAAAGCGCGCTCGAACAGGTCCGCGATCGCTTGGGGCAGGGCGTCGAGAGGCAGGGTGTGCGGCGGCGGTTCCATCAGCCGGCCGACGGCGTGCCGGCCGAAAGCGAAGCGGTTCTCCTTGATGGCGCGCTCGATCGGCATGTCGCCCTTGCCCCGGTAGCGGCCGGCGAAGGGATGACGGCCCATGAATAACAAATGGAAGCAGAGCAGGGCGAGACCGAAGGCATCGTGGTCCGGGGTGCGGCGCAAGCCGTGAAAGGACCGGTCCTGCAATTCCGGCGCGGTGAACTGCGGCACGCCGACATCGCAGAGGAATAGCCGGTCGCCGGTGTCGATCTGAAAGGAGTCGCAGTCGATCAACTTGACCAGCGCCTGGGCCGACACCACCACGTTGCCGGGATTGACATCGCCGATGACGTTGCCGCGGGCGTGGATGGTCTCGAAAGCGCTGGCCAGATTGCGGGCCGCGTGGACCAGAAACGACCAGTCGGCGTGCGGGAACGTCCGCTTGCGGTGCGAGGGACCGTAAAGGCTGTGAATCTCGTGGTAGCCGTTGACCCGGGGCATCACGAAGCCCTGGACCGGGCCGTCCGGGCGAACGCGCAGCACGTCCACCGGCCAGGCGGCGATCTCCAGCAGACTGGGATGCGCCTGCCGGGCCATGCCCTCCAGTTTGAGGGCTTTATCCGGGCCGACCGGCTGGTGATAGACCTTGGCGACGAAACCGGGCCGGCCGGCGATCTCGTGGACCGTGCCTTCGCCGCCGCGCCCCAGCGTTTTGCCCGGTTCGACCAGATGGCCGGCGCCGCTATACAGCCTCGTCACCGTTGTTATCTCGGACGGGGGAGGCGAGCGTGGCGGAGTCGGGGCGGACAGAGGCGGCAGCGATGTGGGAAACCTCGGAGTCGGCGGCGGACGAGTCGTCGATAGCCTCGGCTACGACCGCTTCGGTCGCGGGGGTGGCATCGGTTTCGACCGGACCCGCTGGCGAAGCGGCGCTGGCTGGCTCGACCGTGATAACCTCGGCAGTGGGGGCCGGCACCGGCTGCCGGGTGGCCAGAATCAGGGTCTTGTCGTCGTGGGTGCGCTGGTTGATCGCCGGGCTGGCGAGAAAGCGTTCCAGCGCAGCCGCGAGCGTCGCCGGGCAACCGGGTTCCGGATGTTCGCGCAAGCGCTGGAACAGGGGTCGGAAGAACGGCGCATGGGCCTGCCGGTTTTGATAATGCAGCGCCAGCAGTTGCAAGCCGTCGGACAGCAGCGCGATTTCGGCGACGGATTCGGCCAAGGCGGTGCATTCCAGGTGAGTGGTGGCGTCGGAATCGGTCACGAAGTGGGTCTCGTTGGCGTAGACGCCGGTCTGCGGCCAGAACACCGGTCGGTAATCCTCTCCGGTATCGATCACGATGGCGCCATCGCCGATTTGCAGGAATAACGCGTGGTCGGAGGTCACCACCGCGCCCAGCAAGGTGCAGGCGAATTCCCGAACCGGCAAATTCTCTTCCGCCGCGCGTTGCATCAGAGCGGTCCGGATACTCTGGAGCAACGTTTCGGCCGTGGTCCGCGTCCAGTCCGTCGTGCCGAGATCGAGGCGGGTGGCGCATTCGGTCAGCAGTGTCCGGCAGGCCAGTTCGGCGCCGGTGCGCGACTGAGTGGCGCTGCCGGCCCCATCGGCCACGGCCAGGATCAGTACCGGGCCAATGTTCGGTAGCGACAACAGTTCGGCCCCGCAGGCATCCTGGCAGTCGCTGCCGCCAGCGAGGTGCGCCACGCCGGGGACGCTGGCGTGGACGTAGCGCCAGTCGCCCAGGTCCGTCATACCGAGGCCCAGCCGTCGGGATTGGTGGGATTGATCAGCGGGACTTCCGTCCCCGGCACCGAGCGCGACACCGAGCGCATGGAGTTGGACAGCCATTGGAACAGTTCGCGGAATCGCAGACCACGCAAGCGCAGCGGCTGGCGGACGGAAATTTGTTGCAGGATATCCAGATTGGCGCCCTCGACCCCGACGGCGAAGAAGGCGAAAGCCCGGTTTTCCTCGCCCTTGCGCACTTCGGCGGCGGCGGCTTTCCAATCGTCGGTGGGTGTGCCGTCGGTGATCAGAAACACCCAGGGACGGAAAAAGGGAATACCGTGTTCCCGATAAAGCGCCTTGCGCTGGTTCAGCAATTCCAGCCCCTGGGTTATCGCCAAGCCCATGGGTGTGTCTTTCTGAGCGGTCAGTTGCGGCGGGGTGAAGTGATCGGCGGTCTGGAACGGGTTGACGACCTGGACGGGACCGAAGCTGACGATGGCGATTTCGACCCGCTTGGCGGCGAGGCTGTCGGCCAGCAGTTCTTCCTTGAAAGCGGCCAGTCCCTCGTTGAGTTCGGCAATGGGATGGCCGTTCATGGACCAGGAATTGTCCAGCAGCAGCACGCAGGGGCAGCGCGGTTCCGGATTGTCGGCGAATTCGGCCACGTTGAAATCCATGCCGAACGGAGTTTGTCGAGAAAGATCGAGTTCGTTCATCCTGTTGATTCCTCTCGGGAAACGTGGGAGCGGCCCGTGTGAATATACCCTGTCCACCAATCCACGGCGGTTGCGGAAGACGAGGTCGTACCGGACGACCGATATACTATGTGGCGGGTCCAACGAAAGTAGACCAGGAAAATAGCATGAAGTTAAGGGGAATTCGGGGGTTGTCCGCGCTGGTCGTGACGTTGTTGTCGGGCTGCGTGGTGCTGGAGCCGCTACCGGAACCGGCGCCAACGTCGGATCAAGCCGTACTGGAAACGAGATTGGCTGAAATGGAATCGAAACTGATGGGGTTGAGTGCGCGGCTGGAGCGCCTGGAACAGGCGGCCGTTGACCTCGGGCAGCGACAGGAGCGGCAGCTGACGGCACAAGACCGGTCGTTGGGCGGAATCGAACGGCAACTCAAGGAGACCCGAGCAGCCGTCTCGAGTCTGCGGCGCAAGCTGGAGTCACAGCCGCACGCGCCCGTTGTGCGGGGGGAGGGTGCGACCGCCATTGCCGGCAACGCGGGAGCCGACTATCGAGCGGTCGAAATCGCTCTTGGCGAACTGCCAAGCGGCGAGGGCGAGCGACTGGTCCGCCAGATTCCGGCTGCCGTGCCCAACACAGCGCGGGAAATTCTGGTGTACGCTCAGATTGCCACGGGCTACGTCGAGGGCGGGCCGCATCGTTTCCGCGTGTCGGTGCGGTTGGATGGAGGGCGCGAAGCAGCGTTCTATCTGTACGCCAACGGCCAACCGCAGCAGGGCTGGGCCTACAACTCCGATAACGTCTGGCTGCCGATGCCGAAGAACCGTGAATTGATCCTGCAAGCGGATGGCAAGCCGTTTTTCGGCGACTGGAACAGCGAAGTGCGCATCATTGGCTATCGGTGAGCGGTTCAAACGCGGATGGCGTCAATAACCCTGAAACAGGAAATGGGAAATATTGATGCCGAGCTCTTCACCACTATTCCGTGCGAGCTGGCGCCTCAGCAAGCAGGTTGACGTTGATCGGCGCCCGCAATCCTTCGCCGTAGTACATCCCCCGGTATTTGGGCATCTGCTTGATGCGGTCGGTGTACAGCCCGACCTTGTCCGCCGCCGCGAAGGTTTTGGCCATCAGCTTGGCGTCGGCTTCGCTCAGGCGCAGCGCCAGGTAGTTGGCCACAGCCGTAAACAGGGACGGGTCGAAGTCCTTGGCTTCCTGCGAGGCGACGACGAAGGCGATGCCGTATTTGCGGCATTCCTTGACCATGGTGGGGATCAGCTTGAGCCGGGCCGCCCGGTGCGCTTCGTCGAAAATCACTGCATGGGTGATGCGCCCCTGGAGGCCGCGCCGGAACATGGTCTGATACAGGTTGTACAGCACGAAGGTGGCGAAGGCGCGTTGCAGGTAGTCGTTCCGGGCGCCGTGAATTTCGATCAGCGCTGGGCGGGACTGATCCAGCAGACTGGGCAGGTCGCCGCCGGTCTCGAACAGGCCGTAGTCTTCCAACTCGGTCAGGCGAGTGAGCAGTCCCTTGTCCGGTTTGGCGTCCGCGCGCAGCAGGTCGAGGAAAGCGCCGAACGCCGGCGTTTCGCCGCGCTGCCCCGGTCCCCAGCCCTGATCTTCGTAGCTGTGTTTGAGCGCCTCGCGCAGGCGTCCCAACTGAACATCGCCCAGATCGGGGAAGATGGCGGCGAAGATGTCGCGCAACATGCCGACGTTATCGATGTGGGCGGTGGGGGTATTGCCTTCGACCTGCAGGGGGTTGAAGCCCAGGCCAGCGTAGCGCACCACCAGCGGCGGGTTGGCCAGTTGCGCGGTCAGCTTTTCGTCGATGTCCTGGTGGTAGGAGAAGATGATCGGGATGATGTCCTGCGCGGCGAGTTGTCGGCACAGGTTGATCAGGCAGGTGGTTTTGCCCATGCCGGGCAGGCCGAGAATCATCAGGTGCGGATTGGCCTTGATGCTGGCTTGCCAGATCACGGGATCGTCGCTCGACTCACGGTGACCGAGCACGATTTCGGCATCGCGGAGAGGAGTAGCCGGTTCGACGTTGGTCGGTGTGGTCGCGGGTCCAACCACCCCGGCGCTACCGCGCCACACCTCCTGATCCAAGGAGGGAAAAATTTCAGGATTCACCGACGATATTTTCCCCTCTCCCTTGGAGGGAGAGGGGTCGGGGGTGCGGGGGATGGGCGATTCCGGCAGGATCGCCGGGCCGAACAGCCACAGTTGCGCCTCGCCGCCATGGCCGATTTCCACCGGTTGTCGCCCGCCGTATTCCGGGCAGAACACGAAACCAGCACGCTGGAGTTCCCCGAGCGCGGGCGGATCGGTTTCTTTCTTCACCATCCGGTCGATCTCCCGCAGGGCGCGCTGGAAGGCATCCTCGCTCAGGGTATGGCGGCGGCCCTTGCGTGCGTAGAAGCGCAGGATGCGGGCCAGCCAGGCACGGTTGACGGTCTTTTCGAGGGCGGAGGTTTTGGGGCCGAACAGTTGTTCCCAACGCCGGCAGGAGGCGTCGATCTGCTGTTCCATCATCTCGGCCAGGTCCGGTGCGCGGGCGGTCTTGAGATAGCGGCGGAATTTGACCTCGATGAAGGTGATCCGCAGCCCGCTGCGCTTTGGGGCGCTGATGTAGAGGAGATCGGCGCGCTGCTCGCTGCCCGCCGGGGTTTTGCCTGGTTCGCGGAACAGTTCCGGCACGTCGTCCAGCGGGATAAAGAAACCTTCTGCCAACGGCAGCCAAACTTTGTCGGTTTCGCTGGCTTGCGCGCAATGGCGATGAACCAGGGCGACGGCGATCATTTCCTGGGGGGTGTGACCCAACCCGGCCAGCCGTAATGCCAGCCGACCGCTCACGGCTTTCAGAGCGCCCAGCAGGAATTGACAGTTGCGCTCGCTGGAGGAGAGCCCCATCTCGCTCAGCGCGCCGTCCAGCAGATGCCGGACCTCGTCGAAACTGCTGGTGGAGGTGATCAGTTGCAGGAAGCCGAGATCATCACGCTCCGGCACGCAATCAATGATGTAGGCGTCGTAGACCAAAGGCAGATCGCGGGGCGAGTCGAAGTATTCCAGTCCGGCGTTGCGGTCGGCGGTGATGACCCAATCGCACAGATGATGCAGGTTTTTCAACAGATCGGCCTGATCGGTATTGACCTCGGTCAATAGCACCGGCCAGTCTTCGGGACCGCCGCCCAGATGGCGGACGACGGCTCGCAGGAGGGTGTTGTGCAAATTGATCTGGCGGACGGTCAGGAGTTTGGTGGTGGGATGCGTTTCGCCTTTCGGATCAGCGGGGATGAAGCTGAGCCAGTACGGCGTCGGGCCGGGCCGAAATTCCCGCGTCGGCATCAGCGTGAGGCCGTGCGCTTCCAGGACGCCGTCGGGTGGCAGGCTGGGGCGCGGGCGGCACTCCACGCGCGAAGTGAAGACATCGAAGGTCAGGGCCAGATGCGCGGGTGTTTCTGGGGTGGAGATGGCCCGTCGCGCCCAGCGCAGCCGGGGCAAATTCACGCCACCGGGGCGGGACACGCTGTCCATGAACCAGCGATCCTCTTCCGGCACCGAGCCGGCGCCGGTGCGGCGGCGTTCCACCGTTGCGGAGAGGAACCGCCCGGTGAGTTCCGTGGCCTGTCCCGCCGCCGGATACAGGTCCAGTTCGTAACAAAGATCCTGTTCATCGCGCCGGGGTTGCCCGTCCTCCGACAATTCCGCGTCTTCCTCATTGATGGTTGGGAGGAGTGCCTTGCCCAAAGCGCGGGCGACCGGCATGGCGTCGCCGGCCCGCAGGGCGTGAACCTGAATCCGCCGGTAGTCGGGATGCAGTTGCAGGTAGCGACGCACCTCCTCGGCTAGAGCCGCCGCCGCACTTTTCCCCACGGTCGGCGCGGCGTCTTCACCATCGCCCAGCAAGCGGGCCATCAGGGCCACGGTGGCCTTGGGTTCCTGGTCGTGAATCGGGGTCAGAGCGACCGTGTGAAAACCCAGGGTGTCAGCGAACACAAAGGTTTCACCGGGGTTCAGGCCAGGGAGAAAGGCAGGGTAGTGGGCACCGGTGATGGTTTCCAGGAGGTGTCTGATTTTGGGTGCGGGCAGTTCCTCGGTGTAGCGGTGATACTCCACCAACAGGTCAAAGCTTTGTTGCCAGGCCACCCGCAGCGGATGGGTAGGCAGGACGATCAAGCCCAGACAGCGTCCAGCGAGGGAGATCACTTCCAAGGTGTGAATCAACATCAATTCAGGCGCGCTGGTTTTCCAAACTTCATTAGCCACCTGAACGTAATCATTGAAGACTTTTGCATCATTGTAAAAAATACCGAGCGGTCCCTGACTGTCCTTGAGACAGTCCGCCAGTTTGCGGGATGCCTGAATCAGTTTATCCGCCGAGGCGTCAGCAGCGATGGCGATGAACTCCGCTTTGCCCACCGGCGTGCCATCCGCTCGCACCCGCAAGCGCCAGCGTCCCAAGGCGCCTTCCTGGTTTACCCAGTCCTTGGCCAGATCAGCCAATAAAGGCGGGCCATAGACCCGCGCTACTTTGTTTTCCCAGCGACAGGTGATATGACCCTTATTGTCGTGACTAAATAATTGCCCGTTATAGACCATCTTCACTAGGCGTTTATAAGATTCGCCGTCCGGGACAATATGCGCGGCCGCCAAAGCGAGAGTAGGATAGACTTTGCCGGCACTGCTTCTGGCGGGCTGGTCTCTCTGTCCAAAACACAGGATGAAATCTTCGCTTTCGGTGTCACAGGGATTATCACCGATGGCTCGAATCACGACTTGTGGTTCAAAAAGGGTTTTATCCTCCATCAGTTCCTCAAAATCTTCCTGGGTGAATACTACTTTCTGGATGGATTTGCCAGAATGTGGAATAGTCTTCTCGGCGAGCACATCCTGTTCGGTACGCACTTCCACCAAATAATCCACCGCTCCCTTGGCCAGAATTTCAGGCTCAACCCGCCAACGGACCTCGAGACGGGCACGATCCTTGGGGTTGTCGGTGTCGGGATTCAATAACAGCACCAACCGACGTTGAGTTTTCCGATTGTCAGGGGAGGGTTCGCCCTCTTCAGACAAACCTGACCACTTCATCGGTTTTCCGGTCCTGCCGCGCCAAGACAAGCAGTGAATAGACCGCAGCCCCCGTTCGTCGAACAGGCCAGGTCGAAGCCGATTGAGATAAAAACCGACTTCATCTTCCACACGGGCTAATGCTTCCAAGCGTGGCCGCCGGTCCATCTCGCGCAGAAAGCTGATAAGGCGGTGCTGGATTTCCTGCTCGTTGGCATTGAATTTGAGAGCTCCCACCCGTTGTTCCGGCGTCAGGCGCGCACCCTGCGTCGGAAACAGTTTTTCGGCCAAGATGGCAGATCGATCCAGATCCTGATCGCTAGGTTTGTTGTCAATAGCGATTGGCCATAACCCAATTTCTGGCAGCGCTTTACCGATTTCATCCACATCTTGTGCAGCACGGCAGAGGTAGATAAAAACACTCCAGGGAACCAGAGCGCGTTGTCGTCCGGCTCGCCAAGCTTTGATGAGCGCATTTTTGGCGAAATTTTTATAGCCCCGGGGTAAGTCATCGCGAGCCAAATCATGAGCAGTATCAAATAACTCGCGTTCGCTGATTTCGCGCGCTGCGCTATAAATACCATCCATTCCAGCGCCAGCAGCGGCAGGGTCCACCAGTAAGAATGCTGCGTCCTGTTTATCCTCGCGCCATTCCAACGCCCGGTAAGCGGTAATCAAGCGTTTGGCCGGTTCCTCTACTTCAACTACGGCGGCAATTTGCCAGCCGGCAATCCTAAAATGGGGATCATGGGCTAATGTGCGTACTATGTCAGGTGGCAAACAGCGGACATAAGCCATACCACCTGACGTGGGGCGTCCTAATAAATTGCTAAACGCTTTAGCAAGTAGCGGGACAGCGTTATCAGGCAGCATTACACGTCTCCGTTAATAATGCGGTTTTAGTTGTTTCATGCTTTCAGCATCATTAACACCAATCAGTAATCCCAAATCGCGTAACCGCCGTTCCAAATACGCTTTGTTGCGCAACAACATTTCCTGGGGAATCGGCTGACCGCGTGGTGCCTGGGCAATGTAAAGGCCATAGCGATCCCGCAACAATGTGATGAAACCTTGCAAGGACAAAGGTGTGGATTCAGTAGCCGTCCGTCGTAAGTGACGATGCACCAGAAATTCCAGTACCGGTGGAGTGAGTACGATGGCGCGTAAATCCATCCGACGATTTGATCCTGACTGGCTACGCTGCACTCGGCGCTTGATTGCAAGGCCATTAGGCTGATTAATCATGAGTGCACTGTCCAGAGACTTCACGTATTGGGTACGCTGAGGTTCATCACCCATTAACTCGCATAGAGTTTCAGCCAAGCGTAGGGCGGGATTACCTTGGTTATGGCGCAGATGCTGGGCAATTTCCGGTTCGGATATTTCTTGATCTTTCTCCATGGCCTCAGCCAGACGCAAGCAATCCTCGTCCAAGGCATCCAGAACAGCCTCGGCGCGAGGGTGGCGTTCCTGAACAATTTCGCCCAGCAGGTTGATCCAGGCGGTGGCGTCTGGGATGTTGGCGGGTAGGGATTCGCGCAACTTGCGATCAATCCGCACTCGGTCATCCAATACTCGTAGTAACATCATCAACAGCGGCAATCGTTCGTAGCGGCGGATACATTCCGCACTCGAACTCTCTGATAGATCACGCAATATTTTATCTTGGCCGTGGGAGCAATCAACAAACAGCGGTAATGAATTTTGTTGATCTGATTTAGGCACTTGTCCGGTAACTTCCCAAACTGCAAGCAGACTGGCGGTGGATAGCAGCAAATGGGTCATTCCCAAGGCGATCCCAGCTTCCAGCATCTGCAAAAATGCTTGGCGCGGTACAACAGCGCCATACGCCTCGATAAAAACACTCAAATCCTCACGTAAACAGCCGGCGGCGCGGCTTGCAAGAGGACGGCGATTGGCAATCCGTTCAGTTTCATCACCACCCTTGGCTTTAAGCGGTGCACTACCACAGGCTTGTGCTATGCGTACAGAAAGAAGTTCATCGATACCAATGTCTGCCGCTTCCGCTTCAATGAAAGCGTCGGAATTTAAGTCGCTGAAATGACCAAGAATACTCATGCACCGTCCAAATAAAGTAAGCAGCATATTATTTTTAAATTCCGTCCCAATGCCAAACGATCCATTAATATAACCAGCTTCCAGCCACTTGCCAGCTTCCTGTTGAGCGAGCAAGACGACTAGTAATTCCGGTGCGCCACGCAAATTGCCTACTTCTTTAGGCAGATCGATCCAACTGGACAGATAATGCGTGGGGAAAACCCGCAATAGCGGTTCTGAACGGCCCAAGGCCCGACGCGTGTTCTCAAGGCAATAAGCCAGCAGTAGATCGCCGAGCATGGCTTGGCCAGTTTCATCTCCAAAGTTGCTTAAAGCTGAACCTAGTCTGGCCAAATGCTTGGCGACATCATTGATAGTAGGAGGTTTGTAAGTTTTCCCTTCCGGTTGGCCAAAAGTTTCGGTGAGTTTTCCTCTACCGCGCCGGCGACCCCAACGGACCATGTACAGCATCGCTGGCAGCAGTGCGCCAATGTCGAAGTTTTGGGGAGTCATGGGTAAGACCGGCAGATAATTTGCAGTCCATAGCGCATTGCAGCGTTGCGGACTAAGTGATTCTTCAACGATATTCCGGGCGGTACGGGGCATTGGGACGCTTCCAAAATGAGTTAGAAATTTTTATTTCGGCAGACAGATAAATCCAGCCTGTTCAAAATGGTGATCAGTCGTCAATGCTTCCTGAATACCATACTGACGCATAACGATAAAACTCGAACAGTCCACCAGACTCCAATTCTTATCCAGCCGTTGGCTAAACAATTGCCAAGTCTGCTCATCTATTTCTGAATTGACGTGAAGCACATCGATCCAAATGGACGTTTTCAAGTTGGTTATCAAACTCACGATCATCGGCTTTGGAATGCGCAGAGGACTGTGCAGCAATGCGGCTAGTTCTGCAATGACATGGTTGGTAGTGACCAAGCGACGGCCTTGTTGTCGTGCATTTCGGTAATATAGTGGTTGCTTGGGTATGATAAGATTGACCAGCATCCAGTAAATGTCCCCAGCCGGCGGTATCAGCGAAAGTTTTAGTCATCGTATTCGCTGTTCCTGGCATCAGTTGAATGCTTCGCAATAGCCTGTCCAAGGTAAGCATCATGCTGATCTGGCCAAGCGAATCCATTACTGCGCCAAGCACCGATAAAATCTTCCATCGGATCATCGGCAACTTGGCCAGTTACCGCAGCTAGCCACTTTACGGCAACAACTTCCGGCGACTGGCCAGCCCGCTCGGCTATTTGACGCAATGATTCATAGATTTCCGAAGGCACATCCAGTTTCAGTACATGGCTCATTTTCAATCCTCCTTCATTAGATAAATACAGTCTAAAAGGGACTTGTTTGTTCAGCCACTAAAGCCTTCCCGAATCAGAGTTTGTCGACCTTCCCGCAATTCCACTCGCAAGCGGAAGACTTGTTCCTCATCGGCGGGATGCCAGCCGTACAGTTCACGAGCATCTTCTCTCGCCAAGCGCTGAGTAAAAATCTTCAGATTGGCGAATACCCCTTCGTGAGCGATGCCAGAAATCTGCACGCCGTCCTTTAATTCCAGCAAACGCTGGAACAGTTCCAGATTGATGACCAATACTTCCGTGCCACCACTGCCATATTGGTAAACCAGGCGCAGATGGGTATGCAACGCCTCCAGTCCCTCGGCGGTTTGCGGCAACGGAGCCATCAGACTGAACCGCCCCCACGGTTTCACTACCCAGAAAGCGCTTTCGATCGGAGTGCGCGGCGTAATGCGTAACGGGACACCACGTTCCAAATGACTTGAGTCAAAGGCCACCGACGGCAAATCTTCCAGCCGGGCCATTCCCAGACACAATTCGCGGCAAAGCGCGGTCCGTTCCTCCTCGGAATTCAACGGCACCCGACGGAAACGATCCAGATGCCGGCCATCGGCCAGGCCAATCGCGGCATCGGGCCGCTCGAAATAGGCCCGCCGCCGGACTTCCGCCAAATGGTATGGCGATGAGCCGGATGCCTCTTTCAACAGAGCGCGGTCCAGCGTTGGATGCGCTTCCAGCGCCGGATCGAAACGGGCCAGTTCGCCCAGCAACTCGCCTTGCCGTTGCGGCGTGTGGGCATCGAACGCCCGCTGGTAATAGCGGGCTGGCCGCAATTCCGGGTCTTCGTGCAGCTCGGCGCAGTCGTGGACGCCAAACAGGATATAGGACAGCGTGGCCCGCAATTCACGAGCGGTGATGTGAACCTCTCCGCGCTGGTGGCAGGCTTGCAGCGCATCCGTCAGCCGCGCTCGCAGCCGCGGCCCCCGTTCGGGATCGCGCAGGGTTTGTACGGAATGCCAGGCGGTGCAACGGGACTGTGCGCTGCAACTCAGGCACGGCTGCCAGGGATCGGAATCGGTTCCGAGTAGGCGTTCGAGTAGGGCACTCAGAA
The DNA here is from genome assembly GCA_963715845.1 of uncultured Gammaproteobacteria bacterium. GTDB lineage: Bacteria > Pseudomonadota > Gammaproteobacteria > Competibacterales > Competibacteraceae > Competibacter_A. The sequence goes on along the minus strand of CAVQSJ010000036.1, from coordinate 148,364 downwards.
AGTCGGTGCCGAGTTGCCCCGAGACCAGATCCACACCGCCCACCAGGGAACGCTGGTTCAGGTCGATCAGACGGAAACCGGGATCGAGGTCAGGCGGTTCATCGAGCAAAACCTGGCGCAACTGCCGGGTAAGATAAGTTCCCTCATCGTGGGACTCGATCCATTCCAGCAACTTGCCGCTGTTGATGGCGACGATATGCACGTTCTGGCGCGAATAATCCCGCCGCTGGAAGGGACCGAAAAACTCATCGAGCAATTCATTGGCGGATCGGCCCTGCCAGGCGGCGGAACCGTCCAGATTGACCCGCAGCATCCGGCCATCGGCCAGTGGATATTCCCAGATCCGGCGCGAGGAATGGACATCCATGATCCCCAGTTGCCGTGCCAGGTGTTGCAGGAAGGCGGTCTTGCCATCGCCGGCGTTGCCAAACAGGATCGCCAGGTTGACCTGTCCGGCTTTGATCTCGGCCAGCAGGGCGGAGTCCAGCCGGGTCTCCACATAGGTCGCCAGCGCGAATTCGGAATCCAGACCCCGCGTTTCGCTGTTACCGTGGCGTGAACCTGGATAAGCGGTCAGCAGATTACCCAGCCAGGGCGCGGTATTGGGCGTCAGTGGCGGCGGTGGTTCCGGGGGACCGGCGACTTCCCCCATATTGCCCGGGTCTGCTCGCAGTTTCAGTAGCCATTGCCGGGCGGCAAGGGCATCGGGGAAGCGTTCGTCAGGTTGGGGATGAGTGGCCCGCTCCAGGAACGGCCGCAGCCGTTCGTAGCCGGCCGTTCCTTCCCAATCCAGGCCCTGTTCCTGCCCGCGAGGGAAGGGGTCCCGGTCATGCAGGACCTGGAAAAAGCTGGCGGCCAGCGCGTACACATCATCGCCGGGATGAATGACGGCGTGGTTTTGCACGCCTGGACTGGCGTAGCCCGGCGTGCCGCCGCGCGCCCGACTGCCGGCCTCCGTGACTTTGTCATAATCCGTCAACACCACGGTTCCGGCCTGAACGATGATGTTGCGCGGGCTGATATCGCCATGCACCAACCCGGCCCGGTGCAGCTCGCCCAGAGCGTCGCACAACGCCGTCAGCCAGCGCTGCGCCAGGATTTCCGCCGAGGGCTCACCCAAATCCTCGGCATAAAGAGGTAACACCCCGCGCAAATCCTGCAAGGGCATGCCCTCGACCCAGCGCATCAGCGCCACAAAGCCGTTGGGCTGCCATTCCGGGGCGATTTCATGGATCACCGACAGGTTCGGATGGGTGGTATGGGCGCGCACCTTGCGATAGGCGCGCAAGGCGGCGTCGCCATCCTCCCGGTGCCGCACCACCTTGGCGACGTAGGCTCCGAACCGTTCGTCGGAATGGGCGTCCAGCTCCACCACTTTGAAGGTCTGACCGATGCCGCCCTGACCCAGCCGGTCGATGATCTTGTAGCGGGAATTTTGAAAGGGAACGACGGTGTCCTCATCCCAGTATTCCGGCGCCCGCAAGACGGGAATGGGCGGCTCGACGCCTTGTAAAGCCTCCAGCTCCGCCGCCAAGTCGTTCAGCGCTGGGCGATCCGGCGGATTCGGCTGAGCGCCGCGCGCCAGGATGTCGCGCACCGGTTGGGCCAGCGGTTCCTCCGCCTCGAACAGCGTCGCCAGGCTGGCGCACAGGGCGTAAGTATCGGAATGCACCGTTGCCGCCGCCAGGCCGCCCTGCTGGACTTCCGGCGCGACATAGGGCGTCAGGGCGCCAAAATCCACCGCCACGGCGGAAATGCTTTGCGCGTCGGCCAAGCGGCTCAGGCTAAAATCGGTGAACAGCGGCTGACCGTTGTGGCGCACCCGCAGACTGGCGGGCGTAAGGCGGCGATGCAGCAAGGGGGGTTGAGCGGGATCGTCGGGGTGATGAAACCGATCCAGCGCCAGCAACGCTTCGCGGGCATAGAGGAGCCGCGCCGGGATGTCCCAAGCTGAATCCTGCCCGCGCTGAATCAGCGTGGGCGCGGCGGGGTCCACCAGCGAGAAAAAGTACAACTCGCCCGGATAGCCGTCCACGTCCTGAAAAGAGTCGAGCAGGCTGGGCACGAATGGCGATTTTTGCCAGCGTTGCAGCGTTTCAAACTCCCGTCGGGCCAGATCGAACGCCTGCTTGTCGGCGCTGGCGGACAGATCGTAAAGATGCAGGATGACCCGGTCGCGCCGGGTGGGATGCTGGCCGCGATAGACGCGATGGAACGCATCGGCCCGGTCGGATAGTCGTTCCAGGTTGATCAGGCCGGCGAAGGCGCGCAACTCGCCGTTCAAGGCGACTTTCACCGCCGGCTCCAGCAGTTTCGCCGCCTGTTCGATCTGGTCGGGCGTCAACCGCGTTGGGCCATCTATCGCCAGCAACTCGCGCCATTCCCCCAGCCCAAACACCGCCACGCCGCGCGGTTGAGGACGCTTGCCGGTCTCGAAGCGCGGATCGCCGCGTGTTAGCAGCAGTCGGGCGGTGACAAACCCCGGATCGAGACGCTGGCGCAGCTTGCCGGCGACTCGCTTGGCCTTGGCATTGATCCGCTCCGCTTCCTGCTCGACTGTGAGCGACTGCTGCTTCAACCAAGCCGTGTCCCAGTGCTTGATCTCGATGACGTGCATGCCCGGCGTACCGATAGCGACCAGGTCGATCTCGTCCGAGCGTGAAGTCGGATGGGGAGAGTGATTCAGATTGGAGAGCAGAATCCAGGGGGTCTCGGCGCCCTGAAGCTTGGAACGCAACCGCTCAACGGCGAGGTGCTCGCTCTCGTTGACAAACTCCCCACAGGGCAAAAAGCGAACGCCGGACTGGATCAAGTTGCTTCCTTACGGTGATAATGCGATAGCAGCAACATGAATTGTACATCAAGAATTCACATATCAGCCGTGGGGGAGCTTATGAACCAACTGGCCTGAACTTGGATTCCGCACCAGCCCGGTTTTATGCCTCCAACGCCCGCGCTTCGGGCGTCACTCCCGCTTCCCGCGCAGCCTTGCAGAAGTTTTCCTCCTGTAAATTTTCCTGTGATCCAAGACACAGGTCGGGTGAGCACATGGTGCGCTCATCAGCAAGATCAACAGGTTAAGGAATGAGCTTACAGTCTGGCCCACGCTCGAACCCTCGCTATCACAGGAAAATTTACAGGAGGCAATTCTATTGGGAATGACAACTTGGCTCTTGGTGGATAAAGGTGGCGGCGGTGGTTGTCATGGAGACTGCTGGTAAGACAAAAAGTAAGACAACACTATGGGTCGGTAGTCGTTAGGGCACAAGTCCGACCTCACCCGGTATTCCGCATTCCCGCCGCCAGCGCGTTGATCGACCGCAGTAGCGGCCGCAGCCACATCTCCGCCTCGGGCGAATCCGCGCCGTGTTCCCGCGCCGCCTGGCGGTAGCGCGGCAGCAGGGCGACCTGAATGTGGTTGAGCGGGTCCAGATACGGATTGCGCCGCTCCAAGGATTTGGCCAAGGTCGGGTTTTCTTCGAGCAGGGTCGAGATGTTCGCCACGGCCAGAACCTCGCGGCAGGTTTGCTCGTACTCCGCCCGGAACCGGTCATAGATCCGACTTTCGGTATCGGCATCCTCGCACAGCCGGGCGTATTCGCGGGCGATGTCCGCATCCACCTTGCTGAGCGACATCTGGCTGTTGTCGAGCAGGGCGTGAAAGAACGGCCAGTCCCGATACAGCCTTTGCAGCGTCGCCAGCTTGTCGGGATCGTCGCCGCGCCAGGCGGCCAGCGCGGTGCCGATGCCGTACCAGCCGGGCAGGGTGTGCCGCGACAGGCCCCAGCCGAACATCCAGGGAATCGCCCGCACCGAGTATTTGGAGCGGTCGCCCTGGGCGCGGTGCGAGGGGCGCGAACCCAGGTTGAGCAGCGCGATTTCGCCGAGCGGCGTCGCCTCGTAAAAGTAATCCATGAAGCCCGGCGTTCGCTCGGTCAATTCCCGATAAACGGCTTCGCCGTGCCGCGCCAGTTCGGCCATGACCGCCGCCGCTTCCGGCGGGTCGTCCGGGACCGCTTGCACCAAGTGGCGGCTGGCCTTCATCAGGCCGGTGATGCCCAGCGTCAGCTCGTAGACGGCGGTTTCCAAATTTTGATACTTGAACGACAGCACCTCGCCCTGTTCGGTGATTTTGATCTGACCCCGCACCGTGCCCGCCGGCTGGGACAAAATGGCGTCGTGGGTCGGACCGCCGCCGCGCCCCACCGTGCCGCCGCGACCGTGGAACAGCCGACAGCCGAAACCGCGCGCCGCCGCCAGCGCCACCGCCCGCTGCTGGGCCTGGTACAGCCCCCAGTTCGAGGCCAGGATGCCGCCGTCCTTGCAGGAGTCCGAGTAGCCGACCATCACGTCCTGCACCCCGCCCGCCGCCGCCAGCAGTTCCCGGTAGCTCGGCTGGTCCAGCAGCCGGGTCAGCAGCACGTCCACCCGGTTCAGGTCGGCGATGGTCTCGAACAGCGGCGCGACCCGAAGCTCGCAATGCCAACTTCCGTCGGCGCGGCGACCGGCCAGTCCGGCGAAACTGCCCAGAAACAGCACTTCCAGGACGTGACTGGCTTCGTGGGTCATGGAAATGACGTAGTTGTCGAAAGCGCGCGGACTGATTTCCTGGCGCATCCGCGCCATGATCTGAAACACCTCCAAGGTCTCGCGGGTGGCGGGGCTGAGCGATTCGCAATACAGCAGCGGCGTGCCGGGCTTGGCCAGCAGGTCGCCGAGGACGGCCAGCCGCTCTTCCTCCGACAGCGCGGCATAGTCCGGCAGATTGGGCGCCACGGCGAAAATTTCCGCGACCGCCGCCGTGTGCCGGCCCGATTCCTGGCGCACGTCGAGCGCGGCCAGACAAAAGCCGAAGGTCTCCGCCAGCCGGATCAGGTCGGTCAGCTCGCCGTCGGCCACCGCGCGGTCGCCGTGCGCGCTCAGGGAGTCGCGGATCAGGTAAAGATCGTCGAGAAACTCTCGCTCGGACGGATAGCCCCAGAACGGAACCGGCCCCGCCTCGGGATGCCCTTCGGTCCGCGCCCGCGCCTGCTCGTAGCTGTGCCGCAGGCGGTGGTACATCAGGAACAGCTTGCGCCGATACGGTTCCTGGGCGTACTGGCGGGGCGCGTCGGCGAACAGGGCGCTCATCTGTCGGGCGTCCGCGTCAAGACTGGCGGCGAACACCGGCGAGGGCGTGACCAGCGAACTGGAATAGGTCAGATGCCGGTTCAGCTCCTCGACCCGCCGCAAGTATTCGCGCAGGATTTCCTGGGCTTGCAGGCGCACTGCCAGGGCGGTGGTTTCCGGCGTGACGAACGGGTTGCCGTCGCGGTCGCCGCCGATCCACGAACCGAACCGCAGCAGGCAGGGAATGCGGATCGCCGTCTTGCCGCCCTCGTCGCCGTACACGGCGTTCAGCGCTCGTTCCAGGTTGCGGTAGAGCGTCGGCAACGCCTGGAAAATGGATTCGCGGAAGTAGTACAGACCGTTCTTGATCTCGTCGCGCACCTGCGGCTTGAAGCTGCGCACCTCGTCGGTTTTCCACAGGATTTGAATCTGGCTGCGCAGCTCCTCCACCACCTCGGCGCGCTGGTAGCGGTTGAGCGCCGGATTGTCCAGCTTGCCGTTGGTCACGAACACCCGCCGCTGCGCACCCAGCAGGACCCGGCGCTTGGCCTCGGTGGGGTGGGCAGTGAACACTGGCGTGAAGCAAAGTTGATCGAGTAAAGTCTGTAACCGGGCCGCGTCGACGCCCGTCGGCGCGCAGCGCGCGCAAGGTTTCGTCGAACGAACCCCGCCACAGCGGCTTGCCGCGCCGCACCTGCTCGCGGCGCGACTGGTGCTGAAAATTTTCCTCGACGATGTTGGCGAGATTGAAGTAGGTGTTGAAAGCACGAACGACGTGATTGAGCATCTCCGGATTGAGGGCGGCGATGAAGCGCAGCAGTCGTTCGCGCATGTCCGGAGCGGGTTCGGATCGACCGCGCAATTCGATGAAGCCCTGGCGCAGGGTTTCGACGGCGTCGAGCGCGTCGCGCCCTTCCCGGTCGCGGAGGGTTTGGCCCAACAACTGGCCCAGCAGTTTGACGCGGTCGCGCAGCGGTTTGTCGGATGGGGTCGGCATAAGTGAATTCCGTCGGCGTTGGCAGAGGTTTGCACAAGGGTTGACCACGGTGGACGGTTTTGTTTCACACTAACCGATAGTCCAAATTATTTGGGCCAAGACCGCCAGGAAAGCAACGCCCACGGTGAACACGATGGTCGTGAACGTCGCCGGCATGCTGAACCAGCGGCGGGGCTTGCGTTGGGACTCCAACGTTTCGACCGCCGCCTGGAGCCAGATGAGTTTTTGCTCGACTTCCTGGAGTTGCTCGCCCTGGGCGGTTTTGGCCGCGAGCAACTGGTTTTGGAATTCGTGAATCCGTTGCGCGACGTTGGCCGCCATGGTCAAGACCTTTTCCTGGGTGACCCGGGTGTCGGTCCGGATGGCTTCGACAGTGGCGGACAAACCGGTCAGGTGTTCCTGTTGCTCGTGCAGTCTGGTTTCCAGTGCCACGATTTGCGAATCGTGACTGTCTTGACGAACCTCCTCGCTGATGTGTGGTGAATTTATGTTGACTTGCTGTACCGCATCTTTAAGCAGGGCGATTTCCTGTTCCTGGGCGGTTAGCTCCTGTTCGAGTACGCTCAACCGCGGGAAAGATTCCAGCTTGGCGATCTGCTGCTGGAGATCCTGGATGTCCGTGCTCAGGCCCTGGAATTGCTCGAAATTGCCGCTGAACGCCTGTGCCTGGCTGGTCAGGCGGGTTTCCAGCGTGGTCACCGCTTCCTGGAGAACGTCCAGATTTTGCCGGAGTGCCTGGGCATGTCGGTCGTCGGCTTCCAAACGCGGGTGCTGCTCGACGACTGGTCCTGGGACGATTTGTTGTTGCTGGATTTGTTGAATGTCCTGTTGGAGGTCTCCGATACGATCAGTCACCTCCTGGAATTCCAGTCGCTGGTTTTCAAGCGTGCCGGTCAGCGTGGCGATTTGCTGTTGGGTGATCTGTCGCAGTTGGTCCAGCGTTCCGGCCTGGTCCGCCAAGGCGTCGTGCGGGGGCTGAAAGTTGGCTGCAATGGCGTGGATCGGCGCTTGAGACGGGTTACTGAGAACAGCTTCAAGTTCGCCGAGACGTTGTTGCTGGGTGTGCAGTTGTTGCCGTATCGAGCGCTGGAGTTCGTCCAGTATCTCCGCCTGAGTCGCCAGGGCCTCGTGCAGGGGCAGCAGATCGGTCTCGGTCGCGGGAGGAGATGCCTGACGCAGGGTGTCGAGGGTGGTTTCGAGTTCGCCGAGACGTTGCTGCTGAGTTTGCAGTTGTTCGGCCAGAATATCCCCCCGGTTGCTTAGATACTCGTACTGGGTTGCCAGCGTGGTCTGAACGGCGGCCAGGTCCCGCCGCTGTTCCTGCTGTTCCTCGCGCGCCGACGCGACGGTGGCCGCGAGTTCATCGAGCCGCTCCCACTCGATGGGTAGCAGCGCTGGTGGGCTTGCGGCGGTTTCGACCGAAAGGGCGGCGAGCGACAGCGGTTCCGGCCTGGTGGCGGCTGGCGGGAGACCTGAATCGGCAATGGCGGTCTCCAGATGGCTCAGGCGGTACTGGTACGTCGCCAGACCGTCCCGCCAAGTCTGGTCGAGTTCCCGTAGCGTGTCGCTTTGAGTGGTCAGATCGGTTTGCAGGACGTTCAGGATTTGGCGGGTGGAGTTGGTATCCGCCGATAGCTTGCCCAGCAGGGTTTCGAGATGTTTCTGGCGTTCCTGCTGCTGCTGCAGTTCCTGCCGGGTCTGGCCGGCGTCCTGACCCTGGGCTTTGAGGAAGGCCAGCAAACCGTGCAGTTGCTGGCTCTGGTCGGCCAGTTGTTCTTCCAGGGCCAGGAGGCGGGCGACTGGCGTGGTCCGCTGTTCCAGGGCGGATTCCAGTTCCTGGCGCAAGGCTGCGCCTTGGGTTCGCAGATCCCCGATCAGGGTCGCGAGAGTTTGCCGCAGATCCTGCCCGTCCTGTTGCAGGCAGGCGACCAGGGTTTCGAACTGGGTCAGTTGCTCGTCCAGCAGCCGGCTGTCGCTTTGTAGTTTGGCCAGTTGCGCGGTTTGAGCTGCTAAATCGCTGGCGAGAGTGGCAAGCGACCGCTGGTCGGTTTCCTGGTCCTGCTGGAGCGTGGCAACCGAAGTGGCGACGGTGCGCAGCAGATCGTGCTGCGCACCGGTTTCCGCTTCCAAAACGCCCATTTTCCGGCGCAGGTTCTGGAAAAAGTCGATCGTTCCCGCAAGGGAGGACTCGAATTCGGTCACGTCGTTCATGGCGTCACGTCGCTCGGGTTGGATCGTAAGGCTCGATCATCTGGCTGAGGCACGATTTGCGCGTTCCGTCATTCCCGCGAGAGGGGAAAAACCGTCGTTCGCCGCAAATATTGGACACCCGCTTGCACAGGTCAAATCCCATGCGGGATTTTGCGATAATCCCGCGAATTAAGTATGAGTATGACCGATTATTGTCGTTGGGGGGAGTATGGCCCAGTTTGGGATCGAATTGAAAACAGGAGGGTTCTCTGGCCTGTTCGCGGGAAAAGGGCGGATGACAGGATCGCGCGATTCGACAGCCACCCCGGCGGAAACTATAGTAACCCCAGGGCCATGCGCGCGGGCGGCGGTGGCGCGATGCCGCCAGCCAGAGTCCGGCGCAGAGGGCCCACGCTCATCCGGTTTCGCCAGCATTTCAACAACCTGATAAGGAAGCTGTCCATGTCCGTTCCCAGCAACCTGCCGGTCTGGCAAGAACTGAAAGCTCACCATGCCGTTATCGCCGACTTGCATCTGCGCGACTTGTTCGCCGCCGATCCCGCGCGTTTTACCCAGTTCTCCCGACGGTTCGGCGATCTGTTGGTCGATTTTTCCAAGCACCGCATGACCGGGGAAACCCTCGGTCTGCTGATCGAACTCGCCCGCCAGGCGCAAGTGCCAGCCTGGATTGAGCGGATGTTCGGCGGCGAAATCATCAACCACACCGAGCAGCGGGCCGCGCTGCACGTCGCCCTGCGCAACCGAAGCAGCCGACCGATCTTCGTCAAGGGAGAGGATGTGATGCCGGAGGTGAACGCGGTGTTGGAGCACATGCGCAAGTTCGCCGACCAGATTCGTCGCGGCAAGTGGCGCGGCCAGACCGGTAAGCGCATCCGCGACGTGGTCAACATCGGTATCGGTGGTTCCGATCTGGGTCCGAAAATGATCTGTCAGGCGCTGGAGCCCTACGGCGACCCGACTCTGCGGATGCACTTCGTCTCCAACGTGGACGGTGCCCACATCAGCCATGTACTGGCCGAGTGCGATCCCGAAAGCACCTTGTTCATCGTTGCCTCCAAGACCTTCACCACCCAGGAAACCATGACCAATGCGCACACCGCCCGCGCTTGGCTGATCAAGGAACTGGGCGACGAATCGGCGGTGGCCAAGCATTTCGTGGCGGTGTCCACCAATGCCGAAGGGGTGAGCAAGTTCGGCATCGACACGGCCAACATGTTCGAGTTCTGGGATTGGGTCGGCGGACGCTACTCGCTGTGGTCGGCCATCGGCTTGCCGATCATGGTCTATCTCGGCATGGATCATTTCATCGAGTTGCTCGAAGGCGCGCACGAGATGGACGAACATTTCCGCACCGCGCCGCTGGAGGAAAACCTGCCGGTGATTCTGGCGCTGCTGGGGGTCTGGTACATCGATTTCTTCGGCGCCGACAGTCATGTGATGCTGGTCTACGATGATTACCTGCGCTCGTTGCCGGACTATCTGCAACAACTGGACATGGAGAGCAACGGCAAGTCGATTGATCGCGACGGTCAGACGGTCAAGGTCAACACCGGGCCGATTCTCTGGGGCGGTCTGGGCAACAACGGCCAGCACGCCTTTTATCAACTATTGCACCAGGGCACCCATCTGGTACCGGCGGATTTCCTTGCTCCGGCTCACAGCCCGAATCCCGATCGGCGACCATCACCCGATCCTGCTGGCCAATTGCCTGGCCCAGGCCGAGGCGTTGATGGTCGGCAAAACCGAGGCGCAGGCCCGCGCCGAGTTGGAAAAGCAGGGATTGAGCGGCGAGTCGCTGGAGAAGTTGCTGCCCTACAAGATCTTTCCCGGCAACCGGCCCAGCACCAGCCTGTTCTACCGTCGCTTGACGCCAAAGGCTTTGGGTTCACTGGTAGCACTTTACGAGCACAAGGTGTTCACCCAGGGCATAGTCTGGAGCATCAATTCCTTCGATCAGTGGGGCGTGGAACTCGGCAAGCAACTGGCGAACGCCATTCTGCCGGAACTGAAGGGTACCCGGCCGGCCGCCGGGCACGATGCATCCACCCTCGGTCTGATTGGTTTTTGCCGCGAGGAGGACTGACGTTCAGGGGGCGGCCCGATACCGCGCGATGTACCAGAGCCGTCCCAACCACTCGTAACAGACGTAGTGGATTTCCGCGCTGGCGGTGACCGAGGGTAGCCAGGATTTGGGATCGGCTGGATCGATCCGATCATCGAAAAACAGGGTAGGGGCGGGAATCACCTTCAGCCCCTGCGCCTGGAAGGCTGTCACCGCCCGCGGTAAATGTACCGCGTTGGTGACCAGCAGGATCGTATCAATGCGGCGTTCACGGAGGAGCGCCGCGCTGTTCATGGCATTCTCCCAAGTGTTCTGGCTGGCGGTTTCGGTAAGAACCGGACCGTAACCTAATTCCTTTTCCAGAATATCCCGCATCAGTTCCGCCTCGCTGGGGCTGTCCACCGGTTCCCGATAGCCGCCGGCCGCCAATACGGGTAAGCTCGTCAACCAAGCCAGTCGAGCGGCGTAACGGACTCGCTGTAGGGTGTAGTCATTGACCGTTGGTCCATCACCGTATTCCGGCGCATCCTTATGCAGGCCACCGCCCAGCACCACGATCGCTCCAGCCTGAGTCAAGGATGGAAGCTGCTTCGGGAGCGGTGGATATGATTGCAGGGAACGGCTCAGCAGATTGGCGGTGAGAGGAATACCGAACAGGTAGCCCAACAAGGTCCCAACGACCAGCAAGCGCGTGCCGAGTCGGGGATGCCGCCGCAGGAACATGATCCCGAGCAAGCTGATAAGCAAGGGGGCCGCCGGGCGGGAGCAGCAGGATTTTCGCGAGCGATGCAAGCGCGCTAATGGTAACCGCCGCTTGGGGATTGTTGGCCCGACCTGGTTTAGTCAGGACTTTTTCGCTTCGGCCTTGCGCTCGATGGCCTGGCCGGCGGACTTGATGTCCTGCCCGGCACCCTTGATCGTATTGCAGGCGTTCAGATTGCCGCCCAGCATCACCGGCAGGCCGAGCAGAATAGCCAGAAAGACGGGTTTGCGCTTCATGGACCCCTGATCCTCCGCCAAAATTTACCAGGGACAGGATTGTAGCGGATGTGATGGGAGATGTCCGCGCGGCCGTCGTTGGGCGCCCCTTCCGGGCGGTGACAGGCTGAAGTCGCCGCAATGTCGATAGCGCGGGATGCTTGTTATACTGAGTCGTCACAAAACATCCATCTGTCCGCAATAAAACCATGATGGGAGGACACCCCGATGCTTGGAGAGAGCCACGATCTATTTCACGAATTTCCCGAATACAAGGACCGTATCACCGAACTGAAGGCCGCCGACCCCAAGTTCGCGGGACTGTACGACCAATATCATGCGGTCAATGACGAAGTGGAACGCATCGAACTCCAAATCGAGACACCTTCGGATACGTACACCGAGACCTTGAAGAAGAGACGGTTGCATCTGAAGGACGAGATTTACTCGATCCTGCGCAAGGTGGCCCACGCCCGAACATTGGCTTGAAAGGCTATCCCTCTGGTTGGCCAATTATACGGCTGGCGGCGGGAGGTTGTCGCCGGTGGCGGTGTCTCCGATAAAGGCGGTTGCCGGCGGGCTACCGGTGGCCGGACGGCTCGCTGGAGACTTGATACGGCTGCGCCGGACCTGTGCGACCGGCATTTCCGCTGCCGCCGGGTTTGCCGGTAGCCGCTGGTGGAAACTGGCCGGCGGGTGAGTTGCCGGCGTGGAATCGGCGCGAGCTCGGCGCAACCAGCCGAGCAGCCGGCGCTCCATGGCGTCCTGACTAGCGGGTGACAAATCCCGGAATATCAATCCACCAACGCCGAGCAACAGGGTCAACCCGCCCAGAAAGGAGACCAGTGGCTGCATGAAGGCAATGGCCAGCACGGCCAGCAATACAAGCAAAATGTGCCTGATCTTCAAGTGCGTACCCTCCATCGGACGGTTCAGGATCGGCTGTGCGAAGGTCCGGTCGGGCCGGATTTGCGCAGGAGGATGACCGTGCAATTATCGTCCGGCTGGCTCCGCTGTTGCCGAATGGTGTCGGCCAGATCGGCGAGCAGGATGTCGAGAAGTTTCTCGAGCGAGTGTTGCGGCCGGGCCAGCAGTATCGGCCAGCGCCGGATGAACGCCTGCGGGTTGGAAAGATGCCAGAGACCATCGCTGGCGAGCAGGTAGATCCAGCCCGATTCCAGCGTCAGCAAACGACGGTCGCTTAGCCCGCGCAGAAATAGCGGCAGGTTGCCGTCGTGCAGCTCGAACAGTTCCGGGGCGATGGACTCCACGTGCAGGCTCGGCACGCCGAGGGTGCTGCCCAGAATGAAGGCCTGGCTGATCTGGGAATTGGCCCGGACATGCACCTGTTGAAACCATTGGACGTTGTCCACCAGTCCGAGCAACGCGAGGTGAGTGGCCGGCACATGATCCACGGTCAAGCACTCTACCCGCTGTTCGTCGATGGCGTAGAGCCGCGAATCGCCCACATGAAACAGCAGGGCGGGGCCGCTTACCGGAATTTCCAGAAGAATCAGCGTACAGCCGGTTTCCAGGCCCGCCGCCTGGAATTCCTGATAAAGCCGCCCGTGCAGGGCGTCCAGGTTGCTGGAAAGTTGGCCGAGATCGGTGGTGGCCGGCAAACCGAGCAAGCCATCGATGGCTGTTTCGGCCGCTTCCCGGCCATGGCTGTGGCCTCCCATGCCATCGAGCACGGCGAACCGCCAGTGGCCAGGCGGCCAGTCCGGCAACTGTGCTTGCGTTTCCTGTTGGTCGCGCAGAAAGCGGGCCTGTCCCTGGCCGTTCACCACTAAGTAATTGTCCTGATTGTCGTGGCGCCCGCGATCAGTCGGCGAGCGCAGGGAGCGCACGGCGATTTCCAGCGAGGAGTCGGGGTCGGGCGATGTTGGTGCGGGAGTCGCAGTGTTCACGGCAGGATTATGAGTGTGATCATACATCGTTAGAAAATGATTATCAGGGCGGCAGCCACCCTAACGCAACGCGCGCGAGCTTGAACAGCCTGCATGGGGTCTCCTGTGCCAGGTGGGTTCACCCTTCTGCTAGACTAGACAATAATGTGGTTTACGGCTGCCATTCAAAAAAATCTTTTGGAGCCATCTGGCAAATTCATGATTTATGGACATCGAAACGCGTCTTGAAGAACTTGCGCAAGCGCACACCGCTGGTCGGCTGGACGAGGCGGAATTGGCGCGTCGCCGGGAAGAATTGCTGCGTGAAGCGGCAGCGACTGGCGGTCCCCGTGCCGCGGCCGACAGCCCGGCGGTTGGCGCCGAAGGGTTGGCCGGCCCTGAGGCGGATGCATTGAGCGAGGCTGCCGGCTTGGAAATGCTGGAATCCGGCATGGTGATCGGACCGCCCGAACGGCGTGTCCGCTTGTTGCACGATCTTGGTGGCAAGGGGCGGATATGGCTGGTGTTGGCCGTTGCGCCGGATGCCGAACGCGCCAGGGTAATCGCGGACGAGTTTCGAGCCATCAAGCTTTTTCTGCCCGCGAGCCATGTGCCCGGCGCACGGGAATCCGGGCGCGACGAACGTTTGCTGCGCGCGGATCTCATCGGGTGGCGGACCTACCTGGCCAAGATCCGGGCGCGGATGGAACAGGCCATGAAGCTTGATCATCCGCACATCGCCAGCGTTTATGGCTGGCGGCACGGCGCCGATGGCTGGCCGTTCGCCGAGATGGAATACGTCGACCATCAGCGCGGCCACAGTTTGGCGCAATTGCTGCGCGAGCATGGCCAGAGCGGGTTGCCCTGGGATACGGTCCTGAAATGGTTGCGTCCCGTGGCGGCCGCCCTGGACTATGCCCGACAGGAACATCGCTTTGCCCACCAGCACCTCGATGCGGACACGGTCTTCCTCACCGGCCAGGGTGTGATCAAACTGGTGGGATTCGGGCTGGCGACTGAGGTCCGGGAGCCGCGCAGCGTCCTGTTCGGTTCCGGCGATGCGGCGGGAGAAACAGTCGCGGAGGGTTCGGCCGATTCGATCCCTGCCGAAACCGCGTTCCGCCGCGACGTGTTCGCCCTGGCCCTGCTGGTTTACCAGATGTTGATGGGACAGAGCGCTTATGAAGCCAAGAGCCAGGTCGCGAACATGATGCCGCGTCCGCCCAGCCTGACGGACGAAGCCTGGCGGATTTTGCGACGTGGGCTGGCCTATCCAAGCGAACTGTGTCCGACCGATGCCGGCAAGCTCATGAGTGGCCTGGAGACGGCGCAGCGACCAGCGGAAAAGGCCAGACGGAGCAGTGGCTCTTTTCTGAAACAGAACTGGCTATCGACGGCAGGGTTGGGTTTGCTGCTCGCGCTGGGGATCTATTGGCTGGCCGGGCGGACCGACAGGGTACCCGGACCGGATCAGCCGGCGCGAACCGATACCCAGGCTGGAGTGCGTTCCAGCCCGGCTCAGGGGCCGGAAGGAGCGCCGGACGCGGGTCTAAATGTGTTGTTGCAGGAAGCGGAACGTGATGCCGACCTGCGGGCTTTCGAATCCGCCAAGCGGATGGATACGCTGGTGGCTTATCAACTGTATTTGCAGCGCTGTCCGCGTTGCGGTTACCGGCAGGAAGCCCGTAGCGCCATCCAGAATTTGCAAACCGAGGAGAAGATTAGCAAGCTCAAGACGGATTTCGAGACCTTGGCGCGCACGTTCGAACGGGAGAATCGCGACGATCGGGGCGATGAAGCGCTGGACCGCTTGAACGCACTGGCGGTGCTGGTGCCCGGCGATCCCCTCGTTGCCGCGGGACGGCGCCGGCTCGCGCTCGATTGGGTGGCCCGGGCGCAGGCGAGTGCAAGTAAAGGGGATCTTGCCGGAGCCCGGCAGGAGTTGAAGAAAGCCGGGTCGATTCAACCGGAAATGCCCGAATTGGCGAGCTTGGCCACGACACTAAAACAGGCCGAGATCACGGAGCGAGCCCGACAGACAGACGTGGAAGCATTCGCCACCGCCCGGCGTGCCAATACCCGCAAGGCCTACTGGACCTATCTCGAACGCTGCTCGGCCACCTGCAACTATCGCGCGGAGGCGGAAGCCGCGCTGACCCGGCTGGCGCCGGTCAATCCGGTGATGCGGGACCGCCTGAGCGACGGTTCCCAAGGCCCGGAAATGGTGGTGATTCCGGCTGGCGGGTTCCTGATGGGCTCTCCAATCCATGAAAAGGGCCGCTACAGCGACGAACAACAGCACCCGGCGCGGATTGCCAGATCATTCGCCATTGGTAAGTACGAGGTGATGTTTCACGAGTATGACCGGTTTGCGGCGGCAACGGGTCGAGCTGCTGCCCAACGATCAGGGTTGGGGGCGCGGCCGGCGGCCGGTCATCAACGTCAGTTGGCAGGATGTCAAAGCCTATACCGAGTGGCTGTCGCAGCAAACGGGTTACCGCTACCGCCTGCCGACGGAGGTGGAGTGGGAGTACGCGGCGCGAGCCGGGACGACCACCAGCCGTTTCTGGGGCGACGATCCCGATTTGGGCTGTGCCTACGCGAACGCGGCCGACCTGGATGGCAAGCAGGTGTTCGTGGGCTGGACGGCGATGCAATGTCACGACGGTAATATTTATTCATCGCTGGCCGGCAGTTACCGCAACAACGATTACGGCCTGCACGACATGCTGGGCAACGTGCTGGAATGGACCTGTTCGCTCTATGCCCAGGATTTCCAGGCACCGGCCCAGGCTTGCGAAGAACCGGGCGCGGACCACCAGTTCGTGGTGCGCGGCGGATCCTGGAACGACGAGCCGCGTAACGTCCGTTCGGCGGATCGGCATCGCAGCCGGCCCGACTTCCGGGATTATTTCCTGGGGTTTCGTCTGGTGCGGGAACTGCCTTGAGCGGTTCGAATCCTCTCTGAACGAGCAGTCATGAAATCGGCCCGGGCTGGCCAGGTTCTGGCGAAGTGTTGAGAGGCTGGGACTGGTCCCGATCCAGCCGGTGGAACGTCTGCTCGAGGAGTTGGATTTTCTCGCCGTCGTGCTGGTGAGCGCCGGACAGGTGACGCGGGGGCGATGGCGTTTTCTGCTCGGGCATATACCTTGCAGCAGATCTATTTCACGGCAGCGCAAAGAACGTACATTTTTACCGTCGTCGGATTGATGATCGGTGGGTTGACGGCGTTTCCGCTGATCGTATTCCGCATTCATGATCCTCGGCTTCTGTGAGCGGCAAGGCAACTCGTCGGAGCACGGGATCTTTACCGTCAGGCCCGAACGATGCCCCGACATACCGGCCAGCACAGTCGGGCTTGGCGGCATCACCAGGCTATCGAGCGCCTGGAGCGTGAATCCAGTGTGCCTTTGCAACCGGTACAGGTAAAATCAACGGAGCGAAATAACTGGCCTGAATGAGGTTGCCGTTTGTTTTTCAGAGTATTCGGAATGATCGCGTAGCCTTTGCCGGAGGTGCCTGACAGTGCCCACTGATCCCACGATAGGACGCCATGATCAAGAAATCCAACACGCTGCCCATCGGCTATCGCCTGCATCATTATCGCATTGAGGCGGTGCTGGGCGCGGGCGGGTTCGGTATCACCTACAAGGCCGTACACGAAGCGTTGCGAAGCCGGGCCGCTATCAAGGAATACTTCCCGGTCGAATGGTCCTATCGGGATCGCGACGATGTCAATGTCCTTGCCAACACGCAGGGTGCGCTGCCGACTTCCGAGGCCGGCGAGGAGGCTTGTTACGCCTGGGGTCTGGAACGGTTTCTCTATGAAGCCCGGGTGCTGGCGCAAGTCAGTCATCCCGGCGTGGTGCGGGTGCGAGACTTCTTCGAAGCGAACGGTACCGCCTACATCGTCATGGATTACGAGGATGGCGAGCCGCTCAGTCAGGTACTCCAGCGGGAAAAGATCCTGTCCGAGGATCACATCCGCCGTTTGCTCGGTGATGTGCTGCCGGCGTTGGAGGCCGTGCATGCCCTGGGCTATTTGCATCGTGACCTGAAGCCCGCCAATCTCTACTGTCGCTCGGATGGCCGGACCATTCTGATCGATTTCGGCGCGGCCCGTCAGGCGTTGAGCCAGCGAAGCAAGAACATCACCAGCGTGTTTACGGTCGGCTACTCGCCGATCGAACAGTATCTGGTCGAGAGCAAGGGGTATGGGCCCTGGACCGATGTTTATGCCGTGGGGGCTGTGCTGTACCAGTGCGTGACCGGCAAGCAGCCGGTCGAAGCGCCGGCCCGGGTGCTCGACGATCCGCTCAAGCCGGCCGTGGAGGCGGTGGCGGGACGGTACAGCCCGGCGTTGCTGCGGCTCATCGATCGGGCCATGGCAATCCGTCCCGAAAAGCGGTTCCAATCGATCGCGCAGATGCGGGCGGCGTTGGAAGTGCCCCTGCCCGAGGACGAGGAGCGAACGGTCAAGCTGGAATTGCCCCTGCGCCAGGATTTGCACCGGAGCGGCGAGAAGCCGCGTCAGGCAGCCGTCAAGCCGGCCCAGGAGCAGCAGCCGGAGCCCCCCAAATCCACGAAGAAATCCTGGTGGCTGGATTGGCGTTGGGCGGCCGGTCTCTTGGCGATAGTGGCGGTCGTGGCCGGGATAACGATCATTCCGCCGTCCTCGCCACCTGTTCCACCGGTCGAGCCGGGCGTGGGCGGACCGCCGGCGGTTGCGCCGGTCAAGTCGACCGCGAGCGGACCGCCCGCCAATCCTCAGGCCGGTCAGGGCTATACCGATCCCGTCACTCGCATGGAGTTCGTCTGGGTACCGCCCGGCTGTTTCACCATGGGCAGTCCGGAAACCGAGAAAGACCGCAGCGCCAACGAGGTGCCCCATCAGGTGTGTCCGCCAGGATTCTGGCTGGGCAAATATGAAGTGACCAACGCTCAATATCAGCGCTTCGACGCCAATCACGACAGCGGCAGCTATGAATCCCACAGCCTGAACGGACCCGATCAGCCGGTGGTGCGCGTGAGCTGGCAGGAGGCGGTCGCTTATGCCGACTGGCTTTCGGGCAAGACCGGTCTACGGTTTCGCTTGCCGACCGAAGCGGAATGGGAATACGCGGCGCGCGCCGGCAAGACCAATTCCCGTTATTGGGGCGACGATCCGAATCAGGCCTGCCGTTACGCCAACATCTACGACGAAACCGCTCGCAAGGCCAAACCGTTCAATTGGGCCAACTACCCTTGCGAGGATGGCCAGGTCGTGGTCGCCCCGGTCGGGAAGTATGCGGTCAATGCCTTCGGTCTGGCCGACATGCTGGGTAACGCCGCCGAATGGACCTGCTCCGAATATGATAGCGCCTACGCGGGCGGTGAGACCCGGTGCGCGGACCGGAACGCGGCGACGGGTGGCCGGCGGGTGCTGCGCGGCGGCTCCTGGTCCGATTATCCGGGTCTGGTGCGGTTTGCCTATCGGTTCCCAGCCGCGCCGGAGTATCGTAAATTCGATTTGGGATTTCGCCTGGTGCTGGAACCATGAACGCGCACGTGATGAGTGGTGGAGCCGATATGGTGGAAAGCCCATACTCAAGATGTTTGGCGTGATGCTGGTTCTGGCGCTGGTGTTCTGACTGCCGGCCGGGCCGGTTCGGGCGGTCGCCAATCCGCCCCAGGAGCGGATGAACCCGCGATACCTTGCCGGATGGCGCGATGTGAGTCTATCAGTTTACAACTATAACATTAAGTTTCGTCGTTCGCTCGAGGTCCGCCGGCACGGCCGAATTGTACGCCCGCGTCGCCCGGCAGACACGGCGGACTTACGAAAGCGGCATCTCCGTCATGACTCGCGGCCAATTCACACGATCGGGCTGCGGGGTGTCGGTCGAGTGACGGCGGAACCGGGCCATGCCGTCCGCGATGCCTACTCATCCTTGTGATAGCCGGGATGGTCGATCATTGCGGTGTGATCGCCGCGCACGATCGGCAGATAGCGCGGTTTCCAGAATCGCGAGCGCAGATAGGTGTCAAGATCGCGCCCGGCCAGATCGGTTTTGCCGGCCACGCCTTCTTTCAGCGCCTGTTCGATCACCCGCGTGCCGACACGGATACTGACTTCGCGCAACTCGCGCACCGGCGGGTAAACCCGACCCGCTTGCAGGTGCGCGGCGGCGGTATAGTCGGCCAGGGCGTAAGCGGCTTCCAGCACCATGGCGTCGGTCACCTCGCGACACTCGGCCAGGATGGTGCCAAAACCCAGACCCGGGAAGATAAAGGCGTTGTTGCCCTGACCAATGTAGTGGACGTGGCCGTCCCGCGCCACGTCCGGAAATGGACTGCCGGTAGCGACGATGGCCCGGCCTTCGCTCCAGTCCAGGATGTCTTCCGGTAGCGCCTCGCAGACCGAGGTGGGATTGGAGAGCGGGAAAATAACCGGCCGCGTCGTGTTGCGAGCCATGGCCTGCACCACCGGATGATTGAAGGAACCGGCCTGGCCGCTCAAGCCCAGCAGGGCGGTGGCCTTGGTGTACTCGATCGTCTCCAACAGGGTCGGGATCTCGTTGGCGATCTGCCAGTCGGCGATCTTGTCGCGCGGTTGCACGAAGGGCTGCTTGTAAGCTTCGACGTTGCGTCCTTCCACCAGCAGGCCGCGGGAATCGAGGACGCAGACCCGGTCGCGGGCTTCCTCGGTGCTTAGCCCATCGCGTATCAGTCCCTGGGTAATGGCCCAGGCCACGCCGATGCCGCCAGCGCCGGCGCCGAGAATGACGATGCGCTGGTCGCGCAGCGCTTCATTCTTGAGCCGACTGGCCGAGAGCAGGCCGGCCAATGCCACCGCACCGGTACCCTGAATATCGTCGTTGAAGGACGGGAGTTGCTTGCGGTAGCGTTCCAGGACCGTGAACGCTACCTCCTTGGATAGATCCTCCCACTGGATGACGGCGCGCGGCCAGTGCTCGTGGATGGTCTTGACGAACTTGTCCAGGAACGTCAGATAACGTTCGCCCCGCAACCGCCGCTGCCGCACCCCAAGATAGAACTCATCGTTGAGCAGTTCCAGCCGGTCGGTACCCACGTCCAGCTTCACCGGCATGGTATGGAAGGGATTGACGCCGCCGCCGATGGTGTAGATCGCCAGCTTGCCGATGGCGATGGCCAGCCCACCGTAACCCTGGTCGCCGATGCCGAGAATGGCCGAGGAATCGGTGGCGACGATCATCCGCACGTCGTTCCACGGGAAGTTGCAGACCACCCTGGCGGCGCGATCAATATTGAGGGGCGAAAACGACAGCCCGCGTGGATTCTGGTACAGGTGACTGAATTGTTGCACCGCCTGTCCGACGGTCGGCGTATAAATGATCGGCATCATTTCCTCGAGGTGCCGTTCCAGCAGGGCGTAGAACAGGGTTTCGGCACGTTCCTGCAGGGCGCGCAAATACTGGTACTTGGCGATGGGATCGGGTTCGCGCAGAAAGCCGCGATAGACCCGTTCGACCTGTTGCTCCAGAGTATTGACCTGGGGGGGTAGCAGGCCGTCCAGTCCCAGGGCGACGCGCTCGTCCTCGGTGAACGCTGTGCCCTTGTTGCTGAGGACCAGCCGTAACAGGGCGATGCCTTCCAAATAAACTTCCATGTATTCATGACCTTCGGCGTCGTTTTTGATGTCAAAGTAGGGACTGATGGGCTCTCGTTTCATCGTGTGACTTGGCAGCATTGGTTTGGGTTGAGGCAGTGGTAAGGCTTGGCATCCAGTGTGCCTGTTAAGCATACCTGCCATCCATGCTTTGATCCATCGGGCCAGTTTGAGCCGGTTCAATTTGCATCGTGTCACCCGGGTGATCGCCAGTGTCAGTTTTGGTTACTGTTGCTGGCTGAATAACGTGAATAGCGTGATGTATTATTCGTATACGACGACTTGCTCGAGATAGGCGCATGGTAATTCGATGAATGAATCATTTTAATTACATTTCATGTCCTCTTTCCCCACTCGGGGAGGAATTTCTCAGTGAATAATAGAGTTGGCAGCATGAATTGGCGAAATGTGTAGTGAACAGCATTCGAGGCACGACTTGTTAAAGATTTAGGCATGATAATTGCCATACACATACCGTAACTAACCGTTTCTTAGAATCAACTTGGAAGTTGCTTAGATGAACATTCAGCTCCATCGCAAACAGATCGTTATATTGGGAATGGCTATGATGCTGGCTGTGGCGTCCTTTTGGATTCCATCGCCGCAGCGGCCCACGCCCATGGGATCGGAGCAAGGGTTATCCGAACCGGTCGAGCGATCCAGAACCACCGAATCGATAGATTTCGCCCGCGAGCCGGCGACGACGCGGCGGTTCTCGGTGGCCGAGCAGATTCCGCGAACCATGGCCCAGCCGGATTCCACCGTCCTGCCCGAGAACGGGCTATCGGCACCGCCATTGCCGACGAAGGAATTGCTTGACCCACGGGAAATGGCCAACGGTGCCACAACCCGGTTGGGCAAAGTGATGATCATGCCGGTCAAGAACCCCAATCAGCCGTCGAAACGCTGATCGATTGTCCGAAACATCTCTGTAATACTTTGTTATTAATCGTTAATTCTTTCTGATTGGCGCGTCGGGTAGCTCATCACACCGGCGCGCCCGCGCTGTCCCTGCCCGACTCCTGTCCCGCTTGCTTCATCCCCGCCGCAATCCATCCTGAACCGATCCATTCTGGCTTATACTGTACGTAGCGGCCAACCACGGGCTGTGCACGGCGTTTTCATGCAAGCCGTGCCGCCGTGGTCTCTGCCAAAATCGAAATGGCCCCGCACAACTCGGGAAGGAGGATTAACCCATGAATTATGAGAACATCCGGGTCGAAACCCGTGGCCCGGTAGCCCTGATCTCCCTCAACCGGCCCAAGGCGTTTAACGCCCTGTCCAACGAACTGATGGACGATCTGAGCCAGGCGCTGGACGAGATCGAGGCCGACGAGTCCATCCGCGCCATTGTCCTCACGGGTGGCGAAAAGGTGTTCGCCGCCGGCGCCGACATCAAGGGCATGAAGGACTATTCCTACATGGATGCCTACAAGGGCAACTTCATCACCCGCAACTGGGAGCGGACCAGCTGTTGCCGCAAGCCGGTGATCGCGGCGGTGGCCGGGTACGCGCTGGGTGGTGGCTGCGAATTGGCAATGATGTGCGATTTCATTCTGGCCGCCGACACCGCCAAGTTCGGTCAGCCGGAAATCAAGCTCGGCATCCTGCCGGGTGCTGGCGGTACCCAACGGCTGACCCGGTTGATCGGCAAGTCCAAGGCGATGGAATTGTGCCTGACCGGGCGGATGATGGATGCCGTGGAAGCCGAGCGGGCCGGGTTGGTCAGCCGGATCGTGCCGGCGGCCGAATTGATCGAGGAGGCGATCAAGACCGCGGAGATGATCGCTGGTTATTCGCTGCCGGCGGTGATGATGGCCAAGGAGTGCATCAACCGCGCCTACGAATCCACACTGGCCGAGGGTCTGCTGTTCGAGCGGCGGACTTTCCATGCGGTGTTCGCGACCGGGGACCAGAAGGAAGGAATGGAAGCATTCATCGGCAAACGCACGCCGGAGTTCAAGCATCGCTAACCAGGGTTCGGAAACGGTCGGGCTAGCGATGCCAGTGAATGCGGATAAGCTGGGAATTTCATTATAATAGTTGGCGATTTATTAGTACCGGCGTATTTCGAAAGCCGGAAACCCATGTATCAATATCCACAATAAGGGTTACACGATGGAAATCAAGAAAGTCGGTGTTATGGGCTGTGGTGCGATGGGTCTGGGCGTGGCGCAGGTGTGCGCGCAGGCCGGTATCCCGACCGTCGCCGTCAAGGCGACGCCGGGCTCGACCGACAAGATCCGGTCGGGTCTGGAAAAATCCCTTGCCAAGATGGTCGAGCGAGGCAAGATGACCACCGAGCACATGGATTCCACGCTCGGCCTGTTGCAATTCACGACCAAGGAAGAGGATATCGCCGGTTGCGATCTGATCGTCGAGTCGATCATCGAGGATCTGGAAACCAAGAAGGCGCTGTTCCGTCGCTTGGAGGGCATCGTTTCGCCGCAGGCGCTGCTGACCACCAACACTTCCACGCTGTCGGTGACGGCGCTGATGGCGGTTTGCAAGCAGCGCGACCGGGTGGCCGGCCTGCATTTCTTCAACCCGGCACCGGTGATGAAGCTGGTCGAGATCATCCACGCCTTCGAGACTTCGGACGAGACGATTAACGCGCTTAACGAGCTTTGCAAGAAGCTCAAAAAGGACCCGGTGATCGTGCAGGACACCACCGGTTTCATCGTCAACCGCCTGCTGACGCCCTATATGCTCAGCGCGATCCGCCTGCTGGAGATGGGGACCGGCACCATCGCCGACATCGATCACGCGATGAAGTCGGGTGCTGGACACCCGATGGGGCCGTTCGAACTGGCCGATTACATCGGCTTGGATGTGGTGGAGGCCATGACGATGAATATCTATCAGGATATGCATCAACCGCATGTGTCCCCGCCACATACACTGACCCGGTTGGTTCAACTCGGCTATCTGGGCCGCAAGACCAGCAAGGGCTTTTACGACTACTCGGTCAAGCCGCCGGTCCAGAATCCGCAACTGCGGCATCCGGTTGCCTGAACGTTTGAACGCCCCTCTCCCCTTGGGGGAGAGGGGTTGGGGGTGAGGGTTTTGGGGGGTGTTCAGCTTCCATTACACCTCTGCTCCAGCCAGGCAAACACCGCGCGCAGTCCCATCGCCTCGCCGCCTTCCGGTCGGCCCGGCTGGGTCTTCAGATTCCAGGCCATCAGGTCGAAGTGCGCCCACGGAATCCCGGCGGGCACGAATTCCTTTAAAAACAGCGCTGCCGTGATCGCCCCGGCGTAAGACGATTCGGTCGCGTTGGCGAGATCGGCGATCTTGCTGTCGAGCATTTCCCGATAGGATTGATGCAGCGGCAACCGCCAGATTGGGTCCTGCTCCCGTTCCGCCGCCGCCAGCAGGCCCGCTGCCATCGGCTCATCGTTGCAGAACAGCGCCGGCACCTCGGTCCCCAGCGCCACCCGCGCCGCGCCGGTCAGGGTGGCAAAGTCGATTATGACCTCCGGCCGTTCGCTCCCGGCTTCCGTCAGCGCGTCGCAGAGGATCAGCCGACCCTCGGCGTCGGTGTTGTGAATCTCGATGGTCAACCCCTGACGCGAGCGGAGCACATCGCCGGGTCGCAAGGCATTGCCGGCGACCGCGTTTTCGACCGCCGCCACCAGCACCCGCAACCGCACTGGTAGGCCGACACTCATGATCAGGCGCGCCAGTCCCAGCGCTGTCGCCGCACCGCCCATGTCCTTTTTCATCAACCGCATGGCGCTGGAAGGTTTCAAATCCAGGCCACCGCTGTCGAAGCAGACCCCCTTGCCGACCAGCGTGACCTTGGGATGGGCCGGATCGCCCCAGTGCAGGTCCAGCAAACGCGGTGGATGCGCGCTGGCTCGACCGACCGCATGGATGGCCGGATAGTTGTTGACCAGCAGATCGTCGCCGACGATCTGCTCCACGCTTGCTCCGAATTCTTGCCCGAGCGCCTGCATCGCTTCGACCAAATGCTCCGGCATCATGTCCTCGGCGGGCGTGTTGACGAGATCGCGCACCAGGCCGACGGCATCGGCGTGACAGCGGATGCGCTTGCCATCGCAGGCCGGGTCGAGCGCTAGCCGCGCCATGGCCCGCTTGGGTTTTTTATAGCGGGCGAACTGGTACGCCCCCAGCGCCCAGCCCAGCGTCAGTCGTTCCCGTTGCCGGGATTCGAAGGTGGCGTCGAGGACATAGTCGCCTTCCGGCAACGCCGAGGGCAGACTGCCCAGGGCCCAGAGATCGTCGGCTTTGCCGATACCGGCCACCACCGCCCGCAGTTGGCCGTCCGTACCGGGTACCAGACTGAAACCGCCCGATTTCGCTTTGAAACCGGTCGTGGTCAGCCACCGGCGCAGGGATTCATCCTGCCGTTCCAGCCAGGCGTTGAATTCGCTCTCGACCACTGGAATGAGGGGGAGGCAGTCGGGGGTACGACTGGGCAGCAAACCATGGTTCATGAACACCTCTCTAACGTGGAAGACGGCGCCATGGCCGCCGTGCAGTGATTTTTACCGGTGACAGGCGCAAAATCCTGGCGCTTCATTTCCAACCCAAGAGATCAGCACCTTGTACCCAATTCTCGACCAGCGTTTGACCTGGCTGTTCAATGTCGCCCCGCGTTCGTTATTCGGTGGTCGCCGGCTCGGCCTGGAAAGGGAAGCGCTGCGGGTTGCCCCGGACGGCTACATCGCGCAAATCCCCCATCCGGCCGCGCTGGGCTCGGCGCTGACCCATCCCTACATCACCACCGATTATTCCGAGGCGCTGTTGGAATTCATCACTCCACCGTTGCCCACGGCCGATGAGGCGCTGCGCTTCCTGGACGATAGCCACCGGTTCGTCTACCACCATATCGGCGACGAACTGCTGTGGGCGGCCAGTATGCCCTGTATCCTCGCCGGAGAGGCCAGCATTCCCATCGCTGAATACGGCCACTCCAATCTCGGTTTTATGAAGCACGTCTATCGGCGCGGGCTGGCTTGGCGCTACGGGCGGATCATGCAGGTCATCGCCGGCATTCACTTCAACTTCTCGCTGTCGGACGAGTTTTGGGCGGCGTTTCAGGACCAGGAAGGGGATTGCCGCTCGTTGCAGGACTTTCGCTCCGAATCCTACTTCGGCCTGATTCGCAACCTGCAACGCTTCGGCTGGCTGATTTTGTATCTCTTCGGCGCCTCGCCCGCCGTCTGCAAATCCTTCCTCGACGGCAAATCGACCACGTTGCCGGAGTTCGACGATCATACCTGCTATGGGCCTTACGCCACCTCGCTGCGGATGAGCAACATCGGCTACACCAACCGTACCGAGAAGAAGAGTGGCGTCAACGTTTGCTACAACTCGCTGGCCGAATATATCGCCAGTTTGACCCAGGCGACCGTACGCCCTGGCCACCTTACGAACGGATCGGCGTGAAGGTGGATGGCGAATATCGCCAGCTCAACGCCAACGTCCTGCAAATCGAGAACGAGTATTACACCTCGATGCGGCCCAAGCAGCCACCGCGGGGTAACGAGAAGCCGACCCTGGCGCTCAAGCAGCGCGGCGTGCAGTACGTGGAACTGCGCTCGGTCGACATCAATCCGCTGGAGCCGCTGGGGGTCAACGCACCCCAGTTGCGCTTTCTGGAAGCTTTCCTGTTGTTTTGCCTGCTGAACGAATCGCCACCGCTGGACGCCGAGGAACGCAAGATGATCGACGACAACCAGATGGCGGTGGCGCTGACCGGCCGCGATCCAGCGCTGGTTCTGCAGCGTCGGCGCGAGCCTTCATCGCCGCTGCGGCGTTGGGCAGAGGACATGCTTGGACGGTTGCAGCCGATCTGCGAGCTGCTGGATCTCAGCGAAGCGGGTCGACCCTATGCGGTGGCGCTGGCCGAGCAGCGGGAAGTGTTGGCCGATCCTGACCGTACCCCGTCCGCCCGGATGTTGGCCGAGGATGCGCGCCAGCGGCGAAAACTTTTTCCGCTGCGCCCGACGGCTGTCGGAACAGCATCGGCGCTATTTTGAAGCCCGGCCGCTGGCGGAGGAGCGGGTGCGATTTTTCACCGAGGCGGCGGAACGGTCGTTGCGGGAACAGCGGGAGATTGAAGTGGCGGACGACATTTCGTTCGATGAATTTCTGCGGCGCTATTTCGCGCAGACGTAGGTTTTGAGCCCCCCGTATCGGGAGCTTCCTGGAATGCGATGACTTCCTGAGCCACAATTGACTCTGACTTGGCGGCTGGTAGAACTGCCAGCAATTCCCGACCCATTTTTTAATAAATTGATTTTTAAGGACATTTTTTTCGCTATGTAGCCTCATTAATACGGAAAAAATCCTTATTACGTGCCTATCCGGTTGGCCCAGGTATCCCCTAAGGGTAGTAATGCAACCTTGTCGGTGCGCTCCACCCATGGTGTCCTCCTGAGTCAAGTGGATAGGCATTTCCTTACAAATCAAGATGCCGGGAATTGCTGTAGAGCTGCCGTCGTTGGCATCGAGCCTGGACTGATTGAGCAGACAAAAGGAACTTTCTCCCCTGCTGGTAACCAATTTGAACGGACCATCTTGGCCCGCACAGGGGGGATTCATCGTCAATATCCCCACTGTTGTTAAATTCGACCACCTGAAATGTGGCATGGTTGATGCTATTTATATTATGCGAATGATGATTGCGTCGAGACTGCTGGCGCGCGCATGTCGCTAGCTTGGAGGAGACATCCATGAACATCTATGGCACAAAGGGTAAAGTGATTAAAGGTGAGGTGTTGGAGAGCTTGGAATGCGCCCATTGCGGTAATAAATTACATCGCAGCTTTGGAGTCCTGCGCTATTTCCATCTCTATGGAGTTCTGGTGTTTCCCATCATGAAATAAGTTGGAATCGAGTGTACGGATTACCGGTAGACTCTGCCGGGTAACCAGGTTCCCGAAAAGATAAGAGCAGAAATTAACAGAAACCTTTTCGACATGAAGCGCTTGCTTCGAATTTTTACGGGATCGATTCTGATGGCATGTCTGCTGGGCGGAGGATGTATAGTCTTGTCAATTAAGAACTATACATTCAATCACATTTTTAATCATAACTTTATGATTTATAAATATAAATACTAATTTAGCCTGAGTCATGTATAGATCATAATTGGCGACACTATATCTACGTGAAGAAGCCCGCTTGAATGCGACGAACTCGATCGAGTCGTCGAGTCACGGGCGATGACGCCCCGCTATTGCGGGCAAGCAAATGCCTGGCACTCGCCGCGCCGGCTAGGGAGTACTACTACGGGGTGAAGCTGCATATCTTAGGGCTACGGCGGCCAAGGACGCCGCCACTATCTGATTAAGGTAATCCACGGCTGGAAGGAGAAGTTGCTCATGGCCACTTATGTTACCAATTTCGACTACGATGTCTTCGTCAGTTATGCCCATGTCGACAACGTTAAGTTGGGCGAAGAGGAGGCCGCGCCGGGTTGGGTTCACAATCTAGTCAATGACTTGAAAACCCTCCTTCCTCAGAAACTGGGACGTTCCCAATGGGGCAACGTCTGGATCGATCACCGCCGGCTGGTCGGCAATGAACCCCTCACGCCGGACATTCAGCAGGCCGTCTCTCGTTCCGCCACATTGGTGGTGATCCTGTCCGAAGGCTACTTGCAATCGGACTGGTGCCGGCAGGAAAGAGAGTTGTTTCTCCAGACGGCGCAGCGGAGCGGTGGCGTACCGGGCCGTCTGTTCGTCGTGCAACTGACCGATATCGAGCGCAGCCGTTGGCCGACACCCTTCACCGATCTGCTGGGTTACAAATTCTTCCTCATGGACGACCGAACCGGGCGGCCACGCACTTTAAAACTCAATGCAGACGATCCCAAGGATCGCTGCTATTCGCAACGCATCGATGATCTCAGCCTGGATCTGGCAGACCGCCTGAAGGCCATGCGTACCAAGCCACCGGAGCCAATGGCCACCGTCGTGCCGGCGACCGCCTCGACAACTACGCCGCCGGGCGCTGGCATCAGCGTTTTCCTCGCCGAGACGACCCCCGATCTGGAAGACTTGCGCGATGACATCAAGCGTCAACTCGAACAAGCTGGCCTGCGGGTGCTGCCCGCCACTTACTACCCCCGCTCACCGGATGATTTTGCCGCCGCCATGCAACCGGATTTGCAGGACTGCATGCTGTTCGTGCAGTTGCTGGGACCCTATACAACCCGTAAAACGGCTGACCTTCCCAAAGGATACGAGGGCTTGCAATTGGACTTGGCCAGAGAGGCAGATAAAACCATCATGCGCTGGCGCGATCCTGCGCTGAAAACCGATCTCTCTAAAAACCCGGAGTTACAGAGCGACGACATCATGGTCATGGCCTTCGGGGACTTCAAGCGGGATGTGGAAACGCGAGCCCGCTCGCTGGCCGCGAAACAGCAATTGGATTCACGTCGGGATGAATCGATTTACATTCCTGGAAATGCGCTTGCTTTGGTAAATGCCGTGCAGATCGATCAGGCGGTTGCCGATGAGATCTGTCAGGCGCTCAGTGAGCACAATATCGGTTATTGGCGCAACTTTGATGAGAAGACTCCGCTGGCGGATCTGGCAAAGGAGGATATCGAGCTCTACAATGCCTTGGTTTTCGTTTATGGCCAGTGCGAACAGAGCTGGGTAAACGAGCAACTAAAGACCTGTCGCAGAATAACGTTGAGCAGGAAAGAAAAAGCCCCCGTTTGTGCGCTCTATATCAGCCCTCCGCCCGATAATAAATCGTTGGCCATGAGGCTGCCGAAGTTCTACTACTTCAAGGATTATCACGAAGGGCTATTCAAGCAATTCATCGATGAAGTGCAGGCACACGCCCAATGAGGCATTGCAATGCCAGACTCTACCCCTGCGGCGACAAAAATCGGCTTCCCTTATCCCGGCCTGCGGCCGTTCCGTGATGAGGAAGCGGGAATTTTCTTCGGGCGCGAGGAGCAGGTCGACCAGATGCTGACCCGTCTGGAGACCCACCATTTTATGGCGGTGGTGGGGACCAGTGGTTGCGGTAAATCCTCCCTCGTGCGCGCCGGCCTGATTCCGGCGTTGGAACAAGGACTGCTCTGCGGGGCCTATCCGAACTGGCGTATCGCCGTGATGCGGCCGGGTGACGCCCCGTTCGAATGCCTGGCGATGGCCTTGCTCGAATCCAAAGCACTGCGAGAGCGCGGTGATGATCCCCGCGCCGCTGCCTTCCTGCAAGCCACGCTGCGGCGAGGTCCGCTGGGATTGTGGGAGGCCATTCAGGAAACCCATCTGCCGGCGGAGACCAATGTGCTGCTGGTGGTGGATCAATTCGAGGAGATCTTCCGCTACCGCCAGCAGGTCGACAACGTCAACGACGCCGATGCCTTTGTCAACCTGTTGGTCGCCTCGGCCCGCCCGCCGGCGGGCAATCAGACGCAACAGAATCCGCCGCTGTTTATCATCATCACCATGCGTTCCGATTTCATCGGCGACTGCGCCCTGTTCATCGGTTTGCCCGAACTGGTCAGTGAAACCGATTTTCTGACGCCCAAGATGACCCGCGCCCAATATCAGGACGCCATCGTGGAGCCGGCGCGCGTGTTCGGCTGGAATTTGGAGCCTTCCCTGGTCAACCGCCTGCTCAACGACCTGGGCGATTCACCCGATCAGTTGCCGGTGCTTCAGCACGCCCTGATGCGGATGTGGACGTGGGCCAACGCCGACCTAACCCGGACGGAAAAAAATCTGACGGTGGACGATTATAAAGCCGTTGGCCGACTGGCCGAGGCGCTATCGTGGCATGCCGACGAGGCATTGAAAGAATTGACCGAACCGCAACAGGACCTGGCGCAAACCCTGTTCCGCTGTCTTTCCGAACGCGGCGCCAGCAAGCGTGACACCCGCCGCCCGGTCAAGCTCAAGCAAGTGGCGGACGTTGCCGGCGTAAATATAAATGCTCTGCGCCCGGTGGTGGAGGCGTTTCGCCGTGCCGACCGCAGCTTTATCATGCCGCCTGTACAGGTTCAGCTCACCGGCGACACGGTGCTGGATATCAGCCACGAAAGTTTGATCAGCGGTTGGCCCCGTCTGAACCGGTGGGCCGAGAAAGAAGCTAGGTCGGCTGCCATCTATTCTCGCCTGATTGAATCCGCCGAGCTTTTTCGACAAGGTGGAACAGAATTGTGGCGCGGCAGGGATCTGGATCGCGCTCTGGAGTGGCGGAGCGAGGAAAATCCGAATGCGACCTGGGCGAGGCGTTATGGCGGCGACTTCGAGCAAGCGGTTAATTTCCTCAATTACAGTGTGGAGGCGCGCAAAAAAAATCGGCACAAGGCGCAGTTCCAGCGCTGGATATTTTATCTCCTGCCGCTCAATTTGGGCGTGTTGCTGGCCTTTGCCTTGCTGAGCTTTTTTGCCTGTCAGCAGCGGGACGAAGCGCAAAAGGCCGCGGCTAGCGCCCGCATCGCCAATCTGGCGCTTGAATCCCAGAACAGTCGGGATACTGCACCAGAGCGCAGCCTGCTGCTGGCGTTGGAGGCCGTTCGCCTGGGCGACAACCCGAAAATGGGCTACGCCGAACGCAATACGGCTGAAGAAGCATTACGCTGGGCGCTCGCCACCGCCGGCAGCCAATCCTTGAGCGGCCATCAGAGTCCTGTGTCCAGTATGGCCGTCAGCCCGGATGGCCGCCTGCTGGCCTCCGTCAGTTGGGACCGGACCGTGCGTCTGTGGAATCTGGCGGCCAGTCCGCCGGCCGAATGCCGTGTTCTGAGCGGACATAAGGCTGGCGTCGCCGGGGTGGCCTTCAGTCCGGATAACCACTGGCTGGCGACCGCCGGCAGGGACGGTACGGTTGGCCTGTGGGATCTGCATCGCCCGTGTGATCCGGCCAAGCCGGAAAACGAACCGGAGCACCGCCTGGCCTTGCCTGTGGAAGGTTCCCAGGAAGCTTTCACCGCGGTCGCTTTCAGTCCCACTGAAGGTGGCCGCATCCTCGCCGCCGGCAACAAGCAAGGCGCCATCTACCTCTGGGATATGACCGATCTCGAGGCTAAGCCGCGAGCCTTGGACAATAAACACGCGGATAATATTACCGCTCTGGAATTCAGTCCCGATGGACGCTTGCTGGCCTCAGCCAGCCGGGATAAAACCGTACGTATCTGGGATGTGGCCAAAGACTCCGTGAACTGGCGCCCCGCGCCGGATTTCACCGGGCATCGTGATTGGGTCACGGCGCTCGCCTTCAGCCCGGATGGTTTCTGGCTCGCGTCCGCCGATGCGGATGAGGCCATTTATCGCTGGGATCCGACCAATGTGTCGATCAAGAGCATTTCTTTAAAAGGGCATGAGGACGCAGTCATCGACTTCGCCGTTAGGCAGGATGGACATACTTTGATCTCGGCCAGTCGGGACGGCACGATCCGTCTTTGGGACGCCGCGGCAGCAGCCTCCGCCCGCACCGCAACCCAAGCCGCGCATTTTCCTCCGGCAGGACTCGCTCTCGGCGATGGCCCTGGCGAAAGATGATCACACGCTGGTTTCCGCCAGTCCGAAGGAACGCATCATCCGGCTCTGGGATCTGGACAAGCCGACCACCGTCGAGCCTCTCCAGTTGTGGGATCATGAGCGCACCGTGGTGGCAGTGACTTTTATTCCAACTCCGACCGGGTCGCACCTGGTCTCCGCTGACAGGGATGGTAGCGCCCGCCTTTGGGACCTGGCCGCGCCTTTCCCCATCGGTTTCGGTGGCGCCGAATCGCAGGACCGGAATCCTGGCGCCGAGCCCCAAGGAGGGGCATCCGGCAGCACCGAAAAAGCATTCAGAACGCTGGCCGTCAATCCGGCAATCAGTCCCGACGGCCGCACCCTGGCCACCGCCGGTGAAAACGCTGATAAAGATTACATCGTTCGTCTCTGGAATCTGACCGATCCGACGGCCCAGCCTCGGCCTCTTACCGGACGATCTCCCGTCACGGCGCTCGCCTTCAGCCCGGATGGCCATACGCTGGCCGGCGCCGATAAAAATCGCGAGGTGCTCCTCTGGAATCCAGACGATCCAACGGCCGCACCGCGCATCCTCAGCGGGCATGAGACCCCTGCTACGGTGCTCACCTTCAGCCTGGATGGCTCTACACTGGCCTCCGCCGATGAAAGCGGCAAAGTGTTCCTGTGGGATTTGAACGACCCGAACGCCAAGCCTCGGAGTTCCACGCTACATACCGAAGCCATCACGGCGCTTGCCTTCAGCCCGGATGGTCATAGTCTGGCTTCCGCCAGTCGGGACAAAGACAATACTGTGCGCCTCTGGAATCGGGATGATGGCAAGGAAATCCAGACCTTCACCGGCCATGAAGGGTCTGTCATGGTCATCGCCTTTAGTCCCGACGGCAAGACACTGGCTTCGGGCAGCGCGGATAATACCGTCCGGCTGTGGGATCTCGCCCACCTTGAACTTGATGCCCGTATCCTGCGCGGTCATCAAGGCGTCATCCTGGCGCTCGCCTTCAGTCCCGATGGGCTTTTGCTTGCCTCCGGCGCAGCCGATAGGGCCGTTTTCATCTGGCGCATGCAGTTGAACGAACTCCGCGAGTTGGCTTGCCAGTATACCCAGAGCAATTTATCGGATAAGGAATGGAAAAAATATTTTAAGGATGAAAAGTATCACGAGACCTGTCCGAGGGAAGTCCTGTAGGGACGGATGACAACAAAACTCCTCTGAACTAAAGTCCTCGGGGTAGAACCCAGAGATCGGACTGCCAGCCGGCGTAGGTTGGATGGAGCGGAGCTTGCGAAGCGCAATCCAGGTTCCTCCGGCCATGATCATCGTTCCGGCCGTTTCCTTACTGCTCTTTGATTCGAGGTCAGCCGGCGTAGCCTCCCTCCATCCGTCAATACTGTTGAATTAACGCGATGGCGTGTCCAATGTTTTTATATGCTATTGAATTAATTTAATATTAACTTTAGGATACCCCATCAATGGCGCCGATCTTGGTTTGAAAATCCATGCAACTTTCCTCTCTTCTTGACGCTTTTCTGCAATTAATCCCTCACCGACTTTCATCAGCCACCTTCCCACGTTCGCCCAAGGCGTTTGTTCGCCAGTGCAAGCTCACGCTGCCCAGCCTGATCGTGCTCCTGCTGTCCCTGACGGCCAGTGGCAAGAGTCAAGGCGTCGACGGCAAGGTGGGGGCCTTTTTCCGCCAGGCGCGACGGAGCGGCTTATGGCCCGACGCCGAAGCCGTCCACCGGAGCACGGTCACCAAAGCGCGGGCCAAGCTCTCCTGGACCGCCTTCGAACACCTGCACCACGATGCGGTGCGCCTCGCCTATGAGGTCTGGCCGACGGGGGACGAGTTCGCGTGGCAGGGCCTTTCGGTGTTCGCCATCGATGGCTCCAAATACCGCCTCCCGGCCTCCGACGCCGTGCGCGTGGCCTTCGATCCCGACAGCGGGCTGGATCACCCCGGCCAAGGCCATTATCCCCAATGCTTGGTCTCCACCGCTTATGATGTCTTTCGCCGCCTGCCGGTGGCCCGCACCGTCCAACCGATGGCGCACGCCAACGAACGTGAAGAGGTCAAGGCCCTGCTGCCGCACGTTCCCCGCGGCGGCGTCTTGCTGTTGGATCGGGGCTATCCCAGCTACGAACTCATCGCCTACCTCCAGCGCCATTATCAGGGCTACTGGCTCATCCGCTGTCCCGCTTCCGCCACCTTTCCCGCCGTCGAAGCCTTCGTGCAATCCGGCCGGGCGGAGGCGGTGATCACCCTCCAGCCGCCGCAGGCCGAACCGATTCGACTGCGCGTCCTGCGGCTGACCAGTCCCGAGGGCGAACTCTCCGTCCTCCTCACCAACCTGGAGGATCCAGCGCGCTTTCCCGCCCCGGCGGTCATCGATCTATACTTTCGCCGCTGGGCGGTGGAAGTCCACTACCGCGACGAGAAAACCTCCCTCGACATCGAAACCTTCCATAGTCAAACCGAAAATGGCATTCGTCAGGAACTCTTCGCCATCCTGATCATGGCCGTCATCGCCCGAACCGTCATGGTCCTCATCACCGACCCCGACCATCCCGCCGGTGCGGAACCGCAGTTCAAGCATGCCATGATCACGCTCGCGAGCGAGGCCGCCCTCCTGACACCCCAGTGTCCCGAGCTGGCTTTGCGCATCTTTGACGAACTTCTGCGAGAAATCGCCCGCGTGCGCTACTACCGGCCCAAAACAAGCCGGCCCTCGCCCCCGCGTGTCTCCAAAAAACCCGTCAACAAATGGCAACTCGATAAAACCAAACGGCTGATGAACTGTTAATTCAACAGTATTGCCTCCATCCGTCCCGCCTCTTTATCACGCAGATGCTGGCGGGCATCCGTCTGGCTCTCATAAATATGCGGCGCCACATTGCGCTGCCGCAGCGCCTCACCCAGTTTCATGCGCATGAAGGTGCCGGTGGTGTAACGGGTGACATTGGAATAGAACCGCTCTACGACGTCCTTGACCATTTCGATATAGGCATCCAGCAAGTGCGGCGGCACCACGAAATTGTCGTAATTGACCACCGCGTACACCTTCTTGCCGAGTCCGGCCAGCTTGGCTTCCACCTCCTGCCGGATGGTCTCGATAGTCGCGGCGTCGCGGATTTCCAAACCCTCAAAATTGACGAAGAACAGATTCTCGGCCGGGTCGTAGATCAGCCGCTCCGAGATCGGCACTTCCAGCAGATCGACTTTCAGATTCATCGGACCGGGCTGGAAAATGCGTGCATCCATTTCCTTCAGCAATGGGCTGATCAGCGGCCGAAATTCCATGTGCGCCAGTACATCCTTCTCCAGATCCATGCCGGGCGAATCTCGGTTAATTCTACTGCTTCACCCGGCCTGAATTGACGGGTAAAGGCGCTTGAGCTTGTTGCGGGCATGGGGGGGTGGTGAAGCGCCAATTCACGGGCCGGGAGTTGGCATTGCGCGTCGGTTCCCAGGCGGCCACCTCCCGGGTCGGGGTGTCGGCGTCGGGGATCCGCCGATCCAGGCATTGCCGGCTCAGGACGCTCAGTTCGATCTCGGCCCTGTTCAACCCACCGCCATGCTTGGGGGTGTGATGGATCTCCAGCCGTTCGATCAGCGACCGGGCCACGTTGGGTGCGAACGCTTCATACAGCGCCGCCAGTTTGTGGGTGTTCAGGTGGTCCAGGACCAGAGTCACCCGCTCCGCGTGCGGATAGCGCACTGCCAGCAGGTCGCGCACGACTCGGGCGAAGTCCACCGCCGTCCGGTGCTCGGTGACGGTGACGTGGCGGTGTCCGGCCAGCGGTTCGCAGGCCCTGCACAGCTTGGCCGTCCCGCACCGTTCGTAGTCGTAGTCCACCCATGCGGGCTGGCCCGGTGCGGCCGGCAGCGGCGTGCGGGTCTCGGCCACCCGTTGTTTGCTGATCTCGTCCAGGCACCCCACCGGCCCGGCCGGGTCGTGGGGCCGGGTATAAACCCGGCCAGCACGTCCTCCAGGGCGCACACGAACTCCGCATTGGCCTGCGGCGGGATCACCCACTGCTTCCGCAGCTACGGCTTGAGTTCGTTCTTTTGAGTGGCATGCGCCCGCGTTCCGGGCCGATCGACTCCCCGACCGCCAGCGCGATCAGGTGCACCTCCTGGGCGCCGTCGAGCGTGCGATACGGGCGACCAGTGGGCTTTTTGCGGAACAGCGCCGCCGTCAGCTCCTCCGCCACGAACGCCTGGCGCACCCGGTACACCGTCGAGGCCCCACACGCCACCGCCTCGGCAATCTGGGCGTCGTCCCAGCCTGGCCCCCCGCGCCGGCATCGGCCTTGAGCAAAATGCGGGCATGGATCAACACCGATGCGGCCCGCTTCCCGGTATGAATCAGGTCTTCCAGTTCGGTGCGCTCCTCAGTGGTCAGGCGGACGATGTATTTCGGCAGTGGCATGGTCAGACTCCGGGTCGGGGGGCACCCTTCCAGGAAAACTCATGTGCCGCTTAAAGTCAACTCAGGTCGGGTGAAGCACTACTCTCTTGCTTCCCAAAGGGCCGATGCCGCCTCCGCATCTTCCAACTCTTCCTTCCGTCGCCAGTAGCCGCACTGCTCGATGAGATCGCGGGCCTTTTTCAGTTCTTCCTTGTCCCGGAACAGGCGGGCGCGGTGCAGGTGGATGTCGGCCATGTGCAGGCGCATGTCGGCGCGGGAGGCGATCTGGCAGGCTTCGTCCAGGTCGGCGCGGGCGGCGGTGGCGTTGTGGGTGATGGCGTGGAGCCAGGCGCGGGTGAGGAGGGCGCGGGGGATGAACTCCTGATCTCCGGCGGCGCGAAGGCCGTCGACGGCGTCGGCGAATTCCTTGGCGGCCTGGGTTAATGCGGAATGCGGAGTGCGGAATGCGGAATTGTCCAGCACGGCCCGGAGCAGTGTGGCGCGGCCGAGGGTGAGGTGGTCGAGGGCGATGTCGAGGAGCGGCGCGTTGGTAAAGTGGTTTACCCACCAGTCGAGCGTCTTCGCCGCCCGCTGCTCGACGGCGTGGCAGGCGTCGATACCCTCACCCCGGCCTTCTCCCTGCCAAGGCGAGGGAGCCAGTTGTCGCTGCCAGGCGGCGCGCTCGGCCTCTGCCAGCAGCAGGTCGCAATAGCGGAAGCCCCTCTGCGAGTAGAGCAGCGGGTAGTCGGGCTGCTGCTGCGCCTGCATGGCTTCGGCCTCGCGGAAGCGTTCCAGCACCGGCTCGCGTTGGCCCTGCTGATGCAAGGCATCCGCCAGCGTTGTGCGATTGACCATGCGCAGAAACGCATCGCCGCTGCGGTCGGCGAATTCCACCGCCTGCTCCCCATCCTGCACCGCGGCCGCCCCCCGGCCCAGCGTCAGTTCCAGTTCGCTCAGGTTGTTGGCGCGAATGGCGGCGTTCTTCCAGTCTTCAAGGTGGACCGCCCCATCGAACCCCGCCCGCATCGGCTCCAGCGCCCCGGTCAGCCGGCCCAGGGCGCGTAGGCGGGTGGCCGCCTCGTTGAGCAACCAGGTTTGATCGGCTGCGGACAGAGCCGGGGACAGCCGCTGCCAACGCTCCTCGAAAAAGCAGGCTACCGCGCCCAGATCGGCGCCGAACGCACCGAGTTTTTTTGCGCTGTAGTACCCGCCATGCCCGGCTCCCCGGAGGATGCGATCGCGATAGACCTCATCGCAAGCCTGCTGCTGCAAACCCGCCAGGCAGCCGTGGGCCACGGCCTGGTAGAGAGGTTGCAGGCCGATCAGTCCTTCCGGCCGGTAAGGCACGCTCGCCTTGAGGTGCTCGTAAAGCCGCCGGTGGCCTTCGCGCCAGGCATCGGGCTGGCGCTCGCGCAAGCCCTTGGCCAGGTACTCGCGCACCAGTGGGTGCGCGTCGATGGCGGACGAATCGGGTTGGGTCGGTTCGATCAAGCCGCAAGCTTTGAGCCGGCTTAGGGTGACGTTCCACTGGGCGGTGCTCAAGTCCACCAGCGGCTCGGTCAGGCCGGGAATGGGCGGGGCCCAGCGCAGGGCGGCCAAGCAACCAGTATCGGCGGGGCGGTCGAAAAAGCCCAGCAAGCGCAGCGTAGCCAGTTCGCGAGCGCCCCGCTCGCCTTCGCGCTGGAACCATGTCTCATAGGCGGCCATGACCTTGAAGGCGTAGCCACTTCGGGTTTCGTCGTCGGCTTGATCGAACTCGACTTTGTCGCGCTGGCGGATGTCACCTTCATAGGCGGCGGCGAGCAAGCTGCCGAGCAGGCTCAGGGTGAGGGCGTGGCCATGGACCTCCAGGCTGGCTTGCTTCAGCTCGGCATCGTCGGCGGCATCGTCGGCGGCGATGTCCGCGGCGCCGGCGCGACGGACGCCAAGCTTGTGCAGCAGCCGGGCGCCGTCGGCTTCGCTTAAGTTTCCCAGGTCGTGGCGGACGACCGCGCCGGTGGGGTGATCGTTACTGCGCTCGTATTCCGCCAGGTCCTGAATGCGCTCGCGGGTGGTGAGAATGCACAAGCCTGGCTGGCCGCTACTCACCAGTTGGGTCAGCAACGCCTTCAGGCTGGGGACGCGCAACTGACCGGCCATCGGGCCGGGCGGGTATTGCAGTGGCTCCACGCCGTCCAGCACCAGCAGGGTACGGCTGGCGGCCACTGCGTCGGCCAAGAGTTTGCCCTTGTCCCAGAGCGAGAGGGCAGGGTCGTGTTCCACCGCGAACCAGCCGAGAGCGGCGCTCAAGAAGCTGTCATCGGAC
The DNA here is from genome assembly GCA_963715845.1 of uncultured Gammaproteobacteria bacterium. Taxonomy (GTDB): domain Bacteria; phylum Pseudomonadota; class Gammaproteobacteria; order Competibacterales; family Competibacteraceae; genus Competibacter_A. The sequence goes on along the minus strand of CAVQSJ010000036.1, from coordinate 109,290 downwards.
GCCTGCCGGTCGTCACTCGTGCCCTGACTGAAGAAGCTCCAGCCATACACCCGCTGTGCCCCGCGCCAGCCCTCGGCCTTGAGGCGATCCAGCCAGCGCTTGACCAGTGAGGTTTTGCCGACTCCGCCCGGCGCGACCAGTTCCACCACCTGGGTATGGCCGACATCGGCCCAGGCGTCATCCAGCAGCTTGAGTTCAGCTTCGCGGCCAAGAAAGTCGGCGGCGCCGGCGGGGAGTTTGGTGAGGTCGATTTTGGGCGCGTTTTTATGGCCCACCGGCGCTGCGCCGATGGTTGGCGATGGGCCTACTTGGGGTTTTGGGCAAGCTCGATCAGCTTTGCGCAAACCGCACTAAAAACGGCTTGGCGCTTGGGTTTGGGTAGCTGATCCAAAGGCTTCGAGATATTGTGCGCTGCCTGATAAGCGGCTATCTCTGTCTGCTCGTAGAGGCAAGCGCTAAAGTAGACCCAGAAGACGGTAGCGCCTTTTTGCTCTGCCGCCTTCAACAAGGGTGGCAGTTCGTGTTTTGCAATGAAGTCCGAGGCCAGAAAATCTGGGCTAACCAGGAGAACCGCCACCTTGGCGGATGCGAGCGCTGCTCTAATTTCCTCCCGCCATTTCGCTCCTGGCACAATCTTGGTGTCATCCCAAAGATCAACGACGCCTTTCTGTATGGCCGGTGCCAGCATTTTCTTGAATTCCTGAAACAGCTTTTTGTCCTTATGGCTGTAGCTGATGAAGATTAGCCTTGAATTATCTGGAACAGTCATCAGCAATTCCCGGTCTCTTGAAAAGTTCTATATAATCAATATATTATAAAGGGTACTTCTTAACCTCGATTTTGAGTTTTTAGAGGTTTTGGATTTAAAATTTATCAGGTATGGTTTGATCATGAAGAAATTAACTTCTCCCCCTTCACTAACCTCTTTAAATAAATACGTATCCGCGCCTGCCCTGCTCAATCAGGTTCGGCGGTCTTTTGAAAAGATCCCTGATCCACGCCGTTATGGTCAGCAATTTTCATTACCCGATGTCCTCATGTCAGGTTTGGCCATCTTTGGCTTGAAATATCCCTCCTTGTTGAAGTTTGATGAACAACGTAATGAGGAGCGAATTCGAGCGAATCTAAAATCATTATATGGTGTTGAACAAGCCCCCTGTGATACGCAACTTCGATCCGTCCTTGATCGGGTCAATCCGGCAGAACTTCGGGCACCCTTCATTCAAATTCACCAGCAATTGTATCATCAAAATTTTTTGGAAGGTTTCCATTATTTAGATGGTTTTTTAGTCAGTGTGGATGGGACGGGGCAATTCTCTTCATCACTCATCAGTTGCCCAGAATGTTGTGTTCGTCATCATAAAAATGGCCAAGTGAGCTATTATCATCAATTATTAGGGGCGGTTATCGTTCATCCGGATCGGGATCAAGTCTTACCTCTCTTTCCTGAAGCGATTACGCATCAAGATGGCGCGACCAAGAATGACTGTGAAGCGAATGCGAGTAAACGCCTCTTGAAACAGCTTCGCGAAGCCTTGCCTACCTGGCCTTTGCGCGTGGTCGAAGATAGCTTATCGGCGAACGGTCCTCACATTAACTTATTGAAAGAATTGAATATTGGTTATATTATTTCGGTAAAGCCCGAGGGTCAGGAATCGCTATTTCTCGCGGTTAGAAATCGCGTCCTGAAGGGTCAAAGCGAAGCATTTGAGGTGTTGGGAGAGGATAAGATTCTCCGTGGTTATCGGTGGATTAACGAGATTCCTTTGAATAAATCGCATCCCGATCTGCTGGTCAATTTTCTCGACTATTGGGAGATTCGCGATGGCAAAGAATTTAACTTTTCGTGGATTACCGAAATAAAACTCACGGCCGGTAATGTCCACTTCGTGATGAAAGGAGGTCGCAGTCGCTGGCATATTGAAAACCAGACGTTTAACACTCTGAAGCATCAAGACTATGAGTTTGAGCACAACTACGGACATGGGGAACAACATTTAGCGACGGTTTTCGCGATGTTGATGATGCTGGCTTTTCTAATCGATCAAGTGCAGGAATACGGCTGTGCTTTTTTCCAAGCAGCTCGTCAGCGTTTTCATTCGCGCACCTCGTTATGGATCAAAATCAAAGGACTCTTTAAAGAGTTCTTTATTAAAAATTGGGAGTCACTATGGTGTGCAATTATTTATGGACATGGTGGTGGATTCTTACAGCCCAACACTTCTTAGTCTCTCGATGGTCTGTAGGCTGTGTTCTCTTTCTTTAGTCTGAAAAGCAGGGTGATGTTTATTAGAGTTGATTGGGCGTTTCTGAACGCTAAGGGTGTTTTTTGTCTTTATTATTGGATTGTTTTATAATCACCAACGGCCTTATTAAAAAGCAGGCATAAATAAAGAGAGCGGGAATTGCTGAACAGTCATTGTTTCTCCTTTGTTCGTATTGCCCTGCGCATGAGGCGCGGTCCATTCCCCCAAAACTCAATCGCTGAGTATCACTATAGCAAGCCAACGATGGTCCTGCTGACTTGGAACGGTATGAAAAACGCCCGATTTCCCATCAATCTGGCTGAGTTGGCTTTGTCGCGGAGTGAGTAGCACCAGCCCGCAGCCACCCCTCCAAAAAACCCTCGAACCACCGATCCAGCGCCGCGTCGTGGCGGGTGTGGTGATCGCGTTGTTCGGCGGCCGACTGGGCGCCGGGTGCGGTCAGTTCCTTCGCTCCTTCCACCAGCCACGCTTCGAGAATCTTCTGATGCACCTCCGGATGGAACTGCACCCCGAAAGCGTTGGCGCCGTAGCGATAAGCCTGATGTGGAAAGCGTTCCCCAGTCGCCAGCAGTTCGGCCCCGGCCGGCAGAGCGAAGCCCTCGTGGTGCCAGTGGTAGACGTGGAGCGGCGCGTCGAACACCGCCTGTCCCGCCGGAGTCGGCCGCACCGCGAAATAACCGATTTCCGCCAGTCCTGCCGGATGCTGTTTGACGTTCGCGCCCAAGGCCCGCGCCAGCAGTTGCGCGCCCAGGCAAATCCCCAGAAACGGCCGACCGGAGGCCAATGCGTGGGGAATCCAGTCCAGTTGCGCCCGGATGCCGGGCAACTTGCCATCGTCGTTGGCGCTCATCGGTCCGCCGAACACCATCGCGCCGGCGTAGCCGTCCATGCCCGCCGGCAGCGGTTCGCCGGCCAGCGGATAGCAATAATCGATCTGGTAACCCGCGTTCCCGCAACATGCGCCCGCACCGGCCGGCGCTGGCGTCGCGGGCCTGCATCACCAACAACAGGCGCGGCGGTTCGTGCGTCATGGATCGCCGTCCACCTCGGTCCCATCAACATCCACCCGCATCGCCCGCCGGTAATCCTTCAAGGTCTCGGCAATCAGAAACGCCAGTTCCAGACTTTGCGAGGCGTTCAGGCGTGGATCGCAGAGCGTGTGATAACGGTCGGCCAAACCCTGCTCGGTGATCGCCTGTGCGCCCCCCAGACATTCGGTTACGTCCTGGCCGGTCAGCTCGAAGTGCATCCCGCCCGGAATGCTGCCCTCGGCGCGATGGATAGCGAAGAATTGCCGTACTTCGTCGAGAATGCGGACGAACGGGCGGGTCTTGTAGCCGGTGCTGGCTTCCTGAGTATTGCCGTGCATGGGATCGCAAGACCACACGACCTGCCGGCCCTCGCGCTGAACCGCCCGGATCAGCAGCGGCAGCGCGGTTTCGATTTTGGCCGCGCCCATCCGGCTGATCAGGGTCAGCCGGCCGGGCTGGTCGTTGGGGTTCAGCGCATCCAACAGCCGCAACAAGGTGTCGGGGTCAACCGTCGGCCCCAGCTTGAGACCGATGGGATTGGCAATGCCGCGGGCGAATTCGACGTGCGCGCCGTCCAGTTGCCGGGTGCGCTCGCCGATCCACAGGAAATGCGCCGAGCCGTCGTACCAATCGCCGGTTGTCGGTTCGCGCCGGGTCAGGGCCTGTTCGTAACCCAGCAACAACGCCTCATGCGAAGTGTAGAACTGCACCTGCCGCACCTGGGGATCGGTGGCGGTGTCCAGCCCGCAGGCGCGCATGAAGGCCAGCGTTTCGCTGATGCGGTTGGCGAGATCGCGGTAACGTTCGCCTTGGGGACTGGCCCGCAGAAATTCCAAATTCCATTGCTGCACTCGGTGCAGATCGGCGAAACCTCCCTGCGCCAGCGCTCGCAGCAGGTTCAAGGTCGCCGCCGACTGCGAGTAGGCGCGCAACTGCCGGCGCGGATCGGGTCGGCGGGCTTCCGGTGCTGAAGTCGAGATCGTTGACGATATCGCCCCGATAGCTGGGCAGGGTCACGCCGGCGCGGGTTTCGGTCGGCGCGCTGCGCGGCTTGGCGAACTGCCCGGCCATCCGCCCGACTTTGACCACCGGGCAGGCGGCGGCGAAGGTCAAAATAACCGCCATTTGCAACAACACCCGGAAGGTGTCGGTGATCGTGGACTCGCGGAAGTCGGCGAAGCTCTCGGCGCAGTCGCCGCCTTGGAGCAGGAATGCCCGACCGGCGGCGACCTCGGTCAATTGCTGGCGCAGGGTGCGAATTTCGCCCGCGAACACCAGCGGCAGCGAGTGGGCCAAGCGTTCCTCAACCTCGGCCAGCGTCGGAACATCGTCGTAATCCGGCAGTTGCGCCGCCGGTTTGTCCCGCCAGCTTGCCGGCGTCCAGGGGGCTTGAGCGTGTTGCATACGTTGGGACATCAGGGTATCCGAAAGTTGCGTATGATTCAGCGGAGGATTCGATCCGCGCAGACAGGATTTGAACCCAACCGGTCATTGCCGTGCGATCCACTCGCGCAGGGCTGCATCCATGCGGGTTTGCCAGCCCCTGCCGGTGGCGCGGAAGTGAGCCAGCACCTCGGGCGACAGGCGGAGCGTGATCCGCTGCTTGGTAGGCGCTTTTTGCTTGCCGCGCTGGCCGGCGCGGCGTTTGGCCGCCAGCGCCGCGCGGACGGCGTCAGGGCCGCCTTCGTAAACCACGACCGCATTTTCCCAGAATCGGCGTTCTTCTTCGGGGTCGAGTGGCGTGTCATCACCTGGCGCTTCCGCAATCAGCGCTTCCCACTCTTCAGGGGTGGTGGGGAAAGATCTTTTGATAACGTCGGATGTCATGTTTCTCTGCCTTGCGCAGTGAGATGACGTGTAAATTCTCGCCGCGCTCTGTGTAGGTTAAACGGACCAGCCAACCGTTCAGCCAGCCGATCAGATTCAGGCGCTGTTCGTGATAGGCTTCGCGGTCATCATCCCAAGTGACGACTGGATGATTGAACACGGCTTCACAGCCGGCGAAGTCCAGCCTGTGCTTGCGCAGGCTCTCCTGGCGTTTCGGTTCATCCCAGGTGATCATGGGTTAATTGTACCTACAATCAACAAGAAACGCCACGTTCCCACCATGCTGAATTCCTTGACCGCCTGGCATCCCTCGCCTTATCTGCTGCTGGTGCTGACCACCCTGTTCTGGTCCGGCAATTTTGTGCTGGGGCGGGCGGTGCATGCCGTCTTTACCCCGTTCACCTTGTCATTCTGGCGCTGGGTCGTTGCGCTGGCGATTCTGTTGCCGTTCGTGTGGGCGTCTCTGCGCGAACAGGGGTCGCTAGTTCGCCGGCACGGGCCGATTTTGCTGCTACTCAGCATCCTCGGCGTAGTCAACTTCAACACTTTTGTCTACATCGGTCTGCAATCGACCACCGCCACCAACGCCGTGATCATGCTGTCGGTGACGCCGGTGCTGATCGTGGCGCTGTCGTTCCTGCTGCTGCGCCAGACCGTGACCGGCTGGCAGGGGCTGGGTATCGGGGTCTCGCTGGCCGGGGTGCTGGTGATCGTCGGCCAGGGCGATGTGGGGGCATTGCTGGCCCGCCAGTTCAACCCCGGCGATTTGTGGATACTGGCGGCGGTGACCAGTTGGGCGCTGTATTCGGTTTGCCTGCGTTGGCGACCGGCGGAACTCAGGCCGCTGAACTTTCAGGCCGCGACCATGCTGATCGGGATGGCGATCCTGACGCCGCTGTACGGTTGGGATCTGGTCCAGGGCCGCACCGTCGCAGTCAACGCCGCGACCGTGGGCAGCATCCTGTATCTGGCGCTGTTTCCTTCGATTCTCGCCTACATCTTCTGGAATCGGGCGGTGGCGGAATTGGGCGCCAACCGCACCGGCCAGTTTTTACACCTGATGCCGGCTTTCGGCGCGGTGCTGGCGATGATCTTTCTGGGCGAGCGGCTGTACGCCTTCCATGCCGCCGGCATCGCCCTGATCGCGCTGGGTATCTGGCTGGCGACGGTTTATGGGCGTCGGGCAGTCTGAGCTTCAGTGCGGCAAGGCGAAATACAATGTCGCCGGCACCGCAACCAGGCTGCCCAGGTTGCCGACCAGCACGATAGCGGCGACCTTCTCCGGTTCCTGCCCGTAGCGTTCGGCGACCAGGTAGTTCATGACCGCCGGCGGCAGTGCCCCGTACAGCAGCAATTGGCTGGTCTGCATCGCCGACAAATCCAGCCACGGTCGGACCAGCAGCGCCGCGATCACGCCCGACAGCGGGCACAGCAGCGCGCACCCCACAGCCCGATCCGCCAGTCGCCAAAACCGACCTCGCAGAACCGCGCGCCCAGAGCGAACAGCATCAGCGGAATCGATGCCTCGCCCAGCAACTTCAAGGTATCCAGCACCGGCGTCGGCGGCGACCAACCCCCAAAGGCGCAAACCAGTCCGGCCAGCAGCGCCACGATGATCGGCATTCGCAGCAGTTCCCAGGGTCGGGTGCGGTGGTCCATGATGTACAGCCCGACCGTGAAATGCAGCACTACCTCAATGATGAACAACAGCACCGCCGCTCGCAGCGCCGCTTCGCCAAAAGCGAACAGCGCCAGCGGAATGCCCATGTTGCCAGTATTGGTGAACATCATGGGCGGCAGGAAGGTCTTGAGTTGCACCTTCAGCAGCGGGATCACCGGCAACAGCAGCAGGCCGGAGCCAAGGGTCACCGCCGTTCCGCCGAGGCTCAGGTCCAGAAATTCAAGGGCGCTGAACGGCTTGGCGGTCAGCGCCCAGAACACCAACAAGGGGGCGAGCACGTCCATGTTGAGATCGTTGACGACCGTCAGATCGGGCCGCTTCCAGCCGGCGTACAGCCAGCCGATGCCGGCTACGGCGAACACCGGGAAGACGATCCCGGCGATACGCAGCAGCACGCTTCAATCCGCCAGCAACCAGTCGCGTACCACCGCAATTTGATCGTCGGCCATCAGCGCCGGGGCGTGACCCATGCCAGGGAATTCGATCAATTTGGCCTTGGGACCACGCTCGGTCATGGCGACGGCGTCGGGGTGATCCAGCACGTCGGAATACACCCCGCGCAGCACCAGGGTTGGGCAGCGGATGCTGTCCCAGACCGGCCATAGGTCGATGTCCTTCAGTTCCATATTCTTGAAGTTGTCGGCAATGCCAGGGTCATAGCCCGTCGTATAGCGCCCGTCTTCCAATTGCCGGGAGCTGTGGATGAGCATGTGTCGCCACTGCTCCTCCGTCAGCTTGCCGAATGTGGCGGCGTAGACGCGCAGAGCGCGATCCAAGGCTTCGAAACTGTCATAGGCGACCACCTGTCCGACGTAGTCGGCGACCCGTTTCAGACCAGCGGCGGGAATGCGCGGCCCGACGTCGTTGACCACCAGTTTGTGAATCGGCGTACCCGGATAGCTGGCTAGAAAAATGCCGATCAAGCCGCCCATCGAGGTGCCGACCCAGTCGATCCGCTTGGCGTCGATCCGCGCCAGCAGCATGGCCAAGTCGTTGACGTAGAGCGGGTAGGTGTAGTCGGTCTTGTCGTCCAGCCAGTCGCTCTTGCCGCGCCCGACCACGTCCGGGCAGATTACCCGGTACTCATGTTCCAGCGCGGCGGCCAGGAAGTCGAAGTCGCGCGCGGTGCGGGTCAGGCCGTGGACGCAGATCAGCACCTTGGGATTGTCGGGTTCGCCCCATTCGGTGTAGTGAACCCGGTGGAAGCCGTGGGGACCGAGCGCGCGGTAGGTGTGGGATGTCATCGCCATGGACCAGTTCTCTCTTGTGGTGATTGTCGCCGCATTATCGGGCAAGCGCAGCGGGGTGGCTATAATAAGCCGCCATTCACCATCGAAAGAGGATGCCGGTATGGCCACCTTGCATTACACCGAAAGCGGCCAGGGCGATCCGCTGTTCCTGTTGCACAGCGGCGGCATGAGCGGCGCGGAGTGGAAGCCGCAAATCCCGTTGTTCGCGCGAAATTTCCGGGTGATTGTGCCAGACCATCTGGGGCATGGCCGCAGCCCGATGGTGGCCGAGAAACTGACCGTCGGCGATATGGGCTGCGCCGTGCTGGAATTGCTGGACGAACTGGGTCTACCCCAGGCGGGTTTGGTGGGATCGTCGATGGGCGGCGCGGTGGCGCTGTGGCTCACCATCCATCATCCCGAGCGGGTGAGCAAGCTGGTGCTGTACCGGGTCGGTTACCGCAAGGACGAGGAGACCCGCGCCGGCACCCGCGACATGGCCGATCCGGCCTACTGGCGCGGCGTCGGCATGCACAAGTGGCTGAGCGATGTCCACCGGCCGCAGGGCGGGCCGGACGCCTGGGAGGCGGTGATCGGCCGGGTGTCGGAGGCGTTGGAACCGGCCACCACCGACCATGCGCACGATCTGGAAATTCTGGATCGCATCACCCAGCCGACGTTGCTCGTGGTCGGCGACCGGGACCCGGTGGCGCCGCTGGATCAGATTCTGGAGATGTTCGGAGCGATTCCCAACTGTGGGCTCTGGGTCATGCCCTGCGCGACCCATGTCACCGCGACCAACACCTGGCGCGCGGAGTCGTTCGCGCTGGAAGTGACGCGATTCCTGCAACGGCGGAAATAGAGCACAGCGGGAGGGCGTGGCAATGAGCAAGACACTGAAAATACTGATACTGATTGCATCGTTGAATCTGGCTGCGCCGGTTCAGGCCGGCCAGTACGACACCGTGTTTGGCCAGGTCCAGCGGATGCTGGGCCAATCGGTCAACAACGATGAGACGGGTTTGAACGCGACCCGGCAACAGTTGGAGGGCGTCTCCAGGCCGGCCCACCAGAACGTGAAGGAAGCCCGCGCCCTCAATCAGCAGGGGTTGGCTGCGCTGAAGCAGAATAACTAGTGTCTGAACGAAAACCCCCAAATTTTCGACCTGTACGATTAACCTAAGCCGCTTTAACCGCTTTAGCCGCTTTAACCACCCACGTAAAAGGGATAGTGCGGTTTTCTATCCATTGCCGCGTTGCGTTGTTGAGGGTGACCGCCGCTAATGAGGTCAATGCATACGACCCCTTTTCAGACCCACTCATCCCGTGGTGTTTTTGACGCCTGGCGGTCACCCAGTTATTGCACCGTTCCACTGGATTGCTGGAATTCGGCAACCCCAGCTTGCTCCGCATGGCGTAGCACGGAATCCATTGGCGGTTGCGTTCCAAGTAAGCAATGAGCCGGGCGATGGCCTGGTCGTCTTTGATGTCCGTTGCGGTCATGGCCACCAAATACGCCTGGGCCTTGTCGATCAAACCAAACCACAGCAGCGTCAGTAGGTTCTTGAGATGGCGGTTGCGGATTTCCCGCCCCTTACACGCCAGACTCAAGTCCTCCTTGAATTTCTTGACCACATGGAACCAGTCCAGCAACAAGGTCAAATGGGGGTGCCATGAAAAAAAGCGGAGGATCGCATCTTGAAGGCTACGCTGACCATCGATGCAGACCTTGAGATTCAGGCCCAGCAAGGCGTTGTTCAGCAAGAACCCCAAGACGAACCGTAAAACCTCGGCGACGCTTCGGCCCGTCAAGGTAAAGCTTTTGTTGGCATTTTGAATGTGCGCGACCGTGTTTTGGACCGTCGGGCGGTTACCCTTTGCCGTATCCTTTTGATCTGCAACAGGTTCTTGGGCCGCACCCGGTTTATTCCGGTGCGGTTTTTGTTCCTTGACCCCCACGTCGTCGAGGTGGATGTAGACGCAGCGCACGGCTAGTTCATAGGGTTTCTTGGCGCCGAGGGTTTCCCGCGCTTGTTCGATGTCCGCCGCGGAAAAGCCTTTTTTACCCATGTCCTTGCAAACGGCGGCCAGCGCCGGTTGCAGCGCCTTTGCTTCAACATTGGCCGGTTCCTTGATCTGCTGGAGGGCCGCGCATTCCGACCCCGGCACCCCGCGCGGATCAAATCCGTGTTCCTTGAGTATGCTTTGGCTTTTTCTGGTCAGAAAATCAATGACCTTCAGCCCTTCCACCTGTGCGCCATCGCGTAACGTGTTCAGAGGTGTGCCACCAGATTCTTGATGGCGGCTGCGGTTGAACCCTTGGGTGGTTTGTCGCAGCTCTTTTAATGTGATTCTAACATATTGTAAAATATAGTTTTTAACATAAAGCGAGAGAGTGGGCCATGCTTGGAGTTATTTTGCAGAAGTTTTCGGAGAAGAGTCCTGTCACGGTTATGGTGCATGGTTTATTAGAGCGTCTGTTAGCCAAGGAGAAAATAGATGAGTGGTTTAATACCAACTGCCAAGTACAATATACCCGACATATTCTGTTTTCCTCCTTAGTTTATTTGATGCTGCATGTGGTGTGTCGCATCCGGAACAGTGTCCATGCAGCCTATCGGCATTCGGATTTCATTAGTAATTCGGTGGTTGCGGTTTATAATAAGTTGAAAGGGGTTGAAACCCAAACCTCGGCGGGAATTGTGCGCTATATTGCTGGTGAAGCCGAGAGCATTATCCGCGAGATGAACGGAACCAATCCGCCGTGGGTTCCGGGCTACAAAGTCAGATTATTAGATGGGAATTGTATAGAAAAGACGGAACACCGTCTTCAGGTTCTTCGCGGCACGAAAGCGGGAGCTTTGCCGGGAAAATCGTTAGTGGTTTTTGATCCTGAGGTTGAGCTAGCGATCAATGTTTTTCCGTGTGAGGATGCTTATACGCAAGAGAGGGCATTATTGGATCAAGTCTTAGAAACGGTTCAACCGAAAGAAATTTGGATCGCTGACCGCAATTTTTGTGTGCAGGATTTCCTCTGGGGGATCCACGATAAAGGGGCGTATTTCGTGATTCGCCATCATCAGAATATGCCGTATAAGCCATTGTCTGAAGAGAAATTTGTGGGTAACAGTGCAACCGGGAGGGTGTTTGAACAACCGGTCGAACTGAGTTCGTCTGGGGGGCAAACCTATGAGGCGCGGCGCCTGATTGTTTACCTAAAAAACCCGACCCGAGATGGAGAAAAGACCATCGCGATCTTCACGAACCTTCTCCCAGAAGTTGTCGATGGACTGCAAGTGGCTGAGCTTTACAGACACCGCTGGGGAATTGAAACTGCTTTCCAAAAATTAGAAAAATATTTCCATTCGGAGATCAATACTCTCGGTTATCCAAAAGCGGCTTTATTTGGGTTTTGCTTGGCGCTGGTGGCCTTTAATGTTTATGCAGTGGTGATGGCGGCGTTGCGTGCTGCTTACCCCGATGAAGCCATTAATGATGAGATTTCGGACTATTACATTGCCGAAGAAATCTCAGCGACTTATACCGGCATGGTCCTGATTGTTGAGGATCAGGAATGGACGGTTTTCAGGGATGGAAGTACTCAAGAAGTTAGTCAGCTATTGATTGATTTCGCATTAAAAATAGAACTGTGGAGATTTAAAAAGAGCAAGCGAGGTCCCAAGCAACCGGCGAAACCTAAGAACCAATTTGTTGGAAAACCTCATGTATCTACTGCGAGACTCCTTGCGAGGAAGGATTGAGCGACCTCCTGAAGTTAAGGTCAGTGACTTTAACTAAGTCATTGATTTATAACCACGTTAAAAGGGCTGGTGGTTTGTCGGTAACTGCGTTGCGCGGCCCCACACAACAACGCGATCTCTTTGAATCCATGGGTCTGGTACCACTGCCGTCCGTGGCATGGGGGAAACAGCTCGATGCCCTCAAATCGAGGCTTTCCATCTTCGCCTTCTACGTCGTAGGTCTTGAAGGTGAACCGCCCGACCTCCCCATCCACCTGGTAAAGATTGGGATGTTCTTCAACGCGGCCGCTCCCAGCGAGGCTGATCATTTCGCAGGCTTTTTTTTAGAGGCCCGTTCGAGAATGGTCGGACAAGGCCTTCCGTAACGCCGGGTAGCTGGTTTGCAGCAGCGCGTTTTCCAAGCGGTCGATATTGAATTCGGCTTGATGGTCAAGAACCATTCTAAATGACCCGTCATCCATTCTTTCAACGCCATCGCTTTCCGTGGCAAGATTTTCTATTTCCCTAAACCCCACGTTGATGCTGACTATGATATTGCGCATGCTGGCTACCTCTGGCGGTAAGACTATAGTCTTTGATTATGCTGATTTTTTTTCTAATCGTACAGGTCGCAAATTTTGTAGGTTGGGGTGAGCTTGCGAACCCCAACTGATTGCTGGCGATGGAATTTAATGTTGGGGTTCCTTCGTCACCCCAACCTAGTGTGCCCGACATGGGCATGTACTTGTTACCTGAGAGGAGGTAACCGCGAAGAGTGACGAGAAGCGTAGCGAAACCCAAGGTGGAAGCCGCGAGGCCAAGCTGAAAGAAGGGCGTAGCCAAGACACGACCGCAGGAACACGAACAGGCAGTGAGGCCGGGTACGGGCGATGAGCGTGCTAGGGAACGCGAAATCCAACCGTCACCGAAAGACGTATCCGGTAGAGCCTGGCGGCACGGGTCGAAAGTATCTGTTCTTACTCGGGGAGACCTGACGCGTGAGAGCGTGCCAGGAGTCAGCAGAGGCCGTAGTAGTGTGGACACCGGCCGAAAGGCCGGTCGAGCGAAGGGCCGAAGAGTCACGAGAGGACCACAGTCTGCATCCGTTCCCAGCGGCACGGAGACGGGCGACACGGGTTCGGAGCGGCAACTGCGGCAGCTCCCGGACCGGCGGGCCAAGCCGAGCAGGTGGATTCCTGCGGAGGGGCGGCACGTGCCCATCGAGTCGCGGCGGACAGCGAGCACAGACGTCAGAAGAGGTTCAATGAGCAACACGGTAGACATCAGTAATTCACTCTACCGTGGGTGCTCGCGGGCTAAGCCCGCTGGGCTCAACCGCCGGATGCGGAAAACCGCATGTCCGGTGGTGTGGGAGGGCTGACGGGCGCAATCCCGTCAGCCCGACCCGATCATCGTGGATTTTCGGCCAGACACTAACTATCAGGTCGCAGCGACCGCTTTCCAGCAGGCCCAGATCGCCGATCCGGCCGATGTCGAGGTGGCCGGCAATCTCGGTTACGCCAATTTGAAGCTCGGCCAGTTCAAGCGCGCGGAGCATCAACTGGTGTATGCGATCTCGCTATCGCCGGGGCGGTCATCGTCCTGGTTCAACCTCGGCCAGGTGTACGGGGCGATGAACGATGGCGAGAAGGCAACCGGGGCGTTCGCCGTTGCTTACCGCTTTTCCCAGAATCCGCCCAAGACCGTGGAATTCATGCGGCAGACACTGGCGGCACCGGATAATAACGACACGACTCGCGCGGCGCTGAAACGGGCGCTGGAATTGTTCGAGGCGCCGATGTAAGGCCAAGCGGGCAATGAGTACGACTTGTCGGCTTGCTATCCCCGATGTCCGATCGGTACCAGCAACACCGGGACGGTGGCTTTCATGGTGACCTTGTGCGCCACCGACCCCAGCATCGCCTCGCCGATGGCGGAATGCCCGTGCGAGCCGAGCACGATCATTTCCGCGCTTGTTCGCCGGGCCTCTTCCAGAATGATCCGCACGGGCGGTCCCTCGATGATCTGGATATCGGCGATCAGACCCTCGGCGTGGCTTTCCAACACCTCCCGGCAATACGCATCCAGCCGCTGCTGCAGAGCCTGATGGACGCTGGCGAAAATCTCGCTGCGATGGGTCTGACGCGTCGCCTCGGGAACGGTGGTGTTGATCCAGAACTGGGCGAAATCGCTTAGCGGTTCAATGGCATGAATGATGTGCAACCGGGCACCGAAGTGGTGCGCCAGACCGGCGGCGTGCCGCAAAACGTCCGGGCCGCGCGGGCCGAGGTCGGTGGCGCACAACATGGTGCGAATGGCGTAATCCATGATGTCCTCCGGAGAGAAGCGGGCGAGTGGTGCCTGTTAGCCTGGCAAAGGCCACCAGCCCTGCCATGATTCGTTTTCGCTGCCGGCCGGTTGGGGCAGGAGGTTCCCGTTAGTACGCTTCGTCCAGGAACGAGCGAATGAATTCGGCCACCACCGGCTTGCCCCGGAAGATACCGTAGTGTCCCTCGCAGAGAATATCGGCCTCCAGTGCCAGCATCCGTTCCAGCGAAGCCCGGTAATCGGTCCGGTTCGAGCGCAGCCGAAGGTCCAGTGGCCCATGTACGTCCTGGGCGAACAGCACGGTTTGACCCTCGGATTCGGTTAGGTAGGCCAGCGAGCCGGGGGAGTGGCCGGGGATGTGCAGGGCGGTGATCGAGCGTTCGCCCAAGGTCAGCGTTTGCCGCGCACCGCTCAGTCGGCGGTCCACTGGGCAGGGATAGAGTTTGGTGCCATACCAACTGGCCGCCGTGACCTCGTTGTCGCCGCGTTCCAGAAAATCGGCATCCAGTTCGTGGGCGACTACCGGACAGCCCAGCTTCTCGCGCAGGCCACGGGCACCCCCCGTGTGGTCATAATGGCAGTGGGTAAGCAGCAGATACTCGATTTGCTCGGGACGTACCCCGGTGGTGGCGAGATGGTCGAGCAAGCGCTTCTGAGCACGACCGGTGCCGGCGTCCACCAGCGCCGCGTGGCCGTCGAAGTCGAGCAGATAGATGGCGGCGTCTTCGGGGGCGGTCAGACCATAGCCGCCCACCTGGAAGATTTCGTGGGTGATGGTGATGGGTTGTGACATCATGGCGTCCGGCCTCGCCGTTGGGTTCATCCAGAGTGTAGTTCGCGAAGTGGCGCGATTGTAGGCCGCTCAGCAATGCGCCTCGAACTCGACCGGTCGCACCGCGCGGGCCACTTTGTCGAGTACGCCGTTGACGAAGCGATGCCCTTGCTCGGCACCGAACACCTTGGCCAGTTCCACCGCCTCGTTGATGACGACCCGGTAGGCGATGTCCGGGCGCTGCATCAGTTCGTAACCGCCGATGCGCAGAATGGCGCGCTCCACCGGATCCACCTGCGGCATCGGCCGGTCCAGGAAGGGTGTCAGTACGGTGTCGATTTCCTCCGCACGGGCCGGAATTTGCTGGACCAGTTCCCGGAAGTAAGCGGGATCGGCCTTGCCTAAATCCTGGTCGGCCAGGAACCGCGTTTCGATCAGGGTCAGGTCCTCGCCGGTCAACTGCCACTGATACAGCGCTTGCACGGCGCAGCGCCGCGCCCAACCGCGCTTTCCGGGCAGGTTTTTGCGCACGGGATTGCCCACGACTCAACCTTCCAGTCGGCGCAGCAGACTGACCATTTCCAGCACCGACATCGCCGCCTCGGCGCCCTTGTTGCCGGCCTTGGTGCCAGCTCGCTCGACCGCCTGATCGATGGTGTCCACCGTCAGCACGCCAAAACCGACCGGAATATTATATTGCAGCGAAACGTTCGCCAGCCCCTTGACGCACTCGCCGGCGACGTATTCGAAATGCGGGGTGCCGCCGCGGATGACCGCGCCGAGGGCGACGATGCCATCGTAGCGTTCGCTGGCGGCCAGCCGTTGCGCGGCCAGCGGCAGCTCGAAGGACCCGGGCGTCCAGATCAGATCGATGCTGGCCTCGGGAACGCCGTGCCGGCGCAGGGCATCGACCGCGCCGTTGATCAAGCTCTGTACGATGAAGCTGTTGAACCGCGCCGCGACCAGGGCGAAGCGGGCATCCTGCGGCGGCGTGAAATCGCCTTCGATGGTGGTGATGTCATGCATGGGGAATTCCGTGACGGTGGCTGATGAATGGGACTCAGGAGACGTATTCCACGACTTCCAGATTGAAGCCGGACAGCCCGGTGATGCGCTTGGGAGCGCTCAGCACCCGCATCCGCCGCACGCCGATGTCGAGCAGGATTTGGGCGCCGATACCGTAAGTGCGCAATTCGGCGCTTTGGTCGGCGGCGCGCGGCGTTTCGCTGGAGCCAAACTGGTAGCCGCGCATCCGCCGGATCAATGCGGCCGGCTCTTCGGGGTGGCTCAGAAACACCAGCACGCCGGCTGGTTCGCGCGCCACCCGTTGCAGGACGTCGCGGAGCGGCCAGCCGCTGTCGGGGAGCCGGAGGGTGAGCAGATCGCTCAGCAGATGCTGGACGTGGACCCGCACCAAAACCGGTTCGCTGGAATGGATGTCGCCCTTGACCAGGGCGAAATGTACTTGCCGGCTGACCACGTCCTGATAGGTCAGCACCCGGAACGGGCCGAATTCGGTGGTCATCTGGATATCGGCCACCCGTTCGACGGTCTTTTCGTTCTGCATCCGGTAGCGGATAAGCGCGGCGATGGTGCCGATTTTCAGGTCATGCTGTTCGGCGAACGCTTCCAGGTCGGCCCGGCGCGCCATGCCGCCGTCCTCGTTAAGAATTTCGACGATGACCGCCGCCGGTTCCAGGCCAGCCAGCCGGGTCAGGTCGCAACCGGCCTCGGTGTGGCCGGCGCGGGTCAGCACGCCGCCGGGCTGAGCCATCAGCGGGAAGATGTGGCCAGGCTGCACCAGATCCTCAGGCCGGGCGTCGGGCCGCACGGCGGTGCGGACGGTGTGGGCGCGGTCGTAGGCGGAAATGCCGGTGGTGACGCCCTGGGCGGCTTCGATGGAAACGGTGAAGTTGGTGGAGTAGGGCGTGGCGTTGTCCTGCACCATCAGCGGCAGGCGCAATTGCTGGCAGCGTTCGCGGGTCAGGGTCAGGCAGATCAGGCCACGCCCGTAACGGGCCATGAAATTGATGTCCTCGGGACGAACCAGCGAGGCGGCCATCAGTAGGTCGCCCTCGTTTTCCCGATCCTCGTCGTCCATGATGATGACCATCTTGCCTTGCCGGAGGTCGGCGAGGATTTCGTCGATGCTGTTCAGTGCCATGACTATTTCCAGAAACCGTGTTCGCGCAATAAGGCTTCGGTCAGACCGCCGCCGGGCTGCGCGGCTCGGTCGCCCAGCAGCAACCGCTCCAGATAGCGGGCGATCAGGTCTACTTCCAGATTGACCCGTCGGCCGATTTTAAAATCCACGAAGGTAGTTTCCGCCAGCGTGTGCGGGACGATGTTGAGTTCGAAGGCCGCGCCGTCCACCCGATTGACGGTCAGGCTGACCCCGTCCACGCAAATCGAGCCCTTTTCGGCGATATAGCGGGCCAGCACGTCCGGCGCCTGAATCCGCAACCGCCAGGAGCGGCCGTCCGGGCGCCATTCAGTGACGGCGCCGATGCCGTCCACGTGGCCGCTGACCAGATGGCCACCGAGCCGGGTGGTCGGGGTGAGGGCCTTTTCCAGGTTGACCCTCATGCCGGGTGCAGCCTCACCGAGGATGGTGCGTTCCAGGGTCTCGCGCGAGGCGTCGGCCCAGAAGCCGTCGCCGGACAGTTCGACGGCGGTCAGGCAGACGCCGCTGACGGCGATGCTGTCACCCAGTTGCACGTCGCTCAAATCCAGCTTGCCGGTGGCGATGCGCAGGCGAACGTCGCCACCGCGCGGCTGGAGCGCGGTGATGCTGCCGACTGCCGTGATGATGCCGGTGAACATGGTGGTGTGCTCGAAGAAACGAGGCGGTAGTGAAGGGTTAGACGCGGTCTATGGATAATCCGCATGGTAACAGTAAAGAAATATGCGAAAGAAATATGCTCAGTCCGTGCCGCAAATTAGGGCGCTATAACAACTTCTGGAACTCAGCTACCGTGAATCCTGCGTCCTGTGCTATGCCGCCCATGGTGAAAGCGCATTGATGGGATTATTGCGGGGAACCGTCACAAACCTTTCCGATTTATTGAGGGTGATTTTGTATTTCATATCGCGCCTCCATGAATAAATAGGGAAATTGGATTTTTCACTATTGGCGCCCGTTCGTGAATTGTAAGGTCAGCCGCCAATCCCTTCCTACCGCCCGTGTTTCAAGAATCTCCAATTCCCGTCGTTCCTGCATCCGCGTCAATTCCGGCAATTGAAACAGCCCACGCGCCCGGTTGCCCAGTAGCAGTGGGGCCATATAAATCACCAGTTCATCCACCAATCCGGCTTGCAACAACGCACCGGCCAAGGTCGGGCCGCATTCCACCTGGAGTTCGTTACATTCACGGCGGGCCAGTTCCGCCATCACCGAGCGCAGATTTAGACCACGTTCGGCGCGCGGCATAACCACGATTTCCGCGCCCGCCGCCAGCAGCAGTTCTTGCGCGGCTGGATCGGCGGCGGCGGTAAAAATCAGCACCGAACCAGGCAGCCGCAGGATCTTGGCGGTGGGCGGCGTACGCAGTTCCGTGTCGAGGATCACCCGCAACGGTTGGCGCGTGGTTTCCGGCAGGCGGACGTTGAGGCTGGGGTCGTCGGCCAGCAGCGTGCCGCTGCCGGTCAGGACCGCCGAAGCGCGCGCCCGCAGCCGCTGCGCATCCTGCCGCGCGGCCTCGCCGGTTAGCCACCGGCTTTCGCCCGAAGCCAGCGCCGTGCGCCCGTCCAGACTCATCGCCAATTTGACCCGGACCCAGGGTCGACCCTGAGTCATGCGCTGGATGAAGCCGGGATTCAGCGCCCGCGCTTCCACTTCCAACAAGCCGCATTCCACCGTGACGCCGGCATCCCGCAGAATCGTCAAGCCTTTACCAGCCACTTGCGGATTCGGGTCCGACATGGCGGCCACCAGCCGCGCGATCCCGGCATTCAGCAGCGCATCGGTACAAGGCGGGGTGCGGCCGTAATGGCAGCACGGTTCAAGTGTCACGTAGGCGGTCGCGCCGCGCGCTCGGTCGCTGGCCGTGTCAAGGGCGTTGACTTCGGCATGGGGGTCACCGGCCCGCTGGTGCCAGCCTTCGCCGACAATCATTCCATCCTTGACCAGCACGCAACCCACCCGCGGGTTGGGATCGGTACCGTACAGGCCGCGCTGGGCGAGCATCAGAGCCCGCGCCATATAGCGGTAATCGTCGGATAACCATTCGCTCCCCTCTCCCCTTGAGGGAGTGGGGTTGGGAGGAAGAAAGCGAGGGGATGGAGTGATGGCGTTGTCGGGTGGCATTACCCGGAATCCGTCGCGCCGGATACTTTTTGCAGCCGCTCGATTTCCTCGCGGAAGGCATTCACATCCTCGAAGCTGCGGTAGACTGAGGCGAAGCGGACGTAGGCAACCTGATCCAGGTTACGCAACTCCTCCATCACCCATTCACCGATCTGCTGGCTGCTCAGTTCCCGCTCGCTGCTGGCCCGGACGCGATTCTTGATGCGCAGCACGGTTTCCTCGATCCTTTCGGCGCCGACCGGCCGTTTTTCCAGCGCCCGCAGCAATCCGATCCGCAACTTTTCCTCCAGGAACGGCTCGCGGCGGCCGTCGCGCTTCACCACCGGCGGCATCAGCAGTTCAGCCACTTCGTAGGTGGTAAAGCGGGCGTTGCAGCGGGAACACTCGCGCCGGCGGCGGACCTTGTCGCCTTCCGCCGACAGCCGCGAGTCGATCACCCGGGTATCGGGTATGCCACAGAACGGACAATGCATCGCCGCCGTCTCGCGCGCCCGCCGTTGGCAATCAGCCGTACACGGGGAACTTGGCGCACAGTTCGGCCACCTGACCACGTACTCGATCATTCACCGCCGCATTGTCGAGGTCATCGAGGATGTCGCAGATCCAGCCCGTTAACTCCCGGCATTCGCGTTCCCTGAAACCGCGCGTCGTAATCGCCGGCGAGCCGATGCGAATGCCGCTGGTGACGAACGGCGACTGCGGGTCGTTCGGCACGGCATTCTTGTTGACGGTGATCCAGGCCCGGCCCAGCGCGGCGTCGGCGGCCTTGCCGGTCAGACCCTTGTCGATGAGGCTAACCAGGAACAAGTGATTGTCGGTGCCCCCGGAGACGACCTGGTAGCCGCGTTCGCTGAACACCCCGGCCATGGCGCGGGCATTGGCGATGACCTGTTTTTGATAATCCACGAATTCAGGTTCCTGAGCTTCCTTGAAGGCGACCGCCTTGGCGGCGATGACGTGCATCAGCGGGCCACCTTGGGTGCCGGGGAACACCAGAGAATTCAGCTTCTTCTCGATCTCGGGATTGGCGCGAGCCAGGATCAGGCCACCGCGTGGGCCGCGCAGGGTTTTATGCGTGGTCGTGGTCACCACGTCGGCGACCGGGGTCGGATTGGGATAAACGCCCGCCGCCACCAGGCCGGCGACGTGCGCCATGTCCACGACCAGGTAAGCACCCGCCTGGTCGGCAATGGCGCGGAATCGTTGCCAATCCACGATACGCGAATAGGCCGAGAAGCCAGCGATGATCATCTTCGGCTTGCATTCCAGTGCCAGCCGCTCCACCTGTTCGTAGTCGATCTCGCCGGTGGCTTCGTTCAGGCCGTATTGCACCGCCTGGTAAAGCCGGCCGGAGAAGTTGACCTTGGCGCCGTGGGTCAGATGGCCGCCGTGAGCCAAGCTCATGCCCAGTATGCAATCGCCCGGCTCCACCAGCGCCATGTAGACGGCGGCGTTGGCCTGCGAGCCAGAATGTGGCTGGACGTTGGCGTAATCGGCCTCGAACAGTTGCTTGGCGCGGTTGATCGCCAATTGCTCGGCGATGTCCACGAACTCGCAGCCGCCGTAATAACGCTTGCCCGGATAACCCTCGGCGTACTTGTTGGTCAGCACCGACCCCTGGGCTTCGAGCACCCGCGGGCTGGCGTAATTTTCCGAGGCGATCAATTCGATGTGGGCTTCCTGACGCTGTTTCTCGCCCTGCAGGGCGGCCCACAATTCATTGTCAAACCCGGCAATCCGCATCTCTCGACTGAACATTCGCGACCTCTGCAAAGGCGAGCGCCCGCAGCTTCGGACGAAAGAGCGGGCGAACTAAGGGAAATCAAATTGTACTCCACTTTATCGGTGGGAGTCAGGGGGCGGGTTGCGGGAAACAGGGGTGGTGGATGCGCGGTCGAAGCCCTTTCTGCCGAAGCTTGCGACAGGAACGTCTTCGGGCGGGACGGCATTCTCAGCGCATTGGGGTTTCCAGGAAGGAATCCACCACGGCGGTCCAGGCCTTGGCGATGTTGCGCAGGTCATAGCCGCCACCGCCGACGCCGACGATGCGCCCCTCGGCGAAGTCCTCGGCAATCTGGCACAGGCTGCGGGCGGCGCGGCTGTGCGTCCGAGCCGAGTAGTGCAGGTGGGCCAGCGGGTCGCCGTTCAGGCCGTCGGCCCCGCAGTTCATGAAGATGAATTGCGGTTCCCACTTGCGCAGGAATTCCTCGATCTTGTCCCACATCATCATGAAGTCGTCGTCGGCCGACAGCGGCAGCAGCGGAATATTGAGCTTGCGGCCCTTGGCTGGACCCTTGCCGATTTCGTGCGAGAAGCCGCTCTGCGGGAAGTTGTAGCGGCCGTCCTCGTGGATGTCGGCATAGATGACGGTCGGGTCGGATTCGAACGGGTAAAACAGGCCGTCACCGTGGTGGGCGTCGATATCCACGTAGGCGATGCGCTCCAGGCCATATTCCTGTTGCAGCAGCTTGATGGCGACCCCGACATCGTTGAATACGCAGAAACCGGAAGCAGTATCGGGCATGCTGTGGTGCAGGCCGGCGATGGGCACGAAAATACGCCGAACCTCGTTGTTCATGACCTTGCGGGTGGCATCGACGACGGTGCCAACCACCGTTGCGGCATCTTCGAACACTCCCTTGTAGGCCGGCGTATCGCCGTAATCCAGCAAACCGTCACCTACTTCGGAGTAGATTTTGACCTTCTCGACATATTCCGGGGTGTGGAACAGTTTGATCTGGTCTTCGGTCGCGATGGCGGGATGCAGGACGCGCACCTGATAATCGAGGTGGCGGATGTGCATTTCATCCCAAAAGGCATGGATTCGGTCTTCGCCGAAGGGGTGATCATCGAATCCGTAGCGACCCAGTTCATCGCCGGTGTAAACGGCCACTGTTCTACTTCGTGCCATGTGCTTCTCGATCCTCGTCTTGGGAGCGCGACTCTCCCATAGATTATCATAGTCGAGTTTGTCATGAGCTTGGCGAGCCGGCGAGCCAAAATCCCGCTGGCGTCGACTGTTGCATCCATTCCGCGCCCCGGACTTGGTCGGGTCGCGTCTTCGTCTTCGGGAGTTCCCATGTCTGCAATCGAACAGGAAGGACAGGATTTCTTTCCACGCGACCGGCAGCCGACCGTCCGGATTCTGGCGATGCCGGCCCATACCAACCCCAACGGTAACATCTTCGGCGGCTGGATCATGGCGCAGATGGATGTTGCGGGCGGCGTGGTGGCCTTGGAATATGCCGGGGGTCCGGTGGTGACCGTGGCGGTCACGTCAATGGAATTCCACCGGCCGGTGAACGTGGGCGATCTGGTGAGCTGCTTCGCCCGCATTCAGAAGGTGGGCTCGACCTCGATCACGGTCAAGGTCGAGGTGTTCGCTCAACGGGCACATGACGGCACGCTGCATTCCACCAAGGTCA
Source organism: uncultured Gammaproteobacteria bacterium (assembly GCA_963715845.1). Lineage (GTDB taxonomy): Bacteria > Pseudomonadota > Gammaproteobacteria > Competibacterales > Competibacteraceae > Competibacter_A. Next base: position 86,684 of record CAVQSJ010000036.1, on the reverse strand, counting down.
CCGAGGCCGTGATCGTTTACGTTGCCGTCGACAGCGACGGCGCACCGCGCAAGCTGCCGGAGCGGGAGCCGGATTTTGGCCAGTATTGGTAGCACGACTGAAGCGAGCTATCGGTATTAAGCGGGATTGCCATACCCACCACCGCCCGGCGTTTCGATGACGAATACATCGCCCGCTTGCATCACTACCTGCGCTGTACCGGGCAATTCCTCGGTGTGGCCGTCAACCCGTTCCGTGGCATTGCGACCGACCCGGCCCGGTTCGCCGCCGTTCGAGCCATAGGGTGGAATGCAACGATGGCCGGACAGAATCGCGGCGGTCATCGGCTCCAAAAAGCGGATGCGCCGGATTACCCCATCGCCGCCGTGCCAGCGGCCCGCACCGCCGCTGTGCTCACGAATGCGAAATTCCTCCACCCGCACCGGAAACCGCCACTCCAGCACTTCCGGGTCGGTCAAGCGCGAATTGGTCATGTGGGTATGCACCGCCGAGGCACCGTCGAAACCCGGACCCGCGCCGGCGCCGCCGCAGATCGTTTCGTAATACTGGTGGCGGTCGTTGCCGAAGGTGAAATTGTTCATCGTCCCCTGGGCGGCGGCCATGATGCCAAGCGCGCCGTATAGCACATCGACGACGCATTGCGAGGTTTCCACGTTGCCTGCAACCACCGCCGCCGGCGGGAGGGGATCGAGCAGGCAGCCTGCGGGGATGACGATCTCCAGCGGGCGCAGACATCCGGCATTGAGCGGAATGTCGTCGTCCACCAGGGTGCGAAACACGTATAGCACCGCTGCGAGGCACACCGCGTGCGGGGCATTGAAATTGCTGGCTTGCTGTGGTGAGGTTCCAGTGAAATCAATCCTGGCAGAGCGTCGCGCCCGGTCCAGGGTGATGGTGACCCGGATCACCGCGCCGTTGTCCATTTCGTAGGCGAACACGCCATCTCGCAACCGATCCAGCGTCCGCCGCACTTGCTCGGCGGCGTTGTCCTGCACGTGTCCCATGTAGGCGTGGACGACCTCCAGCCCGAAGTGCGCCACCATCCGCCGCAATTCCCGCGCGCCTTTTTTGTTGGCGGCGATTTGTGCCTGCAGGTCGGCCAGATTCTGCCGGGGATTGCGTACCGGCCAGGGACCGCTGGTCAAACGCTCCAGCAACTCCCGTTCGCGGAACCGACCACCGGTCACCAGTAGGAAGCTGTCCAGCAACACGCCTTCCTGATCGATGGTGATGCTGTCCGGTGGCATCGAGCCGGGTGTGATGCCGCCGATGTCGGCGTGGTGGCCGCGCGAGGCGACGTAGAACCGCACCTCCCGTCCTGCCTCGTCGAAAACGGGGGTGATGACCGTGATATCCGGCAGGTGGGTACCACCGTTGTAGGGCGCGTTGGTGGCGTAAACATCGCCGGGCTCGAACCGGCCCTGATTCGCCTGAATGATGGCCCGCACCGCCTCGCCCATCGAGCCGAGATGCACCGGAATATGCGGAGCATTGGCGATCAGTTGGCCGTCCCGGTCAAACAGTGCGCAGGAAAAATCCAGCCGCTCCTTGATGTTGACCGAATGTGCGGTGTTGGCTAGGGTCACGCCCATTTGCTCGGCGATGGCCATGAACAGGTTGTTGAATACCTCCAGCATAATCGGATCCACGGCGGTACCAATTGCTACTTGTTGCGGGCGTGGTTCATGACGGGTCAACACCAGATGATTGCACGTCGTGACTTTGGCCCGCCAGCCGGGTTCGATCAGTGTGGTGGCGCCGGCTTCGCTGATGATCGCGGGACCGAGGATGCAATCGCCGGGACGCAACTCGTCTCGCCGGTAAAGTGGGGCGGAGGCGTCAGCATCGGCAACACGTAGCGGGACTGTTGCCGCGGGTTGCAAAGTCAGATACCGGGCTTTCTCCTCCTTTTCAACAAGGGGTGGCGCGTTAGCAACGGGGTAGTTGGCTTGGTCAAACCCACCACCGATCACTTCGACCGTCGCCGCCTCCGCGATGAGTTCCTTGTCGGACATGACAAAACCATAGCGTTGGCGGTGAGCGGTCTCGAAGCGTGCTTGCAGTTGAGTCAGGTCATCGGCGGCAACGCTCAGAGCGGTGTCGCTGCCGGCGTAGCGCAGGCGGACGGCACGGACAGTGTGAATCTGGGCGGCGGGAATATCCTGTGCCTGCATTGCCTCCCGCCCCGTCTGTTCCAGTTCGGCGAAAACGCCTTCCAGTGTTGGCGACAGGTCGGCGATCAGCGGCGCTTCGACTGCGTGTTCCTTCAACAGTCGGGCGTCAGCCAGTCCCATGCCGTAAGCCGACAGCACCCCGGCGAATGGATGAATGAAGATGGCCGGCATTCCCAGCGCGTCGGCTACCGCGCAGGCGTGCTGGCCACCGGCGCCGCCAAAGCAGCACAGGGTGTATTCGGTTACGTCGTAGCCGCGCTGGGTCGAGATTTGCTTGATGGCGTTCGCCATGTTCTCGATGGCGATCTTGAGAAAGCCCTCGGCCAGTTCAGGGGGGGTGTACACCTTGCCGGTGACGGTCTGGACTTTGGCGGCGAGGCTTGCGAACCGGCGAACGACCGCTTCCCGGTCCAGTGGCCGATCCTGATTAGGGCCGAAGACGCGGGGGAAGAAGTCCGGTTGAATCCGTCCCAGCAGTACGTTGCAGTCGGTCACGGTCAGTGGCCCGCCGCGCCGGTAACAGGCCGGTCCAGGGTTGGCACCGGCCGATTCCGGGCCCACCCGCAGCCGAGTCCCGTCGAAGCGACAGATCGAGCCTCCGCCGGCAGCCACGGTGTGGATATGCAGCATCGGCGCCCGCAGTCGCACTCCGGCCACCTGGGTTTCGAAGGCGCGTTCGTACTCGCCGGCGTAATGGGCGACGTCGGTGGACGTGCCGCCCATGTCGAAAGTGATGATCCGCTCGAATCCGGCGCTGGTGGCGGTGCGCGCAGCGCCGACGATACCACCAGCCGGACCGGACAAAATGCTGTCCTTGCCCTGGAAATGATGGGCGTCGGCCAGGCCGCCGTGGGACTGCATGAACAACAGCCGCGCATCGCCCAGTTCGATGGCCACCCGATCCACGTAGCGGCGCAGAATCGGTGACAGATAAGCATCCGCCACGGTCGTGTCGCCACGCCCGACTAGCTTCATCAAAGGACTGACCTGGTGGGAAACCGAAATTTGGGTGAAACCGATTTCCCGCGCCAATTCCGCCGCTTGTCTCTCGTGTTCCGGGTAGCGGTAGCCGTGCAGAAACACGATGGCGACGGCGCGGATGCCGGCGTGCCAGGCGTGCTCCAGCGGTTCGCGGGTGCCGGCGGGATCGAACGGGACGATAATTTCACCCCGCGCCGAGACCCGTTCCGGTACTTCCGCCACCCGTTCGTATAGCAGTTCGGGCAATACGATGTTGCGGGCGAACAGTTTGGGCCGATTCTGGTAAGCGATGCGCAAGGCATCCCGAAAACCCTGGGTGATCAGCAGCAGGGTGCGGTCGCCCTTGCGTTCCAATAAAGCGTTCGTGGCGACGGTGGTGCCCATTTTTACCGCCGCGATTTGAGCGGCGGGAATCGGTTGGTTCGCCGGTACGCCCAGCAGTTCGCGAATACCCTGCAGGGCGGCGTCGGCGTAATGCTCGGGATTGTCCGACAGCAGCTTGCGGGTTACCAGCCGGCCGTCGGGCCGGCGGGCCACCACATCGGTAAACGTGCCGCCCCGGTCGATCCAGAATTGCCAGCGGGTGGAAGCGGGGTCGGGAGAGTCGGTCATAACGGCTCATTCAACGATAGTGGTGAACTGTGTTGTTTTTTGGAGCTTAAAGAACTATGCCTATTGTAGAGTGCTTACTGCGCGGGATGGATGGCTAGGGTAACGGGCTGTGTTGATTTTCCAGGTCATGTTGCTTTGCCCCGATAGATGCCCGGCCAGTAGTCGACTCGAAAGCCATGCGTGGATACCCAAACGCTGGCGCTGGCGACAACCACCAGGCGATTTTGAGGAGAAAAGCCATGCTGTACTCGAAAGTCGGTTTCAAATCCCGTTACCACAATTTCATTGGTGGCCGATGGACTCCTCCAGTGAAAGGCGAGTATTTCGAGAACGTCAGCCCGGTCACCGGCAAGGTATTCTGCGAAGTGCCCCGCTCGACGGCGGAAGACATCGACCTGGCGCTGGATGCCGCCCACGCCGCCGCCGATGCCTGGGGCCGAACCGCGGTCGCAAACCGGGCCGGCCTGCTCAACAAGATCGCCGACCAGATGGAAGCCCACCTGGAAATGCTGGCGGTGGCGGAAACCTGGGACAACGGCAAACCGGTGCGAGAAACCCTGGCGGCGGACCTGCCGCTGGCTATCGATCATTTTCGCTATTTCGCGGGCTGCATTCGCGGGCAGGAAGGCTCGCTGTCCGAGATCGACGACGACACCGTCGCTTATCACTTTCACGAACCACTCGGCGTGGTCGGGCAAATCATCCCCTGGAATTTCCCCATTCTGATGGCAACCTGGAAGCTAGCCCCCGCCCTGGCGGCTGGTAACTGTGTGGTATTGAAACCCGCGGAACAGACCCCGGCTTCCATCCTGATGCTGCTGGAGTTGATTGAAGACCTGCTGCCCGCGGGCGTGCTCAACGTGGTGAACGGTTTCGGTTTGGAAGCGGGCAAGCCGCTGGCGTCGAGCCGGCGCGTCGCCAAGATCGCCTTTACCGGCGAAACCACGACCGGGCGGCTCATCATGCAGTACGCTTCACAAAACCTGATCCCGGTATCCCTCGAACTGGGTGGTAAATCGCCCAACATCTTCTTCGCCGACGTGTGCGCCCAGGATGATGACTTCTTTGATAAGGCCATCGAGGGCTTCGTGATGTTCGCCTTGAATCAGGGTGAAGTGTGTACCTGTCCCTCGCGGGCGCTGATCCAGGAATCCATCTATGACCGCTTCATGGAACGCGCCCTGCGGCGCGTCGCCCAGATCAAGCAGGGCGATCCCCTGGATACCACCACGATGGTGGGGGCTCAGGTCTCCACCGAGCAGATGGAGAAAATTCTCAGCTATCTCGACATCGGCCGGCAGGAAGGGGCGGAATGTTTGGCCGGCGGTCATCGCGCCGAGATGAGCGGCGAACTCAAGGATGGTTTCTATATCCAGCCAACGGTGTTCCAGGGACATAACAAGATGCGGATTTTCCAGGAGGAAATCTTCGGTCCAGTCGTATCGGTGACGACGTTCAAGGATGCCGCCGAGGCGCTGGCCATCGCCAACGAGACCCTGTACGGTCTCGGTGCCGCGGTATGGAGTCGCGATATCAACACGGCTTATCGCATGGGGCGCGGCGTCAAGGCGGGACGGGTCTGGACCAATTGCTATCATCTTTATCCCGCGCACGCGGCCTTCGGCGGTTACAAGCAATCGGGAATCGGGCGGGAAAACCACAAGATGATGCTCGATCATTACCAGCAGACCAAGAATCTGCTGGTGAGCTACAGCCCCAAGGCATTGGGATTTTTCTGAGTTAACCCGCTCCTCCTCTCCCGCTTGCGGGAGAGGAGATGGGGTGAGGGTCGATCTCAGCACGATGGAGATTGCCATGACCGCCATTTCCCGCGTATTGGCCACCGATGCGGCCCTGGTACTGATCGCCAAACTCAAGGCCAAACACGGTCCACTGATGTTTCACCAGTCCGGCGGTTGCTGCGACGGCAGTTCGCCGATGTGCTACCCCGACGGCGAATTGCTGATAGGCGACAGCGACGTGCTGTTGGGCGAAATCGGTGGCTGTCCGTTTTACATGAGCGCCGCTCAATACGAATACTGGCAACACACCCAGCTCACTATCGATGTCGTGCCCGGACGTGGCGGAATGTTCTCCCTGGAAGGGCCGGAAGGCCTGCGCTTTCTGACCCGGTCGCGCCTGTTCACCGAGGCGGAATGGGCCTCGCTGGAGGATGTTCACGCGGCTCGGAGTTAGGGGGGCGCCCGATGCAGGCATGGCAAACTTTACAGGGGCGAATTCGCTCCGGGCAGTGGGAGCGGAGGTTGGCTAGAATGTAGCGAACCCACTTCTTCGTCCAGCGGGATCGCTCATGACCATTCTATTGCTGATCATCCTCTTTGCTCTTGGCGCGATTTTCCTGCCGCGCTTTATTCCAGAAACCAGAACCACGCGCGGCGGACGGGCCTTGTCGCTGGGTTGGCTCCGGACCGGCGCGCGCATTACCCTGTCGCTGGCAGCCGTGTTCATGGCGCTAGCCACTTCGTTCGTCATCGTCGATCAGGACAAGGTCGGCCACCTGAAGCTGATTTACGGCGTCGCGAAGCTGCCGCCCGGCCATATCATCGCCATGAACGGCGAGGCCGGTCCGCAGGCGGAAATTCTCGGTCCCGGTTTCAACTTCAAGCCGTTGCTGAACTTGCTGTACGAGGTCGAAGAGAAGCCGATCACGGAGATTCCAGAAAACCATTACGGCTTCATCGTCGCCCGCGACGGGTCGCCGCTGCGCCCGGATCAATTCCTGGCCGACGCCTGGCGCGACGAGCAGAAGATGCTCGAAGCTCGTTATTATCTCACCGAGGGTAAGGGGCAGAAGGGACCACAACTGACCGTGCTCCGACCGGGCCGTTACCGGCTGAACCAATATTTGTTCGATGTCTACACCAAGGGCGAACCGTTCCAGGCGACTTCGGTACCGGCCGGGTTCGTGGCGGTGATCAAGTCGAACGTGCAGGACCAACCCGCCGACGCCTGTCAACCGATCCGCGACGAACATGCCGCCAAACTGTCGGTACCGTTGGTGCCCAAGGGTTGCCGGGGCGTGTGGAGCGAGCCGATGCTGCCGGGCACTTACTACCTCAACAAACGGGCCTATGAAGTCGCCCTGGTGGATACTCGCATTCAGACTTGGCAGTATCAGGGGGGCTATGTCCGGCGGCGGATCAACCTGACTCTGAATCAGAACGGCCAGATCGAGCAGACGGCGGAACGGGAGGAAGTGGTGACTCCCAAAAACGCCGCCGATACCGCTGTCCTGTTGCGGGTCGAGGGTTGGGAAATCCCGCAGGATTTGCGGGTGCTGGCCCAGGTCACGCCGGAAGACGCGCCGTTCGTGGTGGCTTCCGTGGGTGACTTACAAGCGGTTGAGGACAAGATCATGACCCCGACGGTGCGCAGCATCGTCCGCAACGTCACCGGTTCCTACGTAGCCCCGGCGGCGAGTGCGTCAACAGGCGACAGCCTTCAGAGCGTGCATTGGGTGCTGGATTTACAGGACAAGCGGCCGCAACTGGAACAGGCGGTATTGGAAGCGCTGATTCCCGAGGCCCGCAATGCGGGAGTCTCTGTGCGCGAAGTCCGTTTCGGCGACCCGGCGCTACCGCCGGAACTGTTGTTGGCCCGCAAGCGCGAACAACTGGCCCAGCAGATGACCACGACCTTCCAGAAGGAGCAACAAGCGCAGGAGGAGCGGATCAAAACCGAGAAGGCGCGCGCCACCGCCGAGCAGCAGCCGGAACTGGTGCGAGCGGAAATCCAGGTCGAAGTCGCCAAGCAGGACCGCGCGGCGGCTCAATTGCGTGGCGAGGGTGAGAAATTGCGCTTGCAGGAAATCGCCACCGGCCAGCAGGCCCAAGCCAGCGTACTGGGACGGGAGTTGACCTACCAACTGGCGATGGTCAAGGATGTACTGGCCTTCATCGCCGCTAACCCCGAAGCCGTGAAAGTGCCGAGCGTGCTGGTGGAGGGCGGCGGCGCTGGTAGTGGATCGCTGCCGGCGGCGGCGGCCATCTTCGGTTTTCTCGGCAACAGCACGGTCGCCCGTGGACTCGGTCAGGCGGCTGGCAGTCCGCCGTCGGCGCCCGCCGCGCCAGTCAAGGCGCCCTGAGCCACGCTGTCGTTCCCGCGGAACATCGGTTTGGGCCAGACGCCAAGCACCATGAAGAAAAAACTCCCGATTGGCATTCAGACCTTTGCCGACTTTCTGGCGGAGAACTACGCCTATGTCGATAAAACCCCCCTCATCGCCCGGCTGGTCGATGAGGGGCGGTATTACTTTCTGGCCCGGCCGCGCCGCTTCGGCAAGAGTCTGCTGGTCGATACCCTCGCCGAAGCCTTCGCCGGTCACCGCGCCTCTTTTGCCGGCTTGTATATGGAGCAACACTGGGACTGGGACCGCGCCTGTCCGGTGGTGCGCGTTGATTTGGGCGGCGGGGTGTTGCAACAACCGGAGGGATTAAATGCCACGCTCTGGGACCAGTTACGGAAACATTACGAAAAATTTGATGTGACCTGTCAGCAGGATGAAATTCATTTGGCGTTTGCCCGCCTGATCGAAGCCGCGCATCATCAGTTCGGCGAACGGGTGGTGATTCTCATCGACGAATACGACAAGCCGATTCTGGATAATCTGGAACGGCCGGACGTGGCGCGGGTGATGCGCGACGGCTTGCGGAATTTTTATTCGGTGATCAAAGGACAGGATGCCCATCTGCGGTTCGTGTTGCTTACCGGCGTGAGCAAGTTTTCCAAGGTCTCGCTGTTTTCGGGGCTGAACAATCTCAAGGACGTCACCCTCGATCCGCGCTACGCGACGCTGTGCGGCTACACCCACGACGAACTGGTCACGGTGTTTGCCGACTGGCTGGACGGGGTGGACGTGGCGCGGGTGCGCGAGTGGTACAACGGTTATAACTTCCTGGGTGAGCCGGTCTACAACCCGTTTGATGTGTTGCTCTATCTCGACAGCCGGGAATTCCGGTCCCACTGGTTCGAGACGGGGACGCCCAGTTTTTTGTTCCAGGTGTTGGAACGACGCCAGATCACTTTGGCGGAACTGGACGGGGTAGAGACCGATGAAGCGATTCTCGGGAGCTTTGATGTCGATACCATCGAACCCGAGGCATTGCTGTTTCAAACCGGTTATTTGACTATCCAGGAGCGGCGTTGGGATATGAGCGGGTACCGCTATCGATTGTCTTATCCCAACCGCGAAGTGCGCCTGAGCTTGCCCAGGGCGCAATTGCAACGTTACGTTCCCAATGCCCGCCAAGGTCAGGTCGCCCGGGATCGCCTGGCCGAAGCCCTGCGCCAGGACGATCCCGAGGCGCTGCATCAGGCGCTGCACGCCTTTTTCGCTTCGATTCCACACGACTGGTATCGCCGCAACCGGTTGGCGGAATACGAGGGTTATTATGCTTCGGTGGTGTATTGCTACTTCGCCGCGCTGGGCGTGGATGTACGGCCAGAGGAGGTGAGCCATCGGGGGCAGGTGGATCTGGCGATTCGCTTTCAGGATCGCGTCTGGCTGCTGGAGTGCAAGCTGGATGAGGTGGCCGGGCCTGATTCGGCGCTGGAACAGATCAAGGCGCGCGGTTACCACCAGCGCTACGCCGGGCAGCGGGTCACGCTGATCGGGATCAACTTCAGCCGGGAACAGCGCAACATCAGCGGCTTTGCCTGGGTGCGGGAGTGAGCGCCGAAGCCGAAGCTTTGGCCGGTCGTTCGCGCCACTCCCCCGCTTGCGGGAGAGTGGTTAGGTATGAGGGATTACCCGATTATGGACACGGCGGTTGGTTGAACTTGGCGTTGCTGTTCGCCTGAATGCCGGTTTGCTGGCCGTTGTAGAACGCTAGGCTTCAGCGGACGCGACTGAAAAGAGCGCTCCGCTGCGAGCCGTTGTTAGGAAAAGTGGCACACCACCAGAAAGTAAATATGTCACCTTTCCCTAATTATTAATTATAAGGTCTTCGAGTTTATCAACCCAGTCAATTGAGTTATGTATATCGCCAAGCATCAGCGGCGCGCGCTTTTGGCGCGTCCGCTGGATGCTGTTGTCAGGCATTTTATTGTTTATTCTGTATCGGGGTTCTCACGGCCCGGTCTCGAGCGCTCGTTTCAGTTCCGCTGCCCAGGACTTGAACGAAGCTCTGGCATGACCCAGCGAAGTGAAGCCGGATTTCAAATCAAAAGGCGTGCCTAGCTTGCGCTCCACCATGGCCGCCACACGTTCGTTGGTCATTGAATCGATGAACTCGGCCTCGATCGCCGCACCCCCCATGTCGAGCGGTACAAACGCGACCAGCGTCGTCACCACGTTCAGCGCCGGGCTTGCGGGAATGATTTCGGTAATGGCGGCGCGTACACGCAGAACATCCCGGCCTGGTGCATTAACCACAGGAAAACGATTCCCTAGCTCAGCAACGACGACGTCTCGAAACTCATCGGCCAGCCGATTCAGGTCGTCAGGTCGGATTTCCTGATTTTTGGCTTTCGGGTCGTAATACATCACCACCGGATCGATCATCAGTTTCTGATAGCGCTTCCAGTCAAAGTCGGGCTTTTCCCACCAGAGCAACTGCGGATTGCCAGGATCCGGTTTGAGATCGGGATAATCGACCAGGAACCCGGACCGTGGGGGCGGCGTGCTGGCGCAGCCCGCCAGCACCACAACAGCCACGAGAGAAGCCAGGAGAATTTTGATGAATGGATGGTGCTGCATGGGTTTGCCTCCTCGGGACTCATCAAATGATAACTGCATCGACTGAGCGGCGCAGGGATCTGGGCATCTCGGGACCACGACCAAACCGAATGACAAGATCAGGCCTGCCACTCGTAATTCCGATTGATTCGGCGAACTGTGGCCTGAGTGATGCGACTTCCACTGGTTGATTGAGGTGAGCGGTTCGAACAGCCATCGCCGTTGCCTGCAACGCAAACCGTTGAAAGGCACGACCCACCTCGATCCAGTGATGCTTGTCCTCCAGCTCTGAAACCAATACCGCGATGCCGGCGGAGCTTCGCACCTGTCGCGCGTACTGGTCGTTTTCGGCCTTTTCGGTAAAGAACCCATCAAACAGCAGGCCGCCCAGCCAACCGGGGGCCGTCGGGTGGCCGGAAGAACCCGAAAACAGTCCGTCGCCCTGTCTCGCGGCCTGCCCGCCGTTGAAACGTAACCAGCCTTTGAGTTCGCGCACGAAGGCCGGGTCCCGCATCTGTGCGGTGTTTCCCTGAACCACGAAGTCGAGCACATTCTCCATCGCCCGTCGATCCGCGAGCAGGTGAACCCGGACGCCGTTTCCCGAGCCGGCCGTTTCCAGACGCCTCAATTCGTCGTTTGAAAGGGGCTTGGCATCAAATTCAGCCCGGGTCGACTGCCGGCGCGGGATGGCCTCGAACAGCGGCGTTCGCACCGCCGGTGCGCGCACCAGGGAGATTTCCAACGACTCGTTCGTTCCCGTATTGAATACGGCCTCGCCGCGAAAGCCCAGGGCGGACGCTGCCTGCACGAGGTTCTCGGCGGCACAGCCGAGGCTGACAAAGAGGTGGTGATCGTCTGGATCGACGATCGGACACCGGCGTAGATAATCGGGCAGGATGGAAACCGACCGGTCGCCCAGCCCGAACTTCCAGCACTGGGTGTTGTGACTGGACGGTGCGAGGGTGGCGTAGCGCACCAGTTCGCGCAGTACGGCGGGCGCGTCGCTCGCACCGCGCTCACCATGACGCCAGATCTGCTTCACGGCCTGCTCATACTCCGCGCGGCCCTCGCGGAAGGAGTGGAAAGCAAGAACTCCTGTGGCACCCAGACCCGTAGCGGCGGCAGTGGTGATGAACGTTCTTCTCGTCATCATGGCCATAGGCCTTTCCTGTTTGAACGCCGAGCGTGCGAGCGAGGCGGACCGCAGCGGCATGCCGTTGCAGGTCCGTTCGAGCGAGGGGTTGCCATGAAAGTACGGACTTTCATCGTCCGGGGTGACGTTCCAACGACACGATCGTTAGGCCCCGTGTGACTGCCCGCCCGAAAGGCCGGAGCCCAGCCTACGCCGCAACCACGGCATCGCCGCGAACACCACCAGCATGGCAAGGTACACCGAGCCAGAGACCGGGTCTCGACCGGCGATGTACTCGCCGATGCCGCGACCCGCCAGCGCAACCGCCAGAAGCAGCTCGGCGGCCACGAGGAACGCCAGGGATAGGGCGCCGACCCGCACCCAGCCCAGCGGCGCCACTGAGGCGCCGTATTTTCTGACGACGTGGCCGGCGGCCAGGAAGATGGCGACGAACATGAGCGGCATCTCCGCGAGTTCGGCAACGCGCTCGCCGAGGCGTGGGACAAGCAAGGGCGCGCGCACGGCGCCGAGCAAGACGCCGACCCCGAACACGATGCCGAAGTAGAGCGCGGCAGCGAGCAAGACCCGACGACTTCGCGGACGCCCACCTGGATGATGATTCATGGGGCCTAACGTCAAAGCTCACCGGCGGCAATGAAGCGCAGCGGAATTGCCGTCCGGTGCAGCGCCTTGTTAGCCGATTTGTGCCTTAAGCTGCTGTTTTCTATGCTCACCGATTTCATCCCAATGCTTGTCAGTCAAAGCCCCTTCAAATGAATACAGGTAGTAACAGACCGGCAATGTCTCATCCGGATGCCTCTCCTTGATCATGCGATGTGCGCCAACAGCACCAACGAGCCTTAAATCGTCTTCGGAAAAGATCCCGACTTCATTCAACCGACCGGCAATTTTCTTGCCGATATTTTGAGGTCTGTGAGGTTTTTATTCCGAGACATAATCACTCTGATATTCTTCGGTTGGCTCAAAAGACTGAACAATGTCCAAATATATCCCGTTCGGGTCTTGGATACAGAAGTGCCGCTGCCCCCAATCCTCGGACCGTAATTCAAGCACGATATTAAGTGATTTCGATTTTACTACTGCGAAAGCGGTGTCTGCGTCTTCCACTTCCAAGCTGAAAATAACGCCTTCGCCAAAGTATGGTTTTTGGAATATTGGTGGTTGGGTGGGTTGGTCTGGCAACAGAAAACCAATCTGAACGCCCGACTTCGAAACCAAGTGAATATACCAATCACCCGAAAAGACAACATCAAAGCCAAGGTTCTCTGTGTAGAAGGATTTCGCTGCATCGAGATTCTTAACGGTAAATACGGGAAATGAGCTTTTTGGTTCGATCATGTGTGACTCCTCTTTTGTCGGCTAACGCCCGGCTTCAGCGGGATGAAACAGCGGCAACACCGCTGTTTTCGGCGCCGCTGCAAGCCGATGTCCGGCGTCACTTCGCTCACTTGGCGCGCATTCTATTGTTCTTGGCGTTGTGCTCAAGCTCACATAGCCCGAGCTCCTCCATGAGCGGAGGTACATACACTCCGAAGCGGCCGCGCAGGCCCTTCTTCAGGCCGTACCAGCCACCGACCGGGTTCGCTTCAGAACGCCCCCAGGCCTCTACCGTTCCTTCTTTGGCTGGCTTCTGTTCATCGGCTCCGCCAAGTTCCACCCAGTCGCCTGCCTTCTTGAGCATGGCGTGCAGGTCGTTAATGCACCGCGCGTCGTAGTGCAGCACTGTGCTGCCCACCGTGCAGACGAGGATCTTCTTGCCGTCCTTCTCGTCGGTATGCATCGTGTACTCAGAAGTGCCCGGCGGCGTCTTCAGCTTCCACGGATTTTCTTTGGAGCGACTTGGCAGCGTGGCCATGGCATTCCTTTCAGGTGGTAGATGAACCGTCGTTTCTGTGACGCCTAACGATTAGCATCAGCCGCGCGCGTAGCGCGTCGGCTGCATGCTTTTGTTGGGCACCATCATCGCTATCGTGTTGTGTATCCGCCGTTGGCGAATATGGTCTGTCCGGTGATCCACCAGCCCTCGGTGGCTAGGAATCGTACGATAGGCACGATGTCTTCGATTTGGGTCAGTTGGCCGCCCATGCCCTGAGACTTGTGATAGGCCACACGCTCGGGTGTTTCCTGTCCGTAGAAGAACGGCGTGTCCATCGGACCCGGCCCAATGCAGGTGACCGAGATACCGCGCGAGGCGAACTCTTTTGCCGCAGCACGCGTGAAATGCTCCACCGGAGCCTTGCCACCAGCGTACGTCGAGTAACCGTCCGTGAATGCTGCCAGTAGCGATGTCACGATGGTGATGATCTTGCCGCCGTCGTTCAGATGGATGCCGGCTTCCTTGATGAAGAAGTACGCCGACTTGGCGTTGACATCAAACATCGTGTCGAACTCTTCCTCGGTAGTCTCCACGATCGGCTTACGCAATACCATACCGACAGTGTTGACGGCGATGTCGATGCCACCGAAGCGATCCTTGGCGGATTTGAACAAAGCGGTGACGTTGGCGGGCTTGGTCAAATCGCCCTGGGTAGCATACGCATCACCGCCGAGATCCTTGATGGCGTTGACTGTGGCATCCGCGTCCGGACGGGTGGTGTTGCTGTGGTAGTGCACAACGACCTTGGCACCGCCTTTGGCGAACTCGCGACTGAGGAGGCCGCCCAGATTCTTGGCGCCGCCACCGATGACGGCAACTTTCCCTTTCAGTGTGTGCTTGCTCATGACGCTTCTCCTTCACGAGTTGTGGCGCGAGTGAGTAGTCGCGCTTAGAGGAACTTCCACTTGACAAATACTGCCACCGCAGAGGGCAGCAAGAAGATCAACAAAAAGATTGGCAGTTCTTCCAGAAACGAGTACCCGGCTTGCGATACACCAATCCACATGTTGGCCGCTGCTGCGACGAACCAGAACCCGAGAAACGCTAGGGTCGCCGTTGTCATTGCTGAACTACTCGAACTGGCCAATAGCTTTGCAACTCCCAGGCAACCTCCCCACAGGACAAAACCCAAAACAATGATGACTACAGTGCGCATGACCACCTCCTTTGTCATCCCATCCTAGGATGGTTGCAGCGAGACGAATGGCATTTCAGCCGCGGCTCTCAGGTCACCCATGGTGCCCAACGGCGAAACTCACCGGCCGCGACCGAAGGGAGCGGTCCGGTGCAGTGCCAAGTTAGGCTGGGAGTGAATCGACATCGATATGAACCAGCACGTGCAGGCCTATTTCAGGCCAGTCACTTGCCAGGTCACACACAGCCATCGCCCCTGTTGCCTCTGAAACACGTGGATGTTCCGAAACCTTCCAGGCTCGGCTTGGGGATTTGTTCGGTCCATCATCGTGATGAAACTTCTCACCACACCAAGGTCCCCAGATTCCCGCTCCCAAGCCCCAGGGTCGAGCTTGCGGAGGAGGTTTGGGTTTTTAGGATTGGCGATTTCCTCTAGTAGAGCGTCTCGGTTCTGCTCTTCGCCCCTTGCTCTAGTAATCGCAGTGAAGTCCTCTGCCAAGATGGGCTCGGCTTTCTCCCTGTCATGCTCGTTCTCTGCCTCGATAAGTTGACGAACCAACTCGATCAACCCGGATTCAGCACTCATTTTATCTCCTCCTAATCGTATTGAAGTGTGCGACGCTTGTCTAGAGATGCGTCACTCGACTAATCGGCTAAGTAGGTTTTCGGCTAATAGCCTCCAACCAATCGGTACCTACAGCCAGAAGGGCCATCCAAACTAACAGATGCAGCAGGGCAAGCCAAACCGGTAGGATGGTAATACTAAGGGGTCGACAATACCAAACAACGCACCAAGTTCGAAACTGCGAGGGCGCCTCGATACCGACAAAGTCAGTGCCGTAATCAGGACTGTTGAGTGAGGTAATCTGGGCGAGTTTCTTCGCCGTTTTCTCCAGCCGTTCTCGATAGATTTCGACAAGGGCTCGATCCTGCGCAGCGACGATATACCACAGGGCGGAGATAAAAACTCCTAACATGCATACTAGGCGTGTAGCCGGGAGATTATCCTTTTCGAAAGCCAACCAACCGAAAAAGCCAAATAGGGCCATCTGGACGGTCAGGAAGAAGTTAAATCGCTGCCACAAGCGGCTAAACTGCCCCTTGAGGTAGTCGAGCGCCAACTTGAAGTCGTCGAAGATAAAATCGTCTGCCAACATTATCGAGATTCCTCCCAGTTCAGTGATGGCGTACGCCGTGCGACTCAACGCCTAACGCTTGAATTGAGCGGCACGGCGTGATTTTGCCGCGTCCGCTCAAATGACTTGTTAGAGGCAAGTTTACACGGAATTCGTGCTAGCCTAAGCATATACCCTTGGCGATATTGTTTCCTTCATTGGATTCATTTACCTGGTTGTTGGCATCGACGGTAATTTGAAACTCACAATCTGGGTTAAAGCAGCCAGGTCGTATTGGGAAGAGGAGATCCACTGACGCGCCTGGGCCCAATGGCGGCGTTGGCATGGAAACCTTACCAAAAGCAAAGAAATCGACCTCTGTAACTGAGGGTCCTGCCCCGCCGGTTCCTTGATTTTTGACGGTGACCGTTAACGTTAAATCTTTCCGTTTGCAAAAGGAACCATTTTCATCGGGAACGGGGATCAAATCCGGCAGCCCAAGTTCAAGGCGTCGTGGAGAGACGCGTTCAGTGTGCAGCGTTTCGACCTGTCCGTCCCTGCCGGCCGCCGTATACACGACGACCACGTCAAGTTCGACGTCGCTCTCGATAACGACAAATCCCTTCAGGAAATCGGCCTCAGTTTCAGCGTACTTAAAGATGTCCGGGCAGTCGATTTCCAGCGCTTGATCCGGGCCGAGTTTAGCATCAAAGAACTTGGACACAGGGCCGGGCTTCAGCCCTGGCAACGCGACCGCGATCTTTATGCGAAAGCGGATCGCTGTGTAGGTCGGATTGTGTACGTTAACTGCGGTGAAATAGACTCCGGGCGCCACAACCTCACCAGCCGATTTTCCGCAAACGAATTTCGCTGCGTACTGTAAAGCCGGGGATTCTTGAATCAGCTCGAGCTTGGCCGAAGAGACGATAGAGTCGTCGGCATAGCGCATTGGGATTTGGCCACCCCCCGCGCTGAAGACCCCAAGGATGGCAGTAGAACTGTATCCAGGCAATCTGTTGAGCAACTGCATGTGGATGGTGTTAGTGACACCGACGGGGAGGCCATGGATCTCTGGAGCATTAGGAGTAGAACCACCAATGATTCCCAGCCCTTCTATCAAAACGCCGTCGGTAGTGATCAAACCGTCTTTTGGTGTCAGAGTCAAAGTGAGAAGCGCGGATGTCAACGACCGCGAAGGTGAAAAAAGCGGAAAATTCGGGTCACCAGCAAACTTGAATGTCCAGCTTGTCTCCTCATCTTGGCCATCACCCGTTATCGCGCCTCCAGGATTTGGTCCGATCAGAAAATCTCCGTTTGTAACAGTGTCAGTCGGTGGTGCCGTCGGGGGAGTGAGGCTTCCGGAGGCGGTAGCAGTGATTTTTATGTTCATTGTCAATTCTCCTTCGTTGAATTTACCAGCGATTAGTACTCTCGTTCTAACCTTATTTCGAACCCGATCTGCGGGGCTTTCAGCAACGTGTCCAAAGTCTATCTTAGCGATGTTCAGGTCTGTCGCCTAACGATCTAAGCTCAGCCGCCGGCGTAGCACGGTCGGCTGGAGCGTTCAGTTAGGGCTGACGCGGTTTCAAGAAACCACTGTTTCCGAACTGCCGCCCTGCCTTGAAACAGCGCACAGCGGGTTCACGTTGCTACCGGCCGGGCGCTCTTATCGCACCCCACGCGCCGGTTCTTACCACCCCAGACAGTTGGTCGGGATGGAGAGAAAAATCCACCCGCCCTAACAAATAATTATATGGTTTCCGCATAACACTCCGACGGTTTAGTTATGCAGCACGCTAGCCGGGAAGAGCAAATGGAGTGACGGCCAGCGACACTTAGGAGTCTCATCTAAAGCCGAATCGCAGTATCCCCAGCCAGTCTCATCGAAAAGACTCTTCTTCATCCAACAACAAAAAAGCCGCACTACCTCGTACGACCTTCACGCTGGTCATCCTCGGCAGTCCGGCTGTCTGTGTTCGAGACCCGTGACTTTCTGCCCCTGTCTCGCGGCAGGTTTGGTTTTTATGTTTCAATCCTAATGTTATTTTCCTATAGCAGAAACCATGATGCAATGCAACCAAGCATATTGGTCGGGAATCAAATTTTTTCAATTCAGGCAAGTGACTGATTTCCGACCGAGCCAGCGTTCACAGCTTCAGATACGCCGGCAGTTTAAGGAAACCGGACGTCATTCCCGCCCCATTAATTCCTCCAGGCTCGCCGCGTTGAAAATCTCCTCCACCCAGGCTTCCAACTGGGCGGTCTCCGCCGCTGCCAAGCGTTCCATCACCCAAGGGGGTAGCTCGCCAAAACGTTGTCGCAATAGTTTGAGCAGCAATCGTGCTTCTCCCTGCTGGAGTCCCTGCTGGAGTCCCTGCTGGAGTCCCTGCTGCAAACCCTGCTGCAAACCGCGCTGCTCCCATTCCCGCGTCCACTGTTCCCACCGTTCCGCCAACATCGCCTTCACCTCGCGCAAGTCATCAATCTCCGGGATAACGACGCCCGGCAGTCGTCGTCGGAGAAAAACCCGCCGCAGCCAGATGCCGAACGCCCGCCGCAAGGATCGTTGCTCGGGCGTCGCCAGCCACGCCAACAGATCATCCACCACCGCCTGCAACTCGTCGTAGCCGCGGCTCCGATCCAGTCGGAACAACGCCGCCGCCAGATTCTCCATCCCCGCCAGCGCCATTGGCGGATAGCGTTCTTCGTCCAGCAACAGATACCGGAAACGTGGCTGATAACGCTCCAGCCCCGGCGGCACCGGTGTCAGCAACTCTCCAAACTCCACGGCCCCCGTCCACGGCGGTGTGCCGTTGTACAACACCAGCGGCAGCACCGGCGGCAACCGCCCGTCCGCTGGCAATTCATCTCGCCGCAGCAAATCCTGATACAGCAGTCCCACATACACCAGCAACCGCAGCGCCATGAACGGGTCCGGCTCCGACTGAAACTCGATGACCACATAGACATACAGCCACTGCTCCCGCAGCCGAACCTTCCACACCACGTCGTCGTGCCGCTGGCGCAGGCTGTCGCTGACATAACTGCCTTTGACCGGCGTCAGCGTGGCGAAATCCACCTCCGCCACCCACGGCTCCGGCACGAAACCGCGCAGCAAATCCGCCACCAGTTCTGGGTGCGAAAACAGCAGCTTGTAGCCGCTATCAAAGTCGGCCATGGTCTAAACCGCCGCGATTTACTTCACAATGTTGCCCGCTTTTACCGCCGTCTTTCACTTTCCGTTTGTTGCATGATCGGTTCTCCTCCCGTATTCGCTTTTGTAGAAGCTACTCCCTGACCTGATCGCCCCGACGGGGTAACGCCGGCTCGCCGCCGGGCATCAACCCAGGGCAAATTACATGCTCCTGGTTGCGCTAGCAGAAAGTACGCTGCATTGCAGCTAAACCAATCGGCGGGTCAGCAACGTCGCTCGGTTGAACGAGCCAGGGTTGGGATAGCGGTGTACTTCGTGTTCGAAACCAACGCCTTGCGCTTCGCCTCCAGCGCGGCGACGGTCACTATCATCCCCTTGCGGGCGGGCTTGGTCAGGTGGCCGTTACGGCCGGCTCCAGGCTCCGCCGCTCGTCTTTCCTTCAGGCGATGGCGGTCAGCGCGATGATGGGCGGCACCGAAAACAGAACCATCCCGGCTCTCTGGCACATGCTACCCAAAGCTGAGCTGATCGATTTCCCCCCTGGCCCTGACCTGATCGGTAATGTCGTATTGCACGCCCAGGTAGTAAATGACGTTGCCCTCGCGATCCACCAGCGGGCGAATCGACAGACGATTGAAGAACAACTCGCCGTTCTTACGATAGTTCCGCAAGGTCACCACGCATGCTTCCTTTTTCGCCAGCGCCGCGCGGATCGTCACTAACGCCTCCTGCTCGCGGTCGTCTCCCTGGAGAAACCGGCAGTTGCGGCCCACGATCTCGTCCTGTGAATAGCCGGATATTTCCTCGAAAACCTTGTTGGCGTATACGATGGGATTGTCGGGTAAATCCGGATCGGACAGAGTGATGCCATTGACGCAGGCATCCAGAATCTGCGTCAGAACATAAGGAATCAAGCCATCATCTTTTGCCGTCGTGAACATGAGAACCTCCCATGGAATTCGAAGCCTCGAAGCAATGCCGCTGCGCACCGCATCTCTAGCCGTTGTCCAGCATGTCTTTCTCGATCAGCAACTTCAGTTTTCGCACGGTGCGCTTGGCGCCGTCTTGCACCGCGATGCGAACCAGCTTTTCGAACGGACGCATGCGTGGCTCGAGTTTTTCCAATTCGAACGTGAAGGTCAGACGCGTGGACGGACTGAGGTTGTCGAATTCATAGATGGAGCGATAGGGAGCCGAAATGCCCTTGAAACAGATTCGCTTGAGCGGTTCCAGTTCGGCCACCTCGAAGGTCGATTCCGATTTGTGCCCCTGATCCACGCGTACTTGTCGGGCTTGGTAGCCCAGTTGCACCGGGCCGGCCGACAATGGTTTGAGGTCCACCACCTCCGCCGACCAGCGGGGATAATTCGCGACGAAATCCAGGGCGACGAACTGGTAGACCCGTTCGATCTTCTGAAACACCAGAACGTCGGCTTTAGCGGTGATCATTCGCGGCCCTCCGCCATGGTTGCGCAGTGCTCCGGTATCAATCCAACAGCGCCGGCTTTAACACCCCCGGCTCGGTTTGCAGTGGCACCACGTTGACGCTGTCGAGCCGGGCGCAATAGTCCAAATCCTCTTCGCAGCCCAAGGCCGCCAGGCCACGCCCGTGGTGGGCATAGCGTAGCAGTTGCGGCAGCCGGTTCTGCCACTGTTCGAACAGCGCCATGGCGGCGATGGATTCGTCGTCCCCCGCGCAGTCGCTGCCGCGTTCGACGCTCAGCGCGCAGGCGATGGCCCCGGCACAGATGGTGTCCTCCAGCGAGAAGCCGCCGCGCCAGCCAGCCGCCACGATCCAGACCGTGTGCGGTTGCTCCTGCAACAGATAGCGTACCACCGCCGCGCGGTTGGTCAGTGAAGCCGTCAGCAGAATCGGGACTCGCTGTACTCGTTCCAGAGCGCGGGTGCCGTTAGTGGTGCTCATGAACAGTCGCTTGCCACCGACCCGCGCGGGCATGCATTCCGACGGCGAATTGCCGAGATCGAAACCCTCCAGTTTTTCGCCGCCGCGCTCGCCAGCCAGCAGGCGGCGTTCGACCGGCCAGCGCTTGCTGAGACGAAACAGTTCATCGAGGTCGTCGAACACCTGAATCGCTTCCGCGCCGGACTGCAATGCCGTCGCCATGGTGGTGGTGGCGCGCAATACGTCGATCACGATGGCGCAGGCGGGCAGATCGAGGCTGAGGCCACCCTTGCGGGCCTTTTTGCTTAAGTCCGGAACTTGGTCTGGCGTGTGATAAACGAAGATTTCCATGGTGTTTGTTCCTATGAACGATGGCGTTCCTGCCGGTAGGCTCCCAGGCCAAGTAATGGGAGAGCACAGGGCTATCCTCCAGTTTTTGCAAGGTTAATCTAAACTGGCGCAAATCGCCATGCGCGCCTGACTCGCGCTGCGGGGCGCTTGCATGGCTGCTTGAATCGCCTGGGTGTATTCCTCAAAATCGAAGCCGGCTGTCCAGCCCACAGGAACCCGTCATGCACACTTTGGCACTCGACATCCCACCTTTGGAAAACGGCGACCATTTGACCTGCCAGGAATTCGAACGGCGGTATCACGCCATGCCGCGACTCAAGAAGGCCGAATTGATCGAAGGAACCGTTTTCATGCCCTCGCCGCTACATTTCGAACAACATGCTGAGCCGCACGCGCTTGTCATGGGTTGGTTGGCGACCTACTGGGCCGCCACTCCCGGCGTTCGCCTGGCCGACAACGCTACCCTACGATTGGACGCCGACAACGAATTTCAGCCCGACGCTCTGTTGCGTCTGCCGGAACGGGCGGGCGGCCAGTCTCGCATCAGCCAGGATGATTATCTGGAAGGCGCTCCCGAACTGATCGTCGAGATCGCCTCGACCAGCGCCTCCCACGACCTGCACGACAAGCGCAAGGTGTATCGCCGCAACGGGGTACGGGAATATCTGGTGTGGCTGGTGCGCGAAAAGCGGATGCTTTGGTTTGTTCTGGAGGACGGTGAGTACCAGCCGCTTGAGCCTGGAACGGATGGGTTGCTACGCAGCCGGATTTTTCCGGGGCTGGCGCTCGATGTCCGAGCCCTGCTCGATGGCGATCTGGCGCGGGTGCTGGCCGCCGTGCAGTGCTCGCTGCAGACGGCGGAACACCAGGCTTTCATGAAAGTGCTGCGGCAAGCGGCCGATTGAAGCTTGTTCTCGCGGGCGTTATTGCAACAACCGCTCGAATAGCCGCGCCTCGTTGGCCACCAGTTCCTTGCGGGCGAAGTCCCGCACGGCGAACGCCAACGGACTGTACTGGAGCGTCAGCGCGCGTTCGGCCGCCTGGCGCGCCTCGAGCAGTTCGCCGGCGCCCAGCAGGACCGCGGCCCTTCGTTCCAGCGTTGCGGCTTCGGCTTCAATGGCCAGCAGGGCGCTCAAGTCCGCGCCGCAGCGATAGCAGACCGGATCGCCCTTGGAGCGGGCGCGGCAGACCGGGCAGCGTTCCATCAGGACTCCAGATAGAACAGGATGTCCGACAGCGCGGCCATCGGCGCGGACAACGCGGTGAAATCGCCACCAGCCAGTGCGTCCGTGATCGCTTCGATCAGATTGATCATCTCCTCGCGATCGTCCTCGGCGGCGCTGTCCAGCAGCCGTTCGGCCTTTTCCACCAGGGCCCGCGCCTGCGCCGTCAACTGATGCTCGGTGGCGCCACCGGCCGTCCCGGCAGGCTGCGCCGCCATTTCCTCGCCCGCGAACAGGGCGTTGACCCGCGCCCGCGCTGTTTCCAACTCGCCCTCCTGGAAGCGGGACAGCACGTTGTCGATGCGGATGGATTTCTCCAGCCCAGTGTTCTTCTCGCGGGCCGACACCTGCATGATGCCGTTCAAGTCCAGCGCGAACTGAAGGATGATCGGGTTGCCGGCCGGCGCTTTGCTCAGGTTCTCCACGTTAAACTGACCAATTTGGATGTTGTTCAGCGCATCCGGATCCTCGCCCTGGTAAACATGCACGTTCACCGCTTCCTGATGATCGCGCAAGGTGTAGAACACCTCGCTCTTGGTGACCGGGATCGGCGTGTTCTTATGGATGAGCGGCACGTAGACGAAGGGGTAGGGCATGCCGTTCATTTCGCTCAAGGCGCTGGTGCCGAAGGTATAGGGAGTGACGTCCACCAGCACCGCCGAGACCGTCTCGCCGGCCAGCATCGCCGCCTGGATGGCCGCGCCGGTGGCGACACACAGTTCCGGGTTGACCTCCGCCCGCACCAGCAGACCCAGGTCCTCCTCCAGCCGCTGGCCGATCAGCGGCGTGCGGGTGGCACCGCCCACCAGCAGCACTTCGTCGATGTCCGACACGGTCAGGTTGGCGCCCTTCAGCGCCACATGCACGGCTTCCAGGGTTTCGTCGATGTAGCCGGCGATCATGTCCTCGTATTCATGGCGGGACAGTTCCAGTGACAGGTTGATCGGCGCGCCCGCTTTTTCCAGCAGGTATTCCTCCTCGATCCGGTAGTAGGGCTGGTCCGACAACGCAATCTTGGCGATTTCCGCCGCCCGGGTGATACGCGCCATGGCCCGGCGCGAGGAATTCGGATCGGCTCCCTGTTCTTTCAGATGCCCGACGATGTGTTCGACGATCTTGGCGTCGAAATCATCGCCACCCAGATGGTTGTTGCCGTGGCTGGCCAGCACCTCGACCACGTTGTCCTCGATGCCGACCACCGACACGTCGAAGGTGCCGCCGCCCAGGTCGTAGACCAGCACCCGCTTGTGGCCCTGATGGTTGGCTTCATAGGACAGCGCGGCGGCGGTCGGTTCGTTGATGATCCGCACCACTTCCAGTCCGGCGATTTCTCCGGCTTCCCGGGTGGCCTGGCGCTGGGCATCGGAGAAATAGGCGGGAACCGTGATTACCGCCTTGGGGATCGTTTCGCCCAGATGCGCCTCGGCGATGGCTTTCAATCGCCGCAGAATGATGGCGGAGATTTCCTGGGGCGTGTAGCTGTCGTCGCCCATTTGCACCCGGTCGGCGCTGCCCATCCGCCGCTTGATGGATTTGATGGTGCGTTCCGGATACAGGACGTACTGATTCTTGGCCGGTTCCCCCACCAGAATCGAGCCGTCGTCGGCGAGACCGACGAAGGAGGGCAGGATCGGGTTGCCGGGACTGGCGTCGATGACGGTGACGCGACCGTTTTCCACCACCGCCACTTCGGAATTGGTGGTGCCCAGATCGATGCCGATGATTTTTTCAGTCATGAATTTGCGACTCGCATTGGATTGGTGAGGAGACATCAGGTGGAGTATCGACGCTGGTGGGCGGTTCCGGCTTGCGGTTGACCTTGACTTCCGCCAGCCGCAGCAACTCGCCCTGCCAGGTGTAGCCCTTGCGCAGTTCCCCGGTGACGATACCGTTGGCCAGGTCCGGCCGCTGGTCCAACTCGGCGGCGCGCATGGTGTGGGGGTCGAGCGGGTTGCCCTGGGCGGGCAGGGCGGCCACTTGCTGGTTACTCAGCATCTGGTCCAGCCGGCGCAGACTGATGTCCTGGCCCTGGACAACAGCTTGCAACAGCGTCCGTTCCCGCCGGGCCACCCCCAGCAGCCGGCCCAGCAGCGAGGGCCGATAGCCCTGCAGGACGCGCAGGCCGGCTTCCAGACGGTCGCGCAGGTCCACCAATTCCAGCAGCAGGGGTTTCAGGGCTGCCCGCCGCTGTTCGGCCACCGCGCCGCGCGCGCGGTCCAGTTCGCCGCCGAGTTGGCTCTGGCTGGCTTGCAGAGTGTCGAAGACGGATTTGAATTCATCCAGCACGGTTTTCACCTGGCGCGATTCCAGCCGGACTTCGGTTTTCAGCGCCACCAGTTCGGCGAACAGCGAGTACAGGTCGGTCCGCCGGTCGGCTTCGGTTGCCTCGGTCGGGACGGCCTCGGGCAGTTCGTCCAGGTAGGCGCGGAAGCGCTCCAGCAATTGTTCCTTGGTTTCGATATTCATGTGGGGTCTTTACTTCTGGCCAGTCAGGCGAGCGAGCAGCAGTTGCCGCAACTGTTGCTCGGCCGGGCGGCGGCGCGGGCCGGGTTGCAGGGTGGACGCCACCAGCCCGGCCAAATCCGGTGCTTCCTGCCCGAACAAGCGGTAGCGCAGCCGGTCTTGGCGGGTCTTGATAGCCTCGTAGGCGGCGCGGATGGTCTGGAAGCGTTCGGAGTCCCGCTCCGGTGGGTGTTCGCGCACCTGTTGCAAATATGCTTTCTTGATGGCGTCGTCGGCGGCGGTTTCGGCGATGCCCAGCACGGCGAACGGATTCGGCATGATCATCATCTCCGGCGGTGTTTGCGTCCGCCCCGGCCCGGCAGCGGGAAGTCCGGTAACTCATCCAGCAGGTTCTCAAGACTCCCACCGCCAAGCAACAGGGCCTTCATGAGGGCCCTTTGCGCTTCGGGCGGGAAATCGTCGTCGAGCGGCAAGGAGTCCAGTATCTGGTCCAGCATTCGATCCCGCAGCGCCGGCGGTAGCCGCTCCAGTTCCTTGCGGAGGTCTTCCATGTCATTTCGCAGCTTGGGCGGCAGCGGCAACGGGCCGCTGCTTGGCCTGGGGAAGGGCAACGAAAACGGTCCCTGGCTGAGGAACCGGTCGATCAGAGTGGCGGCGCGGTGGTCCTTGGCGGCGGCGGCCTGTTTCAGGGCGTGCTTCAAGCGGTCGTAGTCGCGATCCTTCACGTCGTCAATCTCGCCTTCGGCGCGGCCAAAAATCTGGTAGTAGACGAACAGGGGCCGGCCCGGCTGGCGGTCGAGCGCGTGGGTGGCGACGTACTCCAGCAACTCGTGATGCGGCGCCTGGTGCAGACATTCGCAGACCGACAGCAGGTCGTCCTCATCGGTCAGTTGCTTGATGGCGCGTTTCAGCGGCTTTTCCACGTCTTCCAGGGCCGCGCCGAGATCGGGGACGCCTTCTTCCCGGTAGGCGTTGATCAGTCGGGTCAGGGCCAGCAGATCGGCGCGGTCGACGGTCAGTTTGCGCGGGTCGTCGAGTTCGAGATCGCGCTGGAAGTCGGCCGGTTCCAGCCGCAGACGGGTGGCTTCCACCGCCAGCCGCAGCCACGCCAGCAGGGGGCTGCCGGCGAGGCGGGCACCTTCCTGGAGCCAGTGCTTCATGCGCTCGCGCTGGTGTTGCTGATAAGCCAGCAGGCCCCGGTTGAGTTCGACGACGCCACTGCGGGCGTTGTCCCGTTCCAGTTGGCCGGCGCTGTCCAGTTCCTTTTCCGCCAGGGCGTATTTACCGGCCAGAATCTGTTTACGGGCGTGGGCCAGATAAGAGTTGATCAGAATATTGCGGGCCTTGCTGTTGATCGGGTCCAATTCCAATACCCGCGTGGCGAAACCGGCGGCTTTCTTGTAAGCCTTGCGGGCGGTGGCGGTTTCCACCGCGGCCAACAGCACCTGGGGGTCGTCGGGGAATTGCTTGACAGCGCGTTCCACCCACTGGTGGTACTCCTTATCATCGCCGGCCTGCCGGTGCAGCTTGGCCAGTTGCAAATAGGTGTCGCGATCATCCGGATCGAACCGCAAGCTTTCTTCCAGATAAGAAGCGGTATTAGGGGGTTCGTACCAGTCGGGTTCCTCCCGCTCCGACAGTTGCGCCATGTGGCGCAGGACGAGTGCCGCCATCAACCGGCTATCCGGGTTGGTGGCATCCTGGCTCAGCAGATCGACGCAGGCTCGCCAGTCGAGCAGGGCTCGGCTGAAATCGTGATCGCGTTCCGCCCGCAGCGCCTTGAGACGATGCGCCTCGAACGGCGGCAGCGGCCCGAACAGCTTGGTGTAGACGGACTGCCCCGGCGTATGGGCGGGAAGCAGCGCCAGACAGGCCCGCCGGGCCTGTTCGCGGTCGAACGCCGCCAGGTTGGCGGTGATGAAGTCGAACATCGCTTTATCGCTGGTTTTTTCGCCGAGCCGCGCCCATTCCCGGAGCAGTTTGAGCTGGCGCTGATCCAGACCGAGCAGGCCGCCGGCCAGTTCGCGCTGGGACGGTTCGAGCGCCAGTATTGCCCGAGTGGGTTCGCTGGCGGCGCAGGCGCGCACGATTTCGGCGATGCCGTGGTAAGGGGAAGTCGGGGGAATGCGCTCGATCAGGGGCAGGGCGCCGGCTGGGTCGGTTTCCAGCTTCAGCAGGCCCGCGAGCGCTTGGCGCAAATCCCGGTAGGGCGAGCGAATGGGGATGTTTTGCAGATGCTCGCGCACCGCGGCTTCGACCTCGCCCTGGCAATAGGCGCGCAGGGCGGTCTGGGCCGAGGGTAACTGTCGGCATAGCGACGCTTCCGGGGACAGCGCCTGGAGACCCTCCTTTTGTCCGGCCAGGACCAGCGCGGCAAGCAGGGTTTCCGGTTCGACGAGATCGGCGGCGGGCAACGCGGCCGCATGACTGACATAGGCGCGGATCGCCTTGGCGTACTGGCCGGTGCGGAGCAGCCAGTCGATGTACAGGTTGGGTTGGGGAGCTTGACCGCACAGATTGGGGATATTCTCCCAGAGCACGATGGCTTCCCGGTACATCGCTTTCTGGGCCAGTTGCTTAGCCCGTTCCAGATACGCCGTGGCCAACGATCCGCGCCAGCCAGCCTCGGCTTGCGGTTCGCGCTTCAGCAGCAGCTTGTAGACCTCGATGGCATCCTTGTAGTCATGGGCCGACAGCAGAGTTTCGCCACGGGCGATCAGTTCCCGGGTGGGCAGTTCATCGAGACGGATGCGTGGTGGCGAGGAGGGTTTACGCATTCAGGTGAACCTTGGTGGCATCGGCTGGTTTCAAACCGCGATGATAGTCCAGTTTTTCTGTTCCGCCAGTGTCCGCGCGTCGCTCAGGACCGCGCAACTGGCCCGTTCCGGTTGCAGGTAAGCCGCCGCGACCCGCCTGAGATCGTCCAGCGTGACCTCCAGCACTCGTTGCCGGTAAGCGCGGCGCTGTTCCGGGGTGCGGCCGAACAGCGTGCCGAAGAAGGCGCTGATCGCCTCGCCGGCGGGCGAGCCGGGCTTGTCGATGGCGGCGATGATGCCGAGAATGGCTTCCTCCAGGGTCCGCGCTGGATGGTTGTGGGTTTGCAGCCAGTCCAGCGCCAGGTCGAAATCGGCCAGCGTATCGGCCAGTCGGGGATCGCGGTAGGAATAGAAGCGGAATGCCCCGCTATCGGGGTGATAGCCCGCACCACCACCGTAGGCGCCACCCTGTTCGCGGATGGCCCGGTGCAGATAGCCGTTGCGCAGGAAGTCGCCCAGTACCTGCAGCGCCGGTGCATCGGGATGGTTCGGCGCGACGGTGGAGTAAGCCTTGGCGCAGAAATTGACCTGGGTGTTGACCCGAAACCCCTGTCGCGACGGTTGCGGTTCCGGCACGGCGAGCGCGAACGGTTCCAGCGCGGCCTGACCATTCCGCCAGCGGGCGGCCAGCGCCTCGGCGATGACGTCCTGCCGTTCGGCCTCGCTGACGACCAGCAATTGCCGAGGCACGTGTTGCAACCGGTCCCGCAGCCGTGCCAACCGCTCGGCGAACGCGCGCAGCGCTTCAGGATTGTCCAGAGCATCGTCCAGCGTCTTGAGTTGTTTTAAACCGTGCAACCCATCCCAGCGATGATTCAGCGCCGCCACCGGACTCAGCCCGGCGCTGGCGGCGGCGAGCGCCAGCATGTGGCCGTGGTCGGTAATGGACTCCTCGCGCTGGGCGCGGATTTGCGCGACCAGTTCCCGCAACCGGGGTAGTTCGTCGAAACGGGCGCTGGTCAGGGTTTCCCACAGCAGTTCGGACAGGTCGGCGTGATGGCGGGCCAGCGCCTTGCCGGCGATGACCAGCACGCCCTTGGCCTGCTGTACGTCATCGACCCCGCCCCTTACATTGGCGCGGGCGCTGAGGCCGCCGGTCACCGCCGCCTGCCGGGCCTGGGTGGTCCGGTAATCGCGGCCCGCGCTGCCCACTTCGGTCAGACAGGCGCAGAACAGTGGCAGCAAATCCAGTTCGTCGGATTCCAGCGCCGGCAGATCGAGAACGGCTTGCAGGTAGACCATGCCGTTGGTGCCCTGAGCGTACCAATGGGCGGGCAAAGCGCCGACCGGGCGGGCGATGCCCTCGGCGATTTTCAAGTCCGGCGGCACGTCTTCCAGGCCGACGCGTGGCAACAATTCGGGATCGTCCTGCTGTTGCTGGCGTTCGGCCAGCGCCTGGGCCTGGACGACGATGCGGGTTTGGTCGGCCTCGGCCAGCGCCGCGCGGATGGTCGCCAGTTTTTGTTGCTCGGCCGCCGCCTGTTTCGCGCTCAGTTCCGGGTCCGGGGCCATGGTCAGCCGTACCCGGTGCGGATTTTCCAGCAGCAGTTGCCGGGCGAGTCGCGGAATGAAATCTGACTGCCCGGCTTTCCGTCCGCAACTGCTCCAAGAGCGGATCGCTGTCCAGCGCGGCGACGGGATCGCCGCCGTGAATCGCTGGGGTGAGGGCTTCCATCAGCAAGTGCAGGCCGTAGGGAAAACCGTCCCCGGTGATTTCCCGCTCGCTCAATTCCAGTTGATGCAGGGCGGCGTCCACCGCCTCTTGCGGGACGCCCTCGACGGCGACTTGTTGCAGCACGTCGAACACCAACGCTTCGACCGCTTCGGCGTGTTCGGGGTTGGAGCCTTCCAAGCCGCAAACGAAGGTGGCCTCGCGCGTGGAGGTATCGAAACCGCACATCGGCGACGGCGCGGCGCCAAGTTCGGAAGTTTCCAGCGCGTGCCGTAGTGGCGAACTGCTGTTGTCCAGCAGCGCGTCGCTCAACAGCCGCGCCCGCAGCGTTGCCAGCGGGTCGGTGATCGGCCCCAGCAGCCAGCCCAGTACGATATGAGTTTGGTCGTGCAGGTCGTCGGCGCCGTCCAGCGGGTAATGAATCAAGTCGACGACCGGCGCGGCATGGCGCCGTTCATCGGGGATGGCCAAATCCAGCTTCATTGCTTGGAACCGGTTGAGAATCTGCGTCTCGAAGCGTTCTTGATGCTCGGCGGCGGGGATGTCGCCGTAAGTCAGGAAGATGGCGTTCGACGGGTGGTAGTGGCGGGCGTGGAACGCCTTGAGTTGTTCGTAAGTGAGATCGGGAATCGCATCAGGATCGCCACCGCTATTGTAATGATACGTGGTGGTGGGGAACAGCCGGCTTTGCAGCGCCAGTCCCAGCCGTTGTACCGGCGCACTCAGCGCACCTTTCATCTCGTTGAACACGACCCCTTTGAACACCAGTTCCGAATCGGGATCGGTGGGCTTGGCGAACTCCAGCCGGTGGCCTTCCTGGGCGAAATCGCGTTCGTCCAGCAACGGGAAAAACGTCGCGTCCAGATACACGTCCAGCAGGTTGTTGAAATCCTTTTTGTTCTGGCTGGCGAACGGGTAGGCGGTCCAGTCGTTGCTGGTAAAAGCATTCATGAAGGTGTTGAGCGAACGGCGGATCATCATGAAGAACGGGTCGCGCACCGGGTAGCGCTGGCTGCCGCACAGGGCGGTGTGCTCAAGGATGTGGGCCACGCCGGTCGAGTCTTGCGGCACGGTCAGGAATGCCACCATGAAGGCGTTATGTTGATCGTCGGCGGCCAGATGGATATGTCTGGCGCTGGTGGCGCTGTGACGGTATTCCTGGAACTCCAGCCGCAGGGCGGGAACGGGATGGCTGCGCAAATGCTGAAAGGCGGGATGGGTCATGGTTTCGGTTCGGGGTGATTGAGATCGGCGGCGTGGCGTTGCAGGTACCAGTCCACGGTTTTGGCGATGCCGGTAGCGAACGTCTCCCGAGGTCGCCAGCCCAATTCCCGATCCATCTTGCCAGCGTCGATGGCATAGCGCCAATCGTGGCCGAGCCGGTCGGTGACGAAGCTGATCAGCCGTTGGTGCGGGGCGTGTTCCGGGCGTCGTTCGTCCAACAGCGTGCAGATTAGTTTGGCAATGTTGATGTTCGCCCATTCGTTGCAACCGCCGATGTTGTAGGTTTCGCCCGGCCGGCCACGCCGGATCACCGCCTCGATGCCCCGGCAATGGTCCTCGACATAGAGCCAGTCGCGGATATTGCTGCCGTCGCCATAGACGGGAATCGGCTTTTGCAGCAGGCAGGAACGGATCACCGTGGGGATGAATTTCTCGCCGTGCTGAAAGGGGCCGTAGTTGTTGGAACAGTTGGTGGTGACCACCGGCAGGCCGTAGGTGTGGAAATAGGCCCGCACCAGGTGGTCGGAACCGGCCTTGGAGGCGGAGTAGGGCGAATTGGGTCCGTAGGGCGTGGTTTCGGTGAACGGCGGGTCGCCGCGTTTCAGCGTGCCGTACACCTCGTCGGTGTTGTGCAACAGGCAGGGCACGTTACCCCCAAAGAACTTTTCGTTGCCCGGCACCGAAATGTCATAGACCATGGTGGCCCCCTCGATTTTTTCGATGCTCTTCACCTGAGCGACACCAATCGGTGAATTGAGCAACGCCGCGAGGTTGGGCGGGACGGACTTGAAGGTATCCGCCAGTCGTTGCACCTGCCCCTTGCTGATCAGTGGCTTGCGGTGAACGTGGACGCCACCATTGGACCGACATCCCAACAGGTTCATCACAAACGAATTGGGGATACAGCGTGCCATGGGTGATCGCCAATGATCGTGGTCATGATCGCGGGCACTCTCGGCGGTGATTTGCAAGTCATAGAATTCCCGCTTGCGACTGACGGTAATGCCCGGCGGAACTTTGCCAGCAACCTGCTGAATGGTGCGACTGCTGATCAATGCATTCAGATCGTTTAGGCGAGCCAGCCATAGCAGGCTCTCGGCAAGCTGCCGGTTGACGGTCGTGTAATAGCGCCGTCCGTCGCGTTTCAAGGTGGCATCTCCTTCGTAACCTTTGAAAAACGCCACGATGAATTCTTTCGGTTGAGACCATATCCATCCGGGCAGGCGCTTGGTCTCCGCCGTGCATCCAAATTCGGCAAACAGCGCATGAACCCAGCGTGATGAATAGGTCACTTGGTAGGTGGAAGATCGCTGGCTAACCGAGGCATGAATGCCGAAAACCTGCTCGGCGCAGCGCCGCAACAATTCGAGTTGCCGGGTTTCGTTCAATCCAATGGTGAACGTGACATTCCGATTGGAGCTTTGCATTTCCGCCGGCGTGCGGGCTCCATGTCCCTCGGCCAGATAAAGGCCGAACACTTCCATCAGCAGGGGTGTTACGGCCAAGGTATCGTAAGGGATGTGAAGCTTGTTTTTCATCAGTTGCCACCGCTGACGCCCGGCTTGGAGCGTGGAGTCTTGGAGCGTCGCGGCCGTGGCCTGATAAAGACCGTTTTCCTGGGTCAGGAATCCCTCTTCAGCCAGTTTTTCAAACAAACGGTAGGCGGCGGTACCGTTGATATCCGGAGCCAGTTGGGCGTTCAGGCTGGAGCGGGAGAATCTCCCGCCAACGGCGACGGTTTGCAAAATATGTTGTCGCCTCTCCAGAGCTACATCCAACCCTTGGTAGGAATATTCAGAGAGTTTTTGGCTCAGGTCAAAAACGTGGGGTTGGCGACTGGATGCGTCTTGGCCCACAAACGTGATTAACAGGTCGCCGATCTCCAACTGGTTGGAGGGTTTGGCGATGATGCCCTGCTCGGTGAAAACGAATACGGAGTGGGATTCCGTCGCCCGAATCCGGCCCCCGCCGTTATAAGTAATTTCATAGACCCGATCCACCGGATGCTTGATAAAGCTCCCGATGGGATGAAACCCAACCTGATAATCATTCGTCATGGTGAGGATATCGAGATCGGCCAGGTTTTGCGCTTCGAGATCGACGATCGGTTGCAAGACCACTTCGTCAGTTTGCCTGTTGCGCACCAGTACCGGCGTGTCGCCCGTCACGCTGCTAATGTGATGAAAGCGGACGGGCATATCCGGCAGGGTTTTTTCGATCAACCAAAACTGACGTGCTGCTTCCAGCAGGGTGAAAGTGCCGACCAGATTCGTTTCGACGAAAGCCGCCGGCCCGGTGATGGAACGGTCAACATGGCTTTCGGCGGCAAAATGGGCGATGGTATCGATAGCGTGCTCGCGCAGCAGATAATCCACCAGCGGCCGGTCGCAGATGTCGCCCTGAACGAAGACATGCCGGGCGGGGTCGGGCAGGTCACGCAGGTTGTCCAGCGAGCCGGCGTAAGTCAGCAGGTCGAGGGTGACGATGCAAACATCGGGGTCGGTGGCCAGAAGGTGGCGAACGAAGTTGCAACCGATGAAACCGGCACCGCCGGTCACCAGCACGTTGCGGGGACGATGTTCCATGATTGAGGGGTCAGGGGTCAGGGGTCAGGGGTCACAGGGGGGCAGAGGTCAGTGATTGCGAATTCGGCGATCACCGGCGCGTGATCGGACGGGCGTTCCAGCCGGCGCGGGGCCTTGTCCACCCCACAGGCCGTGCAATCCGCCGCCAGCGCCGGACTGGCGAGAATGTGGTCGATGCGCAGGCCGAGATTGCGGCGAAAGGCGGCGGCGCGATAGTCCCACCAGCTAAAGGCATGCTCTTCTTGCGGAAACAGGCGGAAAGTGTCCTTAAACCCCAGGTCCAGCAACCGGCGGAACGCGACTCGTTCCGCGTCGCTACACAGCACTTGGCCGGCCCAGGCGGCGGGATCGTGCACGTCGCGGTCTTCGGGCGCGATGTTGAAATCGCCCAGCACCACCAGCCGGGGATGGTGGGCCAGTTCGGTTTCCAGCCAGGTGGCAAGTCGATCCAGCCAAGCGAGCTTGTAGGCGTACTTGTCGGAACCGACGGATTGACCGTTGGGGACGTAGAGGTTCAACACCCGCACGCTGTCGATGGTCGCGCCCAGCACCCGCCGCTGCGGATCGTCCAGTCCCGGCAGGTCGGTGACCGTTTCGCCAGCCGGTAGTCGGCTGAGAATCGCTACGCCGTTGTAGGTCTTCTGCCCAGCGAACACGGACTGATAGCCAGCATTGGCGATGTCCAGCGTCGGGAAATCGGGATCGGTGAGCTTGGTTTCCTGCAGGGCCAGAATATCCGGCTGTCGGTCGCGCAGCCAGTCCAACACTTGCGGCAGACGCACGTTCAGGGAATTTACGTTCCAGGTAGCGATTTTCAGCATCAGCAGCTTTCAGCAGCGATTTTTTTACAGATTAACACAAACCACGTCCACTCATCCCCCTGATGGTAGCGCGGGGACCCCAGTCTATACTGACGAGCATGACCTCTGCCACCGCTTGCCGGCGGGGTGGCGCGTAGCCCCGAGGGATCGCGACTGCTGGCAAACCCAGCGTCGGCAATTGTCGCCCAGGTGGTTGCCAAAGCCGGGGAAAGATGCAACTTGGGATATACTACAAGAAGTTAGGCGATCGGGTGATCAATATGCTGCGTTTCATGCGCGACCTGAAGATCCGTGAAAAGCTGCTGGCGGCGGTGGTGCCACTCGTGCTACTGCCTGTCCTCAGCGTAGGTGTAATCGTCGGCTATGTATCCGAGCAGCAAGCGTATCTGGGAATTACCCAGGCGACTAGAGCCGATCTCGAGCACATGGCCCAATTCACGCTGGATCTCCTGAATGCTCACTATGAGCAGTTTGAGGTGTACAAGGAAGACAAGCGACGGACTGTCTACAAAGATCTGGCTACTTTGGCGCGGTTTGCCTACAACCTCGTGGCGGTTCAGCACGAGCAGTATGCGAGCGGTCAGCACGCCCTGGAGGAGGTTCAACAGGAAGCCAGAAAGGCGTTCAAAAACATTAGCGTGGGTGAAACAGGCTATCTCTATGCCATGACCTCGAAAGGCGACCTGACGATTCATGTCGCCCAGGAAGGCGAAAATATCTATGACGCTGAAGATGAGAAAGGCCGCCGCTTCATCCGGGAGATGTGCGAGAAGGCGGTCGCCGCGAAACCCGGCGAAGTGCTTTATATCGTCTATCCCTGGCGCAATCCGATCCTGGGAGAAACCCGCCCTCGGAATAAAATCGTAGCTTATATGTACTTTCAGCCTTGGGATTGGATCATCGCGGCGGGTGGTTATCTGGAAGAGACCTACGAAGATGTGGCGTTCGAAAAGCAAGCGCTGCAAGAACTCAAGGAGAATATCCTGGATAAGGCGGTCGGCGCGACCGGCTATATTTACGCCATGACCACGCGCGGAGAACTGACGATCCACCCGTTTCGGGAGGGACAGAACATCCACGATGAAAAGGATCAGGCTGGCCGTTACTTCATCCGCGAGATGATCGAGCGCAAGAATGGCTGGATACGCTATCCCTGGCGGAACGAGACAGACTCGGCTCCCCGCATGAAAATCGTTCGCTATCAGTATTTCGCACCCTGGGACTGGATCGTCGCGGTAGGCTCTTACGAAAATGAGTTCTACGAATCAGCCAATGCGATCGAGAGGCGCATCTGGTCCAGCATGGGCATACTGACTTTCGT
The DNA here is from genome assembly GCA_963715845.1 of uncultured Gammaproteobacteria bacterium. Classification (GTDB taxonomy): domain Bacteria; phylum Pseudomonadota; class Gammaproteobacteria; order Competibacterales; family Competibacteraceae; genus Competibacter_A. Next base: position 51,409 of record CAVQSJ010000036.1, on the reverse strand, counting down.
GGTGGGCTCATGCGCGGTGATTCTCGTATTTTTTGTGTCCAAGTTCCTGACCGATCCGATTCAACGCCTGATGGCGGGAGTGCGCGAAGTCAAACGGGGCCGGTTGGACACCCAACTCGCCGTCACGGCCAGTGACGAGCTGGGCGAACTGGCCGCGGATTTCAATCGGATGACGGAGGTGTTGCGCAAGAACAAGGAATTGGAGGCCAGTCTCGCTCAGCAGAACAAGATGGCTTCTCTCGGAGTCCTGTCCTCGGAGGTGGCCCATGAGATCAATAATCCTCTGGGTGTCATCCTGGGCTATGCCGCCCACTTGGAAAGTAAAATGGATCCCGATGACCCCGGCTTCAAATATATTCAGGAGATCAAGCGCGAAAGCAAGCGCTGCAAAAATATCGTGCAGGATTTGCTGAGCTACGCCCGCGTGCCCAAGCCCGTGCTGGAAGAAACCGATATCAACGCACTCCTCGAACAGATCGTCGATTTCGCGGCCCATCATACCGATATGGACGCGGTCAACATCGTCACCACCTTCGATTCCCAATTACCCCGGCTTTGGGTGGATGGCGACCAGATCCGCCAGGTTGCCATGAACCTGATGCTCAATGCGGGCGCCGCCATGCCCGAAGGAGGTCGCCTGGTGGTGGGTACCGCGGCGGGCGAGAATGGCCGCGTGAACATCACTTTCCAGGATTCGGGTTCCGGCATTTCGCCGGAAAACCTGGAGAAAATTTTTGAGCCCTTCTTCACCACCAAGGCGCGAGGAACGGGTTTGGGACTGGCGATCACCCGGACCATCGTGGAACAACACGGCGGCAAGATCGAGGTCGCCAGCGAGGTGGGCGAGGGCACGACCGTGACCGTGAGTTTGCCAGCCCACCGAGAGTCCGTGTGATGGCTGGCGGGCGGAAGCGGATTTTGCTGGTCGACAACGATGAGGCCGTGTGCCGGATGGTGGAGGCTATCCTGTCGGATCGGGATTATGCCGTCTCGGCTTACACCCATGCGCTCGATGCGATGACGGGGTTTGAGCCGGGCAGCTACGATCTGGTGATTACCGATATCAAAATGCCGGTGATGAACGGTCTCGATGTCTTGCAAAAGGTCAAGCAGCAGGACCCGGCGCTACCGGTCATCATGATCACGGCGCACGCCACGGTCGATCTGTCGATTCAAGCGTTGCGCAAGGGTGCCTACGATTTCCTGACCAAGCCCTTCGAGCCCGAGGAGTTGTTGTCGCGGGTCCGCAACGCGCTGCGTCAAACCGAACTGATCAAGGAAAATCGCGAACTCAAGCAAGAACTGGCGGCCTGGCAGGGTTCGATCGTGGGCAACTCGCCGCATCTGCTCAGCATTCTCGAAACGGCGCGGAAAGTGGCGATTCGCGACATTCCGGTGCTGATCAGCGGGGAATCCGGTACCGGCAAGGAACTGGTGGCTCGCGCGATCCGCCATTACTCCCGGCGCAAGGAGGGCAAATTCGTCGCCATCAATTGCGGGGCCATACCGGAGGCGCTGCTGGAAAGCGAACTCTTCGGCCATCGCAAGGGAGCCTTCACGGGGGCCGAGCGCGATCACAAGGGTCTGATCGAAACCGCTGACGGTGGCACTCTGTTTCTCGACGAGGTGGGAACCCTGCCTCCGAACGTGCAAAAAACCTTGTTGCGGTTCCTGCAAGAGCAGGAATTTTACCGCGTGGGAGAAACTACCCCCATCAAGGTGGACGTGCGCGTACTGTCCGCCACCAATCTCGATCTGCAGGTCGCCGTGCAGAGTGGCGCTTTCCGCGAGGATTTATACTACCGTCTCAACGTGGTCCATCTACGTCTCCCGCCGTTGCGGGAGCGCCGCTCCGATATTCCCCTGCTCCTGGCCCATTTCGTCAAGGAACAGAACAAGCGTTTTGGCACTCACGTTAAAGGTTTTAGTCGCGAGGCGATGGAAGCCATGATCCAGTACGACTGGCCAGGTAACATCCGCCAGCTCAGCAACGTGGTGCAGGCCGCCATGGCTATCGACAACAGCGACTACATCGGACCCGCGGTCGTGACCCAACTCATCGGACTGCCAGACCAGAACGCCACGCTCGCTCGAGATATCGGTGAACTCGATTACGCCACGGCATTGGCGCGCTTCGAAACCGAATATCTGACCCGGCTGCTCCAGGCCAGCGGTGGAAACATCGAGGAGGTCGCCCATCAAGCGGGTATGAATGTCGCCACCGTCTACCGGAAGATAAAAAAATACGGATTGCGCTAAGCGCAGACCTAAGGGCGCGGGCCGTCGAGGCGGTGGTTGCGATCACCGACTGACCCAGGAGGTTTTTGGCATTTCTGCAAACTGCCTCGCGCAAAACCGCGAAAACCTGCCACGATTTCCCTAACCATAATAACTTACTGATATTGTTTAGCATTCATAAAAAACTTCCGCGTGGTCCGCAGTGGCCGCCTCTTGACCGAGCATCCCGCCTTTCGCATCACCGCAAGCTCGCCTCCCGCCACCGCTCGTCCCTCTGTTTACCTAAGCAAATAAAAAATATATGAATTTTATTCCGATGCGCCAGGTTGAAGCCGCTGGCACAAGGCTTGCTCTTGGTCGAGTGCCAGCCAACAACAGGGAATGGAGCGAACATGAATGGCCAGCGGGTTTGCCCCTTTTACGGGCAGAGCATCGACCACTGTGACGTGGGGGCTGGCTATATTTCGCCCTATCATGTGGAAGTCATCGTCCGGCATTGCACCTCCCGATATGAGGACTGTGCCAGATTTCAGGAATTGAGCGAGCGTCGCCTCCACGAAAGCGGAGAGAGGCGCACTCGGCAACCCACCGCGAAGCATCGCTGCGCGGATCTCCCCAGCGGTGGGTTGCTGTTTCCTCTGCCATTGGATCGGGAGGTGATCACGGTCCTGAACCATGAGATCCGCACCCCCCTGACCAGCATTCGCTCGTTTACCGAGATTCTGCTCGGTTATCCCCTGGAGGATCCCGAGGCGCGGCGGCGTTTTCTGCAGATCATTTACGAAGAGACCGTACGCCTGGGCCGGGCCATGGACCGGTTGTTCGGGAGCGCAGGCTCAAATACCCCGACACCCCCAGCGGTTAAGTCGGGCAGCGAAAATTACCCCGTACCTAAGCCAACCCCTCAAGTTGAGACGAACACACCGTAAGGAGGCCAAATCATGGCGCAATCTCTGAAGAACAAAGGCTGGACCGTCGTAATGGCGGCTACCGGCATCAATCTGGCTCTTGGCGTTCTTTATACCTGGAGTATTTTCAAGGGCGCCATCAGCGACTCGATCAAACGGGGAGGGCCAGACGCTTTCCAATGGGATTTGGCCTCCATCAACGACCCCTATGCGGTCTGCTGTTTGGCGTTCGCCTTTTCGATGATCCTGGGTGGGAAATGTCAGGATCGCTTTGGCCCGCGAATGACTGCAATTCTTGGCGGTCTTCTGGTCGGCGCTGGATTCCTCGTGCTGTCCCAGACCACCAGCTACTGGCTGTGGGTGCTGGGATTCGGGGTTATGGCGGGCATGGGATTCGGGTTTGGCTACTCCTCGGCCACGCCACCCTCCCTGAAGTGGTTTCCGCCGGCCAAGACCGGTCTGATCGCCGGCATCGTGGTATCCGGATTTGGTTTGGCCTCGGTGTATATCGCGCCGCTGTCCACGTATTTGCTCAAGACGGTCGGCCTGCAAGGGGCCATGATGTTCTTTGGCGTGGCGTTCGCCATCGTCGTCAGTCTGTTGGCGCTCCTGCTGCGGAATCCCCCGGCCGGCTATTTGTTCGGCGCCCCCGCCGCTCAGTCGCAGGCCACCAAGGCCGCCGCGCCGGTCAAGACACACGATTTTACCCCCTCGCAGATGCTGAAAACCGGTAATTTTTATGTGTTGTGGGTGGTGTATTTCATCGGCGCCGGCGCGGGTTTGATGGTGATCGGCAGCGTGGCCGGGATGGCCAAGCAGAGCATGGGCGAGCTGGCGTTCCTGGCGGTCGTCATCCTGGCCGTGGGTAACGCGGCGGGCCGCATCGTCGCCGGTTCCCTGTCCGACCGCATCGGCCGCACCCTGACGCTGTCGCTGATGTTGATGTTCCAGGCGGTGCTGATGTTCGTCGCCATCCCCGTGATCGGTGCCGAACACCCCAGCGCCTTGTTGCTGGTCATCCTCGCGACCGGTATCGGCTTTAACTACGGCACCAATCTGGCGCTGTTCCCGGCCATCACCAAGGACTTCTGGGGCCTCAAGAACTTCGGCATCAATTACGGCGTGCTGTTCAGCGCCTGGGGCATCGGCGGCTTCGTGCTGGGACGGGCCTCCGAGATGATGAACGCCGCCACCGGTGGGTTTGCCCTGTCGTTTGGCGTGGCCGGCATCCTGTTGGCGGCGGCGGCGTTGACGCTGATGCTACAGGATCTGTTCCGGCAGATGGTGCAGGCGAAGGTGACGGAAGAATTGGCCCGGCGGGCCGAGGAAGCCGCTCGAGCCGCCGCCCTGCAACCGGCGCTGGAGCAGGTCGCCTGAAGTTACCTTCCTCTCTACCCGGCTCGCACGGCGCAAGGCCCCGTTTGACGGGGCCTTTGCGTTGGCTGCCCGGCAGGCGATCAATGGGGGCTGTATCGCTGGTACAATTCGAGTCAAATGAATGAATTGGTTTTCCAGCCTCTCATGAAAGTATTCCCCCATGCCACTGCTGAGTATCGATCACCTTTCCATCGCCTTCGGGTCTGAAAAGCTGCTGGATGGCGCCAGCTTCCAACTCGAAGCCGGCGAGCGGGTCTGTTTGATCGGCCGCAACGGCACGGGCAAAACCACGTTGCTGCGGCTGCTGACCGGCGAATTGCTCCCCGACGGCGGCGATATCTGGCGCCAGCCCGGCTTGCGGATTGCCACGCTGGCCCAGGAACTGCCGGCGGATACCACGGCCACCGTGTTCGAGATCGTCGCTGGCGGACTGGAAGGGTTGGGGGCGTTGCTGGCCCAGTATCACGAAGCCGCCATCCAAGTCGCCCATGCGTCCGCATCGGAGGGGATGCGGCGGATAGAACGCTTGCAACACGAACTGGAAGCGCGCGACGGCTGGCGCTGGCAGCAGCGGGTCGAGACCGTCATCAGCCGTTTGCAATTGCCGGCGGATACGCCGCTGGCTGAACTGTCGGGCGGTTGGCGGCGGCGGGTGTTGCTGGGCCGGGCGCTGGTGCGCGAGCCGGATGTGTTGCTGCTGGACGAACCGACCAACCACCTCGATCTGGAAACGATCCAGTGGTTGGAGGAGGAACTCTTGGAGTTTCGCGGCGGGCTGCTGTTCGTCACCCACGACCGTGCCCTGTTGCAACGACTGGCGACCCGCTTGCTGGAACTGGATCGTGGCGTGCTGACTTCCTGGCCGGGCGATTACGCCGCGTTTCTGGAAAAGAAGGCGGTGTTGCTGGAGGTCGAGGCCCGGCACGACGCCAAGTTCGACAAGAATCTGGCTCAGGAAGAAGCGTGGATTCGCCAGGGCATCAAGGCGCGCCGCACCCGCAACGAAGGCCGGGTACGGGCGTTGCGGGCCTTGCGCGAGGAGCGTCGCCAGCGTCGCGAGCAACTCGGCAAGGCCAGTTTCGCGCTGGAGCAGGCCGAAACCTCCGGCAAACTGGTCATCGAGGCGCAAAATCTCGACTACGCCTGGCAGGGTGAACCGCTGATCCGCGACTGTTCGGTGCGGATCCTGCGCGGCGACCGCATCGGTCTGATCGGTCCCAACGGTTGCGGCAAGAGTACGCTGCTGAATCTACTTCTGGGGCGACTGACCCCACGCGCCGGCCAGGTTCGATTGGGAACCAAGCTGGAAGTCGCTTATTTCGACCAACTGCGCGAACGGCTGAACCCTGAGCTAACGGTGCTGGACAGCGTCGCCGAAGGCCGGGAGACCTTGGAGATCAATGGCCAGCGCCGCCACATCATCGGTTATCTGGGCGATTTTCTGTTCACCGCCCAGCGGGCGCGCTCGCCGGTCAAGTCGCTGTCCGGCGGCGAACGCAACCGGCTGTTGCTGGCGCGGTTGTTCAGCCAGCCGACCAACCTGCTGGTCATGGACGAGCCGACCAACGATCTGGATCTGGAAACACTGGAGTTGCTGGAGGAACTGCTGCTGGAGTACACCGGCACCCTGCTGCTGGTCAGCCACGACCGGGCGTTTCTGGATAACGTGGTGACCAGTTGTCTGGTGTTCGAGGGCGACGGGCGCATCCGCGAGTACGTCGGTGGTTACAGCGACTGGCTGCGGCAGCGGTCCGCGCCGGAACCGGCTCTCGCCGCCAAGCCCAAACCCGCGCCAACTCCCGCGCTGAAACCGCCACGGCCGGCCACCCCGGGCCGACTCAGCTATAACGAACGGCGGGAGTTGGAGCAGTTGCCGGCTCGTATCGAGGAATTGGAGCAGCGGCAGCGGGAGTTGCACGCGCTGACCGCCGATCCGGCGTTCTACAAGCAGGAACCGGCGGCGATTACCCGGCAACTGGAAGAATTGCGGGTGTTGGAGGCGGAGCTGGCGGCGGTTTATGAGCGGTGGGAAAAGTTGGAGACGCGGGGCCAGGCCGGCTAAACCCATCTGATATTGCGTTGATATGGTGCAATCGCCCGCCAACAGCACCACCATGATGCATAAAATCAAACGTTCTTGCCAAGTTAACCAAACAATATATTGATTTAGAATAATTTTTATTGGCGGCGTGAAATTTGCCTTTTCGCACCGGCTTAATCCGCAAGCAACCGGACTTCGACCCAGATTGGGGCGAATCATACCGACGAAACAATTACGAGTAAAAAGAGCTGTCAATCCATGAGCCAGGATAATAAGCGGACTTCGATCCGCCTCTTTTTAGGTTTGTTGGGAACATTGGCGCCCGTCGCATCCTGGGCGCAGGACGCCACGGGTCCAAATCTGGGCAACACTGCCTGGGTTCTCACCTCGACGGCGCTGGTGTTGTTTATGACCCTGCCGGGTCTGTCGCTGTTCTATGGCGGGTTGGTGCGGACCAAGAACGTGCTCTCCGTGCTCATGCAATGTTTCGCCATCACCTGCCTGGTGTCGTTACTGTGGTTCGGCTACGCTTACAGCCTCGCGTTCGGAACCGGAAACGACTGGATCGGAGGTTTTGGCAAGCTGTTCATGGCCGGGGTGGAGGAAGACTCCCTGACCGGCGACATCCCGGAAACCGTGTTTTCCATGTTCCAACTGACCTTCGCCATCATCACCCCGGCGTTGGTGGTCGGCGCCTTCGCCGAGCGGATGAAGTTCTCCGCCATGCTGCTGTTCAGCGCTCTGTGGCTGACGCTGGTGTATGCCCCGGTGGCCCACTGGGTATGGGGCGGGGGTTGGCTGGGTCGAATGGGACTGCTGGACTTCGCGGGCGGGACCGTGGTGCATATTACCGCCGGCGTGGCCGCGCTGGTTTCGGCCCTGGTGCTGGGCCGGCGTCACGGCTTTCCGACGACGGCCATGCCGCCTCACAACATGACCATCGTGGTGACCGGAGCCGGGATGTTGTGGGTAGGCTGGTTCGGCTTCAACGCCGGCAGCGCGCTGGCGGCCAACGGCAACGCCGGCATGGCGATGATGGTGACGCATCTGTCCGCCGCCGCCGGATCGCTGGCGTGGATGACGATGGAGTGGCTGCGGTTCGGCAAGCCGAGCGTGCTCGGCATCGTGACCGGCATGGTGGCCGGTTTGGGCACCATCACGCCGGCCTCGGGCTATGTGGGGCCGGCCGGCGCGGTGGTCATCGGCACGGTCGCGGGGGTTACCTGTTTCAGCGCCACCCAAATCCTCAAGCGGGTGCTGAAGGTGGACGATTCCCTGGACGTGTTTCCGGTGCATGGCGTGGGCGGAATGCTCGGAACCCTGTCGGCCGGCGTGTTTGCCTCCACCGAACTCGGCCTGTTCAAGGGCCAGGGCTTCGCCCCGGGTATCACCAGCATGGGGCAGCAACTGGGCGTGCAGTTCGTGGGGGTCATCGCGACGGTTACCTACACGGTGGTCGTGACCTTCGTTGTGCTCAAGCTGGTGAATGTGCTCATCGGTTTGCGGGTGGGTCGGGAAGACGAAATCGGCGGTCTGGATATCGCCCTGCATGACGAGCGGGGCTACGATCTGTAGCGGTTCCCAACGCTCCGCGCCCGCTTGCGGGAGATGAGGGTTTGGGATTCGGTGGGCTGGTTGCGGGCGCGGACCGAAAAACACGCTCTCATCGCTCCGCCAGCGCTGCTCGCATCCGTTCCAGCCCTTCCGCCAGCAGGGCGCGGGGGCAACCGAAGTTCAGCCGCACAAACCCCTCGCCACCCGGCCCGAAGTCTTCGCCCTTGTTCAGCGCAACCCCGGCGTGGTTCAGGAAATACTGGTGCGGGTTGCCGGGAAGGCCCGCATCCCGGCAATCCAGCCAGGCCAGATAGGTCGCTTCCGGGACGGTGGTGCGAATGCCCGGCAGATGGCGTGCGATATACTCCACCACGTAATCCCGATTGGCGGCCAGATAAAGCAACAACTCCCGCAGCCAGTCGCCGCCGTGCCGGTAGGCGGCCAAGGCGGCGTTCAGACCGAGAATGTTCGCATCCGGCACGATGCCACGCAGGGCGTGTTTGAAGCGCCGCCGCAGTTCAGGGTTTTGAATAATGGCGAAGCTGGCGCCCAGGCCGGCGATATTGAAGGTCTTGCTCGGCGCCATCAGGGTGATGCAGCGCTGGGCGATCTCCGGCGACAAGGTCGCGAGCGGAATGTGCCACCGACCGTCGAGCAGTAGATCGCAGTGAATCTCGTCCGAGCAGATCGTTAAATCGTGGCGTTCGCAAATCGTCGCCAGCCGGTTTAACTCCTCGATGCCAAATACCCGCCCGACAGGATTATGCGGGTGGCAGAGAATGAACAGCCGGGTGCGCGAATCGATGGCCTCTTCGAACGCTGCATCGTCGAAGGTGTAGTACAACCGCCCGTCCCGCGTTTCCGCCATCAGTTCGGCGGTGACCAGCCGGCGATCCTGGTTGCCTGGCGCGGATAGAAACGGCGGATACACGGGTGTCTGCACCAGCACTTCATCGCCCGGTTCGCCGACCGCCCGGCAGACCACGTTCAATCCGCACACCAGCCCCGGCAGATAGACGATCTGCTCCGGCGCGACCGTCCAGTGGTAGAGATCGGCCATCCGCGCGCAAATCGTTTCCGTCAACTCGTCCGGCGGCGCGCCGTAGCCGAACACCCCGTGGGTGACCCGGTCGTGCAACGCGGCCAGCACCGGTTCCGGCGAGACGAAATCCATGTCCGCCACCCACAGCGGCAGGGCATCGCCGTAACGCTGCCACTTCAGGCTGTCGGTGCCGCGCCGGACGGGCGCGTGGTCGAAGTCGTAGGGCATGGGATCGTGTCGCGACGATTTGAATTGGAATTGAGAGCAAGGTTGGCTGGCAAGCTGGCCGTTCACACCAAATCGTGCATCTGGCGCATATGATTGTATACAATACTGGACACTTCACGGATGACGTTGCCGCGCGTATTTTTCCAAGCCATGTAGTTGCTCGCCGGCCGGGCCTTTTCGATGATGCCGATGAAGGTATACGGATAGCGGCGGCCATCGCGGCCCTGGGCGACCAGGATGCCCATGTCGCCGCACAACCGGGCTGTGGTGCCGGTCTTGTCGAACACCCACGTTTGCCGGGCGACCCCCGCTGCCCCCGTGTAGACGCGGTCGCGGTTCGGCAGTTGCATCAGGCGCTTGAGTTCGCCGGAGTAGGGTAGCTGGTCGTGCCAGAGCGCTTGCAGAAACCGGTGGTAATCGAGGGCGGAAGCCCTATTGCGATAGGAACGTCCGCCTCTGGGGATGCGCTCGACGATCCGGGTGTGACGGAAGATTCCAGGGTTACGACGTTTGAGGGTGTGTTCCGTTTCGGCCGGTCCGGAGCGGCGGCTGGTCCGATTCAAGAGTTCGATGAAGTAGTTGGTCGCTTTGTTGTCGCTGCGTTGGATCATCGCTTCCATCCGTTGGCGATGAAAGGACGTGTAGTGGAGACTGCCCTCTTGAACCTTGTAGAAGAACGCCAGGGCGATGAACGGCTTGATCATGCTGGCGCTCTGATAGGACACGCCGGCGTTGATGGTGGCCAGGAACCGTCCGCTGGTGAAGTCGTAGACCAGCCAGGCGGTGCGTTCGTTGGCCGCCACCCTCCCGATCCGGCGCTGGCTGGCCAGATAACGCTGGATGGTGAGGCTGAGGTCGTTCGAGATCCGGCTTTGAGGTTGCGGGGCATGGTACGGGCGTTCGGGCCAGTTCTGGCGATTTTGCCAGCTTGGGTGATCGTACCCGCGCGGACGGTCGTACCCGCGCGGACGGTCGTACCAGCCCGGGCGGTCGAGGGGAGGTGGCTCATCCCATTGGGCCGCCGCGTCCTGCGGGATGAGGCCGAAACCGGCGGTCGCGAACAGGGTGCTCAACCTCGCTAGAAACGTGCGTCTGGAAGGATCGGGGACCGCATCGGCCGCAACGGGGGTGCCGGGCTTGGATGGTGGAGTAAACATCATGGCGACACCTTGGATCAGAGGTTGGCGGTGCTGTCGTGGTTGACGTGGGAATTATGACCCAATCACTTGGAAATCAACAATGACCGGGTAATGGTCGGAACCGAGGGGGGAGCCAGTTTCCCGATGCTGGAGCCGGATTCCCGCCGAGAATAGCGCATGGTCGATCGGAATCCACAATAGGGGCCAGCCGACCGGCCAGGACGGCAGGATGCCGCGCCCGCACGCGCTGTCGCGCAGGCCGGAGTCGGCGAGCAACTGTTCGAAGTGCGGCGACCAGGGCGAGATGTTCAGATCGCCCAGCAACAACAACGGTTGCCGGGTTTGCCGGGCGAACGCGGCCAGTTGCGCCAGTTGGTCGTTGCGGTCCCGAGCCTGCTCGGCGCCGACGGGCGGCAACGGGTGAGTGCCCAGCAGGCTAAAGCGGCGCCCGTCGACCGCGAACTCGGCGATAATCGACGGCAACTCCGATGCGCCGAGTTGAACGATGTCGGCTCGCAGGAACGGTCGCCGACTAAATAGAGCGATACCGAAATTGTCCTCTCGTGGCGCGGCGGTGCGATACGGATAGCGGCTGGCAAAATCGGTCAAGCGATCCAGCAACCAGGGCGTGGTTTCCAGTAGTACCACGAAGTCGGGGTCGTAGGCGATGATCGCACGGCGGATACGTTCGTGATCGCGGTTGGCGGAATTGACGTTCGCCAGCAAGGCCCGCAGAAGCCGACCATCAGTGCCGGCCAGGGCTTCGGAGGGAGGAAGAAAGCGCGGTGCGAGCAGCGCCGCGTTGAGCAGGGCAAATACGGCGAAGACCGCTGCCCAGCGGGTACAACGCCAGGCGAGTATCGTCAAGGCACCGAGACCGAGCGCGACCGCGTACTGGGCTCGGAAATGGGAAGCCAGTTCGAACCCCCACCAGAACCGCCCGGCGAACCCGGCGAGGGTGGCGATACAGGCCAGCGTACCGGCGGCGGTCAACAAACCCAACCCGGTGAGGCGCGGGATTGGCGGCATGCCAGAACTCCTTGATTCCGGTCGATGGCGGAAAGGCGTGCCGGCGGGCGGTTCTGACTGAAACGAAGTTCTTCCCGACGACGCACGGATTGGGGAAAACCCTGATGCCATTCGCGAATTTCCTTATTTACTCTGCGAGACCAGACTATAATATTAGCCACGCCGGGGGTAAGGATTAAAACTATAACACTATAGAAAAAATCAAGAAACTCGCCGGCCAGTACACAGGGAGGAGGGGCGGCAAAGCCGCCGACCACCAAAACGAGGAATCCAACAATGAAAAGCGAAATCACCCGGCCAGTGAAGGCCAGGCGTTTTGGCAGCGAAGGATTGATGCCTGTGGACAAACACAACTGTCCGTATCGTGGCACGGCACCGTGCGTGAGTGCGAGTGGCGGCAGTTACTGCGGCGGCTACGGTGGCGATGTGCCCATCAGAGGCACTCAGCTTCATTCGGTCCGGTGTCTGGAAGAGAACAATGCCGATTTTGTTCCATGTAACTGGCTGAAACTGCCAAGCCGTTTGGCGTATTCCCAGCAGCATCGCCAGGGAGCGGTCATTCGGGGTACCTGATCCAGGGGTGGGGAGACAAAGGACCCGTCTCGACGGAGCATACAGGTAGGAGATGCCAGGGCAGGCTTGCGGGATCGAGGCGGAGATTCGGATTGCATACCGAATCTCCGCCTTCGTTTTATCCGTTCATTGCTCCACCGTGACCCGAGCCTTCTGATCGTTCCGCCACTCGCCGACAATCTTTTTGCCGTTCTCGTACAGCACGCCCCGCCCATGCTTGCGGCCGTCGCGCCATTCGCCCTCGTAGCGGTCGCCGTTGCTGTAGTAATAAACGCCCTGACCGTTGGGTTGGTCGTTGTCGAATTCGCCGACGTATTTTTCGCCCCGTCGGGCGTAGATGTAGGTGCCTTGGCCGATTTTTTGGCCGTTGCGCCATTCACCCTCGTAGCGGTTGCCGCTGCTGTAGTAATAAATTCCCTGGCCGTTGATGACGCCGTTGCGCCATTGGCCGACGTATTTTTCGCCCCGCCCGGCATAGACGTAGGTGCCTTGGCCGTGCATCATGGCGTTGCGGAACTCTCCCGTATATTCGCTGCCGTCCGGATGACGGTAAGTACCCTGACCATTCTGACAGTTGCCGCGCAGGCAGTTGGACGCTGGGGTGACTTTCGCTGTCTGGGGTTCCGGGGCAGGGGGTGGAACCGGTTCCCGGACCGCGCCCGGTTTCTCGGCTCCGCTAGTGGCCGGTTCGGGTTGCGGGGGCGATTCTGGTATTTGGCGCGACGTGGCGGGCGGGGCGGTGGCTACCGCCAGTTTCCTGGGCAGGGTGGCCGTCAGCGTGCTCTTGTCGCCAGCGGCCAGATCAACCTGGCCGTTCCAGTCCTGATAACCTTCGCGGTTGACCCGCACCTTGTATGAACCGGGCTTGAGTTCCAATTCCAGCGGTGTCGTGCCGACATTGCGGCCATCGATCCAGACTTGGGCACCATCCGCGTCGGCCTGAATGGCCAGCCGGGCCTGGAGCGGTGGTTGCTGCTTCATCTGTTTGAGCTTGGCGCGGGCGGCGGACGCCTGGCGGCTCTTGGGATAGGTCGCCAGGAATCGCTCGATTTCGGCGGAGTCGTTGCTGTCCTTGAGCGTGGCCCAGGCCTGCTCGGCCGTGCGGGGTTTTTCCGCGGTTCCCGGCGCCGCCGGGGGTTGTTCCGCAGCTTGCGGCTTGGGAGCCGCCGCCGGAGGTTGTTCCGCAGCTTGCGGCTTGGAAGCTGTCGCCAAGGGTTGTTCCGCAACTGGCGGCTTGGGAGCCGCCGCCGGAGGTTGTTCCGCAGCTTGCGGCTTGGAAGCTGTCGCCAAGGGTTGTTCCGCAACTGGCGGCTTGGGAGCCGTCGCCGGAGGTTGTTCCGTCGGGTGGGGGATCGAGACCAGATCGATCGGTGGCAGCTCCGGTTTCGCCGTGGGTTCGGGTGGTGCGGGTGGCGGTTCCGAGGTGGCGACCGTCGGCGGGCTGGCCGGCTTTTCCGGCGGCGGCGGGCTGACGGGTTTGGCGGGCGTTTCCGCCCGGGCCAGCCGCTCGCGCAGGTCGGGCAACCGGGAGTGGTTCGGGCTCAGTCGCGCCAGTTTGTCGAGTGCGCTCCGCGTTGCCTTGGCGTCCCCCCGCTGCAAAGTCGTCGCTGCCAGATCGGCGTAGCGGTCGGCAATGCTGTCGAGGCCGGCCAGTGCTTCGCTGTTGCCGCGGTCGAGCCTGAGCACTTCGCTGTAACAGTCGGCGGCATTGCCGCCCTTGCCCGAAGTCAGCCGGTTGGCGCTCAAGTGCGCGCTGCATTCCCTGAGCAGGGCGGCGATTCGGGCGGCATCGTCGAGAGGCGGTTTGACGGCGGGCACGGGCGGCGGCGCGGCCTTGGCCTCGCGCAACTGTTTGCGGACCTCCTCGCGCAGTGCCAGCAGCCGGGGGTGATCGGGAACCTGCTGCAAGCCCTGCTCGATTTGCAGCAGACTGACTTCGTAAGCGCGATCCCGCTGATAGCCGAGTGCCCGCCCCAACAGTTCGTCGGCCTTGCGCCGGCGTTGTTCGGCTTCGGCTTTCTGCCGTTCGGCTTCGATTTTCTGCCGCTCGGCGGCCTCGGCTTGCCGGCGGGCGACTTCCTGCTGGTGCTGGCGTTCGGCCTGCTGGGCCAGCACGTCCCGTTTCAGGGCCAACAGGGCAGGGTGGTCGGGCATGGCCTGCAAGCCCTGTTCGATGTGGACCAGGCTCACATCCAGCGTGCCTTCCTGGCGGGCGCGCTGGGCCTGTTCGAGGAACTGCTCGGCTTGCAGCTTCGCCTGTAACCGCTGTTCCTCCAGGGCTTTCTGGGTGCTGGCCTCGGCCATCAGCCGGGTGACCTCCTCGCGCAGGGCCAGTAGGCCGGAATGGTCGGGTACGAGCCGCAAGCCCAGTTCGATGCGAGCGAGGCTGTCGGCCAAGGCGCCGGCTTGCTGTTGCTGGCGAGCCTGCGCGAGCAGTCGTTCGGCTTCCGCGCGCCGCTGGGTGGCGGGATCGACGGTGGGGGGTTCCGCCGGGGGGGCGATGGCGACCGGCGTCGGCGTTGGCGTCACCGGCCGATGCAGGAACAGATAGCCACCAGCGATGACCGCCCCGCTCAGGGCCGCGACCAGCCCCCCGACTTTCCAGTCGAACTGGCGGGTTGGAGCCGCAATGGGGCTGACGACCGATCGCATGGTTTCTGGAAAGCTTGACAGGTCGATGGGAGTCTCAAGGGCATCGAGCGCGGCGACGACTTCCTGACCGTTTTGGAACCGCTGGTGGGGATTTTTTTGCAGCAGTTTGTTCAGCACGGGCTGAAAGCGGCTCAATGTCGGCGGCAACTCGGGTATCGGCGCCGTTACGTGCATCATGGCCAGCGCGAAGCTGTCTTCGGCGGTGAAGGGGACGTTGCCGGTGAGCATTTCGTAGAACAACACGCCGAGGCTGTAAAGATCGGCGCGGGCGTCCACCACCTGGCCGCGGATCTGTTCCGGACTCATGTAGCGTGGGGTGCCAATGGACAGACCAGTGCGCGTCATGATCGTGGTGCTGCCGAGCGTCTTGGCGATGCCGAAGTCGGTTAACACCGGGCAGTCGTTTTCGCGGAACAGGATATTCTGGGGTTTGATGTCGCGGTGGATAATGCCGCGGCGGTGAGCATAATGCAGGGCGCTGGCGATGGCCCGGGCGATGAACAGTGCTTCCTGCAGCGGCAGGCCCTCGTGGATGCGTTGTTGCAGAGTACCACCCGGCAGGTATTCCATCGACAGGTAATACGTGTTGTCGTGGGATGCGATGTCATAAACGGTGACGATGTGGGGATCGCTGAGTTGCGCGATGATGCGGCCTTCCCGCAGGAAGCGCTGGGCGAATTCCTCATCGGTCGTAAGAATGGGTTTGATGACTTTCAAGGCAACGTGGCGGTGCAGCGACTCCTGGATGGCGAGGTAGACGATCGCCATGCCGCCCTGGCCGAGTTCACGCTCGATTTGATAGCCTGGAATGTGCATGTCCAAGTCCTTTCACTGCTGGCGCCGCGATCCAGCGGCTGGTGTGTTTCCGTTTGGTTCGCCGTCGCGTTGAGCTTGTTTCGCGTGTCCTTGAAATGCCGCCGGGATGCATGGCCATGGCGTCCGGCTGGCGCGGTATGATAGGCCTGAATTGTAGGGAATTACCCGGTTTTCGGCAAAAGATACCTGTTGGCGGGTCGATCATTAGGAAGGTAATAAAGCAAATCTTGTGCCGTCATTTCGAATGATAGCCATCATATAGGTTAAGGATCATTTCCGCATGTCTGGCAACACATTTGGCAAGTTGTTCACCGTCACCACGTTCGGCGAGAGCCACGGCCCGGCGTTGGGTGCGGTCGTGGATGGCTGTCCGCCCGGATTGGAACTGTCCGAGGCGGATTTGCAACAGGATTTGGACCGCCGCCGGCCTGGCAAGAGCCGACATACCACCCAGCGCCGCGAGCCGGATGAGGTACGCATCCTGTCCGGCGTATTCGAGGGCCGGACCACCGGCGCGCCGATCGGGCTGCTGATCGAGAACGTGGACCAGCGCTCGAAGGATTATGGCGAGATCATGGACCGTTTCCGGCCAGGCCATGCCGACTATACCTATCACCAGAAATACGGGTTTCGGGACTACCGGGGTGGCGGCCGATCCTCGGCGCGGGAGACCGCGCTGCGGGTGGCGGCGGGCGCCGTCGCCAGAAAGTATCTGCGGGAGCGTTACGGGGTCACGATCCGGGGCTATCTGGCCCAGCTTGGCCCGATTCGGCCCGCCAGACTGTTCTGGGAGGAGGTGGACAACAACCCGTTTTTCTGCCCGGACCCCGACAAGGTGGCGGAATTGGAACGGTTCATGGACGCCCTGCGCAAGTCCGGCGATTCCATCGGCGCGCGGGTGACGGTGGTGGCCAGCGGGGTGCCGGTGGGCTGGGGCGAGCCGGTGTTCGACCGGTTGGACGCCGACCTCGCCCATGCCCTGATGGGCATCAACGCGGTCAAGGGCGTGGAGATCGGCGCCGGTTTCGCCTGCGTGGAGCAGCGCGGCACCGAGCACCGCGACGAGTTGACGCCGGCGGGCTTCCTGAGCAACAACGCCGGCGGCGTGCTGGGCGGGATTTCCACCGGCCAGGACATCATCGCCAGCGTGGCGCTGAAACCGACCTCCAGCATCCGTCTGCCGGGCCGGACCATCAATGTGCGCGGCGAGCCGGTGGAGGTGGTGACCAAGGGCCGCCACGATCCCTGTGTTGGTATCCGCGCCACGCCTATCGCCGAGGCGATGCTGGCGTTGGTGCTGATGGATCACGCCTTGCGCCATCGTGCCCAGAATTTGGATGTGCGCACCGAAACGCCGATGATTCCTGGCGCGGTGCCGGACGCCGATTCCACCGGCTGATAAGGCTGCGCGAGAATTCCCCTCTCCTGCTGGGAGAAGGGCTGGGGGCGAGGAGTTGTTAAACCGCCCGCGCACCCTCACCCGAACCCTCTCGAAAGGAAGGGAATCACTTGGTGTCATGCCCATCGTGCTCACGTTGCGCCTATACCTGCGCCTGTCTGGCTTCTACCTGTTCTATTTCGCCACCCTGGGCGTGTTACTGCCCTATTGGGGGTTGTATCTGCTGGCGCTGGGTTTCGAGCCGGCGCGGATCGGCGAACTGATGGCGATTCCGCAGGCCACCAAGCTGGTCGCGCCGAATCTCTGGGGCTGGCTGGCCGATCGCACCGGTTGGCGAATGCGGATGGTGCGCTGGGCCTGCCTGGCAACGGCGCTGACCTTCGCCGGCGTCTACGCGGCGGGGAATTCCTACCTCGGGCTGGTGCTGGTGGGGTTGCTGTTCAGCTTTTTCTGGAACGCGGCGCTGCCGCAGTTCGAGGTGGTCACCCTCAATCATCTCGGTGAACACGTCCATCGCTACAGCCAGGTTCGGCTGTGGGGATCGGTGGGTTTCGTGGTAGCGGCGGTCGGCGTGGGGTTCCTGGTTCAGGACTGGGGCGTCGGTATCGTGCCGGGGTTGCTGCTGGGATTGTTCGTCGCGCTGTGGCTCAACAGCCTGCTGGTGCCGGATCGGTCGGCGGCGCCGACGGCCCACGCATCGCCGCCCCTCGGCCGGGTGTTGCGTCAGCCGACGGTGATCGCTTTCTTCGCCGCCTGTTTTCTCAATCAGGCCGCGCACGGGCCGTATTACGGGTTTTTCTCGCTGTATCTGGAAACCTTTGGCTATTCGCGCGAGTTCATCGGCCTGCTGTGGGGGCTGGGGGTGACCGTGGAGGTGGGGATGTTCCTGCTGATGCATCGGTTGCTGCCGCGCTTCGGGCCGCGCCAGTTGATGCTGGCGGCGCTGGCGCTGGCGGCGCTACGTTGGTTGCTGATCGGTCATTTTGCCCGCGAGTTGCCGCTGTTGCTGTTCGCCCAGACCCTGCACGCCTTCAGCTTCGGCGTGTTCCATGCCGTGTCCATGCACCTGATCCATCAATTCTTCCCTGGATTACTCCAGGGTCGCGGGCAGGCGCTGTACAGCAGCCTGAGCTTCGGGGCGGGTAACGCGGTGGGGAGTGTCGCCGCCGGCTATCTGTGGCAGGGATTGGGACCGGCGGCGATGTTTGATCTGGCGGCGGCGATGGGCGCGTTGGGTTGGCTGGTGGCGTGGCGGGGGCTGCGGCCGTGAGTAGCGCCCGCGATGGGTTGCAGCAGGAAATCGATTGAGCGGTCGGGCGGGTTGCCAGCAACTCCGCCGGCTTGATCAGTGTTGACGGAAATAGCAATCGTCGGGAGCGGCTATCAGACCGGCCGCGCGTTCCGCCGCCGAAGGAAATGCCGCCTTGATCAGGAACGATTCGGCGGCGTCGGCATCCATTGGTCGGGCGAAGTAGAAGCCCTGACCGAAATCGCAACCCAGATTGGTCAGCCGTTCGACCTGTTCGGAGGTTTCCAGCCCTTCGGCAACCACGTTCTTACCCAGCGCGCGGGCGAGGGCGATGATGGCGCGGACGATTTCCAGCCGGCTGGCGCTGTGGTCCATCGGCTGGATGAAGGTGCGATCGATCTTGATGGTGTCGAACGGAAATTGATGCAGGTAGCTCAGCGAGGAATAACCCGTACCGAAATCGTCCAGCGACAGCCGGATACGCAGGTCGCGCAGGCTGTTCAGGAGTGCGCGGGCCGCATCGCTGTTGTCGATCAGGACACTTTCGGTGATTTCCAGCTCCAGCATGGCTGGGTCGCAGCCCGTCTCCGCCAGCAGCCGGCGGATGTCCTCGACCAGATCGGTATCGAGCAACTGTTTGCTGGACAGATTAACGCTGACGGTGATCGGCATCCGTCCCGGATAGGATCGCGTCCAGGCGGCCAACCGGTGGCAGGATTCGGTCAGCACCTGCCGGCCGAGCGGCAGGATCAGCATGGTTTCCTCGGCCAGGGGAATGAAATCGGCGGGTGAAACCAGCCCGCGTTCGGGGTGTCGCCAGCGAACCAGCGCTTCGAAGCCCTTGATGCAGCCCGTGGTCAGGTTGACGATGGGCTGATAGAACACCTGAAATTCCCGCTGCTCCAGGGCGTGGCGCAAGTCGCGTTCCAGTCGCATGAGCATGACCATTTGGTCGTACATGGCGGAATCGAACAGGACATACGGAAAGTCCTTGCCGCGCGCCTTGGCCTGGTGCAGGGCGATGTCGGCGTCGCGCAGCATGTCCTCGGCGCCCCGGTAATCGCCATGGTTCAGGGCGATACCCATACTGGCGCTGGCATGGATTTCATGGTCGTCGATCTGGAACGGGCTGGAAAAATCCTGGTGGAGACGTTCGGCGCAGAGCATCACATCGCCCGGCTGGCGCAGGTTGGCCAGCAGGATCACGAATTCGTCTCCACCCAGGCGGGCGACGGTATCGCCGGTCCGCAAGCTCGCCTGGAGCCGCTGTCCGATGGCCGATAGCATCCGGTCGCCGACAGCATGGCCCAGACTGTCGTTGATGACTTTGAAGCGATTGATATCGAGCAACAACAGCGCCGACAGCTCGTGCCGCGGGAACCGGCCATCCAGCGTTTCCTGCAGCTTCCCCAGGATCATGGTCCGGTTGGGCAGGCCGGTCAGTGCGTCGTGGAGAGCGTGGTGCAGCAGTCGTGCTTCGACCTGCTTGCGTTCGGAAATGTCGCGCAGTACGGCCAGCAGCCGCGTCTGGCCACCGATCGCGACCTGCTTGAGATGGAGTTCGACCCAAAACGACTCGCCCGCTGCGTTCCGAAACTGGTATTCGACGGGCGAGGCAGTACCGGTCAGCGCTTGCAGGCGTTGCCAGCGCAGCGTGCCCAGCAGGTTACCGTTGCAGTCAAACAGCCAGTCTTCCAGACCGCGTCGCTGGCGGGCACCGTCGGCCAGTTCGCCGAAAATCTCGTGGGTCTGGCGGTTAATGTCAAGGATCAGGCCGGATTCCGGGTCGAGTACGGCCAGGGCGTCGGTGGCGCCGTCGAACAGCACCTGATAGTTGGTTTCCGAATCCCGGAGCGCGGTTTCGGCATGGTCCAGGTGATGCAGGGTGACGTAAACGGCAAGCGCGGTTTTGGCGATGCGATGGTCGTCGACATTGAACAGAGCGCGATTCAGACCGCTGTCCAAGGTATCGCCCAGCAACAGAGCCAGCCCCGCGCGCCGGTGGCAGACCCAGATCCAGTTGCGCAGGCCGGTGGTTCGGTTCAGCTCGTTCAAAAATGGGGACGGCGCCCGTTCGCGCTGACCGGAATCGCAACTGCCGGGGACTTCGGTCGGGGAGCCGGACAACTCCCAGGCCGGCGGCAGTCCCTGGCTGTGGGCGGTAATAAACCGGTTCCGCGGTCCTTCCCATTTCAACAGCGCGGCGCTGTCCACCCCCAGCGTTTTCACGAGCAACTCTACCAGCAACTCGCCCAGCTCGCTGATGGT
The DNA here is from genome assembly GCA_963715845.1 of uncultured Gammaproteobacteria bacterium. Lineage (GTDB taxonomy): Bacteria > Pseudomonadota > Gammaproteobacteria > Competibacterales > Competibacteraceae > Competibacter_A. The sequence continues at coordinate 30,896 of CAVQSJ010000036.1, read as the reverse complement.
GGCTTGCCGGTTTGCCAGGCGGTAAAGCTCCTCGATAACGTGCGTGATGATTTGGCCGCGGCGGAACTCCTGCCGGATCCGGCCAAGTTCCACTTGCAGCGTCGTCAGCTTTTCCTGAAGAGCCTCGCATTGCTGCCGGTAGTAATCTGGCCCGTGATTCTGTTCGATATTCGGGTCGCCAATCATGGCCATACTATCCAGAACCAAATGGTTGACTGCTACCGCGCAGTCTGTCACAAGATATCGATGGACTATCCATATTTCATTCTCTCCCGAAACACTTGGATTTTTCGTGTTCGATTCCAATAATAGTCGGCAATTTCCGCCGTGGCTTTAGGTACTCATGCATCATGCGCGCTGAACTGGAACGACGACTGAGTTTCTGCGGCAACCTGCCCAGTTTACCGGCAGTAGCCATCAGGATCATCGAGATCGCGAATAATCCGGAAGTTCATCTGAACGACGTGGCAAAGGTCATCGCGATGGATCCGGCCCTGGTGACCAAGCTGTTCCGGGCCGCGAATTCGCCGCTGTACGGGCTGCGGCGCAAGGCGACCAACCTGCGGCAGGTGTTGAACCTGCTGGGCTTGCAGGGAACGCTGGCCCTGGCGCTCGGCTTTTCTCTGATGGCGAGTTCGCGCGGCCTTGGAGCCGTGCCCCTGGACACGGAGCAATTCTGGCGTCGTTCGTTGCTGGCGGCGACGGCCTGCCGGATTCTGGGCGAGCGGCTGGCCATGAAAAACCTGGAGGAACTGTTCCTGGCGGGACTGCTGCACGGCATCGGCATCATGGCGCTGGCCATCATGATGTCCGACCGATACAGCAGTGTGTTGACCGATGCCACCGACCGCGAGGCGGAAGGCGCGGCCACCCTGAATTACGAACGGTTGGCCAAGCTGGAACGGGAGCGGTTGGAAATCGACCATGCCCAGGTTGGATCCTGGCTGCTGCAGCGCTGGGGATTGCCGGAATATCTTTGCCAGGCGGTGGTCGGCGGCCTGTATCCCGGCGACGTGGCTGTACCCGAGCAATACCGGACGCTGGTCGAGTGCGTGGCGCTGGCAGTTCGCCTCGCCGATATCTGGGTCCGGCCGGGTTATTGGCAACATTCACCACAGGTGGCGGAACTGGCCCGGCAGTGGTTCGGCCTGGGAGCGGATGATTATGTCGAGATTTTGGAGGCGGTCGGTGCGAAATTTCCCGAAATCGCCGATCTGTTCCAGATTAAGGCGCTGGACGCTGCCGAGATCGCCGGCATTCTCGAGCAGGCCCAGGAGGTCCTGACGATCCGCAGCGTGCGAAGCAGTCCCGCCACGCTCGGCAAGCGCGCCCTGCCGGAAAACGAGGCTCAACCGGTGCCGCTGCCGAGCGTACTTCCGGCCGCCGCGATCGGTGCCGCCACGCGTGACGATCACGATGCGCGAGCCCTCGCGCTGGATCGGCAATATGCGTTCGACGCGCTAACCGGGCTGTTCAACCGCCAGCAACTGGACGAAATACTGCGGCGGGAACTGGCGCATGCCAGAAGCCAGAACTGGCCCTTGAGCGTGGCGCTGCTGGATTTGGACGATTGCAAGCGAATCAACGAGGTCCACGGCAGAGCGACCGGGGACCAGGTTCTGATCGCGCTGGGGCGGCTGTTCGGAGGTAATATCCGGCGCCACGATGTCGTGGCCCGCTACGGCGACGATGCCTTCGCGCTGCTGTTGCCGGCCTGCGGAGTCGAGGGAGCCCGTCATTTGCTCGAGCGGTTGCTGGCGCTGATTCGCGCCTGGGAACCGGTGCTGGCAGGGAGAAAAAGTCTCCACCTGACCGTTTCCGCCGGACTTGCGACGGTTCCGGATACCGGACTGGCCGACTGCGCTTCCGCCGAGCAGTTGATGCAAGCCGCCGATCGCGCCCTTGGCGCCGCCCAGCGCGCTGGCCGTGACCGGCTGGCGGTTTACGGCGAATGACGGAGGGCGCTCAGGCTGGTCCCGATTGCCGCGCCAGAAACGCCACGAACGCCTCCGCCGGCAGCGGGTTGCTGAAGTAGTGACCCTGGGCCGCGGCGCAACCTTGATCGCGCAGAAAGCGTAACTGGTCGGGCGTTTCGACTCCCTCGGCCACCACCGTCAAGCGCAGGCTCTTGCCCATCTGAATGATGGCGGTGGCGATGGCCGCATCATCCGGATCGGTGGTGATGTCACGCACGAAGGATTGGTCGATCTTGAGCTGGCTGACCGGGAACCGCTTGAGATAGCTCAAGCTGGAATAGCCGATCCCGAAGTCATCCACGGCGAACCGCACGCCGCGTGCCCGCAGCCGGCGCATGGTGTCGATCATCTTGTCGGTATCCCGCATCAACAGACTTTCGGTAATCTCCAGTTCCAGCAGGTGCGGCGCCAGACCGCTGGTTTCCAGGGCGGCGACCACCTGTTGCTCGATATCGGGTTGCAACCATTGCTGGGCGGACAGATTGACGGCAATGGGCGTAGGCGGCAAACCGGCATCCTGCCAGCGGCGGCTTTGCGCGCAGGCGGTTCGCAGGATCCACTCACCGATCGGGCCGATCAGGCCGGTCTCTTCGGCGACCGGAATGAATTTGATCGGGGGAACCAGGCCCCGTTCCGGATGTTGCCAGCGAATCAGCACTTCCACGCCGATCAGCCGGCCGGTCGCGAGATCGACTTGCGGCTGATAGTGCAACACGAATTCATCCCGCTCGAGGGCTTGTCGCAGCTCGTTGCCCAGCACGAAGAGCTCCGAGACGCGGACGTTGAGTTCGGAGGTAAAGAAGACGTAATCGGCGCGGCCGGCTTCCTTGGCATGATACATGGCGCTGTCGGCGAACCGGATCAGCGTGGTCGGATCGGCACTGTCCATCGGATAAATGCTGATCCCGATGCTGGCACTGATGTGCAGCAGATGATCGTTCAGGGTGAACGGCGCGTGCAGCACGCGCAACAGATTTTCGGCCACCCGACCGGCAGCGGCCGGGTCGGCGATGTCCGGCAACACCAGGATGAATTCGTCGCCCCCCTGGCGGGCCAGCGTGTCTTGCTGGCGGATGCAATGGCGCAACCGCTCGGTAACCGACTGCAGCAGTCGATCGCCGACATCGTGGCCCAGCGAATCGTTGATGGTCTTGAAGTGGTCGAGATCCAGGAACAGGACGCCGACGCAATGCTGTTTGCGGTGGGCGCCGTGGATCGCCTGGGTGAGCCGGTCGAGCAGCAGGGTACGATTGGGCAGTCCGGTCAGCGGATCGTGCGTGGCCAGGTGGCGGATGTGTTGCGTGGCAACCTTGCGCTGGGCCTCGCGCTCGAACAGATCCAGCGCGAAAGACAGTTCCCCGGCCAGGCTGGTCAGCAGGTTCGTAACGTCTTCCTCGAAGAAATCCCGCTCGGCCGCGTAGGCGCTCAGACAACCGACCACCTGACCGTTTCGGCGGAGCGGAAAGGCCGCCGCCGAGTGGATGCCCAGCGCGCTGGCCGATTCATGCCACGGCTGGTTGTTGGGATCGCCCTGGAAATCGTTGCTGACGACCGGGTTGCCCAAGCGGAACGCCATGCCGCTGGGACACCAGCCCTCGGGCAGGCTGGGGTCGCTGGAAATGAACATGTTTTTCAGGTGGTGCGGATAATCGGATACCGTGCCGGCGTGCGCGACCGGCTGCAACCAGCCGCTCTCCGGATCGACGCAACCGATCCACACCACCAGAATATGCTCCAGGTCGGCCACGATCTGGCAGATTTGCCGGAACAGGTCCTGGGGTTCGGTGTGGCGGATGATGGCGGCGCTGGTTCGGCTAAGGGCGGCGTAGAAATGGCTCAGTCGCATCATTCTCTGCTCCGCGAGTTTCTGGCGCGTCATGTCGCGGACGGCGGCGACCGTGATCATGTGACCCTTGTAGTTGAAGTGCCGGACCCAGAGGTCCGCGGTGAAGACCGTTCCATCCTTGCGGCGGTGGAGGAGATCGGTGAGCCGTTGCGACACGGTGCGCGGCAGTTCGGCGTTGGCCGTGGGGTCGGCGGCCAGATCGATGTCCTTCAGCGCCAGGAACTCTTCGTGGGAATAGCCATACAGCTTGCAGGCCGCCGGGTTGGCGGTCAGGATGCGCCCATTGCGGTTGTCCACCAGAAACAGGGCATCGCCGACGGTGGCGAATACGTTACGGTATTTCAATTCGCTGGCGTGCAGCGTGGATTCGATCTTTTTGCGGTGGGTGATGTCTTCCTTGCTGCCGACGAAATGGCTGATGGCGCCGTTTTCGTCCCGGATGGGCGCGATCGAGGCTGCTTCCCAGTACAGCGTGCCGTCCTTGCGCCGGTTGTGGAATTCGCCGCGCCATTCGCCGCCGCTGGTGATGGTCCGCCACAACTGCTCGTACTGTTCGTGGGAGGTCCGGCCGGATTTGAGCAGGCGCGGATTGGCGCCGATGGCCTCGGTTTCGGTATAGCCCGTGACCTGGACGAATTTGGGATTGACGTATTCGATGGTGCCGTTGCGGTCGGTGATGATCACCAGGTTGGGGCTTTGTTCGATGGCTTTCGAAAAGAGGCGCAGCTTCCGCTCCACTTGCCGCCGTTCCTGGATTTCGGCAGTTAGGCATTGCTGTTGCTGGAAAAAATCCTGGATCAGCCGGGCCAGTTGGCCGAATTCGGTGTGCTGGCTGGCCAGCGGTTCGAGGAGGGCCGGATCCTGGCGGTACAGCCCGAGCGAGATCAGGCGCAGCGGCCTGTTCACCCAGTGAAGCAGGGTGACGAACAGTACGATCAGCAGCAGCAGGCCAAAGGCGAGGAGCAACCGAAGTTCGGTGTCTTCCACGCACGCCATCACCACCACCAGGATGGCGACGATCAGGATCGGCAATCCGAGGATGAAGAGTTGGATTTTGCCGATCGGTGGTTTCATGGAAAAGCTCGACGGCACGGGGCAATGGCAGCGGGGGTCGTCCCACCGCTACGGCGGCGATGGCTGGACCAGGCAGCGGCGCTGTACAAGGCCAGGGCCAGCCAGATACAGCCGAAGGCACCCAGATGAATACCGGTGAAGGTTTCGTGATAGACGGCGATGGCCAGCAGGAATTGCTGGGTGGGGGTTAGATACAGGATCAGGCCGACCGTGGACGGGCGCAACATTCGGCCAGCTTCCAGGAACATCAGTAGCGGGGCGACGGTAATCAGGCCAGCGGCCAGCAGCAACAGATCGGTTTTCCCGTCCAGCGTGCCGAGCGCACCGGTGCCGCGCACCGCGCTGTTGGATGACCGGACGGACGTCGACGGCGCTGGGTGGCTCATGCGCATGGGAATCCGCCGTTCAGTCGGCCAGTGCAACCCAGGCCCGCCAACCGGCGACCACCGCCAGCACGAGGAACAGCCCACCGCTGATCCGGTGCAGCAGGTGGATGGGCAGGCGCCGCAACAGGGTTTGGCCCGCCAATACCCCGAGCGCCGAGGTCAACGCCAGGGCGAGCGTTCCACCCACCCATACCGCTGCTGCGGCGTGCGTACCGGCCAAACCTGCTACCGCCAACTGTGTTTTGTCGCCCAGTTCGGCCAGAAAAATCAGCACGAAGGTCGACAGGAACACACCTCGGCCATCGCGTTCCCGAACTTCCACCGTTTCCTCGCCGGCTTCCCGCAGAGCGTGCAGGCCGAACGCCGCGAACAGCACCGCCACCACCGCGGCGACCAACCACTGCGGCAGCCAGGCGGCGGCGGCGGCGCCGAACAGCACCGCCAACAGGTTCAGCACCGCGAAAGCGAGCACCGCGCCGAGCAAAACCGGCAGCGCCGGATGGCGGGCGGCCAGGGTCATGCAGACGAGCTGGGTTTTGTCGCCCAGCTCGGCCAGCGCGACTAAACCCAGCGCGGTGGAGGCAGTCACGAAAAAATCGCTCATGACATCGCTCATGACAATCGCTCATAACAACAATAGCTGCATGCAGTATAAGAATGATGCATGATAACAATTCCCGGCAATGGAATGCTTTGCCCGAACATCATGAAATAAACCTATGATACAGAAACGTTGGATTCGTCAGGTGAGAATCCGGGTGAATCGGACTGGTCGATGGAGAGAAACCTTCATGGGCGGATGTGGATATCTGATCCTGCTGGTGCCGTTGGTGGCGCTAGGCACAACCACGGCGGTCGCCAGCGACAGCATGCGCTGCGGTAGGTACGTGGTGAGCATGGGCGATTCCCAATCACGGGTACTGGACATCTGCGGCGAGCCGCAGCGTGCTTGGCAGGATGGGTTTATCGAACAGACGGTACTCGGCACCGACGGTTATTACCCCGTCAATCCCGGACCGCTGCCCCCGTACCCACCGGGCTACGAAACCGAAGTTCGCCGGGTCATTCCGGTCTACAAGTGGGAATACAACCTGGGGCGGGGGAGGTTTCTCAAAACCCTGGTCTTCCACGGCGACACCCTGGTGGACATCGTCGATGGGCCACGCCAGTAGGGCGACCGGCCACCACCCCGGCGTTGCGCCTCACCTCTCCTTAGCCAAGGAGGGGAAATTCAAGGCGATAATGACTCCAGCACGGCCAGTACCTGCCGGGGTTCCAGCTTGCCCTTGAAGAACACCACAGGGCCGGGAATGTCGCGAAAATCGTCCGCGCCGACGTTCAGCCGTTCCGAAACGGCGACGATCAAATCCGGCATCGCGGCGCGGCGCAACTTGTCCAGCTTGCGGCGCAGATAATCGGGGTGCCAGAAGCCCATGATCTCGACGTGCGCGATCCGGCCGTCGGGATGGCGCAGGGCGAAGTCGGGCACGAACACCGTGCCTCTCAGATCGACGATTTCGACTTCCCGTTCCAGCACCCACGGCGTGTCCAGCTTGTCCCAACGGCGGGCGAAGCTTTCCTCCAGCAGACTGTCGTAGGCCGGCGGCGCGGCGTCCAACGGCTTGAGCGGAGATTGCGAATCGAGCCGATAGCTCATTTCCCGGTCATCCCGCCGCAAGACCGCTTCCAGGTTCCAACGGCTGATCCGTAGTAGCGCCGGCAGGAACATGGCCATCTGCAAGCCATATTTGCGGGTCTGCTTGAACAGGCTGGCGGGACCGTCCACGTAAATTTGATAGCCCTCGTCCAGATGGCCCTCAACCGCGTACATCAGCCCGTGGAACTTGAGGTGCCGGAACAGCCGGCGGTATTCGCCGGGGACGTTGCGGTGAGCGGTGAGGCGCAGATACAGCGCCGAGTACAGCAATCCCTGGGCTTGAGCGAGGTTGTAGCGGTCCACCAGCTTGTCCGCGGTGAAATCCGGCAGGGCGGTCAGCAGGTGGTTTTCCGGCAGGTCGGCGTAGAGTGCCTCGCGCAGCGTTTCCGCATCGAGTCGATAGCGTGGCGCGACCGCTTCCAGCACTTCCCGCGCCTGGGTTTCGCTGTAGCCGCCGCGCTCGGCCGCCAGGGCGAACACCTCCCGCCGCAACGTTTCCGGCTCCAACTCGCCGGTCGCCAGGGTAAACTCGGCGGCGTTCAGGGCCAGATGGGCGAAACCGCGCACGATCCGATAATCGGGCGAGTCTCCTTCCAACGCGCGCAGCGCTGCCTGCAACTCGCCCCGCGTGCGGTGCTGGTACTCGCGGATCAGGCTCAAGACCTGTTCGGCCCAGACGTATTGCTCGCGCCGCAGAAAACGTGGATAAACCTGAGCGCCGCGCTGGTAGGAGAACAGCAGTTCGGAGGGCAACATCGTTCAGGTTTGCATCCCCACGTCCACGGGCGTCGCGTGGGGTCTTGCACGATTGCGCACGTCAAGAAGCCGTATGGAAACTAAACTGGTTTCGCCTCCGACCGGATGATCTGGAAAAGCTCCTTGGCGTGTAAATCGATCTCGGCGGGGAGCGAGGCGAGCGATTCCGGCAACAGCCCCAGCAGACTGGCGAGTGGAGCAAAGTCTTCGGGAGTCGGTTCGGCTTGCGCGGTGGACGGCGTGTCGTTGGCGCCGGTTTGCATGCGGTTGACGATTTGGACGGCGACATGGAGGATCGTGGCTTCCAGACGATAGTCCGGGGCTTTGCTGGGTTCCAGGTGATAGGCAATCGCTACGTGCAGGCTTTCAAGCAGCCGCCAGGATTTGAGCAGTTCGGCACTCAGTTCGGCATAAGTAAAGCCAAAGACCTGGCGTTCGGCGACGACGCGGGCCTGTTCGTTGTCGCCGGCCAGTTGTAGCACCTTGCGATAGCGTTCCGGGTATTGGCTGTAAAGGATCAGTTTGCCGACACCGTGCAGGAGTCCTGCGGTGAAGAAACGCTCGCCTTCGCGCAGACGATGGCGCTGGGCCAGTCCCCGCGCGGCGATGCCACACATGATGCTGTGCTGCCAGAACCGATCCATATTCACCTGTTCCGGTGGCAAACCCTCGAACAAATTGGCGGTAACAGTAGCCACCATCAAGTCGCGCAGTTCCCGATGGCCGAGCAGGACAATGGCGTGCGAGATGGTCTCCACCCGGCGGCGGGAGCCGTAGTAGGCGCTATTGACCAACCGTAACAGTCGAGCCGCCAGCCCCGGGTCGCAGAGAATCGCCTCAGCCAGATCGGCCGTTTGAGTATCGGGATCACTGATCAATTGATTGACCCGGATCACCACATCGGGCAGGGAGAACAGCGTATGAGTACTTTGCACTAGGGATTTCGGGGTCATGGCGCAACGCTCGCGCGGTCGACGGTAGCGGAGAGTGTAGCAAACCCCGCCAAGGCAGGTTTATCGACTCGTCGCTGCCGCTGGGAGAAGAGGACCAGCGCACGCTCGGGTTGCTGGTCCCGTCAGGAGTTGCGCTTACGGCTCGATCCGGGTGCCCAGTAGCTTCAGGAATTCGATCAACCAGGTGGGATGCGCCGGCCAAGCGGGCGCGGTGACCAGATTGCCGTCCACATGGGCCTGATCCAGGCCGATGTCGGCATATCGACCACCAGCGCGCTCCACGTCGGGTCCGACCGCCGGATAAGCCGAGCAGAACCGGTCTTCCAGCACGCCCGCCGCCGTTAGCACCTGGGCACCGTGGCAGACGGCCGCGATCGGCTTATGGGTTTCGGCAAAATGCTGGACGATCTCGATCACTTTGGGATTCAGGCGGATGTATTCCGGCGCCCGCCCGCCGGGAATCACCAGGGCGTCGTAATCCTCGGCCCTGACATCGGCGAAGGTAGCGTTGAGGGTAAAGTTATGACCGGGCTTTTCGCTGTAAGTCTGCGCTCCGTCGAAGTCATGCACCGCAGTGCGTACCTGTTCGCCGGCCCGCTTGTCCGGACAGACCGCTTCAACGGTATGCCCGACCATCTGCAAGGCCTGGAACGGCACCATGACTTCGTAGTCTTCCACGTAATCGCCGACCAACATCAAGATTCGTTTGGCGCTCATCTGCGTTCTCCTGGAGTTTGGAACCGTTTGTCTCTTTGCAGCTACTTGGGCGGGTGGAAGCTGGCCTGAGTTCCCCGGTGCAGGGGGTGGATCAGGCGATGCTTGCCCGGTTGAAGTCAGCGTGGTGTTGCAGGGAATACCTCGTCGGGGATCGGAACAGGGCGGCCATTCCCAAGGCATCGGTTCTTAGCACCTTACCCTCGTCACCGGGAATTTGTCGTCGCTGGGTTCATTGCCGCCAGCGGCGCGGTTGGTCGAGTCGCCGCAGTCCGTACTGCTCCGCCAAGCGCAGTGCCCGTTCGTATTCCCCCGGCGCGAGCGACCGATTGAGCGGCGGTTGATCGAAGGCGCGGTAGCAAGGGCGGTATTGATCCATCAGATTTAGATAGGTGTCGGTGGAAATCTCCCGCGCCAGGAAAGCCAGCACGTTCTCGGTGTTCGCCAGATTGCCCGGTAGCACCAGATGACGCACCAGCAGCCCGCGATGCGCCAGTCCATGTTCGTCCAGCACCAGATCGCCGACCTGCCGGCGCATCTCTCGAACCGCCACCCGGTTCGCCTCCCAGTAGTTCCGCACATGCGAATAGCGGTGGGCGGTTTCGGAATCGCCGTATTTCATGTCCGGCATATAGATATCCACCACTCCGTCCAGTAGCGCCAGCGCCTCCGGACTGTCGTAGCCGCCGGTGTTGTAAACCAGCGGCAGGCGCAATCCCTGGCAGGCGGCGAGCAGGGTAGCCACCAGGATTTGCGGTACCACGTGGCTGGGTGTGACGAGGTTGATGTTGTGACAGCCTTGCCGCTGGAGGTCGAGCATGATCCTGGCCAGCGTTTCCGGCGTGACTTCCTGGCCCTCCCCTTTCTGGCTAATGTCCCAGTTCTGGCAATAGATACAGCGCAGGTTGCAGAAACTGAAGAAAATCGTTCCCGAGCCACCCCAGCCGCGCAGTGGTTCTTCCTCGCCATGATGGGGACCGTAGCTGTGCACGACCGCCCGTTCGCCAGTACGGCACACCACGCCGTTGAGTGTTTGTCGCCGGTTCACCCGGCAGTAGCGAGCGCACAGGTCGCAGTCCTCCAGCTGCGCGTAGGCTTGCGCCACCCGCCGTTTCAGCTCACCGCTGTCCAGCAGCGCCAGGTAGGCCGGCCAGAGCGCTGGACGGGAATGATCGAAGGGAGAGTCGGCGGTCATCATGTCGTTTCCTCACCCGAGTCTGGTTCCGGGTTCCAGATTCCTCATCAGCGCTTCGGCGGGATTTTCCTTGGCGACCCCCGCCAGTGTCACCACCACCTGATGGGTGTTGCCGTCCTGGAGTAGCGGGATGCAGGCCGAGCCGTACTCGATCCCGCTGGCCCGGCCATCGATCTCTACCGCCACGACTCGCTTCGCATTCCGGTCGGGATTGCGGACTTCGATGTCGTAGACCGCTGCGCCGTCCGGCAGCCGGTAGCGCAGCCGGAACCCCGGCCAGTCGTCGGGAAGGCAGGGCCGCAACCGCAGGGCGTGACCCTCGCTCAGCTCCAGGCCCAGAATGGATTCCAGCGTCACCCGCAGCATCCAGCCCGCCGAACCGGTGTACCAGGTCCAGCCACCGCGGCCAACATGCGGCGCCACGCCGTACACATCGGCGGCGACCACGAACGGTTCGACCCGATAGATCGCCACGCTCTCGGGATTGAGGATGTGGTTGATCGGATTCAGCATTTCCAGCAGCTGGGTCGCCCGGTCGCGCCGGCCCAGTTCCGCCAGCGCCCGCACTATCCACAATGCCGCGTGGGTGTATTGGCCGCCGTTCTCGCGTACCCCAGCGACATAGCCTTTGATGTAACCGGGATCTCGCGGTGTGTGCTCGAACGGCGGGGTCAGCAGCCGGATCAAGCCATCTCGTTCCGAAATCAGGTGCCGTTCGACCGCGTCCATGGCCGATTCGGCGCGAGCCCACGGGGCCGCCCTGGACATGACCGCCCAGGCTTGCGCCAGCGCGTCGATCCGGCATTCGTCGCTGGCGGCGGAACCCAGCGGTGCGCCATCGTCGTACCAGGCGCGGCGGTACCATTCGCCGTCCCAGCCGTGCTCGTTGAGCGCGGCGGCCAGATGGCTGCGGAAAGCCGCGTAGCGTCGCGCCCGGTTAAAGTCGCCGTGCTGGCCGCAAACCGGGATGAAATCGCCGAGGATCGCGTACAGGAAAAAACCCAGCCAGACGCTTTCGCCCTGGCCTTCGCGGCCGACCCGGTTCATGCCGTCGTTCCAATCACCAGTACCCATCAACGGCAGGCCGTGCGCGCCCTGGGCGAGCGACCGGTCCAGCGCCCGGCAGCAGTGTTCGTACAGGCTGGCGACTTCGCCGGACTCTTCCGGAGTCAGAAACGCCTCGTCCTCGCCCCGTTCGAGCGGCCGCGCCTGGAGGAAGCGCACCGGCTCGCCGAACAGGCTCCAATCCCCGGTGGCGCGGGCGTAGAACGCGGCCAGCCAGGGCAGCCACAGCAGATCGTCGCTGAAGCGGGTGCGAATACCGCAGCCGGTGGGCGGATGCCACCAGTGCAGCACATCGCCCTCGACAAACTGATGGGCGGCGTGCAGTAACAACTGCTGGCGGGTTAGTTCGGGATCGTGATAAATCAATGCGGCGGCGTCCTGCAATTGATCGCGGAAGCCGAAGGCGCCGCCCGACTGGTAGAATGCCGACCGCCCCCACAGCCGGCAACTCAGGGTCTGATAGGCCAGCCAGCCGTTCACCATCAGATCGAGCGCCGGTGCCGGCGTCTGGATTTGTACTCCGTCGAGCCAGTCCCGCCAGAAGGTTTGTACCTCGGCCAAGGCTTTTGCCGCCGCGCCCTCCGCGTGGTAGCGGTCGATCAAGCGGCGGGCGTGATCTTCGTCGTCCGCCTCGCCCAGCAGGAAGGCGAGCTCCACCGTGGCGCCGGGCTCCAGCCGAATCGGCGCCTGTAGCGCGAAGCAGGGATCGAGCCCGGCGCCCAGCCGGCCGTCCAGCGTCTTGTCGCGGTAGAGGGCGGCTGGCCGGGCCGGACTGCCGTGGCGGCCGATGAACGAGGCGCGATCGCCGGTCACGTAGATCGGGGTGTTTGCCAGGGGCACGGCGGCGGCGAAGGCGATGCGGCCGGCGAATTCCCGGTTGCGATTCTCGGTTATTAACGCACCGGTGGCCGGATCCTGCTTCACGCTCAGTTCCGAGGCGAAATCCGTCGGCAGTACGCCCAACACCAGTCGGGCGTAGGCAAACAGCGATAGCCGACGCGGCCGGTCGCTCAGATTGCGGAGGCGGATCAGAGTCAGCTTGACTGGGTCCTCGCGCGGCACGAACAGGCAGACCTCCTGTCCCAGTTGCTGGCTGACGTGGCGGTAACGGCTGCGGCCGAAGCCGTGACGTATTTCGTAGGTTACCGGCTGCGGAATCGGGCCAGGTTGCAACGACCAGACCGCGCCGCTGTTCTCGTCGCGCAGATACAGCGCCTCGCCGTGCGGGTCGAGCATCGGGTCGTTGTACCACGGGGTCAGGCGATTCTCGCGGCTGTTCTGGCTCCAGGTGTAACCGGCGCCGGTCTCGCTGGTGAGAAAACCGAATTGCGGGTTGGCGACGACGTTGATCCAGGGCTGCGGCGGCAACTGCAACCGGCCGCTGGCGTCCGGCCGGATGCGGATGACGTATTCGCGCCCGTCAGCGCTGAAGCCGCCATGACCGTTCCAGAATTGCAGTATTTCGTCGTCCGGGGATGGCGTGACCGGCGAGTCGGCAAGCGCAACGTTGTCCTGATTGGAGGTGGGCAGGGGGGATCCGCGGCTGAGAAGGCAGACAAGGGACCCGCGTCCGCCGCCGCCTGGAACGTCGCCTCGACCCTTGCCGGGGTTGTATAGAGCGCAGCCAGCGCTAACGCCGTTTCCCGCTCCGCTGCCGCGCCGAGCAGGAAGGTCACTCGCGTCTCGCCACCCGGCGCCAGTTCCAGCGTTCGGCGCAGGCTGATGATCGGGTCCAGCACGTTGCCGACCGTGCCGGATAGGGGTTTGGATTCAGCCCTTTTAAGGTGATTCCAATATATTGTAAAATATAGCTTTTCCAAAAAAGCGAGACGCTCGACCATGCTTGGAACCCTTTTGCAGAAATTTGCGGACCACAGCCCTGCCACGGTTATGGTACACGGCTTGTTGGAGCGCCTGTTGGATCAAGAGAAGCTTGATGAGTGGTTTAATACCACGCGCCAAGTGCAGTACACGAGAAACATTCTGTTTTCTTCCTTGGTTTATTTAATGCTGCATGTCGTCTGTCGCATCCGACACAGTGTGCATGCTGCGTATCGGCATTCCGACTTTGTGAGCAATTCTGTGGTCGCGGTTTATGCGAAGCTGAAAGGCGTTGAAACCCACACTTCCGCCGGAATCGTTCGTTATGTAGCGGGGGAAGCGGAGGCGATCATTCGAGCAATCAACGGGACGAACCCAAGTTGGGTGCCGGGCTATCGCATCCGATTATTGGATGGGAATTGTCTAGAAAAGACGGCTCGCCGTCTTCACGTGTTGCGCGACACGAACGCGGCGGCCTTGCCGGGGAAATCCTTGGTCGTTTTTGATCCTGAGATCGATCTCGCGGTCAATGTGTTTCCGTGTGAAGATGCCTATACCCAAGAAAGGGCGTTGCTCGATCACGTGTTAGAAACCGTGCAGCCCAACGAGATTTGGATCGCCGACCGCAATTTTTGCGTGCAAGATTTTCTCCATGGAATTCACGAAAAAGCGGCGTATTTTGTCATCCGTCATCATCAAAATATGCCGTATGACTCCTTGTCTGAAGAGGAATTTATCGGAAATAGCGCCACTGGATCCGTGTTTGAGCACCGGGTGCAACTGCGTTCGTCGACCGGCCTCACCTATGCCGCGCGACGCATCGTGGTGCGACTGAACACACCGACCCGAAACGGCGAAAAAGAAATCGCGATCTTCACGAATCTGCCCCGCGAAGTCGCCGATGCACGGCACGTGGCTGAATGGTACCGCCGGCGATGGGGCATTGAGACCGCCTTTCAAAAATTAGAAAAGTACTTTCATTCAGAGATCAACACCCTGGGTTATCCAAAAGCGGCCTTATTTGGATTTTGTTTGGCGCTCGTGGCCTTCAATGTGTATGCGGTCGTGATGGCCGCCTTGCGGGCGGCTCATCCAGATCAAGCCATGAACGATGAGATTTCTGATTATTACATTGCGCAAGAAATTTCAGCGACTTATACGGGGATGGTGATGATTGTCGACGAGGAAGAATGGACGGTCTTCAGGAATGGAAGCACCCAGGAGGTCGGTCAGTTGTTAATCGACCTTGCCTTAAAAATAGAACTGTGGAGATTTAAAAAGAACAAGCGGGGTCCGAAGAAACCGGCGAAACCCAAGACGCAATTTGCGGGAATGCCCCATGTCTCTACTCAGAGACTCCTGATGGGGAGTGGTTGATCGACCTCCTTCAAGTTAGATCAGTTTTCTCGATAACTTATTGATTTTATAGGCACGTTAAAAGGGCTGGGGTTTGGATTCCAGCAAAGCTCGCGGCGCGGCCAGCGTGTAGCCCCGGCCGATGAAGCGGGTGCGATCGGTTTCGTACTGCGCTGGCTCGGCATCCTGGCCTTCGCCGGCCAGCGCGTGGACCAGCCAGCACGCCGGTTTATCAGACGCGCGCGGTCGCCGCCGTGCCAGCAGTGCCGGTGGTTCCATTGCCCATTCAGTTTGAACGAAGAGCTTGAAAAAGGCCGGGTGAGCGGCGTCGGCGGCCAGTGTGTTCAGCACCACCTCGGCGTAACTGGTCAATTCGATGCGGCGGGGATGATCGCTGAAGTTGCGCAGCGTCACCCGCCGCAGTTCGAGATCGGCATCGATGGGAACACAGACTTCCAGCCAAGCTTCTATATTCTCGTCCCGCCGCCGCAGTTCGGCCAGGCTGGCGCTGAACCGGACGGTCTGATATTCCGCTGCCTTGGGCACTGGGAGCTGGCCTATCGACCAGAACGCGCCACTGTCCAGATCGCGCAGATAGAGGAAAAATCCATCACCGTCCTCGATCCGATCGGCGTTCCAGCGGGTCAGCGCCAGCTCGCCCCACGCCGAATAGCCGGTGCCGGCGGCGGTGAGGAAGGTCGCGTAATGGCCGTTGCCGAGCGGTTGACCGTCGAAGGCGCGGGCGTGCTGGATGAAAGCGGCGGACATAACAGTTTCTCTTTGGCTGGGGCGTACATGAAGAAGTTTAGTACTGCTTGCGATCTCCGGTTATGCTGATTAACGTAGTATTTTTGTTATAGCTGGCTTTAGCCATCAGCCGAAACCACCGCCTTCTTGGTGGTGGTCGTTTGTGGTGATCCCAGCCGTGTCTGTTCTCGCCGCTGCGGAAATTCCCCGAGAGCGTCCCGGAACTGCTCCTGGCCGATCAGCTTGTGGGCGCTTACCGCGCCGCTGTTTCGGTTGCGTACCGGAATTCGATCTCGGCGGGAAACTGGTCCAGGGTCGCGGCGGTCGCGGTGAAGGTCTCCACCGACCGGCCGTTGACCGTCACGCCCCGCAGCGGCCGGTCGAGCGGCGAATGCAGAATGATGCGGCCTGGGGGTACGGTCACGTCACCGGACAATTGCACCCGCAGCGTGTCCGGGCCACTCATCGCCATCCGGTAATTGAGGGTGCCGTGCCAGGTGGGTAGCCGCTTGACCGCGACGCCTTCCGGACTGGTCACCCAGGCGGCCGGAATGCCGGCGCCGATCACCAGAGCCTGATCGGCCTCGCGTTCGTAGACGAACAGGCTGCGCGCCGAGCGGATGAAATCGGAACCGATCCAGGTGTGCGGCATGTCGCCGATGAAGCGTGGCGCCCTGGGGTTGCGCCAGACCACTTCCGCCCAGTGATTCCAGGCGGCCGGCCGCTGAGCGTCGAGGAAGAACGCCAATGCCTCCAGCGCTTGGTCCCGGAACCCCAGCCGGATCATGGTGCCCACCACTCGCAGTTCGTAGGGCGTATACGCTTCCCACTCGGTTTGGCCGTCGCGGCGCCGGCGGAAGAAATCGGCGTAGCGCTCGAAGGTGCGATCCAGCGCCGGCTGCGGTAATTGCCCCAATTCGCCACCTGGATCGACGGCGACGGTGGTGGCGGCGGGATCGAAATCGCCCAATTCGGCCGCGCCGGGAATGTAGTCGATGTGGTGCAGCTTCATGGTTTCCAGGATCGAGGCGTACAGATCCTTGCGGAAGGCATCGCGCAGCGTCGCGAACCGCTCCGCCAGCGCGTCCTCGCCCAGAATCACCGCCATGGCCGCCGCGTCTTTCAGACCGCGCAGAATGAAAAAGTTATCCCAGTAGGAATGTTGGGGTTTGCTGGCGTAGCCCTCGTGGCTGATCGATTCCGGCACCAGGCCGCAATAGGCCAGGCACGTCGGATCGGTTCGGTACTTTTCCGTCAGCCGCTGTTGGCGCAGGAAGTCGATGTAGCCGACCGTCTTGACTACGTAGGGCCACATTTCGCGCAGAAAGCCAATGTCGCGAGTGTAGCGGTAGTACTCCATCACCGCGTAGATAAATTGGCCGTGGCTGTCGTGCTCGGGGACCGGATCGGCACCGCGCTGGTCGACGCAGCATGGCACCTTGCCATCCGGGAACTGGAAGGGCGCGTACCATTGCAGAAAGTGCCGGACTTCCTCGGTGTAGCCCATGCCCAGCAGGGCGGCGGAGGTCAGCGCGCCGTCGCGAATCCAGGAGCGGGCATACGTGCGCGAACCAGGCTGGATCGCCGGGCCGTCGCGGTTGATCATGATGTAGGCCAGATTGCTCTTGATGCTGTTGGCGAGTTTTCGGGCGGTGGGCGGCAGTTCCAGCCCGACCCGATCCAGTCGGGCTTCCCACTCGCGGCGAACCTGCTCCAATAGCCGGTTCGCCCGCGTGATCGCATCGGCATCGGTTGGAGGTAGTGGACCGGTTTCGGCCGCGTGGAACGGAATGCGCAGATAGACCTCGCGCGCTTCACCGGGTTGGAGATCCCAGCCGTATTCCAGCGCTCCGGAGGCATAGCCGAAGGCGTCGTCCACGCTGGTCCCATCGGGCAGTTTGCCTCCGGCCAGATAATCGGTAATGGCGCCCTGGTCGAAGGTGGCGGCACGGAACCGGTCGGGCGCGGTCAGCGCGAAAACCGCCTTGGCGCGCTGGTTCACCCAAACCGTACGGTCGGTGTATTCCAAATGACGGATTGGGGAAACGCCGCCCGTGATGTTCAACGACTGCCAGGGTGGATTGACCTGAAACGGACGCACCGCCAGGAACAGGGTGACGTGGCGGGTTTCGGTGCTCAGGTTTTCGAGCCGGTAACGGGCATACAGCACCGATTCCCCCGGGTTGCCGGCCGCGAAGGTGGTGACCGCGAACCAGAAGTGTTCGTGTTCCCAGCGCACGGTGGGAATCGGCAGGTAGCCACTGGCCAGATCCTGCACCGGTTCCACGTCAGCCCAGGTGATCAGCCGGCCGTCGGCGAACAGGAATGGCTCGATGGTGAAGCCCCCCTTGTCCACCTCCAGCGCGCCATCTTCGCTGATGAGCGCCTCCTTGCCGTCGCCGCCGACGCCGACCACGGTCCAGTAGGACTGCTCGCCCTGGAAGTAGCGCGGGTAGAACCCACGCGGGGCATCGCGGGCGACGATTTCGAAGAACTGGTTGGGCGAGCTGGAGAATTCGTAGGATTGAACCTGGATGCGGCCGACGCCGTAGCCGCGCCCCCGGCTGCTGCGTTGCAGGTTCAGCCGCAGGTAGCGCGATTCGACATCGGGCAGGTAGAGGTAATCCCGCCGGCCGTTGCCGTCGCGCACGGCGTAGATGGTTTGCCAATTGTCGCTGTCGTCGGAGATCTGTACCTGATAATCGACGGCATAATCGTCCGAATTCCAATCGATCACCAGGCCGCCGTACTCGCGGGGGCGGAGAAAATCCAACAGCAGCCACTGGTCCTCGGCCAGCGCGCCGCTGCGCCAACCGTTCGTGGTGTGGATCGGGTTGAGCACCCCTTCCGGCGGGTAGCCTTCGGCGGTGGTGGAGGCGCTGACCACCGGATTCAAGATATAGGCGTGCGACGGTTCGCGTTCCTCCAGGATCAACTCGTCGATCCACACCGAACCCTTGCCCTGAGTTCCGGGCAAAATGGCGAACTCGATGAAGGCTATCTCTTCCAGCGGACCCCCAGGCCCCCAGGCCAGGCTGATGTGCCGCTTCTTGACCGTCATCTGCTGCCAGTCGCCAGGGAAAACGTGTTCGCGCTGTTTGAACCACCAGACGTTCTGGTGCGGATCCACCAGCTTGAACTCGAAATCGTTGGGCGGCGCTTCCCCGCGCGTGAAGACACGGAAGGCGTAGTTGTCGGGCAGACGGAGCCGGAACGCCTTGCGAGCGATGACGTAACCGGCTCCGTCCTGAAACTCGAAATCCAGCCGCATCGCCCGGCCGGCGCGACCGGTATCCTGGGCAATTTCCAAGCGGGCGCCGTTAGAGGTGGCGACGGTCCAGCCGCTCAAATCCTCGAAATCGTCGAGCAGGATGGTTTTGCGGGCGGCGGTTTCGCCGGGAGCGGGTGTTGCAGGCCCGTCGGGGCTATCGGGCGGGGCCGCCAGGATCGAGAAGGGGAGCATGAGCAGGATCACCGTGAGGATGAGGACAGACAGCGCCTGGGGGGACGACATGATCGGGAATGCTCGTTGGAGGGTATTGTTGTACTCTTTGTGTTTTAGCATGTCTGTCGATATCTGTGATTGCCGATGGTCGAGCAGGGGCTTGCTCGCCGCTCGAACCCGCCAGAATTTCCTGGAAGCTGTTCGACCTCGCTTTAATTGGGAACGCATCGATGCAAAAGATCCTGATGAAACTCCTGTTCAAGTACTGGTGGATCACTTTCCTCCTGATGGGGGCGTTCTTTCTGTTGTTTGGGGTCGCCTCCCTCAATTTGTTCGTTCTGCTCAAGGCTAATATTAACCTGTATCTCGAACATGGCACGATGGTGATTGCCGATGGCGCCTTGCGCCAGCTCTTCGAACTGATCGGCTACGGTTATCTGAGCCTGTTGTTCTACGTGCTGTTCAAGGCGTGCGAGCGTGTGCTGGTCGAAAGGCTGACCCTTGACAGGTGACCAGATACGTAAGCGCTGATCAAAGTGGGAAGGTGGTGAAGTGGCGTGCCAAGACGGAATATCATCAACGCCGCCGCCGATGTCGGAGACGTCGAGTTGCGGCGATACCTCAAACTCGCATAAGCAGGGCTCATCAACATGCTGGATATAATCGCGTTGCCGATCGCGCTCATTGCCTTGTTTGGCTATCTCAAGCGGTGGCAATCTCCGCGCCACCTCACCATTCTGCTGGCGCTGAGCTTGCCGGTCCAGGCCCAGGTCTACAAATGGACCGACGCCGACGGCCAGATTCACTACGGCAACACCCCGCCTCCCGCGGATGCGCAATCCACGCAAACGCTCGATATTACTTCGCAACCCACGCCGGCCGGCGAGGTCGATAACGTCCGCGATTTGCAACGGGCCACGCGGGAATTGCGCGAGTTGCGCGCGGTCAACCGGGGCGTTTCGGTGAAAGAACTCGACCGTCCGGCCACCGACAGCAAGAAGGGTAAAACCAAGGAGCCACCTTACATCGGTTACGAGGACCGGGCCAGGATCGACAATCTCAACAGCGACATCCGGCGGCTGTCCTCTTCGACCATCGGTACCCCGGCCAGCCGCGCCCGCGAACTCCGCGCGGCCAAGGACGAACTCCGGCAGATTTACCGCAAATACGGCATCAAGCCGCCATAAGTCGTGATCGTCCGGTTGACTCGGTCAGGACGCTCCGCCCGCCGTGACGATGCCCCGCGCCGCTGCCCATTGCGCCAAGTTGCGCCGTTCAATGGCGGCGGCCATCAGTTCGGGGAATAGATCGGGCGTGCAGGCGAAGGCTGGCGCGCCCATGCCTGCCAGCGAGCCGGCGATGCCTTGATCGTAGGCCGGCGCGCCCTGGTCGGATAGCGCCAGCAGTGCGATCAGTTGTACCCCGGAGGCCGCCAGACTCGCGGCCCGCTTGAGCAATTGCTGGCGGTCGCCGCCTTCGTACAGATCGCTGATCAGCACCAGAATGGTGTCGTTGGGCGCGCGCACCAGTCCCTGACAATAACTCAGCGCGCGATGGATGTCGGTGCCGCCACCCAGTTGGGTACCGAACAGTACCTCGACCGGATCGGCGAGTTGGTCGGTTAAATCCACCACGGCAGTATCGAACACCACCAGCGACGTGCGTACCGACCGGATCGAAGCCATGACCGCCGCCAGGATTCCGGCATGGACCACCGAGGCGGCCATCGAGCCGCTCTGGTCGACGCAGAGGATGATATCGCGCAGGGCGGTGGTCCGGCGGCCGAAGCCGATGCGGGTGGCGGGGATGACGGTGCGATACTCGGGTTGGTAATGGCGCAGGTTGGCGCGGATGGTGCGGTGCCAGTCGATTTCACTGTGGCGCGGGCGGTGGTTGCGGGCGCTGCGATTGAGGCTGCCGGAGATCGCCTGACGCAAGGGATTGGCCAGCTTGCGCTCCAGTTCGGCGACCACTTTGCGTACTACCAGCCGGGCGGTTTCCCGGACCTTGGCCGGCATGACCCCGCGCAGCGATAACAGCGTGGCCACCAGATGGACGTCCGGTTCGACCGCTTCCAGCAGTTCCGGCTCCAGCAACAGGCGCTGCAAGCCAAAGCGTTGCAGTGCGTCCTGCTGTAACACCCGCACCACTGGGCGTTGGAAAATAACGACGGATGTCGCCCAGCCAGCGGACAACCCGGGGCGCGGAACCGCTTAAATCGCCGCCGCGATCCTCGTCGTAGAGGTTTTGCAGGCAACGGTCCATACCGAGATCGGCCGCCGCCAGCGTGCAACCAATGCCGTCCGCCGCGCCACCGCCGAGAATCAGGCGCCAACGACGCTGGCGCTCGTCGGTGGACAGAGCGGTGGGTGAGGCCGATGAATCATCAGGGTCGAAGGAATTCATGCGGGCGGTCTCCGTTCGAGACTGTTTCCTGAAACTTTATGGTTGCGCGGGGCAGGTTGCAATCCATCATGACGGCGGCCGGTCGTGGCGAGTATCATTTTGCAGTGGCGGCTGTCTGGACATGGCCAAATGCCGCATTAGTTCCAACCACCGAGCACCAGCATCGAATAAGGATCCCGCTCCATGAAATTTTGCAGTCAGTGCGGCGCCCCCCTTACCTTGCGCGTCCCAGCGGGCGATAACCTGCCCCGGCATGTCTGCGACACCTGCGATACCATTCATTATTTGAACCCGAAAATTGTCGCTGGCTGCATCCCCGAATGGCAGGATCGGATTCTGCTGTGCCGGCGGGCCATCGAGCCGCGCTACGGTTTGTGGACCCTGCCAGCAGGGTTCATGGAGAACGGTGAATCGGCGGTTGCCGCGGCCGCGCGCGAGGCGCTGGAGGAAGCCAACGCTTTGGTCGAAAATCTCACCCTGTACGGCCTATACTCACTCATCCATGTCAGTCAGGTATACCTGATGTTTCGCGGCCAGCTCAGGGAGGGCTATGCCAGTCCCGGCGAAGAAAGTCTGGAGGTGCGGTTGTATGCCGAGGACGAGATTCCCTGGGAGCAGATCGCCTTTACCGTGGTTCACGAAACGCTGCGGCAATACTTCGCCGAACGCCGAGCCGGCGCGTTTCGCCTGCATGTCGGCGATATCATCCGCGAGCCTGACAATCATTTCCGGATTCACCGCTATTGCTGACCGGCTGGTCGCGATCATCCAGAATCATAAGGTCTTATCGTTGAAATGTGATTTCGCCAGCGTGTAACCGTAGAAAGCCGAAGGAGTGTTCATGAAACCCTATCTTGTTATCGTGGAAGACCCCAGCTCAGGTAAGCTGCTCAACGTCGCGCTCGTTCAGGCCGAGCACGAACAGCAGGCGGAAACCAAGGCCAAACAGTTGTTTCCCAATCTGCCCGATCAGGATCTGTGCGTGTACGACGTGCATGATTTGAACCACGACAATCCAGATGGCTGGACCTACCTGGATTGAACCCATCGCACGTCGCGGTCTCGCGGCGTGCCCGCCCATTTGGAGAAGGTGAAGGTTTTTGCCGACCCCGGAGACCCATCGCGTGGAGATCCTCAGCTCTGAGACCGACGACGGCGCGACGGCCGGCATGTCGTATGTATTAAGGGAAGAAGAACAACTGGTGCAGGTTTGGAGCGCCCAGGACCGCGCCGAGCACGAGCGCAGTGTGCGGGACAGCATCGACCGGATCGGCGGCATACGCCAGCGTCTCGAAGGACTGCGCGCCCAAGCCGACACGATCTGGGAACGGTTTGTCACCCTGACGCTGGAGCGGTTGCTATCCGAGCAACTCCCCGAGTTTTTCGACGGGATCGAGTCGGAAATTCAGGCGCTGAACCAACAATTGGTGGAGACCGACTGCGAGATCGACCGGCTACGGGCACACGTGCAGGAGCGGCGGCGCTGGCTGGAGGAGAAAATCGTCTTGCTGGAGTCTCTGGCGCATCGGACGTCCACTCAGAACCATCTCAACATGATGCTGGCCCGGGTGGAGGGGTTGGAAGCGTATCTGCTCGGCAAGAAGGACGTGGCGCCGGAAGCCTACGATTTGCACTACAAGCGTCATACCACGGCGCCTGGTGATCTGCTGTATATACGAATTCGCCTGCTGACCACCCGAGTTGCCATCACCGCGTCTAATCGCAGCAAGCAACTGAGTGAATTCGACCTCGAACTCGCCGCCCTGCTACCTGAGGCCGAGCGCCTTAAAGCGGAACTCGCCACGCTCCTGACCCGGGTCGAGTGCATAAACGAGTTGTCCCGCTATTGGCTGGCGTATCTCAACATCGCCCGCGGGACGGCGGACTGAGCCTCCCGGTCTGATGGCCGGGAGGGTTCGGCGACAAAGGTGACGGTTTATAGTACCCGCACGCCCAGCACGCCCTGCACGTCGGCGATTTGCGCCACCACCTCCGCCGGCACCGGCGCGGCGGTGTCCACCAGGGTGCAGGCGATCTCGCCACGCGATTTGTTGAGCATGTCCAGGATGTTGATGCCGGCCCCGGAAATCGCCTTGGAAATGCGCTCGATCATGTGCGGAACGTTGGCGTTGACGATGACCAGGCGCGGGCCGCCGTTGCGCGGCATGGTCATTTCCGGGAAGTTGACCGAATTGTGGACCGTGCCGCTCTCCAGATAATCCCGCACCTGATCGGCCACCATGATCGCGCAGTTGTCCTCGGCCTCGCCGGTGGAAGCGCCGAGATGCGGCAGCATGATGACGCGCGGGTGGTCCTTGAGCCGGTTGGTGGGGAAGTCGCAGACGTAGGATTTCAGCTTGCCGGCCTGTAGCGCCTCGAACAGAGCTTCCTCGTCCACAACGCCCTCGCGCGAGAAATTCAGCAGAGTTAACCCGGGCTTGGCGTTCTTCAGCAATGGCGCGTTGATCAAATGGCGGGTGGCGTCGTTGAGCGGCACGTGCAGGGTGACGAAATCGGCCTGCGCCACCATTTCGTTGACGCTGAGCACCTGCTCGACCTGCGAGGAGAGCTGCCAGGCGTTGCTGACGGTGATGTGCGGGTCGTAGCCGATGACTCTCATGCCCAGCGCGCGGGCGGCGTTGGCGACCTTGACGCCGATGGCGCCCAGGCCGATGACCCCCAGGGTGCGGTTGGGCAGTTCGATGCCGACGAACTGCTTCTTGCCAGATTCCACCTGCTTGGACAGTTCGGCGTCGGTGCCTTGCAACTTGCGGGTATAGTCCCAGGCGGTGCAAATGTTGCGCGCGGCCAGCAGCATGCCGGCGATCACCAGTTCCTTGACGGCGTTGGCGTTGGCGCCGGGCGCGTTGAACACGCAAATGCCCTTGGCGGTCATCTGCGGCACGGGGATGTTGTTGACGCCGGCGCCGGCGCGGCCCACCGCCTTGAGACTGGCTGGAACCGGCCAGTCGTGCATGCTGTAGGAGCGCAGCAGCACGGCGTCGGGATGCTGGATTTCGGAGGCGATCTCATAGCGGTCGCGGGGCAGGCGCTCCAGGCCGGAAACGCTGATGTTGTTGAGGGTCAGAATCTTATACATGGATCGGTCAACCATTCGCCTGAAAAAAAAGAACACCCCGAACGCGGACGTCCGGAGCTGGTTTAAAAGGAAAATTGTTTAGCTGTGGCGCTTCTGGAAATCAGCCATGAAATCCACCAGAGTCTTGACGCCTTCCAGCGGAACGGCGTTGTAAATGCTGGCGCGCATCCCGCCGACCGAACGGTGGCCGGCTAGAGTCAGCAGGCCGGCGCCCTTGGCCTCGGCCAGGAACGGCTTGTCCAGCGCCTCGTCGGGCAAGGTGAAGGGGACGTTCATCCAGGAGCGATAGGCTGGATCGACCGGATTCTTGTAAAAGCCGGATTCGTCGATGGCCTTGTACAGCAATTCCGCCTTGGCTTTATTGCGCGCGGCCATCGCCGCCAGCCCGCCCTGCGCCTTCAGCCACTGGAACACCAGCCCGGCGATGTACCAGGCATAGGTCGGCGGGGTGTTGTACATCGACCCTTCCTTGGCCATGGCGGCGTAATCGAGCATGGTCGGCGTGCCCGCCACGGTCTGGCCCATCAAGTCCTCGCGAACGATGACGATGGTCAGGCCGGCGGGTCCGATATTCTTCTGGGCGCCGGCGTAGATCACCCCGAACTTGCTCACATCCAGCGGACGCGACAGCAGGGTGGACGACATGTCCGCCGCCAGTGGGATGCCCACTTCGGGGATCGCGTGCATTTCCACGCCATTGATGGTTTCGTTTGGCGTGCAGTGCAGAAAGGCGGCCTCCGGGTCGCATTTCCAGGTGTCGCGGGCCGGCACGGTGGTGAAGTTGACCGGTTCGGAACTGGCGACCACATTGACCTGGCAGAATCTTTTGGCTTCGGAAATGGCTTTCTTCGACCACTGTCCGGTGTTGAGATAATCCGCCTTGGTCTTGCCGCGCAGCAGGTTCATCGGCGCCATGGCGAACTGGGCGGAGGCCCCGCCTTGCAGGAACAGCACCTTGTAGTTGGCGGGAACGTTCAGCAATTCGCGCAGATCCGCCTCGGCCTGTTCGGCAATGGAGACGAATTCCTTGCCGCGATGGCTCATTTCCATCACGGACATGCCGGAACCCCGCCAGTCGAGCATCTCGACCTTGGCCTGTTCCAGAACCGCCTCGGGCAGCATGGCGGGACCCGCGCTAAAGTTGTATGGGCGTGACATTGTGGACATCCTTCGTGACCGCACTGAAATGCGGCGCATAGTAGCAGAAATGCCCGATTTCGAATAATGGCTATTACCCCTCGGCGCGTGCAGGCCGCGCCGAGGGCAATGACTCAAAGCAACCCGTCACCGGCAAAGCTTAAATCTTTCATGAAACGCATCTACCCGTTCCTATTCGTTTTTTTGTGGAGCACCGGTTTTATTGGCGCCCGGTTTGGCCTGCCGTTCTCCGAGCCGTTGTCCTTCCTGCTGGTGCGTTATCTTTGCGTCATCGCCCTGATGCTGGCGATCGCCGTGCTGAGTCGCGCCCCGTGGCCAAAAGACCCGCGCCAATGGTTGCATATCGGCGTTTCCGGCGTGCTGATTCACGCCGTTTATCTGGGCGGCGTATTCGTGTCGATCAAACAGGGCTTGCCTGCCGGCATCGCCGCGCTGGTGGTCGGCATGCAACCGCTGTTGACAGCCTTCGGCGCCGGTTGGTTGCTCGGCGAAAGGGTGAGCGCGCGTCAATGGCTCGGGCTGGTGCTGGGCTTCATCGGGGTGGCGCTGGTGGTATCCGGCAAGTTCGGCGTCGGCGCCGAACTCGGACCGATGTTGGTGCCGGCTCTGGGGGCGTTGCTGGGGATGACCGTCGGGACGCTGTATCAGAAGCGATTTTGCGCCGGGTTCGATCTGCGCACCGGCTCGGTCATTCAATTTATCCCAAGCGCTATCGTCACCGCCATCGCCATCGCCCTGTTCACGGAATTCCAGATCACCTGGACCGTCGAGTTTGTATTCGCGCTTGGCTGGCTGGTGCTGGTGCTTTCCATCGGAGCGATCAGCTTGCTGAACCTGCTCATTCACAGCGGCAGCGCGGTGAACGTCGCCAGTCTGTTTTACCTGGTACCCTTGAGCACCGCGCTAATCGCCTGGGCTGTTTTTGGCGAGACGCTCCCCTTGGTCTCCCTGGTTGGCATGGTATTGGCGGTGGCAGGCGTCTATCTGGTGGTCAGGCGATAGCGAGCGGCGGCCCTTGATTGGTGAGATCCCTTCTCCTCTCAAGAGCGGGGTTGGATCACAACATATTCAGTTCCAGCTTGGCACGCATGGACATCAGCTCCGGCGTCCAGGGGGGATCCCACACCACTTCAACATGGACGGATTCCACCCCCGCATTGTAGCGGACGGCGTTCTCCACCCATTCCGGCATCGAGCCGGCGACGGGACAGCCGGGCGCGGTCAGCGTCATTTGGATATCCGCGTGATTGCCCAGCGGATCGACGTTCAGTCCGTAGATCAGCCCCAGTTCGTAGATGTTGACCGGAATTTCGGGATCGTAGACGGTCTTCAGCGCCTCAATCACCCGGGCTTCCATCTCATCGGCATCAGGTAAATTCATGGTGGTCATTCCGTGCGGCCTCCTGAAGCAGCGAACGTTACTCGGTTGCCACGGGTTCCTTGCGTTTTTCCAGCGCGGCGCGCACGGCGTGCCAGGCCAGGGTGGCGCACTTGACCCGGCTGGGATAATCGCGCACGCCGGCCAGGACACTGAGCTTGCCCAGCCCTTTAGGGCATTCGCAATCGGTGGTCACCACGTTGTGAAACGCCTCGAACAGATGCTCGACTTCGTTGACCGGCTTGCCCCGGAGCGCTTCGGTCATCAGCGAGGCCGAGGCGCTGGAGATCGCGCAACCGGCGCCCTGGAAAGCGATGTCCTTGATCACACCGTCCTCGATGTCCAAAAAAACGCTGATCCGGTCGCCGCACAGCGGGTTGACGCCATCGGCTCGATGGGTCGGTTGCGGGATGATGCGGAAATTCCGGGGCCGCTTGTTATGGTCCAGGATGACTTCCTGATAGAGATCGCGCAAGTCATTCATTATTCAAATAACTCCTTGACTTTCCAAAGGGCTTTGACCAAAGCGTCCACCTCGTCGCGAGTGTTGTAGACAGCGAACGAGGCTCGGGCGGTGGCGGGCACGCCGTAATGTTGCATGACCGGTTGGGCACAGTGATGGCCGGCGCGGATGGCCACGCCTTCGCGGTCGAGGATGGTGCCGATGTCGTGGGGATGCACGCCTTGCAGGGTGAACGCCGCCAGCGCTGCCTTGTCCCGCGCGGTGCCCATGATGCTTAGGCCGGGAATCTCTTGCAGTTGGGCGGTGGCGTAGTCCAGCAACTCGTGCTCGTGAGCCGCGACCGCGTCCAGCCCGATGGCGTTCAGCCAGTCCAGCGCCGCGCCCAGCCCAATCACGCCGGCGATGTTCGGTGTGCCGGCTTCGAATTTGTTGGGCAGGTCCGCATATTCGGTCTTCTCGAACGTGACCAGCCGGATCATGTCGCCGCCGCCCTGATACGGCGGCATGGCTTCGAGCAACGACTGCTTGCCGTACAGCACGCCGACGCCGCTCGGTCCGTAAAGCTTGTGGCTGGAAAAGGCGTAGAACTCGCAGTCCAGCGCCCGCACGTCCACCGCCAGATGCGGCACCGATTGCGCGCCGTCCACCAGCACCGGGATGCCGCGCGAGTGGGCCAGTTCGATCATGAGCTTGACCGGGTTGATGGTGCCGAGGGCGTTGGACAAGTGGACCACCGCCACCAGTTTCACCCGCCCGCTGGCTAGCAACCGCTCGTATTCATCGAGGATCAGTTCGCCGGCATCGGTGAACGGCACGACCTTGAGCGTCGCACCGGTCCGCTCGCACAGCAGTTGCCAGGGCACGATGTTGGAGTGGTGCTCCATGCCGGTGATGACGATCTCATCGCCGGCTTTCACCGTGCTGTTGCCGAAACTGCTGGCGACCAGATTGATGCTTTCGGTAGTGCTACGGGTGAAGATGATTTCCTGGACGCTGGCGGCGTTCAGAAAGGCCCGCACCTTCTCCCGCGCGCCTTCGTAAGCGGCGGTGGAGCGCTCCGACAGCAGGTGAACGCCGCGGTGGATGTTGGCGTAATAACCGCTGTAACACTCGCTGATGGCGTCGATCACCGCTTTTGGCTTCTGCACCGAGGCGGCGTTGTCCAGATAGACCAGCGGCTTGCCGTGGATCCGCTGGCGCAGGATCGGAAAATCGGCGCGGATGCGAGCGAGGTCCAGCCCGGCGCGGGTGGCTGGCGCGGTGGAAAGCGCGTGCAGGGCGCTCATGTCGTTTATTCCCCCTCGATGAGATCCAGCGCCAGACGGGC
Organism: uncultured Gammaproteobacteria bacterium; assembly: GCA_963715845.1. Lineage (GTDB taxonomy): Bacteria > Pseudomonadota > Gammaproteobacteria > Competibacterales > Competibacteraceae > Competibacter_A. Next base: position 2,073 of record CAVQSJ010000036.1, on the reverse strand, counting down.
GGCGAGCAGGCGGGCCAGGCGCGCGCGCAGCGGCGTCAGATGGATTTGGTTGAGACTGTCGTTGGCGAAAGCGTGGACCAGCATGGCCCGGGCCTGAGCGGCGGGAATGCCACGGGTGCGCAGATAGAACTCGGCGTCGGGATCGAGAAAACCGGTGCTGGAGCCGTGCCCGCATTTCACGTCGTCGGCCAGGATTTCCAGGCGTGGATTGGAGTTGGCCTGGGCCTGCTTGGACAGCAGCAGGTTGCGGTTGGTCTGGCGGGCATCGGTCTTCTGCGCGTGCGGGCGGACGTGGATCATGCCGTCGAACACCGAGCGCGCCTTGCCATCCAGCACGCTCTTGAACCATTGCTGGCTGGTTCCGCGCGGCTGGGCATGCTCGACCCGGACGTGGGAATCGCCCACTTGACTGTCGCGCGCCAGGGTCAGGCCGTTGAGCGTGCAACTGGCGCCCTCGCCGTCCAGCAGCGCCTCCAGGTCGGTGCGCGCCAGTTGGCCACCGAGCGAAATCAGATGCAGGTTGGCGGTGCTGTCGCGCCCCTGTCGGACCCGAATGCCGCCGAGATGCCAAGCCTGTGGCGCTTCTTCCTGAATCTGGTGATAGTGCAGCACCGCGCCCGCGCCCAGTTGCAGTTCGGCAACGGGCGCGTCCAGATAACGGCCCTGGCCCCGGTATTCGACGACCACGGTGGCCTGCGCGCCGTCCTCCAACGCCAGCAACAGGCGCGGATGGACGCTCATGTCGCCGCCGCTGGCGTGGAATATCAGATGAATCGGTGTTTCCACCACGGTTCCGCGCGGCAGGTACACGAACGCACCGTCTTCCCAGAACGCGGTGTTCAGCGCGGCGAACGGGTGCCGTTCCAACCCGGGGAGTTGGTCGAGATACGGCTCGATTCGTTCGGGCTGGGTCAGCAACGCCTGACCGAGGCTGGCAATCTGCGCCTTGCCCAGGTTTTCACCCAGTCGCGACAGCCCCAGCGCGAAACGGCCGTTAACGAAGACCAGACGGTGCGCCGGCATCTCCAGCGTCGGCAGTGCGCCGGCCTCGACCGGCGCATCGGCGGGTCGTTGGAGCGCGAGGGCTTGCAACGCGCTCAAGTCGGTGAAGCGCCAGGCTTCCTGCTGGCGAGTCGGCCAGCCCAGCGTCTCGAAACGGGCGAAGGCCTCGCGCCGCAGTCGGGCCATGGCGTCCGGCTCGCAGCGGTTCGCCATGAAACCGGCGAAGGCTTGGCGGTACGGGTCGGAGAAGAGCGGGGCGACGGCGGTCATGGCTTGCCTCTCATGCCGCCGCCCGGCGCGCCCGGCCGGGTTCCTCGTTGTACAGCGCGTAACCCTGTTCCTCCAGTTCCAGCGCCAGTTCCTTGCCGCCGGAACGAACGATGCGGCCATTGAATAGCACGTGGACATGATCCGGCACGATGTAATCCAGCAGGCGCTGATAGTGGGTGATCACCAGGAAGCCGCGCTCTGGACTGCGCAGGGCGTTGACGCCGTCGGCGACGACTTTCAGGGCGTCGATGTCCAGCCCGGAATCGGTCTCGTCCAGCACCGCGAAGCGCGGTTGCAGGACCGCCATCTGGAAGATTTCGTTGCGCTTTTTCTCGCCGCCGGAGAAACCTTCGTTGACCGAGCGCTTGAGCATGGATTCGTCCATTTTCACCAGTTCCATGCGCTCGTGGACCAGTTCCCAGAAGTCCATGGCATCCACCGAAGGTTCGCCGCGATACTTGCGCACGGCGTTGACGGCGGCTTTCAGGAAGTACAGGTTGGCGACGCCGGGGATTTCCACCGGATATTGGAACGCCAGAAACAGGCCCTCGCAGGCACGGGTTTCCGGGGCCATCTCCAGCAGGTTCTTGCCGTCGAAGCGAATTTCGCCCTCGGTGACGATGTAGCCATCGCGCCCGGCAATGACGTTGGCCAGCGTGCTCTTGCCGGAGCCATTTGGCCCCATGATGGCGTGTACTTCGCCGGGACGAACGACGAGGTCGATGCCGTTGAGGATTTCGCGGCCCTCGACCGTGGCGTGCAGATTGCGGATTTCCAGCATGGTTCGTGATTTCCTGTAAG
>CAVQSJ010000035.1:0-61706 GCA_963715845.1 uncultured Gammaproteobacteria bacterium | reverse complement strand
TATTGCTTGCTCCAGAGCATCCCTGCGAGAGCCTGGCGGTGCACACGGCGTTCATCTTCACTCAGCGATTCTGGCGTGATCGTGTTGTAGAATTCATCCGCGTCGCCGTTCCGGCGTTTGAATATTTCTTCGGAAGGCCTTTTTGAAGGCATCATTCGCCGGGGCGGCTGACAGGCGCATGCGGACCATCCGGCTGCCTCGGGCGGGCACGTCGAGCAAGTAGTGGGCCGCGGCCTTGGTCCCCGTTTTTGGCGGGATTCACCGCCTCGCCATGTCCCAGATGAGGTAATCGTGGAACGCATCCTTGACATAGGGAGAAGCATTGGGTTGGTTCCAGAGCCGCTGCGCATTACTCTCATTTTCCGTAAACAGCAGCTCGGGGTCGCCATCGCAAGAAAGCCGGTATTCGCCCAGCTCAGGGTGGGGAGCCTGAATGGTGCCAGGCGCCGATTCCCGCAGTGAAGGCTTCGGATCCCCGTCTCCCCATGACCAGGTGTTCCGAAACCAGAGGGTTGGCAACGAGACGGAGCCGCGCCGCTTCAGGTCCGCGATTCTGAACAGTGATCCGGATGAGCATATCTTCGGGCCTTCTTTGGCGTATTCCACAAACATATCGAAATACCGGTTTTCGTTAAAAGCCCCGTGTCGAGCAGCTCATATTCAAACTCTTCCCGGGAACGTCTACGGTTGGTATCGACCAGGTCACCGTAGGGGAACTGACTTTGCGGATATTTGTAAAGATACTTCATGTAGGAGTGGGTGGGAGTACTGTCCAGGTAGAAGTAATACTCCTTCACATCCTCGCCGTGATTTGCCTCGCTGTTGGTGAGCCCGAATAGGCGTTCCTTCAGGATTGGATCCTTCATTCCACAGCGCGAGGGCAAAACAGGTCGTTGCTTATCGTCACAATACCCCCAATTCCATCCTCGCCCCAACGATAGGCCCGTGAACGGGACTGGTCGTGGGTGAAGTAATCCCAGGCATTTCCGTCCTCGCTGTAATCTTCGCGAACCGTTCCCCACTGCCTCTCGCTCAGATACGGTCCCCATTTCTTCCACGGGATTCCCTTCTCCCGTGCGTCGTTCAACCGCTTCTGTTCCGTGACATCGATCCCTTTTTGCGTTGCCATGGCATACCTCTCTAATCGTGAGCCCGTCCGGTGTCTTTCCGCGATACCTTTGCCCCAATATCGTACGAAATGACCCTCAGTTGCAAGAGCCCAGCCCTTTCAGGTGTTACAGCTCTTTACCAGGTGAATGCGAGGTTGGATCGTCGCGTGTTTTCGTGGCCGCCAGCGATGCGACCACTCCTCCCGCCAGGAGGAACAGGATGAGGCCGACAAAACCGGAATACATCCAGAACATTTCTCTAGCTCTCCAGAAAGGAATGTAGTGTTGTACTGCAACCGAAGAACACTCTGCCCGAAGGCGAAGTTCCTGAACTGCAAGAAAGCACAACGGTGGGGAGTTCTGTCCCCAAACCGCGAATTGATTTACATGTTTGCGATCCGTATCTTGTCATCGATGCGCGTGCCCAATGCGTGGTAATGACTGCGGCTTCTACACTGCCGGACAAACCCATCTCCTCCGTTCCTTCAACGTTCCGGTTGTCTCAGCTTAAGGAGAACAACGTCACACGGCTGACGCTGGGTAAATGACCGTACACAGAGGATCCCTATGACCTCCCGACAACGAGTACTTGCATCACTTAACCATCGCGAACCCGACCGCATCCCGGTCGATTTCTCCGGCCACCGGTCCTCCGGTATCACCGCCATCGCATACGCAAAACTCCGGGACCACCTGGGTCTGCCCAAACGTCCCATCCGGGTCTATGATCCGATCCAACAACTGGCCGTGGTGGATGAGGATGTGCTCAGCAGGTTCTCCGTCGATACCATCGAACTGGGACGCGCCTTCGCCCTGGAGGACAAATACTGGGTGGATTGGGTGCTTCCGGACAAAACCCCCTGCCAGATGCCGGCCTGGGTGGTTCCCGAACGGGAGGGGAGCCGGTGGATCCTCCGCTCCCGCAGCGGACGTGTGCTCGCACAGATGCCCGACGGAGCACTTTTCTTCGAACAAACATACTATCCGTTCGTGGACGACCCGCCGGATCACTCGCGGATTGCCGAAGCGTTCGATGAAAGTATGTGGACCGCCATCGTCTCGCCGCCGGGACCGATCACAGCCGGCCCCGCCGGCAGGAAACTCCTGATCGAGGGGGCACAACGGTTACGGGCGAGCACCGACCGTGCCATCCTCGGGCTCTTCGGCGGGAATCTCCTGGAGGTTGGACAGTTCCTCTACCGGAACGACAACTTCTTCGTGCTTCTGGCCGGCGACCCGGATGCCGCGCACGACTTCCTGGATCGACTGGTGGAGGTTCATCTCAAGAATCTCGAAAGCTTTCTGAGTGCGGTGGGACCGTCAATTGATATCATCGTGTTCGGAGATGACCTGGGGATGCAGACGGGTCCCCAGATCTCCCCGCGATGTACCGGGAGTTTTTCAAACCGCGCCATGCGCGCCTCTGGTCCCGGGCGAAGGAACTCGCCAACGTGAAGGTGATGCTCCATTGTTGTGGCGGAGTCCGGGAGTTGCTGCCCGACCTGATTGAGGCGGGGCTGGACGCAATCAACCCCGTCCAGATCTCCTGCCGGGGAATGGAACCCGCGGGATTGAAGGCCGATTTCGGTGGCCGGATGGTGTTCTGGGGAGGAGGGTGCGACACCCGGGAAGAATTGATCAACGGGACTCCCGCCAGCATCCGCACTCACGTGCGCGAACAGGTGCGCCTGTTCTCCCCGGGCGGGGGGTTCGTCTTCCAGCAGGTCCACAACATCATGCCCAACGTTCCGCCGGAAAACGTCGTTGCCATGTTCGACGCCGTTCAACAGTCTTGAAGTTCACCAGTCGTAAAAAAAGCCACCTTGAATCTTCCACTCGGGGGCCCTATATTGCAGATCAGTGCTGCAGACCAGCGCTCACTGCCCCTGCGCTTTCCATAGCCCGTCGTGCAGCCTTCACCTTCCGTAAGCTGGAGGGTTGAGAGATCCCCTTGCCTCAGCGGACTTTGAATGAACTGTTCACCTCGTCTGTAGTAGACTTCCCGGAGATCATATGCAGCTCGAACGAACCCTGAAGATGGGAATGGTTGGCGGAGGGCCCGGAGCGTTTATCGGAGAAGTGCACCGAAAGGCCGCTCGGATGGATGGCGGCATCGATATCGTAGCAGGGAACTTCAGCCGGACCCCCGCCAGAAACAAGGAGACGGGACGTCAGCTCCTCCTTGAACCGGGGCGGGTCTACAACAGTCATGAAGAGCTGATAGAAAAGGAGCGGCGACTCCCGGAAGGAGAGCGTGTAGACTTTGTATCCATCGTTACGCCGAACAACTCTCATTTCCCCATCGCCAAGAGACTCCTCGCAGCCGGCTTCCACGTCATGTGCGAAAAGCCGATGACGTTTTCCGTCCGCGAGGCGCGGGAGCTCCGGAAGATCGTTGCAGCCTCGGGGAAGGTGTTCGGGCTCATGCACAACTACACCGGCTATCCGATGGTGAAGCTTGCCCGGGACATGGTGCGGGATGGCGACCTGGGAGAAATCCGGAAGATCGTGGTCCAGTACCCGCAGGGCTGGCTTGCCTCTCCGCTGGAGAAGACCGGGAGTGTCCAGGCAGTCTGGCGCACCGATCCCGGACAGAGCGGCATTGCAGGCGCAATTGGAGACATCGGCACGCACTGCGAGAACCTCTCGGAATACATTACGGGATTGAAGATCACAGAAATCTGTGCGGATATCACGACGTTTGTCAAAGGACGGCGGCTCGACGACGATGGCAATTGTCTCCTGCGCTTCGAGAACGGTGCGAAGGGCATCCTGCACGTGAGCCAAATCGCCATCGGTGAGGAGAACAATCTGGCAATCTGGGTGTACGGGACGAAGAAGAGCCTGGAGTGGCATCAGGAGCATCCGAATCACCTCGCTGTGAAGGAGCCGGACGGTCCCGTCCAGGTCTATCGACGGGGGAATCCCTATATCGGAACAAAGAGCGCCGCCGCCGCCCGGGCCACACGCCTCCCCTTCGGTCACCCCGAGGCATTCATCGAAGCTTTTGCAAACATCTACTGTAATTTTGCCGATACCATCCGTGCATCACTGGCGGGGAAGAAACCCGACACACTCATCCTGGATTTCCCCAACGTTCACGACGGCGCGAGGGGAATGCTTTTTATCGAAGCCGTCGTTGCGAGCTCCAGGAGCTCCAGGAAGTGGACGCGAATACACAGCTGAAGGAGAACGACAATGCCGAGACCAGTCACTCTCTTTACCGGGCAATGGGCTGACCTGCCTCTTTCCTTGCTGGCAAAAAAGGCCTCCGCGTGGGGATACGACGGACTCGAACTCGCGTGCTGGGGGGATCACCTTGATGTGGAGAAGGGAGCAGTGGACAAAGCCTACTGCAAACGGCAGCTTGCCATTCTTCAAAAACACAAACTCAAGCTCTTCGCCATCAGCCATCACCTGGCGGGCCAGCTGGTTTGCGATCCGGACAACGACGTCCGTTCGGACGCCTTCGCGCCTCCATCCTGTGCAGGGAACGCGGAGAAAAAGCGGGCGTGGGCCGTTGAAACCATGAAGAATGCCGCACGCACCGCCAGGAACCTCGGGGTGAAGGTGGTCAACGGGTTCACCGGCTCCTCCATCTGGCATCTCCTCTACGCTTTTCCACCGATCACCGAAGACATGATCGGGGACGGGTACAAGTACTTCGCGAAGATGTGGAACCCGATTCTCGATGTCTATGATGAATGCGGCGTGAAATTCGCCCTCGAAGTCCATCCCACGGAAATCGCCTTCGATATTGTCACCGCGAAGCGTGTCCTGGAAGCAATTGACCACCGGAAAGCCTTCGGGTTCAATTTTGATCCCAGCCATCTGCACTGGCAAATGGTCGACCCGGTGAGGTTTATCGAGGAGTTTCAGGACAGGATCTACCACGTGCATATGAAAGACGCGGCCCTTCAGCTCGACGGCAAAGCGGGTATTCTCGGTTCCCATCTGAGCTTCGGACAGCGGGGCCGGGGGTGGGACTTCCGTTCGCTGGGGCGGGGATCGATAAAGTTTGAAGAGATCATCCGTGCCCTCAACTTCATCAAGTATCCAGGTCCGCTCTCGGTTGAGTGGGAAGACAGCGGCATGGAGCGTGAGCAAGGGGCCCGTGAGGCGTGTGCGTTCGTCCGCCGGATTGATTTTTCGCCGTCCGGCGTTGCCTTCGACGCCGCGTTTGATCAGTGATGAGATATGAGCCCCCGGGCGATAGCCGGAGTACGTTCAAAGGAGATCAGATGACAAACAGGTCGATATCAACACGCCGCGATTTTCTCAAAGCAGCGTCGGCGGCGGCAGTCGGTGCAATGGGCCTCCCGCTGTTCATCCCATCGAGTGCCCTCGGACGATCGGGTGCTGTGGCTCCCGGTGACAGGATCAGGATCGGGTGCATCGGCGTCGGCGGCATGGGAATCGGCAACATGCAGGCCTTCCTGGGGCTGCCGGGAGTTCACATTGTCGCCGTGTGCGATGTCGACGCGAAACACCGCGCTGAAGCCCGGTCTATTGTTGAAACGAAAACGGGCAGAAAGGGTGTGGCCGAATACAACGACTTCCGCGAATTGATCGCAAGGAGCGACCTTGATGCGGTGAGCATCGCAACGCCCGATCACTGGCATGCGCTCATAGCAACGGCCGCTGCGAAGGCGGGTCTGGACATCTACGGTGAGAAGCCGCTCGGATATTCCATTGCCGAAGGGCGCGCCATCGTCGATGCGGTGGAACGATACGGCATTGTCTGGCAAACAGGGAGCTGGCAACGCTCCGTCAGGAACTTCCGCTATGCATGCGAGCTGGTGCGGAACGGGAGGATCGGGAAGGTGCATACGGTGCGGGTGGGGCTGCCGTCCGGCCACAGCATCAGTGAACAGGGGGGAAGCCAACCTGCTCCGGTTCCCGAAGGATTCGACTACGATCTGTGGCTCGGACCCGCCCCCAGTGTCCCCTACTCCCCGAACCGGTGTCACTGGAACTTCCGCTGGATCAGCGACTACTCGGGCGGGCAGCTGACCGACTGGGCCGGACACCACTGCGACATCGCCCAGTGGGGAATGGGAACGGAACTGACGAGTCCCGTCGAGATCGAGGGAGTGGGCAACTTCCCGAAGGCGAAAGACGGGCTCTTCGATACGGCGAAGAACTACCGGTTTGTCTGCACATATAAAGAAGGATTCACCATGATCGTGGCAGATCGGCTGCAGCAGCCCAAGGGGATGGGTGTCCATTTCGAGGGGACGGACGGGTGGATCTGGGTGGACCGGGAAGGCATTGATACTTCTCCAAAGTCCCTGCTGACCTCGGCTATCGGACCGGACGAGATCCATCTCTACAGGAGCGACGACCATCACCAGAATTTCCTCGACTGTGTGCGGAACAGGGCCGAAACCGTCACTCCCGCACGGGTGGCACACCGCTCCATCATGATAGGTCATCTCGGGCTCATTGCCATGAAACTCGGACGAAAAGTCCGCTGGAATCCTGAAACGGAACGGTTCGTCAACGATCCGGAAGCCGACCGGCTCCTGTCGCGCCCGATGCGGAGCCCGTGGCACCTGTAAGACTTTTTTGTACCGAGAAGGGAATATTTATGATTCATGCAATCAGAGTGTTCGCCCTTGTTGCCCTGCTGGTGCTTACCGCCGGCACCCTTTCCGCCGGCCTCCAGCTTTCGCAGGAGGAAATCAAACGAATCCAGGACGCCGCCCCGGCTACGTCTACGGTCAAACCGAAACAACCGCGCCTCCTGCTTGTCTTCAGCTTCTCCCAGGGGTACAGGCACAGCGCCATCCCGCGCGCCAGCCGGGCGCTGGAGATACTGGGAAAGAAGACCGGGGCGTTTGAAACCGTGGAGAGCGAAGACCTCTCGGTGTTCCGGCCGGAGAATCTGAAACGGTTTGATGGAGTCTGCTTCAATAACACAACCCAGCTCACGTTCGAAGATCCCGTGCTTCGCAAAAGCCTGCTGGACTTCATCACGGAGGGGAAAGGTATTGTCGGGATCCATGCCGCCACGGACAATTTCCCCACCTGGCCCGAAGGGCAGGAACTTCTGGGTGGCGTGTTCGAGGATCATCCGTGGACCGCTGACGGCACGTGGGCGGTGAAGATCGACGACCCGACTCACCCGCTCACCGCGGCATTCGGGGGAAAAGGGTTCGTCATCAAAGATGAGATTTACCGGATCCGGCAGATGAATCTCAGGAAGAACAGCCGTGTCCTGCTGGGTCTTGATATGAAAGCGGAACAGAACCGGAAAGCCAAGGGCGTCAAGTCGGTCGACCGGGACATCCCCATCAGCTGGGTGAAAACATACGGCAAGGGGCGGCTCTTCTATTGTTCGCTGGGACACAACGATGAGGTGTATGCAAATTCCGCGGTGCTCAGGCATTACCTTGACGGGATACAGTTTGCACTCGGCGACCTGCAGGCGGAAACAACGCCACTCCCGTTCGACCCGATGAGCTTCTATGATCAACGCGCGTTGACAGACCTGCTCGGGCGCATTTCGACGTACACCCACGGGGACAGCCGCGCGGCGCTTTCGGGTCTTGATGAGTTTATTCGCGGTGTGGACGATCTTCCGGAAGCCCGTCTCAGGATGGAGAAGCAGTTTCTCGAATTCCTCAAGGGGTCTGCCACGCCCGCCGGAAAGCAGTTCATCTGCATGCGGCTTGCGCTTGTCGGGAGCGAGGCTTCCGTGCCGCAGCTGGCGGGCATGCTGGCTGACACCGCGACGGCCGAAATGGCACTTTTTGCCCTCGAGTCGATCCAGGGACCCGCCGCGGATGCCGCTCTACAGCAAGCCCTGGTTGTCCACAAAGGGCGGACGCTCATTGGCGTGATTACCGCACTGGGGAATCGCCGGGTGGAGGGTGCCACAGCGGCTCTTCAAGACCTGACCGCACATCCCGATGCCCGCGTGGCGGTTGCCGCCGTATCGGCGCTCGGGAAGATCGGGACGCCGGCGGCGCTGGATGCGCTCGAACGGTCGAAGAAGAGTGCCAAAGGGGAGGTGCGCAGCAGCATCGCGCATGCGATGCTGGCCTGTGCCGGCCGGATGAAATCGCAGGGTGAAAAGGACCGTGCAGCTGCAGTGTACACATCTCTCGGTTCTCCTGACGAACCGGTAGCCGTCCGGTCTGCCGCGCTGCGCGGCACGATTCTCAACGATCCGGGTAATGCCGCGGGTACGATCCTGACAACTCTCAGGTCCGGCGACGCAGCCCTCCATCCGATTGCAGCGCAGCTGGTGGGCAAGGTTCCCGACATCGAGGGCGTCCGCGCCATCGCCAAAGCGCTCCCTGAATTCACGCCTGCGGCTCAGGCACAGGTGCTGGCTTCTCTCGCGGCGTACCGGGATGCCGGTGTCCAGAAGGCGGTCGTTGCGGCAACTGCCGCCAAAGCTCCCGATGTACGGATCGCCGCGCTGCGCACGGCCGGCTCGATGGGCGATGCGGGCGCTGTCTCCACGCTTGCCCGCGCCGCGGCATCGTCCACGGGAGCGGAACAGAAGGAGGCAAGGAGCAGCCTGTACGCGCTCCGCGGGGCGGGCGTCGATGATTCAATTCTCGTGATGCTTCCCCGCGTCGATGGCAGGACAAAGGTGGAACTCCTGAAGGCAACTGCAGAGCGGCGGATTACCGCGGCGGTCCCTTCGGTGCTGCAGGCCGCTGGAAACCCGTCCGGCCCGGTCCGGATTGAGTCGGCAAGAACACTGAAATCGCTCGCCGGTGCCGAACATCTTCCCGCGATGATTGATCTTCTGACGCATGTGCGTGGCGAAACGGAGCGGCGGGAATGGGAACTCGCAGTCGCTGCTGCCGCCCGCAGGATCCCCGATCGTGCCCGACAAGATGAGGCGGTTCTGGCCGCGTATGCGCGGACGAAGGATAAGCAGGCGAGAGCGTCGCTGATCAGTGTCCTCGGGAAGATCGAGGGACCCGCTTCCCTCACAACTCTCCGCACGGCGTTGAAGGATCCGGATCCGGAGATCCGGCTGGCCGCCATCCGCGCTCTCGCCGGTTGGTCCGCGGCGGATCCCTACCCTGATCTCTGGGCGGTGGCACAGGGTGCGAAAGAATCCGGGCACCGCGTGCTCGCCCTGCGGGGTTCCGTGCGCCTCATCGGACTCGACAGCACGAGCGGGGCTGAACAAACGGTGCGGAGATACAAGGAAGCGATGGCCCTTGCCCCGAATGCGGCCGAACGGAAGCTGCTCCTCTCCGCGGTCGGGAAGGTTCCCTCTATCGGCGCTCTCCGGATGGCGGCGTCCTCTCTCAATGACGCCGAACTCCGGCCGGAAGCGGAGGCTGCCATACTGAACATCGCGGAGGGGATTGCCGATACTGCCCGGCCGGAAACGGTCCGGCAGCTCCGGCAGTTGATGGCTTCGTCAGGCAACGACGTCAACGTCAAAAAGGCGGACGCCTTGATCAAGAACATCGAGCGCCTGGACGACTACATTACCTCCTGGGATTTTGCGGGCCCCTACGAGGAGAAGGATGTACGGCTTCTCGAAAAGTCCTTTCCTCCCGAAGAACCCGCCGCAGCATCGGTGCAATGGACGGCGTTCCGCGGCATGACTGACGCCGGAAGACCCTGGCTGCTCGAATGTGACAAAGCCTTCGGTCCCGGGGACGGGGTCGTGTATCTCCGTACGAATGTCTGGTCTCCTGTGGATCAGAACGTCAGCCTGGAAGCCGGGAGCGACTACGGCATAAAGATATGGGTGAACGCAACACGTGTTCACACCAACAGTGCGGTCCGCAACGTTGCCCCCGGCACCGATCGTGTTCCGGCGACACTGCAGAAGGGGTGGAACATACTGATGATGAAGCTCGAGCAGGGCGATGGGTCCTGGGGCGCATGCCTCCGTGTCCGTACACCCGACGGCGGGCAGCTGGAAGGAATTCGCATCTCAACCACGCAGAACTGACTTATTAAGGAAGAATACTCGATGAATGCGGCAGCGATAGTGAAACTCTCCCTGGCTTTCGTTCTGGCGATGTTGCTGGTCTCATGCACCCCTTCGGGGAGCGCAATCAGGGGTGATGGATCGCCGCCTGATCCGGTGATGGGGGATTGGCAGGGCCACCGGGTCACACGATCGGGGATGGTTGTTCCGATGGCGGTTCACAGCATTGCCCTTGGCGGGAAGAGCTACCGTTTCTCCGTGCATGCATCCTTTGATGTGCGGGAGCCTCTTCCGGAGATCTCCTTTGAGGGAATGATCGATGGAAACCGGGTGATCGTTGCACAGCACCCGGACTGGCCGGTGACGCTTGACAATGGCATGGTATCGGGCCGCACCACTTTACCGGAGGCTCAGACGTTCGAATTGAGGCACGTCGTTCGTCTCTCCCCCAACCTCGGCGCGAGGCCGCCGGAAGGTGCTCACGTTCTCTTCGACGGGAGCGGCTTCAGCGGATGGGAGCGGCGCGACGAGAAACAGCGTGCGGTTCCGGTCGGATGGAAAATCATGGATGGCGTCATGGAGGTGGTGCCCGGCGCCGGGGGCATTGTTACCAAACAGAGATTCACCGATTTCCGGCTCCACCTCGAATTCCGGACACCCTTTATGCCTGAAGCACGTGGACAAGCCAGAGGCAACAGCGGAGTCTACCTTCAGGGACGGTACGAAGTGCAGGTACTGGACAGCTACGGCCTTACGGGTGAGGATAATGAGTGTGGCGGAATCTATAAAGTAGGGGCTCCCCGCGTGAACATGTGTGCACCGCCGGGACAATGGCAGTCGTACGACATCCTGTTCACTGCTCCCCGTTTTGACGCGGACGGGAAGAAAGCGAAAGATGCGCGGTGACGGTAGTTCACAATGGAATTGTCATCCACGAGGATCTCTCCGTGCCGGGGCCGACAGCCGAGGGGATCGACAGCGCCGTGCAGCTCCCCGGCGGAATCCTCCTGCAGGATCATGGCAATCTCGTGCAGTACCGGAATATCTGGCTTCTTGAATTGAAACCCTGAGCAATGCATGAACACCATACGGGTGGTTGTTGTCGGATGCGGAACCATGGGATCATCACATGCCCGGGCGTACGCGCATCTGGAAGGGTTCACGCTCGCGGGACTCGTGGATCGCTCTGCGGAGAAGGCAGGGCTGCTGGCTCAGGAGCTGGGGGGCGTGCCGCTGTACTCATCCCTGGAAGAGGCCATCCGCTCCGCCTCTCCTGATGCAGCGGCAATTTGCACGTATCCCGAAACCCATCACGAGTTGACGCTCAAGGCGCTTACCGCCGGCCTGCATGTCTTTGTCGAGAAACCGCTCGCCTCCACTGTCGCAGAGGCGGAGGAAATTGCCCGTACTGCCCGGCAAACGTTGAAGAAAGTGGTGGTCGGGTACATTCTCCGGCATCACCCCGCCTGGCAGCGGTTCATCGAGGAAGCGCGGCAGCTCGGCAAACCGCTCGTCATGAGAATGAGCCTGAACCAGCAAAGCGGCGGTGCCGCGTGGGAGGTCCACAAGAAACTGATGCAATCGATGTCCCCGATCGTTGACTGCGGTGTGCACTACGTTGATGTCATGTGTCAGATGACCCGTTCGCGTCCCGTCCGGGTTCAGGCGGTCGGGGCCCGTCTGACCGGAGAAATCAGCGAAGCGATGTACAACTACGGCCATTTGCATGTGGTCTTCGAGGATGGGTCGGTGGGGTGGTACGAAGCGGGTTGGGGCCCCATGATGAGCCAGACCGCCTACTTTGTGAAGGACGCCATCGGTCCGGGAGGCTCCGTCAGCATTGCGGAGCCGCTTGCCGCGAAGGTGGGAGATTCGTCGGATATTGATTCCCATACGAAGACCGGCAGCCTCATCAGGCACGACGCAGAGTCCATGAAGGATGTCCGGATCGATACCAGCGACGAGCCCGACCATCAGGAGTTGTGCAACAGGGAACAGGCGTACTTTCTCCGGGCCATCCGGGATGATCTTGATCTCGGCGGCCATCTCGCCGATGCGGTGAACAGTCTCCGCATTGTGCTGGCGGCCGATGAGTCGGTCAGAACGGGAACCATTGTGCATCTTTCATAACGAAGGCGACCATGAAAAGAGCGATCTATTTTCAACTGAGCGGCATGATGTTCCTGGAGTTCTTCGTCTGGGGCGCCTGGTATGTTACCGTGGGGAACTATATGACCAGCATCGGGATGTCCGATCTGGTCTACTGGGCGTATGCGGTCGGTCCCATCGGGGCGATCATTTCACCCTTCTTCCTCGGGATGGTTGCCGACCGGATCTTTTCGACGGAGAAAGTGCTCGGGGCGTTGCACGTGATAGGAGGGGTGGCGATGTTTCTGGCGCCGCTTGCGGCGGAAGCAGGGGCTTCCGGCTGGTTCATCCTTCTCCTTCTTGTCCATATGCTGTGTTATATGCCGACCGTCGGACTCGCGAATGCTCTGGCGTTCCATCACATGACCGATCAGGAAAAATACTTCCCCGTCATCCGGGTGTTCGGAACCATCGGCTGGATTGTGGCGGGCGTGCTCGTCAGCGCGGTGCTGGGCGCCGACGAGACCGGCACGCCGCTGCGGATCGCGGGGATCGCGGGCGTCGTGATGGGGTTCTATGCGTTCACACTTCCCCACACGCCTCCTTCTGCGAAAGAAAAGATGACCGTCCGCGAGGTCCTCGGTCTCGATGCACTTGCCATTCTGAAGAGCCCTTCTTTCCTGATTTTCATTGTCAGTTCATTCCTCATCTGCATCCCCCTGTCGGCATACTATGCGTATGCACCGGTGTATGTCAACTTCAGCGGCATCGTCAATCCCGGCTTCAAGATGTCGTTCGGTCAGATGTCAGAAGCGCTCTTTATCGTGCTGATGCCGCTCTTCTTCCGGTTCCTCGGCATCAAGTGGATGCTCCTGACCGGCATGTTCGCCTGGGTTCTCCGGTATGTTCTGTTCGCCCTGGCTGCGCCGGCGAATATCTTCTGGATGATCATGGCCGGCGTCATCCTACACGGCATCTGCTATGATTTCTTCTTTGTCGCCGGGCAGATTTACGTGGACAAGATCTCTACGAAGGAGATCCGGGGACAGGCGCAGGGCTTCCTTGTGCTGATGACGTACGGTGCGGGGATGTTTATCGGCGCGCAAATATCCGGATGGCTCCACAATAGCATCGTCACGTCAACGGGGCCGGAAGCAGCGGCGCAGTGGCAGACCTTCTGGACAATCCCCGCGGTCCTGGCCGCGGTCATCATGATTGTGTTCGGATTGTTCTTCAGGAACAGCCGTTCCGTTTCCGGCAACACAGCACAACTGTCGTAGGAGGAGTATGGTATCGCGTCGTACATTTGTCAAGTCGGCCCTTGCGCTGGGAGCGTTCACCATTGTCCCCCGCCGGGTTCTCGGCGGGCCGGGGTACACACCCCCCAGTGATGAACTCACGAAAGCGGTGATCGGTATCGGGGGGATGGGGCGCTGGCACCTCGGGAATACCGGAGCGCGCCTGCTGGCCGTCTGTGACGTCGACGAAGAGCATCTGAACGATGGAATGGCAATCGGAGGCCCGGGAGTAAAGGGGTACAAGGATTTCCGCGAGCTGCTCGAGAGGAGTGATATCGATATCGTGCACATTGCCACCCCGCCTCACTGGCACGCCCTCATTGCCGTTGCAGCCGCAAAGGCGGGGAAGGACATCTGGTGCGAAAAGCCGATGAGCCGGACTATCGCGGAGGGGGAGAAAGTGGTTGAAGCGGTCGGCATGTACGGACGGATGTTCCGCGTGAATACCTGGTTTCGCTACAGCCGGGAGGATTTCTACGACAGCGGCGGGACCGTGAGGGATTTCACGAAGCTCGTCCGGAGCGGGCTTCTCGGGTGGCCGCTCACCGTCACCATAGGCGCTGCCACGGGCTTCGAATGGAAATTCTACTGGTCGGGAAAGACCGACCTGACGCCGCAATGGATCCCGCAGCAACTTGACTATGATTTCTGGCTCGGCCCGGCGCCGTATAAGCCGTACCACCCGCATCGGGTCCATGCCACATTCAGGGGGTACTGGGATTACGACGGCGGAGGGCTGGGGGATATGGGACAGCACTATATTGACCCTGTCCAGTACTTTCTGGGGAAAGATGAACTGTGTTCCGATCTGACCCTCTCGCCGGTCACCGCGCTCGAACTGTATTGTATCCGCACCCGCATTGAAATCTTGTTCGCCGTCTTGAAAATTTCCTCGGCGCGTTTCGTTTTCACTTCTGGACCCCGCACTTGCCGCGCCACGCCCGCCGTCCTACCCCGAATCGGTCCTTGAAGACCCCAACGGCCGAACACCAACCCCCCGTTGCCGCCTGCTGGCAAGCCTATGAAGTCTTCGTCTTCTGCGCCCTGGTCGCCCAGGGGTTGTTGCAACTGATCGCCCTGCGGTTCGGTGCCGAGATCTGGCAACAGCATCAACTCTATCTGCGGACCCGCTCCCGCGCGCTGCCTTCGGAAAAAACGGTCCGCCAGGTCTTGGCCGCGCTGGTCCTCAAACAACTCCTCGATCTCCCACAAAACAGTATCATCACGAAGATCCGACGCGCTTTCCAGGACCCCAAAGAAGAGGAACCGGTCCATTCGCCCCCGGTCTCCTGAATCATCGCTTAAATCACCCGGTTAAGCGGCATTTGACTGGCTGGTTCCATGATCAGCCGCGGGCCGTCTTGTCCCACGATCAGACCGAGAAGTTGCGACTGAGGAGCTAATATCCACCCATGCCAAACGTCTTTATCAGCTACAGCCACGATACCGACTCCCATCGCGACCGCGTTCGCGAGCTGGCCGAGCGCCTGCGCCGCGACGGTGTTGTGGTCGTCATCGATCGGGACAAGCTGCCGGGCGGTCCGGACGAAGGGTGGCCGACGTGGTCCGAGGCGCAGGTCAAGGAGTGCGATCAGGTACTGGTTGCCTGCACCGAGCGTTATTGCCAGAGCTACGAGGGTAAAATGCCGGCGGGTCAGAGATTGGGGGCCGCCTGCGAGGCGGGAGCGATCCGTCAGATTCTGTACAACCTGGCCAGCATCAATCCCAAGTTCCGCGTCATCCTGTTTGAAGAGGGGGACGGCGCCCACATTCCGCTGGGACTCCAGCGCTACCATCGCTTCGAACTCTGGCGCGCGGAGTCCTATGACGAACTGCTCGCGTGGGTCAAGCCGAACCCCGCGCGCGTCCGCAACCGCTGGTCAAGCCCGCCGCTGTTCCCTGGCCGGAACTGGTCAACCGTCCGGTCCGCGCCCTCGCCAACCGGGATGAGGAGTTCGATTGCTTCGAGCGCATGATCCAGGGGAAGACGGATCGGCGCATCCTGCTGATTCGCGGCGCGAGCAATCGTGGCAAGACCGCGCTGCTCGGCGAACTGCTGGGCCTCGCCAACATGCTTGGCGTCGCCTACTCGCACATCGACCTCAAGGGCTGCCCCACTCTCGACCAGGTACTGGAGACGATAGCCCTCGACGCGCAGGAGCTGTTGCCGACGCTGGGCAAGGCCTCCAGCGGAGGCCGCCAGCTCGCGTTGCTCGGCGACCTGCAACGCCTCACTCGACCCCTGCTCCTTGCCTTCGACACCTTTGAGAAGGGTGGCGATGAATTTGCCCGCTGGCTGGAGACTCAATTGCTCAACCGCGTGGCGCGCTGTCCGGCGCTGTTGGTGGTCGTCTGCGGGCAAGCCGTTCCGGATCAGGACAAGCACACCTGGGGCGCTCAAGCCACCACCTTCGAGCTTCCGCCGATCCGGGAGGATGGGAAGTGGCGCCAGTTCTGCGCCAGCGCGTACCAGGGCAAGCTCATCGACCCCAAGCACGTCGAATGTCTGGTCATTGTGACCAACGGCGATCCAGGAGCAATCGCTGCGCTGCTGAAGACCCTGGCCTCCAACCTTCCTTCCACCCTGCCGGCGAGCTGATCGCAGTGGACTTCGACGAGATCCAACGACGGCTGGAATCCGCACAAGGCGACCCGCAAGCGCTTGCCCTCGCGACCCTCGACATCGTGCTGGCCGACCGGGACCCGCGACTGCGCGTCGCGGTCGAGGCGGCCGCCGTTCCTCACTGGTTCGACGCGGCGGTGCTCGCGGCTCTCCTGCCGGAAGAAGCGGACGATGCGGCCACCGCGGTAGAGCAGCTCAAGACGCTACCCATGGTGGAGTCGTTCCCGGCTCGCCAGGGTTGGAACGTGCACGACACTACCCGGCTGGCGCTGCGTGCGCGCCTGGCGCGGGAAGAGCCAACGCGGTTCGTTCGCCTGTCCGCAGCGGCGGCCGACTATTTCATCGGCGATGCGCCGGAGTTGGAAGTCGAGCGAATCTATCATCGGCTCAGCGCGGCGCCGGAGGGCGCCGACGAACTGGAGGCGTTGTGGAAGCGTTGGGACCGGGGCGGGCGACACGAGGCGTTGCAGGCCCTGGGAGTGGTCCTCGACGAGCTGGCGCAGGCCAAGTACCTGGCGGCGGCAGCGGAAGCGCGAGTCTGCTACTGCCTCTGGTCTATACGTCAGCAGCGGCTCCCTCTAAGCCAACAACGATCCCTCGCCGAGCGCGCGCTGGAACTTTTCGAGCGAGTCGGGGATATGCACGGCGCCGAGGACGCTCATAACGCCCTTGGACATATCCACTTGTCAGGCGGCCAATTGGGTAAGGCGCTGGAAGCCTACCGCAAGCAACAGCGCATCGCGGAAGCGCTGGCGGCGCGCGACCCGGACAACGCCGACTGGCAGCGCGACCTGGCGGTGTCGCACAACTGCGTCGGGGGCGTGCTGCAGGCCCAGGGGCAACTGGGCGCGGCGCTGGAGGCCTACCGCGCGGACCTGCGCATCGCGGAAGCGCTGGCGGCGCGCGACCCCGACAACGCCGACTGGCAGCGCGAGCTGGCGGTGTCGCACAGCAACGTCGGGGGCGTGCTGCAGGCCCAGGGGCAACTGGGCGCGGCGCTGGACGAATACCGCGACTACCAGCGCCTCATGGCGGCGCTGACAGCGCGCGACCCCGACAACGCCGACTGGCAGCGCGGCCTGGCGGTGTCGCACAGCAACGTCGGGGGCGTGCTGCAGGCCCAGGGGCAACTGGGCGCGGCGCTGGAGGCCTACCGCGCGGACCTGCGCATCGCGGAAGCGCTGGCGGCGCGCGACCCGGACAACGCCGACTGGCAGCGCGGCCTGGCGGTGTCGCACAACTGCGTCGGGGGCGTGCTGCAGGCCCAGGGGCAACTGGGCGCGGCGCTGGAGGCCTACCGCGCGGACCTGCGCATCGCGGAAGCGCTGGCGGCGCGCGACCCGGACAACACCGACTGGCAGCGCGAGCTGGCGGTGTCGCACAGCAACGTCGGGGGCGTGCTGCAGGCCCAGGGGCAACTGGGCGCGGCGCTGGCGGAATACCGCGACTACCAGCGCCTCCTGCAAGCGCTGACAGCGCGCGACCCCGACAACGCCGACTGGCAGCGCGGCCTGGCGGTGTCGCACAGCAACGTCGGGGGCGTGCTGCAGGCCCAGGGGCAACTGGGCGCGGCGCTGGAGGCCTACCGCGCGGACCAGCGCATCGCGGAAGCGCTGGCGGCGCGCGACCCGGACAACGCCGACTGGCAGCGCGACCTGGCGGTGTCGCACAACTGCGTCGGGGGCGTGCTGCAGGCCCAGGGGCAACTGGGCGCGGCGCTGGAGGCCTACCGCGCGGACCTGCGCATCGCGGAAGCGCTGGCGGCGCGCGACCCCGACAACGCCGACTGGCAGCGCGAGCTGGCGGTGTCGCACAGCAACGTCGGGGGCGTGCTGCAGGCCCAGGGGCAACTGGGCGCGGCGCTGGACGAATACCGCGACTACCAGCGCCTCATGGCGGCGCTGGCGGCGCGCGACCCGGACAACGCCGACTGGCAGCGCGACCTGGCGGTGTCGCACAACTGCGTCGGGCGCGTGCTGCAGGCCCAGGGGCAACTGGGCGCGGCGCTGGAGGCCTACCGCGCGGACCTGCGCATCGCGGAAGCGCTGGCGGCGCGCGACCCGGACAACGCCGGCTGGCAGCGCGAGCTGGCGGTGTCGCACTGGTGCGTCGGGAGCGTGCTGCAGGACCAGGGACAGATGCAAGCAGCGTTGCGAGAGTACGAGGCGGCATTGCGGATCGCACAGAGACTCGTCGCTCTCGACCCGACCAACGCTCAATGGCAGGCGGATCTGGAAGATCTGCGTCAAATCCTTCTCGAAGAGCCCTTCTCGCGACAGGTTTGAGAACCCTCCAGCCCCGGAAACAAGGTCCAAACCCTGTTTCCGCAAACCCCGCCGCCGCTACCACTATCCGCTTCTCACTGACGCAAGTGCGGATTGACCCCGCTCTTCACCCATCATCCTCGCCGTCCTTCGTTTCCAGGTGCAGGCGATACAGAAACGCATGGACCAGGGGCGCGAAGGTGATCCCCGTGATCAGCACCACCGCCAAGCCGCTGTAAAGCGCGTAGAGTCCGGCGAATAACTTGCCGCCGGGCGTTTGTGGTTGCTCCAGCGGCCCCATGCCCGACAGGATCATGGCCGCGTTGCTGAAGGCGTCGAGCCAGGGCAGCGCTTCGAAATAGTGATAACCCGCCATGCCGGCCAGCAGCGACAGAGTGATCAGCGCCGCGCCCAGCAGCGCGCTCCGCGCGAAACGCCGCAGCAGGGCCGCCAGCCGGACATCCGGTTTTGAGGTAGGCTCGGGCATGGTTCTTTAGGCGATTTCCGGAAAAAAGCTTACCTGCTTGACCGCGAAATGGAGCATTGCCGTTCCCCCCTTTAGCAAAGGGGGGTGAGGGGGGATTTGAGCCCCGTGGATTGACGCCGCCGATCAAAATCCCCCCCAACCCCCCTTTTTCAAAGGGGGGAGACAAGGCCTGGTTCGGTATAACCTTTTCAAGAAATCGCCTTATTCCACCCTTCTCCGGTTGCGTGCTCGGATGCGCTACAGCGGCTTCCCCCGTTTCAAATCCTGCTGAACTTCCTGGAGAATCTCGGCGATATCCTCGATCGCTTCCATGATCTCCTCCGGCGCCTCGCCTTGCACCGCCAGATTGCGGATCAGCACCAACAGCGGCTCCATCCGTTCCAGATGCCGCACGGTTTCCCAACTCATCGCCTCGTCGATGTGGAACAGCAGCCGGTCCCAGTTCGGAAAACCGGCGTGTTTGACCACCTCGTCGCGCAGACAACCCCACGCTCCTTGCAGGTCGGACAGGATGGTTTTTACGTAATGGTCGGGTTCGGTGAAGAAAGCCATGAATTTCTCGCACTCCGGTCTACCGTTGTTTCAACAGGCGCTGCATCGCTTCCGCCTGATCCCAATCGATGCGGTTCGTATCCCTGAGAAAGCGAACCAGGCGCCGGAAACTGACCCAATTGACACTCCTGCCCTGCCGGCGCAGGTACTGTTGCAAGCTATCTGTGTCGAGTTCCAGCAACGAGCGTGACTGTTTTGGCGTCGACCAGTAAGCGTCCACGAACCGCGCGATGTTGCCGGTATGTTCCTCGACCATTTTCGGGCTCAAGCCAGCGGCCAACAGATCCTTACGGAACGCGGCCAGGATTTTTTGGTTGCCCCCGCCGATGGCCTGTTGGATGGCCTCGGCGCTGAGGGGTTGCAGCGTGGTCGTCACTCCGCCCTGTTCCTGAACCCGGCGGTAAGCCTCGTTCAAACTCCGCCGGATACCCGCGCCGAACATCAGCCGGTAAGGCATCAGCAAGCTGTCGTAGATGATCCGGTCCTCGAACGGCAGCAGCACCGCATCCACCAGCACGGGCGGCGGTATCGGGATGACCTCCTGGATCGGACTGACCAAACCCAGGACGCCGTAAGCTTGCGGCGGATCTTGCTCCGTCAGGAAAACGGCGTGCTTTTTCAGATACCGCAAAATGTAAAACCGGCCCGCGACCCGATAACGCCAACTGGCGACCATCTCCAGATCGGCATCCGACAACCGGGCTGGATTTTCGGCGATGAAACCTTCCCGGAGCGCGTCATCTTCCCAAAGCGCTTTCCGCAGCCGGCCAGCGTCCTCGGGGCTGATCGTCTCTGCTCCGGGCACGAGGGGGACATGCGCAACCAGTTTCCGTTGGACGTTGACGTAATGCAGCAGCGGCAACCAGATTCCGTAGAAACGCTCGATTTCCTGCCTCGATAAGTTCATGTTCCGAAAACCTCAAATCATTTCCGTAGGCGAAAACGCGGTTTGATCCGGTAAGCTTGGAGCTTCTTTTCGATACCACAGCCCGACGACCACTACGCCATGACCGCCATTGACGCCGAACTCGACACGTCCGGCTTGAACTGCCCGCTGCCGATTCTCAAGGCCAAGAAGGCGCTGGCCAGCCTGCGCAGCGGCCAAGTGCTACGGGTCGTCGCCACCGACCCCGAATCGGTCCGAGATTTCACGGTCTTCAGCCAGCAGATGGGGCACGTTATGCTGGAAACGCGCGAGGAAAGCGGGCGGTTCTACTTTCTGCTGAGCAAGCGCGAAGGCTGACTCATTGACCAAAACTGGACGTTATCCGAGCTTGCCAAGCATACCCAGGCGTGCATGACCCAGCCGCCGCCAGAGTGACGCGAAAGGCCGGAAGCGATAAGATGGCGACCTGACCAAAAACGAGGAGGTCCCATGGCCGTAGCCGCCAATGTAAAACAGTATGCTCGCCAACTTGTTGAAAATCTTCCAGATAATGCGACCTGGGATGATCTGATGTATGAAATTTATGTCCGCCAAGCCATCGAGGCTGGAGTCAAAGACAGTGACGCCGGGAGAACTCAGGATGTCAAGGTAGTTCGCGCCCGCTTGGGTTTACCGGAATGATCGTTCATTGGACAGAGACAGCGATCAAACATCTGACGGCCATCTATCACTACATCGCCCAGGATTCGCCGCTGTACGCCCAGCGAGTGGCCGATAAAATCATCCGCCGCTCCGAGCAAATCGCGATTTTTCCCCAGTCGGGCCGGCGGGTGCCTGAGTATGATGACCCGAACACCCGCGAAATCATCGAACCACCCTACCGCCTCATCTACCGCATCAAGGCCGATCAGATCGACGTGCTGGCTGTGATTCACGGCGCGCAGCGATTTCCAGAAGAGCCGTAGAAGCCAGTCACGTTTCTCCTTCACTCCCCCGCCACCGTCATCCGTTCCAGCAGCAGCGAACCGCAGCGGATGCCGCCGCGCGCGTCCACATCGTTGCCCACAGCGACGATGCCCTTGAACATTTCAGCCAGATTGCCGGCGATGGTGATTTCGTGGACCGGATATTGGAGTTCGCCGTTCTCCACCCAGAAACCCGACGCCCCGCGCGAGTAGTCGCCGGTCACCAGATTGATGCCGTGGCCGAGCAACTCGGTCACCCACAAGCCAGTATCCAGTTGCCGCAACAACGCCTCATGACCGGGCGCACCAGGTGTGACGATCAGGTTGTGGGTACCGCCGGCGTTGCCGGTGGTTTGCATCCCCATTCGGCGCGCCGAGTAACTGTCCAGCACGTAGCCCTGCAAAACGCCGCCACTGACCAGATCGCGGTCGGCGGTGGCCACGCCCTCGCTGTCAAACGGAGCGCTGGCCAGGGCTTTAAGCAAGTGCGGGCGCTCGTTGATGTTCACGAACTCCGGAAAAACCGACGTACCCAGCCGATCCAGCAGAAACGATGACTTGCGGTACAGCGCCCCACCGCGAACGGCGGCGACGAAATGGCCGATCAAACCGCGCGCCAGTTCCGGTGCGAACAGCACAGGTACCTGCCGGGTACTCAGCCGGCAACTGCCCAACCGACGCAGAGCGTGCCGCGCGGCTTTTTGGCCGACCGCGACCGGCGCCTCCAACTCGTCGTGATCGCGCGCCACCGTGTACCAGTGGTTGCGCTGCATCCCGCCGTCATCCTGAGCGATCACCGAGCAGTTCAGGGAATGCCGGGTGGTCGGATAACCGCCGCAAAAGCCGTGCGAATTGCCATAAACCAACAACCCAGTATAGGTAGCGACGCTGCCGCCCTCGGAGTTGCGGATGCGCGGGTCCAGCGCGAGCGCCGCCGCTTCGCATTCACGGGCGAGTTCGATGGCGTTCTCGGCGGTCAGCGGCCAGGGATGGTAGAGATCGAGATCGGGAACCTCCCGCGCCAGCCGCTCGGGATCGGCCAGCCCGGCGTAAGGGTCGGCGGCGGTATGACGGGCGATGGCAACGGCGCTGCGCACGGTGTCGCGAATCGCTTCCGGCCGCCAGTCAGCGGTGCTGGCCGAACCCCGGCTTTGGCCGGCATAGACCGTGACTCCCAGACCGCGCTGGCGATGATGCTCCAGCGTCTCGACCTCGCCCAGCCGCACCGTAACCGACAGAGCGCTGCTGAAACTGACGGCCGCTTCGGCGGCGGTGGCGCCTTGGGCGCGCGCCTCGGCCAGAATGTCGGCGACCAGGATTTCCAGTTGTTCCCTCGCCGGTAGCGGCGCGGTGGTGCGAGCGATGGGTTCAGGCATGGGGGATGGCGTCGGGGAGGGGAGATGGCATCGGTGAGGGGAGCCGGTCGAAATGGCGAATGCGGATTCAGGCTTGCGTCCCACCCACGGTCAGTGCCTCAATTTTCAGGGTCGGCTGGCCAACCCCGACCGGCACGCTCTGGCCGTCCTTGCCGCAGGTACCGACCCCGGCGTCGAGTTTCAGGTCGTTGCCGACCATGGAGACCTGGGTCAGCACGTCCGGGCCATTGCCAATCAGGGTGGCGCCCTTGACCGGTCGAGTCACGCGGCCGTTTTCGATCAGATACGCCTCGCTGGCGGAAAACACGAACTTGCCGGAGGTGATATCCACCTGGCCGCCGCCGAAATTCACCGCGTACAGCCCCCGCTCCACCGAGGCGAGGATTTCCGCCGGATCGTGCGTGCCCGGTAGCATATAGGTGTTGGTCATGCGCGGCAGCGGCAAATGAGCGTAGGATTCGCGGCGACCGTTGCCGGTCGGCGCCGTCTTCATCAGCCGGGCATTCAACTTGTCCTGCAAATAGCCCTTGAGTACGCCCCGCTCGATCAGAGTGGTGCATTGGGTCGGCGTGCCTTCATCGTCGATATTCAGTGAGCCGCGCCGACCGGCCAGCGTGCCGTCGTCCACCACCGTACAGGCTGGCGCAGCCACCCGCTCGCCGATCCGTCCGCTGAAAGCCGAGGTCCCCTTGCGATTGAAATCGCCCTCCAGGCCGTGGCCGATAGCCTCGTGCAGCAAGATACCCGGCCAGCCCGGACCCAGCACCACGGTCATCGTACCGGCGGGCGCGGGGACAGCGTCCAGATTGACCAGCGCCAGCCGCACCGCCTCCCGGGCGTAACCCATGGCACGATCCTCGTCCAGGAACCAGCCGTAGCCGACCCGACCACCACCACCGCTGCTCCCCTGCTCGCGGCGGCCGTGGTGCTCGACGATCACCGTCACGTTCAGCCGCACCAGCGGACGCACGTCGCCGGCCAGCGTACCGTCGCTGCCAGCCACCAGAATTGTGTCCTGGGTGGCGGCGAGACTGACCATCACTTGGCTAACGCGCGGGTCCTGGCGGCGGGCTTCGTCATCCACCCGTTCCAGCAAATGTACCTTGGCTTCAGCCGACAGGGTTTCCAGCGGATCGAGCGGTTCGTACAGAACCGGCCGTTGGGCGGATTGCCAGACCTCAAGCCGACTGTCACCCCCGTGCCGGGCGATGGCGCGGGCGGCGGTCGCGGCCTCCAGCAGTGCCGGCAAGACGATTTCGTCCGAATAGGCAAAGCCGGTCTTCTCGCCGCTCACCGCCCGCACGCCAACACCCTGCTGGATAGCGTGGCTGGCCTGTTTGACCTGACCGTCCTCCAGCGACCAGGATTCGGCGCGGTGGGATTGGAAATACAGATCGCCGCCGTCGATGGCGTGGCCCAGCAGGCAGTCCAGCGCCCGGTGCAGGTCGTCTTCGCCGAGACCGGCGGGAACAAGCAACTGCTGACGGGCAAGCGCAAGGGTATCGGTGGTCATGGTGCTCTCAAATTTGGCAACGCACACAATGCTGTAGGACCGGGAATTGTTGCCGGATGTTCGCCAACCGCTCCCGGTCGAACTCGGCCAGCACCACCCCCGGCCCCTCCGGCAGCCGGTCGAGGATTTCCCCCCACGGATCGATGATCAGACTGTCGCCATAAGTTTCCCGGCCGTTGGCGTGTTTCCCGCCCTGCGCCGAGGCGATGACATAGCACTGATTCTCGATGGCTCGCGCCCTGAGCAGCGTTTCCCAGTGCGCCTTGCCGGTGGCGGCGGTGAAAGCCGCCGGCAGGGCCAGAATTTCCATGCCCTGCTCCACCAGGGCGCGAAACTGCTCCGGAAAACGCAAGTCATAGCACACCGCCAGCCCGAGCCGGCCAAACGGGGTATCGGCGACAACGTAGCGGTCGCCCGGTTCGATGGTGGCCGACTCGGCGTAGCGCTCCGCGCTGCCGACGACTTGCACGTCGAACAAGTGTACCTTGTCGTAACGAGCAACCTGTCGGCCCCGGTCGTCGAACAGCAGGCAAGCGGCGCGCACCCGGTTATCGTCGGCGGCGGTCCGCAGCGGAATCGTACCCCCGACCAGCCACAAGCGGTGCCGGGCCGCTTGTTCGGCCAGAAACGCCTGAATCGGTCCCTCGCCCTCGGCCTCGCGTACCTGTACCTTGTCGCTTTCCCCGCGCCCCATCAAAGCAAAATTTTCCGGCAGGACGGCCAGTTGTGCCCCACCAGCGGCGGCACGGGCGAGCAGTTCGGCGGCAGCGGCCAGATTCTCGGCGACGCTGGGACCGGAAACCATCTGGATGGCAGTCATGATCGGCATGTCGTTTACCTCGTTCATTTATCGCTCGCGAACTCCTTGGCCTGGACCGCGGCGGGTGGCTCTTGCAGCGGTTCCAATACCGGATCGTCCCAGGAACCCTTCAAGCTGTAGCGGTAGCGGGTAGCATGCTCGATGCCCTTTTGCAGCAACCGCTCGGCGACGAACACCGCCGCGCCGACCGCCGGTCCTCCGGCAATCGTCCCGGCGACCGGCAACATACCGCCGAGATGCGGAATAACCGTAATGGTCTGATCGTAATCGCGCGCCCGCAGCCCCGTCCGACCCTGGATTTGAATCCGCGCCGCCGGCGCCTCGATCAGCACATCGTCGGTGTAGGCCTGGCCACGTTCGAAAGCGAACTCGCCGGAAATCCGGTCGAATCCCATTCCGGGCTGAAACAGATCGCTGAAATCGAAACTGAGCCGGCGCGTCAGGTTCTGAACGTTCAGCATTCCAATCATGCGCCCCAAACCGGGGTTGATATCGCGCAACTGTCCTGGACCCACTTGAAACCGCAGCGAACCATCCAGGCGCTCCAACGCGAAATCGGGCATGGCCGCCCCCCACTCGACCGCCAGTTCCGCCTCGGTCTCGCCACGGTCGATACCGCTGCCCGGATAGCCGAAGGCAGCCAGGGTTTCGCCTAGCGCCTGGCTGCGCAGTGTGGCCTTGAGTCGGGACGCCTGTCCGGTGCCGGTCGACCACCACTCTCCGCTGGCATTGATTCGCTGTAGTTCCGAATTCAAGGTGGCTTCCGTCAATCGGATACCGCCGGGGCGCGGCATGGCGACCAATCGCAGCCGGCCCAACGCCGCGTCGCTTACGCGCAACTCGGCCACAGTCAGTACCAGCGGCGGCAACCAACGCGGGTCCACATCGGCGAACAGCGCGTGCCCAGGCGCCGCAGCCATCGCACGGCCGATATACAACCGCTGCAGCGCAGCGTTGACCGGTCGCTGCGGCGTAGGCTCATCCGGCACGGTCACGCGCCCGGCCAGCGCCGCGCCATCGAGTTCGACCCGCATCCCGTCTTCCTCGCGGGTGGCTTGCAGCGTCACCCCGGCGAACGACCGTCCGCCGATGACCAGCTCGCTGATCCGGGCCTCGACGCTGCGCAAGAGCCGCCAGGCTTTGGCGGTTTTCGGTTCGGCATCGTCAGTGGATGCGGCATGTCGCTTGCTGGAGGCGCTTTCGGTATCGTTCGCCCCCGATTGCGTGACGGGCGCCTGCGGCTCCCAGCGCGGCAGATGGGCGACGACCGTCAACCCCGGCGCATCCGGCAGTTTCGCCGCGCCGGCATCGATCCGCAGTTCGCCCCGTTCGAGCCGGGGCCGGCGCGGATAATCAACCAGTTCCAGTGCGGCCCGCACGGTCGGACCGTAGTCCAGCGCCACATTCAAGCTATTCCCTTCAGTGGGATGCAGCTTGATCTTGAGCGGACGGGCCTCGTCAGCGGTCTTGCCCAGCGGAGCCGGTAATCGGACAGCGACGCCGCGCAAATCCGAATCAAGGTCCAGCGTGAACGATGGTGCATTCCGCCGCTCGCGGCGCCGGGTTGGCACCGTCAGCACTGCTTCCCAGGCGCTCTTACCATCCAGATAGGGTTCCAGCACCGCCGCCCACTCTCCGAGCAGGGACTGCAAGTCCAGGCGACCCTGTAATTGCGCCCGCAGTTCGCGGCGTCCCTCGCGGCCGGCCAAATCCAGATCGAGCCGGATCGGTTCGCCCCGCAGCAATGCCTGAACGTTCCTGGCGTCCACATCGTTCTCGGTGAACCGTACCTCGCCGCTTAGCCGGCCAAGATCGATCTTCCAGGTCGGCAGACTCACGTTGTTTCCCAGCAAACCGACCCGTCCCCGCACCTGGTTGGGACGCGGGTCCAATGGAATCGTCAGCTCCAGATCGAGCGTATTGGCGCCACCGATTCGCAAGGCCGGCAAATCCTCGCTCAGGTCCTGACCTGCCGGACTGGCCTCGAAAGCTCGCCACATACTGGCGCCGGGACCCTTGGCACGACCTCTGACCTGCACGACCGTCTTTGCAAAATCGTCGATCCTGGTCGAAAGGTTTTCCACCTCGCCATCCAGCAAGCGTCCTGATCCGGCCTCCACCCGCAAACCGCGATTGCGGAACGTCACCGTCGCCCGTCCCTGCTCCAGCGGCGGCCAACCGGGCATGTAATCCACCACCGCGTTCTCGACCTGAAACCGGGTTTCGAACAACCCCTCACCGCCATCGAACGGAAAGCGGGCTGGTGGACCGCGAAACATCACGTCCCCCTCCACCACCCGACCGCCGACCAGCGCTCGATCCAACCAGGCCACCGCCTTGGCCGGTATCACGGCCACCGGCAGATAACGCCGCGCCTGATCTCCCCTCACGTCTTGGTAGCGACCCTGTATATCCAGCAGCGGTTCACCGGTATCGGGTACGGTCACGCTGCCCCAGAACCGACCGTTGAGATCCGCGTTGGCGAGAGTCAGCCCGTCGCTCTCCAACCGCAGGCCGTCGGCGGAATGCTGCCAGTTCACCGTACCGCTCAAAGTATCGAGAGTGAAGGGAGCGCGCAGCAGACCGTCGGTATCCACCTGAATCTTGTGACTGTTCAGTTCGATCCGACCACGATCCGGACCGAATTCCAACATCCCAGTCACGTTGTCGAATCCCGGCAGACCGTGAACCGGTCGGCTCGCCACGCCGCGCAATTGTACGGTCGCCAAATAATCATTGGCGTCGGAATCGGCCCGAAAGACGATTTCCGGCAGATCTCCGCGTGGATCGAGCGGCACCAGCCATTGCCGGGCCGATTCGTCCAGCCAGGGCGTTATCCATGCCAGCAAATCCTGGGCACGCAGCTCCCGCACGCTACCCTGCCACTGCTCGGCCGTCCGGCTCAGCTCGAACGTCGGCTGGACAGCGACTTGACCCTTACCATCGCCGAAGCGAGCGCCGCCTTGAAGTTGCCAGCCGGTTGCCAGCCGCCGCCAGTCGAACCGCACTTCGCCCTCCGACCAGCGCGCCAGCCACGCTGTCAACAAGTCGGAACGCGGTTCTCCTCCCAGCACCGCCTGCGCCAGTCGCAAGCGGCCTTCCAGTCGAGACGGCCGCCAGTCCCGCCACTCCCCGCGCAGTTCCAATCCAGCCCGACCGGCGTGGAAGATCAGAGGCAACGGCCAGCCCGCCAGGCTCAGCCGGTCGACGCGGAACTCGAACCGGCCCTGTCCGTCCTGCGGCTCGGTAACCTCGTCACGCTGGCGTTCCACGACCAATTGGATCCGGTCGCCGAAACCGGCCGGCGATTCGGCGGTGAAGGCCAGGCGCTGGCCGGTTGCGGTTTTCTGAAGCTGGAGATAGGGATGCAGGAGTTGCAGGGGAAACCCGTCACGCAGGCGCACGGCCAGCCGTTCGCCGACGATTTCCAGCCGCGGCAGGTCGAACAGCCAGCGGGCGACGTCAGACAGAGGCGGGGCGGTATCGACGTTGCCGACATCGGCCAGTAGGCGCGGCGTTCCATCCGGCCCCTGCTCCAGCGTCAGATTGGCGCCCTCCAACCGGATGCGACCCAACACCGGCCGCCAGTCCCGCAGCGAGCGCCACAGGTTTAGGGTAACCACGGCTTGGGTGAAACTGGCCAGCGTGGCATCGCGGCCGGGATCGAGCAGACTGACGCCCCGCAACCGTAGACCGAGCCGCCAACCGTCCCGGACCGCGGTCACCGCCTCGATTCGCACCGGTACATGCAGATAATCCCCCAAGCTGCCCGCCAGCACCTCGCGGTAATCGTTCAGGCGCGGCAGCAGCCACCACTGACCGAACGCGGCCAGCAACAGGGTCGGCAGCAGCAGGGCCAGCACTAGCCGGCGCGTCCAGCGCAGGGTCCGGCGGGGCGCGCTTTGGGGATGCCATTTCACATCAATACCACGTCGTACTGCTCGCGGGTATACAGCGCTTCCGCCTGAAACTTGATGGGGATGCCGATAAACGCCTCCAGTTGCGCCACGCTGTTGGATTCCTGATCCAGCATCGCATCCACCAGGTCCGGCGCGGCCAGGACCACGAACTGGCGGGGCGAATACTGGCGGGCCTCGCGCAACAGCTCGCGGAAAATTTCGTAACACACGGTTTCGGCGGTCTTGATCGAACCGCGACCATCGCACAGCGGGCAGGGCTCGCACAGGATTTGCTCCAGGCTCTCGCGGGTACGCTTGCGGGTCATCTCCACCAGCCCGAGCGGCGATACCTGCGAGATATGGCTCTTGGCGCGATCCTTCTCCAACTGTTTCTCCAACGCTTTCAGTACCGCCTGCCGGTGCTCTTCGCTGGCCATGTCGATGAAATCGAGAATAATGATTCCACCCAGATTGCGTAGTCGTAACTGCCGGGCGATGGCCGCCGCCGCCTCCAGGTTGGTCTTGAAGATAGTCTCTTCCAGATTGCGATGCCCCACGTAGGCACCGGTATTGACATCGATGGTGGTCATCGCCTCGGTCTGATCGACGATGAGATAACCACCGGACTTGAGCGGCACCTTCTTACCCAGCGCCCGCTGAATTTCCTCCTCGATCCCATACAGTTCAAAAATCGGCCGTTCGCCGGGATAGTGTTCGAGGCGCGGCATCATCTCCGGCACGAACTTGTCGGCGAATTCCAACATGCGCTGGCAAGTCTCGCGCGAGTCGATGCGGACTTTTTCCACGTTGTCGCCGACGAAATCGCGCAACACCCGCAATACCAGCGGCAGATCCTCGTACAGGGTAACGACGCCTCCCGTCTGCTTGATCCGTTCCTGGATGGACCCCCACAAGCGTTGCAGAAACTGCATGTCGGCCCGCAGTGCACAGGCTTCCGCGCCTTCCGCCGCGGTACGGACGATGTAGCCGCCACCGAACTCGGTCCGAAAAGCGTTGACCACCTCCTTCAAGCGCTGCCGCTCGCGCTCGCCGTCGATCTTGACCGACACACCCGCGACCTCGGAATCGGCCAGGAACACCAGAAACCGGGACGGCAAGGTGATGTGGGTGGTCAGCCGCGCCCCCTTGGTACCAATGGGATCCTTGATGACCTGCACCACCAGTTCCTGACCCTCGCGCACCAGATCGGTGATGGCGGGAACCCGGTCGCCGTTGGCGACGGTACCGATCTCGGGCAGGGTTTCGGGGCGAATATCGGACACGTGCAGGAAGGCGGCCCGTTCCAGGCCGATATCCACGAACGCCGCTTCCATGCCGGGCAACACCCGACAAACCTGGCCCTTGTAGATGTTGCCGACCAAGCCGCGTTTGCCAGCCCGCTCGATCAGGATTTCCTGCAAGACGCCGTTCTCAACCACGGCGACCCGGGTTTCCCGGGGAGTGGCGTTAATGAGGATTTCGTCGCCAGTGCCGCCTTCGGCGCGTGTGGCCATACGATCGCGATCCCAGTCAAGAGATAGACAATAGTTCAGAGAAGGATACCGAACTCACGCAATAGTTCGGCCGTTTCGAACAGCGGCAACCCCATGACGCCGGAGTAGCTACCGCGCAATTCGCTGATGAACGCCGCCGCCCGGCCCTGAATACCATAACCGCCGGCTTTGTCCAGTGGTTCGCCGCTGTCCCAGTAGGCCGCGCATTCCGCCCACGACAATTCGCGGAACCGGACCTGGCTCTCCTGCACTTTGACCGCCTCCCACGTCGAGGTTGCCAGCGCCACCGCGCTCAGTACCCGATGTTCGCGTCCCGACAAACGGGCCAGCATCGTCAATCCCTCATCCCGGTCGCGGGGCTTGCCGAGAATTGCATCGTCCACCACCACCGCGGTATCCGCCCCCAGCACCGGATGGGGCTTGCGTCGGTTCAGCGTTCGCGCGCCGGTCCGCGCCTTGGCCAGCGCCAGTCGGGCGACATAGTCGGATGGCGATTCATCGGGCAACGGGGTTTCGTCCACCACGACCGGCAGCAGGTGGTAGGAAACGCCGATCTGGCGCAGCAATTCGCGACGACGTGGCGACGCGGAAGCGAGATAGATATGGACAGCCAGCATGTCAGGCACGGTGGTAAGGATGGTTGTGCAACAGACTCCATGCCCGGTAAAGCTGTTCGGCGACCACCACCCGCACCAGCGAATGCGGCAGGGTCAGCCGCGACAGCGACCATAGCTGGTCGGCGCGGGCGCGGCAGGCGGGATCCAGGCCGTCGGGACCCGCCCACCAGTAGGCTCAGGTCGCGACCGTCCCGCAGCCAGTTGGTCAACTGCCCGGCCAGTTGCGCGGTGCTCCATTCCAGTCCCCGCTCGTCCAGGGCAACCACGCGGGAACCGGCGGGAATCGCCGCCAGCAGACGCTCGCCTTCGGCGCGGATGGCGCGTGCCACCTCCGTATTGGGACCACGGTTGCCGGCGGGGATTTCGACCAGGTTCAGCGTGCATTCCCGCGGCAGCCGCCCGGCGTATTCCGCGTAACCGGTCTTGACCCAGCCGGGCATTCGAGCGCCGACGGCAAGCAGATGAATCTTCATGGGACCGACAAGGCACTTCAGCCTCCCGCCGTGCGGTTGGTAGCTTGCCCGGTCGCTCACCAACCACAGTTTCTCCAAATTGTAGAAGTCGCGGGTCTGCGGCAGCATGACATGCACCACGATGTCGTTCAGATCCACCAATACCCACTCGGCTTCCCGTTGTCCCTCGACCCCCAGTGGTCGAATCCCAACCAGGGCGCACTTTTCGATCACTTTGTCGGCCAGCGCCTTGACCTGGCGGGTGGAAGTACCACTGGCGACGACCATCAGGTCGGTGAAGCTGGCGATCCCGCGCACGTCCAGGACCTTGATATCCTGCGCCTTCAGCTCTTCCAGCGCGTCAACAACGATCTTCCGCAAGGCTTCGAGTTGCATGGATTCCGGTTTATCCTCACGTAGTGACTAGAGTGGGGGAAGGCAGCGACCGGTACAACGCCCGGTCGTGGATATAGGCCAGCACCGCTTCCGGCAATAGATAGCGGGGCGACTGGCCGCGTGCCAGCAGGGCACGGATCTGGGTGGCGGAAATGTTTAATTGCGTGACCGGTTGGAACAGGATGCCGCCGGCCAGCCGCTGGCGCAAGGCAAGTGTGTCGTAGATCACGCGCGGGTTAACAAACGTTTCCAATACCGGCGGGAAGGGTTGCAGTATGCCCGGCCGCTGCATGACCACGATATGGGCCAGTCCGCTCAATTCCTGCCAGCGCTGCCAGGTATGCAGTTCCCGGAATGCGTCAGTACCGACGATCAGGCATAACGGAATGTCGCCGAAGTCGTCACGCAGCGAGGCCAGAGTATCCACCATGTAGGAAGGACCCGCCCGGCGCAGTTCCCGGTCGTCGGCCACGAAGCCCGGTTGCCCGACCGTGGCCAGCCGCACCAGCGCCAACCGCTGCTCGGCGGTGACCCGTGGCGCGGCGCGGTGCGCCGGAATCCGGCAGGGAACGAAGCGGATTTCCGCCAGTTCCAATGCTTCCAGCAATTCCAGCGCCGGCCGCAAATGGCCGTAATGGATGGGGTCGAAGGTGCCGCCCAAAATACCGATCGGGCGCGGCCCCAGGAACATCAGCCAAGCCCCCGCTCGAGCCGGATCTGGATCGTACGCATGGGGGTCTTAGCGGCGAACGTGGCCGTCGCCCAGCACCACGAATTTCAGCGTGGTCAGCCCTTCCACCCCGACCGGCCCGCGCGCGTGCAATTTATCGGTGCTGATGCCGATTTCCGCGCCCAGCCCGTACTCGCCGCCGTCGGAGAGGCGGGTGGAGGCGTTCACCATCACCGAACTGGAGTCCACCTCGCGCAGGAAGCGCCGCGCCCGGCCGTAGTCCTCGGTGACGATGGCGTCGGTGTGGGCGGAACCGTAAGTCGCGATATGGTCCATGGCTTCGTCCATGTCCTTTACCACGCGCACCGCCAGAATCGGCGCCAGATATTCGGTGGTCCAGTCCTCCCCGGTGGCGGCCTTGACGCCGGACAACAGGGCGCGGACGCGGGCGCAACCGCGCAATTCCACTCCGGCCTCCTGGTACATCCGGCCGAGCACGGGCAACACTCGGTCGGCAATGCCTGCCGCCACCAACAGGGTTTCCATGGTATTGCAGGTGCCATAGCGCTGGGTCTTGGCATTGTATGCGACCGTCACCGCTTTATCGAGGTCGGCGTGGTCGTCGATGTAGACGTGGCAGACGCCGTCCAGATGCTTGATAACCGGCACGCGCGCTTCGCGGCTGATTCGCTCGATCAGGCCCTTGCCGCCGCGCGGTACGATCACGTCCACGTATTCGGCCATGCGGATCAGCTCGCCGACGGCGGCGCGGTCGGTGGTATCGATCACCTGCACCGCATCGGCCGGCAGGTCGGCGGCGGCCAAGCCCTGCTGGATGCAGGCGGCGATGGCCCGGTTGGAGTGCAATGCCTCGGACCCCCCCCGCAGAACGGCGGCGTTGCCGGCTTTCAGACACAGGGCGGCGGCGTCGGCGGTAACGTTCGGGCGCGATTCGTAGATGATGCCAATGACGCCCAATGGGACCCGCATCCGCCCGACTTGAATCCCCGAAGGCCGGTATTTGAGGTCGGTGATTTCGCCCACCGGGTCGGATTGGGCTGCGACCTCCCGCAAACCCTGGGCCATCCCTCGTATTCCCTTTGGGGTGAGTTCCAGCCGGTCCAGCAGGGCGGCCTCCAGGCCGACGCTCCGGCCGGCATCCATATCCAGACGATTGGCGGCCAGCAGCCCCTCCCCGGCCGCTTCCAGGGCATCGGCAATCGCCAGCAAGGCGGCATCCTTGGTCCGGGTTTCGGCGCGACCGACGATGCGGGAGGCGGCGCGGGCACGCCGGCCAACTTCGATCATGTAACGATGGATGGCGTTGGAAGTATCCGCGTTCGTGTTCATCAAATTAAACCAACCTCTTGGCCGACGCGATGCGCGCGCCGGGTAATGATCTTCAAACCTCGTCGGGCAGCAATTCCAGACCGGCCAGCCGCAGACCGTTCGCCAGCAGGGCGTCCCACGGCGAACCGGTCTCAGCGCCCTTGATCGTTCGGTCGGTCTGGGCGCAGGCGCGCAGCAATCGCCGGCAGTCGACCAGCGTCAGCCGCCGCAAGACCTGCCGGAGCAGCGGCTTGCGCTTTTCCCAGACCTTCTGGTCGGCCAGCGCCGCTTCCGGTGGTTGACCCTGACTCCGGGCAAAGGCCAGAGCCGCCAGCCGGCGGACTTCCTGGTGCAACGCCCAATTCACCAGCACCGGCTCCACGCCCTCGCCGCGCAGCCCCCCCAGAATCCGCGCCACCCGTTCCGGTTGCCCGAGCAGGGCGGCGTCAACGAAATCATAGATGCTATAGCGGGAACTGTCGCCCACGGCGGCCAGCACGGCTTGGGCGGTCACCTCCCGGTCGTCGACCAACAGCGCCAGTATCTCGATTTCCTGGGCGGCGGCCAGCAGATTGCCCTCCACTCGCTCGGCCAGTAGCGTCACCGCCTCCGGCACGGGATTCAGACCCCGTTCCCGCAACCGGCGTTCGATCCAGCCTGGCAATTGTCGCGGATCCACCGGCGCGGCGGCCACCACCGCACCGGCACCATCCAGCGCCGCGAACCAGCGACTCTTCTGGGTATTCCAGTCCAGTTTGCCGGCGGTGATCAGCAACACCACATCCTCGGCGGGTCGCGCTGCGTACTCGCTCAGCGCCTGGGCGCCGGCTTCGCCCGGTTTGGCATTACCCAGTCGCAATTCCAGCAATCGCCGGCCGGCGAACAGAGACGGGCTGGAGGCTAGTTGACGCAGTGTTTTCCAGTCGAAGCCGGCTTCCACCGTCAGGCATTCCCGCTCGCCATGGCCTCGTTCGCGGGCGGCGGCGCGGATGGCGTCGGCGGCTTCCTGGGCTTGCAGGGGTTCCTCGCCGAACACCAGGTACAGCCGCGCCAGGGTCTTGCGCAAGTGCGCGGTCAGTTGGTCGGGACGTAATCTCAAGATCTAACGGCCTGCAAGCGACGGATGATCTGCCAAGCCAAATCCTCGGCCATGCTATCCACCAGGAATTCCTGCGCGGCCTCGAAACCGAGTACCCGATTTTCGTCGAACAGCAGGGCACGGCTGGCACCGACGCCTTCCGCCGCAATCAGGGTTTTGCCGTTGGCGAGTTTGACTTCGTAAATGGCGTCGTACGCCAGCAAATATTCCCGTTTGACGTCGAAACGATCGGCGGCCACCGTGCGCCGGCCGCTGCCTTCGCGCAGAATGGTGATGATCGCCATCGCCTGGGCCGGGTCGCGGGTGACGGTGACGCCGTTGCTCGCCAGCAACGACTGAAGCTTGCGATTCAGCACGCCCGGCGGTGTGCCGATAGCCTGCTGACTCTGCACGTAGGTCACGCTCAGTTCAGGCGGCAATTGAGCCTGACCACGCAACTGGAACCCACATCCGGTTACTAGCAGCGCGATCAGCCCTAACCCGTTTAGAACGATCCAGCGCATGGTCGGCGACTCAACAAACCAAGTTGACCAGCTTGCCAGGCACCACCACGATCTTGCGAATGGGTCTGCCCTCGATAAATCGCTGCACATTGGGTTCAGCCTGCGCGGTCTGTTCGATGGCGCTGCGCTCGGCGTCCACCGGCACTTCGATCTGTCCGCGCAACTTGCCGTTGACCTGCACGACCAGCGTTACCAGCGACCGCGCCAAAGCCGTCTCGTCGAGCGCCGGCCACGCGGCATTCAGTACATCGTCGCCGTAGTCCAACTCGCGCCACAGGGTATGGGTGATGTGCGGCACGATCGGCGACAGCAGCCGCAGCAGAAGGCTCAAACCCTCGCGCCGCACGGCATTTGCCGCACCCCGTTCGCCGGCTTCGATCCGAGCCAAGGCATTCAACATCTTCATGCCACCGGAAACCACGGTATTGAACTGATGGCGACCGAAGTCGAACAGAGCCTGGCGCAATGCCTCGTGTATCTCGCGGCGGACGGCGCGCAGCGTTTCCGGCAGCGCGGCGGGGTCCGGCTCGCCGGCGGCGCGGATGGACTCCTGACATTCGGCGGCATAGGTCCACAACCGCCGCAGAAAGCGGTAAGCCCCACCGACCCCGGCGTCCGACCATTCCAGCGCCTGTTCGGGTGGAGCGGCGAACATCATGAACAACCGGGCGGTATCGGCGCCATACTGCTCGATCAGGGTCTGTGGGTCCACGCCGTTCTTGCGGGACTTGGACATGGTACCGATCCCGCCGTACTCCACCGGCTGGCCGTCCACGCTGGAGACGGCGCTCGCCACTCGGCCCTGCTCGTCGCGGGTCACCTCGATTTCGCCGGGGGGGTAATAGGTGATTCCACCCTTTTCGCCCTTGCGGAAGAAGATGTGGTTCAGCACCATGCCCTGGGTGAGCAGATTGGCGAACGGTTCGGACACCGTGGTCAAGCCCAGATCACGCATGACCCTGGTCCAGAACCGGGAATAGAGCAGGTGCAGAATAGCGTGCTCGATACCACCAACGTACTGATCCACCGGCATCCAGTAATCAGCCCGCGCGTCCACCATCGCGCTCGCGCCCGGCGCGCAATAGCGGAAAAAATACCAGGACGAATCCACGAAGGTATCCATGGTGTCCGTTTCGCGCCGCGCGGGTCGGCCACATATCGGACAAGCGCAATTCAGGAATTCCGGGTACTTGTTGAGTGGGTTGCCGGAGCCATCCGGCACCAGGTGTTCCGGCAAGACGACCGGCAACTGCTCGTCCGGCACCGGCACGGCGCCGCAATGCTCGCAATGGATGACTGGGATCGGGGTGCCCCAGTAGCGCTGCCGGGAAATACCCCAGTCGCGTAGCCGCCAGGTGACTTTCTTCTCGCCCAGTCCCCGTGCGCTCAGATCGGCAGCGATGGCATCCACCGCCTGCTCGAAATCCAGGCCATCATACTTACCGGAGTTGATGCACACGCCGTAATCGGCATAGGCATCCCGCCACGGCGCGGGCGTGGTATCGCCGGCACTGGTGCGAATGACCGGTTTGATCGGTAAACCGTATTGGTGGGCGAAGGCGAAATCGCGCTCATCGTGAGCGGGCACGGCCATCACCGCGCCCTCGCCGTAGCCCATCAGCACGTAGTTGGCTATCCACAACGGCAAGTGTTCGCCCGTGAGCGGATGGATAACGGTCAGGCTGGTTGGCAGTCCCTTCTTCTCCTGCATCGCCAATTCCGCTTTGGTGACGCCGCCATGCCGGCATTCGTCGATGAAGGCGGCCAATGCGGGATTGTCCCGCGCGGCGTGCAGCGCCAGCGGATGCTCGGCGGCCACCGCGACATAGGTCGCGCCCAACAGGGTGTTGGCACGAGTGGTGAAGACCCAAAGGATGCCACGTTCACTCTCATCTCCTACCCCCTGCCCCTCAAGGAGAGAGGAAGACAACGAGTAGGGAAAACCGATCCGCACGCCGTGGCTTTTGCCGATCCAGTTTTTCTGCATCAGCTTGACCTGCTCCGGCCAGCCGAGCAGGTGGTCGAGTTCCGTCAGCAATTCCTCGGCGTAACGGGTGATCGCCATGTAATACATGGGGATTTCGCGCTTTTCGACCACCGCGCCGGTGCGCCAGCCGCGTCCGTCGATCACCTGCTCGTTGGCAAGTACGGTTTGATCCACCGGGTCCCAGTTGACCACGCCGGTTTTCAGGTAGACGATGCCCCGCTCCAGCATCCGCAGGAACAACCATTGATTCCAGCGGTAATAGTCCGGCTGACAGGTGGCCAGTTCGCGGTCCCAGTCCAGGGCGAAGCCGAGCGACTGGAGTTGTTTCTTCATGTAGGCGATGTTGTCGTAGGTCCACCGTGCCGGCGCGACGCCACCCGCCATCGCGGCGTTCTCGGCAGGCAGCCCGAACGCATCCCATCCCATTGGCTGTAATACGTTCCGACCCAGCATCCGCTGGTAACGGGCAATGACGTCGCCGATAGTGTAGTTGCGCACGTGGCCCATGTGCAGCCTTCCGCTCGGATAGGGGAACATGCACAGGCAGTAAAATTTCTCGCGGCCCGGGTCCTCGCGCACGGCGAAGGCCCGTTGCTCATCCCAGTGGCGTTGCGCTTCCGCTTCAATGACTTGTGGGTTGTAAGACTCGGCGATCACGGCGATTTCCCGGTTTTCAAGCGAATTACAAGGTATGAGTATTAACTCGTCAGTCGTAAGTTCTTTCCCTGAAGCCCCTTGACTTTGCTGCTCAAGGGCAGCATGGATTTCCCTGAGCGACGCGCGCCTCAACAACCCGGTCGCCCGAGGAGAATCCATGCTGACCTATGTATACCAGGCTTTAGAAGGTTTTCGCAGCGCCTTTGCTCGGCGGCGCAGCTGGGTGCTGTTCTGCGCGGTGGTGTTGAGTTTTTTGGCGGCACCGGAGACGATCGGCGTAACCTCGATGTGCCGGTTCTGGCAGGGGAATGAAGCGGTTTATCACCGTTTTCTGCATTTCTTTCGCTCGAAAGCCTATGATTTTGAAACGCTGTTGGCGGCATGGCAAGGCTACGTGTGGCGTCAGGCGGTTGCGGTTCAGGTCGCTGGGCGTTGTCTGTTGCTGGGCGATCATACCCTGGTGGTCAAAGATGGGGGGCGCATGCCGGGAGTGGTGTCGTTACATGACCATTCGGAAACCCAGCACAAGCCGTCGTATTTCCGGGGGCAATGTTGGGGGGCGATCGGTTTAGTCGTGGGAACGCTCGGCGCCTGTTTTTGTTTGCCCCTAGAACTACGGATTCATCAGGGTTTCCGCCAGTTAGGCCAGGCGGAACCAGCGTCACCCACCGACCCGAGCCTGCCGGAGCGGGTGGTCCAGATGGCCTTGACGTTCGCCCTCGGTCATGACGCCCCGGCCTTTTTGGTGTTGGATGCGTTTTTCGCCACCGCCGGGGTCTTCCGGTTGGCCCACTCGGTCTACTCGATCGCCTTGCGGCAACCCTATCTGATGATCCTGACCCGGGCGAAGAAAAATTACGTCGCGTATTTCCCGGCCGCCCCGAAGCCCGCCGACCGGCCCGGACCCCCACCGCGCTATGGCGAGAAAGTCCACCTGATGGAGTGTTTTGATCATCCCCAAGGCTTTGATCTCGTCGAATGCTGCGTCTATGGCCAGCGGGAACTCGTGCGGCTGATGAGCCTCCCGTTATTGTGGAAACCGCTCGGCGACTCCCTCCTGTTCGTTTTCGCCATCACCTCGCGTGGTCCCTTGGTCCTGATGTGTTCCGATCTTACCCTCTCGCCGGTCACCGCGCTCGAACTGTATTGTATCCGCACCCGCATTGAAATCTTGTTCGCCGTCTTGAAAAATCTCCTCGGCGCGTTTCGTTTTCACTTCTGGACCCCGCACTTGCCGCGCCACGCCCGCCGTCCTACCCCGAATCGGTCCTTGAAGACCCCAACGGCCGAACACCAACCCCCCGTCGCCGCCTGCTGGCAAGCCTATGAAGTCTTCGTCTTCTGCGCCCTGGTCGCCCAGGGGTTGTTGCAACTGATCGCCCTGCGGTTCGGTGCCGAGATCTGGCAACAGCATCAACTCTATCTGCGGACCCGCTCCCGCGCGCTGCCTTCGGAAAAAACGGTCCGCCAGGTCTTGGCCGCGCTGGTCCTCAAACAACTCCTCGATCTCCCACAAAACAGTATCATCACGAAGATCCGACGCGCTTTCCAGGACCCCAAAGAAGAGGAACCGGTCCATTCGCCCCCGGTCTCCTGAATCATCGCTTAAATCACCCGGTTAAGCGGCATTTGACTGGCTGGTTCCATGATCAGCCGCGGGCCGTCTTGTCCCACGATCAGACCGAGAAGTTGCGACTGAGGAGGTATTAAAGGTAGGTGCTAGAGGTGCCGGGCGGCAACCGCCTGGGCGAAATTACGAAAATCCTGAAGATGGCACACACAGATCGCATGGACGATAGCCCAATCGATGGCTTGGTACTGAAGCACCGCCAAGTTGCGGAACCCCACGGCCCGCTTCATGCGCTCGGCCAGATCACGCTCCAGAAATCCAGCCTGATTCAACAAATCAAAGGTCTGCCCCATGGTCTCCGGTGCTGGCAAATCCGTTTCGACGATCAGATGCGCGCCGAGATCAACACATAATTGCACGGCGCGTGTCAGATTGAGCACGACGATATCCTGAAGGTCCACATCGCTTGCCAGCGTTTCGACCTCGGCCGGGCATTTCGTCGCCACCCGCGCCACACAGCGCCGCAACGATTCCAGCTTCTGCTCGATCATCGCCCGATCCATGCTCGCCTCCGTTCCATCAGAATCCGGCGACGATACGGCAGAAAATCAGCCTGTTCCACCAGATGCCAGGCGATCCATTCTCCGTGCAGCGCGGCGTCGCCCACCAGCCGTTGGCCCTTCAAAATCTGCCCCAGCAAGGGTTCGCCCGCCGTCCGAAAATCGATCAGGTCCACGGGCCGCCCGGTGGCCGCCGCCAGTACGCCAATCCACTCCATCTTCAATTCGGCTGATAGCGGCCGATCCGCCAACACTGCGACGTCCGCATCGCTCTCCGGTCGCGCCCGGCCCGCCGCCAACGAGCCAAACACAATCGCTAACCGGATACGCAGGTCGCGTTCCAGTACGCTCCGAATCGCAGCGATGGAGTTGTGAGTTTGGGTGGTCACGGCGCTTTCCGACCTACAAAATAAAGTGCGGTAAGATAACACAACTATAAATTCCGCTGGCGCGAACACAACCGCACACGAGGCAACTCATCCGTGAACGATCAACATCCGCAACGTCCCTCCCTCAGCTACCGCGACGCCGGGGTGGACATCGACGCCGGCAACCGCCTGGTGGACCGCATCAAGCCACTCGCCCGGCGCACCCTGCGACCCGGCGTGCTGAGCGGTCTGGGCGGTTTCGGCGCGCTGTTCGAACTGCCGCTGGATCGCTACCGTCAGCCGGTGCTGGTATCCGGCACCGACGGCGTCGGCACCAAGCTCAAGCTGGCGCTGGAGTTGAACCGGCATGACACCATCGGCATCGACCTGGTGGCGATGTGCGCCAACGACGTGCTGGTGGTCGGTGCTGAACCGCTGTTTTTCCTGGACTACTACGCCACTGGCAGACTGGATGTGGACGTAGCGGCGGACGTTATCAAGGGTATCGCCGACGGCTGCGCCCAGGCCGGCGCGGCGCTGGTGGGCGGGGAAACCGCCGAAATGCCGGGGATGTACCATGACGGCGATTACGATCTGGCGGGTTTCTGCGTCGGCGTGGTCGAGAAAGAGCGGATCATCGACGGCAGCCGGGTCCAGCCCGGTGATGTGTTGCTCGGACTCGCCTCCTCCGGTCCACATTCCAACGGCTATTCGCTGGTCCGCAAGATTCTGGCGGTCAGCAGCGTGAAGTTGGACGAACCGTTCGCTGGCTTCACGCTCGGCGCGGCGCTGCTGGCCCCGACCCGCATCTACGTCAAACCGATCCTGCGGCTACTGGAACAGGTCGAGATCCGCGCCATCGCCCACATCACCGGCGGCGGCTTGACCGAGAACCTGCCGCGCGTGTTGCCGGCGAACACCAAGGCGGTCATCGACGCCGATAGCTGGCAGCGACCGGCCATCTTCCAATGGCTGCAACATCAAGGTGATGTAGCCGAAGCGGAAATGTGGCGCACCTTCAATTGCGGAGTTGGGCTGGTGGTTTGCGTCGCGGCGGAGGTTGCCGATACTGCCCTGGCGTTGCTGCAGGAAGCGGGCGAGGCCGTCTGGCGGCTGGGCCACATCGCTGCTGGCGACAGCGCGCCGTTCGTGGAGTTTCAGCCGTGAGCGTGGCGCGGAACATTCGGTTGGTGGTGCTCATCTCGGGACGCGGCAGCAATCTACAGGCGATTCTGGATCAAGCCGGCAGCGGTGATCTGCCGGTGGAAATAGCCGCCGTCATCAGCAACCGGCCCGGCGTCCACGGCCTGGAACGGGCGCGGCGAGCCGGCGTTCCGGCGCTGGAACTGAATCACCAGCGGTTCGTCGACCGGCCCGGATTTGAATCAGCCCTGATCGAATTGATTGATTGCTACCAGCCGGACTTGGTGATCCTGGCGGGATTCATGCGGGTGCTGACCGCTGGCTTCACCGAGCATTATCGGGGCCGGCTGCTCAACATTCACCCCTCGCTGCTGCCCAAGTTTCGCGGCTTGCACACTCACGAAAAGGCAATCGCCGCCGGTGAAATCGAGCACGGCGCCAGCATCCATTTCGTGACCGCCGAACTGGACAGCGGTCCGGTCATCGTGCAGGTGCGGGTACCCGTATTGCCGGGCGACGATCCCGAGACGCTGGCGGCTCGAGTGTTGGAGCAGGAACATCGCTTGTATCCGCAGGCGATTCGCTGGTTCGCGGAGGGGCGGCTACGATTGGATGGGAAGCGGGTGTGGTTTGACGGCACCCCGCTGGCGGCGCCGCTGAGGCTGGAAGATTTTGCCAGTTGAGCCAGCCAGCCTTCGCTGCGGCAACCTACCGAAGAGCAAGCGCTACGGATCGCGTTCGTCGTCGCCGATCCGGCTCGGCGTCGGCCCGCTTTGCCGCTTGTACTTGGCATCCTGCCGCTTGTAATAGGGCCGGATGGCCGGATTGGTCAGCGTCTCAAAGCTGATGGCGCAAATCGCCATGCCGGGACGCAGGGCCAACGGCAACTTGCCGCTGTTATAACACTCCAGCACGATGGCGCCGCTCCAGCCGGGATCGATGCGGTGCGCGGTGACATGCACCATCAGCCCCAACCGGGCCAGGCTGGAGCGACCGTCCAGCCAACCCACCAGATCGTCCGGTACCG
This sequence comes from uncultured Gammaproteobacteria bacterium, assembly GCA_963715845.1. Taxonomy (GTDB): domain Bacteria; phylum Pseudomonadota; class Gammaproteobacteria; order Competibacterales; family Competibacteraceae; genus Competibacter_A. The sequence goes on along the minus strand of CAVQSJ010000035.1, from coordinate 19,017 downwards.
TGATGGTCTCGGCGGTCGCCGCCAGCGCCAGCTCGCCGGGATGAAGGAAGAAGGCATCATCCGCGGCGATCCGGATCTCCTTGCTCATGATCCGGTTGATGGCGTGATCCACTTCTTCCCGCGGACCGCTGAGGTCGATGTGGGACGCGGCGTGATCGTTGAATACCCGGAAGCGGCTGCCCAGATGCAGGTCCACGCTGACGCCGTTGATCTTGCCGGGTGCGGGGTGCGGCTCGATGCGGATTTTGCCCTCGCCCAGACAGCGTTCGATGTCACGATCACACAGCCGCATGATGGCGGGCCTCAGGTGTTCTGAATGACAATACTAGGGAATTTGTGGCTGTAATTCTTCGCCTGCAACGACAGCCGGGCGCTGGCGCGGCGGGCGATGTCCCGGTACAGCCCGGCGATACGGCTGTCCGGTTCGGCCACCACCGTCGGCTGGCCGCCGTCGGTCTCTTCGCGGATGCGGATGTCCAGCGGCAAGGAGCCCAGGAACGGCACATTGTACTGCGCGGCCATGCGCTGCCCGCCGCCCTCGCCGAAGACATGCTCCTCGTGACCGCACTTCGAGCAGACGTGGATGCTCATGTTTTCGACGATCCCGAGCACCGGTACTTCAACTTTCTCAAACATTTTCAGTCCCTTGCGTGCGTCCAGCAAGGCAATGTCCTGCGGTGTGGTAACAATGATCGCCCCGCTGACGGGCACCTTTTGCGACAGGGTCAGTTGCGTATCGCCCGTACCGGGCGGCAAATCGATGATCAGGTAATCAAGGTCCTGCCAACGGGTGTCGCGCAACAACTGTTCGAGGGCCTGAGTCACCATCGGTCCGCGCCAGACCATCGGCGTTTCCTCCTCGATCAGATATCCGATGGACATGGATTGAATGCCATGGCTGACCACCGGATTCAGGGACTTGCCATCCGGCGATTCCGGTCGTTCGTTCGTCCCCAGCATTCTAGGCTGGCTGGGACCGTAAATGTCAGCATCCAGCAACCCAACGTTCGCACCCTCAACGCTCAACGCCAGCGCCAGATTGACCGCCGTGGTGGATTTGCCGACCCCGCCCTTGCCGGAGGCCACGGCGATGACGTTCTTGACGCCTGGCAGCGGCTTCAGGCCCTTCTGCACTTCGTGAGAAACAATCTTGTTCTCCACCCGAATCGCGACCTCGGCGACGCCCGGCAGCACCGCCAGCCGGTCGCGGAGAGCAGCGATCAGCGCATCCCGATAGCCGGCCGCCGGAAACCCCAGTTCCACCTCCACCTCGACCCGCCCGCTTTCGGTTCGGATCGTCTTGACGCACTTGGCGGTGACCAGATCCTTCTCCAGATAGGGGTCCACATGGCCCTTGAGGGCGGTTTCCACATCGGTGCGCGACACGGCGGTCATAAGCAAAATTTCTCCTGATAGTGGGTAGATTGATTCGGAAAACAGAAAGCCGGCCATCGACTTTCGCAGTCCGGTGGCTCGTTCAATATCCAGCCATGCACTGTTGGCGCGCGGTATCCAGCCTCATACTGACATCCGCCTTCATGGCCGCAATCACGCATTGCCAGTAGGAGGGTTGATAATTATCCCCCATCCCCTGGCAATCAACCTGGTTAAGCGTCTCTGGCGATTCGCCATGCTGTTTCGCCAGGGATACTGCTTCCTGACAAAAACTCACACTCCAAATCTCCTCCGCCAGCGCACCCTGGGCGCGAACGGACCCAGCCGCCGCCAGCCCCACGGACGCTGCCAGCAAACCAAACAGTATCTTGAATCGCATGAGAACCTCGCATTATCGAAAAATGCCCGCGTGGGCGCTCCGTCCGGCGGATGACAGCAACGCCGGAATGCTGCTAACGTAGCGGCCTTTCCGACCGACCGCAATCTTTCGCGCCATGAGCCATCCGACCCGCCGCATCCTTGTCACCAGCGCCCTGCCCTACGCCAACGGTCCGATCCACATCGGCCATCTGGTCGAATACATCCAGACCGATATCTGGGTCCGCTTCCAGAAACTACGCGGCCACGAGTGCTATTACCTTTGCGCCGACGACGCCCACGGCACCCCGATCATGCTGCGCGCCGAGCAGGACGGCGTTACACCGGAACAGTTGATCGAGTGGGTCTGGCACGAACACCGCGCCGATTTCGCCGACTTCCTGATCGAGTTTGACAACTATCATTCCACGCATTCCCCGGAAAATCGCCATTACGCCGAATTGATCTACCGTCGGCTGGACAAAGGCGGCTACATCAGCCGCCGCGTCATCACCCAGGCCTACGACCCGGAAAAGCAGATGTTCCTGCCGGACCGCTTCATCAAGGGCGAGTGTCCGCGCTGTGGCACGCCCGACCAGTATGGTGACAGTTGCGAGAACTGCGGCGCCACCTACGCGCCCACCGATCTGAAGAATCCCCGCTCGGTGGTGTCCGGCGCGACGCCAATCCTCAAGGAATCGCTGCATTTCTTTTTCAAACTGGCCGATTTCGAGGCTCTGCTGAAGGACTGGGTCTCCAGCGGTCCCATCCAGCCGCAAATGGTCAACAAGCTCGACGAATGGTTCACCGCCGGTCTGCAGGAATGGGATATCTCCCGCGACGCGCCGTACTGGGGTTTCGAAATCCCCAATGCGCCAGGCAAGTATTTTTACGTCTGGCTGGACGCACCCATCGGCTACATGGCCAGCTTCCAGAACTTCTGCGACCGCGCCGGTCTGAAATTTGACGACTTCTGGAGTCCCGACAGCGACGCCGAGGTCTATCACTTCATCGGCAAGGATATCGCCTATTTCCACATCCTGTTCTGGCCAGCGGAGTTGACCGGGGCCGGTTTCCGCAAGCCCACGGCGGTGCATTGCCACGGCTTCCTGACCGTGGACGGCCAGAAGATGTCAAAATCGCGCGGCACCTTCATCAAGGCCCGTACCTACCTCAACCATCTGCGACCGGAGTATTTGCGCTACTACTTCGCCAGTAAGCTGAGCGACGGCATCGACGACCTCGACCTGCATTTCGAGGACTTCCTGCAGCGGGTCAACAGCGACCTGGTCGGCAAGCTGGTCAACATCGCCAGTCGCTGCGCCGGCTTTATCACCCGCCGTTTCGATGGCCGGCTGGCCGATGAACTCGCCGAACCGGCGTTGTACGCCGAATTTGTCGCCGTCGGCGATTCCATTGCCCAGGCTTACGAAGGACGGGAATTCGGGCGGGCCATGCGTGAAATCATGGCGCTGGCCGACCGCGCCAACCAGTACATCGATGAGAAGAAGCCGTGGGCGCTGGCCAAGCAAATGAGCGCCGAAGCTGAAGTCCAGGCCGTTTGCAGCATGGGGCTGAACCTGTTCCGGGCGCTGATCCTCTACCTCAAGCCGGTACTCCCCGGCGTCGCCGCCCAAGTCGAGCAGTTCCTGCGAATCTCACCCCTGCGCTGGTCCGACCTGAACGCACCGCTGATCGACCATCCCATCGCCGAATTCAAGCCGCTGATGCAGCGAGTGGACATGGCGCAGATCGCCGCCATGGTCAAGGACTCCAGGGAAAGTTACCCGGCGGGGGAGGAACCTGCCGTCAAGCCGCGCGGGCCACTGGTGGACGACCCAATCAGCCCGACCGTTACTATCGAGGATTTCGCCAAGGTGGATTTGCGAGTCGCGCGCATCGTCAAGGCCGAAGCCGTCACCGGCGCCGATAAACTGGTGCGGCTGGAACTCGATCTCGGCGGGGAAACCCGCCAGGTGTTCGCCGGGATCAAGTCGGCCTACGCGCCCGAGGATCTGCGGGGACGGCTGACCGTCATGGTCGCCAATCTGGCCCCGCGCAAGATGCGCTTTGGCGTCTCCGAAGGCATGGTGCTAGCCGCGGGCGGTGGTGGTGGAATTTACCTGCTCAGTCCCGACAGCGGGGCGGAACCGGGTATGCGGGTCAAGTAATTCGAGGGGGTTCGCGGCCCCTAATGCGCTCCCTTGCCCCACAGGATGGTATGAACCGTCTGCAACAAAATAACAATGTCGAAAAAAAAGCTGTAGTTCTTGATGTAGTAAAGGTCGTACTGCAACTTTTCGCGCGCATCCTGCTCGGAAGCACCGTAAGGGTAGCAAATCTGCGCCCAGCCGGTAATACCTGGCTTGACCATGTGACGCATTGAATAAAACGGAATGCTTTTGCGCAGATCGGCAACAAACTGCGGCCGTTCCGGACGCGGTCCGACGAAGCTCATATCACCCCACAACACGTTGAAAAATTGCGGCAGTTCGTCGATGCGGGTATCGCGCAGCACTGCTCCCACCCGTGTGATCCGGGAGTCATTCTTGCCAGCCCAAACGGCCTTGCCATCCTTCTCGGCATCGACCCGCATACTGCGGAACTTGATGACTTCGAACAAATGTTCGTTAAACCCGACGCGAGTTTGCCGATAAAGAATGGGGCCGCGACCGCCCGATTCGATCCAAATCGCCAGGGCGGCAAACAGCATGATCGGCCACGCCAGCGCTAGCAATAACGAACTGGCGGCAAGATCGAACAACCGCTTCATGGTTCGTTTAAGCAACGCCAACTGAAACCCATCGGAAAAGATCAGGTTGCTCGGCCGCAACGCATCAAGTTGGATCTTCCCGGTTTCCCGCTCGTAGAAAGCCAGGAAATTGCTGATGATCGTCCCCTGCATCCTGCACTCAAAAACCTCATCGAGGGGAAAGCCCTTGCGCCGGTCGTCCATCGCGACCACGATCTCATCGATGAGCAATTCATCCGCCAGATCGCTCAGATTACCGGTCACCTGGAACATTCGAGCCTCCGGCACACCAAAATATTCGTGTTCGTGGACTTGAACATAGCCTAAAATTTGAAAATTCAGGTTTCTATTCTGCAATTCCTCGAGCCGGGCCGCGTGTCGGCCCACGCCCAACACCAAAACCCGGCGTTTGATCTGATCCTGGTCGGAAGCATGGAAGAAAATGAATCGCAGCAGCACTACCCCCACGAACGCGATGCCGAACGCTAGACCGAACTCGCCGCGGCCCAAGTACAGATCGGGAAACAGGTAATAAATGGCCGTCATTACGAACAACCCAAGCATGAAGCTGACCCCGACCCGTAACAGCATGTCGCTCTTGCCGTTCCAGAAGTTACGCTCGTACAACCCCAGCGCGGTCATGATCACGCTCATGACCAGCACGAAGACCGATGCGCTCGGGATTATTTCGTTAAAAGACAGCAACGTATCTTCACGATCCAGAGCCACACGCAGCGCCCGGCCGAAGTAAATCGACCAGAACAGTAACAATGATTCGGCTACCAGCAGGGTCAACAGGGCACGGGAAATATAGTGTCTGAACAGGCGCATCATGGGGTTGGCTGCTCGGGATGGATTTGTGTGGCTCTACGATATTATTAATCTGATGACTTTTCTATGAATGTTCGCTGACTGAAAGATGGAATATCACACATAGCCCCCTACATGTACTTAGAAAATAGTTTATAATAAAACACAATTTTCATCTATATTATGCTATTTATGTAGCATCAGAGCGAATGGAGTATCATCAATGTTCGACCTCGCCACTACTCGCATCGGTATTGTCGGCCTCGGCTACGTGGGACTTCCCCTGGCGGTCGAATTCGGCAAGCAGTTTCCAACGTTTGGCCTGGATATCAATGAAACCCGAATCAGGGAACTGCTGGCCGGTACCGACAGCACGCTGGAGGTCGCGCCCGAGGAGCTGCGTCAGGCCCAGCAGTTACGCTACACCAGCCGCGCCGAGGATTTGGCGAACTGCAACGTGTACATCGTCACGGTTCCCACCCCGGTGGACGATTATAAGCGCCCGGATTTCAATCCGCTAATCGGCGCCAGCGTCACGGTCGGCCGGCTGCTGAAGCCGGGCGATGTGGCGGTCTACGAATCCACGGTCTACCCCGGCGCCACCGAGGAGGTCTGCGTGCCGATCCTGGAACGGGAATCCGGACTGCGCTTTAACGTGGATTTCTTCGCCGGCTACAGCCCGGAGCGCATCAACCCTGGCGACAAGGAACACCGGGTCACCACGATTCGCAAGATCACCGCCGGCTCCACCCCGGAGGTGGCAGAATTCGTGGATAACCTGTACCGGCGCATCATCACAATCGGCACTCACAAGGCTTCCAGCATCCGGGTAGCGGAAGCGGCCAAGGTGATCGAGAACACCCAGCGCGATGTCAACATCGCCCTGGTCAACGAACTGGCGCTGTTGTTCGACCGACTGGGAATCGATACCGAGGAAGTGCTGCTGGCCGCCGGTTCCAAGTGGAACTTCCTGCCGTTTCGCCCCGGACTGGTGGGGGGTCATTGCATCGGCGTGGACCCCTACTACCTGACCCATAAGGCGCAGGAAATCGGCTATCACCCGGAAATGATCCTGGCAGGCCGGCGCATCAACGACGGCATGGGCGCCTACGTGGCCCAACGGGTGGTCAAGCTGATGACCCAGAAACGCATACCGGTGGTGGACGCCAACGTACTGGTGATGGGTCTGAGCTTCAAGGAAAACTGCCCGGACCTGCGCAATACCCGGGTGGTGGATATTGTCCAGGAGTTTCGCGACTACAACGCCCGGGTCGAGGTTTACGACCCGTGGGTGGACCGCCAGGAAGCGGCGCACGAATACGGTATCGAGCCGGTCCAGGCCCCGAAACCAGGCCATTACGACGCCATTATTCTGGCGGTCGCCCACCGGCAGTTCCGCGAACTGGGCGCCGTGGGCATCCGCGCCCTGGGCAAACCGAACTCGGTGCTGTTCGACGTTAAGTACATCCTGCCGGCCAGCACCGTGGACGGTCGGTTGTAAGTAAATCCAGGCCGGGGGGTGCCATGAAAATTCTGGTCACGGGTAGCGCGGGGTTCATCGGCTCGGCGCTGTCGCTGCGGTTGCTGGAGCGCGGGGACGAGGTCATCGGCTTCGACAACCTGAACGACTATTACGACGTAAACCTGAAGCGGGCACGGCTGGCTCGCTTGCAACCTTATCGAGGCTTTACCGAGGTGCGGGGCAACCTCGAAGACCGGGCGGCTCTGACCGAAACCTTCGCAAAACACCGGCCGCAGCGGGTGGTGAATCTGGCCGCTCAGGCCGGAGTCCGCTACTCGATCCAGAATCCCCACGCCTATGTGGATTCCAACCTGGTCGGCTTCGTCAACATACTCGAAGCCTGCCGCCATCACGGGGTCGAGCATCTGGTGTACGCCTCGACCAGTTCGGTGTACGGGGCCAACACCAGAATGCCGTTCTCGGTGCACGACAACGTGGATCATCCGGTCAGCCTGTACGCGGCGACCAAAAAGGCTAACGAACTGATGGCGCATACCTACAGCCATCTGTACCACCTACCGACCACCGGGCTGCGCTTTTTCACCGTCTACGGCCCGTGGGGGCGGCCGGACATGGCACTGTTCCTGTTCACCCGCCACATTCTGGCCGGCGAGCCGATCGACGTGTTCAACTACGGGCATCACCGGCGGGATTTCACCTACATCGACGACATTGTCGAAGGCGTGTTGCGGGTGCTGGACCGGGTAGCGACACCGAATCCGGACTGGTCGAGCGACATGCCGGACCCCGCTACCAGCCGTGCGCCTTACCGGCTATACAACATCGGTAGCCACCGGCCCATCGAACTGATGCGCTATATCGAGGTGCTGGAAAGCTGCCTGGGTCGCAAAGCGGTCAAGAACCTGCTGCCGATGCAGCCCGGCGACGTACCGGACACCTATGCCGATGTCGATGCCCTGGCGCGCGATGTCGGCTACCGGCCGGCCACGTCGATCGAAGATGGCATAGCCCGCTTCGTGGCCTGGTATCGGGATTATTATCGGGTTTAACTCCCTTCTCCCTCTCGGAAGGTTGGGGGTGAGGACCACTCACACCGCCTCCAGCCGCTTCCAGATACATTGTCCGCCGCTACTCTTTTCCAGCAGATCCAGATAGCGGGCGTGCGCCGCGACTTCGTCGGCGTCGGCGCGGATCACGGGCAATGGTGGCCAGTTCCGGGTTACGCGGGTTCGCTGGGCCTCGCCGTTCCGTGCGGTCATGGCGCCGACGACGTCCCGTTCGAACATGGAACTCTGCTGTCGAGTCATCGCCAGATAGACATCGGCCAGGATTTCCGCGTCCAGCAGGGCACCGTGCAGGGTGCGCTGGGAATTGTCGATGTTGTAGCGCTTGCAGAGCGCGTCCAGGCTGTTGCGTTGGCCGGGGTGGCGCTGGCGGGCCAGTTGCAAGGTATCCTCCACCGCGCACAGTTGTTCGAGCACGAACTGGCCACGCCCGCACAGCCGCAGTTCGTGGTTGAGAAAGCCCAGGTCGAACGCCGCGTTGTGGATAATCAATTCCGCATCCCGGACGAAATTGAGAAACTCTTCGGCGACGTCGGCGAAACGCGGCTGGCTTTTGAGAAAGTCACTGGTGATGCCGTGTACCCGGACGGCCCCCTCGTCGATGGCGCGGTCAGGCTGTAAATAAGTGTGGAACCGCCGGTCGGTTTGCCGGCGGTTGATGAGTTCGACGCAACCGATTTCGATGACCCGATGCCCTTGGATGGGATCGAGGCCGGTAGTTTCGGTATCGAGGACGACTTGGCGTTCGTGCATTTCGATTTTCCGTTCAGGTTTCAGTTGAGTCGGACCTACGGATCGCCTGCCTCGCAAGCTGATCCACTCGCTCGTTCTCAGGGTGGCCGCTGTGGCCGCGCACCCATTCCCATTCGACCTGATGGGGCGCCAGGGCTGCTTCCAGCCGCTGCCAGAGATCCACGTTCTTGACCGGTTGGCGGTCGGCGGTTTTCCAATCGCGTCGCTTCCATCCCGCCAACCATTCGGTAACGCCCTTCATGACATACTGGCTGTCGGTGTAAATTCGCACTCGCGCCGGCCGCTTCAACGCCTCCAGGCCGTTGATGGCCGCCAGCAGTTCCATCCGATTGTTGGTGGTGTCGGCCTCGCCGCCGGACAATTCCTTTTCATGCCCCCGATAGCGCAGCAGCGCGCCCCAACCGCCGGGGCCGGGATTGCCGGAACAGGCGCCGTCGGTGAACAGCATGACCCAGTTATCCACGCCGTTCATTTCAGGTCGCCACCACGCCGTTACCCACCGCTTCCAGATTCAGCGCGGCGGCCAGCAACGCCTGAGTGTAGGGATGTTGGGGACTGTCGAACACCCGTCGGGTCGGGCCGGCTTCGACCACCCGGCCGTTCTTCATCACCAGCAGATGGTTGGCCAGAGCGCGCACCACTCGCAAATCGTGGCTGATGAACACGTAGGCCAAGCGGTGGCGGCGTTGCAACTCGCGCAGCAGATCGACGATTTGCGCCTGCACCGACACGTCGAGCGCGCTGGTCGGCTCGTCCAGAACCAGCAGGCGCGGTTGCAGAGCCAGGGCGCGGGCGATGGCGATGCGCTGGCGCTGGCCGCCGGAGAATTCATGCGGATAGCGGTCCTGCGTCGCGGGGTCCAGCCCGACTTCTTCCAGCGCTTCGGCGATGCGGGCACGCCGGGCGGCGCGATCGCCGGCCAGACCATGCACCAGCAAGCCTTCCTCGACGATCTCGCCCACCGACAGCCGGGGGCTGAGCGAACCGAACGGGTCCTGAAACACGATTTGCATTCCCTTGCGCAACGGGCGCAGCGTTTTGTTCGGCAGTTCGTCGATCCGGCACCCTCCGAACCGGATCGTACCCTCGCTGGACAGCAATCGCAGCATAGCCAACCCGAGCGTGGTCTTGCCGGAACCGCTCTCTCCCACCACGCCGAGCGTCTGACCTTCCCGCACGCTCGCGCTGACGCCATCGACCGCTCGGACGTGATCCACCACCCGCCCGAGTAGGCCGCGCTTGAGGGGAAACCAGACTTTCAATTCCTCGCTGGCCATCACTTCCGGCGCGTCGTCCACCTCCGGTGGCGGTTCGCCCTTGGGTTCGGCGGCCAGTAATTGGCGGGTATAGGGATGACGGGGACTGGCGAAAATGTCGGCGACCGTGCCGGTCTCCACCACTTCGCCGGCACGCATCACGCAGACCCGATCCGCCATCTTGCGGACGATGCCGAGATCGTGGGTGATAAACAGGATCGCCATGCCCAGCTTGGCTTGCAAGTCCTTGAGCAGTTTCAGAATTTGTGCCTGAATGGTGACATCCAGCGCGGTGGTCGGCTCGTCGGCGATTAAAATGTCGGGTTCGTTGGCCAACGCCATGGCAATCATCACCCGCTGGCGCTGGCCGCCGGACAGTTCGTGCGGCAAGGCGTTCAGTCGATGGGCGGCGTCGGGCAGACCGACCAGATCCAGCAGTTCCAAAATCCGCGCCCGCAACCGGCCGCCGCTCAGCCCCTTGTGCAGCAGCAGCGTCTCGCCGATCTGCTTCTCGATCGAATGCAGGGGGTTGAGCGAGGTCATCGGCTCCTGAAACACCATGGCAATCTGATTGCCGCGCATCTCGCGCAACCGGGCCGGCGCCGCGCCCAGCAGTTCCTCGCCGCGCAAGCGGATGCTACCGCTGGGGTGACGGGCGTGTGGGTACGGCAGCAGTTGTAGGATCGACAGCGCCGATACCGACTTGCCGGAGCCGCTCTCCCCCACCAGCGCCAGCGTCTCGCCGCGATTCAGGGCGAACGAAATCTGCTTGACCGCCGGCAACGCGCCGAAGGAAACCGACAGGTCGCCGACTTGGAGAAGGGGAATGGTTTCAGTTACCTCGGGCTTCATCGTCGATCCTGTAGTCGTGCCTGCGCCATATCACCACTCGCCCCGTCCCAACTCGCCGCGATGCTCGCCGACGTCGACGACAAGGCTTCCAACCGCGCCGCTCGCTCTGGCGGCGGCAATTGTCCGAGCGCTTCCACCGCCTGATAGAACGCCGCGAAATCCCGTCCTTCCTGCTCGTACAGTGCTAGAAACGCCGGAACCCAGCGATAATAGGCGCTGTTACCGGCTAGCTTGGCGTTATTGAGATCTTGGTCGAACCAGCGGTCGTAACCGGGATGACAGCCCCAATCCTGCTTCAGTTGCCGATAGCGGTCGCGCAATTCCGCCAGGATGTGCTGTTTCGCCGCCCGTTTCCCGGCGTCATCGCGGGAGGAATCGTACACCACCGCCAATTGTTCGCGGGCCGCCGTTACCAATCGCAAAAAATTCTCGCGCCGACGGTAATCGACTTCGTACTCCTGATGCTCGCGCGCCGTACCCTGTTGCCGCAACCAACGTTCAGCCCCCAAGCGGCCGACGGCGGTCGCGAACGCTTCGTTGAAAGCGGTATCGTCGGCGATATAGAGGCGCTGGTGAGCCAGTTCGTGGAACATCAGCTCCGCCAACCGCGCCGTGGGCCAGTTGATGAAGGTGTTCAATAACGGATCGTCGAACCAGCCCAGGGTCGAATAGGCCGGAATGTCGGCGACGTACACATCGTCGCCGGCCGTCCGTAACTCGTCGGCCAATTGCCGCGCGGCCTCGGTGTCGAAATAGCCCCGGTAGCTCAAACAACCAACCACCAGATAACACCACCGGCGTGGCTCCAGCGCCAATTCGGGCGCGGCGAACACGTTCTTGACCGCATGGGGCCGCTGGAGGTCGGCGTAATCCTGGTAACTACCATGGTCGGGCAACGCCAGTTCGGCATTGGCGAAGGCGCGCAGGGCTTGCGCGGTTTCCAGCCGCCGACGCAAATCGGGGGCAGTCGCCGGATCGGCCAGCACCTCCGCCACCGGCCGACGGGCATGCAGCAACTCCCACTGTCCCGCGGCCGCCTGCCGGTAATAGGCCAGTTCGGCACAGCCAGACAGCGCCAGCCCGAGGCCGGTTATTGTAAAAAGTATCCAGAAAGCGCGCCGCATCATTTGTAAAACCGTCTAAGGTTTATCGACCAGCGTGGATTACAAGTCAGAAAATCCGCTGGGCACCTGATTATTCTTGCCACTGAACATAACCGATGAACGCAAGCACGATGGAAATTTATCTGGTCGGCGGCGCGGTTCGCGACGATTTGCTCGGCCTGCCGGTCCAGGAACGCGACTGGGTAGTGGTCGGCGCGACGCCGGCCGATCTGCTGGCGCGCGATTTCCGGCCGGTCGGCAAGGACTTTCCGGTATTCCTGCATCCGCAAACCCACGAGGAATACGCGCTCGCCCGCACCGAACGCAAGACCGCGCCGGGTTATTATGGTTTCAGCGTCCACGCCGCGCCGGACGTGACGCTGGAAGACGACCTGCTGCGCCGCGATCTCACCATCAACGCCATGGCCCGCGATGCCGAAGGCCGGCTGATCGATCCCTATCACGGCAGCCGCGACCTCGAAGCCCGCTGGTTGCGGCATGTCTCGCCGGCCTTCGCCGAGGATCCGGTGCGGATTCTGCGGCTGGCCCGGTTCAGCGCCCGCTACGGCTCCCTCGGATTTCGGGTCGCGCCGGAGACGACGGAGTTGATGCGCGACATGGTCGCCAGCGGCGAGGTGGACAGTCTGGTGCCGGAACGGGTGTGGGCGGAAACTGTGCGCGCCCTGGCTGAATCCCAGCCAGGGCAGTTTATCCAAACGTTGCGCGACTGCGGAGCGCTGGCGCGGATTTTCCCGGAAATCGACCGGTTGTTCGGCGTACCGCAACCGGTCACGCACCATCCCGAAATCGATACTGGGGTGCATACCCTGCTCGCGCTGGCGCAAGCGGCGCGGCTGGATGCGGATGCGGTCACCCGTTTCGCGGTGCTGGTCCACGACCTTGGCAAAGGCGCCACACCGCCTGACGAGTGGCCCCGGCATCTCGGCCATGAACAGCGTGGCGTGGATTTGGCGCGGTCGCTCTGCCAACGGCTGCGAGTCCCCAACATGTACCGGGAATTGGCCGTGTTGACCGCCCGCTATCATACCTACTGCCACCGCGCCCTGGAGTTGCGCCCGAAAACCCTGCTCAAGACCTTGCAAGGGCTGGACGCGCTACGCAAACCGCAGCGGTTCGAGCAGTTTCTGCTAGCCTGCGAGGCTGATGCGCGGGGTCGGCTGGGCTTGGAGAACCGGGATTATTCGCAGACGGATTTCATGCGCCGGGTTTATCGGGCGGCGGCGAATGTTCGGGCGCGGCCGTTGATGGATCAGGGCTTGACCGGGCTGGCACTGGCGGAGGCGTTGCAACAGGAACGGCTGGCGGCGATTACGGAGGCCAAGCGGGCGTTCAGGGCTGGCGGCGTAATCGTGGCTTGACAGTGACAAGGCCCTCACGCTGCTTGCCGCGCCATGGGATTTCCGCTATTGTTACAAGTCTTTTTCAAAAGACCAGAGATAACTTGCCAGCGAGGTTTTATGTCGAAAGAAGATCATATCGAAATGGAGGGCACCGTGGTTGACACCCTGCCCAACACCATGTTCAGGGTAAAACTGGAAAACGGTCACGTGATCACGGCACACATCTCCGGCCGGATGCGCAAGCACTATATCCGCATCCTGACCGGCGACAAGGTAAAAGTAGAACTGACCCCCTACGACTTAAGCAAGGGGCGTATCACTTATCGCGGGCGTTGAACGATCCGCCGCCGCATTCTGTTCCCTTCCGAAACTGCCCGGTCAGCAACCCCTCCCTCGCAGGTTGCCGACTATAACCGCGCTTCCGGCCTACGGCACCGCCTCTTCCTCGGCAATTTCCACTTGCAGGTCGCCATCGCGCACGGTGACGGTGACGTGTCCGCCGTTGACCAACCGGCCGAACAGCAGCTCCTCGGCCAACCGGCGCTTGATGCTCTCCTGGATGATCCGGGCCATCGGCCGCGCGCCCATCTTGGGATCATAGCCACGCTGGGCCAGCCAGACTCGCCCCTCACGATCCACGTCCACGGTGACCTTTTTCGACTCCAACTGGGCTTCCAGTTCGATCAGGAACTTGTCCACCACCTGGGCGATGGTGACCGGCGTCAACCCCTTGAACTGGACGATGGCATCCAAGCGGTTGCGGAACTCCGGCGAAAACAGTCGCTTGATAGCCTCCAGCCCGTCCGTGCTGTGATCCTGGATCGTAAAGCCAATCGAGGGCCGGTCCATTTGCTCGGCACCCGCGTTGGTGGTCATGACGATGATGACGTTGCGGAAATCAGCCTTGCGACCATTGTTGTCGGTCAGGGTGCCGTGGTCCATCACCTGCAAGAGCAGGTTGAACACATCCGGATGTGCCTTCTCGACCTCGTCCAGCAGTAAGACCGCGTGTGGATGCTTGAGAATGGCGTCGGTCAGCAACCCACCCTGGTCGAAACCGACGTAGCCGGGCGGCGCGCCGATCAGTCGCGAAACGGTGTGACGCTCCATGTACTCGGACATATCGAAACGAATCAGTTCGATTCCCATGATCCTGGCGAGCTGGCGGGTGACCTCGGTCTTGCCGACTCCAGTCGGCCCGGCAAACAGGAAGGAGCCGATTGGTTTCTGCTCGTTGCCCAGGCCGGCGCGGGCCATCTTGATGGCGTTGGCCAGCATATCGATGGCCTCGTCCTGACCGAACACCACCAGCTTCAGATCCCTTTCCAGATTGCGCAGCACGTCCTTGTCCGACGACGACACCGTCTTCGGCGGAATGCGGGCGATCTTGGCGATGATCGTCTCGACATCGGTGACGTTGATCACCTTCTTACGTTTGGCGACCGGTAGAAGTCGCTGGCTGGCCCCGGCTTCGTCGATCACGTCGATGGCCTTGTCGGGCAGGTGGCGGTCGTTGATGTAGCGCGCCGACAATTCCACCGCCGCGCGCAGCGCCTTGTCCGAGTATTTGACGTCGTGATGTTCCTCAAAGCGGGTTTTCAGGCCGCGCAGAATTTGGTAGGTCTCCTCGATGGAGGGTTCGACCACGTCGATTTTCTGGAACCGCCGCGCCAGCGCCCGATCCTTTTCGAAAATGCCGCGGTACTCCTGATAGGTGGTCGAACCGATGCACTTCAGGTCGCCCGACGCCAGCATCGGCTTGATCAGGTTCGAGGCATCCATCACGCCGCCGGAGGCGGCGCCGGCACCGATGATAGTGTGGATTTCGTCGATGAACAGGATGGCGTTGCGCTCCTTGCGCAGTTGCGCCAGCACCGCTTTCAGCCGCTTTTCAAAATCCCCGCGATACTTGGTACCGGCCACCACCGAGCCCAAATCCAGAGCGTAAATCGTGGCGTTTTGCAGTACGTCCGGCACCTCGCCATCCACGATCATCTTCGCCAGCCCCTCGGCGATGGCGGTTTTACCGACCCCGGCCTCCCCGACGAACAGCGGGTTGTTCTTGCGCCGCCGGCACAGAATCTGGACCGTCCGTTCGACCTCCTCGCGCCGGCCGATCAGGGGATCGATGCGGCCCTGTCGGGCCAGCTCGTTGAGGTTGGAGGAGAAATTTTCCAGCGGCTTGGCATTCTGATTCTCCGGGGTCTCTTCGCTGGGGGGCGCGGCGGAATCCTGTTCGTCGGAAACCTTGGAAATCCCGTGCGATATATAATTCACCACATCCAGCCGACCGACTTCCTGCTGCTTCAGCAAGTACACCGCCTGGGATTCCTGCTCGCCGAAAATAGCCACCAACACGTTGGCGCCAGTCACTTCCTTGTTGCCGGAGGACTGCACGTGCAGCACCGCCCGCTGCAATACGCGCTGAAACCCCAGCGTCGGTTGGGTCTCGCGCGGATCGTCCGAACCCAATACCGGAGTGTTGTCGCGGATGAAGATCTGCAAATCGCGTTTCAGCTTGTCGATGTGGGCACCGCAGGCCCGCAGCACCTCGGCCGCCGCCGGATTGTCCAGCAGGGCCAGGAGCAGATGTTCCACGGTCATGAACTCATGGCGCCGGTCCCGCGCCTCGCGGAAAGCAAGATTGATGGAAAATTCCAGGTCCTTGCTTAGCATAACTCACACCTCGAATCGCGCTGGGGGTGGTTTTAGATTCACACTTCTTCCATGGTACACAACAACGGATGCTGGTGGCGGCGGGAGAACTCGTTCACCTGCACCACCTTGGTTTCCGCAATCTCATGAGTATAGACCCCGCACACCCCCCGACCACGGGTATGAACATGCAGCATCACTTGGGTCGCTTTTTCCCGGCTCATCCCAAAAAAGGTTTCCAGGATCCGTACCACGAACTCCATGGGAGTATAGTCATCGTTCAGCAGCAGCACCTTGTACATCGGAGGCTGCTTGAGTTTGGGCTTTGCCGGTTCGACGACGAGGCCGCGGTCTGGATTGGGGGACGATGAATATTCCTTGCTCATGGCGTTGTTTGATGCGTATGACGAGGGGGCACTCGCGAGCGTCCAATCGCGACGCGATAACCCGCGTCGATCCGCTCGTTGTCTTGACTGACACAATTAGATAATACCCGTCCTGCAAGTTTCCTCAAGAGCCGCTCGCGTGTAAAAAAACCCGGCCATCCACCCGCCGGCTCCATTCTACTTCGTAGGGGCAACCAGCCCAAGACCAGATGTTTGCTATCATCCAATAAAGCAGGGCGGCGTTGAAATGCTGATATAAAACCCAAGCACCTTCGGCGCTCGAGCGGTATCGCCTATTTCGGAAAACGCCCATAGACCAGGGAAACGCGAGTGGCGACCACCGCGCGTCGGCGCTTTACCGCTGGCGCGGGACTGTCGGCGCTGTGAGACGCCGCTCAAGTCATCGCCCGCCGGGCGATACCCTTGGGTTTGCGCTTCTTAAGCCGTTGCGCTTCCTTCTGCCGCCGCTCAGCCAGCTCGATCAGAATCTGCTGGGAACCGCGCGGGTCGCCGCTCTCGCCCGGCGTCCGCTGGATGTAGCTTCCGTCGGGCTGCATGTCCCAGGCGCTGCGCCGGTCCTTGAGTTGCACCTCCAGGATTTGCCGCAATTCCAGCCGCAAATCGGGCGTATCCACGGGTGCCACCACTTCGACCCGGCTTTCCAGGTTGCGCTTCATGCAATCGGCCGACCCAATAAAGTATTCCTCGGTCCCGTTGTTAAGGAAGATAGAAAATCCGGGTGTGCTCGAGGAACCGGCCAACGATGCTGATCACCCGCGCGTTCTCCGACAACCCTGGAACGCCGGGCCGCAGCCGGCAGGTATCGCGCACGATCAGATCCACCTTGACCCCCGCCTGCGCGGCCCGGTACAGCGCCGTCGTGATGTCCTTGTCCTCCAGCGCGTTCATTTTGAACTGGATCAACGCCGGCCGGCCGGCCTTGGCGTGGCCGATCTCCCGCTCGATCTTGGCCAGCAACGCCGGCTTCAGCACCTTGGGCGCCGGCAGCAACTTGCGGTAATTGCGCTTGGGCACGTAACCGGTGGTCAGATAGTTGAATAGCTCGGTCAGGTCCTCGCCGATGACCGGATCGCAGGTCAACAGGCCCAGATCGCAATAGAGCCGGGCGGTGCCGGCGTGGTAGTTGCCGGTGCCGATGTGGGCGTACCGGCGCAGGCCGCTGAAATCACGCCGCACCACCAGAATCACCTTGCTGTGGGTCTTCAAGCCCACCACGCCATAGGTGACGTGAATACCCGCTTCCTCCAGCCGGTTCGCCCAGCGGATGTTGGCCGCCTCGTCGAAGCGCGCCTTCAATTCCACCACCACCGTCACCTGCTTGCCGTTCTGTGCGGCGTCGATCAAATACTCGATGATCTTGGAATCCGCCGAGGTGCGATACAGGGTCATCTTGATCGCCAGCACCTTGGGATCGTCGCTGGCCTCCAGCACGAACCGCTCCACCGAGGTGGCGAACGATTCGTAGGGATGCTGCAACAAAAACGGCCCGCTCTCGCGGATGATATGGAAAATGTTGCGCTTGTCGTTCAGCTTGGGATGATCGAGCGGATGGTGCGACGGATCGTGCAAATCGGGCCGGTTGATACGCGACGATCTGGAACAGATCGCGCATCGCCATCATGCCGTCGATCTCGAACACCTCGCTGGCCTCGTCCAGCCCCAGTTCGGCCGCCAGCATGCCCCGGTGAGCCGGATCCATGTGCTTCTCCACTTCCAGCCGGACGATCGGTGCAAACCTGCGCTCGCGCAATTCCGATTCGATCAGGTGCAGCAGATCGTCGGCCTGATCCTCGTCGCGTTCGGCGATGGCGTTGCGGGTGACGCGGAACAGCTCGCAGGCCTCCACCACCATGCCCGGAAACAGCAGATCGAGGTTGTTGGCGATCACATCCTCCAGCGGCACGTACAGATCCTCGTCGCCGACCTTGAGGAAGCGCGGAATCCCGGAACCGACCGGCACCTTGATTCGCGCCAGCCCGCTGGCGTCATCGTTGGGGTAGCGCACCGTCACCAGCAGGTTGAGCGACAGGTTGGAAATAAACGGGAACGGATGCGCCGGATCCATGGTCTGCGGCGTGACCAGCGGGAAAATATTGCGCAGATAATACTCCCGCATCTGCTTGCGCTCGGCTCGGTCAGGCGTTTGTAGCTGCGCAGCCGGATGCCCTGCGCCTTCAGCAATTCGTGCAGGTGGGACGCCAGCATCCGCTGCTGCTCCACGATGTCGCGCACCACCGCCAGGCATTCGCTCAACTGCTGCTCGGGGCTGCGGCCATCCACGGTCAGTTCCCGGACCCGCGCGCCGATCTGCTGCTTGAGACCGCCGATGCGTTTCATGAAAAACTCGTCGAGATTGGAACCGACGATCGCCAGAAACTTCACCCGCTCCAACAACGGCGTGCGTTCGTCCTGGGCCTCGTGCAGCACCCGCTGGTTGAATGCCAGCCAGGTCAGCTCGCGGTTCAGATACCATTCCGGGGCCTCGATCTCGATCATCGGGGATTTTTGCGCCGGAATCGTTTCGGCGACCGGAATTTCGTTCTGGCGCCCGCGACCGCCCCGGGATTTCGGTTCTTCGCGAACTTCGACGACTTCGGCACCGCCGGACAACACTTCTGCTTGTTCGGTCATCATCACCACACCTTGAAATCTGTTGCTGCTGCTTTCTTATCGTTTCACGCCTATTTGGATTTGCCAGCGAGCGCTGTCTCCAGCCGTTCGCAGAGCGTCCGTAGCACTTCGACGCGGGTGTAGCGCTTATCGTTCGCT
>CAVQSJ010000034.1:0-40395 GCA_963715845.1 uncultured Gammaproteobacteria bacterium | reverse complement strand
GGCGGTCGCCCGCCAAACGCCCCGGCACACCTATCAAATTCTGACCAAGCGCGCCGAGCGGCTGGCCGATTTCTTCGCGTCCCGCCCCGTCCCGAGCAACGTCTGGCTCGGCGTCACGGTGGAGGATCGCCGCCACGGCTTGCCGCGCATCGACTTTCTTCGCCGCGTGCCGGCCCGCGTCCGCTTCCTGTCGGTGGAGCCGCTGCTGGAAGACCTGGGGCCGCTGGACCTGGACGGGATCGGCTGGGTTCTCGTCGGCGGCGAATCCAGCCCGGACGCCCGCCCGATGCGGCCCGAATGGGCGCTGGCGGTGCGAGATCGGTGCCGGGCCGCCGGTGTGGCGTTCCTGTTCAAGCAGTGGGGCACCTGGGGACCGGACGGGGTACGCCGCGACAAGAAGGCCAACGGAAGGCAACTGGCCGGGCGGGTTTGGGACGAGCGGCCGGAATTGAGCGGGGCGCTGCTGTAGGCCGGGCGGCTCGGTGGTGACGGAGAAAGTGTTGCTTGAGCTAGGCGGTGTTATAATAACCACTATGAACAGTGCGAATCAAGGAGGAAAGCCACGCTGAGGCTCAAGGATCGCATCGTCGCCGCCAATCGGCGGCGCCCGGCGGCATTCATCGGTTGCCGCAACCGGATGCCGCTGGACCCCAGGCTACGTTCAAACATTTGCTTTGAGGCAGGGCCGGCCGGCCAGACACTGGTGGCTACGACAACGAAACCGGCAAGGGCGATCACGCCTCCGGGGCGATCGGGAATATCCCTACTCGTTCACGACCCTGGAGCGCTTGTTGACCGATTTCGAGGCCGAGATTCAACCGATTTGGGAGCCTAGCGATGCCGAAAGCCCTGATCTGGAACCTGAGCCGGGCCGAATTGCACGCCCGCGCGCTCGCCATCGCGCGTCGCGCCGATGCCGGCGAGGCCCTCCCGGAAGCCGATTATCTGTTGAACTTCGAGAACCCGGTGGATGCCTACCTCGCCGTGACCCCGGAGCAGTTTCGGTTGTCGCAAGTCTTGCAAAACGCCGGACCGCTGACGGTCTACGCACTGGCGCAACGTTTGGAGCGGAACTACAGCAACGTTCACGCGGACGTGAGCGCGCTGGTGGACATCGGCCTGATCGAGCGCACCGCCGAGGAGTTCGCGTTCCCCGGGATGCCGTGGAGTGGCGGTTGAGCACGCCCAATGCCCGTAACCCTAGCGTTGATCCGTCGGGAGCGCGGGAATCGGTCCCTAGCCGAACTCGCCCGCTGACTGCAAACCTCCTGGCCCTCGGCGCAACGGCTGGAGAATCCCCGCCACTCCCCGACCCTGCGCCAACTGGAGCGAGCGGCGGCGGCCCTGGGCAAACGCGGTGCTGGCGCTGGAGTGATGCGGGCGGGACGCGATTTAACTTGGTGGAATTCCACCAGATTGAAATCCCTCCCGTCCCGTCTCTTTCCCCCGCCGGCGATTTGTTCGGGCACGACGCCCGACCGGGCCGGTCGGACCCGGCCCCGTCCAGGGAGCGGACGCCCAGCGATGGGATGCCGTTCGGGCGCGGCGACAGCCCCGTGCGGTTCTTGCCGAACCGTGGCGCGTGACAGTCGCGCCTCCCGCCCTGCCGGCTCGCGGACAGCCCGGCCTCCACGTCGTCCGCCGCAACCTTGCGCACGCCTGGGGAGCGGATTGCCGCGCGTCGATGTGCCGCCGGCGGGTGGTGCTTTGGTCGCGTCGGGCGAGCAAACAGGCTGCCAAAAACCGATCTTGTCTTGTTATATACAATATGATCGGTCATAATGTATATTATGTATCTCAAAAGACAAGCTGAAGACGATCTTCGCCAAGCCCTCGCCGGCGACAAGGTGGTCCTCGTGTTGGGTGCCCGGCAGGTCGGTAAGACCACCCTCGTCGAACGGGTTTTGCGGGGCGCACAGGCTCGGTTCCTGAATTTCGATGTCGAGATCGACAAGGCCCGCTTTCTGGCGGCGGCTTCGCTGGCTCCGGTCGAGGCGCTCCGGCTGCTCGGGGCGCCTCAGGTGCTGGTGCTGGACGAGGCTCAGCGTTTGCCGGAAACGGCCCGAATCGTGAAAGGCTGGCACGATGCCAAAGTGCCGACCCGCCTGCTGCTGCTGGGCTCTTCCTCACTCGATCTCTTGGACCAGAGCGCGGAAAGCCTGACCGGCCGCAACCGCAAGCTGGTGTTGCCCCCCCTGTTGTTTGCCGAGGCGCTGCGCTCCCAGGACTGGAGTGACGTCGGCCTGGACCTGTCGACGGTGCGCGCCCGGTTCGCCGCGCCGCTTCGGGCCTTCCTGCTCCAGCGCCTAGCCTTCGGCGGTTATCCCGAGGTGGTGCTTTCCGCCGACCCGCGCCGCCTGCTGCGCGAACTCAGCTCGGATTATCTGTGGAAAGACATCCTGCAGACGGGTCTGGTGAAAACCCCCGACCTGATCCGCCGCCTGCTCCTGCTGCTCGCCCACCAGGCGGGCAGCGAGGTGTCGGTCAACGAGCTGGCCACGCAGCTCCAGATGGGGCGGCCGACCGTGGAACGCTACCTCGACCTGCTCGAACGGACCTTCGTCATTTTCCGGCTGCCCGCCTTCAGCACCCATCCGCGCAAGGAAATCTCCAAGAGCCAGAAGGTGTTCTTCTGGGACACCGGCATCCGCAACGCCCTGCTCAACGCCTTCGCGGCGGACGAATTCCGGCCCGACATCGGCGCCGTGTGGGAAAATTGGGTCATCGCCGAGATGGCCAAGCGAAACGTGCTGCTGGGTTCGCATTGGGAGCTGTTTTTCTGGCGCTCGCGCACCCAGGCGGAAGTGGACCTGGTGGTGAAGGGCGACAGCGGGCTGCGCGCCTTCGAGATCAAGTGGAACCCGCACCGCGCCGGGAGCGCCGCCTTCCGCGCCGCCTATGGGGTGAACGTCGAATCCGTCGGTCCCGACAACCCGTTTGTCGCTGATCTGCTCGACTCCTGAAATCCCAGGCCTCGTTTTCGGTGGGTGTCGCACAACTCCTCAGTTTCGCGACGCCGGGACGAACCCCGCCGAAACCCGCGCTAGTTGTAGCTTTGATCGCTAAATGGCACCGATCATCGGCGCGATGGGGCACCGATCACGAGGACAGAGGAAAGGCGAACAATCCGCTCCCCGCCAGACTCGGTTCGGGAGCGGCGACGGCTCGGCGCGACGGAAGCCCGACGACGTGGGCGCGGTCAGGAAGCCGCGAACGTCTCCGAGTCTCTTCCGCCTCGGACTCATCCCACCACCGGCACCTCCTCCCACCGGGTGGTGTAGGCCGGCGAACGGTGCGCCTGCCGCATGGCCCACGGTTGTCGGAACCCTTCCGTCCCGAAGCGCAGCGTCCCCCGGCCCATCCGGGCGTTGATCTGATCGACCGTCGCCATCAACTGTTGCGACCTCGCGCTGTCGGCCACGTCGAACAGCGCCCCCTGCCGCCGGCCGGCCGGCGAGAGCGAGAGCAGCATCACGCCGGCTTTCTTGTAGCGGTGGCCCGCCCGGTAGATCGCGGCCAGCCCGCGCATCGCCTGACCGATCAGCGTGCGGGTGTCCGCCGTCGGCGCGGGCAGCTCGACCGTGCAAGCGCCGTGATAGTGCGGGTCGCTCGGAACGAACGGGTTGGTGCCGACGAACACCTGGAGGCCCCCGGCTTCCGAGCCCTGCCGGCGCAACCGGACCGCCGCGCGGGCGACGTGGAACGCCACGGCTTCCTTCAGCTCGCCC
Source organism: uncultured Gammaproteobacteria bacterium (assembly GCA_963715845.1). Lineage (GTDB taxonomy): Bacteria > Pseudomonadota > Gammaproteobacteria > Competibacterales > Competibacteraceae > Competibacter_A. The sequence goes on along the minus strand of CAVQSJ010000034.1, from coordinate 36,667 downwards.
AGATCGACGACCGGCCGGCCGAAGGAGCGCGAGGCGACGATCTGCCGCTTGGCCGGCGCCACCTCCTCCAGCGCCAGGCACGGGATTCCCCGCAGTTCGTAAACGATCCGCTCCATGACCACGCCGAACGCCGAGCGCAAGAACGGCGGGTCGGCGTCGCGCAACTGGAGGGCCGTGTCGATGCCGAGCGTTTCGAGCTTGGCCGACCACCGCCCGGCGATGCCCCAGAGGTCCGCCGTTTGCAGGTCGGCCAGCGCTTCGGTTTGCCCGTCCGCTTCCAGCAGCGCCACCACGCCGCCGGGAAGCTTTTGTTTCTTGGCGATCCGGTTGGCGACCTTCGCCAGCACCTGGGTCGGGCCGATGCCGACGGAGACCGGCAGGCCCAGCCAGCGCCGCACGGTTTCGACGATCTCTTGGGCGTGCTCCACGAGCCCGGTTCCCTCGAACCCCGTCCAGTCCAGGAACGCCTCGTCGATGGAGTAGACCTCGACGCGCGGGGCGAACCGCCCGAGCACGTCCATCAGCCGCGCGCTCAGGTCGCCGTAGAGGGCGTAGTTGGACGAAAAAACCCGGATGTGGTGTTGCCGGATCAGGGGGCGGATTTCGTGGACGGGGGCTCCCATCGCCACCCCCAGCGCCTTGACCTCCTCGGAGCGGGCCACCACGCAGCCGTCGTTGTTCGACAGCACCACGACGGGCTGCCCCTCCAGGCGCGGGGCGAACGCCCGCTCGCACGAGACGTAAAAATTGTTGGCGTCGACCAGGGCGACGACGGTCGGCCTAGAGGGGGTGGACGACACTGGTGACCACTCCCCAGATTCGGAGGTCCGCGTCCTCGGCGCACGCGATGGGGGGATAGCGGTCGTTCTCGGCCAGCAGCCGCACCCGGCCGTCGCGAATCTCCAGCCGCTTGACGGTCAGCTCGCCGTCCACCACGGCGATCACCACCTTGCCGTGGGTCGGTTCGAGCGAGCGGTCCACCACCAGCAGGTCGCCGGGATGGATGCCGGCCCCCAGCATCGAATCGCCGCTGGCCCGCACGAAAAAGGTGGCGGCCGGGTGCCGGATCAGGTGGCGGTTGAGGTCAAGCCGGCCCTCGACGTAATCCTCCGCCGGGGACGGAAAGCCCGCCGGCACGCGGGCGCCGTACAGGACCAGCGCCAGCGGCGGCGCCGCCGGGTCCGGTCGGCTGACGGTCTCCCCGGCCGCTGGGGCCGGGCCGCGCCCGGCCAGCCACCGCTCCACCGCCGGCGCGAGGCTGCGCGGGACTCGCAGGGGTTGAGTGGGCTCGCCGTACTTGAACCGCCGGCCGGCGCCGGGCCGCCGGCCACCGTGGCGCTTGGGGGGGTCGGGCCTGTCGGCCATGGCGCGTCCGTCCTTCTTTGATTTCGTTCCCAATCAAGTTAGCGCGGGGCGACGGGCGGCGTCAAGAGAGCCGGAAAATCGGCGCCGGCCCCGGGATCGTTCGATCGGGATCCGGTCTCTAATCCTCCGGCATCGCGATTTTCCGTTCGCGTGCGAGCGCGACGAGGCGACAACCGATGAGCGAACCCGAACCCCAGATCACGGTGTTTTACGACGGCGCCTGTCCGCGCTGCGTCCGCGACCGGGCGCACTATGAAAGGTGGGCAGGCCAGGCCGGCGCGCAAGTCTGCTGGTTCGACATCACCGGCCAGGAGAACGCGACTCCGCGCGCTCGGCATCGATCCGCACCGGGCGTTGACCGAACTGCACGTCCTGGACGAACATCGGCAAATCCGCTCCGAGCTGGATGCCTATATCCTGCTCGTGGAAAGGGTTCCCCGCCTGAAACCGCTGGCCTGGCTGATCGGCCGGCCCTGGATTCGCCCGTGGCTGGCGCGGCTCTATCATCGGACGGTCGAGCGTCGGCTGCGTCGGAGCGGGCGGCTGTCCTGAGGAATGAGGAACCGAAGGAAAACAAGATGACCTGCGAGTGGTTGTTTCGCGACGACGCCTATTTGAAGTCCTGCGCCGCCCGCGTGGTCGCGCTGTCCGAGCGCGGCATCGAACTGGACCGCACCGTGTTCTATCCGCGCGGCGGCGGCCAGCCCGGTGACAGCGGCGGGCTGCGTCGGGCCGACGGCGTCGCCGTGCGAGTGATCGATGCGCGCCAGGGCGAGGAACCGGAGAGCGTCGTCCACGTCCCCGAACCGGGCGCGCCCGTCTTGGCGGTCGGCGACGCCGTGACGGCCGAACTCGACTGGGACCGCCGCTACGCCCACATGCGCCTCCACACCGCCCTGCACGTGCTGTCCTGCGTGGTCGTGGCGCCGGTGACCGGCGGCAACATCGCCGCCGACAAAGGGCGACTGGATTTCGATATCGACATGAGCCGGCTCGACGCCGCGCGCATCGAGCGCGAGCTGAATGCGTTGCTCGAACGCCCCGTGGAGACCGAAACCGTCTGGATCACCGACGCGGAACTGGACGCCCAGCCCGAGTTGGTCAAGACCATGAGCGTGCAGCCGCCGCGCGGCGCCGGCCGGGTGCGCCTGCTCCGGATTCCCGGTATCGATTTGCAACCCTGCGGCGGTACTCACGTGCGTCACCTCGCCGAGATCGGTCGGATGAAGGTGCTGCGCATTCGCAGCGAGGGGAAACACAACAAGCGCGTCGAGATCGGGTTGGCTTGAGGGGTGGCTACGGCGGGCCGGATCGGCCCGAGCGAGGCTGCCACCCTCCGCTCTGTCAGGCCGCTTCCTCCGGCGTGTCGGCGAGGGCGTCCCACACGCTGGCGTCGCGTTCGATCTCGACTGCGTTCATCGCTCGCCTTGGCTCGGTTGGGCGAAATGCGCCCGCCGCCGCGGCTGTCTGCTCGATGCGTTTCAGAATTGAACTGATAAAAGTAGGGTTGTTTCGCAGCGCGGGGGATGCCACGGCCCCGTCGCCGCCGAACCGGCGGGAACGGCGCCCGGAACCCGCTGCCCGACCGGAATCTCAGCGCCCGCCTCGGGTCGGGCGCGGCTGGCATGGTACGTGCTGGAGGGTGGTTACCCCGATAGACGCCGGTTCCGCCGTTGCGGAAGGCGGAGTCGCGACGAGGGGATGGATCGGGCTCGCCACGGGCGGTCCGACCACTACGGTTGGCCCGCGCGCCGCGCCGGACGCCCCCGTCCACGCATCGGCGCCGAAGAGGGAAGCAGCGACATGACGACACCGTATGGCACTCCGGTATCACCCGAGATCGAACGCGCGCTGGACAGCCTGACCGGCCTCGACGGCCTCCCGCACCGGCCACCCGCCACCGCTAGCGATTACCCGCAATTCACCTGGTTCAACGGCGGCTACTACGGCAAGTACGGCGAATCCGGCCGGTGGTACTTGCAGTACTGCAACCGTTATCGGCCCGGCGCGCGCAAAGCAGACGCGAGCTGCCCTGCGATCGGTACCCAAAGCAGGCATTTTCCGGCGTCCGAGCGGCTGGCCAGCGGCGTTGTCGGATAAGGACCGCTCCCACCATCGCAAACGGCTCCGCCTCCAGGGGGCGCCGTCCACCCGGGATCGGGCCTCGCCCGCCACCCCGAGGGATGCCGCGCGCCGGAACGTGGTACGGGCCAGAGAAAGCAAGGGAGACGCGGTTGGGGTGCATCCCTCGGGACCACCGCTGATCGACACCCTGTGGATCGGAACCACGGGGCGGCGGCGGTGGTGCGGCTGTGAGGGAGGGCTTGGGTGGAAATTCGCTCCAGTACGAATCGAAAAAATGCATTCCCGACTGATGTGCTTGGTTTTCATTCGCGGTATTGAGGATCGACCCAGCATCCATCGGGTTGGCAACGAAAGCTAAACCTGCCGCGAGACAGGGGCGGAAAGTCGCGGGTCTCGAACACCGACAGCCGGACTGCCGAGGGTGACTTCGTTCAAGTCGCTTGAGGGAGTTCAACTTTTTTGGCATCAGATTATTTTTGGTTTTCAAGTTGAATGATGGTTCTCGGGAGAAGGATCATGAGCAACCAAAATCGAATCATTGCCTTGGCCATCGGTGGATTGGCCGGAAGCAACGCGCACGGAGCGGGATGCTTGCAAGCCCTTCTGGACAAGGAACTCGCACTTAACAAAGCAGGCAAGCCCTTTCCAGTAAAAATCATTTCGTGTACCACAGGCCAGATCTTTTGGGTGTACTCGTATCTCAAGGCGCGTCAACCCGGACAACGCGACATCCGCATGCGCTTTGATGAGTATCACCAGGCGGAAGCGCCGTTTTTCAACCTGGTCCACAGCCTCTACCGGTTTTTTTGGCATGATGCACCGCTCGCGAAGTTGTGCTGGGGTTTCTCGCAAATCCTGGTGCCTGCCACAGTGGAGACGTTGCTCAAGCTCGCCGTCAAACAGGCTCTCTCCAGCTACTGGGTTCCCGCGAACCGACTTTGGTTTGATACCGTCGCGCCCACGTTCCGGGGTTGGCCGATATACCTGCTAATGCACGAGCGGGACTATATTCTCGCAACCCGGACCCTGTTTGGAGTACCCGACCGCTATTTCATACCGTTTAATTCCTATATCCGAGATGTTTTCCAAAACTGGCTCACCGCGCTGTTTCGGCTTGTTTACCACGATGAGCAGAACGTCTTTCTAACAAAGGAATTGACAGATTGCATACCCGGCCGTTTTATCGAACCGGTGTTTTTGCAGGATCATAATTGGCTCGACAAAGTCTACCAGGAGATCGACGGCGCCAGCATCGCCATCCTGTTCAACGCCTTCGATCCGCGTAACGGCTTGGAATACGTCTATCTCAACCAGCAAGCACGAAAGACGTTGAATATTCCGCTCCGATCCAGGGCCGGGAAAGCTGGCGGTTATCGAGATCGCGTGGTGTACGATGTCCTGTCCGCAACGGCGGTCCAGGACGCGCTGTGGTTATGGTATTACGGCTTCGATCAAACCAAAGTCACTTCGGTTAAAGTCGACGGCGCCTATTTCCGGGATGTGATATTGAGCGAGCTTCAGGATGCCGACCGGATCTTCGTCGCCCGCCCGATCCATCATCAGTGGATTGGCCCCTATCCGAAGACGTTCATCGGCATTCGCGACATGGAGACGGAGGTCTTGTTCAACGGCGCCTACCAGGGGGAAAGAGACAAAATCTGTTTGATCAACAAGTTGGTGGAAGATAACAAACCGAATCCGCTTGTCCTTGGCACGCCACCGAAGACATTCAAGCACATCGATCTTGAGGAGGTGGAAATCAACTCGCAACGTGGATTTTATGATTATCTGTTCGAAGATATGCAGGTTTTCAACGATGCGGTGAAGCGGTTCGTAATAGCTCACGGTTCGCTTAAACGAAGATCGACTTTTGAGAATTGAAAGTGTCAGGTAATATTAACATCCGGTAATTGTTCCGCGGCCCCCTCCCCGATGCCGAGGAGAGCGGAGCAGGCCAGAATTAACCCCTTGAATCGCTTGGACTCCTCACCTAACCCGCCGCCAGCGGGCCATAACGATCACCGGTACCCCCGATGCTGGACGAGATGATCCGCCTGCTTAACGTCGAACGCGTCGACGACCTCCCTGTGGTATTGGCCCAAGTCTACCAAATGCAGCTTCCAGCCCTGCTGGATCAATTCTATCCGACCCATGGTCACTGGAAAGGCGACTTGAGTTTGGGCGACGTGGTGGCGGTGTGGCTGACGTTTATCGTTTCGGAGGGCGATCACTGCCTGTCCCATGTCCAGCCTTGGGTGGAGGCGCACCGCGACACGTTGACCGCCTGTTTGGGCAAGCCGGTGCGCCCGCTGGATCTGAGCGACGATCGGTTGGCCGATATTTTGGATCGGCTGGCTGACGCCGCAACCTGGGCCGAGCTGGAAACCGCGCTGAACGGGACGGTGCTGCGGGTTTATGAGGTGGACGGCGACCGGGTGCGGCTCGACAGCACTTCGGCCAAGACTTACGCCGGGGTCAGTGAGGGGGGGCTGTTTCAGTTCGGGCATAGTAAAGATCATCGGCCGGACTTGCCCCAAGTCAAGATCAGCCTGTCGGCGCTCGACACCCTGGGCTTGCCCTTGACTACGACGGTCGTCAGTGGGAACGGCGCCGATGACCCGCTGTACGTGCCTGAGATTCAGCGGGTCCAGGCCACCTTGGGGGCTGGCGGCAAGACCTACATCGGCGACTGCAAAATGGGGGCCCTGGCGACTCGCGCCTGGATCGCCCAGAGTGGCGACTATTATTTGTGCCCCCTGGGGGGCAAACAGATGCCGGAGGACACCTTGGACGCCCTGCTGGCGCCGGTGTTCGGCGGCGCCCAGCCCCTGGAACCGGTCTATGATCCGGCCCCGGCGGACCCGACCGTCCCCCCGGCCCTGATCGCGGAGGGGTATATGCTGGCCGTCGACCTGGCGGCCACGGTCGAAGGTCAGCCGGTGACGTGGCAGGAACGGCAACTGGTGGTGCGGTCGGTGGCCCAGGCGGCGCGGCAAACCCAGGCGCTCGACGCCCGCCTGCAGCAGGCGGTGGCGGCCATTCACCGCCTCAACGAGCGCAAACAAGGCAAGAAAATTCTGGAGGCCCCCGCGCTGACCGCCGCCGCCGAGCAGATTCTGGCCCAGCAGCGCGTGGTGGGTTTGGTCCAACTGGACCTGGAAACCACCACCCAGGTGATTCCCCAGCGCCGCTATGGCGCGCGCCCGGCCACCCATCGGGTGCAGCGCCAGAGCACGATTCGGGCGTGGATCGACCCGCTGGCTGTCGCCGCAGCCCGGCAGCGGCTGGGCTGGCGAGTCTATGCCACCAACCACGCGACCCTGACGGTGGCGACCGCGGTCCAGGCCTATCGCGGGCAGTATCTGATCGAGCGGAGTTTTGGCCGCCTCAAGGGCCGGGCGCTGGCGATCACGCCCTTGTTCCTGCAAACCGACGCGCGGGTGGAGGGCTTGATCCGGCTGTTGAGCCTGGCCTTGCGGGTGTTGGTCCTGGTGGAATTCGTGGCGCGCCGGTGCCTCGCCACCACCCAGGAGCCGATCGCCGGCCTCTATCCGGGGCAGGCCACGCGGGCCACGGCGTCGCCCACCGCCGAATTGCTGTTGCGCGCCTTTCGGGGCATCAGCTTGAGCGTCGTCGAAATCGCCGGCCAGGCGCGGGGGCTGCTGTCGCCGCTGAGCGCACTGCATCACCGCGTCCTGGCACTGCTCGGCTGGTCGGCAGGAATCTACGAGCGACTGATGGCGCATTTTCCAAAACCAGCTCTCATTTTGAGCGAACCGTGAGTAATAGCGTTTGATTTTTGATAAATAACAACTGATCGAGGTACGCCTGGCTTCCGTCGCTCGCAAGGACGAAGCTGGCCCGGACTTGCTACAACATGACTCCTTTATCGATATCGAACTCCCGCCGGGAGAAGGAGGACGAGAGCGGAGCGTGGCTGGTCCCCGTTAGACTTTCTGGCTAACGGCCTTTCATTATGTATGACTTTCCTGGCTTCATAAGAAAGGAGTTGATAAACAGCGACTTGAGATATCCAAGGAGGGGGAAATCTTCTTGTGTTTGGTAGTTGACTTTACCTCAAAGAGTTACCGAGTGAATCTAGAAAACTGAAAGGTGAATCATTATGCCCAATGAATTTTCAAGCATCAATATCAGCAAGGTTCGGCAGTTGCGTTCGTTCAAGATCGATTATTCCCATGTTCGCAACCTCGAGTACATCGACAAGGACAACGTACCCCCTCAGACCTTCACCGCATACCGCACACTTGTACCGCCCGCTCCAATAGTGACCGAAGAGCAGGCACGACCTGCGTTTGCGTCGGACCTGAGGTACCTGAAAAACTACTCAGCTCTGCAATTCCCGAAGGGCAAGATGCTGATATTGGTTAACTATGACGTTTATCCCGCGATAAAGGCATCGATTGAACAATACATTCGAGACGTCGCCTATGAGGGTTACTATGCCACGGCCTATCGGGTGAAGGGCGGTGCGCCAGTAGAATTGCGCAGCTTTATCAAGGGGCAGTCGCCTGTTGCCGGTGTTCTGATGGTCGGCAGCCTGCCTGTCGCGTGGTTCGAGATGAGCGATGACTTTTACGGAGCGGCGGAATTTCCCTGCGATCTGTACTACATGGACCTCAACGGCACGTGGGACGATCCGGACAACGACGGCAAGTTCAGCGAACATCCAACAGATGTCGAGCCCGAGATCTGGGTTGGCCGCCTCTGGACGCCCTCAGGGGATGGCAACGACGCAACCTTGCTCAATGACTACTTCAGCCGCAACCACAAGTTCCGCAAAGGGCTATTCGGTTATTCCAACCGAGCGCTCGCCTACGTCGACGACGACTGGACTGGCTTCGATGATTGTGCTTTTGACCAGATGTTCGCGCCGGCCAACATCGAGACGATAACCGATCCAGCAACGACCGATGTCGATCGCTACAAGGCCGAGGTCAACCAACATCGCGCCTGGGCTCAAATCTGCGCACACTCGTCACCCGGCGGCCATTCTTTCAAGATCCCGAGCGGGAGCGAGTGGGTTTCCAACACGTACTTACGTGACGTCAACCCGCCGAACGCCTATTTCTACAACCTCTTCGCTTGCAGCAACGCACTCTTCACGCAGGCGGACTACATGGCCGGTTGGTATATCTTCGATAAGAGCGGCGGTTCATTGTGTAATGGACTCGCTGCTGTCGGAAGCACCAAGACAGGTTCGATGCTGTTATTCGAGAACTTTTACGGTCCGATGGGAACGGGGAAGACGATTGGCGAGGCTTTCAACGCCTGGTGGAAGGCGCTCGGCAGCACGCATGATCTCGGCGAGCGGCAGTGGTACTACGGAATGGTGCTTCTTGGCGACCCCACCCTTAACTGGTGGACTGGGGTCGTACCTACTCTGCGCGATCCGCTCAAAGGCGATACTTTCGATCACTTCCCGCGCCTGACCCACTTTCGTTGGGACCCGATCGGTCTGAGCGGCGTCACCTATAACATCGAGATCGACGCCTTCGGCGCACGCGTCGCGGGCAAGTGGGCTGCGGAAGCGGGTCTTACGTGGCTTGTCTCGGGTGCGCTTGCCGACAACAACTACGAACATATGTTCGTAGGCGCCCAACGTGGCCGGTGGCGTGTCCGCGCCAAGGTGGGCAGCATAATCTGTCCTTGGAGCGACTGGCGCTACTTCACTTACACGGTTTGACCGGGCGGAAGAGCGTCGAAGGGATAGCTGGCGCAGGAGGAGCCCTCGGGGCCAGTAAGGTCGAGAGCGAGGGCTCCTCGCCGTCCTGCTCGCGTCGCTTGACAAAAGTATCTAAGGAAGATCGATGGACAATGCAAGCAGCAGCCTCAAGACGATTACAGGGCGATACTCTTACATCGGGAATCCTTGTATCACAGACCCCTGTTTGCCGGGTATGGCCTATGCCGTGCTAACAAATGAGAAACACTACTACATAACCGTGAATGGTCGTTGGTCCTCTGAAAATCGGTTCTGGGATGAATACACACCGCAGCCGAACGACATAGTGACGATTACCGGCTATTTGCAGGAGAAGAAAGATGTATTCGATAAAACCTTTTATACCATAGAGGCTGTATCGCTGAAACAGGCAAAGTGAGCAAGCACAAACAGGACGGAGCGGAGTGGAACCGAGGAATTGCTGTTGTGCCTAATACCAAATACTACTAAAAACCTACTTTATAAATTAGCCGGCACCACGCCGATTTTTTGAAGGGCATTTACGATAAAATTCCTATGAGTCAATGAGGCAAAGAATGCTTTTGGCTTGGATAAAAAAAGCTTTTTGACCGTGGCTTTCAAATGATCCAAATCCGCAAAAATCTGGTTCGCAATCTCGCCTTTTGACCATTGCCATAACCGCTCGGAAGAATTGACTTGAGGACTATGCGGCGGTTGATAAAGCAGCATCACATTGTCAGGCATCACCAGATCATCAGAACGGTGATAAGTCGCATTATCCGTTTGAATCACATGAAAATCGTTAGGATATTTCTGCGAAAAGTCATCGAGAAATTGTTGATAGTTTTCGGTATTCACCCGGTCGTAATCTTGAATCATCAATTCACCGGTCAGGGGTTCAACAACCCCATAAAGATAACAGGCTTTAAATTGCCATTGGGTTTTCACCACAGCCTTGACCTTTTTCAGGGTTAACCGCCGTCGCGTGATCGTTTTTAAACCAAAGCGACTTTCATCCTGAGTCCAATACCGTATGCTAGAATATCTTGATAAACAAGGTGTTAGTATCTTATCCAGGTACGTTGGAACCGCTTCTTTGAAGGCTTCCGCCGCCACAGGATCATAATCCAACGCTTGGGGCCGAGGGACTTTAAGACTCGCCTCAAGCCGATATTTGACGGTCCCAAACACGGTGGAATAAGGGACTTCTAAACCATGCGTTTCCTTGAGCCAAATTTGGATGGCTTTATAACTGGAAAAACCCTCGGGTTGGGCCAATTTTTCTTTAAGTTGCCATTGAATTTCCACCGGTATGGAGGGAGCCAGATTACCACCACGATAGTTAAGGTTAAGCAAGCCGGCGAGCCCTTTTTCGCGATAGATCTCGCTCCATTGGCCGATAGCGAATTGGCTTCGACACAATAATTTTGCTAAGGCTTTACGCGTCGTAGCCTGACCTATCTTATACCAATATAGAAACTGCATCCGTTCCCGTTTGCGCACATTTTTCTCCTTCTTTATCTGTTCTTCCAGTTCTTCTTTAGATTCGATAATTTCCAGCTTAAACACACGGCACATGGTTAGCTCCTCACTTTTTCATTAAACCGTATAATATATTATTTTAGTAGCATTTGGTATAAATAAAGCGCTCAACCCGACCGCTATCCCGCTGCGCTCCATAGCGGCGGATCAGCTAATGACATGGAATCCCCCTACCTCGATGGCAGCGGCGGCGCCAAACTGGAAATGACGCATTTCCAGCTCAGGCAAAAGGATTGGTAAATGCTCTTTAAACTGCGGGCAGACGCTGCCTGTAGTGGTCAAATCGACCATACTGGATACCATGCTCATCCCCCCGTTCAAAACGAAACTGCCCCAAATCGCCGCGCGCGAACAGGCGCCCCTGGTGCGGAGCCTGCTGCAGATCATTGCCGACCAGCAAGCGCAGATCCAGCGGTTGGAGGATGAGGTGCGGCGGTTGCTGGGCAGTCCGCCGCGTCCGCTGGTGAACACCCTGGAACCGGCGGGAACGGCGGCGGACGGCGAACCCCCCGCCGCCGGGGTCCGCAGCGGGCCAAGACGGCGGAATTGACGATCCACGCCACCAAACGGGTCCCCTTGGCTGGGGTGCCGGCGGGTTTGCGGTTCAAAGGCTACCGGCGGTACGTGGTACAGGATCTGGAGATCCGTACCCACAACACCTGCTACCTGCTGGAGCAGTGGTAGTTTCCCGCCGGCGAGTGCGTGACCGTGCCGCCACCGGCGGCCGGGTCGCCTCATGGCCGGCCACCGCCCCGGCTAGGGTCCGCGTCATCGTCTCCAAACTGGCCACGGACTGCTTCAAGCCCAGGATGCGCCCCAGCACGGCGTTGACTTGGCCGTAGGGATTCTCCACCACCAGGGCCTGATTCCAATCCCGCAGCAGATACGAGCACTGGTCCTCGGGCAGTCCCAGCCGGGCATCCAGTGGCGCCGCCTCGATCCGCTGGCCTTCCCGCGTGCCGTACACCACCCGCGGTACCGCAAAGTCGCCAAACATCGATGGATACGGCCGGCTGTGGGGTTCGGGCAAGCGCTTCACCACCCGCCCGTCGGCCAGCGTCAGCGTCTCCCCGCAGTCGCCATCGCCCGCCAGGGCGAAATACTGCGCCTGCAGGTCGTGACCTAGCCGCAGCAGGGCTTGCCAGGGTAGGCGTAAGGATTCCTTCGTAAATGAGTAACAGGATGCCATTGTCATTTTTATGACTGGCCTGACGTGGTACTTCCGGTACGGTGGATTCCTATCACGCTTTGACCGATGCGCGTGACCGGATAAAGTGGAGCAGCGTCGAACGCGATACGTCCATGATCTTGGCGATCGACGCCTTCGATACCTGCTTGCCGAGAAGAATCCTGATTTCCGCTTCTTTGCCATCGAGCCTGGACTGGCCGAGCGAACCCTTCGGTTGACCAAGCAGGTTGCCATTGGCTTTGGCTGCCGCCAATCCCTCGCGCGTGCGCTCCGCAATGAGATCGCGCTCGATCTCGGCGAACAGTCCGAACATCGTCACCATGACTTTGCCCTGGATGTCCTGCTGGCCGTTGAGCTGAATGTTCTCCTTGATCGCGACAAAACGGATCTGGTTCTTCACCAGATCGTCGACGATCTGGATGATTTGCCCGACGCTGCGCCCCAGGCGTGCCAGTTCGCTCACCACCATTAGGTCACCGGCCTGCATACCCGCACATAACCCTGCTATCCCGCGCTCCTTTAAGGTCTTACGCGAAGAAACCATCACCTCGACGAAATCGTCAATGTGCAGGTGATAGCGATGGGCATAGTCCAGGATCGCCAGCCGCTGGCTGTCGAGATCCTGGCCACCGGTCGAAACACGCAAGTAAGCGACGGTTTTCATGGGGCGGACCCGGGGTGTCGAATTATAGGTCTTTTTTAGGATTTTCCATACAGAATCAGTCTATTCTATTCGGTAGTTTTATGGTCATTTATGTTTCATTAAAACGACCGTTTTCATAGCCAACCCGGACCGAATCACCCCCATTGCAACCGAGCGATACGGCTTATCCAAGGTTCAAGAGCCGCCCGTCATCGGCCGAGTTGGAGCGCTTCTACACCCCGTGCGAAAACGAGCGGACGTTCTGCGACAGCCACACCCGCTCGCAGACCACCCACCTGGGCTTCGTGCTGTTGCTCAAGACCTACCAGCGCCTGGGCTACTTCGTCACCTCGGACGGATCTTCCCCCCTCTGATTTGACTTAACCTGCTGGATTCCCTGGAAAAATGTTGATTTTTTCCCTGAATATGTTGGCATGTATAATGGCTCATATGGCTGGTATTGCAAGAGTATTTCCGGTATACTTTGCGCATGTACGTCGCAACCATTCCCAACCGGGGTTCACCGCCCGCCCTCCTGCTCCGCGAAGGCTATCGCGAAGGCCGGCAGGTCAAAACGCGGACCCTGGCCAACCTCACCCACTGGCCGGCGGCGCGCGTCGAGGCCCTCCGACGCTGCCTGAAGGGTGAGTTCGATGCGGTAGGTACCACCAGCGAGCCGGTCAGCGACCGCATCTTTGCCGTCCTGTTCGTCTTGAAAGAGGTCGCCCAGCGCTTGGGCATCACCTCGGCGCTGGGTACCCAGCCGCTGGCGCAGCTCGCCCTGTTATTGATCCTGGCCCGGGTGGCGCACCAGGGCTCGCGGCTCTCCGCGGTGCGCTGGGTCGAAGAGCATGCCGTGGCCGAGGTGCTGGGCATTACCCCGTTTGACGAGAATGATCTTTACGCGGCGCTGGATTGGTTGGCGGCGCATCAGGAAAAGATCGAGAACCAGGTGAATTCCTATAATGATTTTACCATTTCAAGCGGTTTGATCAGGATATCCCATTTGGGTAAAAGTGGGTTCCTTTCCAATTTTTTCTCGATTGCACGCATCGCTTTCTTGGTCAGTGAAATCCCTTTTTCATAGACTTTCTGACTGAATTGAATAATCGGTTGAAGGCCTTTCCAAGTCATGCTTTGAGCCCATGCCAACATCGTCTCAACATTAATCAGCTTGGCACCATTCCAGTGCAACTCGAGAATCCCCCAACAACGTTCAATCGGGTTGTATTTGCTGTGATAAGGCGGATAATAGAGAAGTTGAATCGGTTTTCCGATTTGTTCGGTAAACTCTACCATTCGCTTTAAAAATTGGGTACGCACACCACTACTTTCCGGACCATTGTCAATTTTAAGTTGAATTAACTGAGTTGTTTGTTGTTGTTCAGGCTCAAGGTTTTCCCACCACGCCTCCAGCGTATCGACAATGAAATCACTGGTTTTATAAGAACTCCCAAAATTGATGTAAAGCTCCCCAACATCTTCATCCAGAATCCCACACGGCGTATGTTTTTCTGTGCATCCTAGATCATGATCGCAGGCCTGATGATCGCCTCGAGTTAGACCGCCACGCGAATAATCTCCAATGTTTACAGTGGCTTTGCAGTCCATGCTTAAGCGTTTCACTCCCTCGGAGTCGCGGGCGGATTGATCTTTCTGCTGGATGTTGTCAAAGATCGCGTCCGTTTCTGGAATTTTTTTTTGCGGCTTGGCTTTGACTACTTTACGCAATCGGTAACCCATCCGATTTAAAATTTCGGCCATCGCACTCACGGAAGGCAACTGGTCTTCACCGAACCCTTGAGCATGCAACTGTTTTAACGCTTCGGCTGCCGTCAGTCGCGTATAACCGATCACGGTACGAAAAGTCGGATCCTGCTGCGCATGCCCTTCCGCTAATTGACGAAGAGCTTCTGCAATATCTGGATGGCGTTCTTCCCAGCGTTTATTTCCACTCAAAGCCGATTGGGCACCATAGCAAATAAGCCCCGTTCGTTTTTCCGCCAAACCCACGGTCACTGTTTCTCGTCCCCACCCGAAGATCGTTTCCGTCAAACGAACATTCCCTTCACAGTATTTTAAGGACATCTCCGCCTGAAAAGCTCGACGTTTTTCTCCATGCATCTTAGCGGCCGCTAACCGGATATCTTCTACTTGAGATGCGCTTAAAGATTGACGAGGAAGACTTAAGGTGTTCATCGCAAAACCCCTTATTTTCAGGCCACAGATCAATTTCAAGAGTTTACTAAAATGGTAAACTATTTACAGGAAATCACCCAGCTCTATCGCACCTATGTCAACCGGGTGGGCCAGCCGCCCGTGCTGGTCCTCTATGACGTCACCTCCTCCTACTTCGAAGGGGAGCAGAACGAGCTGGCCGAGTACGGAGATACTCGTGACGGGAAGAAGGGCAAGAAACCGATCGTGATCGGCCTGTTAACCGCCGATGATGGGGAGCCTTTGGCCGTCAAGGTCTTCAAAGGAAATACGGCCGACCCGGTCACGGTAGCCGATCAGATCGAGATCGTGAAGCGCCGCTTCCAGATCGAGGAAGTCGTTTTTGTGGGCGACCGGGGGCTGGTCAAGGCCAAAGGCCAGGCGGCGCTGACCGCTAAGTGCCTGAAGTATATCACGGCGCTCACCGACCCCCCAGTCAGGAAGCTGCTGAAGAAGGACGTCATCCAGATCGATTGCTTCGAGGAGATCGCCCAAGAAGTGGAATATGGCGATCTCAGACTCGTTCTGCGGCGCAATGAGGCCGTGCGCAGAAAAGAGGCCAACCGCCGCCGCGACCAACTGGCCAAGCTGCACCAGTGGGTCGCAGCGCGCAACGAGTGCGTCCAGGGTTCGCCCCGAGCCGACCCGGCGGCCGGCCTGCGCCAGCTGAGCGCGTGGGCCAAACGCCACCAGCTCTCCGCTTTTGTCACCCTCGCGCTGGCGGACCGGCAGCTCAACCTGGGGGTGGATGAGGAAAAACAGGCGGACGCGGCGCTGTTGGATGGCTGCTATGTGATTGAGACGGACGTCGCCAAGGAGAAGATAGATGCGGTGACGGTGGATCAACGTTACCGTGACCTTCAGCAGGTCGAGCGCAATTTTCGCAATATGAAGACCGGTCTGCTGGAGGTGAGGCCCATCGATGTCCGCAAGAAGAGCCGTACCCGGGGCCATGTCTTCGCGGCCATGCTGGCCTTGAAGCTGGGTCGGGAACTTGAGGCTGGCCTCAAGCGGGCTTTTGGCACCACCGATGCGGGCGAGAACGCGCTCACGATCACCGATGCCCTGCGGTGTCTTTCCAGAATGTGTTTCCAGCGCCACGAAATAGCCGGTCAAACGTTTCTCAACTTACCAAGGCCCGACCAAAAACAGGAGGCCATCTTCAAGGCGCTCGATGTCCTGCCCCCAAGGAGCGGAGTCCAAAAACCTGCCAGGATGTAGGCAGACAGATCCCGCGCAGCAACACGACTTTTTTTAAATAATTTCCGTATGTTGCAGGGATTTTTCTGCCTGCCAAGCGAGGGAAGATCCGTCGGAGCAGGTGCCCGATGCGATCGTCGAGCATGTCGCCGCTGCCGTGACCGAATCGGGCGACCGGGAGGCCCTTCGGCAGTACGATCTTTCCCAGGCCAGGCGCAAACACGTGTCGGCCGTGCGCGAGTTTCTCGAGGTCAAACCGTTCGACGCTGGCGGCAAGGCGCTGATGCGGGAGGCCTTCCGCGAAGCGGCGCTCGCCAAGGAGGATGTGGCCGACCTGATCAACATCGGCATCGAGACGCTGGTGCGTGACCGGTGCGAGTTACCGGCCTTTGACACCCTGGAACGTGAGGCCCGCGCGCAGCGGGCCGCGACGAATCAGGCGTTGTTCGCCCAGGTTAACAGCGCCCTGGGCGATGCCGACCGCTCGCTTTTCGACAGTCTCTTCGTCGTCGGCGACCCTCCGCGCCGGGTGGGTCCCTGGAACGACCTGAAGCAAGACCCGGCGAAACCGACGCGGGATGGCATGCGTCAACTCGTCGCCCGGTACGACCAGTTGACCGGCATGGCAGGCCATACCCCCGTGCTGAAGGCGATCCCGCGGGTCAAGGTCAGGCAATGGGCGCTCGAGGGCGGCGGCCTGGATGCCGCCAGCATGGCCGACCTGGAACCGAACAAGCGCTACGCGGTAACGCTGGCGTTGATCTCCCAGCGCCTGGCCCGCGTGACCGACGACCTCTGCGACATCTTCTGCAAGCAGATGAGGCGGGTCACCCGTCTCGCCGAGACTGCATTGGAAAATTATCTGGCCGACAACCAGGAAAAAACCGACGAGATTCTCCGGCGTTATGCCACGCTGGAAACGCTATTGAATTCCGACTGCCCGGAGGCCGAGCAATTGCAGGCCGTCCGGGACGCCGTAACCGCGCGTCCCGACCTGTGCGAGTTCTCCCGCCTGCACGCCGAGCACGGTGGCAAAAACGAGCGCCGTTTTATGTGGCACTTCTTCAAGCACCGGCGCGCGGAGTTATTGCGGATTCTCGGCAAGCTAAAACCGGTGTCCACCAGCCAGGATGCCAGTTTCGAACGATCGCTGGCGTTCATGCTGGGTTTGCGCAGGCGGCACGGGGAATGGGTCGAACTCAAGCCCGGCAGCGAAAATGAGTTCATGGCTGATCTGGAGTGGATGCCGGACCCGTGGCGGAAGCTCGTCATCGGCGCGGGCCAACCCGGCACGCATCCAACCCGGCTCAATCGCCGCCAGTTCGAGGTGTGCTTCTGCGCGCAGACGGTCAGGGAACTCAAGTCGGGCGACCTTTGCGTCGTTGGCGGCGAAGAGGGGGTACGACAACGATTCCTTCTTTCATATCCCATAGCCTCGAACGGCTCGGGCAGTGATGTCGCCCTCATAAAGCTTTGGCGCACTCGGTCTGTGATGCTCCTGGTCAAGAAAGTACGTACCACAAAACTCAACTAGCCTTACAAATTTGGTACTTAGATTTCCTATATGAGTTTTATGGTATGGCAACAGGCGTCGGAACAGCACCCATCGGGTTTGTCGGGAACAGTAAGGATCTGTACCAGAAAAACGAACGTTTTTATGAACTTGCATGAGAGCCACAGCCTTGTGGCCCCAAAATGAAGGAATCGTTGTCGTACCCCAGTTATGTTCTCGGGCCGCTACAGGTAGACGTTCCGGCGCCTTGACCGTCGTGCCGACCACGCTGAACCGCCCCAGGCCCTGCTCCAGCCGATACCCAAACAGCGCATCGCGCCCGAAGACCTGGGCCAGCGCCCAGCAGGGAACCTGAAAACGCATCAACAACCTGGCCTTTTCCACCTCCGCCACCGACGCCGTCAGGTCGGGCATCACCCATGCTGGGGCCACCGCAAACACCCCCTCGCCGGCCGTGAGACGAACCCGCCGACACCGCAGCCCTTCTTGCTGGCGCGAGGGTTCCGTAAAGCCACACCACGCATACCCCCGGCCCCAAGCCTCGGGAAACAGCTCCGGATGCCGGCTATACCTCTGATCCAGTTGCGCTCGGGCAAAAAACTCACCATCGCTCATCAACCGCGCGTAGTCGGCTTCCGCCAACGCCAGCCGAATCGTTCGGTATCCTCGCCTCGGGTGATCGATGACAGTCGTCATGGCGGTCTCTGGGTGTTGAGAGGTCGGGTTGGGTCGTGCTAACCCTCAGCATCTCGTACTCGGAGACGGCTTTCAACCCACCTCCAGCTCATCAACAGAATCAGTTACAAAGAGGAATTCTGGAACGGCTGGGGGTGAGGGAGAACGGGTTGTGTGGGCAGGAACTCATACCGGGCCAATCTGGCCCGCATTGCTCCAAAAAGTGTCGCTCCAAATAACAAGAATTTACAGTATTGAATAAAAATAATAACATGGCAGTCAAAGGTTTGTTTGCTTGATGTGACAAAAAACCGCAGGGAACTTCACTTTTTTGGATACAATAACAACGCGTTGAATTTATAGATAATTATTGACACCTGGATTTTCCTGCTACCTATCCGGAAAGGAGATAATGAAAATCTCTGCTTTGAATGATGGGCATGGTAATTGCTTTTATTGGCTTCTACATGTACCCAAGTGAGTTCGTTGTGTTTGTTAAAAGCGATACAGTAACAAAATGGTTTGAGTTGGTATTTAAAGTTGATTCGCCGCCGTTCGGGTTTGTGACGGGCGCATCCTGCTGTTGGGGGAGGGCCCACAGAGTGCCTTCTGTTGACGCAGAACCGTTTTTAAGTGGTTGAATTTCCAACGAGTTTGTGCCTAGATCAGATCACTTCCCAGTGCTGATGCACACCGTGCCTGCCCCCTACAGGGCTTCCCCAACTGCTAGATGCGCCCGTTTGTGACCGTCATCCATGACAGCCCCAAACCCGAATAAAACTCAACCAGATCACTCTTGAATGCGAGTGTAGACGATGCAACGTGAAGCGAAAGCGAGACACTACGGGATGCTCCATCAGTTCTGTGCTCTGTCGGCGACGGGAATGGCGGGCGATGCAGTACAAGCCTCAATCCTTAACCTGAACGACCGTTGCACTCTGATCGAGATGACCTTTACCAGCTTTGAGAGCGAGTAATCGCATGAACTCAGAGGCTGTGAAAAATTCGACTTTTCCAAATTTTAACTCTTTGATATTTATAGTTATAAAATTCTACTTAGGAGATTTATTCACAACCTCTCAGTCCTCGTTTTGAGCAGCACCCAAAAGCCGCTGATACCCTGCCGACCGGCACGAGCGCGGCAACTGCTCGAAGCGCCGTTGAACGATGCGGCCGCCGTCAACGCCGCACGCTGGGAACTCGCGAACCGACTCCAGCTGCGGTGGTTGGTGGCCTGCGGGACGGGTGGCGCGCTCGACTGGTTACGCCCGATTTATTTTGAAGCTGTCTTGAAAAAGAATTCGTTAATTTATAGGCACTTGGCAACCGTCAATTTGAGCATGGCGATCCGGATCATATTTTCAGCGGTGGTGACGAGAATCTCGAAATCCTTCGCCCATCGCCGGAAATGGCCCAGCCAGGCCAAAGTTCTTTCCACGATCCAGCGCTTGGGGATTACCTGAAATTGACCTTTTTCAGTAGCCGGTTTTTGCGCGATAGGGAGAATCAGTTTCCATTCTTCGCTGACCAAAGTTTCCGCCATACCCCGATAGCCGGCATCACCCGAAAAGGCTTGGATGGTGGGATAACTTTGCACGGCGGCTTTCAAAACCGGACCGGCGGCTATCGTATCGAAAATATTCGCGGCATGAACGTTAACGGCGAGAAGGTTCCTCAAGATATCCACGATGATGTGTCGTTTGTGTCCCTTCACTTTTTTGTTGCAATCAATGCCGCGTTGCTCACTATCATATTGATTTTTAACGCTTTGCGAGTCATCAATGGCATAACTGGGGGTCGGTTCGCGCCCCTCTTTTTGACGATGAAGTTGAGTGAGTTCGTCCAAGGCGGCGGTCCAAACGCCCCTTTGGTTCCAACGGCTAAAGTGATCATAAACGGTTTTCCATGAAGGAAAATCGTTGGGGAGCATCCGCTAAGTAATCCCGCCTTTAACGACGTAGAGAATCGCATCCACGATGAGTTTTTTAGAATGTTTGTGAGCACTTCCTCGTGGATTTTCTGGTTTAAAATGATGCTCGATTAGTGCCCATTATTCGTTAGATAAATCACTTGGGTAAATGTAATTACTCCTGGGTAAAAGTTGATTAAAATTAAGGGTTCTTAAAATAATTATACCTGAATAATTTTTTCAAGACAGCTTCTTAGTGAATATAAATCATAAAGTTAGTATTAGGTTAATGTACTGATCCGAATTGGGAAGACTATATGAAGAGTAATGATGAGAAACACCATGGTGTTTTTTAGGGCGGTAGCGTGCTTGGGGGAAGACTATAACTTGCGCGTTTCTTCAAGGAGAATCCCGCTGCATACGCACTGTCGGCTACCTCATAGAGCGATGTGACCCGCTGGTCGCAAATCTTCATCATGGGCAAGGCGACTTGGCTTTCGTTCGTCGACGCCGAACTCAGAATCGCCACCACCGGCACATCGGCATCCGCCGTACTGATGTGGAGTTTATAACCCTCCCAAGTCCCTTGGTAACCTTTTGGAAGACGACCGAGATTACTCAATGGCGTTGGAAAAAACTTACAGGCAAACTGATCCTGACCATTGGACTTGGAGAAAGCGGGCTCGCAGCGTCTTGTCGTGGTTCAAGCGCGGGTAGTGAGCTACCGGTAATACCCCCTTATTTTGTTTGAGCCTTGGTGAGGTTATAGTGGCAGATAAAATATTTGATCGCACCGATATGGTTTTGTAAGTTTTTGGAAAAGGATAATGCTGGTCTGACCAGTCAAGAAACTCGTTGTCTGAGTGTGCAATTAAAGCGTTCGATGTAATTCGTTTGAACGGTCCCTTTCGGCAGGGGTCGATGCTGACTCTCGGGAATGATGCCTGGATAAGAATCATATTCGTCGGTATAAAAAATGGCCTGTTCCCGGTACGCATTGGGAATCTTTTCCCACAGTTGCTTGGCGCTGTCCTTACGACGGTCCCCGACAGGAAACGCGATGATCTGGCGGGTCTTTCGGTCGAGAGCCAGCCAGACCCACTGTTGGTTAGCCTGGTTGCCCACTAACCTCCACAATTCGTCAATTTCAGATTCAAGCACATGAATTTCTAACGCTTTTCCAGTAAACTTGAGATCAATGTTCAACGAGTCAGGAGCCTCTTGGTAGACTTGCGTGATCAAGCCTAACCGCCATCGCAGACTCACGCCGACGGCGCGGCAAATACCCCGTAAGGAAATATGCTCTAGCAGCAATTGCTTGATCAAAGCGCGCTTTTCGGGGGAAATCACGCGGTTTTCCGGATACGCCACGAAGGATCGCCCACAGACTTTGCAGCGATAGTTTTGTTTGCCATTAGGAAGATGGCCGTTCTTTTTACAGCGAACTGATCCACATTCCGGGTAACAGTCTCTGATTCGTAGAGTCATCTCATTTTCCTCCGCGTCCGCTTTTAAACAAAGAGCAGCATCAGCCTTTCAAGCAGATTTTTCGTAAGCTTTAGGCTCAGTTAAGGGTCATCGGTTCCTTGCAAGCATTACCTGTAGCTCACTACCCAAGCGCGGTCCTCTGGTACTCCTGAGACGACTTAAAACCGAACAACCGTTACCTCCCTTTTATCGCGTTTGTATGACTATGAGGAACTGATAGGTGGTGGGCTTAGCGACTCTGATATCCGCAGATCAGGCGCAAACTGCTATCATTCTGGAGTCGGTCTATCAGGGTCTCGGTTGTCAGTATAGTCTTTCCAATCTTGATCTATACATGGCTGATAGCCAAAATACAATAGTAGCAATAAATCATAAACATAGAATTATATTGATGTACTGTTCTTAATGGAGAAACTATATATCGAGGACCGCTTTGGCTACTAAAGCTCGAGCGATTTGCGTTCGGTTCTCCGCTGGTTGCACAAAAGTCCCCGATTATTCGGCACAAACCATTCGATATCAACAAATTCCAGGACCTGAATAACATCGAGCAATTTCTTGGTCAGTTTCAGGGCTTCTTCTTCCTACAAACCCCATAAATCTATTTGAAAAATCGTCAGGAAATTCGAAAGCAGGTTATTGAGTGTATGATTCATCTCGGTTTCATTTAAATAGATTGTTGATATTTTAAATTTTACCGAATTTTAATGCACTAATACTGCTTTTTTATCTATTTTTTTATCTATCAAATCCTGTGAAAAAATCCTGCGCTTTTAGAATTTTGTAATTATATCAATATATAGTCGGTCCAATTATGATCTATACATTAATGTGAATTTAATGTGAATTTAATGTGAATTTCCTCCTCCCTATTTCAATAGGAATAATTATTTCGCTTGATGTTCAACGGGCGTAACCAGTCGAGAGCTCAGGCTTGAGAATCAACAGGTTAGTGCGCCACGAGGCGCCGGTTCGCTAGTGGCTGAAAGTGCCACCGAGAAAGGGCCGACCCAGCCCATCTCGTACCGAGTCTTGGGCCGGCTGTCGGTAACGGCAGCGGTCAAGCGTAGACAGGGATGCGGTAGGCCGTAAGCCGCAAGGCTGAAGTGATGGAGCCCCGTTAATGATACTTGCGGGAGGGTCGATGACGTTAACTTATCAGAAGACCACACCGCCGTCCTCGGGAAGGGCAGAGGACAGGCGGCCTCCTCGGGGTCTGAGAGCACGGCATGGTGCAACAGTGAAGCGGTGAACGTGGGAGATCCTGGCCGTTCTTCCGGGAGTAGGAGTACCGATGAACAAGGGTAACAGCGAGGACATCGGGATGACGATCAGGAAGTCAGATGGGGCATAGTACCGATGAAACGGAGTAACGTCCGCGGAGGGAAGGCCCCTGGGTGAAATCGACCTTGGAGGGGAAACGTCATGGGTCCGACTGAGACCTGCGCTATGACGGACACGAAACTGAAGAGGATAGCGTGGCTTTCCGCGCAGACGGGCGGCGTGCTTCCATGGGCTGAATAGGACGAAGGCCAAGGGCAACGACGGGATTGACCGCACAAAGCGACGTGAAGGGTTTTATCCTGAGCCTATTGCCCGAATTGGGCACGATGGGTTCTAAATGGGGGGGAGTCCGGGTGACCGGCTCCTCTACCAGCTTGAAGGCCAAAAAACGCTAAACTCCAGGGAGCAAAATGCTCACCTTGTTATTTTTCAAAAAGTTAGGGGCGCGCTCGACTGGTTACGCCCATGTTCAACTTTCAAATAGTCTTTTTACTGGACGCAGGTGTGGTGACGCGTGACGCAACGCTATAAGCTACATCTTGCTCAATTTTCCGATTTCCGGGTTCAGAGAACCAATCCATCCCAATGATTAATGCATCCCAAGTCATACGCACGTATCACAGCAAGGTGAGGTGCCTTATGCGACGTAATTACCTGAATATTCTGGTTGTCGGATTCCTGGTGCTGGCTTTCTACATGCAAATCCAGTCGAGGCTGACACCCAACGGCGTTCCGGCCAGCGCGGACCTCCCCTCGAAAATCCAAAGCGGGGTAGCAACCCTGGCCTTCAGCCCGGATGGCAACACCTTGGCCAGCGCGGATGAAAGCGGGCAAATCACGCTGTGGAACGTGGCGTCCGGGAAACAGCTCTCGACCCTGGCCCGCCAACCCGGCACCGTTGTCACCGGCCTGAGCTTCAGCCCGGATGGCGGCATCCTGGCCAGCACCGCCCGGGACACGATCACCCTGAGGGATGTGGCTGGCGGCCAGCCACGCGGGACTTTGCAGAACCCCTCCGGCGCCGGCGTCACCGGTCTGGCCTTCAGTCCGGATGGCGGCACCCTGGCCAGCGTGGGCAGCGATGCCCAAATGACTCTGTGGAACCTGGTGTCGGGCGCCTCGCGCCGGCTTCCGTCCAGCCATCAGGATTCCATCACCGCGCTGGCGTTCAGCCCGGATGGATCCTTGCTGGCCAGCAGCGGCAAGGATGCCTACGTCAGACTGTGGGACGCCGTCTCCGGCCAGGAACACTTGGCGCTGCTGAACCCCACCGGTGCCGCCGTCACCGGCCTGGCGTTCAGCCCGGATGGCGCGGTGCTGGCCAGCGCCGGCGAAGACGCCCAAATCACCCTGTGGGATACCCATTCCGGCTCCGTGCAACGGATACTGGTCGGTCACGGCGATGTCATTCGCGGGATCGCTTTCAGTCCGGATGGCGCGGTGCTGGCCAGCGGCGGCAGGGATGCGCACGTCAAGTTATGGGACGTCGCTTCCGGCCGGGAACGCTCGACCCTGTTGGGTCCCTTCGGCTCAGCGGTCACCGGCGTGGTGTTCGACTCGGGAAGCGACACTCTGGCCAGCGTGGGCGAGGATGCCCGGATTTTGTTGTGGGACATGTCGACCGGCCAACTGCGCCAGATTCTGGCAGGCCATGATAAACCGGTTGCCGATATCGCCTTTCAGTCGGATCGGGCCTTGGCCAGCGCCAGCGTCGATGGGCGCTTCATCGTCTGGGACCTGACGACCGGAATCCAACGCTTCGCCGTCCAGGTTCCCGCGCCCTCGCCCCGTCCCGACGGTTCCGCGCCGGCCAGCGGCGATTCAACCGGCGCCGCATCGGGCAAGGAATCGCGAAGCGCCGCCACGTCCGGAACGACGGTATCCAATCGATCATCATCGGGGGAGGGTAACTCCTCCGCAACCACGATGGCCAGCGCCGCCAACCGGACGCCTCAGGCCAGCAAACCGCGTGAAGCGGCCAAGACTAAGGGGATTACCGCCCTTGCCATGAATTCGGACGGTACGCGAATAGGCAGCGTGGGTAATGATGGCGCGGTTCGTCTCTGGGATGCGGCTCTCAATGAACTGCTCGCGCTAGCCGGCCATTCGGGCCCCGTTGTCGTCGGCGTGGCGTTCAGTTCGGGCGGGAAGGTGGCCAGCGCTGGCCGGGATACCGAAATCCGCGTGTGGGACGCGACCACCGGTCAGCAAAACCGGGTGCTCCTGGCGCAGGAGCACCCGATCCGGACGCTCGCCGCCAGCCCCGATGGCAAGCTCCTGGCCAGCGCCGGCGAGGAAACGCGCATCATGCTGTGGGATGCGGAGACCGGCAAGCTCCGCAGCATCCTCAACGGTCACAGCGACTTCATCAATAGCGTGGCGTTCAGCGCGGATGGGCAGCGCCTGGCCAGCGCCGGGGCGGATGCCCGCATCCTGGTCTGGGACGTGACGACGGGTAAAATCCTGCGGACGTTGATCGGCCATTCGGATGAAATCAACGTGGTCGCCTTCAGTCCGGATGGCAAGCTCCTGGCGAGCGCCGGGGCGGATCTAACCGTCCTCGTGTGGGACGCGACGACGGGGCAACGCCTGCAAACCTTGACGGGCCATCAGTCTCCCATCCGGGCGCTGGCCTTCAGTCGCAACAGCAAGACACTGGCCAGCGCTGGTCAGGATTTCCAGATTTTGGCGTGGAAAACGGCGAACGGCAAACCGAGTAACAAGATTCCCACGGGCGCGGCGAGCTTTATCAACGCGCTCGTCTTCGAGCCGAACGGGCGGTTGCTGGTCGGGGACGAGGATAACCAAATCTCGGAGTGGGATGTCGAGACTGGCGCGAAGGAAAAAGCCGTTAAACCAACGAAACCTCCGAAAGCCAACCAATCCTCGATTCAATCCATCGCCGATTCCCTGGAACGGGTCGTCTTCGTCCCTCATGACGGTGGACCGCTCGCCGGATCGAGCCTAAAGGGAGGCGCCAGCGCGCCCGCGGCGAATCCCGGCGTTCTGGAGCGGTTGCTGGACTGGTTCCTGCCCGCGGCCCACGCCGCGATTCCCGCTCCTCCGGGCGGACCGATCCTCGTCATTACTTCTTCGTCCACCTTCAGCGGCTACTACGCGGAAATCCTGCGGAACGAAGGCTTCAATGCCTTTGCCGTTGCCGATATCTCGGCCGTTTCAGCGGCAACGCTGGCGGCCTACGACGTTGCGATCCTGGCTCCCACGACCTTATCGGCCGCCCAGGTGACCCTGTTGACCGACTGGGTCACCGCCGGCGGCAACCTGATCGCGATGCGGCCGGATCCACAGCTTGCTGGTTTGCTGGGACTGACCGCGACTAGCCCGTCAATCTCCAATGGCTATCTGCTGGTCGATACTTCGAAGGCCCCGGGCAATGGCATCGTCAACCAAACCATCCAATTCCACGGTACGGCCGACCGTTACACCCTGAACGGCGCGAGTGGCGCTTCGAGCGTCGCCATGCTGTACACCAACGCGAACACGGCGACGTCCAATCCGGCCGTGACCTTGCGGAGCGTCGGGACCAATGGTGGCCAGGCGGCAGCCTTTACCTATGACTTGGCGACCTCCATCGTCCAAACCCGCCAAGGCAATCCGGCGTGGGCCACGCAAGAGCGTGACGGATTCACGCCGATCCGTTCCGACGACAAGTTCTACGGCGCCGCGGCTGGTGACTCTCAGCCGGACTGGGTTGATCTGAACAAGGTGTCGATCCCTCAGGCGGACGAACAACAGCGCTTGCTCGCCAATTTGATCCTCGAGATGAATCTCGATAAAAAGCCGTTACCGCGCTTCTGGTATTTCCCGAACGGCAAGAAAGCGGTCGTGATCATGACCGGCGACGATCACGGCAACAACGGAACCGCAGGCCGCTTCGATTATTTCAAGTCAAAGGATCCGGCCAGGTGTTCAGTAGCGAACTGGGAGTGCGTGCGGGGCACCTCGTATATCTACCCCAGCACTCCGTTGACCAACGCGCAGGCCGCGGCCTATAACGCGGATGGTTTTGAGGTGGGTTTGCATGTCAATACCAATTGCGCAGATTTTACTCCGGCTTCGCTTGAATCTTTTTATGCCGACCAAATCAACTACTTGGACCGCCAAGTACTCTAGTATTCCCGCACCCATTACCCAGCGCCACCACTGCATTGCCTGGAGCGACTGGGTGACCGGGGCGAAAGTACAGTTCAATCACGGAATTCGCCTCGACACGAATTATTACTTCTGGCCGCCCAGTTGGGTTGTCAATGCGCCAGGCCTGTTTACCGGTTCCGCGATGCCGATGCGCTTTGCCGACCTCGATGGCACCCTCATCGATGTCTACCATGCCGCGACGCAGATGACCGATGAGTCGGGGCAGAGCTATCCATTTACCATCGACACGCTGCTGGATCGCGCACTTGGCGCGGAAGGTTTTTACGGCGCCTATACCATCAATGCCCATACCGACGTGTCGGTGACTACCGAAGCGACCACGGTGGTCGATTCGGCCCAGGCCCGCAGCGTGCCGATTGTGACCGGCCGGCAAATGCTGGATTGGCTCGACGGCCGCAACAGTTCATCGTTTAGTAACTTGGTGTGGAACGGTAACAATCTGAATTTTGTTATTTCACCGGGTTCAGGCGCCAACGGGCTACAAGCCATGTTGCCGACCCGCGCCGGTTCTAGTCTCCTCCTTACCGCTATTAATGGTCCGGGTGGTGGCGCCGTCACCACAAACAAGGACACTATCAAGGGCATCGAATACGCCTTTTTCTCTGCGGCGGCGGGCGCCTACACCGCCACCTATCAAGTCGTGTCGCTTGGCATTACCACGACATCACTGCCTGGCGGAGCGGTAGGTATGACCTACTCGGCGACGCTGGCAGCGCAGGGGGGCACCCTGCCGTACACGTGGTCGATTGCCAGTGGCGCGCTGCCCGGGGGTCTGAGTCTGAATGCCAGCACCGGCGTCATCTCCGGCACACCCACGACAGCCGGCACTTCCAACTTCACGGTTCGGGTCAGCGATGGCGCCAGTCCCGTGGCGACGGTCACCAAAGCCCTGAGCATAACCGTCGGCCCGGCCCCGACGAATCTGACCATCTGGCCGGCGACGACGGTACCGGGTTTGGTAGACGGCGGTGCGGATAGTCCGGTGGAGCTGGGCGTGAAGTTCCGATCCGACGTGGCGGGCACCATCACCGGCATTCGTTTCTACAAGGCGAGCACCAACACGGGCACGCATGTGGGGAACCTGTGGTCGAGCAGCGGCACGTTGCTGGCAACGGCGACGTTCAGCGGTGAAAGCCGCGTCCGGCTGGCAGCAGGTGAGCTTCTCGAGTCCGGTGACGATCGCTGCCAACACGGTGTACGTGGCGTCCTACCACGCTAACAACGGGCATTACAGCGCGGACGTTAACTACTTTTCAGGGGGGGGGTACGATAACCCGCCCCTGCATGCACTAGCAGCGCGGTATCGCGGTGCCAATGGCGTATATGCCTACGGCGCGGCGAGTGCCTTCCCGACGCAGACCTGGAACAACGCCAACTATTGGGTCGACGTGGCGTTCAACCCGGGAACCGCGGCGACCCTGCAGTCGATTGCGGTGACGCCGGCGAATCCGACGATCCCGGCGGGAGCAACCCAGCAATTCACGGCCACGGGAACCTACTCGGATAGTTCAACGCAGAACCTCACCAGCCAGGTGACGTGGGCGTCCACTTCCGCGGCGGTGGCGACGATCAATGCCACCGGGCTGGCGACGGGCGTCAGTGCCGGGACCACCACGATTTCGGCGACCTCGGGCAGTGTCAGCGGCAGTACGACGTTGACGGTGCAAGCGGCGCCGCTCAGCATCACCACCACTTCGCTGTCCGGCGGCATGGTGGGCACGGCCTACTCGGCGACGCTGACAGCGAGCGGCGGGACCCCGCCGTACACGTGGTCAATTTCCATTGGTTCGCTGCCCGGGGGTCTGAGTCTGAATGCCAGCACCGGCGTCATCTCCGGCACGCCCACAACAGCCGGTACTTCCACCTTCACGGTTAAAGCGGACGACAGTGCTGTACCTGTAGCGACCGCTAGCAAGCAGTTGAGCATCACGATCTCTCCACTGATCACGTTCCTGGCACCGACCGCTAACGCCGCAGTCACAGCAAGCGCCGGCGACAACAATGGGTTCGAGACGAATCCTGCAAACGCCCACGTTGATGATAGTGTGTTCGCCGTGGACACCAACAGCGGCACCAACACGAATACCTCATGCACCAATAACGGCAAGGACAAGCATATCTACCGCGATTACGGCTTTGGTTTGCCGAGCGGCGCGACGATCAAGGGCATCGAAGTCCGCTTGGATGCCAAGGTCGATAGCATCTCCAACGCGCCAAAGATGTGTGTGCAGCTCTCCTGGAACGGCGGCGGGACGTGGACGGCAGCCAAGAGCACGGCGACCCTGACCACGACAGAGGCTACCTACATCCTGGGCGGCACTGCTGATACCTGGGGCCGCACTTGGGCCAATGGTGATTTCTCGAACACCAACTTCCGCGTGCGCGTCATCAACGTGGCTTCTTCCACAGTCCGCACCTTTTCGCTGGACTGGGTGGCGGTGCGGGTAACATACCAATAAAAGAAGGTAACGTTATGAATACCATCCGGAAGAGTAGGCTAAGCCTCATGATGCTTTTTTTCTGGATCATCCTGCTGGTCTCCTATACAGAAGCAGCCGTTGCCTCTTGCGGCTCTCCAGCAAACCCGATCGAAGCGGAGAACTGTCTGACCGGGCAATCCCACCTCCGAATGGGACATCAGCGGGGCCGGTGACTCGAGCATCCAGGGTTTCGCCACCGATATCAGCGTAAACAGAGGCAGTACGGTCTCCTTCAAGATCGATACCAACGCCACGAACTACCGCCTCGATATCTACCGCATGGGCTACTACGGTGGGAATGGGCGCCCGCAAGGTGGCCACCGTCGCCCCGTCGGCCACTCTGCCGCAGAACCAACCGGCCTGTCTGACTGACGCGAGCGACCGGCCTGATCGATTGCGGCAACTGGGCGGTATCCGGCGTCCTGGACGGTTCCGGCGAACGCCACCTCCGGCATCTACTTTGCCAGGCTCGTGCGCGCCGACACCAGCGGGGCGAGCCATGTCTTCTTCATCGTCCGCGACGATGCCGGCGGCTCGAAGCTCCTGTTCCAGACCTCCGACACGACCTGGCAGGCGTACAACGACTACGGCGGCAACAGCCTCTATACCGGATCGCCGGCCGGGTCGTGCCTACAAGGTCAGCTACAACCGGCCGTTCGCCACGCGCGTGGTCGATCAGCGGCCAGGACTGGTTCTTCAACGCCGAGTATCCGATGGTCCGCTGGCTGGAGGCCAACGGCTACGACGTCAGCTACTTCACCGGCGTCGACAGCGACCGGCTCGGCGATCTGATCCGCAATCATAAGGTCTTCCTCTCGGTCGGCCACGACGAGTACTGGTCCGGCGGAGCAGCGCAGCCAATGTCGAAGCGGCCCGCGAATGCCGGTGTCCATCTGGCCTTCTTCAGCGGCAACGAGATCTTCTGGAAGACCCGCTGGGAGAACAGCATCGACGGCTCGGCGACGCCCTACCGCACCCTGGTGTGCTACAAGGAAACCCATGCCAACGCGGTGATCGACCCGCAGATCCGCCGACCTGGACCGGGACCTGGCGCGACCCACGCTTCAGCCCGCCGGCGCGACGGCGGACGTCCGGAGAACGCCCTGAGCGGCACGATCTTCATGGTCAACGGTGGAGCCACGACCAGGCGATCAAGGTGCCCGCCGCAGACGGCAAGATGCGCTTCTGGCGCAACACCAGCATCGCCAACCTTGCACCGGGCAGCACGGCGACCCTGCCTTCGGGACGCTGGGGTATGAGTGGGACGTGGATGCGGACAACGGCTTCCGTCCTCCCGGCCTGATGCGGATGTCGACGAACACGGTCAGCAATGCGCCGATCCTGCTCGACTACGGGTCCACCTTTGGGTCGGGTACGGCAACCCATCACCTGACGCTGTATCGCCATAGCAGCGGGGCGCTTGGTTTTCGGCGCCGGCACCGTCCAGTGGTCCTGGGGGCTGGATGCCAACCACGATCGCTGCTGGCACGCCAGCAGACGTGCGCATGCAGCAGGCGACCGTCAACCTGTTTGCCGACATGGGCGTGCAGCCCGCCACCCTGCAGTCAGGGCTAACGCCGGCCACTGCCTCGACCGACACGACCGCTCCCACTCTCGACGATCACCTCACCGCAGCCGGCTCGAGCCTGCCACTGGGGAGTCCAGTGACGATCAGCGGTACGGCGACCGACACCGGTGGAGGTGTCGTCGGTGGCGTCGAGGTGTCGGTCGACGGCGGAACGACCTGGCACCCGGCCACTGGCCGCGAGAGCTGGACCTACAGCTGGACCCCGAGCGCATCGGGCCCGGTAACGATCAAGAGCCGCGCCGTCGATGACAGCGGCAATCTCGAGACCCCCGCGGTGGGCGTGACCGTGTCGGTCGGCGGCGGGTCGCGTCCTCGTGCACCAGTGGCTGTAGCTCCATCTGGCCGAGCACGGCAGTACCCGGGGTCGTGGACGCCGGCCCGGACAGCGCCGTGGAGCTGGGGTCGAAGTTCCGCTCGGACGTCGCCGGGACCATCACCGGCATCCGCTTCTACAAGGCGAGCACCAACACCGGCACCCATGTCGGCAACCTGTGGACGAGCACGGGCACGCTGCTGGCGTCGGCCACCTTCACCGGCGAGACCGCGTCCGGGCTGGCAGCAGGTGAACTTTGCGACGCCGGTGGCCATCACGGCCAACACGGTCTACGTGGCCTCGTATCACGCCACGGCGGCCACTACAGCGAGGACGGCAGCTACTTCGCGGCGAATGGGCGTGGACAGTCCGCCGCTGCACGCGCTGGCCAACGGCGTGTCGGGCGGCAACGGCGTGTACGCCTACGGCGCGCCAGCGCCTTCCCCAACCAGACCTTCAATTCCGCCAACTACTGGGTGGACGTGGTCTTCACCACCGCAGCCGCTTCTGACACCACGCCACCGACGGTGACCGGACAGTCCCCGGCGAGTGGTGCCACCGGTGTCAGTACGGGTACCACCGTTACAGCGACCTTCAGCGAAGCGATGGATCCGACCACCATTAATAGCCCCTCCCCACCGTTGAGCTACGGGATGCAGCCAGCGCGCTGGTGCCGGCGACGGTCGCCTATACTGCGGGCACCAATACCGCGACGCTCACCCCGAGCAGTGCGCTGACGGCTAGCACGACCTATACCGCTACCGTCAAGGGCGGGGCAAGCGGGGTTAAGGATGTGGCGGGTAATGCGCTGGCCAATAATGTTACCTGGTCCTTCACTACGACGGCTGCCGCCGACACCACCCCGCCGACGGTGACCTCCACATCGCCGGCGAGTGGTGCCACCGGTGTCAGTACGGGTACCACCGTCACGGCGACCTTCAGTGAAGCGATGGAGTCGGCGACCATTAACCCTTCGACCACCTTTGTGCTGCGGAATGGGGCTAACCCGGTCGCCGCCACGGTCGCCTACAATGCGGGCAATAATACCGCGACCCTGACGCCGAGCAGTGCGCTGGCGGCCAACACGCTCTACACGATTACCGTGCAAGGGGGTACGACCGATCCACGCGTTAAGGATCTAGCGGGTAATGCCCTCGCTACCACTGTCACCTGGTCCTTCACCACCGCAGCAGGGGGAACCTCGACGACCATCTGGCCGGCCACCGCAACGCCTGCGGTAGCGGCGGATTCGGACACCTCGGCGGTTGAGCTGGGGGTGAAATTCCGCTCGAATGTCAACGGCTTCATTACCGGCATTCGCTTCTACAAGAGCACCACCAATACCGGTACACACATCGGGAGTCTGTGGGACAGAGCGGGACCCTGCTCGCCCAGGCGACCTTCAGCAACGAGACCGCTTCGGGCTGGCAGCAGGTCACTTTTGCCAATCCGGTGGCCATCACCGCCAACACCGTGTATGTGGCCTCCTATCATGCTCCAGTGGGCCGATACTCGGTGGACCAAGGATATTTCGCCACATCGGGCTTTGGCAGCGGCCCGCTTTACGCCTTCAGTAACAGTGAGAGCGGTGGCAACGGGGTCTATGGTTACAGTGCCAACCCGGCCTTCCCCACCGCAACCTTCCAGTCGACCAATTACTGGGTGGATGTGGTATCCACGACAAGTGGACTGTCTGACACGACCCCGCCGGCGATACCGACTGGCCTGACGGCAACGGGATCGGCGAGTGGCGTCGCGCTGGCATGGACCGCCAACAGCGAGGGTGACCTCGCGGGCTACAACATCTACCGAAGCGCCAGCGCCACCGAACCGTTCGCCCGTCTCAATGCCAGCCTGCTGACCAGCCCCGCCTACGATGACACCAGCGCGCCCGGCACGGCAGACTTCTACCAAGTGACCGCGGTCGATACATCGGCCAACGAGTCGGCGCCTTCTGCCACGGTAAGCGCGACATTGCCTGTCGCCAACCGGCTTGCAAATCCGGGTTTTGAGCTGGATGCCAACAGCGACACCCGGCCTGACAGCTGGACCACGAACACCCGTGTGACGCGCAGCAACGCGGTGGTGCGCAGCGGCAGTTTCGCCATGCGCCACTTCGCGACCAACAATGCGGGCTATACGATCAGCCAGACGGTCACCGGTCTGGCCGCCGCCACGACTTATACCTTCGGCGGTTGGGTGAATATCCCGGCTACCGGCGATGCGTTCACGTTCACTCTGCGGATGCGCTGGCGGAACGCCGCCAACACGGTCCTCCGCACCGACAGCATCAAGGTGTACAACGCAGCCACCGGTGGCTGGAACAAGGCGACCGCGAGCCTGGTATCGCCGACGGGGACGACCAACGCTCTGGTGGACATGGTGGTCAGCAGCCTGAACGCAGTCATCTATGTCGATGACTTCGCCCTGCGCTGAGGTTGGAACTGAACCAGATCAGCAGTCCTTTGCCTGGCCGTTGACTGCAACGGCCAGCGCAAAACGATTACAAAAGCCGCTGTCGCTTCCTGCACTACCCCAGCAAACCCGATCGAAGCTGAGAACTGTCAAGGGGGTAACCCCTCTCGTCTACGGTCCGTGACTTTTGGCTGGACTGAGTGGCGGTACGGGTAACATACCAATAAAAGAAGGTAAGGTAACGTGATGAATACTTTGAATACTATCCAAAAATGTATGGCGAACTCCTTATGGTTTCTGCTGCTTCTGGGACTGCTGGGTGGGTATGGACTTACTGCCCAAGCGGGTCCGGAGCCTGCCGGCTGGTATCCGGGCGATATGCATGTGCATCGCAGTTGTGGTGGGTCTCCAGTAACGGTATCAAGCCTTAAGACCAAGATGAGCACCCATAATTTGGCCGTTATCTCCCTGCTGGCTGATATGGGCAATGGCGAAGTTCAAAACCCTGTCACCGACCTGCCGCGCGTGAACGGGCAAGATGACCCTATTTCGACACTTGGACGGATGGTGCATTGGGATGCGGAGTGGCATTGGGATGCTACCTATGGACAGTATGACCACCAGGCCCTGGGCGGGCACGTGGTGGCTCTTGGGCTTACGGAGGCTCGTCAGATCTGGGAAGAGTACACCTATCCGATTTTTGAGTGGGCGCACCAGCGGAACGGCATCGCCGGATTTGTCCATATGCAATACCTGGATAACGGCATTCCGCAGAGCCTGAACTGCTGTATTCCGATCGAATATCCGGTCGAAGTGGCGCTGGGAGCAGCCGACTTTATAGCGGAGGATGTCACGGGCAGCGATTCCGCCATTCAAGCCTATTATCGGCTGCTCAATACCGGTTTTCGGCCGGGTCTTGCCGCCGGTACGGACTATCCCTGCGGAGTTTCGGTGTTAGGGTCGCTCTTGACCTATATTCAGGTGGCCGGCGGACAGATGACGTACCGCAACTGGATCGAAGGCATTAAGCTGGGCCGGACAGTGATCTCGCGCAATGGGCATAACGAATTTCTGGATTTGGCGGTGAACAATAACGCGACGCCAGGAGATGAGATCCAGTTGACGGGCGGTGGCAGTATGCCCGTGCAGATTAAATGGATGGTGAAGAACAAGCTGAGCGGGACGATCGAATTGGTGCAGAACGGTGTAGTTGTCGCCAGCAAGCAGGCGACCGTTGCGGCGGGCGGTACCGCGACTTTGAACGCCACGGTGAATTTCACCAAGAGCGGCTGGCTGGCGGCGCGGCGGATGGGCAGCAACGGGCATCAGGTACATACTGCTGCCGTGTTTGTGACAGTAAACAATAAGCCTGTCCGTGCGAGTGTGGATGATGCAAACTTTTATGTGCAGTGGATAGACAACTTGTTAGAGAAGACTTCGTTGGGAGGGGAATGGAACTACTATTTCCCGACCAGCCTGAGTGCAGCGCAAGCGCGGTACCAAAGGGCGAGGGCGATCTATCAGCAAATTGCCTTGGAAGCTGGTGCCACGCCGCAGCAGCTCGCCATCACCACGAGCTCCATGCCCAACGGAATAGTGGGGGTGGCATACTCAGCGACGTTAATCGCCAGCGGCGGGACCCCGCCGTATGCCTGGTCGATCGCCAGCGGGCTACCTCCGGACCTGACGCTCAATACCAACAACGGGGCCATTATTACCGGGACGCCGACCACTGTGGGAACTTACAGCTTCACCGCCCAAGTGAGTGATGCCAGCAACCCCGTGCAGACCGTGACCAAACCGTTCAATATCGCTATCTCTACCATACCGACGATGGCGACCATCTGGCCGGCCTCGGCAACGCCCGCGGTAGCGGCTGATCCGGACGCTACGGCCGTCGAACTGGGGGTTAAGTTCAAGTCGGACGTACCTGGCCGGATCACCGGCATTCGCTTCTACAAGAGCACCACCAATACCGGGACCCATGTCGGGACACTGTGGGACAGTAGCGGTAACCTGAAGGCCCAGGCGACCTTCACCAACGAAACTGCCTCAGGCTGGCAACAGGTCAACTTCGCCACGCCGGTGGCAATCACAGCCAACACGGTCTATGTGGCCTCCTATCATACCAACGTCGGGCGGTATTCTGTCGATGAAAGGTATTTTGCCGCTGCTGGCTTTGATAACCCGCCGCTGCATGCCTTGCGAGAAGGAGCGAGTGGACCTAACGGCGTCTACCAGTACGGTCCAGGTGGTTTCCCCACTGATACGTGGCAGTCAGCCAACTATTGGGTGGACGTGGTGTTCAGCCCATAGCCAAGGTGGTGGTTTTCATACGGCATCCGAGAGAGCAGTAATATTTTTATGAGGAGATTGAGTAGTGATTAAAGGTGACGTTCAACTCGGCGAGGGTGTAGTCATATACCAGCCGGATCTCGTCAATCTGTATGGCTGCACCGTCGGTGCCGGGACGAAAATAGGCGCTTTCGTCGAGATCCAAAAAGGGGTTTCCATTGGCGCCAGTTGTAAAATCTCCAGCCACACTTTTATTTGCGAGGGAGTCGATATCGAAGACGGCGTTTTTATTGGCCATGGCGTCATGTTTACCAACGATATCTACCCGAGAGCGGTGACCGAGGAAGGCGCATTACAGACCGAAGCCGACTGGAAAGTAGTGAGAACCCGGATCAAAGCGCGGGCCTCCATTGGCAGTAACGCGACGATTTTGGCGGGAATCACCATCGGCGCGGGCGCCCTGATCGGCGCCGGGGCCGTGGTCACCCACGACGTGCCGGATCATGCCATCGTCGCCGGCGTGCCTGCCAAAATCATGGGTGACACGCGGTACAGGGAGCGGGAGGAATGACGCCGCGGAGGGTGG
>CAVQSJ010000033.1:0-37590 GCA_963715845.1 uncultured Gammaproteobacteria bacterium | reverse complement strand
GGACGGTATCGACCTGCCGCGCACGCTCTGGTGCAGCCACCTGCGCGACGGCTGGGTGTCGGTGTCCACCGCGGCGCCCACCGGCGAAATCACCGTGCGCTACGAGTGGTCGCCGACCCTCGACCTTGCCGTCTCGAACTGGGACACCGCCACGTACCTCTTCACCTGGACCGGTTCGACCGGCGTGCCCGACGGCGTGACCGCTGCGACGCCGGCGATCGTCTCCCTCGGCGCCCACCCCAACCCCTTCAACCCGGCCACGACCATCACCTTCGAGCTCGGCGCCGCCGCCGCCGTGCGCCTGGACATCTACGACACCCGCGGCCGCCTCGTCGCCACCCCCTTGCAAGAGCAGCGTGGCTCCGGCCGCCACACGGTCGGCTGGCGCCCCGAAGGCCTGGCCAGCAGTTTGTACCTGTACCGGCTCACCGCCAGCGATGGGGTCAAGGCGAGTCGGTGGTGCTGGCGCGCTGAAGGAACGGCCTGGTGTGAGCTCGGCACCCGTGCGCATGGCACCGGTGCCGTCGATGCGACGCAAGCGCTGTCAACAAGGGACCTGCGAGTTCGAGCCCTACACGGGGAGCCGAAGCTTCGCCAGGGTACTCCCGCGCGGAGAAGTTGACAGCGACTGCCGCGTCGCGCCGCTTTCGCGGCCCTATAAGGGCTTGAAAACAAAGGCTTAGCGAGACCGCCTGCTCGCGGCGTTCGGACGGCGTTTTCTGAGAAATCCTTCCGCTACTGGATCTTCCTTCTCTGGCTTCGTGTTCTCTGTGTTTCTTACATTTCATGCGGTCCGCGCCAAAACGGTTGACTCAAGAGCGCCTTACGTTCGCCGAGCGCAGCGAGCGCGAGCGAAAGGCGTTTGTGAACGAAGCCCCTCAGATGGAGCCGCTTATGGGGTTGTCATCGGGGGGATTGGTCGGCGGGACAGGGTGGACCGGCGGTCGCGGCGCCCGGTCGTGGGCGCCACTGGCGGGGGTGACTGCGTCGCCGAGGTCGCCGGCCGCGGTTTGCCGGGTCGATCGCCAAGATTCGTACGCACTATGGCGACCGATAGGCAGTCGCCAGCCTTGCGCGTCCTCGCCGCTTGTGCCGCTGCCCGCGCTCATGTCACCACCGCCCCTGTTTGTGGCGACGCCCTGGCGAGATTACTTGCCCACCAGCGGCCGGCCTCTGGTAATATCGCGAGGCGACGCAGTCGCGGCTGGCCACACGCGGGACACACCTGCGCCGCAGGTGGTAGTTTCGCCGGTATCGTCGGCTTGGCTCTTTGACAACGAGGTTTGATACGCGCCAGCAAGCGGCGCGCGAGCGCCAGTTTCGTGTCGACGTTGCGACCGGCAACTAGCCCGTAGTGCCGGATGCGCACGAAACCGCCGGGCAGGACGTGCAGCAAAAAGCGCCGCAGGAATTGCTCGACCGAGAGGGTCATCTTCTTGCGCCGGCCGTGATCGGCGTAGTCCTTCACGGTAAACGTGACGCGATCGCCGGTAAGGTCCACGAGCCGGTGGTTGGAGATGGCCACGCGGTGGGTGTAGCGGCCGAGGTAGCGAAAGACGACCTGCGGTCCGCCAAACGGCGGCTTGGCGTAGACGACCCAGTCGGTGCGGTAGAGTTGATCGCGCCAGGCGGCCCACCCGGCTGGCGCGGCGAGTTCGGCGCAGCTTCCCCCGAGATCGAGCTGGCCCTGCTGGTAGGCGTCATCGAGGGCGGCGAGGCATTTGCCGCGAAACAGCTTGGCCAGGACGCGCACCGGCAGGAAATAGCTTTCTTGCCCGGCGATCCAGCGCTGGCCGTCGAGGGAAAGCCCGCCGCCCGACACCACGCAGTGCAGATGCGGGTGAAAGCGCAGGCTCTGTCCCCAGGTATGCAGGATGGCGGTGATGGCAAGCTGGGCGCCGAGGCGACGCGGGTCGGCCGCAAGTTCCTGCAGCGACGCCGCGGCGGCGGCGAAAAGGAGGCCGTAACCGCGGCGCTGATTGCGCAGCAGGACCCGGTTGAGCTCATCGGGCACGGTGAAGACGACGTGGAAATAGGGGACCGGCAGCAGCCGCGCTAAACGCTGGTCGAGCCACCGCGCCTGCGCACTCGCCTGGCACTTCGGGCAGTGCCGGTCGCGACACGAGTTGTAGGACGGCCGCTGGTGACCGCAGGCGTCGCACTGGTCGACATGGCCGCCGAGCGCAGCGGTGCGACAGGTGGCGATGTGCTGCAGCACCCGCCCCTGGGCGAGCGAGAGTCGACCGTCCTGGTTCAGGCGCTCACCGGCGGCGTGCACCAGATCGGCGACCTCGAGTCGAGGTCGTGCCGTGCCCACGTCCGCGCTTCATCCGAGCAGAAATCCGTGGTCACTGACCAGGACGTCCAACGGACTGCGCGTCTTGGCGACGTGCTCGACGGCGAGGTGGACGTACCGCTGCGTCGCCCGCAGTGAGCGGTGTCCCAGGAGCGCCTGCACGACGGTGACGTCGGCGCCATATTCGAGCAGATGCGTGGCGAAACAATGCCGCAGGACGTGTGGCGTCACGTCCTTGGTGATGCCCGCTTCGCGCAGCGCGCGGCGAAACACCAGACGCAGGGTCTGCGGTGAGGCGTGCTGGCAGCGGCCGCGGCCGGGGAAGAGGTAACCGCCGAGGTTCGGGCGATCGTAGCGCCAGTAGTGGCGCAACTGGTCGAGCAAGTGCGGCGAGAGCATGGTGTAGCGGTCGACGCCACCCTTGCCGCAGCGCACGTGGATCACCATGCGCTTGGAGTCGATGTCCTCGGGCAAGAGGCGGCACGCTTCGGTGATGCGCAACCCGGCGGCGTACATCACCGTCAGGACGTTGCGAAAGATGGGATCGTGCACCGCGGTCAGGACGGCGGTCACCTCGCTGCCACTGAGGATGACGGGCAAGTGCTTGAGGGTTCGCGCCGCCGGCAACCAGGCGATCTCGGCCGGGCGGTTCAGGGTGACCATGTAGAGAAAGCGCAAGGCCGAGCGGACCTGGCGCACGGTATCCCGGGAGACGTCGTAGTTCTCGATCAGGTGGAAGAGGAACTCGCGAATGTGGTCGGCGCCGAGTTCCTGGGCTGGCCGCCCGAAGTGCCGGACGAACCGCCGCGCGTGCATCAGGTAGTTCTGGCGGGTGCAGGTGCTGTAGCCCGCGATGACGAGATCTTGGGCCATGCGCTCGCTGACGATGCCCATGGGCGTCCTCCTAAGTTATTCGGTTTCAAGTGATGCCACTCACTGAAGACCGATTATACGGGGGACGCCCTCCTTGTTGGGGGTCGCTTACAAAGACGGACGGGGTCCGGAAGCTGCCGCGAAGCGGCTTCGTTCACAGCCGTAAGTCGTTGATATTCAACGACGCCGCGAATCCGCTGTTAACTTCCGCCTACGAGTTCCGAGCCCGACCTGCACGTGCATCTAGGGCGCGAAAGCGGAAGTGGACGCAAAGTGGTGCCGGTCACAACCGGAATCCGACTTTGACGCCCCACTATCGACTGTTCGTGATATGATCCCTCCATCGCCGTGACGGGGAACCGTCAGCGACCAGCCAGCCGTTCGCGGCCACACATTCTCGCGACAGCCGCGCCGACGACCCCGTCCTGGCCTTGCGCCCATGGGCTCACGCTGCGATCTGCGCGGAGCCTCTCGTGATGAGGCAGATCTGATAGCGAGAGGACGGTAGCCATGAAAGCAATAATCACGGCCATCCTAGCGCTGGAGATCGTCGGGGTTGCCGCAGCCTACGACCTCGGCAACCAAGCGCCAGTCAAACCGGTCGTCACCTACCCCGAGAATGTCCCAAATCCTGAGCGCCAGGGTGGCGACACCATTTCGCGACCGCGACCGTCATCACCAGCCTGCCCTACAGCGACAGCGGGACTACCGCCGGCTGCAACAACGACTACGACGAGATCTGCCCGTATCCGAACAGCTACTCGCCCGATGTCGTCTATAAAATCACGCCGCCTTACCGCGACCATCGTATCGATTGACTTGTGCGGTTCGTCATACGACACGAAGGTCTACGTTTACGACTCGTCGCTGCAGGTTGTCGCGTGCAACGACGACTTCTACTACGGTCCACCCTGTGGCGAGTACACGTCTCATATCGAGTGCGCCACGTTCACGGGCGGCGAGACCTACTACATCATCGTCGACGGCTACGGTTCGGCTTCGGGTCAGTACTTCATTTCTCTAAGCGATCGTGTCGGCTGTCATCTGGATTTGCCCGGCCAACGCCTGGATAGAAGGCGAGCCCCCTGGGGGACGACTACGTCGACCATCACAACGGAGGCTGCGATTCGCCGCCGACCTACCCGTTCCAACACATCTCCGGCGCGCTCCAGGGCTCCGCACTCCCGGCCGGCAGCGCCATCTTCTGCGGCCGGAGCGGCTGGTACTTGCGCAACGGCGAGAACTATCGCGATACCGACTGGCTCACCTTGACCGTGGGACCGACCGGCACTATCGAGATCGAATTCGATGCCGATTACCCGACGACTATCTCCGAATTGACTGGGACCTGCGAGGGCGGCGTCACCGTAGTCCAGCAGGCCACGGGCGGCCCCTGCAACCAGGCTTTCCTGACCATCAATGGCGCTCCAGGTTCCGAGAAGTGGATCTCGGTCGCGCCGACAACCGTCGAAGACACCGACGGCTGTTTTCAGAACGGGTATCCCTACGGGATATGGCTCGATGGCCTCATGCCGGAGGTGGTCGCGACCGAGCCGGCGACGTGGTCCACGATCAAGGCGCTGTACGAGTAATATTGCCCGGCCTCTCGCCGCCGTGGGGGGTGGAGGGGAGGGAGATGGGGTTGGTGACGGCGCGACTGGCGGCGACGACCGCGAGAGGTCCATTAGGGAAAGAAATTGCGGCGCGAGACTTATTCGCTACTGGACATGCCCGTGCGCGGTCTCCCT
Source organism: uncultured Gammaproteobacteria bacterium (assembly GCA_963715845.1). Classification (GTDB taxonomy): domain Bacteria; phylum Pseudomonadota; class Gammaproteobacteria; order Competibacterales; family Competibacteraceae; genus Competibacter_A. The sequence continues at coordinate 32,673 of CAVQSJ010000033.1, read as the reverse complement.
GTACGGCCGCGCTCGTTCCATGAGGTACAACGGTCTGTCGCCTTTAGATTTTCGTCGTAAAACCCAACTTTGCTGACATCTTTAGTTCAGTTAGTGCTACCGTCGTTCTCGAAATCGACCCCATCCGTTCCCGTATATCGACCATGTGACGCGACCCGACGCGATACCGATAGATCTCACGACTGAGTTGTTCTGTCTGCCCGCCCGCCATCTTGCCCAACACCTCCCGCGGGCGAGCCTGAGCGCACGACATGGTGAAGCCGCGATGAGACGCGACGTGAATACGTCGTGGCTTTTCGTGCTGCTGTTCACCGTCGGTTGAGGTCGAGGCCGTCGACATTACAAGCGTGGCCGGTCGTGCCGCGCTGTTACCGGGAGGGAAGTCATGAGAACCGTGCTGACATTTCTACTCTTGGGCGCGCTGCTGCCGGGGATGGCCGCGGCGCAGGGGGAGATTATGGCTGGGGTTCGCAGGTCGTCGTTGGCGAGAGGCGTTGACGGATCTGATCGCCGTGGCGGCCGGAGGCTCGCACAGCCTCGGCCTGAAGGCCGATGGGTCGATCGTCGCGTGGGGAGACAACGTCGACGGCCAGTGCAATGTGCCCGCGCCGAATACGGGCTTCGTGGCGGTGGCGGCGGGCTGGAATGGCACAGCCTGGGTCTGAAGGCCGACGGGTCGATCGTGGCCTGGGGGAACAACGCATGGCCAGTGCGATGTGCCCGCGCCGAATGCGGACTTCGTGGCGGTGGCGGCGGGGCGACAGGTCACAGCCTGGGCCTGAAGGCCGACGGGTCGATCGTCGCGTGGGGAACAACGGCCGGCCAGTGCGACGTGCCCGCGCCGAACGCGGACTTCGTGGCGCGTGGCGGCGGGTGGATAGTCACAGCCTGGGCCTGAAGGCCGACGGGTCGATCGTGGCGTGGGGGACAACTACTCCGGCCAGTGCGACGTGCCCGGCGCCGAACACGGGCTTCGTGGCCGTGGCGGCGGGCGATAGCCACAGCCTGGGCCTGAAGGCCGACGGGTCGATCGTGGCGTGGGGAGAGAACGACTACGGCCAGTGCGATGTGCCGGCGCCGAACGCGGACTTCGTGGCGGTCGCGGCGGGCGGCGTCACAGCCTGGGCCTGAAGGCCGACGGGTCGATCGTGGCGTGGGGAGAACGATCGGGGCCAGTGTAACGTGCCCGCGCCGAATGCGGACTTCGTGGCCGTGGCGGCGGGCTGTCGATCACAGCCTGGGCCTGAAGGCCGACGGGTCGATCGTGGCGTGGGGAGGCAACGACGACGGCCAGTGCAATGTCCCCGCGCCGAACACGGACTTCGTGGCCGTCGCGGCGGGCGCGACGTCACAGCCTGGCCTGAAGGCCGACGGCTCGATCGTCGCGTGGGGAGCAACGGCACGGGCCAGTGCAACGTGCCCTGCGCCGAACACGGACTTCGTGGCCGTGGCGGCGGGCGTGGCTCACAGCCTGGGCTTGAAGGCCGACGGGTCGATCGTGGCGTGGGGAGACGACGATCGGCCAGTGCAACGTGCCGGCGCCGAACACGGACTTCGTGGCCGTCGCGGCGGGCTCGGTCACAGCCTGGGCCTGAAGGCCGACGGCTCGATCGTGGCGTGGGGAGCAACGACTAGGGCCAGTGCAACGTGCCGGCGCCGAATGCGGACTTCGTGGCTGTGGCGGGCGGCGGGTCTCACAGTCTGGGCCTGAAGGCCGACGGGTCGATCGTCGCCTGGGGGACAACACCTGCGGCCAGTGCAACGTCCCAGCGCCGAACGCGGACTTCGTGGCCGTCGCGGCGGGCGGGTTCACAGCCTGGGCCTGAAGGCCGACGGGTCGATCGTCGCCTGGGGAGGCAACTCGGCTGGCCAGTGCAACGTGCCGGCGCCGAACGCGGGCTTCGTGGCCGTGGCGGCGGGCAGGGCGTCACAGCCTGGGCCTGAAGGCCGACGGGTCGATCGTCGCGTGGGGAGACAACTCGGCGGGCCAGTGCAACGTGCCCGCGCCGAACACGGGCTTCGTGGCCGTGGCGGCGGGCGCTGATCGCACAGCCTGGGCCTGAAGGCCGACGGCTCCATCGTCGCGTGGGGTGCAACGACTCGGCCAGTGCAACGTGCCGTCGCCGAATACGGGCTTCGTGGCCGTCGCGGCGGGCGGGTTCACAGCCTGGCCCTCTACGACCCAGCCGGGGTGCGCGTCGAGCAGCCATGGCAGCCAGACCCCGAACAGGACCTCCAGAAACCACCCGCAGTCCAACTCATCAACCAGCCGAATCCCTTCAACCCCAACACCGAGATCCGCTACTGGATGGAGCGCGCGGACGGCGTGACGGTCAGCGTGTACGACCTGCGCGGCCATGAAGTGTGCGTGCTCGTCAACGCCACGCAGCCCGCAGGCTGGAATGCGGTGCGGTGGGACGGACGGGACGCTGCGGGTCGTAACGTCCCGACGGGCGTCTACTTCGCGCGGATGGAGACGGAGAGTCGCGTGGTGAGTTGTCGCATGATGTTGGTGAGGTGAATTGACGGAGGTGAATGGCATGGAATCCAATTACGAGAAGCGCACGCGGGGCGCCTTTGCCGTGTTGGCGTCGCTGTCTTTATTGGCGTGCTTGATTGCTTCTTCCCCGGCGTACGCAGAGCCGATCACCATGACGGTCGTCTATGACAACACGGTCAATGTTCCCGGCACGACCGCCGATTGGGGTTTCGCTTGCATGATCGAAGGCATTGAACACCCCATCCTGTTCGACACCGGAAATTACGGGAACATCCTGCTCGCCAACATCGCCGTCCTGCAGCTTGACCTGAGCGCAGTCGACGATATCGTGCTATCACACAACCATTATGATCACGTGAATGGTCTCGATGAGGTTCTGGCAATTCACAACCAAGTGAACGTGTACCTTGGCGATTCGTTCCCGACATCCTTTGAGCAGATGATCATCAACTATGGTGCGATTCCGATCCCCGTCAGCAATCCCGTCCAAATCTGTAACCTCGTGCACTCCACAGGTGAGATCAACGGCGTGCCGCAGGAGGAAAGCCTCATCATCGAGGCCGCGGAGGGCCTGGTAATCATCACCGGCTGCGCCCACCCTGGTATCGTGGAGATCTTGCAAAGGGCTCTGGAAGTTGTGCCTGGCAATATCTACTTGGTAATCGGCGGATTCCATCTGTTAAACGCCACAGCTCCGCAGATCCAGCAAATTATCACCTCGTTCCAAGTGCTAGGCGTTGAGAATGTGGGGCCCACCCACTGTACGGGCGACCTGGCAATGCAACTTTTCCAACAGGCGTACGGAGCGCAGTGCCTCACCATGGGGACAGGCAGGGAGATCCAGGTGTCGTCGCCCGTGCCGGTGGAGCCCGGCGCAACGGTGCCGGCGACCCCGATCCTCGGTCCCGCTTCTCCCAACCCCTTCAACCCGAGAACGACGCTGAGCTTCACGCTGCCGGCAGCTGGCCACGCTGTGGTGGCGATCTACGACGCGTGGGGGATGGAGGTGGCGAGGTTGGTGGACGAGGCGATGCCTGCTGGTGCGCACACCGTCGACTGGACGGCCGGGATGCCTTCGGGCGGCCATGCCCTCGGGGACGTACTTCTGCAGGCTGACGACGTCGTGGGGGGTGGAGACGAGGAAGATCTCGTTGGTGAGATAAGGCCATAAAATGTTAACAGCCGAGCTAGAACAGTCATGTCTTTGTCTACAAATGCCTTACGAGAAATCCGTTATTAACTGCTACGAACCGGAGTTTGAGCCTCAACGGCACGTCAGCTAGGGCGTGGAAGCGGAAGCGGCCGCGACGTGGCTTCGTGCGACGTCCAACCTCGACGATCAGAGTTGCATGTCAAAAGCGCAGTATATCCATCCGAGTAAATTTCGGCCGAAAAGATAATCCTTGCGACATTCTGTACTCACGCGTGCTAAAATCCTCAGGCCGCCGGGGTCCGGACATGCTACACGTGCTGCCGTCGAAGATCATGAGCCGGTGCGCACGGGATCGAGGTTCTGGCGACGAGATCAGGTCCGCAGTTGAAAGGGAGGTAGAAATGCGCATCACGAGATTTCTGCTGACGTTGGCCCTATGCATGTTGGCACCGCTCATCGCCTCGGCGGAATGGGAGCCGGAAGTACGGTTGACTGACAATTCTTCTGTTTCCATGACCTGTTTCGACAATGGCTGGTGCGTGGCTGCCGCGGGCCGCCTGGTCGCTGTTGGACAATTTCGAATGGGCGTACGGCTATTCGCAGCGCTTCGGGCTGATCCACGTGGACTATGCGACTCAGCAACGGACGCTCAAGGCCAGCGCGCGGTTCTACGCGGAAGTGATTCGCGGTGGCGGCGCCCTGTTCGCGGAAGGCGCTGGAGGAGATCGCTGAAACGTCAATTGCCATCCGCCGCTCCACCAGCAGCTCGCCCGGTTCGATTGCAAGTCTGTCGGCACGTGCCAAAATGGTGTAAAGCCATAGGTGATGAGGACCGCTCATGGAGAACGCAACAGCCGCCGAACTCTATACGCAGGCCTACCGGCAGTGGCGGGAAGTCGTCGAACTCGACTTGCAAGACTCCGAGGACATCGTGTATGGGATCATGCCGTTGCTGATCCAGGGGCTGGGCCTGGACCCCGATCACCTCCCGTCCCTGGATTTGCTAAGCGATATGTTGATGGAGATCGGGGCCTATGATGAGGCGTTGAGTTCGCGGAGAAAATACGCGATCTGGCACCGGACGACGCCGAATTTCAGAAAAAGCTGGCCGTGCTCGCGGACGACGAGGACAACCGGCGGCGCATCGCCCGGGCCTATCTGCATCAGAAGCGCCTGCGGTTGACCGCAAGCACCGTCAACCGCTGAATACGGCACGACGAATCGGCGGACCGGCTAGCCTTCGGGCTGATAGATCTGATCGAAGGTTCCGCCATCCTTGAAATGCGCGGCCTGTGCCTTGGCCCAGCCACCGAACTGCTCGTCGATGGTGAACAGTTGCAACTGGGGGAAACGATCCCGATAGCGTTCGGCCACCGCCGGGTCCCGGGGACGGTAATAATGCCTGGCCGCCAGTTCCTGACCTTCCGGACTGTATAGATATTCGAGATACGTCTGGGCCACCGTGCGCGTGCCGTGCTTGTCGGCGACCTTGTCTACCAGCGTCACCGGCGGTTCGGCCAGAATGCTGATCGAGGGCACCACGATCTCGAAGTCATCCTTGTCCAGTTCCTTGGCGGCCAGGAACGCTTCGTTTTCCCAAGCCAGTAGCACGTCGCCGATTTCGCGCTCCACGAAGGTGGTGGTGGAGCCACGGGCGCCGGAATCCAGCACGGGGACGTTGCGATACAACCGAGCAACGAAGTCGCGTGCCTTGGCTTCATCACCGCCAAACTGACGCAGCGCATAGCCCCAGGCGGCCAGATAGTTCCAGCGCGCGCCGCCGGACGTCTTGGGGTTGGGCGTGACCACGCTCACCCCCGGTTTCACCAGATCGTCCCAGTCCTTGATGCCTTTGGAATTACCCTTGCGCACCAGAAAAACGATGGTCGAGGTATACGGCGAACTGTTGTACGGGAGCCGTTGCTGCCAGTCCGCCGGCAGCAAACCGCTCTTAACGCTGATCTCGTCGATGTCGTAAGCCAAGGCCAGCGTGACCACATCGGCTTCCAACCCGTCGATCACGGAGCGGGCCTGTTTGCCGGAGCCGCCGTGCGACTGCCGGACCGTCACCGAGCCGCCGGTCTTGGCTTGCCAATGCTTGTTGAAGGCCACGTTGAAATCGGTGTAGAACTCGCGGGTGGGATCGTAGGACACGTTCAAGAGAGTAACGGTCTTGTCCGCTGCGCGAGGGCCGATCAAGAAACCCAGGCCCAGCGCCAGCAACAGCGCGGTGAGCCAGAACGACCGGCTATTCATCATGGTGATGCTCCTTGAGTTAGGGAAACGGGGTAGCCGATGACCGAGCGCCAATCGAGGCTACACCGGACGGTCTTCGCATGGCCCCCAATGTAATTCAATTTTATATATCGAACAATAATAAAAAATTATTTTATTATTCGATAATGATGTAAAGCTTTAGTCCATCCGTATTTCGGCCACGCTCTGGAACTGGCTGACCACGTAATAACACTCCACGTCCAGTTGCAACAACACGCAGTCGGTTGCGGTGACGAAATCCCGTAACTTCGGATGCTTGTGCAGGTAGAGTTCAAGGAAATCCGCGCGCTGGCTTGCGTCGGCCTCTCGAACCGTGCCCTGGGCGGATATCGCCACGGCATTTCGGTAGTCGGTAGCGTTGTTGCAACGATTGTCGATCAGTAGCGAGGCTCGGGGATTGGCCAGCAGGTTGGCGTACTTCTGGGTCGCCCGATAGGTGGCGAAAACGATTTGGCGCAGATCGGGAGTGACGGCGAAAGCCATCAGGCTGGTATAGGGTTGCCGCTGGTGCTGGGTCGCCAGCACCGCTTGAATCTGGGAATCCAGCAAGGTCTGGATGGTGTGCCGGAGTTGTTCGGGAGCGCTCATGATGATCGGAAACAACCGTACTCGTCAGTCGTAAGTTCTTTCCCTGAAGCCCCTTGACTTTGCTGCTCAAGGGCAGCATGGATTTCCCTGAGCGACGCGCGCCTCAACAACCCGGTCGCCCGAGGAGAATCCATGCTGACCTATGTATACCAGGCTTTAGAAGGTTTTCGCAGCGCCTTTGCTCGGCGGCGCAGCTGGGTGCTGTTCTGCGCGGTGGTGTTGAGTTTTTTGGCGGCACCGGAGACGATCGGCGTAACCTCGATGTGCCGGTTCTGGCAGGGGAATGAAGCGGTTTATCACCGTTTTCTGCATTTCTTTCGCTCGAAAGCCTATGATTTTGAAACGCTGTTGGCGGCATGGCAAGGCTACGTGTGGCGTCAGGCGGTTGCGGTTCAGGTCGCTGGGCGTTGTCTGTTGCTGGGCGATCATACCCTGGTGGTCAAAGATGGGGGGCGCATGCCGGGAGTGGTGTCGTTACATGACCATTCGGAAACCCAGCACAAGCCGTCGTATTTCCGGGGGCAATGTTGGGGGGCGATCGGTTTAGTCGTGGGAACGCTCGGCGCCTGTTTTTGTTTGCCCCTAGAACTACGGATTCATCAGGGTTTCCGCCAGTTAGGCCAGGCGGAACCAGCGTCACCCACCGACCCGAGCCTGCCGGAGCGGGTGGTCCAGATGGCCTTGACGTTCGCCCTCGGTCATGACGCCCCGGCCTTTTTGGTGTTGGATGCGTTTTTCGCCACCGCCGGGGTCTTCCGGTTGGCCCACTCGGTCTACTCGATCGCCTTGCGGCAACCCTATCTGATGATCCTGACCCGGGCGAAGAAAAATTACGTCGCGTATTTCCCGGCCGCCCCGAAGCCCGCCGACCGGCCCGGACCCCCACCGCGCTATGGCGAGAAAGTCCACCTGATGGAGTGTTTTGATCATCCCCAAGGCTTTGATCTCGTCGAATGCTGCGTCTATGGCCAGCGGGAACTCGTGCGGCTGATGAGCCTCCCGTTATTGTGGAAACCGCTCGGCGACTCCCTCCTGTTCGTTTTCGCCATCACCTCGCGTGGTCCCTTGGTCCTGATGTGTTCCGATCTGACCCTCTCGCCGGTCACCGCGCTCGAACTGTATTGTATCCGCACCCGCATTGAAATCTTGTTCGCCGTCTTGAAAAATCTCCTCGGCGCGTTTCGTTTTCACTTCTGGACCCCGCACTTGCCGCGCCACGCCCGCCGTCCTACCCCGAATCGGTCCTTGAAGACCCCAACGGCCGAACACCAACCCCCCGTCGCCGCCTGCTGGCAAGCCTATGAAGTCTTCGTCTTCTGCGCCCTGGTCGCCCAGGGGTTGTTGCAACTGATCGCCCTGCGGTTCGGTGCCGAGATCTGGCAACAGCATCAACTCTATCTGCGGACCCGCTCCCGCGCGCTGCCTTCGGAAAAAACGGTCCGCCAGGTCTTGGCCGCGCTGGTCCTCAAACAACTCCTCGATCTCCCACAAAACAGTATCATCACGAAGATCCGACGCGCTTTCCAGGACCCCAAAGAAGAGGAACCGGTCCATTCGCCCCCGGTCTCCTGAATCATCGCTTAAATCACCCGGTTAAGCGGCATTTGACTGGCTGGTTCCATGATCAGCCGCGGGCCGTCTTGTCCCACGATCAGACCGAGAAGTTGCGACTGAGGAGAACCGTAAAAAAACCAGAAAATAACCGCGCGATTAGACGCGCGGTTCGGAACGGGAGTGAAAATTCCTTGACTGGCGGTCAATAGTCAAGTTTTTTCCTCGACCATTCTCCAAACGTTAGGCAGATTGTTCGTTGGGGTCCTTTTTCTCGCTCTGTCGGTTTGCGCCATGCCATCGATGCTTTGGCGGATATCGGCCTTGACTTGACCACAGAGGTAATAGCTGTGTTCGGCGATGCCTGTTACGATGGGTGAGCAATCGATCTGGTGCACCTTGTTGTGCAGTAGGAACGGGTGTGCCGTGCCAGCCCTGCCGAGGCGTTCCGGATTGCCCTTGGTATAATCGGAAACGACCATCGCCATATCCCCCCGGTTGTGGTAGACACTGACGGTACTGGCGATTTCATGTACCCGCGCGAGCGGCTGGCCAGGCTCCAGGGCGTTGTCGTCCACATCCGCCGCGCACAGAAAAATGTGCTCGAAAAGACGTGGCAAGGCGTTGCCCGGAGTAAAAGCATCGAGTCTTCGCAAGGCGTGTTGCAGCAGAAAACTACCCATCGAATGGCACAGCAGGTGAATATCCTGTCCGCACAGCTTTTCTCCGCTCTTGACCCGATCATGCAAATTGGCCAGGAAATCACGCACCTTCAACAACGCCCGCCCCACGGCATAGCCCGACCCGGCCGCTTCCGAGCGGTCCGATTTGTAGGAAACGAAAGGCAAGGCGAGTCCGTCCGATGGCCATGTGAACAGCACCACCAACACTTTCCGTTTGGGATCGGCTTGCTCCGTCGCGTTTAGCGTGAGTTGCAGCGCCAATGCCGAACCGACGGCATCGTGCCAGGATACATTGAATCCGTGGATGCAGCCCTTTTAAGGTCCGTGATAAATTATTGTATAATAACGCAATTTTTGAAATATTTTGAGGTATCCGCATGTTTAGCGAAGTCTTCGAGCGGTTTATCCAGAACCGACCTATCGCGGTAATGGTACGCGTGTTGCTGGAAAGCTTGTTGAATGCCGACCACTTGGATCGCTGGTTTAACACGGTTCGCCAGTCCCAATATACCAAAGACATCTTGTTTTCATCCATTGTCGGTTTGATGCTCAACGTGGTGTGCAACATCCGGCCCAGCGTTCATTCCGCCTATCGTCATTCTGAAATAGAGACCTCGGTGGTCGCCCTGTATGGCAAATTACAAAATCTGGAACCGACGACTTCGCAGGGTTTAGTGCGTGATATTGCGGGAGAAGCGGAATCCCTCATCCATCACATCGGGGGAACGAATCCGCCCTTACTCCCCGGGTATCGGGTCAAGTTTTTAGATGGGAACTGGATCGAAGCCACCGAACATCGCTTAGAGGTTCTGCGGGGGACGAAGGCGGGCGCGTTACCCGGTAAAGCGTTGGTCGTGTTTGATCCGCAATTAGGCCTTGCGGTGGATGTCTTTCCTGGTGAAGATGGCCATGCGCAGGAACGGTCCTTAGTATCGGCGGTCGCGAACACCATCCAAGCCCGGGAGGTCTGGATCGCTGATCGGAATTTTTGCGTCTTGGAATTTTTGTTCGAGTGCCATCGAAAAGCGGCGTTTTTTGTCATCCGTCAACACGGCAACACCCCCTATAAGCGATTGACTGAACTAAAGTTTGTGGGCAAATCAGCGACCGGAGAGGTCTTTGAACAAGCGGTGGAAATCACCGCGCCTTTGGGTGAAACGCTCACGCTTCGCCGGGTCGTGGTGAAATTAAATCAGCCCACGCGGAATGGTGACAACCATCTTATTTTACTGACCAATCTTCCCGAAGCAACGGTGGAGGCCTTCACCATAGCAGCAATTCCCGCTCTCTTTATTTATGCCTGCTTTTTAATAAGGCCGTTGGTGATTATAAAACAATCCAATAATAAAGACAAAAAACACCCTTAGCGTTCAGAAACGCCCAATCAACTCTAATAAACATCACCCTGCTTTTCAGACTAAAGAAAGAGAACACAGCCTACAGACCATCGAGAGACTAAGAAGTGTTGGGCTGTAAGAATCCACCACCATGTCCATAAATAATTGCACACCATAGTGACTCCCAATTTTTAATAAAGAACTCTTTAAAGAGTCCTTTGATTTTGATCCATAACGAGGTGCGCGAATGAAAACGCTGACGAGCTGCTTGGAAAAAAGCACAGCCGTATTCCTGCACTTGATCGATTAGAAAAGCCAGCATCATCAACATCGCGAAAACCGTCGCTAAATGTTGTTCCCCATGTCCGTAGTTGTGCTCAAACTCATAGTCTTGATGCTTCAGAGTGTTAAACGTCTGGTTTTCAATATGCCAGCGACTGCGACCTCCTTTCATCACGAAGTGGACATTACCGGCCGTGAGTTTTATTTCGGTAATCCACGAAAAGTTAAATTCTTTGCCATCGCGAATCTCCCAATAGTCGAGAAAATTGACCAGCAGATCGGGATGCGATTTATTCAAAGGAATCTCGTTAATCCACCGATAACCACGGAGAATCTTATCCTCTCCCAACACCTCAAATGCTTCGCTTTGACCCTTCAGGACGCGATTTCTAACCGCGAGAAATAGCGATTCCTGACCCTCGGGCTTTACCGAAATAATATAACCAATATTCAATTCTTTCAATAAGTTAATGTGAGGACCGTTCGCCGATAAGCTATCTTCGACCACGCGCAAAGGCCAGGTAGGAAAGGCTTCGCGAAGCTGTTTCAAGAGGCGTTTACTCGCATTCGCTTCACAGTCATTCTTGGTCGCGCCATCTTGATGCGTAATCGCTTCAGGAAAGAGAGGTAAGACTTGATCCCGATCCGGATGAACGATAACCGCCCCTAATAATTGATGATAATAGCTCACTTGGCCATTTTTATGATGACGAACACAACATTCTGGGCAACTGATGAGTGATGAAGAGAATTGCCCCGTCCCATCCACACTGACTAAAAAACCATCTAAATAATGGAAACCTTCCAAAAAATTTTGATGATACAATTGCTGGTGAATTTGAATGAAGGGTGCCCGAAGTTCTGCCGGATTGACCCGATCAAGGACGGATCGAAGTTGCGTATCACAGGGGGCTTGTTCAACACCATATAATGATTTTAGATTCGCTCGAATTCGCTCCTCATTACGTTGTTCATCAAACTTCAACAAGGAGGGATATTTCAAGCCAAAGATGGCCAAACCTGACATGAGGACATCGGGTAATGAAAATTGCTGACCATAACGGCGTGGATCAGGGATCTTTTCAAAAGACCGCCGAACCTGATTGAGCAGGGCAGGCGCGGATACGTATTTATTTAAAGAGGTTAGTGAAGGGGGAGAAGTTAATTTCTTCATGATCAAACCATACCTGATAAATTTTAAATCCAAAACCTCTAAAAACTCAAAATCGAGGTTAAGAAGTACCCTTTATAATATATTGATTATATAGAACTTTTCAAGAGACCGGGAATTGCTGTCACCATAGCCGAACTTTATCGTGCTCGATGGGGAATTGAAACTGCATTTCAAAAGCTGGAAAGTCACCTGAATTCTGAAATCAATACGTTAGGGTATCCGAAGGCGGCCTTGTTTAGCTTTTGTCTGGCTTTAGTAGCCTTTAATCTTTACGCGATTGTGATGGCCGCTTTGCGGGCAACGCATCCAGATAAGGCGATTAATCAAGTGGTTTCTGAGTATTATATTGCCCAAGAAATCGACACGACGACCGATGGGATGTTAATTGCGATTCCGGAGAAGGAATGGACTCTTTTGACTCAAGTCAGCCGGGTGGAATTGGGGAGTATCCTGCTCTATATCGCCTCCTACGTTGACTTGAAAAAGTATGCAAAAAGTCCCAGAGGCCCGAAAAAACCCCGACCGGTGAGAAATCAGTTCAAAGGTCACCCTCATGTATCGACAGCTAGGCTTTTGAAAGGAGTCACCCCGAAGGTGGTGAAGGCGAAGGCCGCCTAGCTCACCTTAAAAGGGCTAATCCGTGGATGTAAACCAGCACGTCGCTGCATTGCTCCATTTCCACTTTCAGATCGGCGAACATCGCCTTGGATCCCAGTTTGGCGTCAGGTTGCGCCTTGTCGGAGATATCGGCCCGTAGTGTTTCCTGATAGGCCTCGATACGGGCCGATTTCGCGCATTTGGCAAGATATCCAGCCAGCTTTTCGCCATCGCCACGACCAAGGTGCTTGAGTTTCTTGTTGAGATGCTTGGCAACCTCTTTATCATCGGCTTCCAGGGCGAGCTTGCCAAAGCGCAGATTCTCAATGCCATCATCGCTGAATTTAGTGCCATACGCTTCGGGATGCCAGCGATCATTACCGATGTGTTCTCGGTTGGTCGCGTAATAAAGGATGTATTCGGTCATGCTAACTCCTCGTGGTAAAGGGGGTTCAGATCGGTTTGAACAACTCGTTGAAACGATCCTGCTGCCGCCGTTGCTCGGTCGACGGTTCCCGGCCGACTGGTTGACCCACTGCCGCCTTGTCACGCGCGATCGAAGCCTGGGTTAGCGAGTAGGACGCATCGAGCATTTGGACGAAGAGTTGCTCGGCTGTCTTGCGCTGGCGTTGGTCGAGATGCTTGTCGACGCCGTATTTGGTCAGCAATTTCCTGAAGGTATTCAGATCCTCCTGGATCATGGTCTGGCGTGGCGTGGCGACCAGATAATCGTTGAGTTGTTTCGTTTTTCGCGGGTCATTGAGAATCTCCTGGACATAGGCGGTGTAATCGCGGTTGAAATTCTCGGCGCCGCGGACGAAAAGGGCATTATTACTGTCCATCATGAGACTTCTCACGTCGGCATTGGCCGAGCCAATCAGGACATCGTCGCCCAGCAGGGATACCTTGGTATGCAGGGATAAGGTGTTTTTTCCTTTGCCAGGCCGATACTCGTAATACTCGAACTTCGCTCGGCGGACGGGATCGCTCTGCTGCTGGTAAAACTCGGTGAAGGCCTTGAGCGAGTGTCTGGCCAGGAGGTTGACGACATTCAAATCGGTGGTTTCGATGGAGTTGGTGAGGACGGTAACGGTGACGTTGGAACAGTCGTAAGCGCCGTTCACCATCTGACTCAGGGCATACGTCATGTTGGCGGGCGGGAAGAAGTAGGCGTTGTGCAAGATGACCCTTTGCGGTTTCTCCTTGCTGGCCTGCTGGCACACGCCAGGCAACGACCTCAGCCAAACGTCGTGGAGGTACTTGCCGCTCTTGGCTTCCCGGCCGACCTCGGCACCATAAATCCGGCGTCGTTCGTTGGCTGGCAGCGATTTGTCAAAGGGCAGATTTTCCAGGTACGCGTACAATGCCTTGCCGTCCACCATGAAGGTCGGCGCGCCTTGTGGTCGAGCCTGGCGGGCGTATTGGTCGCGGTAGATGCGCGCGTTCTGTTCCAGTTGCCGGGCGTGATCGGCCACACGCCGCGCCAGGTCCTTGAACTGTTGTTGAAATTGCTGGTCCACGCACGCTTCGCGGCGGGCGGGCGCGGCTGCGGAACGGCACTGCTGCGTGGCGGCGCGGTAGGCATCCAGGTTGGCGACAAAGTCGTTGGGCGCGTGCTGGCGAACCTCGGCGAGCGTCGCCACCATCGCGTCGAAGTTCCAGAGCGCGTCGAAGCTCTGGGCGACGTTATCGCCGCCGGCGCTCAGCTCGGCGTAAATGTCCGTGTCCATGAAGATATATTTTTTAGCCAGTGGGTTGGGGCGCATGTGGTAGGAATCCTCCACGTTACGCCCGCCGGCCTGCAATCGGCTTCGGTCAACCAGCAGCAGTTTGTGGTGCAGGAAGTCGGTAAGATGGTTCCAATCCTGCCGGGCCGCCTCGGTGAGCGGTTTCTCGGTGGGCAGCAGACCGGTAAAGGTATCCCAGATGGGGTTGAGTTGTTCGCCGTACACGGAAAGGGCGAAATACAGTTGGGCCTTGGCCGTCAGGCGCTGGAAGGCGGGAGCGATCTTGGAGTCCCAATAAATCCCGGCCAGTTTCTTGAGCTTTTGCCGTTCCTCCGGGGAGATTGCGGCCGGTCGCTGTTGGCTGATTTTTTCCACATCGATGTCCTGGCCTTGCTGGACCGCGAGGGCGATGACGTCGGGACGCTTACCATACAGACCGGACAGGAAAAGACCGGAGTTGCCGATGTTGAGATTCGAAATGTTGCGCGCGCCGACCGGTTGGCCGTCGATCTGTTCCTGGGCGAACAAGCGGTCGATGGCGGCGAATTTCTCGGCGGAACACTGCCCCGGTCGGCGCGGGGACGTTTCCTGGCCGCACCCCATGGTCAGGTAGACCGCATCCTGCACGATGTTCTTGGTGGGACGATTGTAAAACCGCACGCGCAGGCTGCCCTGGCCCGCATTGCCCTGTTCTTCCATCATCGAAAACCAGTCGAGGCGTCGGTAGTTGGTGGAATAGTCCACCAGCAACCGCACCTTCACCCCCCGGCGCGCCGCGTCGATCAGCGCCTGGGTGAGGACCGACGAACTGTAATCGTCGTCGTAGATGAAATACAGCAGGTCGATGGACTGTTGGGCGCCTTCGACCAGTTTGAGCTTGCTCCGAAACGACTCATCGTTGTCGGTGATCACTTGGGCGCGCGTGGTTTCCAGGGGACCCGCGGAAGCTCTTTGCAGAACAGCCTCGTCGGAAAGGTAGCCGGGGCGTTCCCCGTAAAGTCCCAGCGTGGCGCAACCTACCAGGCCGCTCAGGATAAAGGGGGTAGTGTTCTTAAAATGGATATTGTATAGTTTTCCCATCGAGCTCCTTGATTGATTTTTTCCCCTTTGATTGAGAAAACTTTTTAGCCTGAGGACTTACCCATGGTGTTAATTCCAGTGCGTTGTCCGCATTGTGGTCATGAAGACGTCGTCAAGCGGGGTAAAACAGAGAATGACAAACAACGCTATCTCTGTCAACATACCGACTGTCAAGTCAAGACTTTTCTCTTGGATTATGATTATCAAGGGTGCTTGCCTGAGGTCAAAAAAAAGATCCTCGATATGGCAGTCAATGGGAGTGGCATCCGCGATACCGCCCGGGTCTTGCACATCAGCCCGAGTACGGTCATCCATGAATTAAAAAAACGGAATCCGCGCTGGAATCCGTCAATCGGGCCGTGCTGGAACGCTTGAACCCGAGCAATGTTCTGGTTAAGATTCAGAAGGTTGAAGAAAGTGAGGAGGCGGAACTCGACGAGATATGGAGTTACGTCGGCAATAAGGAAAACCAGCGCTGGTTGTGGCACGCCATCGATCATCACAGTGGAGAGGTCCTCGCTTATGTGTTCGGTAGTCACGAAGATGCCGTGTTCCTGGAATTAAAAAAACTCCTCGCTCCCTTTGGTATCACGACGTTCTATACGGATGATTGGGGGGCGTACGAACGGCATTTACCGGCCACCCAACGCGTAGTCGGCAAAGCCAACACCCAAAAGATCGAACGGAAACATTTAACCCTGCGGACGCGGATCAAACGGTTGGTTCGCAAGACCATTTGTTTCTCCAAGTTGGAGAAAATGCATGATATCGTCATCGGCCTCTTTATCAATCGCTACGAATTTGGGGTTTTGGTGTAATATCCAAATGTAGAACACTACCACCGATAAAGGGAACTGCCAGGATCAATTTGTTCATCGTTGTCAACTCCATTGATGAGCCAGCGCTACTATGCAAGACGATTGGATGACGATTGATTCTAATTGAAGCATCAGCGGCGCGTTGCGCCACCTCTTGGCGGGAAAATAGTGCACCCGAACTTAATGGATCACACTGCGTTCCGGACCGTTGCCGCCGGAAATCAGAGCCACGGCGACCCTCAACTCGTCAGCAGCCGCCAGCTTTGGTGCAGGAACAGCAGGGCATACGCCAGCAGCAGCAGGCCCAAGCCACGCATCAGAACAATATAGCCCCGGCTGCGCAATACCGGGCGGGCACGGCCCAGCGCGACCGCCAGCAGCACCTTGGATCCCACCAGCAGCGCATAGAAAACAGCGACGAACGCGACTGCCGCTGGCCAGCCGTGTTGCCACGCCTCCAACACGGTCGGCGTACCGACTGCCAGCCAGAACAGATAGGGGCTGGGATTCAGGAAGTTGGTGATTACCCCGCGTCGCAGCGAACCGGCCGGGTCCGTCGGCTCCAGTTCCGCGCCCCGAAAATGCACGCCTTGGCGGCCGAGCCAGGCCAGATACAACCCGCCGCCGAGATGGATCAGCGCCAGCGGCAAACTCTGGTCGGCCAGCGGTCTCAGCAGCAGTACTGTACCCAGAATAATCGGCAGGTCGGTCAGCAACGGTGCCAGCGCTACCCAAACACCGGCTCGCACGCCATGACGGAGGGTTTCGCTGGCGACCAGGGTTAGCAGTGGTCCCGGTGCCAGGCCTCCGCTCAATCCCAGCAGGATGCCGGCAAGTAAAAAGGCGGACACGGGAATTCAGCCGAGTTTCGCCGCCGCTTCCAGCGTGGCTCGCAACTGGCGATAACTGTCCAGCCGGCGCGGTGCAATGTCGCCGCGCGCCACCGCCTCCCGCAAAGCGCAACCCGGTTCGACCTGATGGCGGCAGTCGGAAAACCGGCAGCGGCCGAGATGCGGCGCCAGTTCCGGGAATCCGCGCTCCAGGTCGTTCAAGCTGACTTCCCCCAGTTCGAAGCTGCGCACGCCGGGTGTGTCGACCAGATCGCCGCCGTCCGGCAGGTGATAGAGCGTGCTGGCACTGGTGGTGTGGGTGCCGTGGCCGGTGGCGGTGGACACCGCCTGGATGCGCACCTCGCGATCTGGTAGCAACCCCTTGATCAGCGACGATTTGCCCACTCCCGATTGTCCGACCAGCAGGCTGGTGCGCCCGGCTAGCCAGGCGCGCAATTCGTCCAGTCCGTGCGCGGTGTGGCTGCTAGCCAACAATAGCGGATAACCGATCCGGCGATAGGGTTCCATCCGCTCGATCAGCACCGCCAGCGCCGCTTTATCCAGCAAGTCGATCTTGTTTAACACCAGCAGTCCTCGCACGCCGCTGGCGGCGATGGCGATCAGATAGCGGTCAATCAGGTATTCGCTCGGTTCCGGCGCTGGCGCCAGCACCACCGCCACCGCGTCGAGATTGGCGGCGATCGGGCGCGGTTGACCATTGTAATCAGGGCGGGTCAGCAGCGAGCGGCGTTCGCCGACGGCCACCACCACCCCATCCCCAGTGCTGGAAGCCTGCCAGACCACCCGGTCGCCGCAGGCCAGCCGACCCATATTCTGGCGCGCGGCGCAGCGCTGCAACTGGCCCTTGTCGTCCTCGACGATCAGGGTCTGGCCATGATGGGTGATCACCAACCCGGTTTGCTCCGGGCCGAGTCCAGCGCCGTCCAGGGTCTCCGCCCCCCGGCCGGCCAATTCCCGGCGACGCTCCTGTGAACGCCCGATGCGCTCCCGTTGACGTCGGGTTAGACGACGGCCAGCCATGTTGTATCCGCCACGCGGAAAGCGGCACGCGCGGCTGTTGGAATCAGGCTAAACTTGTGGTGGTAATGATCGCTCGCCGGCCACCGGCAAGATGATTTTCTCACCCAGACGCTAAACTCAGAATAATCCATGTCCCCCGATAACCTGATCTGGATTGATTTGGAAATGACCGGTTTGGATTGCCAGACCGACCGCATCATCGAAATCGCCACCATCGTCACCGACAGCCAGCTTAACCTTCTCGCCGAGGGGCCCATGCTGGCCATCCACCAGAGCGACGCAGTGCTGGCGGCGATGGATGACTGGAACCAAAAGCAGCACGGCGAGTCCGGGCTGATCGCCCGGGTCCGCGCCAGCAGGGTGGACGAGCGCGAAGCCGAATGGCGCACCCTGGAGTTCCTGAGCCTGCACGTGCCCAAGGGTAAATCACCGATGTGCGGCAACAGCATCTGCCAGGACCGGCGGTTTCTGGCGCGTTGCATGCCCGAGCTGGAAGCGTATTTCCATTATCGCAACCTGGACGTGAGCACGCTCAAGGAACTGGCCCGCCGCTGGTATCCGGAGCGGATCAAGGCATTCAACAAGACCTCGACCCATCTGGCGTTGCAGGATATCCGCGATTCCATCGACGAGTTGCGCTTTTATCGCGAGCGTTTGTTTATCCCACCGGAAACTGTGGGATAAGGGGCCGGCTTCAGGCTTCGACCGGCAGGCTGGGATCGTTGCCCCATTCCGACCAGGCGCCGGGATAACCGCGCACCCGCGGATAGCCCAGATAGCGTAACACCCAGTAAGTATGCGCCGAGCGGTGGTGGGTCTGGCAGTAGACGATGATCTCCTTGTCGGGGGTGACACCGCGCCGCTCCAGCAATTTGCGCAGCACTGGGTCGGGTTGCAAGCGCAACTGCCGCCGCGGGTCCATGGCGTCGGTCCAGTTCAGATTCACCGCGCCGGGGATGTGACCGCCACGGGCGGCGCGCACGTCAAAACCGGCGTATTCGGCCGGCGTGCGGGTATCGAGCAGCACTATATCGTGCTGGCCGAGCCGCGCCAGGATGTAGTCCCTGTCGGCGACGGTCGCCGAATTGGCGTAACTGGCCCGATAGCTGCTGTGCGACGGATGGCGGAAGTGGGACTCCAGCGGACCACTGGCCGCGTCCCAGGCATGAATGCCACCGTTGAGCAGCGACACGCGTTCGTGCCCGAGCGTCGCCAGCGTCCACAGTAGCCGGCCAGCGCGGCCGTTGCCCTCCTCGTCATAGGCGATCACGTGCCGGTCAGGAGTCAGGCCGATTCGGGATAGTACCTCGCTCAGTTGCGCTTCGTCCGGCAACAAGCCCATCGCCGGTGGTTCGACCCGAACCAGATCCGCGTAATCGAGATGGACCGCGCCGGGAATGTGGCCGGCGGTGTAGCCGGTCGGATCGCATAGATCGACGATCAGTACCGCAGGATCGGCAAGACACGGCTGAAGCTGGTCCGGTTCGATCAGCAGCGGCAAATTCGGGGCGGAGGACATGCAGGCTCCTGAAAACGTTTGGTGCTATGGTGTAGCAAAATTTGGCTTGAAAGGCTCGTTCGAGGTTCCAGGCGATGGCGAATGTTCAACATCATCACAAGTTGCCGCCGCACGCGCAACGATATCTGGTCACCGGTATTTTGACGATCATTCCGATCTTGATCACCTGGCTGGTGTTCGAGTTCGTGCTGGGCCAGTTGACCCGGATCGGAATGCCATGGGCGCGGATGTTTTCCAGCGCTATTCACGACGAATTGCCAATTCTGTCCGACTGGCTACTTGCCCCATGGTTCCAAAACCTGCTGGCGGCGCTGATCACCCTGATCGGCCTGTATCTGTTGGGCTGGACAGCGACGCGGGTGGTCGGGCGGCGGTTGATCAAGGTCTTCGAAGACCTGGTAATCCGGGTGCCGGTGGTGCAGACCATCTACGGTTCGACCAAGAAACTGGTCCAGTCGCTGCAACAGGAGCCGACCCAGATTCAGCGGGTGGTGCTGATCGAGTTTCCTTCGCCAGGGATGAAGGCGGTCGGTTTTGTGACCCACGTGCTGCGGGACGAGGACAGCGGTCAGGAACTGGCGGCGGTTTATGTGCCGACCACACCGAATCCGACCTCGGGTTATCTGGAAATCATGCCGCTGGGTAAGGTGACCGCGACGGATTGGACAGTGGACCAAGCGATGACCTTCATCATTTCCGGCGGGGTAGTCTCGCCCGACCGCATCCACTATAGTCGGGGCGTCGGACGGTTGGGCGATGCAGGTAGGGCGGAGGAAACGTAGAACTGGAGGGAGCGCCGTCGGCGGCGCTCCCTCGGTTTGGTTCTACATATTCGGATAATTCGGCCCGCCGCCGCCCTGCGGAGTGATCCAATTGATGTTCTGCGTGGGATCCTTGATGTCGCAGGTCTTGCAATGCACGCAGTTCTGGGCGTTGATCTGCAAGCGCGGGTTGTCGCCGTCGGCATCGCGGACGATCTCGTACACACCCGCTGGGCAATACCGCTGCTCGGGTGCATCGTACAGCGCCAGATTGATCCGAACCGGCACGGTCGGGTCCTTCAGCGTCAAGTGGCAGGGCTGATCCTCTTCGTGGTTGGTGTTGGAGATGAACACCGAGGACAGCTTGTCGAAACTGACCACGCCATCCGGCTTGGGATACTCGATCTTCGGGCACTCGCTGGCTTTTTTCAGCTTGGCGTGATCCGGCTTGTGGTGGAAGGTCCACGGCGCCTTGCCCCGGAATACGTAGGTGTCCAGCGCCGAATAGGCGATCGCCGCCCACAGCCCCCAACTGAACGACGGCTTGATGTTGCGGACCTGGTAGAGTTCCTGCCACAGCCAGCTTTGCCGCAACTGCTCGGGATACTCCGCGACCTCGTCCGCGCCGCGTCCGGCCGCGACCGCCGCGAACACCGCTTCCGCCGCCACCATCCCGGACTTCATCGCGGTGTGGGTACCCTTGATCTTGGGCATGTTGAGGAAGCCGGCGGTGTCGCCGATCAGCGCGCCGCCAGGGAAGGTCAGCTTGGGGATGGACTGAAAGCCGCCGGCCGAGATGGCTCGCGCGCCATAGGCGATGCGCCGGCCGCCTTCGAAGGTGGGCTGGATGTCGGGGTGAGTCTTGAAGCGCTGGAACTCGTCGAACGGTGATAGATGCGGGTTGGCATAGCCCAGGCCGATCACGAAACCCACCGCCACCTGGTTGTTTTCCAGATGGTAAATGAAGGAACCGCCGTAAGTGCTGGGATCGAGCGGCCAGCCGACGGTGTGCACGATTTTGCCCGGCAAGTGCAGGGCGGGGTCGATCTCCCACAGTTCCTTGATGCCGATGCCGTAGGTTTGCGGGTCCACGCCCTCGCGCAGTTTGAACCGCTCGAACAGGGTCTTGGTCAGCGAGCCGCGGCAACCTTCGGCGAACAGGGTGTAGCGGGCGCGCAGTTCCATGCCCGGCGTGAACTGATCGGTCGGGTTGCCTTCACGATCGACACCCATGTCGCCGGTGGCCACGCCGACCACCGCGCCGTCGTCGTTGTAGAGCACCTCGGCGGCGGCGAAGCCGGGGTAGATTTCCACGCCCAGTTCCTCGGCCTGCGTGGCCAGCCAGCGGCACAGATTGCCCAGGCTGATGATGTAGTTGCCGTGATTGTTCATCTGCGGCGGGGTGGGCAGCTTGTACGAGGTCTCGCGGGTCAGCAGCAGGAATTGATCCTGGGTGGCCGGGGTGTTGAGCGGCGCGCCCCGTTCCTTCCAGTCCGGGATCAGCTCGTTCAGGGCGCGTGGTTCGATCACCGCGCCGGACAGGATGTGCGCGCCAACCTCGGAGCCTTTCTCGATGACGCAGACGTTGACGTCCTGGCCGCTCTCCGCCGCCAGTTGCTTCAGACGGATGGCCGCCGACAGGCCGGATGGACCGGCGCCGACGATGACCACGTCATATTCCATACTTTCGCGTTCCACCGGGCACTCCTTCGATTGGTTATCGGGTTGGAAAGGGCGAGAAACGCGGCATCAGGGGCGGCGTTCCCACGGAATCAGAATTTTAGGCTTGATTCCTTTCGGGATACATACCCCGCAGCTTGTTGCGTACCATCGTCTTTAGATACCCTGCAGCTTGCTGCGGAGTCGTTTATTCCGGATCGTCCTCGCGGGAACGCAAGGCCCGACGCAACTCGTCCGTGGGGCTCACCTGCATGCCGACCAACAAGCGGCAGCGCTGGTCCTCACCTCCCGTCCAGCGATCCACATGGCCCACCAGATGCCGCCAGCCGCGCAGGTTGAAGTAACCGACGCAGAAGTCGGTCCGTTCGGCGACCTCAAGCGTTTCTTGCAGCGCGGGTAGCAGCGATTTTTCGATGTTGTCGAAGATCCGTGGCATCGCACTTCACTGATTCACCGAATGGTGAATGGCGAGTTTGGCCCTCGTCCGCACAACCCCGCGTTCGAGATCGTTTGCGTTTTTGGAGAAAAATTGGAATCTTGGCGGAGAGGGTGGGATTCGAACCCACGGACCCTCGCGGGTCAACGGTTTTCAAGACCGTCGCAATCGACCGCTCTGCCACCTCTCCCAAAGCTTCGAATAAATTGTAACGATCCAGCTCCGACCATGCCAGCATCGTTGCTGGCCAGGTCTTGTCATTTGCCATGGTCTGCGCCAAGGCTGGCAAGAGACAAGGCCTGTCCCCGTGCTCGCGTTCTCTACGTGATTGTCTTGGCGAGCGTGCCCGTCACCCACCAGTTTCCAAACATCCACGATACCATCATGACTCTAAACGAATTACGCTACATCGTCGCCGTTGCCCGCGAGCGGCACTTCGGCCGTGCCGCGGAAGCCTGCTATATCAGTCAGCCCACTCTGAGCGTGGCGGTGCGCAAGCTGGAGGACGAACTGGGCGTGGCCCTGTTCGAGCGCGTGCCCGGCGAGGTAACGGTCACGCCGGTCGGCCGCCGCATCGTCGAACAGGCCCAACGCGTGCTGGAAGAAGCCGCCGTCATCAAACAACTGGCCAGCCAGGGTCAGGACGAACTGGCCGGTATGCTGCGGCTGGGCGTCATTTACACCATCGGTCCCTATCTGTTGCCGCATTTAATCCCCCGCCTGCACCGCCGCGCTCCCCACATGCCGCTGCAGATCGAGGAGAATTACACGGCGGTGCTGAGCGAACGGCTCAAGGAGGGCGATTTGGACGCGCTGATCTTGTCGCTGCCGTTCGAGGAACCGGGGGTGCTGACGCAACCGGTGTACGAGGAACCGTTCGTGGTGCTGATGCCGATCGGTCACCCCCTGGAACAGGCGGCGATCATCGACCCGCCAACCCTGGCCCGGCAGGATCTACTGCTGTTGGGACCCGGCCACTGCTTCCGGGATCAAGTCTTGCGCTTCTGTCCCGAGTGTAACCGGCTGAGCGTGGCTTCGGACAACATGCAGAGAACTTTGGAAGGCAGCTCGCTGGAAACCATCCGCTTGATGGTAGCGACCGGCATGGGTATCACCGTCCTGCCCTATACCTCGGTCAGCGGTTATGCGCATGTCGGCGATCTGCTCAGCGTCCGGCCGTTCGCGGCGCCGGCGCCGACGCGGGTCGTGGCGCTGGCCTGGCGCAAGAGTTTCCCGCGCCACCGCGTCATCAGTCTGTTGGCCGAGGCGATCCGCGCCTGCCCGCTGGGCGAAGCGGTCCGGCTGCTGGAGTGAGCGTTGGCGGGGTGATAGCCGGCAGGATTTCGGTCACATACGCCACTCCGCCGCGCATTTCCCAGCGCACGTCGCAATCGTACAGCTTCATGCCGTAGCGCCGTGGCGCGGAGTCGGCCTGTTCGTAGGCGGGGCGGGGGTCTTGGCGCAGGAGTTGAGTAATCAACTCGCGCGGATCGCCGACCGGCAAAGCCGCGCAGAATGCCGCCGCCGCCGGACTGAATTCCACCGCCAATCCCGACGGCGGTACCTCGGTCGCGAAACCGCCGGTCGCGGTCGGAATACAGTCGGCGTAGGGCAGGTAGGGTTTGATATCCAGCACCGGCGTTCCGTCCAGCACATCCACGCCCGCGAATGCAACACCACCTTTCCGTGGTCGGTCGCAATCCGTTCCAGTTTCACCGCCGACAGACCGATGGGATTGGGCCGGAAGATGGAACGGGTGGCGAACACGCCCAGCCGCCGGTTGCCGCCCAAGCGGGGCGGGCGCACCGTCGGCTGCCAGCGTCCAGCCGGTATGCCGTGAAACGCGAAAACCAGCCATAAATGCGAAAAGCCTTCCAGCCCGCGCACTGCCGCCGGCTGGTTGTACGGAGGCAGCAGTTCGAGCGTTGCCCGCGCCGCCGGCGCCAGTCCCGGCTGGCGCGGAATGCCGAACTTCTCGCGGAAGCAGGAGCGGACGACGCCAATCGACGCGAATTGGAACATCTACAGCCACCCGGCTTTCTTCAGATAGCGGTACAGCAGCAGGCAGACCACCGTCACACTTCCCATCACGGCGGGATAGCCATACGTCCATTCGAGTTCGGGGAACCAGCCCTTGAAGTTCATGCCGTAAATGCTGAACACCATGGTCGGAGTCGCCAGCAGCGCGCCCCAGCCGGCCAGTCGCTTGGTCGCCTCGTTCTGGCGGGCCGCGCCCAGCGAAAGGCTGATTTGCAGGGCGAGCGCCAAGGTTTCCCGGATGACTTCCACCGCCTCGTTGATGCGCAGGGCGTGGTCGTGGACATCGCGGAAATAGGGCCGGATGTCGTCAGGAACGTGGCTGACGAACACGTCGGTCAGCAGATAGTTGCAGACCTCGACCAGCGGCGCGGCGGCGCGGCGCAGTTCCACCAGATCGCGCTTGAATTGGTACAACCGGCCGAGGTCGTCCTGACTGAAATCGCCCTTGAAAAACCGCTCCTCCAGTTCCTCCACCGCGTCTTCCACGGTGTTGAGAATCGGAAAATAGTTGTCCACCACGAAATCGAGGATGGCGTACAGCACGAACCCGGGCCCCTTGCTCAGCAGGTGTGGGTTGCTCTCGCAGCGATCCCGCACCGAGGCATAGGGCAGCGAGGCGCCGTGCCGCACCGACACCAGATAGCGCGGCCCGACGAACAGGTGCGTCTCGCCAAAATCCACCTTGCCTTCGTTCATCTGGGCGGTGCGCAACACCACGAACAGACAATCGCCGTACAGTTCGACCTTGGGCCGCTGATGGGCGTGGTGGGCATCCTCGGTGGCTAGTTCGTGCAGGCCAAACAATTCCTGGACTCGCGCCATCAACTCCTCGTCCGGCTCGCGCAGCCCCAGCCAGACGAAGGCGTCCGGCCGATCACGTAGCGCCGGGATGTCCTCCAGCGTGATGTTGGGTAGCTTGCAGCCGTCGGCATAAGCGGTGCAGTTGACGATCATGGTATCGAGCACTCCCTATTACCATGGAAAAAATGCTACTTTTAAAGCTGTGGAGCGGTGTGCGAACTGCTCCAACTTCATCGCATTATGACGTATTGCGGAGGATCGAGATGGCGCGTCATCGGGTTTGTAGCGAGAGCGATATTCCCGCCGGGGGTGTGAAGGCCTATCAGGTGGGCGACGAGACCGTGGCAATATTTCATCTGACCGACGGTTTTTACTCCACCCAGAACCAGTGCACCCACCTGTTCGCCTCCCTGCACAAAGGCAAGATCGTCGAGGGTAACCAGATCGAATGCCCGTACCACCGGACGCGCTTCGACATCCGCACCGGCGAGGTGGTGTGTTGGGCCAATTCTCCGCCAGGGATACAACTGCTGAACTTCCTGCTCGCCAAGAAGGCGCTCAAAATCTACCCGGTCGTGGTTGAAGCCGGGCAGGTGTTCGTGGAAGTTTGAGTTCGCTCAACGCGGGTGAAGGCGTGGCCGCGGTTCCGGCCGGTATGGCTCCTCGCGGTCGTGCAGGTGCATCCGGTAGTCGACGAAGCCCGGACAATGGTCGAAGTGCAGGAACGGGTTGCCGGCGAGTTGTTCGGCCATGGTCGAGGTCGGGGTGATACCGTAATTGTGGCCGGGTCGGATGAGCGTGCCGCCCGGCAGCCGCTCGCCCAGTCGGCGCAGCGTGTGGTACATCTGTTCCGGGTCGCCGCCGCGCAGGTCGCAACGTCCGCAGCCGAACACGAACAGCGTGTCGCCGGTCAACACCTGATCGCCCAGCCGGTAACAGGCCGAACCTGGCGTATGGCCGGGCGTGTGCAGGATTTCGATTTCGGTTTCGCCCAACTGGATGTGATCGCCGCCCTCGTGCAGGGTCGGCAGATCGAGATAGCGGTTCCAGAACACCGCCTCGGCCCTGAGCAGGTGCAATTCGGCGTCGCTGTGATTCAATAGGGCCTCGACGCCGTTGATGTGATCGAAATGGCTGTGAGTGAGCAGAATGTCGGTGATTTTCAGCCCGTGCCGCTCGGACAGGGCGATGATGCTCGGTACGTCCCAGGCCGGGTCCACCACCGCCGCGCGATCGCTGGCGCGGTCGTGGATCACGTAGATGAAATTGCCCATCTGCCCCAGTTCCAGGGCGTGAATGGTGTAGGGTAAGGTGATGGTCATCGCGCATTCTCCCGGTGAGGACAAGCGATCGCGCGCCAGCGGCGCCTGACCTGGCGCGTGCCAAGCAAGGCGGTCGAGGGCGGCTGGCTGCGTGGAACATTGATGGCGTAATTGGCTCAGAATAACGATTGGCAAATGTGTCCGGTCAGCGTGTTCGGCCATGATCGGACTGTTTTCGTTTCAGAGGGATTGCTTATGCGCTTCAGTCTCGACAGCGATGCGAACCACTACTTCGTCAAAAGCTATGGTCCGGGCTGGGTCAAGGTCAACGAGCAGGAAGTCCACCGGAGCCTGATCATCACGCCGGAACAGTTGGTGACCGATTGGCCACCGCAGGCCTTCGTCGATCTGGAGGAGGTTCACTTCGAAGCGGTTGCCCGGCTGGAACCCGAAATCGTGCTGCTAGGTACCGGCGGCCACCAGCGGTTTCCACCCCCGCGGTTGACCCGGGCCCTGCTGGCGCGCGGCGTGGGCGTGGAAGTCATGGATACGGCCGCCGCTTGCCGGACCTACAACATCATTATGCTGGAAGGCCGCCGGGTCGCCGCCGCCCTGTTGATGATAGCGGATTAGCGTCCTCGCCCCCCAGCCTCTCCCCGCCAGCAATTTATTGCCGGCAGGGGGGAGGGGAGTAAACGGTTGCTGCCGCTTACAGAAAATCCTGGGAAAAACCTTCGATTTCCAGAATCTTGCGCAGCCGACGCAGGGCGTCGATCTGAATCTGTCGCACCCGTTCGCGGGTCACGCCGATCTCGTTGCCGACCTGCTCCAGGGTGGCTTTTTCCTGCCCCCCCAGCCCGAAGCGCCGCTTCACCACGATCCGCTGCTTGTCGTTCAACTGGTCTAGCCACAGATCCAGTTTTTCGTTAAGATCGGAATCCTGCAGCAGTTGCGACGGATCGGGATTGTTTTCGTCGGGAATGGCATCGAGCAGCGAACGGTCTTCGTCCTTGCCGATCGGTGTATCCACCGAGGTGACCCGTTCGTTGAGATGGAGCATCCGCTTCACGTCGTTTACCGACCTGCCCAGCGTTTGCGCGATTTCCTCGGCGGCGGGTTCGTGGTCCAGCGTTTGCGCCAACTGCCGGGCAGTCCGCAGATAACCGTTGATTTCCTTGATGATGTGGATCGGTAGCCGGATGGTGCGGGTCTGGTTCATCAGCGCCCGCTCGATGGTCTGACGGATCCACCAAGTGGCGTAGGTCGAAAACCGGAAGCCGCGTTCGGGATCGAATTTCTCGACGGCGTGGATCAGCCCCAGATTGCCTTCCTCGATCAGGTCGAGCAGGCTGAGGCCCCGGTTCATGTAGCGGCGGGCGATCTTGACCACCAGGCGCAGGTTGCTTTCGATCATGCGGTTGCGGGCGCTGGCGTCGCCCTGCAACACCCGGCGGGCGAAGTAGACTTCTTCCTGGGCGGTCAGCAGGGGAGAAAAACCGATCTCGCCCAAGTACATGCGGGTGGCGTCCAATTCCTCCAGGGTGACTTCCCGGCTGGTTGCGGCGGGAGCCGACCAGGATGCTTCCACCTCCAGCTCCTCTTCCTCCACGCTCACCTCGTCCTCGGTGTCCTCCTCCAGTTTATCCTCGTCCAGCAGGGGATCGTCCATGTGCGGTTCGTCGTCGCACACCACGACCTCCAGACAGGCGTTAATCCGTCGGGACATTGCTGACCTCCTCGACCTGCTTCGCTTGGTGGGTTTTTGTGTTGACGCTGGGGCGAACGCCAGCCGCGTCATTTATCGTTCTGCTGTTTTAAATCGGCATCGGCGCGGAGGTTCACCTTGGTGTTGCCGCGCGCTGTTGCCCGCGCCTGGAATGGCGGAAAGCTTCTGTCCCTGTTCCGGATTCCAAGAATTCGTTAATGATAAGCTGACTG
This sequence comes from uncultured Gammaproteobacteria bacterium, assembly GCA_963715845.1. GTDB lineage: Bacteria > Pseudomonadota > Gammaproteobacteria > Competibacterales > Competibacteraceae > Competibacter_A. Next base: position 4,598 of record CAVQSJ010000033.1, on the reverse strand, counting down.
CGCCGAGAGAGTCTACTTGATTTGTGTATACTCGAAACGCGGGAAAACCACTGGTTTTGTATCTTTATGGCTCCTTGCTACCCAGCCATTCCGCCAAGGGGCCGAGCGCACCATGGCGGGTCAGGTCCACCTGCAAGGGGGTGATGGAGACATGGCGGGCGCGCACGGCATGAAAGTCGGTGCCGGGGCCGGCGTCCTGCTCGGGGCCGGCCGGACCCACCCAATAGATCGGCCAGCCGCGCGGGTCGGTGCTTTTGATGACCGGTTCGGATTTGTGGCGGTGACCGAGTCGGGTGGCCTGGAAACCAGCCAACTGTTCCCAAGGCAGATCGGGGACGTTGACGTTGAGGATGGTGTCGGGTGGCAGCGGCCGTTCCCGCAGCCGCCGCACCAGCCAGACCGCCACGCGGGCGGCGGTGTCGAAATGGTCGGGGCGGGGAGCGGCCTGCGAGATCGCGATCGCCGGCAGGCCGAGGAAGCGGCCTTCCATCGCTGCCGCCACCGTACCGGAATAGATCACGTCGTCGCCCATGTTGGGGCCGTTGTTGATTCCCGACACCACCATGTCCGGTTCCTGTTCCAGCAGGCCGGTGATGGCGACGTGGACGCAATCGGTGGGCGTGCCCTCGACGCTGTAAAAGCCGTTGTCGTGGCGGGTGACGTAGAGGGGATTCTTGAGGCTGAGCGAGTTGCTGGCGCCACTGCGGTCGCGGTCGGGCGCGACCACCGTGATCTCCGCCAGTTCGCTCAGGGCGGCGACCAGGCGGAACAGGCCCGGTGCCTGATAACCGTCGTCGTTGCTGACCAGGATGCGCATGATCTGGAGTTTCTCCCGCGCGGCCGATTGGGCAAACAGCATGATATCCGGCCGCGCTGACGCTAAAATGACAATTGTTCGCCGCCCTGGCTGGACGCCCCCTGGCGATTTCATCGAGGCGCCCCATGACCAAGCCGTTTACGCTCGATCCACGGGATCGGGATTTGTTTCGCCAGGCCGTCGGCGCGGTCAAGCCGTTGTGCTGTGATTGGATTGAACCCGTCCAGTCCCATCCGGCGCCGATTCCCCACTTTACCTTGGCCGACGAACAGCAGGTGCTGGCCGACATGGTGTCGGACTATTTCGAGCCGGCGGAACTGGAGACCGGCGAGGAATTGTACTACCGCCGCGATGGCGTGCAGCAGGCGGTGCTGCGCAAGTTGCGGCGCGGGCAGTTTCAGGTCGGGGCGGCGCTGGACCTGCACGGGATGACGGTTGCGGCGGCCAAGGAGGCGCTGGCCGCTTTCCTCCACAACGCCCGCCGCGACAGTTTGAACTGCGTGCGGATCATTCACGGCAAGGGTAATGGTTCCCGCCACCGGGGGCCAGTGCTGAAACAAAAAATTAACCACTGGCTGCGCCAGCGCGACGAAGTACTGGCGTTCTGCTCCGCCCGGCCTATGGATGGCGGGACCGGAGCGATTTACGTGCTGCTGCGGCGGAAGATCTGATGGCGGGCTCGTCCTGTTCGACGCGCGTCCGAGTCTGTTCCCCGCCCTATGTGGCGAGCAACCAGCCGAGGAGAGAGGAATGGCGAACGAAGGTTATCACGAGCCCATTAACGAATTGTCCGAGCAAACCCGGGACATGCACCGGGCCATTACGTCCCTGATGGAGGAGTTGGAAGCGGTCGATTGGTACAACCAGCGCGTCGATGCTTGCAAGAACCAGGAGCTAAAGGCCATCCTCGCCCACAATCGAGACGAGGAAAAGGAGCACGCGGCCATGGTCTTGGAGTGGATTCGCAGACAGGATCCAGCGTTCGATAAGGAGTTGAAAGATTATCTCTTTACTGAAAAGCCGCTCACCCACGACCACGGATAGATTGGCCAGAGGGTGTGTAAACCGCTTGCTCATTTTCTCCCGCGCGCGGGGGAGAGGAGGGGTCGAGGGACCGCAAGCCGCGCGAGGGTTTCGTCATGCCGTTCAAGAATTCCGCCTCCCACTATGGCGCGGTCAGTCGATTTCTGCATTGGTCGGTATTTCTGCTGTTCGTCTGCCAGTACGTCGGCGCCAACATCATGACCAATCTCGCGCGGGACAAAACCCTGTTCGGCCTGACCCAGGGCGATTACTACAACTGGCATAAATCCATCGGTCTGGTGCTGCTCGGCTTGGCGCTGTTGCGGTTTATCTGGCGCAAGGCGATGCCGCTGCCCGATTGGGCGCCGACGCTGTCGCCGGCGGAACGCACGATCTCACACCGGAACGAGACATTCCTTTACTGGTGCATGTTCCTGTTGCCCCTCAGCGGCTACCTGTTCGTCATGGCTGGCGACTTCGGGATCAAGCTGTTCGGTATCTACAACCTGCCGAATCCCATCGGCAAACAGGAATGGCTGGCAACGCTGGCGCTGGTGGTTCACATCGTCACCAGCTATGCCGCTGTCGTTTTCATCGCCTGGCATGTCGGTCTCGGCCTCAAGCATCATCTGTTCGACCGGGACCGGTTTTTGAACCGGATGCTGCCCTTCACGCGGCAGTGAGACGCGGTTCAGCCACAACCGTTCCGGCAGAACAGAGACCGCAACCCCGGCAGCCAGTCGCTGAAGAAGCGGACGGTCTCTGGGTCTTGAGTGATACCGCTGATGACGTGCCTCCCGAATGCACCGCCGCCGATGGCGTAATAGCCAAACGCGCCGCCGCCGATGGCGATACCGCCAAGCGCCAGGCCACCGAAAGCCAACAGACCGGTGCTTAGCCCGCCGATGCCAAGCAGAAGACCCGCCGCCAGTCCTCCAAAAGCAACGATGCCGCGCGCGATTCCGCCCAGCGCGAGTACCCCCGTCGCAATGTCGCCGATGGCGATGATACCCTTGGCATGTCCCCGCATCTCGCCTTTTTCGGGGTCAGGTCCCATGGCGATGTCGTACAGAGGTAGTCCCCAATACAATCGGTTGGAACGCTTGCGGATACCACGATATGAGTAACCGCGTTTTTTCAGCGCCGCGACTTCCTGTTCGAGCGCCGCGATTCGCTGCTTGAGTTGCTCGGAATCGTCTTTCATCAATAGTTCGGACAGTTTTTGAGGAGGTAGGGTTGGCCGGGTAGCGGTACCGGTTCAATTTCGGATAGGGTCAAAGTGGCTAACCCACCGAATCCGAGGGATACTCCGATGCCGCTGCGAGAAAGTGTACTGTTGAAAATGAAATGGAGCCAACCGTTCCGGTCTTTTCTGAACGAATGGTGGCGCCTGTTGCTGCTCGTCCCGGGCCGGGCGACGTTTCGTAATTTGAGCCGCTACAGTGGTTATGTGGAGAAACGAACGTTATGCACGAACGGAAAGAAGCCCAAGTACAGTGGCAGTTTCTCCTGCGAGAGGCCGCGATGCGGTCGCAACCGGGAACGGAGCAAAGACCAAAAGCCCTCCATCGTGTTGACATGAATTTCATGAAAGCCATCCCCGTCCTCGTCACGGGCGTATTCGCCCCGGCGATGACACGCGGTATAATGATCAAAACCCCATTCCTTCAACGGGTTATACAGGGTGTATTCATCGGTATGGACGCGCGTTCCCGGCGCGATGAACGTCTGGATGAAGGGGCGAATCGTCGCCTGCTGGACATTCTCGACCATCCGGCAGATCCGCGTGGATCAGGGACACAAAACGGAATCGACCTTTGAGGTGGCCGAACTGGAACCGCTCAAGCGGGTCTCCTTCCAGGGTATTACGGCGCCCTACCGCTCCCTCTACGAATTCGAAAACCTCAGCCCCTCGACCCACGTGACCTTCACCTTCGAACTGGAACGACTCGAACCGCGCATGCGTCCGTTCGAAAAGCTGATTCGCATCGCCTTGCAGGACGGCGCCAAGCGCACGGTGCGAAAATTGAAGTTGCTGATCGAGAAGGAGATGCTGGCGAACGGTTAGCCACCGGCTCCCTGGGGGCTCTCTGCAAATCCGTGTGGCGGGAGATTGCTATGTTCGTGACCGCAAAAGACGATGGTCTGATTCCCTACGTCCTGACGCAAATTCTGGATGCCTGCGTCAACGGCGTCACCCTGTCCGATCCGGATTTACCCGATAACCCCATCGTGTACGCCAATCAGGCGTTCGAGGCGATGTCCGGCTACTCCCAGGAGGACATCGTGGGGCGCAACTGCCGGTTCCTGCAGGGCGCGGACCGCGAGCAGGAAGCCTTGGCGACGATCCGCGCGGCGCTGGCGAAACAGGAAGCGTGCGTGGTCACCTTGCGCAACTACCGCAAGAATGGCGAGTTGTTCCTCAACCGTCTGTCCATCCGCCCGCTGGTGGATCGCGAAGGCCAGGTGATCTATTACCTGGGCGTCCAATACGACGTGACCGATCAGGTCAGGACGCAGCAGGAGTTGGAGAAGTTGCAGTTCGAACTCGAACAGCGGGCGCATGGCTGATAACCGAGTCGGTTCGGGTGCAGAGACAACCGGCGTGGTTTTGGCCACTCAAGCAAACCGGGCGATGAAGGTCTCGATTTCCGCCTCCAACTCGGCGCGGGCTTGCAGGCCGCGAATCCAGCGTTCGGGGATCGCCCCGTAGCCCAGCGCCGCGCCCAGAATGGCCCCCAGCACCGCGCCGCGATGG
>CAVQSJ010000032.1:0-107125 GCA_963715845.1 uncultured Gammaproteobacteria bacterium | reverse complement strand
TCGCCGCTGACCTGATAGACGAAGGTGGGCGCGGCGAACTGGTCCTTGACCCGGCGCACGATGTCCAAGTACGGCATTCCAGGCTTGATCATCACGATGTCGGCGCCCTCTTCCAGGTCCATCGCCACCTCGCGCAACGCCTCATCGCTGTTGGCGGGTCGATCTGGTAGCTGTACTTGTTGCCTTTGCCGAGTGCGCCCGCCGAGCCGACCGCGTCGCGGAACGGGCCGTAGAAACTGGAAGCGTATTTGGCGGAGTAGGCCAGGATGCGGGTATGAATGAAATCGTTGGACTCCAGCGCCTCGCGGATCGCGCCGATGCGCCCGTCCATCATGTCCGAGGGCGCGACGATGTCGGCGCCCGCCTCGGCGTGCGACAGCGCCTGCCGGACCAGCACGCTCACGGTCTCATCGTTCAAGACATAACCGGACTCGTCCACCAGCCCGTCCTGACCGTGGCTGGTGAACGGATCCAGCGCCACGTTGGTGAAGACGCCCAATTCCGGCAAATGCGCTTTCAGCGCCCGCACCGCCGCTGCGCCAGCCCCTCGGGGTTATAAGCCTCGGCGGCGTCCAGCGATTTCGCCTCGGGCGGCGTGACTGGAAACAGCGCTACCGCCGGCACGCCCAGCGCCACCAGCCTCTCGGCCTCACGCAACAGTTGGTCGATGCTCAGCCGCTCCACGCCCGGCATCGAGGCGACCGGTTCGCGCCGCTGTTCGCCCTCGATCACGAACAGCGGCTGAATCAGATCGGCGGTGGTCAGCACGGTCTCCCGCACCAGCCGGCGCGAGAAGTCATCGCGGCGCATCCGGCGCGGGCGGGCGCCGGGAAATTGGCCGGCGACGATCTGGGGCAATCGGGACACGGGGAATTTCTCCACGCTGAAGGGTCGAACCCATCGATTTGCACGAATGGGGCGCGGCATTATAGCTTAACCTTCCAGTTCCACCCGCGCCGCCAACGATGCCGCCCGCCGGTTCGGAGGGTACAAAGAACCCGTGGTTCAGGAACAGGACACAAGCCATGACCGCACCCGTCTACGAGCAAGACCGCCACGCCTGGGAACACACACCGCCACGCTGCTGCGTCAGGGCCGGCTAGGCGAACTGGATATCGCGAATTTGACCGAGGAAATCGACAGCATGGGCGCCAGCGAGCGACGGGAGCTTTATAGCCGTCTAAAGGTGCTCCTGATGCACCTGCTGAAATGGCGCTACCAATCCGAACACCAATCGGACAGTTGGGGATTCACCATAGACGAGCAGCGCGATCAACTCGCCTACCTGCTCGGCAAAGTCCATCGCTCAAGCCGACCGTACCCACGGTGGTCGAAGAAGCCTATCCTGCCGCCCGCCGGTTCGCCGCCCGCGAAACACGCTTGCCGCTCACGACGTTCCCGGAACGCTGTCCTTTGGCGGTGGAACAGATTCTCGATCCGGACTACTGGCCAGACGCCGCAGGACGCCCTACCCCATGAGTGATCTGCTGCGCTACGAGCCGGCCCTCCGCCTGGGCTGTTTCTTCGCCGTGCTGCTGGCGATGATGCTGTGGGAATGGCGCTGGCCACGCCGGTCCCTGAGTCTGCGGCGCGCCCGGCGCTGGCCGGCCAACCTCGGCATTATCGTGGTGGACAGCCTCGTCGTGCGGCTGGTGTTCCCGGTGCTGGCGGTCGGCGCGGCGGGACTGGCGGAAACGCGCGGCTGGGGCCTGTTCCACGGCCTGGACGCGCCGTTTGGACTGGCGTTGATCGCCTCCCTGCTGGCGCTGGCCTGGTGATCTACACCCAACATGTGGTGTTTCACAAGGTTCCGCTGTTGTGGCGGCTGCACCGGATGCACCATACCGATCTGGATTTCGATGTCACCACCGCCCTGCGCTTCGACCCACTGGAAATCGCGTTGTCCATGCTGATCAAGCTGGCGGTGGTCGTGCTGCTGGGCGCGCCGCCGGCGGCGGTGATGCTGTTCGAGGTGATCCTGAACGCCACCGCGATGTTCAATCATGGCAACGTCCGGCTGCCGAGCGCTGGGATCGGGTGCTGCGCTGGGTGGTGGTGACGCCCGACATGCACCGAGTGCACCATTCAGTGCGGCCCGAGGAAACCGACCGCAACTTCGGCTTCAACCTGCCGTGGTGGGACCGACTGTTCGGCACCTATCGGGACCAGCCCCGCGACGGCCACGCCGGCATGACCATCGGGCTGGAGTATTTCCGCGACCGGCGGGCGACCGGGCTATCGGGCCTGTTGCTGCAACCGTTTCTGAACGAACGACAGCCGGTGGCCTGAAGGCGTCGGAGCGTGGCGTTGGCGGCCCCGCGATCTTCAGGAAGCGGGCGCCAACCCGCAATCCCGAACCAGTCGCGCCACGATTTCGGCCACCTCGGCCTCGGGGTAATCCCGCCAGTCGGTCAGGTGGCCCCACACCGGCTTGGGCCAGCAGGGGTCGGCGGAATGTCGCCCCACGACGTGCAGGTGCAGTTGCGGCACCACATTGCCGATAGCGGCGACGTTGATCTTGGCGCAGGCAGTCGTTCCGAATGTGGCCGGCGATGAGGCCGCATTCCCGCAGGATGGCGGTTTGCAATGGCGCGTCCAAGCCCAAAAAGTCAGCGCGGGTGGTCTCTGGAACCAGGATGAACCACGGCACCGCAGCGTTCCGGTGCAGCAGCACATGGCAATGCGGGAATCGGCCCAAGATCAGGCAGTCCCGGACCAGTTGGGGATGAGGGTGAAAGAAAGCCTGTGAGCGATCGATTCCATAGCCGTTAAGCGATTTCCGAAATCTCGTTTCGCTGCACCTCATCCGGCTTATGCCGTTGAGCCTGTCGCAACATTCTTCCTACTGTAGATTTTTCCGTGATTCAACGCCATCGCCGAATCTCAGATCCCGATCATCCTTCTCATAGATCACCAGATACCCCTCGTCGAGCAGATCCAGCAACAATTGCCGGGCGTCGGGCTGTTTCAATGCCTCGCGCAGCAGCGCCGAAGTCAATACCCGATGTCGGCACAGCAGCGGGGCCACGAACGCCACCTCCGGCCCCAGCGCGAATTCCTGCCCGTCCACGAAGAGCAACATCTCGCCATCCACCCCGGCGATGTAGTGGAAGCGCGAGCCGGGATTGCGCTCCAAGGAGCCGCCAGCGCGTAGATCCTCCCGCAATTCAGCTTCGGCGTAAGGCTCCGGCTCCGGTTCCGCCCGGAATCCCGGTTTGGGCTCGCTAAGAAAACGCCCGAGCCAGACCGCGAGGGTCTCATCGTCCAAAGCAATGGAACGGCGCAGCAAGGCCCGCACTTGGTCCAGCGCCGCCAAGCTGATTTCGCCGGGATTGTCCTGCACGGTGAGATCGGGATCGGCATAGCGTGCCTCGGGATCGACGCCTTCCAGCAGGAATTCCAGAAAGCCGCTGACCAGTTGTCGGTGGCTGGGCGCGCGACAGAGGATCGAGTAACTCAGGGAGGGTTCCAGCGTCATCCCATAAAAAGTGACGCGCGGCGGCAGATACAGCAGATCGCCCGGTTCCAGCACCCAATCCTGCTCCGGCGTCAATTCGCTTTCGGACAGAGCATCGGAATGAGCGCCGACCCGCCAACACTGCCGTCCCTGACCCTGCAACAGAAACACGTCGCTCTCGTTGACGCGCGACCTGACCGTCCCCGGCGGCGTGGCGTAACTGACCGTCAGGCCGTCGATCCGCCAGTCGGGAATGAAGCGGAACGGCTCCAGCAACGCCGTGAAATCTGGAGCGTGCTTCTCGACATCCGCCACCTGCAAGGTCCAACCGGTATCCGGCAGGTTCAGAAAATCGTCATCCGTGAACGGTCCGGCACGCGCCTCGTCGGCTTCCTCGCCTTCCCCTTCCAGCACCAACCGCGACTCCACGCCCTCCTCGCAGGCCAGCCCCGCCAGTTCTTCGGGCGTCAGCGGATCGCAAAATTCCGGCCAGGCGCCGCGCACCAGCAGCGGCTTTTTCTGCCAGTACTCGGCCAGAAATCGCGCCGGACTCAAATCACCCAATATGCGCAGCATGAGCGCCTTATACCTTGCGGGCCTGAGTGGCGGCGTTGCCGGTATACGTCGCCGGGGTCATCGCCAACAACCGCTGTTTGGCTTCATCGGGAATCGCCAGATCGGCAATGAAAGCGCGCAAAGTTTCGCGGTCTACCCGCTGGCCGCGAGTCAATGCTTTGAGCTGTTCGTAAGGCTGTTCGATGCCGTAGCGGCGCATCACGGTCTGGATCGGCTCGGCCAATACCTCCCAGTTATCATCCAGATCGGCGTCCAGCGCCGCCGCGTTCACCTCCAACTTGCCGATACCTTTCAAACAGGACTGATACGCCACCAGCGAGTGCGCCAGCCCGACCCCCAAGGTCCGCAGCACGGTCGAATCGGTCAAATCCCGCTGCCAGCGCGACACCGGCAGCTTGGCGGCCAGATGATCGAGCAGCGCGTTGGCCACGCCCAGATTGCCCTCGGCGTTCTCGAAATCAATCGGGTTGACCTTGTGCGGCATGGTCGAGGAGCCGATCTCGCCGGCCACGGTCTTCTGCCGGAAGTAGCCGATAGCGATGTAGCTCCACAGGTCGCGGCAGAAATCCACCAGCACGGTGTTGGCGCGCATCACCGCGTGGAAGAACTCCGCCATGTAGTCGTGCGGTTCGATCTGGATGGTGTAGGGATTCCAGTCCAGTCCCAGATCCTCAGTGACGAAGCGGCGGGCGAACTCCTCCCAATCCATCTCCGGGTAAGCAGCCAGATGGGCGTTGTAGTTACCGACCGCGCCGTTAATCTTGCCCAGCAGCGGCACCGCCGCCAGTTGCGCCCGCTGTCGCTTCAGCCGATAGGCGACGTTAGCCATTTCCTTGCCGAGGGTGGTCGGTGAGGCCGGTTGGCCGTGAGTGCGGGCCAGCATCGGCTGGTCGGAATGCTGGTGCGCCAGCCGGGTGATAGCGTCGATAATCCCGCTCAGTTCCGGCAGCAAGATCTGGGTTCGCGCCTCGCGCAGCATCAACGCGTAGGCCAGGTTGTTGATATCCTCGGAAGTACAGGCGAAGTGGATGAACTCGCTGACCGCCTCCAGTTCGGCGTTGCCGGCGATTTTCTCCTTGAGCAGGTATTCCACCGCCTTCACATCGTGGTTGGTAATGCGCTCGATGTTCTTGACCCGCTGGGCATCGGCGAGGTTGAAATGCTCGACCAGACCGTCGAGGGTATGGATGGCATGCTCGCTCAACAGCGGTACTTCGAGGATGCCCGGATAGCGGGTCAGCGCTTGCAGCCAGCGCACCTCGACCTGCACCCGGTGGCGAATCAGGCCATACTCGCTGAAGATGGGCCGCAAGTCGGCGGTTTTGTCGGCGTAGCGACCGTCAATGGGGGAAATGGCGGTGAGAGCGGTCAGTTCCATGGGGAATCCTGAAGAGGAAATGATGAGTAGACGGGTTGGCCATTATGCCGCATTCGCAATCTGCGCGACGCTGGCGCTATCCATGACGATAGGCAACAATCCAGCGGCTTTGGCATCCAACAGGGTGATTTCACCAATTCCCTGCGCGGTATAACCAATATTCACGTTCCAGCCGTGCGACACATCACGAACAATGGGTTCGTCATTAAACTTGATAAACAGAATATCGTCATCTTCGTAATAGGTAATTTGCATGATTCATTCCTCCAACCGCCAGTCAATCATGACAGTTTTGACAATTAGCGCATCGCCCTTCTGCACGGCGGCGCACACTAAGTTGTCACTCCGCCCCAGAAAACTCTTGTAGAACCACCAGTGAATTTCCGATTTACGTTTGATGTCGCCGGTTTCGACAAGCTCTATCAATTCTGCTTCGCTGACATTACGCTCCAGCAGCATCATCTCGGCATGATGGGTGAGCCAGACATTGCAGTTAAAGCGCTGGCAAGTCAGTAGTTTCATTGACTTTCATATCCTTTTATCCATCGTTCTAAACAGCACCGCGCCCAGAATGATCGCCCCGCCCAGCAACGCCAACGGCCCCGGCGTTTCTCCCAGCAGCAGGAACACCCACAGCGGATTGAGCACCGGCTCGATCATCGGGATCAAAATCCCTTCGACTGCTCGAACATGACGCAGCGCCAGTGCGTACATGACATAGGGCAGGCCGAGTTGCACCACGCCGAGCAGCAAAAGTCCAATCCAACTCGTGGCGTCCGGCATGGACTGGAACATGAACGGCAACCCGATCAGGCCCGCCAGCAAATTGCCTAACACCAGCGCCGACATCGCCGATTCCTCGCGGTGGCGGCGCAGGAACAGGGTCAGCCAAGCGAAGCAAAACCCACTGGCCAGCGCCACGCCGTTGCCGAGATAGCCGTCCAAGCTGAGTTCGTCGCCGAAGAACAGCAGCATCCCCAGCATGATCATCGCCAGACTCAGCCAGTCGTTGCCACGCGCCCGCTCGCCCAGGAACCAGGGGCTGAACAGCGCGACGTACACCGGCGCGGTGTATTGCAGCAGGATGGCGTTGGCCGCCGTGGTCAGTTTGTTGGCGACGACGAACAACACCACGGTTCCAGCGTAAGCGACCGCCGCGCCGATTTGCTCGAACGATCCGCTAAATTTCAACTCGTTGCGGAAGATCAGCGCGATCACCGCTGCGCCGATCAAGCTGCGGATCCCAGCGATAGCCACCGGATTCCAGTCCACCCACTTGATCAACAACCCGCCCAAACTCCACAGAATCGCCGTCGCCAGTAGCATCAGCACGGCGCGGCGGTGGACGGGATCGGTGGCGACCGCAGCGTTATCGCTGCTCATGCGCCGCCGCCCAGATAGGCCTCGCGAACCTCGGGATTGGCCAGCAATGCCTCGGCGCGATCTTCCAGCACGATCCGGCCCACTTCCATAACGTAGCCACGATGCGCCAGTTTCAGGGCGGCGCGGGCGTTCTGTTCCACCAACACGATGGTCACGCCCGCCTCGTTGATTTCCCACAGGGTCTGAAAAATCGCTTTGACCAATAGCGGCGCCAACCCAAGGCTGGGCTCGTCCAGCAGCAGAATCCGTGGGTTGGCCATCAGCGCCCGGCCGATGGCCAGCATCTGCTGCTCGCCGCCGCTCAGGGTGCCGGCCAGTTGCTCGCACCGTTGCGCCAAGACCGGGAACAGTTCGTAAATCCAGCGCAGGGTCTCGGCTACCTTCGCCTGGTCCTCGCGGGTGAACGCGCCCAGATTGAGATTCTCTCGCACGGTGAGGGTGCCGAAGATGCGGCGGCCTTCCGGGGCCTGAGCGATGCCCATACCGACCAGGCGATGGGCCGGCATTTTGTGAATCGGGCGAGACTCGAAGCGGATTTCACCACTGGCCGGCCGCAGCAGACCGCTGATGGCGTGCAGGGTGGTGGTTTTACCGGCGCCGTTCGCCCCAAGCAGGGTCACGATCTCGCCTTGGCGGACGCACAGGTTGATGCCATGCAGCGCCTCGACGTTGCCGTAACGGACGTGAAGGTTTTCGACTTCAAGCAGCATGGCGGGCATACCCCGAGGGAGGGCGGTTCAGCACCATAAATCCGCCAGCGGGAACGAGATCGCGTCGAATGGCGCCGCGCTGACTTGCTCGTCTTCCTTATATACGCACTCCAGCAGCCAGTGTCCCTCGTGCAGCATGAATATTTCCAAGGTATGCAGCACGGGATCGATCAGCCACAAAAACGGTACCCCCTGCGCGGCATAAATCGGCATTTTATCGGCCCGATCCCCCCGCGCCGTGCCGGGCGACAATACCTCGCACACCCAGTCGGGCGGCAAGGTGAAATAGGCGATGTCCGGCATGACCGGCAAGCGCTCCCGCCGCCACCCAGCCAGATCGGGCACCAGGATATGTGGGCCAAGATGCAGTTCCGGCTCGAATAAAATCCACCAGCCGCCAGGACCGCCGCGTCCCTTGTGAAACGGGCTAATAAGTTCATCGCCAATGGCGGAACTGGCTACTGCATGTTTCGGCGTGGGCCGGGGATGGGTGATCAACTGACCGTGAATGATCTCGCCTACCAGATTGTCGGGCAGATCGAACAGGTCTTCGTAAGTGGCGAATTTGTGGGCGGTTGCGGGCATGGGAAATACTCCTTCCAATGGTCGGGTTCGCGCTACATCTCATCACCGGACGGATCATCTGTTTGATCAGCCGATTTAAGCGCTTTCAACAGTTCCCGCAGGCTAAGCACACGGGGATAGGGCGAAGTGCGGCCCAGAGTAAGTAGCGGCTGATGCTTCATGTGCGCTTCAAACTCGGTGATCATACGCATGAGGGCCGCTCCATTCCACTCAAGGCCGGCATACGCGGGATCTTCACTGACCTCGAAGACCGCATAGATTTCGCCGCCTGCTATCCCCGGATAGCCGCTGTAGCGCAGGTCGCCCACCGTGAGAACTCGATAGCCTGGAATCCGCAAACGGAATAGACCGGGAGCAACGACTCTGCGATGCGTTCGGAGCAACAGATGCGGCACTGGTTCAGTATGATTTTGGTAACTTCTCAATAAGTCATGGCACTTTTAAAATCAATGGCTTGCGAGAGCAAAATGGCACTGCCGGAGCATGTTTTTTAGCCTCTCTAAGGAATAATCAATGACTTACGCAGCACCTTGATCACACAAGGGAGAAAAAAAGGCTCTTTGGTATTTCCCGGTATTAACAACTTATTGATTCATAATGACATATAAAGCTTGAAGGAGGCTTGGATTTGACCGTTAATTCCCTTCTGTCTAAATACAACATTATGATTTTAAATATATTTATGTCTTAAGACCACGGAACGCGCTGGAATCTTATTAAAATACAGCGCATTGCAGTGCAGCAAAAAGAATTTAAGTATTTGTTTTTGATTAACTATTTTACTCCGGGAATTCCCAAAGAGCCGAAAAAAAGCGGTTTTTACACGGCTTAAGGCATTGTTTTCATTGCTGCCATGACTTATTGAGAAGGTTCTGATTTTGGCGATAACCGTTTGAATATAATAAACTATTTAGGATTATTCGCAGGTTTTTGTGGAGCCAGCCGGCCCGGGTCCAGCTACAAAGCTAACCGATTGATCTAAAGTGACTTTAAGCCAGCTTTAGCCAGCTTGGCAGGCTGAATCCCGCCCAGAAGAGCCCACTCCATAAACAACCCGCGAAGAACTTTTAATTTCATGATCAATAGGTTGGAGAATAATCAGACTGAACCAGTACCCACTGGCCGCTTGAACCAACTTTTGGGATGCTCCCTCTTGAAGCCGTTAGTACGGAATCCGTTGATATTGTGACAAATGGACGGCCTAGGCTTCACGAGATCATCCACGCATGCCCAAACGCCACGGTTGGCACCATGTGGTGGGCGTCTTGGGCACCGAAGGAGGGCCAGACGCTGGCGGCATCGTCTGCGGGAGATTGCTTTCGCAGGGTTGGGTTGGAGAACAGCACCCAGAGGGTTGTGCGGTCTGACGTATAGCCTTGATCGATGAAGCCGACTTTGCCTTGATATCGCTTGACCAAGACGTCGGGAGCGAAGTCGGCGAGCGATGTGTTGGCGTTGACCGTGTCTTCGGAATGGTACATCCGCAGCACCCGCTTTGATCCGCCTTTGCGCCAGGCGAGCATGGGGCGCATGCATGCCTCGAAACCGCCCAGCTGGCTGAAACCGCCGTCTACGTCCCACAGGCCTTTCCAAGCAGCCTGACACTCTTCATCCGGTGCCGCGAAATGCGATGGTGGGTAGGGCTTGTCGTCGGCGAGCTTCGCGGTGCCGATCAGGCTCAGCATCGCACCCAATCCAGCGCTGAAGGCCGAGGTGGTGAGGTGATATTGCGTGCGTGCGAAGGGAGCACCGGCCACGCCCGCAGCGTCGACATCCACGCTTGCTCCCTCCCGTCTCAGATCGAGCCGACCGACCTTGCCCTGTCGGGCAATCAGGCGCTGCGCCTCGCCGAAGCGGACCGCCTCCAATACCAACCGCCACAAGCACGTCCGCGTCTGCAACGGACCCCATTGTGAGGCCGGCTGAATGGGCATGACGATGATGGAATTCTTTCCCGCCACCAGCATCTGGTAGACGATCTTGTAGCCGATGCAGACATAATTGAGGGCGAGCCCGACATAGGGTAGGTCCAGATCAGTCAGGATGTATTTCGGACCTTGGTGACCCTCTTTCGGCGTCATCTGATAGGGATAGGCCTTGGCGAAGGGATAGGAATCGCCGGGATATGGCGCCCCGGTGTTCGGCGAGAAGAAGACATTGACGTCGACGACATCGCCGAACGGTCGGTTCGGATACCAAACGCCGACAAGAAAGCGCGGCCGCCCTGCTCTGTTAGGGGCCGGAAAGCCGAATTCCAGTAGCGCGAAAGTGCCGAAATCTTTGGCCTTCAAGTGTTTCTTCTCGTGAGCAAAGCGCTTCCAGTCCTCCGCAGATGGGTCGCCGGAGATGGGGTCGGTGAGGCGCACCACATGTGTATCCTCGAGCCACAGTCCCCGATAGGCGAAGGAGTTGCCACGCGGCTCGATCAAAGCGGTGCCGGGATTGAAATCGGCCGGAACGGACATCGTCTCCGGCAGCGATTTGGTCGGCGCAAAGCGCAGACAGCCCAACCGTGCGACGATCGCCACATCGGCTTTGGAGCCAGTGGCGATAACGTGCGGATTGGTGGCTTGCCATGCCTGCAGACTGTCATCGAACGAGATGACTGCCCGCTCGATCGTGTAGTCAGATGCCTCGATGGTGATGGCTAAGCGCAGCAGGACCAGATCAGAGATCGTAAGTGGATGGCCGAGCAGCGTCAACAGGTTCATTTGGTTCACTTTGACGGGTGCCTGCGAGACCTGCTGGACAACGGTGAGACCGACGCGACCGACGCCAATACGGGCGTCGATTACGTCGCATGCGGTGACTTTGATGGTCAGGTTGAAAGTCATCGGCCACTCGCTCGCAAAGAGGCGTCAAATCTTCCGGCCCGTCTTGGTATCGTATGCGACTTCGACCGGCACCACCTGATCTGTCGTCGGTAGGATCTCGATCCACTGGTCGAACACTTGGAAGTTCCGGTCCTTGTTGTTCGGATTGGGATTGGGAGCCGCCAGATCGATGCGGAAGCCGCCCTGAAGCGGATAGAAGTCGTTCTCGTAGACTTTCTCGATAGCGGTCGCAAAACTTTGTTGTCGTCGTTGATCTCAGTCTCGGGAAAATTTTTGGCTGTGTTCGCCTCGCGGTGCTTTTCGGTGACCAGACGGCAGAAGTGGTCGATAGCGTCATTGAGCGTCACAACATGGCCTGCCGGCAGATCGAGACCGTCCCGGATGGAATGTAATTCCTTGACGGGAGCGGTATAAGCGGCCGTCATACCGTCTGAGCTGTCAAACAGCGGTGTAACTTTGTCAATAAACAGCTTCATAATTGACCACGTAAATTTATTATCACATTGTTTTTAAATATTTATTGCAATACGTAGACTGATAAAATGGACGTTGATGGTGGTAACTTTTGAACGCTGATTGACACCTCACGGTCGACACCTCAGGATCTGACCCCTTTTTCGCTCACCACCTATCAGTTTGTCAAAAACCATGGTTTCAGAGCATTTCAGCAGATTTCCTGCAATGGCAAATCGAACAGTTAATACCGTCTTCTGACGAGTGAACCCGGCGATTTTCAAAACTGATAGGTGGTGAGCCCTGTTTCGTACGCGGGTTGACAATTCAAAACTTAACCCTCGTTCCTCTGCAGCGGTCATCGAGCGTCCGGATCAACCAATTTGGTCCAGACTTTCTCCACGTTATCTGCCTCAGCTCCAGAGGGAAATGTCGCTGGAGGAGACAGGTCGTTGTCGAGCTCGAGACCGCTGGCGTCAACGATCATCGCCGACGGAGGAGGGCTTTTCCAAAATCTGATCGCCTTGTCCCAATTGCGAATTTGTGCGTGCGGCAGACCCAGGTGCTTGTGCCATAGCCTCGTGCGCAGGTCGATCGCAAAACTCTCACCGAGGTAGACCTCCAAGAGGTTGCTGTCCGTAATCCCTGCTACGACCTCAGTGTCGTGGGTATAGCCCCTGTTGTCGCAATTGGCAGAGCCTATCACCGCGTAGCCATCGTCGAAGATCCAAGTCTTGCTGTGTACATAGGTACCGCACCACTTTTGGCGCTCTTTATCATTGGAATCCTTCAACGTGTACATTCCCCATCGAGTCTGCTTTGGGTCGATTTTCGAAAGATCACGACGGAATTCGTTTCGAGCTGTGATGAGATACCTAAAGTCCGCTGCTGCAGACGGGGAGCCATTGATTAGCATGAGTAGAAACTCAAACTGCATGTCGTTGAACTTATCAAGCAATGCCTTCCTCGCCATGCGGCTGACCAGGTACTGGTCCTCTACATAAATCCAGCGGGTAGCTCGCTTAATACCCTGCTCAATGAGAGTCCACGCGCTGTAATCCCCATTTGGCGCAAAAGAATAACCGCCAGATCCCCCAAACTGTCGTACATTTGCAAATGTACGACCTACTGAAACGATCAGCTTTTTTGTCTGCCTCTTCGATCCTCTGGGTATTGTCACGGAAGGCAGCTCATCTAGATCTAGAGTCGCTGGAACGGGAAAGCCAACGAGACGACGTGCATCTTTGGTCGCGGTCGCGGTTGCACCAAGCTTTTGATCCAGAGTTGCCGTGGCTGAATGGTCAAGCCAGCGATCTTCAAACACCTTTCGGCACTCCAGCGCGGCAGGACCCGCGATACGTAGCTGGGTGTCGTGCCAAGGTTCGCCCATCTGGGGGTTGATGTTGATGCGCGTCGGGCTGATATCCATCCCGCCGATGAAAGCTACTATCCCAAACCGGCCCTGCACGACCAGGAGCTTTTGATGGTGAATACCGAGCCCTGGAAGTTTACTGTCAATGACGGATGCTCCATTCGGTAGTTGGTTGATTGTATCGCTGATCCATTTATTCTCGACTCCGCTAGCAGATGTTTTAATCAGCGGCGTCAGAGTGATCTGCCCGTCGTAAAACATCCCACGCACCTGCGCACGCGTGCGATTTAAGAAGTCTTCCAAGGTGTTGCCGGAACCCGGATAGAGCTGCGTTCCCTTGTCAGTAGACCAGCCAAGGATGTAGATGCGGTGCTCGGGTGCATTGGCAGAATCGAGTGCTTCGGCCATGTCGGCAAACGCACAGCTTCCGTGAATGTAAGCCACAACCTGATTGCCTGCTGCTGGGAACCGGGTTCGGGGGGAACCAGTTCTCCGAAAGGACCACTCCCCTTTTCTTGTAGGCTGGGTCTTCGACGTTCCGACCTGGTACGCGCAGCATGGCAGCATCATCGCTAGTACAAGTTGCGAATCCCTGCCCTGGCATCTGGGGTTGAGCTGGGGGGGGCGGTGCAGCGGGCGGTGTCGGTGGGACGATCTGGGCGATGACGGGGAGATTAATCATGGTGGATTCCTTCTTGTTATTACCTACACATCGTCTTCTTCTTTCTCCACATCGTTAGCAGTTATGATTTGCAAAGTCTTGGGATCGTATCTCACCTCTAGGGCAGCGACCTGATCGGTAGGCAGGATTTCTGTCCACTGCGAAACGGGCACTTGCTCAGTGCCGCTCTGGTTGAAGCGCACACCACCCTGAAGCGGATAGAATCCGTGCTCGAACACCCCTTCAGTCGGCATGCTACCAGCGATATGGTTGCTGAAGTCATCCGGCTCAGCAGGATTAGGAACAGCAGCGGTGCGCGATACACGATCGAACTCCTGAATCTCGCCGATCAAGTGGTTGAGTGCCTCACGCACCGTCACCGAATGATACGGTGTCGATTGCAATTCTTCGGGATCGCCGGGAGAAGCGACGTACTCCGCGTCCAAACCGTCGCTACCCTCGACATGTGCTTGTTGTAGCCAGTTGATGGCTGCCTGCTCCTTGCCGATGCGGATCGGAATAACGGCCTTTACCCAGGGCGAATTGAGCATAGTATTACGCAGGTTGTCGCCGTCGAGCTGCAGCAACCAGCCGAGCGAGCTGCCAAGCTTGGCAGGCGCTGGAGTCCTCGGTGATGTAGTAGTTGTCGCGGCCTCTCTCCTTTACGCCACCCCAGTCGACGATGTTTTCGGCAGCAATAGGTGTGGCAATGGGGGCATTGCCGCGACCCAATTCTGATTCACCTCTGCCTACAGACGAGACAACGGGGCGGCTATCTACCGGTTGCTCTTGGCCCAGATGCTGTGAGCTGCGGTGCAGGCGGGGAATCCACCATTCCGGCGCAACAAAATAAAGCATCTTGTCAACATCGAAAATCGAACGCACCAACTCCGATACGACGTGGTTAGACTGATCGGTGCCGCCCACTTTCATCAACTGTTTAATGAGCGTGCGGTAGACGACTGTACGCTCCTCCTCGCGCAGTACTTCCGGGGGGCGTGGGGTAATCTTGCTCGCAAGTTTGATGCGCTCGCGCGCAGCTTTGTATAACGCCTCACGAAAAGCGCGCTCCTTCGCGGCTGTGAAGTTCACCATGGCCTTCTTATAATTGGCTGTCACGTCTTTCAAGTGCTGCTGTGAAGGCTTCCAAATGACCGTTACGTCCACATGCCAATACCAATGTTGGTTGCTTACGTATTGCTTAAATTCCTTTTCCAGCAGAAAGCCGAGGACGATCGAGCGAACGCTTGCTTCCGTCGGGTGTGTCGCGTCGCCGGTGGGGATCAACTCCATATTGGGTGCATCCGAGCTGCCGTGGTTGATCGCTTCGTCCGCGTCTTTGGGATACGCTCTCAGAGTGGCGAAGCCTCCTTCACCCGTCAGGACTACCTCCGTGCGGCTGTAGATATAGCCTGGCTTTGGCGGGGTAAGCTCAAACGGCCCCCTCAACGTCGTGAACTTGCCGCCGGGGGTTGTGGTCAATTGCGGAGGGCTAAAAACGATGTCTCGGACGCTAATCGGTTTGTCCCTGATTTCGGACTCCGGCATTACGGGCGCGTCCGGCTCCTGCACGCCGTGAAGATCCTCGGGAGAAGCGATGTGTACAAGCTTCGCGATGCCAAGTTCCCGCCCAGGATCATCGACGAACGTATGCCAGCAGAGTTGTACGCCGATGTCTTGCACCTGTACGCCAACCTTGCGCATCTTGCGCCGCAGTTCGTAATTAACGAGCCGCTTGGTAGTGTTCTGAATCACGTAGCGTTTGCTGGTGGTATCGGTCACCTCGGTCGAGGTCCTGAAGGTAGTCTTAAAGTTGCGCTTGATCTCGCTCGATACCTTCTCGCTTTGCTGGCGCATATGCTTGGTGGTCCTCTCACGCGAATCCATCTTCGCCTTATCGAGTGACAAACTCGCCGTGGCCGTATCCTGGAAAACGGGTGTCGTGTAGGAGGCAACGTTGCTGAACCCGAACTTGATCTCGTTGCGGTTCTCTTCCTTCACCGCATCGGAAATCTCGTCTTTCGTGACCACTTCGCTTTCTGACTTTGTGGTCGTCTCAGTCATCGACTCGTAGATCTGCTCGGTGAAGACCTTGCGGGTGTTGACCTCGATCAGATCGACCGTGCCGCCCGGACTCAGCCATACGTGTCCAACCGATGGACCGAGGAAGGAATCGAACTCAAAGAAATATTCGCGGTATAGATGAATGATCCCGATGGGCGAGAGAATGGCGTCGTAGCTGTTCGCGCCGAAGCTAAGCAACGGGTCTACCAAGGCTGCCTGGCTGATCAGCGCGGTTTTCGGTGTGCGGAAGAAGAGGTCTTCTAGCGTCTTTGGCAAATGCTGCGCGAGGAAAATCAGATAGCCAGCAGTCTTAGTTTCTTTCGCAAAAAACTCCTGTAACTGTGGCACAGCCATAGTCTGCGCAGATATTTTCCCGAACTTCTGCACATATTCCTGAATCTCCGGATGCTCAGCGAGCGCGCACTCACGCGTCAGAATATCCTTTAATTGATTGAGTGTCTCAGTCATGCGCTCGGTATTGATCCGACGATTCCAGTCCTGCGGTGGCGATTCGCCGAGTTCGCGGCGGATTAAGCGTGCGACCCCGCTGTCGATGGATGAGGCAATATAGGATTCGGTGGTTTTCAGGTAATCTACGGGGCGCAAATCCCCTACGTTGGAGGCTCTTTCTCCAGCAAGACTCGTCAATGCTAAATCCTTGACGTGAAGCGGAAGGGAAACCGGGGAACTGGAGGTGGTGTTGGCGTAGGCGTAGTACACTGTTCCCTGAACCTGGGGGGAAACTGGGGAACTGGACGTAGCTAGGACGCGAGTGGCCATGTTGGCGTATATTGTTGCACGAAATCCTTCGTACCGTTTTGCAGTCAATCGGGACTTCCATCCCAACAATGGCTGATAGATGCCAAACAACTCGCTTGCATAGGGCAGAATACCCTTATAGTCGTTGAGGCTCTTCATAATCATTCCTTCTTTTGAGATAGATTAGGCACAATTCAACGGCGCTACCTAGCAAGCCCATTAAGCACGAAAGCTGCCCCACTGGTTAGAATTACTAAGATTTAAGCGCTTTGAACAAACCTAACGAGAAGTGCCAATAGGATCCAGATCCTCGCTGCAATTATGGCCAAATTTCTCGTGCCGATGTTACCTAAAAATGGCCACCTTTGAACCATGCCCTTTTATCTTCCCGGGGGCTAAGCAAAAACAGCCTAAGTAGTGCTTACCCTAATTGAAACATCGTTGTATTCGTCGAAATCCCCCTACATTGCCGTGGTCAAATTATCCAGAGCCGTTTTCCAACTATATGCAGCGCCGATCAATGGTTCGAATCGTTGTTTTCGAGATTCGAGCGACTCACTAGGGTCAGCAGGAAAGCTTCCCCGCAAAACACCTGTAATTGTAAGGGCTCCATAACTGGCGATACGCTGCATCACAGCGAACTTGTTTTGTGATATCGGCATTAACGTGGTGGGTGGGATCATGCCCTGGATCAACACCTTGCCTATTTCCTGGATTAACAGAGAACCGTTTTCGTCCAGAGCTCCGCCCAACGGCCACGTCTTTTGAATTGCAGGCGGGCGGCCGAAACGACCCGCCACAGTCTTATCTCGCAACACCAACACCGCTTCGTCAAAGATAGCTTTAGTCTGGGCATTGCTTATGATCACTACGTTATTTTCGTCGTCGATTGGCCGTAGATAAGATTGGAGTGTAACTCCCTCATCAAGGAATGCCTGGAGTAGTTGGCCTTCGCCTTGCGTGACCTGTCGCTCCGTGTATGCACGAGCTGTCTCCCGCAGCCTTGCACTTTCCATTTTAAACTGAGCACCTTCGGCAGGCGCACTCATTCCGGCTCCTGTCCCTGCCGCTACTGCCGTTGGAGCACTACTCTTGGTTTCTATGACCATCCCCATACCATCCGACGTACCCAAGATAGCCTCGAAGGTCATCGAGCGTTGCATCCGATTGGGAAATTTTGGATCCGTTCCCGTAAGAAACCGAAAATTCTGCAGTATTTCGCTAATGTTCGGAGAAACTTCCCGGTATTGCCGAGGACGGTATACGAAGTCCATGGCGATAAGCTGCACGAGCTCTATGATGTAATCAAGTGTCCAGCGCTCGTACATAGTCGCGATTAACGGAGGTTTGTACTGATTTGCAGCGTCTTGGTTAACTATCACCATTTCGATTCTCCTGGTAAG
The DNA here is from genome assembly GCA_963715845.1 of uncultured Gammaproteobacteria bacterium. GTDB lineage: Bacteria > Pseudomonadota > Gammaproteobacteria > Competibacterales > Competibacteraceae > Competibacter_A. The sequence goes on along the minus strand of CAVQSJ010000032.1, from coordinate 89,490 downwards.
GTTGAGACTAATTTAGCCGGCATCCCACTTGGGTAAATGAGGCTGTCTACGCCTCAGGATCACCTCTCGCCAATCCTAATGTTGAGCCTAGCAGGGAAAAAGACTTTCCACTATTGGACCTTGGTCCAATAACCCCTTGGAGCTGGCCGGGTTTTACCGAGGTTAGCCTGACCTGGTCTTGGTCAAGCGGCCCCACTTTCCCCCGGGCCGCCCCTTATGGCCGCGTCAATGGCCTCCAGCAAGCGCTGGGCGGTAATGGGCTTGCGCAGAAACGCCACCGCACCATTGCGCAGCGCCCGTTCCCGCGCGGCGGCATCCGCATGGGCCGTCATGAAGATGAGGGGCAGGGGCAACCCCAAGGTGATGAGTTCGGCCTGGACCTCCCAGCCGCTGAGATCCGGCATCCGCACATCCAGGACCACGCAATCGGGGAGATGGTCGGCGAGCGAATCGAGGAAGGTTCGGCCTGAGGCGAAGGTCTCGGCACGCAACCCACAGGCACGCAGGAGCCGCCGCAAGGCTTTCAGCACCGCTTCATCATCATCCACCAGGGCGATGAGAGGCCGGGGGCTCAGCATGGGAAAACGCACCTTTGTTAACGCGGGGAAGGACGACCACACGGCGGTCGCTGGGTTGGGCCAGGACGGCTGGCACCGCTGGGGGAAGCCGTGGACAGCCTCGCCCGCTCGGCAGGCCAGCCACGGCATTATCCGTCGATCACCTTAACGGATGAGCAAACGGTCGGCTATTGGACTTTAGTCCACTGGCTTGGCTGGCGTCGCCGGCGCAATCCCGGCTTTTTCCGCCAGCCGCACCAAGTCGGCCAGCGATCTGACCCGCAGTTTGGCCATGACCCGTCCGCGGTGGACCTTGATGGTCTTTTCGCCGGTGCCGAGAGCAGCGGCAACCTGCTTGTTGAGCTTGCCGGCGACCACGAGGGTGAGGACTTCGCGCTCCCTGGGGGTCAGGGTGGCGAGCCGATGCTGGAGGTCGTCCACTTCCGCCTGCACCTGACGCGCCTGCTGATCCTGGGCGATGGCCTGCTGGATGGCCGTGAGCAAGTCCTGGTCGTGGCAGGGTTTGGTCAGGAAATCCACCGCCCCGGCTTTCATCGCCTGGACACTCATCGGGATGTCGCCGTAGCCGGTAAGGAAGATGATCGGCAGACGGTGGCCGGCGGTGGCCAGCGCCTGTTGCAGGTCCAGGCCGCTCAACTCGGGGAGGTGCACGTCGAGGACCAGACAGCCGGGCGTGTTACCGTGGTCGCGGCCTAGAAACTCACGCGCCGAGCCACAGGTGACCGCCTGATAGCCGGCGGACCTGACCAGTCTCGCCAGGCTGACGAGCACGGCGGGATCGTCATCGACGATGAACACCGTGGGGGCGCTGCTCAGCATGCGGGGGCCCCGGTGTCGGCTGGCAGGGTGAAGCGGAAGATTGCCCCTCCTTCGGGAGGGTTCTCCGCCCACAGCCGACCCCCGTGGGCGGCAATAATCGAGCGGCTGATGGCCAATCCCATCCCCAGGCCGTGGGGCTTGGTCGTGACAAACGGCTCGAAGATATGCTCCAACTGCTGGGGATCGATACCGACGCCCGTATCATGCACGCTCACTTCGAGGGTAGCCGCGTTCCGCCGGGTCGTGCGGATCTCTAGCTGGCGCGGGCGGCTGGCCGAGACCAACAGGGCCTCGGCCCCGTTCAGCAGCAGGTTAAGGATTACTTGCTGCAGTTGAATCGGGTCACCAGTCACCCCTGGCAGGGTGGTGTCGAGGGTCATGACGAGAGACACCTGCCGGGTGATCAGGTCGCTGTGGATCAATTTGCTGACCTCCCGAATGATCGCGTTGATATCCAATACCTGGCGTTGCGCTTCGCCTTTCTCGAGCATGGCCCGCACGTGGCCAATCACCTCGCTGGCCCGCTGATCGGCCGCCACGATGTCCTCCAGGATGGCGGTCAGCTCCTCCCTCTCCAGCTCGCCCTGCGCCAGAAAACGCTGAGCCGCCTGCGCATTGCTGAGGATGGCGGTGAGCGGCTGGTTCAGCTCGTGAGCGAGCGCCGCCGAGAGTTCCCCCAGCGTCACCACCCGCATCATGTGCGCCAGTTCCTGGCGTTGGCGCAGGATTTCCAGTTCCGCCTGCTTGCGCTGGGTGATATCGATCGTGGCACCCATCATGCGCAGCGCTTTCCCGGCGCTATCAAAATAACCTCGCCCTTGGGCGGCCAGCCAGCGCAGGCTGCCGTCCGGCCGGACCACCCGGTATTCGCCGTGGAATTCCGTTTGCTCCACCAGCGCCTGCTGAATGGCCTGGCCCGTGGGCTCGCGGTCATCCGGGTGCAGAGTATTGAGAAACGCCGGGTAGTTCAGGGGCACTGCCGGCGCGAAACCGTACAAAGCCCGGCATTTCTCCGTGGCCTCGATCTGATCGCGCGCGATGTCCCACCACCACATGCCGAGTTCCGCCGAGGAGGCGGCCAGGTTCATGCGCTCTTCGCTGTCGCGCAGCGCCTTTTCAGCCTGGCGGCGGCGGCGTTGCTGGACCAACAGCACGACGATGAGTAACGCTTCAACAAGGCAGAGCGCAAGGGTGCCGATAATAAGCCACTTATGCTGGTCCCACACCGACGGCTCCTTGAACTGGACGCTGCTGCCTGGTGGTAACCGGTCTTCGCTGATTCCCCAGCGCCTGAGCTGGCGCCAGTCGAAGCTGTCGCTGTTGGCGCCAGCTTCGGGAACGGCAATGGCTGCGGGCTGTTCCCCGGCCAGGATGCGCCGCCCAAGGCGCGCCGCCTGTTTTCCTTGCTGTGCAAAACTGAGCAGCCGGCCGCCGACGATGCCGTGCCCGAGGTACGTCTCATAGAGGCCGTAGATAGGCGCGTTCGCGGCCTGCCGCAGTCGCTCCAGCGCGTCGCGGGGCACGAACGCGGTACCCACCCCATCGCGGAGGATACTGAGATAGATAATGACGGTATGTTCCGGCAGGTGGGCCAGTTCCCCGAGCAGGTCCGGCATCGGCAGACCCGTGAGATACGTGAAGGCAAGCCGGTCTTCATAGGGGCGAAACAACTGCCGGGCTTCCGCCTCTCGCGTCCGATCCATCGCAGCGGCGCCGCTGACGACCACCACCCGCCGGGTGTCCGGCTGTAACCGCAGCGCCAGTTCGAGCGTGGCAGTGAAATCGACCTTGACGGGAACGCCGATGATCCGAGGGCCGAGGTCCAGAGCATCGATTTCCCGCTGCTCCACGCCGCAGAATACGATCGGCGTATCCGGGAACAGGGTCGCGCGGTATTTCACCAGGAACTCGAGCGCCGGCGCCCCCACGGCGATCAGCACCGCGAGCTTTCGGTCGGCGTACTTCTCGCGCAGGAACTGCTGGAACGCCTGTTCTTGCGGCTCACCCGGGAACCGGGCGAGTTCCAGAAACTCGGTATAGAACTCGATGCGCTCGGCGGAGCCTGCTGTCAACGTGGCCTGAAGACTGTCGTTGACCGCGAGATTCGCCGGCATGAACCGTTCCTCCGAAAACAACACGAGCACGTGCCGGATGGCTGGCGCGTCAGCCACCACCACGCCGGCGCACAGCCACCCCAGCAATCCCAGCAGAATCGCGACTCCAGCGCAGGGGGTTCTAGACCACTGGCCGCGGTGTTTACCCATCTTCATTGCCTCTTACGGTCCAATACTTCGGAGGTAGTGCTTCAGACGTGGATATAGATTTACTAAATTACTTTATAACCAATATCTTGTAAGCAATTTATTCATATCCGTATCCATATCAAGAACACTATCGAGTACTTATAACTAACTGAATAAAAAAAGATTTTATCGGAATATTGAATGCGATCCCGCTGCCAATGAGGAATCCAGAACGGGCAGAAAACCCGGTTCTCCGGGCATGGTGGCTGTGCTGGCGGCGATACCCAGACCCACCACCGCCAGCAGCGTGTCGTCCCGGTAGAGCAGTGGCAGGCGATCTCGCTCCCAAGGTGGAATACCGGTTTCCTGCAGTAGCTTCTTCAATTCCTGGCGGTGGCGGCGGCCAACGGGTCGGAAGTGTTCGCCGCCCCGACGGAAGCAGACCACCAGCGATGCCCCGGCCAGCGCCGTGGCTCGCAAGCCCGCACCGACGGTTTCCCGCAATTCCAACCTGCCGATGCCAGGCAGTTCCAGCGGTGGCCAGCCATCGATATCGGGGCGCCAGACGACGGTTTGATTCGCATCGTGCGATGGCAGCGGCGGCATGGCGTACAGCGTATCCCGGTAGCGCCGCACCTCGCCACCGGACCAGTGGATGCAAGGCCGCCGGTCACGGCCGGCGGTCAGCGTGTCGTGGAGAACGTGCCGCAACTGCCGGCTGTCGGGTGTGGGCAAACCGAGTTGCCGCAGCCAGCGCCGCAAGACGTTACGCTGGCGGAGTTCGCTCAGTTCGCGCAACGCGGGGAGGTGCAGAGCATCGGCCCGATGGGTGGCGACGCGGGCCAGGTCGGCATCGGCCTCCACGTCCAGCCAGTCGGCGATTTCGGCGCACAGTCGGGCGGAGCGGGCCAGATTGCGGGTAACGGCGGGCCAGCGTTCGCGAAGCAGCGGCAAAATCTCATGGCGGAGATAGTTGCGGTCGAAGCCGGTGTCGGCGTTGCTGGCGTCCTCGATCCAGCGCAACTCATGCACTTGGGCGTAGGCCAGCAGGTCGGTGCGCTCGATGTCCAGCATCGGCCGCAGCAGCCAGCCCTGGCCGAGCCGGGTCGCCGCCGGCATCGCCGCCAGTCCGTGCGGACCCGCGCCGCGCAGCAGTTGCAACAACAGGGTTTCGGCCTGATCGTCGCGATGATGAGCGGTCAGCAGGGCGGCATCGGGTCCCAGTTCGGCGGCAAGCGCGGCGTAGCGGGTGCGACGGGCGGTGGCTTCGGGGCTTTCGCCGGGCGCGGGCCGGGCATCGATTTGCAATACCCGGAACGGGATATCCAATTTACGGCAGATACGGGCGCAGTGTTCGCCCCAGGCGGCGGAAGCGGCTTGCAGGCCGTGATCCACATATACCGCCGCCAGCGTCCGTTCCGGCCATGATGCGCGGTGCATCGCCAGCAGGTGCAGTAGGACGTGGGAATCCAGGCCGCCGCTGTAGCCCACGAGCAACCGCTGAATCTGGGGATGGGTAGTTAGCAGGGGGGCAAGCAGGGTGGGCGAAAGCGCGGTTGCGGTCATGGCGGTGGAACCACGGCACTTTCCGAACTTCGGAAATCCTTAATCCTTGTCCTTTGCCAGCAGGGTATCTTTCCCCAGCAGAGCCGCCACGCTGCTCTGCCATGACAACTGGGTCGAGGTCACCGGCTCGGCTTCCTTGAACACTCCATACGCCATCAAGCGTTGATAGCGTTGTTCCAGCAGCTCGTCCACGCTCAACGTGTCCAGTTGCTGCAACTGCTCGTGCAGCGCGGCGCGCAGGGTTCCCGCCATCCACTCCAGGTCGCGATGCGCGCCGCCGGGCGGTTCGGGAATAATGCGGTCGATCAGATTCAGCTTGAGCAAGCGGTCGGCGGTCAGCCCCATCGCCTCGGCGGCCTCGGGCGCCTTGTCGGCGCTTTTCCACAAGATCGCCGCGCAGCCTTCCGGCGAGATCACTGAATAGGTACTGTACTGAAGCATCAACACCCGGTCACCGACGCCGACCGCCAGCGCCCCGCCGGAACCGCCCTCGCCGATGACCACGCAGATGACCGGCACCCGCAGCCGGCTCAACTCGAACAGATTACGGGCGATGGCCTCGCTCTGACCGCGCTCCTCGGCACCGATGCCCGGATAGGCGCCCGGCGTATCGATGAAGGCCAGCACCGGCAGCCGGAACCGTTCGGCCAGCTTCAGCAACCGCAGTGCCTTACGGTAGCCCTCCGGCCGCGGCATGCCAAAATTGCGGTAGATCTTCTCCTTGGTATCGCGGCCCTTCTGGTGGCCGATCACCAGCACCGCCCGACCGTCCAGCCGTGCCAGCCCACCGACGATGGCACGATCGTCGGCAAAGGTCCGGTCGCCGTGCAGTTCCTGAAAATCGGTGAACAGCCGTTCCACGTAGTCCAACGTGTAAGGTCGCAACGGATGCCGGGCGATCTGGGAAATCTGCCAGGACGTGAGACTGGCGAAGATCGACTCGGTCAGCGCCTTGCTCTTGGCCTCCAGCCGGGCGATCTCGTCGCTGATGTTCAAATCCTGTTCGGCGCTGAGATGACGCAGTTCCTTCAGCATCGCCTCCAGTTCGGCGATGGGTTTTTCGAAATCCAGACAGTTGTTCGGGTTCATCGCTTGGTTACTTGAGGGTTCAATCCTTGTCGGGCAGGCGCACGGCCAGGTAGAGCGATTCGCTGTCCCGCCGCACCCACACCGGTACCGACTTGCCCTTGGGCAGTTCCTTGGCCAGTTCGACGAACTGGCTGGCAGTTTTCACTGGATTGTGATTGATCTGCAGGATGATATCGTCGGGATACAAGCCGGCGTTCGCGGCGGGTCCTTCATCCAGACTGGTGACCAATACTCCCTGATCTTCCACGCCCAGGGCGCGGCGCTGTTCGTTGCTGAGGTCGGCGACAGTGATGTTCAGGCGCGAGTCGTTGTGTTCGTCCATGGTGCTGACGGTCTCCTCGGCGGTTTCCAACCGGGCGATGGTCGCCTTGATTTCCAGCGGTTCGCCGTTGCGCAGGATGGACATCGCCACGGTCTTGCCGACCGGGGTGACACCGATCATCCGCGGCAGTTGCGAGGAATCCTCCACCGGCTCGCCGCCATAGCGCAGGATGATGTCGCCGGGCTTGAAGCCGGCGCTCGCCGCCGGACTGTCCGGCAGGATCTGCGCCACCAGTGCCCCGCGCGGCCGGTCGAGTTTGAACGCCTCGGCCAGATCGTTGTTGACCGCTTGTAGCAGCACGCCCAGCCAGCCACGGGTCACCTCGCCGGTCGCTTTCAGTTGTTCGACCACCTGCATCGCCAGCTTGATGGGAATGGCGAACGACAGCCCCATGTAACCGCCGGTGCTGCTGTAAATCTGCGAGTTGATTCCCACCACCTCGCCGCGCAGGTTGAACAGCGGGCCGCCGGAACTGCCGGGGTTGACCGCGACGTCGCTCTGGATGAACGGCACGTAGGTGCCGCTGGGCAGGTTGCGGCCCACCGCGCTGACGATGCCCTGGGTAGCGGTGTGCTCCAGCCCGAACGGCGAGCCGATGGCGAGCACCCATTCGCCGACCTCCAGCGCCTCGGAGTCGCCGATCTTCACGGTCGGCAGATTCTCGCCCTCAATTTTGAGCAAGGCCACATCGGTCAGATCGTCCACGCCAATGACCTTGGCCGGTCGTTCCCGCTGGTCGCTGAGTCGCACGATGATTTTGTCGGCATCCCGGGCGACGTGGGCATTGGTCAGGATGTAGCCATCCGGCGAGATGACGAACCCCGATCCCAGGGAGTTGGTCTGGCGTTCGCCCGGCAGTTCGGGGCGCTCCTGAAAGAAACGCTTGAAGAATTCGAGGTAGGGATTTTCCTTGCCCGGCAGCTCCGGCAGGCCGGGCGCGCGGGTCGAACCCTGTCGGCTGGTGGCCTGGGTGGAACTGATGTTGACGACGGCCGACTCGTTTTGCTTGACCAACTTGCGAAAATCCGGCAGAGGTTGCACGGATTCAGCGGTGCGCGCTGGGGTGACGATCATCCAAGACAGCGGTAGCAGCAGGATGAACAGTTGAAGCAAGCGGCGGCAGGGGCGGTTCATGGGAACGATGATCTCCTGAAGACGAATGCGGATGCATGGGAATTCGGGTGCGCGATGCCGGGAACCGTGGCGGTGCCCAGTGGCATGACCGGGAAGACGGGGAACGGCAGGATCATCGTGCCCGAAAAGGCCGGAAGCCGATGCGATTTGCGCAGTATAGAATAGTTGGCGATACTCGGGTGAGACGGGTGCCGGCGAGGGCGTGACCCGGGCCGGAAGAACGGCCGGATCCGACCACCGCCGGGGGCGGGTTGATATGGCGCGGGCGAGCAATGAGAGGGGGACAAGGCATGGAACAGAGTTCGGAACGGATCGTGAACGATCATGACAAGGCGACCCAGTATCTGTATGAATTGGCGCTCAAGTTACTGGAATTGAACGGGTCGGATATTTTCATCACCGCCGGCAGCCCGCCGGCGCTCAAGGTCAACCAGGAGGTTCGTCGGGTCGGCGGCCAGAATCTGACCTCTCAGCAAACCGCGCTGCTGGTGCGCTCGGTCATGAACGACCGGCAGGCGCGGGAATTCGACCAGCATCGCGAAGTCAATTTTTCCCTGAATTTTCCCGATGTCGCTCGCTTCCGGGTCAGCGCCTTCACCCAGCGCGGTAGCGCCGGCATGGTGCTGCGGCTGATCCAGCAGCGGATTCCGACCATCGAGGAACTCAACCTGCCGCCGATTCTCCGGGAAATCGCCCTGACCAAGCGCGGCCTGGTGATTTTCCTGGGCGGTACCGGGTGCGGCAAGACCACGTCCATGGCGGCCATGCTGGATTATCGCAACAGCCAGTGTCGGGAGCATATCATCACCGTCGAGGATCCCATCGAATTTTTCCACCGGCACAAACAATCCCTGGTGGATCAGCGGGAGATCGGCGTGGATACCGATTCCTACGAGGTGGCCTTGAAGAATACCTTGCGGCAGGCGCCCAACGTGATTCTGATCGGCGAGGCTCGGGATCGGGAAACCATGCAGTCCGTCATCAATTTTGCCGAAACCGGTCACCTCTGTCTGACCACCCTGCACGCCAACAACACCGACCAGGCCTTCGATCGCATCATCAACTTTTTCCCCGAAGAAAGGCGGGAACAGGTCTTGATGGATCTGTCCTTCAACATGAAGGCGTTCATTTCGCAGCGGCTGCTGCCGCGCGAGGACCGGGTTGGCTTGATCCCAGCGGTGGAGATCCTGCTCAACACGCCGCTGATGGCGGAGTTGATCTTTCAGGGTCGGGTCAAGGAGATCAAGTCGATCATGGCTCGCTCCAGCGAGCAGGGCATCGTTACCTTCGACGAGGCGCTGTTCAATCTGTACGAAGCCGGCAGAATCGGCTACGAGACCGCGATCCGCCATGCCGATTCCGCCAACAATCTGCGGCTGCGGATCAAGCTGGAGAGCAAGCGGTCGCCGCCGCGAGCGACCGGGGAGGGTCAACTCCAGATCGAGGAAGACAAGCGGAAACGCTGATCGGTCAAGCGGCGGCTAGCGGCGCACCGACAGGCGGAAACGCTGGCCGCCTTGACGCAGGATTGCACCAGTGGCGGTCACGGTCTCCAACACGGGACCTTCGCCCAACTGCTCGCCTTCCCGATAGCGCCGGCCGTTGACGACGATGAAACGTTTGTCGGCGTCCGGACTGTAGGCGTGCAGGTCGAGGCTCAGGGCCGGCCGGCCGCGCCGGGCGCCGGCGGGCAGGGTGTCCAGCAGAGGAGCCGGTTCTGGTCCGCTGGAGACGGAACGGGCGGGCACCGACTTCGGCGGTGTCTCCTGACCGGCCGCGCCGGACGGGCGCGACGGTTCGGGCGGGGCGGGTTTGCTGGGCGAGTCCTTCCGGGCCGTGGCCGGCGGCGGCGATGGGCTTGGCCGGGCCGCGGGCGATACTGTGGCTGGGGTTGGCGCGGGCGCTGGTGCGATTGGCTCTCGCGCTGCATGCGCCACGGGCGCGAGAGGCGCGGCGGTAGCCGAATGGGGCTCCGGTTGTGACCGGGTCAGCAAAAAAGCCAGCAGCACGATGTTGGCGCCCAAACCCAGCCCCACGGTCAGCCAAAGCCAGAACCGTTGCCGGGTGGGCTGGGCCGGCGGCGGTGGAGCTACCGGATTTGGTGGCTGACCGAGATGGCGTTCGTGTTCCGCCTTGCGCAGCGCATCGAGGATGTAGGACATCTCACGGTTCCCGCGGCGGCTGGCGGAGTACCGGAGTACCGGGGGACGGTGCCAGGTTGTTCAACAGTACCAGCGTGCGTTCTCCCGCCATCCCATCCGGTCGCAGGCCGTGCTCCCGCTGAAACGCACGCAATTGCCTGTCCAGGTTGGCGTCGAAGGACTCGGACAGCGGTTCGGGGGCGGGTTGACCGGTTGCCTGGGCCAGCCGCTGGCGCAGCCAGAGTACGGCTTCGCCCGTGTTGCCGGGACCAATCACGCGTTGATCGACCTGCGGTCGCCACAGCAACAGATAATGACCGGTCCATGCCGATGTGAGTTGCGCCAGGGGTACGGTAACGGGTCGACCGGCGATATCCAGCGTCGCCATATCCCCCACGAGCGAACGGAGCAGGGTCGGCGCGGGAATGCCGCTGGGCAGCATCAGCCGCAGCACGGCGGGATGATCGAAGCGACGCAGGGCATCCCAGTCGCCGCGGTCCGCCAGGCAGCGCAGATTGTGAGCCTTGACTTGTTCGCAAAACGGCGCCTTGCCTGTGGGGGGTTGAGTGATGCCCCAGACCGCCAGCAGACGGTCGTTGGCGTTGTCGCTGGCGGCCTTACGTAACCATGCGGCCAGATCGAGTGGGTTGGCGCTGGGGGATGGTGCCGGCGCCAGCGCGATGGCCACGGGCGTCGAACTGGTCCCGCCGGCTTGGCTCGGATCGGCGGGTGGGACTGGTGGACTGGCGATGCTTGGCGCGACGGTTGGCGTGGGGTCGGTGCGGCTTAGCCACAACCCGCCGCCGATCACGGCCAGTCCCGCCAGTCCCGCCAGTCCGACGCCCAGCGCCAGCCAGGGATGCAAGGCCCGTCCAGCCGGAGCCGGACCTCCTTGCAAGGTTTCCCGCGCCGCCTGGCGGACGATTCCCGCGCTGATTCGTCGCGCGTTCTGGCTGAAGGCGCCCAGCATGGCGCGGTCGCAGATGATATTGATCAGGCGCGGAATGCCGCAGGATCGCCGGTTAATCGTCCGCAGCGCGCCGCCGGTAAACCATTCCACGTGCCCGCCGGCGACGCGCAGCCGGTGACGGATATAGGCTGCGGTTTCCTGGCTATCCAGGGGTGGGAGGTGGTAGCGGGCGGTGATGCGCTGGGCCAGTTGGCGCAAATCCGGCCGCGCCAGCAGCCGTCGCAATTCCGGCTGGCCGACCAGGATGATTCGCAGCAGCTTGTGCTTGGCGGTTTCCAGATTGGTCAGCAAGCGGACCTGTTCCAGCACCTCGCGGCTCAGATTTTGCGCCTCGTCGATGACCAACACCGTGCGCCGGCCGGCGGCGTGGGTGCGCAACAGGTGCTCGTTCAGTGCGTCCAGCAGCGGCTTGAGGGTATGAGGCTCGCGCGGGTAGGCCGCGCCCAACTCGTCGCAGACGGTGGCCAGCAGTTCCTCGACCGTAAGAGGTGGATTCAGGCACAGGGCGATATCCACGTTTTCCAACCGCTGCTCCAGCAGGGTGCGAACCAGCGTGGTTTTGCCGGTGCCGACCTCGCCGGTCAGTTGCACGAAGCCGCCGTTCTCGCTGGTACCGTACAGCAGGTGCGCCAGCGCCTCCCGATGGTGGCGACTCAGATAGACGTAGGCCGGATCGGGAGTGATGGCGAACGGCGGTTCGCGCAGTTCGAAGTGCGCCGTGTACATCGCTACACTTCCCCGTAGCGCGCGCCCACGCCGATCCAGCGTCGAATCAGTGGTTCGACGCCGTCCGGCTGCTCGCGCAGCAGCCGGTCGGCGGCGTAGCGGGCGGCATTCAGCAAATCCTGATCGCGCAGCAGATCGGCAACCCGCAAGCTCTGCTCGCCGGTCTGGCGGGTGCCAAGCACCTCGCCGGGACCGCGCAGATCCAGGTCGCGGCGGGCGATTTCGAAACCGTCGTTGCATTCCCGCAGCACCGCCAGCCGGGCGTGCGCGATTTGGGAAAGCGGTGGCCGGTACAGCAGCACGCAACTGCTGTTGGTGTTGCCGCGGCCGACCCGGCCGCGCAACTGATGCAATTGCGCCAGCCCCAGCCGCTCGGCATTTTCCACGATCATCAAGCTGGCGTTGGGCGCATCCATGCCGACCTCGATCACGGTGGTGGCGACCAGCAGATCGAGTTCGCCGGCCTTGAAGGCGGTCATCACCGCCTCCTTGCCGGCGGACGGCAACCGACCATGCACCAGGCCGATCCGCAGTTCCGGCAGGAGCGCGGTCAGCCGCTCGGCGGTGACCGCCGCCGCCTGGCATTGCAGCACCTCCGATTCCTCGATCAGCGGACAGACCCAGTACGTCTGTCGGCCGTTCCGGCAGGCTTGGCGGATACGGTCGATCACTTCGTCGCGGCGGCCATCGGGCACCGCGACCGTTTTCACCGGTTGGCGGCCGGGCGGCAGTTCGTCGATCACTGAGGTGTCGAGATCGGCGTAGGCGCTCATCGCCAGGGTGCGCGGGATCGGCGTGGCCGTCATGATCAGTTGGTGCGGGTGACCGCCGCCGTGCCGACCCTTCTCGCGCAGCGCCAGCCGCTGGTGGACGCCGAAGCGGTGCTGTTCGTCCACGATCACCAATGCCAGTGCGGCGAAAGCCACGCTCTCCTGAAACAGGGCGTGAGTGCCGACCACGACCTGGATGTCGCCGGCGGCGAGTCGTTCCAGCAAGGTTCGCCGCGCCCGTCCAGTCAACCGCCCGGTCAGCCAGGCAACTGCCACTCCCAGTTCGCCCAGCCAGGCCTGGAAATTACGGTAATGCTGCTCGGCCAGCAGTTCGGTGGGGGCCATGAGCGCAACTTGCGCGCCGACTTCCACCGCCCGCAGCGCGGCGACGGCGGCCACCACGGTCTTGCCGGAGCCGACATCGCCCTGCAGCAACCGCAGCATCGGGCGGGGTTGGACGAGGTCGGCGCCGATTTCCTCCAAGACCCGTTGCTGGGCGCGGGTGAGGGTGAAGGGCAGTCGTTCCAACAACCGCTGACTCAGTCCGCCGTGCCCGGCCAGCGGCGGCGCGGCTTGTCGCTTCATCTGCTCGCGCAAGCGCCGCAGGCTGAGCTGGTGAGCCAGCAGTTCCTCGAACGCCAGCCGCCGCCGGGCGGGATGACGGCCGCTGTCCAGTTCCGCCAGCGACGCAGTCGCGGGTGGCTGGTGCAGCAGTCTCACCGCTTCGCCGATCGACATCAACCGCAATTGCATTCGCAGGGCTGGCGGTAGCAACTCCGGCAACAACGCCATTGTGTCCAATTGATTCAGCGCCTGTTCGGCCAGGGCGCGCAAGGTGAACTGTTGCAGGCCGGCGGTGGTGGGATAGATCGGCGTCAGTCGGTCGGCCACCGGCGGCGCATCCGGATCGAGCCGGCGGCATTCGGGATGGATCATCTCCAGGCCGACATAGGCTTGGCGGACCTCGCCGAAACAGCGCAGCCGCGTGCCCGGCTGGCCGAGCAACTGTTGTTGGGCGGGGCTGAAATGGAAGAAGCGCAGGGTCAGTGCGCCGCTGCCGTCGCGCAGGTGACAGAGCAGACAACGCCGGCCGCGCGCCGTCACCTCGCTACCGACGATTTCGGCTTCGATCTGCGCCTCCGTGCCGGGCCGGAGCTGGCCGAGGGGGGTAACCCGGGTGCGGTCCTGATAGCGCAGTGGCGGATGCAGCAGCAGGTCCTCGGCGGTACGAATGCCCAACCGGTGCAGCCGTTCGGTCAACCGCGGCCCGACTCCATGCAGGGCGGTGATCGGGAGCGGTTCGGTGGCCAGCGGGCGCGCCACGTTCCGCGCGTCGGGCTCCGTGCTGGTCCGGATTCCACTGTGCTCCATTCAGGCTACCGGCTACTTCTCCAGTACCAGCACGGCGTCCATTTCGATCTGGGCACCACGCGGCAGGGCGGCAACGCCGATGGCGGCCCGGGCCGGCCAGGGTTCCGGGAAGTACTCAGCCATGATCTGGTTGACCAGGGTGAAATGGCCCAGATCAGTCAGGAATACGTTGAGCTTGACCGTGTCGGCGAGGCCGCCGCCGGCCGCGCGGGCCACCGCCGCCAAATTGTCGAACACCCGGCGAATCTGAACTTCCATATTACCTTCCACCAATTGCATGGTGGCCGGGTCGAGCGGGATCTGGCCCGACAGGAAAACGGTGTCGCCGACCTTGACCGCCTGGGAATAGGTGCCGATGGCGGCGGGGGCCTGATCGGTTTGAATGATTTCGCGCGGCATGGCCAATAACTCCTGACGGGCTCCCCGGCCTGGCGGCGATGCGGGGAGCGGATTGAGGTAAAACCGCTGGGCGAAGCCTAACCGCGCCGAGCCAGCTTCAGCGCTTCGGGCAGGGTGCGCAACCGACGCATCACGCGGGCCAGGTGAGTCCGGTCACGGACGTTGAGCAGCAAGTGCACCGTGGTGGCGTTACCGTCCCGTTCCGAGGTGTTGATGGTCTCGATGTTGGTATCGGTGGCGGAAATGGCGGCGGCGATGGTGGCCAGCACTCCGCGTTTGTTGACGACATCGAGCCGCAATTCCGCGGTGAAGTCGGCGCCGATGTGCTGCTCCCATTCCACTTCGATCCATTTCTCGGCATTTTTCTTGAAACCGGGGACGTTCCTGCAGTTGTCGCGGTGGATGACGATGCCGCGCCCGGCATTGAGATAACCGATGATGGCGTCGCCCGGCAGTGGTCGGCAACATTTGCCGAAGCCAACCACCGTGCCCTCGGTGCCCTTGATCAGCAAGGGCTGAGCGCTGGCGTCCGGCGAGGAGGTTCCCTCTGCGTCGCCACCCGGCAGCAGGCGCTTGGCGATCAGGGCGGCGACTCGATTGCCCAAGCCGATATCGGCCAACAACTCGTCGAAGCTGGCCAGATTGAATTCCCGGACCAATGCCTTGATCCGCTCGGGTGGCAGTTCGCCCAACCCGCCGATCCGGCCGGCCAGCGCCTTTTCCAGCAGCCGCTTGCCGAGCAGGGTGGCTTCCTCGCGCTGCAGGTGCTTGAGATAATGGCGGATACTGGCGCGGGCCTTGGCGGTCACCACGAAATTGAGCCAGGCCGGGTTGGGGCGGGCGGTGGGCGTGATGATGGCCTCGACGGTCTGCCCTGTGGTCAGCGGCGTGCGCAACGGTACCAGCCGGCGGTCCACCCGGACCCCCACGCAGGTGTTGCCGACGTCGGAGTGAATGGCGTAGGCGAAATCCACCGCGGTGGCGCCGCGCGGCAGTTCGATGATCTCGCCGCGCGGGGTGAACACGTAGACCTCATCGGGGAACAGGTCTACCTTGACGCTTTCCAGGAATTCCACCGGATTGCCGGCGCGACGCTGCATGTCCAGCAGCTTGCGCAACCATTCCCGAGCACGCTGCTGGGCGTGACCGCCCTGGCCGTCGCCGTCGGACTTGTAGCGCCAGTGCGCGGCGACGCCGACTTCGGCCATGATGTGCATTTCCTCGGTGCGGATTTGCAGTTCGATGGGAACGCTGCCGGGACCGAACAGCACGGTGTGCAGCGACTGGTAGCCGTTGGCCTTGGGGATGGCGATGTAGTCCTTGAACCGGCCCATGATCGGCTTGTACAGGCTGTGCATCACCCCCAGCACCCGGTAGCAGGTATCCACGCTATCGACGATGATCCGCACCGCGTAAACGTCGTAGACTTCCTTAAAGGGTTTGGTTTTGCGGGGCGAAAGCCGATCCGCGTCCTGCGGGGAACCGGCCAGCCGCTCCCGAAACGGCAGGAGCGGTTTGCCGCGCATTTTTTGATAAATGCCCCAGAGATGTTTGCCGCGGCCCACCACCCGGGCCTTGATACCCTCTTCCCGCAGCCGGGTGTCGATACGGGATTCCATTTGGGTGACGATTTCGTGGCGGTTGCCGCTCATCTTGCGCACCGCATCCTGCAATACCCGGCAGCGCAGCGGGTACAGATGGCTAAAGCCGAGATCCTCCAGTTCCTGGCGCAGGTGGTTCATGCCTAGCCGGCCGGCGATGGGGGCGTAAATCTCCAGGGTCTCGCGAGCGATACGGCGGCGCGATTCCGGGCGCATGGCGCCGAGCGTGCGCATGTTGTGCAGGCGGTCGGCCAGCTTGATCATGATCACCCGCAGGTCCTTGGCCATCGCCAGGAACATCTTGCGGAAATTCTCGGCCTGCGCTTCCAGCTTGGAGTTGAACTGGATCTGGGTCAGCTTGCTGACTCCATCGACCAGATCCGCGACTTCCGGTCCGAATCGATAGCTGATGTGTTCCTTGCTGTAATGGGTGTCTTCGATGACGTCGTGCAGGAGCGCCGCCAGCAGGGTCTCATGATCGAAGCGGACGTTGGCGAGAATGCGGGCCACGGCCAGCGGGTGGAAGATGTAAGGTTCGCCGCTCTTGCGGTAGATGCCGGCGTGGGCCTCGGCGGCGAAATAGCAGGCTTCGCGCAGTTGCTCGACCTGTTCCGGTTCCAGGTATTCGCTGGTGATGGCGCAGAGGTCGTCGATGCGCAGGCATAGATCGTCCAGCCATTCGTCATCGACGGCCAACTTGCGAAATTGCTGGATTTCGTTTCGGACTTCCCGCAACGGCGCGCTCATCACGACCTTTCTCCCGATATCAGCGGCGTGGCGCCATCACTCCAGTCCGGTTGTGGTGTCGTCGTCAGCGTCGTCAGCGTCGTCGACAGCGGAGGGGGTGAGCGGTTCGGGCGCGGGGGTGGCGGAGCGGCGATACTTTTCCTGGAGGAGGTCATCGAGCCTGCCCTCGGCCAATTCCCGCAGCGCGACGACGGTGGGCTTGTCGTTTTCCCAGGGGACCAGCGCTTCCTTGCCGAGGGCCAGATCGCGGGCGCGACGCGAGGCGATTAGCACCAGTTCGAAACGGTTGTCCACTTGGTCGAGGCAGTCTTCAACGGTGATGCGGGCCATTCGGTGATATCTCCAGACTCGGATAGGTAATTAGACATTTGGGATCTTGCAGTCTAATGAGAAGCAAGCGGTTAAGACAAGAGTGTCCGTAACAATCCCCGTTGTCGTTCCAATTGTGTTTCCCGGCGCTGGCGGTTGGCGATGACGATGGCGCGCAGCGCTTCCAGCGCGACCGGAAACTCGTCGTTGATCACCAGGTAATCGAATTCCGCGTAGTGCGACAATTCGTCCAGCGCCACCGCCATGCGCTGTTCGATTATTTCAGCACTGTCCTGACCGCGGCCGGCCAGGCGTTGCCGCAAGGTTGTCCGCGAGGGGGGTAGAATGAAGATCGTGGCGCTGTCCGGCATGAGTCCCCGGACCTGCCGGGCACCCTGCCAGTCGATTTCCAGAATCACGTCCAGCCCGGCCGCCAATTGTGCCATAACGGCGGCGCGACTGGTGCCGTAACGGTTGCCGAATACCTGGGCGTGTTCCAGGAACGCCCCCTCGGCCTGCATCGCCTCGAAGGTGGCGAGAGACACGAAATGATAATGCACTCCGTCCTGTTCGCCGGGGCGGGGTGGGCGGGTGGTATGGGAGACGGAGACGACCACGCCCGGCGTGGTCTCCACCAGACTCTTGACCAGGCTGGTTTTGCCGGCGCCGGAGGGCGCGGTGACGATGTATAGGGTTCCGGCGGTCATGCGGGGCTTAACTTGAGGGGTGAAAGTCGGGTGGAAAAGGCTACCGGTGTGGTGGTTCTAGAGCACGGTAACGGAATGTTGCGAGCCTGAACATGCATTTTTTCAAGACAAGCGCCTATGATGAGCAGGGCGGTGGCGGATTGTTCCCGAAATCAGCAGGTGAATCTAAACCTTTACCCAGTTAGTACTGCCATTGCTCGTGCCCGAGCGGCGCGCGATTCAACGCTTCCCGGCAGGCGCGCCACGTTGGCAAATGCCGGTCTATCAGCGCGGTGAACTGGTCGCCATGCTTTCGCTCCAGCAGATGCACGAGTTCATGGACGACGATGTATTCCAGACACGGCGCCGGCTTCTTGGCCAGTTCCAGGTTAAACCAGACTCGCCGGGCGTTGATATTGCAACTGCCCCATCGGGTCTTCATTTTCTTGATGCCCCAGCCGGCCACCGAAACACCCAGAACGGTTTGCCACTTCGCCAGGAGCGGCGGAATCAGCATCTTCAGTTGCTCGCGATACCAGCGCTGCAAGACCCGCTCGCGTTCCTCAGCCGTGGTGGCTGGCCGCGCATGGATTTCCAGAAAGGAAGTACCTCTTAAGACCACTTTGGCCGGCGCATTGCTCTCCACCACCCGCAAACGGTAACGCCGCCCCAGAAAGTAGTGACTCTCCCCGTTCACCATCTCACGTTGTGACTGGCGTGGCTGGTCCGCGAACCTGGCCTGCTGGCGCTTGATCCAGCCCAGCTTGCCGATCACCGCCAGCCGCACCGCCTCGTCGCTCACCACCAGCGGGGCTGCCACTCGTACCCGTCCGTTCGGCGGATAGACGCCCAAGTGCAGGTTCTTGATGTCCTTGCGCACCACCTCGACGGCAAGGCCGCCGACGGTGATGTGGTGGGGCTCAATACTCATTCTGGTTTATCACCAATTCGAGGATGCGGTCGGTGAGCTCGTCAACCGTTTCGCTGCCCTTCTGACAGCCACCGTGTTCATACTGGATGTTGCCTGATTCTGCGACTTGTCCAGCCTGCTCGATCACCGCCTTGATGGCCAGCCTGACCTTCTTCATTTTCACCGGATTTCCACGCCAACCGTCCTGCCGGCTGTCATGCACCGCTTGATCCACCGCCAGTGCCAGCGCCTGATTCCGGTCCAGGTTGTTGTAGAGCGCACGCCGGGTCGGCGTATTGATGGCGGCGGGATAGTCCAAATCGCCGCCCGGTTGCGTGGCCTGTTTCCGACATTCCGCCCCCCCTCATCCGGAATCCGCATATAGGGCAACAAAGTGTTCACCGAGCAATGCTAACAAGGTCTGATGGGCTGCCTTAAGATTCAAAACGATCTCGCCCATCGACGCCATCACGAGCAGATGAATCCCGGTAAAAAATTGAAAGACCCAGCGGGCGGTCGGATGATGGATGGGCTGACCTTTTTGATTAGGAAAGGTTTTTTGATGCATTTTTAATGATTCACGAATCCGGTGCTCCAAGGCGCTGTAGACTAAAAGAGACAAAGTCGTGATCATCGCCAGCGCCATGATTCGTTCGGCTGACTTGAGAAACACCGTCGAGGCCATGAACAGGGGATCTTTGAGGAAACGAAAACCCCGCTCGACTTTTTGTTGTTTTTGGGTGTACGTTTCAATCAATTCCTCGTCCGATAACGCCGCCGGATCTAATTCATTGGTGGCCACCATAAAACAGCTCTTGCGGTCAATTTTTTGTTGCCGGCGACCGTCGTCGATCAACGAAGCGACCTGGCCCTCAATCCGATAAAGGAGGGTGCCGGGTTTTTGATCGGCGGTGGGTCGACCTCGTTTCGCATGGGTCGCGACCGCCAGGACTTTTTCTTCGAAGAGTGCGGTATAAGACAGGGTCGTTTTAAACTGCTCTAAAGCCGCTCGGGCATCCGCTTCACAACAAAACGTTTGTTTGCGCAACGAGTGGAACGCTTTGCATTCCTGCCCGCCTTTTTTCAAATACTCGCGCTGGACGCTGTTCTGGGCGCGCTGTCGCGCGGAGGCGGTCCTCACGACCACCCATCGCTGACGGATCCCGGCATGCTCCACGCCGAGACTCCGATAACTCAAGGGGTTACCCGTCATCGCCAGGTCTGGCGCCACGGCGTCCACGATCTGCCGGGCCAGCGTAATGGTCTCCGGGACCCGACTGATCCAGCGCGTATCGCCTAAATGGATGAGGGTCTCCCGGACGAAGCCGGCGCTATCAAAAACGTAGTATTGGATCGCAACGTCTTGATTCAGTTGATTGAGATGGGCATCGAGCGTCTCGCGAAAACCGGTTTTGTCTTCGCTGTTCCCACTCAGCGGTTTCATTAATAGGGGAATGCCGGCTTGGTTTTCACAAATAAACTGAATGACCCACTGATTCAGATCGGGCCGGTGATCTCGACTGTAGCCTCGGGTGATTTGAATCACGCCGTCGGGTGGATTTCGCTCGCTATTGTAGGTTCCATCCACATGCAAACTCGTCGAATCTAAATGACCAAAGCGACAATAAAGGTGCGGTTTTCTGACCGATACCGCCGCGATGAGTCCATAGAGATCCTCCACACCATAGGCGTAAAGACGGTCCAAAGCTTTACCCAAAGTATCATCATTTAAATGCCGAGCTTCAATCCCGGTTCCGAGTAAACGAGCCACCGGCTTATTCTCAAAAAAATGCGGCGTTAAGTACAAAGCCCGATGACTGAATCCAAGACCATTTAAAATCATCGCTTTCACCGCTCGTCCTACGGAAACGACGCGCTGCTCGTGATCTTGAACGATGACCGAATCGATGATCTCGACCCGCCCTAACTCGTCAATCATCGCCGCGACGAGACCCAGGTGGTCCAGATTGTAGCTCTGATAGGTGATCGGTCCGCGCATCGTTCCCGTATCAACATGGATAGCCATGGCTTCTCCTTGATTATAATCAATTTTTTGATTATTTTAACATAATTTCACTTTTCGCCGTTAGGGGAGCGGAATGTCGGTTGTTTAGTCAGTTCGGCAATCTTGGCCAGGTAGTGCTGGTAATCCAGCGCCCCCTTGCGCCGCTGTTCGATCAGGGCATCCAGCAGCTTCGACATTTTCTCGTAGTACACCGGATCGACCGGCGACTCGTTGATGATCAGCTTGCGGACGTTATTCTCGATGGTTTCCGCGACCGCTTCGTGACTGTTCCGAATCCCCTTGGGCAATGTATCCACCGCGCTGGGGCCGCGTTCGACGATCAACTGAATCAGGCTCAGGTCGTCGAAGGCGGAAATTTTCTCGCTCTCCTCGGCGCGGATGTAGGTATCGATCAGGTGGCGCATGGCCGGCTCGTACAGCTTGAGGTCGAGATAGTCGCCGCTGGCCAGCCTCACTTCGTCGCGCACCTTGGCGTAGTGATCCACTTCATCCTTGATTTTCACAATCTCGTTGGGTGGGTAGCCAGCCCCGGCCAGTTCGCTGGCGATGTTGGCATAGGCCCGCAGCAGGCCGGCCACACACTGGTAGAGCTTGACCCGTTTCGGCTCGTTGTCCTTGAGTTGCTCGGCATTGCCGGACTCCAGGGCGCAGAAGTAGCGCAGATAGGTCGTCGTATCCTTCGGCATGGCCACCGGCTCGCACAGGACTTGACAGCTTCCCGCGCTTCTTCGAGGTCTTCGCGCGCTCGGGTCAGGCGGTCTTGCAGCAGCCCGGCCACGTCTTCGGGGTCGTAACCGTCCAGCGCGCCGGAGGTGTAATCCTTGACCGCGCCTTCCAGACTTTTGAACAAGTCCTTGTAATCAATGATATAGCCGTAGAGCTTGTCGTCGCCGTCCAGCCGGTTCACCCGGCAGATGGCCTGGAACAGGCCGTGGTCGCGGAAAAATTTACAGGAGGAAATTTCCCAGGTACGGTGGGCAGCATCCTGTTGGGTGTGGACGGTGGCTTTGTTGCCGATACGGCCGGTTTCAGTCCACTGCTGGCCGGCCAGGTAGGCGCGGACATCCAGGTGGGAGAGGTGCCGGAAGAGCACCGGATCACGAATTTGCACGTTCATATCTGCCAGTCTTCCAGTTGCAATCCCGGTATGCGGCTGAATTCGCGAGTGTTATGAGTAACCAGGATCAAGCCATGCGCCAGCGCGGTGGCGGCGATTTGCATGTCGTTACCGCCGATGATCTGATCTTGACGTTGCAAATCGGCGCGGAGTTCCGCGTAACTTTCGGCGCAAGTCCGGTCGAAAGGCCATTGCGGTAGCAAGGAAAACACTTCGATTTGGGTACGGGCACGGGCATAACCTTTTTGGGATAAACGTGCGCCCAATTCCAATTCAGCCCAAACAATCGAGCAAATGGTCACCTCTCCGTAGGACAGTGCTGCCATGCGTTTTTGAATGCCAGGATAGCGTCCACGGGCGATCTCAATGCAGACATTGGTGTCCAGCAAATACTGGGAAGTCATAATGGCTGGATGTCATCGAGCGGTGGTTGTTCGGGGCGATCTGGAAAATCCGGCGCACAACCCCATGCGCGGGCCAGCCATTCGCGCATCAATAGCCGGCCGGTCGCTTCATCGGCGGTGTCTAACGGTAACACGATAATTTCCGCCTCTGCGGTTTCAGGAAAATCAGCGGGTAAGTCAATCACTAGATGACGGTTTTCCAGCCGCTTTACAATACGATAAGCTATTTGCATAGTCTTCTGACTTCGGTTAAATCATAAAAGCGTTCAGGAATAACATCAGGCATAATAATTTATACCAGAATTAAACCATCAATACGCTCAAAGTGCCGTGTATTTCCAGTAGCCAGTTTTAGCTGATGTTGAAAAACAGTTGCACCGATTAACAGGTCTTCCGCTGCAATTAGCTGTCCCTTTTGCTTTAATTCCTTGTAAATCCTTGCAGCTTGTTCCGCACAACCAGAATCAAAAGGCAATATTTTCATGCTCGAAAACATTGCTTTCCAATAGCGATCTTCATCCTGATTGTCGCCGCGCAATAGCTCATAAACCGTGATGCTGGATACTGCAAAGTGGTAGCCCTGTGCAGCAAGACGGTAAAGTAAAGTCTTATCTTTATCCGCAGTTTTGGCGCGTTTATGAGCAATGAGTATGTCAGTATCCAGGCAGATTATGTCCATTGATTGAGATGCCGCCTTTTTTCTTGAATAGCCTCGAATTCCTCATCCGTCATTTCCGGGCTATTGAGGAGAAATTGTTGAAAATCACTGGAATCCGCGCTGATCGTCATCAATCGATAAAATAATCAATTCTACTCGCTTGGCGGTAAAATCCTTCGGTAGATCGATGTGGATGCTGCCGTTAATCACTTCAGTATATTGCTTGATTGCTTGCATCAATTTTCTCCTGTTTCAACAGGTTAAACATCTATTTATGGCGTCGATCCATCCGTAACCAAGCCATAAAGCTCCGCTACTTTCCGGTCAATTTCAGCTTCGAGATTAGCGATATCTCATGCCGACTTGGTGCTGGATTTCCCGCCACCCTGATGAAGCGCCATCACCGGCAATCAATCCCGCCCTTCGATCACTCGCACGACTTCCAGCCTTTGCAGGTCGGCGAGCATTCCGCCGACCGAATAACAAACGCTCGAATACATTTTGCTAGTTCGGTTCTATGAAGAACCATGTCTTGCACATTGCGATCAAGACCCGATTGTTTGCACTGCTTCAAGGGAGTTATCAGGATTCGGTTCGTCGGTATCCCGAATCAGCGTCAGGTTGCGGGGATTCCCGAGTTCGTAGCGCTGGCCCACTGGAAAAAGATCGCCATCCAGGCTGATCGGAATCCGGTCGCGGAAAGCGTGAATCACCGTGTCGAACATGGATTGCTCGAATTTGACGCTAACATGGCGCGGGCGATTGTCGATCAACAGTCGCAGAGTGGCGCGGCCATCGAACTGGTCGGGTTCGCGATCCAGGCGGATCACCCAGCCGGTCAGCGCGCAATCCAGGCGCGGTTCGTTGCGCCGAAACTCGCGGGCGGCTTCTTCCAGCAAGCGACCGGTTTCCCGGCTGAAGAAGCGGCGGAAGTTGGGGCGACCGGCCGGCCGGACCCGCGCCCAACCGAGTTCGAGCCGGATGCCGTGGCATTGTTGCGCCAACCGGGCCACGGC
Source organism: uncultured Gammaproteobacteria bacterium (assembly GCA_963715845.1). Lineage (GTDB taxonomy): Bacteria > Pseudomonadota > Gammaproteobacteria > Competibacterales > Competibacteraceae > Competibacter_A. The sequence goes on along the minus strand of CAVQSJ010000032.1, from coordinate 65,888 downwards.
TTCGCAGAGGTTGGCGCTGATTCCCTGGGACACTCGGGTTTCAAAGGCGGCGAAGTCGTCGCTGGCGGCGGCGTCGTTCGCGGCCTGTTCCAAAGCGTCCAGCGCTTCGGCCAGCCGATAGGTGACTTGGCGGGCGAAGGGTTCATCCTCCAGCAGGGATTGCTGGGTATGCCTACGCAGGATCGGAGCCACGGGCGAGAGCAGAGTAATGACATAGCTGCCGACTTCGGACGGGCCGAGCCGGACCGTTTCCAGATACTGCACGGCTTCAGTCACTTTTCCGGCGTGATAGAATGGCCGGGGCTGGATCGCCGCGCAAGCCGCCGCCAGCAGCAGGTTTTCGGCTTCCTGATGCAGCAGCACGCCCTCTTGAATCGCAATGGTGCCGTCGGTCGCGGCGTGGGGAACCGCCACGCGCAACACGTCGGCGCCGGCGGCGAGTAAATCGCGATAGATCAGCAGTTCGGAGCGGCCTTCGACCTGGGCCAGGGTGCGCAGTGCTTCCGCCATGCGCTCGGCATAATCGGCCACGTCATCCCGGCTCGGCAGCAAGATTTCCCACGTGCGGTGGGCGGCGTCCTGTTGGGTATGGACGGTGGCCTTGTTGCCGATACGGCCGGCTTCAGTCCACTGCTGGCCGGCCAGGTAGGCGCGGACATCCAGGTGGGAAAGGCGCTGGAAGAGCGCCGGATCGCGGATTTGCACATTCATAACGCTTCCCCTCGTTCCGTTCGCGTCATCAAGGTGTGGAGCGCTTCACTGTCGAATCGCTGCTGGCGTGGCAGGTGGACGGTCACGGTGGCGGTGTTTTCGGTATCGGATTGACCCGCCAGCGACAGCCAGTAACCGCAGTGGCGCAGGCAGAGTTGGTCTTCGGAATGATGTAGCCAGTCCTCTGGCTGTTCGGGCATCAGGACAACAATCAGCAGGCGGGGAACGATCACATCGGCCCGCAGATCGTTGTAGTTCTTGATAGACAGCGGAAAAGCCAGGTGGTGTTCCTGGAGCAACTCCCGCGAACTGGCCTTGGCCTGGAACTCGATGCGGGGGCGCCGCCCGGCTTGCCCGATCAAAATGCCGTCCACGCTGTCGCCATCCACCACTGGTTCGCAAACTTGGTAACCGGCGCGAGCCGCAACGGCGCTGATGTACGCCAGCGAGAAACGGGCTTTGCGTTGGTTGAGTTCCATGCGTTCTCCTATGCCGGTTATGACGCTGGCCCTGCTGGGGCATCAAGGCTGTAGAGCGCCACGATCTGGCTAATCCCGCCCTTCGATCACGCGCACGACCTCCAGCTTTTGCAGGTCGGCGAGCATTTCCTGAATGGGATGACTGGGAGCGAAGATGACGGTGGCGATTTCGCCGGCGGCGTCCGCCAATACGGAGCCGTCGAGGGTAGCCAGTCGGTCGAGTCCGGCCTTGGCGGCGGCGTCAAAGAGGCGGATGTTGATCTGGTGCAGGTCGTCGGGGAAAAAGAGTTCGTAGACGAGGCCGTTGATGAGGCGTTCCCACTCCCCTCGCCCGTAAGCGGGAGAGGGGCTGGGGGTGAGGGTGGGCGATATGAGTACAGCGCGCGACGCATTATCAATCAGGCTCGTTTGTCGTGCGTCAGCTTTCGGAATGGGTAACGCTTCTAATGTGTCCGGTTGTACTTCATACCAACCACTCTGTTTTTCAACGAAAATGTGTTTAGCATAAAATGCAGACAAACTTGAATTTAGCAAAGCGAGCAAATAGTTATCAGGTGATTTGACCACAAAAAAGTAAGCCGTGTTACCAAGAAAACTTCCGCTTGTGTCCAAAGCAAAAGTAGGCTGAATAGAAACCTTTGTTGAAAGAATTTTTGGTTTCTCGAAATCTTTCCAATATGTACAGGCTCGCAGTTCCCAGAAATACTTACCTTGATCATAGCGGTTAATGAGGGCTTGCCGATAATTTTGAAAGTGTGCATGAATAGACGGAAAACACTTTGCAAACATTTTCTCTGCTTCGGCGAGACTTTTACCACTCCATGAATGTATATTATTCTCTGAGGATTCGATTTTTATAAAATATTGGTCATCGAATTCCGCACCCCACCTTTTAACATCTCGTCCACGCAAGAACAGCTTTATAATCTCTGCTGATTTAGGGTCTTCATCAATTAATCGTGTTCGTGTTGATCTGTCAATAATGAAGGCTTCGTTAAAGCCGGTCGTTATGCCACGATAAACTCTTGATCCGACAAAATCTCGTAAAGGGATACCAATAGAGCAAATGTGTTCCAGCAACCGGCGCTTGACCGGCAGTTCTAGTTGCCAACCTCCCTTTTTCAGTTCCGCCTGCGGCACCGAAAAACTCTCAGCGGCAAAAACAGTCGGGAAAGCTTCCACTGGATATTGCTGGGTCCAGTTCATGACTTGGATTATTTCGCCCTCACCCCCAGCCCCTCTCCCGCCTGCGGGAGAGGGGAGTTTACGGCGCTTAGCAATCACGATGGTCGGATAGGCAATCGCCGTGAAAACATCGGCATCGCCAAAATCGATGATGCTCAAAATCCGTGTGTTCCGGTTCATCCATTCCCGCAGATTTTCGCCATAATTCGCCCGATACCACTTGTTCGAGGTGATAAAGGCAAAAATACCTTCTGGCTTCAGCAGCCTGATGGAGCGCTCGTAGAAGTAGACATACAAATCCGCGACCCCGGTAAAACACTGATAATGCTTTTTCAACAGAGGCTTGAGGTCTTTGATCTTTTCCTGCCTTACATACGGTGGATTCCCGATCACCACATCAAAGCCATCAGCTAATTGAAACATCCACTTCGGATCAAAGAAATCGGCGGCGGCGTTTTGATCGAAGGGATTCCAATGAACCAGTTGTTTTGCCGCGCCCTCGGGCAAAAAGCGATCCTGCTCAAGCAACACGGCCAACTCATCGCGCAAGGCGAAAATGCGATCCCGCCATTTGCGTTTAGTCTTGCCGGTACGGGCGGCAAAGTAGGATTCATTAGCCGCAATTAGCGCTTTTTGTTTTTCATCAATCGCCGGGTCGCGCAAACCGCCTTGCGCGGGCCGATCAATCGGCATCAGGCTGTCAGCAGCGACGATCTTGGTTTCCAGGTTGGGCAGCGCCGTGACGTTGTGATTGTGCTGGGTAGCGTCGACCTTCTGGCTGACGATCAGGGCGATGAAAAAGCGCAGTTTGGCGATTTGCACGGCGATGGGCTGAATATCCACCCCGTGAATGCACTTCTCAATCAGATACAGCTTGCGGGTGTAGTCGGCATGATTGGCGCTGGAAAAATCCCGGTCGAATTTCTCCAGCGCCGCTTCGGCGGCTTCCACCTTCTCTTCCCGCAAGGCCAGATCGGGAATCTTGCGCGCCTCGGCCAACTGGGCCACCAGCGGCGCGCGGTTTTGCTGGCGCCACAGGATATTATCCGGGTCCAGTTTCTTGAGCACATGCACCAGTTTATGCAACACACCCATCGGAAACGCGCCCGACCCGCAGGCGGGGTCCAGCACTTTCAGGCTCTCGATGGCGGCGATGAGCACCGTTTTTTCCGCCTCGCCAAAGTCATGTCCTGGCTCGGAATAGGACAAAAGGCGACGCAAGCGGAATTGCAAGCTCCCCTCGCCCGCAGGCGGGAGAGGGGCTGGGGGTGAGGGTGATTGATTCGCCAACACAGCCTGATAAATCGCCTCCAGCACCCCCTCGGTTTCCTTGATAACCTGGTTATTCAAAAATCGTAAAACCTGAATGCCTTTTTTCGCCAGCGTCGCGCTACGATTTTCGTCATAAGCCGTTTGTTCAGCGTGCTGTCCGCCATCCAATTCGACGGCGATTTTGCATTCGGCACAGTAGAAATCGAGGATATAGCGATCCACTGGATGCTGACGGCGAAATTTGGCTCCAGCCAAACGGCGATCACGCAGTAGTACCCATAGCAGTTGCTCGGCGTCGGTTTGCTGGCTGCGCATCTGGCGGGCGTAATGACGAATGTCGTCGGGGAGCTTGGCGGGGGGGCGGCGCGTTGGTGGTAATTCAGAAGCCCTCACCCCCAGCCCCTCTCCCGCCTGCGGGAGAGGGGAGGTTAAGTGCCGCTCGAAATGGGCGATCAGCGCCTCGTCCACCATGTAATCCACAACTTCGCGCGGGGTGTAAAACGAACCGGACTGCTTGCGGGCCGTGGTCTGGGTGTCCTCGTTGTAGCTGGCCAGCAGGTTTTCAAACACCTTGCCCAGCAGTTCAGGATCGAGCGCGACTTCCTCTTCGATCGGGGTGTTTTCATCCACGGTGAACTTGTAGCGGTCGAACAGATCGATCAGCCCCCGCACCTCGTAACGCTTGCCCTTGGTGCCCAGATCGGCGTTCAAGTCGGCGGTGGCGCTGCCGAAGAACAGCTTGTTCGGCACGACCGCCCGCGCCTCTTTGCGGCGGGAGAAACCATCCACCCGCAACACCCAACCGCTGCCTTCCTTCACCGCCAGGGGCTTGAGTTCCGGGTTGCGCTGGAAATCCGGTTCGGTCAGTTCCCGATCCAGGCACTCGAACAGACCGCCGTTCAGAAACGGAATCGTCGCGAACAGCGCCAGTGCGGCGTCCGGGTCCTCGAACAACTCCTTGTGACGGTAGACGGACGGGATCAGATAATGCCCGCTCGGGCCGCCGCTCTTGTTCTCGCTGGCCCAACGGCGACGGCGGTTGCCCTGTTCGTCGGTGCCTATCTCGACGTTGAGCGTGGCGAAAAACAGGTTTTGCAGGATCGCCAGATAGTAGTTGCCGGCCTCCGGGTTCGCGGCGGGATCGGTCTTCAGCAGTTCCCGCAGCCGGGCGCGGTCGAACAGTTCGGGCGGTATCAACCCCTTTTCCTTGATGAACCAGACGAAGATCAACCGGGTGAGCAGGCGGATCACCGCGACCGCGTGGCGCTTGCCGGCGTCCGCGCCGCCGCCCTTGGGAAACTGCACCTGCTTGACCGCCCAGAAATACCACCAGGCCAATTCGGTGTAGAACCGCTGGTTGAGCGCCTGAATGGATAGGACCGCGATCCAGGCGTCGTACAGTTCGCGGAACGTGCCGGGGCGCCGCCGCTCGCCCAAGTTTTCAATAGCCAAATCAACCAAAATATCGAGGTGGGCGCGATGCGGCTCGACGCAGCGGACATCCTTGACGACGGTGATGCGGCTGTCGATCACGTCCCGGCTGGGATCGCGCAAATGCGCGCGCCGGTCGATGACCGCAAGTGAGATGAATGGATTCGCCCTCACCCCCGGCCCCTCTCCCAGAGGGCGAGGGGAGCCATATTTGAACAGCACGATGGCTGGCATGGGGAAAAACCGGTTGAGTTCGCGGGTGATTCCCGCCAGCGCCGTGCGCGACCAGTCTTCCTCCCGCAATTCGATGGCCAGAAATACGAAGGATTGGATGTCATCGACCCTCACCCCCGGCCCCTCTCCCAGAGGGCGAGGGGAGGGATCCGCCCTCACCCCCGGCCCCTCTCCCGCCTGCGGGAGAGGGGAGTGAAGGAAAGTGCGTTGCCGTTCGGCCAGGCTGGGAATCTCCTCCCCGGTGAGTTGGAACAGGAACGCACAGCGGCGCCAGCGGGCAACCTGGGCCTTGTCCCGGTTGAATCCGTCCGCATTCGGGATATTGGCGAGGAATTCATCCGCCGTGTGGCCGAAGTCGGCGGTATGCTCGCTTTGATAGCCCAACTCGGTAAAGAATCGGGTCGCGGCATCTTCCAGTGAACGGTGTGGAAAATCGGCCAGGGCCGCCTGAATCGCGGCGCGGCGCTGTGGATTGCTGGAATCAGCCATGGTTCGCTGCCCTGTCGTGATTCTTGATGACCAGCCAGGTGATCAGGTCGAAATCCGTGGTGGACTTGACCTGCCGGGACGCGCCGATCAACTTGCCACCGCGCCCGGCAAAGAGATTGCCCACATTTTTCTTGCCGAACTGGGCCACGATGGCGGCCACCGCCCGATCCAGCAGCGCGCTGTAGCGGCTCATGTCCGCACCATCTTGGGTTTCGGCATCGAACACTTGGCACAGGGCGGCGTAGGGCTCGGCCTTGCCTTGGCAGAGCAGGCGGAACAGTTCCAAAACCTGCTTCGGGGCGGTGAAGTTGTAGCGCACCTCGCCATCGTCCCGGATGTACACCAGAAAATAGGGTTGCAACGGATTGACCGTTTCGTTGCCGGCGCCCTCTTGGCGTTGCTTGAGACAATAGACCGCCCCCGGCTGAACGGCGGCAAAGTCGGGGTGCGGCGGCACGACCGCATAGAGGCCCAGCGGCGCTTCCTCCAGCTTGCGACGGTTGGTCTCGATGTAGCGCGTCAACTCCATGCGAAAATCATCGAGGGTAAATTCGTTCAGCGCCACCGACTCGTTGAAATCCTCCAGGTCCAAAACCTCGTCCTTCAGCCGGAGCAACTGCTTGTCGCGGTAATGCAAATCCTCCTGGATCAGCTCCTCCAGGTCCTTGGCTTGCAGGATGTTGTCCTCGGCGGTGGTGGCCAGATCCACCAGCGCCATGCGCGCCTCGACCCGGTTCTTGAGATTGATGTACTTGTTGAGATCGGGCGTCGGCCAGAAGTTGATCAACTGGATGGCGTCGTTGAGGCTGCCGATCCGGTCGATGCGGCCGAAACGCTGGATGATCCGCACCGGGTTCCAGTGAATGTCGTAATTCACCAGCAAGTCGCAATCCTGGAGATTCTGGCCCTCGGAAATGCAATCGGTGGCGATCAGGATGTCGATTTCCCCCTGTTGCGGCATGGACCGCATCTTGTCCCGCTGCTTGGCGCGCGGGGCAAAATTGACCAGGATTTCACTGAACTCCGGTCGGCCAAAGGTCGTCCGGTTGGGCCTGGCTCCACCGGACACCAGGGCGATATGCACGTTCAGGCTGCTGGCCAGGGCTTCCAACTGCTCGTACAGATACGCGGCGGTATCGGCAAACGCGCAGAAGACGATGATCTTACGATTGGCCTCACCGCGCCGGTTGCGCGTCGGATTCCTGATTTTACGCTCGATGATCGCTTTCAGCTTGGCGAGCTTGGCGTCCTGTTGGGGACTGACCACTTGTGCCGCCGCCGCGAGCAGGGCCAGTTTCTGCTTGTCGGTTCGCAAATCCTTGAGCCAATCATCCACCCGCAAATGGGCCATGTCGAACTTGAGCTTGGCGCCCACTTGAAAGGCTTGAACCAGTTCGTCGTCCTCTTCCCCCGGTTCCAGGAACAGATCGGGCTGCACCGCTTCATCACCCAGTTGCGTCTGATGCTCCTGGAATGCTTTCAGCCGCCGTTCCAAATCCTCGATCTTGGCCACGGTGCGCTCCATCGTGATCGCGAAAGAATGCACCGAACTCTCCAACCGTTTGAGGAAGTTCACCTTCATCATCCCGATCAGGAAGCCCTCGCGCGCCGCTTGGGAAAAATTCCGTATTCTCTTTTCCTCGTAATGGGCCTTATGGGCATCTTTGACATACTTGGAAGGGTTGAACAGCGAAAGCTGATAGTCGGATACCTCGTCGTTCAAGCGGTCGTAGGAAGGAAAGCGGTCCTTTAAATCGATGGTGGAGAACACCGATTCCGGTTTGTTGCGGGTCGGAAACCGCCCGATTTGCGCCAGCGACGATTGGTAGTATTTCTGAAGGTGCTTGCGGGAGCGGGCGATGGTGAGTTCGTCCAGCAAGGTGAAAAAGCTGGCCGACAAGCGTTCCATCAGAGCGTGTGCATCCCGCTCGCCCGGTTGCTTCGCCCATTCCATGAAGGTTTTTTGCGCGACCGCCAACGTGGTTTTCAAGCTCTGGATGCCGCAGGATTGGGCAAACGCCGCATCCTGGCCTTCGGTGACCAGATAAATCTGATTGCGCAGGTCTTGCAGGTCGTTGTTGACTGGGGTGGCGGACAGCAAAAGCACCTTGGTTTTGACGCCGCCCTGGATGATGTCCTGCATCAGCCGCTCGTAACGGCTTTTCTTGATGACGTTGCCGTCCTCGTCCCGCTGGCCTTTGGTGTTGTTGCGAAAGTTGTGCGATTCGTCGATGACCACCAGATCGAAGTTGTTCCAGTGGAGGGTCGCCAGATCGAGGCCATCCACCCGTCCGGAATCCCGCGATAAATCGGTGTGGGACAGCACCGTGTAGGCGAAACGGTCTTTCAGAAAGGGGTTGAGTTCGCTGTTGTTCTGGGCGAGATAGACCGTCCAGTTATCGCGCAGCTTTTTCGGGCACAGCACCAGCACTCGGTGGTTGCGCAGCTCGAAATATTTGATGATCGCCAGCGCCGAATAGGTTTTCCCCAAACCGACGCTATCGGCCAGGATGCAGCCGTTGTGGGCGTTGATTTTGTGAATCGCGCCCTTGACGCCATCCTTCTGAAAGTCGAACAGCGCCTTCCAGACCTGGGTATCGACGATGGCCGTTTGGTCGAACAGGGCGGAGTCGGCGGCTTGGCCAGATAGAAACTGCTCGAAGACGTGGAACAGGGTTTTGAAATAGACGAACTCAGGCGCGGGATCGACGTAGAGCTGCGCGAGATAGTGCAACACCTGTTCCTTGACATCCTCCACTCGCTTTTCATCGGACCAGATTTCATCGAACCACGCCTTGAGATCGGCCCGATCCCGGTCGCTGTCCACCACCAGATTGAGTTCGATATTGGAAGTGGCCGCCAAACCAAGGCCGCGTTGCGTGAAATTGGAACTGCCGAGAATGGCGTGGTCGCGCCGGCCATCGTCGATGTGGTAGAGCTTGCCATGCAGAAAATTGGCTTGGCGGATCGAACGGATTTCAGCCTTGGCGCGCAGCCAGTCGGCGCATTGCCGGGCAATCGCCTTCTGCTGCAATCGATGAGCCAGCGACAAGCCTTCGTCTTCGATTTTGAACGACTTTTGATCGGTCTTGTCGGGGTCCAGCGCGTTGATGAAGCTGGGCTCGCCGAACAGGAACCGCAAGCTCTCGATCCGATTCAGTTCGGTGGCCAGCGCCTCGTAGGCGTAGATGGTGAAATAGGCGGAAACGATGGACAGTCGGCTGCCGGAACCGATCTTATCTTTCAGGAACTGGGCGACCGAGCCACGACGGTGATTGTCGCGGATGCCGGAATAAGAGAGAGAGGCTGTCATATTGGAATCACCTTTGTTGCGCAGGCATCCGCGCAACGGGCGGCCGCCGCCGCGAACATCCGGCTTGTCTGCATGGTTCGCTCCTTGGGTGGAGAGTCGGTCCGCGTCCCCCGCGACCTGCCCCGTACCAGGTTGGGCAGATTGTCACGTCCCAATTGTAGAAGAAGGGGCTATGCTTGGCTCGAAAATCCGGTCAGACAGGCTGAACCCATGCTGGTGGTGGGCTCATCGATATGGCGGAATTGGTTGATCGGTTGCCCGGTTTGCTTTTCAACCCGTCCAGCGTGCTAGTGGGTCACTTGCCTTGCTGATCGCCATTAATGATCAAGAGGGAGTAAGCTATTAGTCGATAGCAAAGAAGGAGGTGGTCATGTCCCGCAGTCCCAAGAACCCGCTGCGGCCGCTTCTGGAGGAGGAGCGTCAACAACTGATGCGTTTGAGTCGAGGCCAAGCCCTTGCGGCCAGCCCAGTGGCCCGTGCTAAAGCGGTGCTGGCGGTCGCGGATGGCAGCAACTACACCGATGCGGCCCGGGCGGCGGGTCGCCAATCGGGCGATGCGGTGGCCGCCTTGGTGGCGCGCTTCAATGTCGAAGGTCTGGCGGCGGTGGTCCCCCGGCATGGGGGTGGCCACCCGCGCGATTATACGCCCGCGGAACGGGAGTGGATTCTGGCGGAAGCGCGTCGGCCCCCGGATCGGGAACGGGATGGGACGGCGGTGTGGTCCCTGTCGACCTTGCAACGGGCATTACGCCGGCAGGGGTTGCCCCAGGTCAGTACGTATACGATCTGGCGCGTCTTGGTCGATGCGGGCTTGAGTTGGCAAAAGCATCGGTCGTGGTGTGACACGGGTACGGCTCAGCGGCCGCGCAAGCAGGGAGGTCAGACCGTCGTGGTGACGGTGACCGATCCCGATACCGAGGCCAAAAAAAACTGATCGAGCAGGCTTACCGGGAGGGAAGCCAGTGGGGATTGGCGGTCTGGTGCGCGGATGAAGCCGGGCCGTATCAAGCGATTCCGCAACCCGGCGCCAGTTGGCAACCGATCGGTGAACCTGCCCGCTACCCGCATGAGTATGTCCGGGGGGGGACCGTTAAACGGTTGACCTTGTTTCATCCCGCTACGGGGCAATTGCGGGTCAAAGGGGTCACCCACACCCCCAACACGGTGTTACATCCTTGGCTACAGCAGGAATTAACGGCGATCAGCGCCGCCCTGCCGCCCCTGGATGAGATTCCCGATGCCGCCACGAATCGCGCCGCCTGGGCACGCTGGCAGGCCGGGCTATCGGTTCGTTTCACCTTGCTGGAGGCGTTACCGCCGTTACGGGTGTTGCTGATCCTGGATAAGCTGGCCGGCCATAAGAGCGCCACTTTCGTGTGCTGGCTGATGGCGCACGGCATCATGCCGCTGTACACACCGATCAGCGGGAGCTGGTTGAATATGGCGGAGTCCATCCAGCGGATTCTGGTGGGTCGCGCCTTGGCGGGGCAGCACCCGGACAGTCCCACACAATTGATGGAGTGGCTGGAAGCGGTGGCGCGCGGCTGGAACGCCCGCCCAACCCCGTTCATTGGGGGGGGGTAAGCGGGCGCTCCGCCGCCAACGGGCGCGAGAACGGCGCTATGGTCTCGGTGGTTCAGGAGCCGTCTCTCGCCAGCCCATTCCGCATCAAGGGGTAGCTATCAATGGCGATCAGCAAGGCAAGTGACCCACTAGGCGCGGCTGTAGGCGATCAACCCGCGCGCCGCAGTGAGACTACGTTCCAATCCTTGCCGTCCTCGCACGTTTCCAGGAAACCGGCCCACAGTTCCAATGCCTGGCGGCGTTCCTCGAAGTAATCGTGGCGGTTGTAGATGCCTTCGATACCCTTGATCTTGTGGTTCAGGTAGCGCTCGGCGATGTGGGGATCGACGCCCAACGCCGCCAGGTGGGTGCGGGCGGTTCGCCGGAAATCGTGAATGCAGAAGGGTTCTTGGTCCGGCAACAACGCCTTGACCTTGCTCAAGGCGACGTTCAGGGTATTCTCGTGAATGTGCGGCAACATCCGGTCTTGCGCCTTGCGCGCCGGCAGCACCCACGCGCTCCCCGTCGCCAACCGTTGCAGTTCGCGCAGACAGGTCACGGCGGCGGCGGGCAAGGGAATACCCAAGTCCGCCCCCGTCTTGGTCCGCTCGCCGGGCAGATGCCAGACGGCGTGGTCCAGATCGAACTCCGCCCAGCGCGCGGCGGTGAGTTCCTGCTTGCGAACCGCCAGCAACAGCAGCAACTTGACGGTCAGCGCATTCTCGTAGGTGAAGCCTTTGGCGTTGCGCATGGCCTCGAACAGCCGAACCAGTTCAACCCGCGACAACGCCCGTTCCCGCGCCACCTCCTTTCCGCCCGCGTCGGCCAGATCGAATGCGGCCACCGGATTGTTTTGTACCAGGTGCCGCTTGATGGCGTAGTCGAAAATGCGCCGCGTCCAGCGCAACACATCGTTGGCGATGGTCGGAGCGCCACGGCGGACGATGGCTTGCAACATGGCGTCCACGTGCAACGGCTTGACCGCATCCACCGCCAACCCGCCGATATGGGGCTTGATGTCGCGCTCGATGCGGCTGCGCACGATGTTGGGATGCTTCCAGCGCCCGAGAATCATCCGCTCGAAATAGTCGTCCGCCACTTGCGCCACCGTGACCGCGCAACGCGCCGCCTCTAACTTGGCGAGCGCTGCTTGCTTGCGTTCCTGCTTTTCATCGGCCACGTCGTACCCCAGCGCCACCCTGGCGCGCAGCTCGCGCGCTTGCTTGCGGGCATCCGCCAGCGACAGCACCGCATAGGAGCCCAAATCCATCACTCGTTGCTTGCCGGCAAACCGATAGCGAAACCGCCACATCGGCGCGGCATCCACCGCCCGGTAACGCAGGGTCAGTCCGTTGCCGTCGCTGCGGCCCTCGAAGCGTTCGTCCGCCTTGATCCACTGGCGAATCTGCAAATCGGTCAAGTTGCTCATCGGGATTTCTCGCGCGTACCCAAATTTTTGTACCAAAAAGCCTCTGTGGATACGGTTGTGTACTCGACTATTTTGAGATCACTTGAGACAGATTGCAACGTCAATACACAATAAAGCCGCTCATATAGCGGCTTTCCTGGCAAGGGTGAGATAGGCTGCAACGGGGTGAAACGCTACTCGATGTTCTGAATCTGCTCCCGCATCTGCTCGATCAGTACCTTGAGTTCGACGGCAGCGCGGGTAGTGTCGGTATCGGCGGATTTAGAGGACAGGGTATTGGCTTCGCGGTTGAGTTCCTGCATCAGGAAATCCAGCCGCCGGCCGACCGGTTCGGCCCGCGCGAACACCGCCTGGATTTCGTCGAGATGGGCGTCCAATCGGTCGAGTTCCTCGTCCACATCCAGACGCTGTGCGATCAGTACCAGCTCCTGTTCCAGCCGGCCGGGATCGGCCTCCGTTGGAATTTCCGCCAGCCGACTCAGCAGCTTGTCACGCCAGCGGGCCTGAACCTCGGGCCGGCGGGCACGCACCCGGCGGACTTGGACCCGGATCGCTTCGCAGCGTTGCTGGAGCAGTTCGACGGTTCGCTGGCCCTCCCGTTCGCGAGTGGCGATCAGTTCTGCCAGGGCCGCCTCCAGACAGCCGAGAATGGCCAGCCTGATTTCGTCCAGATCCGGCTCGGCTTCGTTGACCACGCCCGGCCAGCGTAGCACGTCCGCCAGCCGCAAGCCGGTGCCGGGTCCGATCATGTATTCCAGTTCGGACGCGATTTCAAGCAGGCGCCCGACCAATGGGCGGTTCAGGGTAATGGCGGTCAACGCCGCGCCGGCGGTTTGCAGCTTGAGGGTGCATTCCACCTTGCCGCGGCTGAGCGCGACCCCAATCCGTTCGCGAACCAGCGATTCCAGACCGCGCAGCGCCTCCGGCAGGCGCACGGTGGTCTCCAGGTAACGATGGTTCACCGAACGCAATTCCCAGGTGATCGTGCCCCATGCGCTGGGTTGTTCCTGGCGCGCGAAGGCGGTCATGCTGCGTAACATGGGCTATCCTCTCTTCAGTGGTGTTTTTATCTTAGGTCGAATTGGCCGTTTTGGCGCGGTCGTGCCGATTTTTCGCCGCGACACCGCTCCGGCAAGCATCCTGTCCTGCCCAGTCGGCCGGTTCTGCTATAGTGCCAACCCCCGCGATACCTTTGACTCCAGGAAAACCGTCCATGCGTCCCAGTGCCCGCGCCGCCGATGAACTGCGCCCGATCCGGATCACCCGGCAATTCACCAAGCACGCCGAAGGCGCGGTGCTGGTGGAGTTCGGGGATACCCGGGTGATCTGCACCGCCAGCGTCGAGGAGCGAGTGCCGCCATTCCTCAAGGGCAAGGGGCAGGGCTGGGTGACGGCCGAGTACGGCATGTTGCCGCGCGCCACCCATACCCGGATGCAGCGCGAGGCCAGCCGGGGCCGGCAGGAGGGGCGGACCATGGAAATCCAACGGCTGATCGGTCGAGCGCTGCGGGCGGTGATGGATTTGGAGGCGTTGGGCGAGCGCACCATCACCGTGGATTGCGATGTGATCCAGGCCGACGGCGGTACCCGCACCGCCGCCATCACGGGCGGCTTCGTGGCGCTGGCCGACGCGGTGCGTCACCTGATCGCCAAGAAACTTCTCAAGAAAAACCCGCTGCACGGGCAGGTGGCCTCGGTGTCGGTCGGCATCTACCAGGGCGTGCCGGTGCTGGATCTGGATTACGCCGAGGATTCCGAGGCGGAAACCGATATGAACGTGGTGATGAACGACGCCGGCGCCTTCATCGAAATCCAGGGCACCGCCGAAGGTCACGCCTTCCGCATCGAGGAATTGCAGGCGATGCTGGAACTGGCGCGGATTGGTATCGGCCAGCTATTGGGCAAGCAGCGGGAAGCGCTGGGATTCCCGGGCTGAACCGCGTTTTGCCAGTTGGAGAATGCGGATGCACAAGATCGTTCTGGCGACCGGTAATCCCGGCAAGGTCCGCGAATTCAGCGCCGTGCTGGCGGGATTCAAGCTCTGGAGATCGTGCCGCAGTCGGCGTTCGGCGTGCCGGAAGCGGAGGAAACCGGGCTGACCTTTGTCGAAAACGCCATTCTCAAGGCCCGCAACGCCGCCCTGTATACCGGATTACCGGCGCTGGCCGACGATTCCGGGCTGGCGGTGGACGCGCTGGGTGGCGCGCCGGGCATTTATTCGGCTCGTTACGCCGGGTTTGGCGCCGGCGACCGCGCCAATATCGACAAACTGCTGGCCGAGTTGGCTGGAGTGCCGGCGGAACGGCGCACCGCCCGGTTTGTCTGTGCGCTGGCGCTGCTGCATCATCCCGCCGATCCGACCCCGCTGATCTGCCAGGGAAGCTGGGAGGGCATCATCCTGACCGAGCCGCGCGGCGTGGGCGGGTTCGGTTACGATCCAGTCTTCTTCGTGCCCGGCGAGAATCGGACCGCCGCCGAATTGGAGCCGGCTGTCAAGAACCGCCTGAGCCATCGCGGTCGGGCGCTGGCCCAATTGGCGCAGTTGCTGAAGCTGGACCCGGTTCCGCTGGCGGCGGGTTGAGAAAACCACAATGCCGGTGTTCGCCGCGCCGATCCCGTTGGCGCTGTACATCCACACTCCCTGGTGCGCACGTAAATGCCCGTATTGCGACTTCAACTCTCACGAGGCGCGCGGGCCGGTACCGGAGCAAGCCTACGTCGATGCGTTGCTGGCCGATCTGGAGCAGGATTTGCCCCGGGTGTGGGGACGCCGGATCGACAGCATGTTTATTGGCGGCGGCACGCCGAGCCTATTCTCGGCGGAGGCCCTGGAGCGGCTGCTGTCGGGTTTGCGCGCCCGTCTGCCGCTGCGTCCGGATTTGGAAATCACCCTGGAGGCCAATCCGGGCACGGTAGAGCGGGGCCAGTTCGCCGAATTCCGGGAAATCGGCGTCAACCGGCTATCCATCGGCGTACAGAGTTTCAGTGACGATCAATTGCAGCGGCTGGGACGGATTCACGACCGCCGTGACGCCTTTGCCGCCGCCGAGGCCGCTCATGCCGCCGGGTTGGAGAATTTCAATCTGGATTTGATGTTCGGCTTGCCGGGGCAGACGGTCGAGCAGGCGCTGGCCGACATCGCCAACGCGATTGCGCTGCAACCGGCGCATCTCTCCTACTATCAGCTCACCCTCGAACCGAATACAGCATTCCACCGGGCGCCGCCAACCTTGCCGGACGACGAGACGACCAGCCTCATTCAGGAGCGTGCCCAGGCGGAACTGGCCCGGCGCGGTTATCGGCAGTACGAAGTGTCGGCCTACGCCCGCGATGGCTGGCGTTGCCGGCACAATCTGAACTACTGGGAATTCGGCGACTATCTCGGCATCGGCGCCGGCGCGCACGGCAAATTGACCGATCCCGCCGCCGGCCGAATTCACCGGCTGTGGAAGCTCAAGCAGCCGCGCGATTATCTGGCATCCGCCGGAACGCCGGTTGGCATCGGCGGCGATGCGCCGATTCCCGAGGTCGATCTGCCGCTGGAATTCCTGATGAACGCTTTGCGTCTGGTCGAGGGCGTGCCGGCCGAGTTGTTTGTTGAGCGTGCCGGTTTGCCGCTGGCCGCGCTGGAGCCGGCGCTGGGTCGGGCGCGGGGGTGTGGGCTGTTGGTTGCCGACTCGGAGCGATTACAGCCGACCGAACTGGGATTGCGATTCCTGAATGATCTGTTGCAGGAGTTCATGCCGGGATAGCTTCAGGGACAACGACCCCCGCTGGTATAGTCTTTCCAATGATGATCCGGACATATCTGGCCTTTGATCAGCCTGGTAGGTCAGTCGCCACTACGGATATCAGTTGGAAAGTCTATAACTGCATGGTCGCGCAATGCAGGCTGCCGTACTGGCGGATCAGGGTCGTGCAGGGTATGCCCACCACGTCCCGCTCCGGGAAACAGCCGCGCAACCGTTCCAGCGCCACCGCATCCAGCGGATCGTCATACGTCGGCGCGAGCACCGCCCCATTCAGAATTAGGAAATTGGCGTAACCGGCGGGTAGTCGGTTGCCCTCTTCATCGTACCGGGCGGCGGGCAGCGGCAGTTCGATCAGGCGATAAGGTTCGCCTTCCATCGTGCGGAACGCGCGCAATTCCTCAGCCATCGCTTGCAGTGGCTCGAAATGCGGATCGGCGGGATCGTCGCAACCCTGGTAGACGAGGGTGCGCGAATCGCCAAAACGTGCCAGCGTATCGATGTGGCTGTCGGTATCATCGCCCGCCAAGTACCCATTCCGCAGCCACAGGAAGCGGGTGATGCCCAGCGTATCCCGTAGCTGCTGTTCCAGCGCTGTTTGATCCAGCCCATTGCGGTTGGAATTCAGCAGGCATTGGGCGGTCGTCAGCAGCGTGCCCTTCCCATCGGATTCGATACTGCCGCCTTCCAGGATCAGGTCCACCGATTCCAGCGGGGTGGCGCCGAACGCGCCCAGTTCGTGTAGCCGGCTGGTGATACGGTCGTCGAGGTCGTAGGCGAACTTGCCGCCCCAGCCGTTGAAGCGGAAGTCCAGCAGCACCGGCCGGCTGTCGCGGTAGAGGGTGATCGGGCCGTGGTCGCGCGCCCAGACGTCGTTGGACGGCACGAGGTACAGCCGGCAACGCGCCAGGATGGCATCGGCGGCGCTCAGCAGGTGGCGCACGTGCTCGCTATGCTTGTGGTCATGACAACCGATGATGACCGCTTGGTAACGGCTAATCGCGGCGGCCAGCGCGGCGAAGGTATGGTCGGCCTGGTCCAGCCAGGGTCCCCAGTCGCTGTCGGCATGGGGCCAAGTCAGCAGAATGGCGTCCTGCGGTGCCCATTCGGCGGGCAGTAGGGATGCGGTTTGCGACATGAGACAGTTTCCAGTTCATCACAGAATGAGGAGAGCACATGAAGATTAAAGCCTTGCATCAGTATGCCAGGGATGTGGATACGGTTTTCGGCCTGTTTCACGATCCCGAGTTCATGAAGGCCAAGTATGTGGGAATCGGTGCCCGCAATGTCGAGGTGCCGGAGTGTTCCGGAGGTGACGGCCGCTATACCGTCAAGGTCAAGCGGGAAGTGCCGGCTGACGTGCCGTCGCTATTGAAGAAGTTCCTCAATCCCTGGAACACGGTGGTCCAAAGCGAACGCTGGGAAGGAAAAGCCGGTGGCCCTTACTGCTGCGCGTTCGAAATCGACATCGCCGGCGTGCCGGTTACCGTGAAGGGGGTCATGGAATTGCGGAGCCAGGGCGATGGCTGCGTCAACGATGTGCAACTCGAAGTCAAGTGCGGGATTCCGCTGGTCGGCGGCAAACTGGCTGATTTCGTGGGCGCCGATGCCGAGAAGGCCATCCAGGCGGAATACGAATTCATCCGTGCCCATTTGGCCAAGGCATGACTCCCTCTCCCTTTGGGGAGAGGGGTGGGGTGAGGGAAGCGGGCGAGGGGAGATGCTCTCAGTCGAACAGACCGCCCACCGACAGATAACGCTCGCCGGTATCGTAGCAGAAGGTCAGCACGCGGCTGCCGTCGGGGATTTCCGGCAGCTTCTGGGAAACGGCGGCCAGCGAGGCGCCGGAGGAAATGCCGATGAAGATGCCTTCCTCCTTGACGCAGCGCACCGCAAACCGGAAGGCGTCCTCATGGGCGACCTGCACGATGCCATCGAGAATAGCCATGTTCATGACCGCCGGCACGAAGCCGGCGCCGATGCCCTGCAGAGGATGCGGGCCACGCTGCCCGCCGCTCAGCACCGGAGAGGCGGCGGGTTCGACCGCGAACGTCTGTAGCTTCGGGAATTTCTCCTTGAGCACTTCAGCACAGCCGGTGATATGGCCGCCGGTGCCCACGCCAGTGATCAGATAATCCAGCCCCTCGGGAAAATCCTTGAGAATTTCTTGCGCTGTGGTACGGCGGTGAATTTCGACGTTGGCCGGATTTTCGAACTGCTGCGGCATCCAGGCGTTCGGCGTGTCCCGCACCAGTTCCTGCGCCTTCTCGATCGCGCCCGGCATCCCTTTTTCCTTAGGTGTCAGCACCAGTTCCGCGCCCAGTGCCGCCAGATAACGCCGCCGCTCCAGCGACATTGACTCCGGCATGGTCAGGATCAGGCGGTAGCCCTTGACCGCCGCCACCATCGCCAGCGCGATACCGGTATTGCCGGAGGTCGGCTCGACGATGACGGTGTCCGATTTGAGCACGCCGCGCCGTTCGGCGTCCTCGATCATCGCCAGGCCGATGCGGTCCTTGATGCTGCCAGCGGGATTGGCCCGTTCCAGCTTCATCCAGATTTCGACGTTGCGGTCGGCGAACAGCCGGTTGATGCGGACATGGGGGGTGTTGCCGATGGTTTCCAGGATATTGTTCGCCTTCATCGTTTTTCCTCTCGTTTGCGGTGAAATGGGGGAACTCGCGGGTTTAGAACACACTAATCGACAACAGTATCAAAAAAATCTTATGCGAGAAGCATAATAAATTAGCAATTAAAAATAACCATTAATTATATAAAATGCCGTGAGACAAGCTGATGGAACAGTGAATGCGTACCGGCCGCTTGCGCCCTCTGCCCCGCCTGTCCAACAATTGACCTTGCAACAATCGCCGCCACCGTGTCGCAGGAGAACCGTTCCTCATGTCCGAATCACGTTTTCGCGGGACCGACCGTTACGTCGCCACCGACGATCTGATGATGGCGGTGAACGCCGCCGTCACGCTGGGCCGGCCCTTGCTGGTGAAGGGCGAACCAGGCACCGGCAAAACTCAACTCGCCGAGGAAGTCGCCCTTGCCCTGAACCGGCCGTTCCTCCAGTGGCACATCAAGTCCACCACCAAGGCCCAGCAGGGTTTGTACGAGTACGACGCCGTGTCGCGACTGCGCGATTCGCAGTTGGGCGATGTTCGGGTGCACGACATCGGCAACTACATCGTCAAGGGCAAGCTGTGGGAGGCGTTCACCACGGAATTCCAGCCGGTGTTGTTGATCGACGAGATCGACAAGGCCGATATCGAGTTTCCCAACGACCTGCTGCACGAACTCGACCGCATGGAATTCTTTGTCTATGAGACCCGGCAGGTGATCAAGGCCCGGCATCGACCGATCATTATCATCACCAGCAACAACGAAAAAGAACTGCCGGATGCTTTCCTGCGCCGCTGTTTCTTCCACTACATCCGTTTCCCCGACAAGGAGACCATGGAACGGATCGTCCACGTGCACTACCCGAATCTGAAGAAACGGCTGTTGAGCGAAGCGTTGGAAGCGTTCTTCGAAATCCGCGACGTGCCGGGCCTGAAGAAGCGGCCGTCGACCTCGGAACTGCTGGACTGGATCAAGCTGCTGGTGGCCGAGGATATTCCGCCCGAAGCGCTGCGCGGCGACCAGCGCAAGCTGATTCCACCGCTGTACGGGGCACTGCTGAAAAACGAACAGGACGTGCATCTGTTCGAGCGGCTGCTATTTATGAGTCGGCGTAAAAAAGACTGAGGATCACAAACTCCCCTCGCCCCTTGAGGGAGAGCGGAGCGAGGGTATCGGGGCCGGGTGAGGGCTGTTTATTATGATGACCGAGTTCTTTCTCAAACTGCGCCAGGCTGGTCTTCCGGTCACGCTGACCGAGTTCCTGACGCTGTTGGAGGCACTGAGCCAGCATGTTACCGCTCACAGTATCGAGGAGTTCTATTACCTGGCGCGGGCGACGCTGGTGAAAGACGAACGCCATTATGATCGCTTCGATCAGGTGTTCGGCAGTCATTTCAAGGGACTGGAAACGCTGTTCGACGAAATGGTCGGGGCCAGGGTGCCGCTGGAATGGCTGCATAAGCTGGCGGAATTGACCCTGAGCGAAGAGGACAAGCAACTCATCCAGGCGATGGGCGGCTGGGAAAAGCTGATGGAGACTTTCGCCCAGCGGCTGGCCGAGCAGGAAGGCCGTCATCAGGGCGGCAACAAGTGGATCGGCACCGCTGGCACCTCGCCGTATGGAGCCTACGGCTACAATCCGGAAGGCATCCGTATCGGCCAGGAGACTTCGCGCCACCGCCGGGCGGTCAAGGTCTGGGACCGTCGCGAGTTCCGCAATCTGGACGACACCATCGAACTCGGTACCCGCAATATCAAGGTCGCGTTGCGACGGCTGCGGCGGTTCGCCCGCGAGGGGGCGGCCCAGGAACTGGACCTCGACGACACTATCCGGTCAACCGCTCGCAATGCCGGTTATTTGGAACTGAAGATGGTTCCGGAACGACACAACGCGGTGAAGGTGTTGCTATTTCTTGATGTGGGCGGCTCGATGGACGATTACGTCCGGGTTTGCGAGGAGTTGTTTTCAGCGACGCGCAGCGAGTTCAAGCACCTGGAGTATTTCTATTTCCACAACATGGTCTACGAGGGCCTGTGGAAGGATAACCGCCGCCGCTACACCGAGAAGACCGAAACCTTGTCGGTGCTGAATACCTTCGGTCACGATTACAAGCTGATCCTGGTCGGCGATGCCACCATGAGTCCGTATGAGATCACCTATCCGGGCGGCAGCGTCGAGCACTTCAACCCCGAGGCTGGCGATGTCTGGATGAGCCGCTTGTTGACGGCCTACCCGCGCGCCATCTGGCTCAACCCGCAGCATCAGAACCGCTGGAGCTACATCCCCTCGATCCAGATGGTGCGGGAACTGATGGGCGAGCGGATGTATCCCCTGACGCTGGAAGGGCTGGAGCAGGGGATTCGGGCGTTGCAGCGGGCGCGGTGAAACCCCCGTACTATTATCCGGAACTTGCGTTATTTTAGTGCGACTGCGCCCGAGGGCTGGGGTGACCAGTCCTGAACGGTTCAGGCTGGCGTGGCGGCACGAAGCCACGCCTGAAGGAGTAGGCCGTTGGCGGTCGGGGGCGTGGATTGTGCCGGGATTTAACCTCGAACGTCGGATTCTTGCTCAGAACGCCGTTGTCAAGGCCCGAACTTCGTCCAGCATTGCCTGCCGTTCGGCATGGGGTACGGTCGGTACCTGGTAGAACGCCCGGTGGACGACGTTGCGAACGCCACAGGCGCCCAGAATCCCCTCGGCCATCGGCCGGACCAGCAGTTCGTGCCAGCTTTCCTGCTGATAAGTGATTTTGTCGCCGCCCAGGGTGTTGAGAATCAGCGCCTTTTCGTGGGTGAGCAGGCCCTTCATGCCGGTGGGACCGAAGTCGAAAGCGAATTTGCGCGTGAACACCCGGTCGATCCAGCCCTTCAGAATCGCCGGTGGGCCGAACCACCAGATCGGATAGATGAACACCAACCCCTGCGCCCAACTGACCGCATCCTGTTCCCGGCGCGTATCTTCCGGCAAATCGCCGTGCCAGTTGCGGATCAGGTCGTCGCTGTTCAGTACCGCCCGGAATTCCATCTGGTACAGGTCGTGTATCCGGCTGGCGTGGCCTCGCTGACGCAGGGTGGTATCCACCACTTCCAGAATGGCCCGATTGAAGCTGCGTGGATTGGGATGGGCATAGACGAGCAGAACGTTCATGGCGTTACGATTCAGAGCCGATACGGGAATTCCCTCTCCCGCTGGAAGAGGGTGGGGTGAGGGTGTTAGAGGCGTTCAAGCCACACGCGCGGTGAACTCATAACCAGCCAGACCGAGAATCAATTGATCACCGGATTGCAATGGCCCGACGCCCGCCGGCGTGCCGGTCAGCACCACGTCGCCCGGCCGCAGGGTGAAATGAGTGGAGATATGGGCCATGAGTTCGAAAATGCCGACCATCATCAGCCGGGTGTTGCCCTGCTGGCGGATTTCACCGTTCACCCGCAGCTCCAGATCGGTCGCCTGGGGGTCGGCCAGCGCCCCGGGTTTGAGAAACGGCGACAGCGGGCAGGAGCCGTCAAAGGCCTTGGCGGTTTCCCAGGGATGGCCTTTCTTCTTCAACTCGTTTTGCAGATCGCGCAGGGTCAGGTCCAAGGCGATGCCGTAGCCGGCCACGGCCTGACGAGCGGTTTCGGTATCGGCATTCCGCAACTCCCGGCCGACCAGCACCGCCAGTTCTACTTCGTGGTGGCAACTACCACGTCCGCTTGGCAGCCGGATCGGTTCGTCCAAGCCGGTGAGCGAGGTGGACGGCTTGATGAACAGGATAGGGGTTTCCGGTACGGCATTGTTCAATTCGCGGATGTGTTCGAGATAGTTGCGGCCAATGCAGACGACCTTGCCGATCGGCAGGTCGAGCGGACCGCCGTCCAGATAACGGTGTTGGTAAGCCACGATGATCTCCTTCGCCTCTTTGGCTGGTTCCACGTATTGTCGGGGAAGGATGACAGGGGCCGCAACCGCGCGGAGGATAAAAAAACGCCGGCACGCAGGCCGGCGAATCGAGTTTCCCGAACCAGCGGCGGGCCGGTTAAGGAAGGAAGCTAATGGGCGAAGTAAGCAGCGGCGATTTGATCGTGCAGTTCACCAAAGCCAATTTGCACCTCGTCGATAAAATCATGCAGCCCTTCATGGGTCAGTTCCGGCACCGCCGCCGCATTCAGTTTTTGCCTGAGTGTGGCGAGGGCAGCCAGCGGCGCCTCGTTTCGAGGCAGTTTGCGCAGACAGATTTCCAGTTGCCTTAAACAGAAGGCCACGGCGCGCGGGAAATATTCATCCTGCAGCAGAAATTTCAGCACGTCCGGCCCGCTGACCCGCACCCGCACCTGTTGGCGGTACATCTGATAGGCGCTAAGCGACTTCAACACGCTCATCCACTGAATGCTTTCGAACGGATCCTGCTCTTCCTTTGTCTGGGCCGCGGTCTGGATATGTATCTGGCTGGCTCTGGTCTGGCTCTGGCTCTGGCTCTGGGTCTGGCCGGCATGCGACAGCAGATTGGCCGAACGCACGTCCAGAATGCGGGTGGTCATGTCGGCGCGTTCCAGATAATGACCCAATCGGACAAAATCGTAGGCGGCGGTACGGCTCATCGCGCCGGCCAGCAGGCCACCGATTTGCTGCGCGCCGCGAATCACCCGCCGCAGGAATTCATAACGACCGCGCCGGGTAGGCAAATGATCGCGAGCGTAAATGTAAAGACCATTGATCTGCTCCCAGGCATCCTGCGGCACGGTGTCGCGGGTGGTGCGCAGATTCTCGCGGGCGGCAGCCAGGCTGGAAATAATCGAACCAGGGTGGTCCTGATCGCTGATCAGAAATTTGACCACGTTGGTTTCGTCGGCCAACCGGTTCGGGTCTTTTTCGAAAAACAGTTTCTCGGCGCCGACGATGAAGATCAGCGGCAGCCAACCAAAAGTCGTATTGCGCGGCAAATCCAGCAACAGGTTGGTGTTGACGTTGATCAGGCGGGCAGTATCTTCGGCACGTTCGACGTAGCGGGTCATCCAATAAATGTTCTGAGCGACGCGCGATAGCATGGTCAGAGGCCCTCGGTATCCACGATCCAGGTGTCCTTGCTTCCCCCCCCTGCGAGGAGTTCACCACCAGCGAACCCTTGCGCAGCGCCACACGGGTCAGGCCACCGGTCGTGACATAGGTGGCGGGGCCGCCGGAAAGGATGAACGGCCGCAGGTCCACGTGGCGCGGCTCCATGTGGTCATCGCACAAGGTTGGCGAGGTGGACAGCGCCAGGGTCGGCTGGGCGATGTAGTTGCGGGGATCGTTCCGGATCAGCTTGGCGAAGCGTTTGTGCTCGGCCGACGTGGCATGCGGCCCGACCAACATCCCGTAACCACCGGATTCGTTAGCCGGTTTCACCACCAGTTGATCCAGATTGGCCAGCACATATTTCCGATCCTGTTCCCGCAGGCACAGATAGGACGGCACGTTGGCAATCAGCGGTTCCTGATCGAGGTAGTACTTGATGATGTCCGGCACGAAGGCATAGACGACCTTGTCGTCGGCCACGCCGGCGCCGGGCGCGTTCGCCAGCGCCACCTTGCCCTTGCGCCAGGCCCGCATCAACCCCGGCACCCCCAGCGCGGAATCGGGGAGGAACACTTCGGGGTCCAGGAACAGATCGTCGATGCGCCGGTAGATCACATCCACCCGCTCCAGTCCCTCGATGGTGCGCATGTAGACGCAATCGTCGTCGCCGACTTCCAGGTCGCTGCCTTCCACCAGTTCCACGCCCATCTGCTGGGCGAGATAGGAATGCTCGAAATAGGCGGAGTTGTAGATGCCGGGGGTGAGCACCACCACGGTCGGCTGATCGCCGGGCCGCGGCGACAGCGAGGCCAGCATGTCGTACAGCCGCAAGGTGTAGTCGTCCACCGGCTGGATGCGCTGGTGCTCGAACAGTTCGGGAAACACCCGCTTGGTGACGACCCGATTTTCCAGCATGTAGGACACGCCGGAGGGCACGCGCAGGTTGTCTTCCAGCACGTAGATCGTGCCGTCTCTGTCACGCACCAAATCGCTGCCGCAGATGTGCGCCCAGACCCCGTGGCGGGGATTGACGCCCACGCACTGCGGCCGGAAATTGACCGACTGCGTCAGCACCTCGGCGGGAAACACCCCGTCCTTGATGATTTTCTGCTCGTGGTACAGGTCGTCAATGAACAGATTGAGCGCCTGTACCCGCTGCTTCAGACCGGCCTCAGTCCGGTCCCATTCGTGCTTGGGGATGATGCGCGGCACGATGTCGAACGGCCAGGCTCGGTCGATGCTGCCGCCCTCGGTGTAGACAGTGAACGTGATGCCCATCACCAAAATGGCGAGTTCGGCGGCGGTCTTGCGCTCGCGTAACTCCTCGTCGCTTAGGGAGGCCAGATATTCGCACAGCGCGCGGGCCGCGGGACGGGGCCCCGTCGCGCTGTCGATGAGTTCGTCGTAAGAACCCGTCGCGGCGTAGTGTTGCCATTCGATGGTCATCTATCGTGAGTCCTTGGGTTTGGCATTACTCAGTCGGCGTCGTGCCTGGAGTGAGCAAAATCCAAGCCAATGAGACAAAACAGGCTTCGTTCGAGGCGGGCACGAAATCGCGGCGGATAAGGGGGGTTGTTCGCACCTGCCCGCTGCCGACGCGCGGGTTGGAGTTTACTTTGCGGGCTGGATGGAGCGAAGCGGAATCCAGCTTGTGATCGAGCAAATGCGTTAGCGGAGTAAGTCCATGGCATGGGCTGCACCCAATTAGTGCGGAAATTCCGGGCATTGCACGGGAGGAGTGCGACCAAGATATCGAATTTCCTGGGAAAACCGAGATAGGCCGTGCGGAATGCCGCTTGCATTTGCCAAGCACGTTCGATCGCGCATAATGCGCGCCCAACTGTAGCCGACCGTGAAGGACAGGCCATGGCCATCCGTGTTGCACTCCATCATCACACGACGTATCACTTCGACCGCCCGATCAACGTATCGCCGCACGTGATCCGCTTGCGCCCGGCCGCGCACGCCCGTACCCCCATTCTTGCCTACTCGCTCAAGATCGAGCCGGCGCAGCACTTTATCAACTGGATGCAGGATCCGTTCGGCAACTTCCAGGCCCGGCTGGTGTTCCCGGAGAAAATCCGGGAACTGACCATCGCCGTCGATCTGGTGGCCGAGATGACGGTCATCAATCCCTTCGATTTCTTCGTCGAGGAGGATGCCGAAAAGTATCCCTTCGACTACACCGCCACGCTGCGCCAGGAACTGACGCCGTATCTGGAGGTTCAGGAAACCGGCTCGCTGCTGCGGGAATGGTTGGCTGGGGTGAAGCGCGATCCGCTGCGGATCGTGGATTTTCTGGTCGAAATCAACCGGCGGCTGAACCAGGATATCGCCTACGTGATCCGCATGGAGCCCGGGGTGCAGACTTGCGAGGAAACGCTGGAAAAGCGCAGTGGCTCCTGCCGCGATTCGGCCTGGCTGCTGGTGCAAATCCTGCGGCAGCTCGGGCTGGCGGCGCGCTTCGTGTCCGGCTATCTGATCCAGCTCACCGCTGATATCAAGGCGCTGGACGGTCCCTCCGGTCCCGAAGCCGATTTTACCGACCTGCACGCCTGGGCCGAGGTGTTCGTGCCCGGTGCTGGCTGGATCGGGCTGGATCCCACGTCTGGCCTGTTCGCCGGCGAGAGCCACATTCCGCTGGCCTGCACCCCGACCCCGCCCAGCGCCGCGCCGGTGACCGGTTACACCGATGAGTGCGAGACGACCTTCGATTTTGCGATGAAGGTCACCCGCATCCACGAGGACCCGCGGGTCACCAAACCCTACAGCGAGGAACAGTGGACGCGGATCGAGCAACTTGGCGAGGCGGTGGACGCAAAGCTGCGCGCCGGCGACGTGCGGCTGACCATGGGTGGCGAGCCGACCTTCGTGTCGATTGACGACATGGACGGCGCGGAGTGGACCATCGCGGCGGTGGGTCCGACCAAGCGCAAGCTAGCCGGTCGACTGTTGAAGAAGCTGCGCGACCGTTTCGCGCCACACAGTTTCCTGCATTACAGCCAGGGCAAGTGGTATCCGGGCGAATCGCTGCCGCGCTGGGCGCTGTCCTGCTACTGGCGCAGCGACGGCTTACCGCTGTGGCGCGACCCGCGCTGGATCGCCGACGACGAGGCTCCGCAAGGCTACGGCCCGGAGCAGGCGCGGGCGTTCGCGCACGAACTGACCCGACGTTTGGGGGTAAGCGTCGACCGCCTGATTCCCGGTTACGAGGACGCTTATTACTACTTGTGGAAGGAGCACGCCCTGCCGATCAACGTGGACCCGCTGAAATACGACCTCAAGGATGACGAGGAGCGGCGGCGCTTGGCGCTGTTGCTGGAACGGGGCTTGAACACGGTGACCGGCTTCGCGCTACCGCTGCGCTGGAATTCCGCCGCTGGCGCCGAGGGCTGGCTCAGCGGGCTGTGGGCGCTGCGCCGCGAGCATCTGTACCTGACTCCGGGCGATTCGCCGATGGGCTATCGGCTGCCGCTGGCGACGCTGCTGTGGGTCGCGGGCGCCGATCGCGAGGCGCCGCATCCGCAATCGCTGTTCGAGTTCCGTGCCGCGCTGGGCGATAGCCACGGTGAGGTGATGCGCCGCTACAGCGCGTTCCTCGAAGACAGCGCGGAAACGACGCGCCGCGATGTTCAGGAACAGCCAGCGGTCGATGAGAGTCCGGTCATCCATACCGCGTTGTGCGTGGAGCCGCGCGAGGGCCATTTGTACGTGTTCATGCCGCCGCTGGAGCGGTTGGAACATTATCTGGACCTGCTGGCCTGCGTCGAGCAGACAGCCGCCGAACTGGCGATGCCGGTGCTGGTGGAGGGCTACGCCCCGCCGCCGGACTGGCGCTTGCGCAAGCTGGCCATCACCCCCGACCCCGGCGTGATCGAGGTCAACATCCATCCCGCCCACGATTGGGCGGAGTTGCAGCACAACGTCCAGGTTCTGTACGAGGAAGCCCGGCAGGCGCGACTGGGCACCGAGAAATTTATGCTGGATGGCCGGCACACCGGCACCGGTGGCGGTAACCACGTCACCCTCGGCGGCCCTACCCCGGCGGACAGCCCATTCTTGCGCCGACCCGAACTGTTGCGCAGTCTGGTGAGCTATTGGCAGCATCATCCCAGTCTGTCCTATCTGTTCTCCGGGCTGTTCATCGGTCCGACCAGCCAGGCGCCACGGGTGGACGAAGCCCGCAACGACAGCCTGTACGAACTGGAAATCGCCTTTCGCGAAACGCCGGCCGGCGAAGCGCCGCAACCGTGGCTGGTGGACCGGCTGCTGCGCAATCTGCTGGTGGATCTGACCGGTAACACCCACCGCGCCGAGTTTTGCATCGACAAGCTGTATTCGCCGGACACCGCTACCGGCCGGCTGGGACTGGTGGAAATGCGCGCGTTTGAAATGCCGCCGCACGCCCGAATGAGCCTGATGCAGATGCTCCTGTTGCGCGGACTGGTGGTGCGATTCTGGGAGCAGCCCTATGCGAATCGGGAGCTGGTGCGCTGGGGCACGCGAATTCACGACCAGTTCATGCTGCCGCACTACGTCTGGGAGGATTTCAAGGATGTGGCCGCCGAACTCCAACAGGCCGGCTTCCCGTTCGAGAGCGACTGGTTTCTGCCGTTCTTCGAGTTCCGCTTCCCGCACTACGGCACTATCGTCCAGCGGGACATCGAACTGGAGTTGCGGCAAGCATTGGAGCCGTGGCACGTGCTGGGCGAGGAGCAGGCTTTGGGCGGCACCGCCCGCTACGTGGATTCCTCGGTAGAACGGATACAGGTCAAGGTACGGGGCATGACCGGCGAGCGGTATGTGGTGGCCTGCAACGGCCGGCGGGTGCCGCTACGCCCGACCGACATTCCGGGCGAGTTCGTTGCCGGTGTCCGCTACCGCGCCTGGCAGCCGCCGTCGGCGTTGCATCCGACCATTCCGGTCCACGCCCCCCTAGTGTTCGATCTGGTCGATACCTGGAACCAGCGTTCCATCGGCGGTTGCACCTATCACGTCATGCACCCCGGCGGGCGCAATCCCGACACCTTCCCGGTCAACGCCAATGAGGCCGAGGCGCGACGCTTCGCCCGGTTCTGGCCGTATGGCCACACGCCGGGACCCATGGCCGCGCCGGCTGAGGAAACCAATCCCAACTTCCCGTGCACCCTGGATCTGCGGCGGCGGGAAGAGTAAACAGGAATATTGCCCAAACATTGCCGGACCCCGCGGGTGATCAGCCAACACCCGCCGGGATGGTCCGGCAAGTACTTCCTCCGGTATTTCGGCACGGCGGCGGTCGCAATGGCCGTTGTTTTCTTTCGGCTCGGTCGTTACCGCACCCAAGCCCGCATTCCTCACTCCCCCGATCAGGCAGAACTCCCGCGATCACAGGGTTGTAGCTGGTGTCTGACCGAAAAAATTGGAGTTGTGCAGTAGAGCCGGCTTAGAACGGCCAGAGGCCGGTTCTACTATGGGGTTTTTGGCCAGACACTAGCTATTTGGTTTTTTTGCTCTTGTTAGGTTACAATTATTACGTTGTAGTAAATCAATAATACCTATTGACTTGGTAAATTTGTACTAATCTAGTACTTATAACCTGGAGATGCAACGACATCCGGTACTGTGTTAGCTCCAAAACGTTTTATTTTTGTACACAATATTTTTTCTGTGTTAATACTAATTTAATAAATATGGTGCAAGACGATGGATTTTGGAAAATATGTCCGGCAGCTTCGCGAACAGCGCCGTGAGGTGAACCGTCGTTACTCCGTTCGGCAGACGGCTCAGCGGATTGGTGTCGAGCCTGCTTATCTCAGCAAAATCGAGCGGGGCGATGTATCGCCCCCGTCAGAAGATACTATCAGGCGGTTGGCCGCGGATTTGGGCGAGGATGCCGACTTGCTGCTGGCGTTGGCGAGCAAGGTATCCAGCGACATTCGCGAGATCGTCATGAAGCGGCCGATTCTGTTCGCAGAGCTGATCCGGGGCTTGAGCGACGTACCCGATGATGAATTGGTGGTATTGGTGCGTAAAGTGCGCAACGGAGAATGGTAGGAATGCGAACAGCGGTACTCCAGACGAGCCCGCTTGCCTGTGGTCGAATCGAGCGCGTGATGTAGGGGATGAAAGTCGTCCAAAGCTGGGATGACGGCGTGGTGGATGATGTCCGACTGATCGAACTACTGCGTCGTTATCGAGCCAGGGCGACGTTCAATTTGAATCCGGGGCTGTATCAGCCGCAGCGTTCCTTCGGTTGGCACTATAACGACAAGGAAGTCTGGCGACTCGGCCGGGATGAACTGGTCGAGGTGTACGCAGGATTCGAGATCGCCAACCATTCCCTGAATCATCCCAATCTGCCCGACTTGTCTCCCGAGGCACTGGATTGGGAGATCCGGGAAAGCCGGCGTATCTTGCAAGACTGGTTTCAACAGCCGGTTCGAGGCTTCTGTTATCCCTTCGGCGGGGTCAATCCGGCGGTGAAGGAGGCGGTGCGCGCCGCCGGCCATGTTTACGCTCGTACCGTGAATGAGCATGAGCCGGTATTTCCGCCGGCCGATCCGTTCGAATTCGGGGTCAGTTGCCGGTTTGTGGACCCCGCGTTCTGGACCCGGTGCGAACAGGCCAAGACCGCCGGTGGCGTGTTCTGTTTCTGGGGCCACAGCTACGAACTGACCAGCGAAGCAATGTGGGCCGATCTGGAAGACAAGCTCACCCGCATCAGTGCCGATCCGGCAGCAGAGTGGGTCAACATCGAAACGCTGTTCGCCAACTGACGCCACGATTACCCGCCATCCCTGGCCGCCGTTTCGATTACTCCTCCGGCTCATACCCCAAATTCGGCGCCAGCCACTTTTCCGCCACAGCCATGGTCCAGCCCTTGCGCCGGGCATAATCCGCGACCTGGTCCCGATCCAGCCGCCCCACGCCGAAATAGCGCGCCTCGGGGTGGCTGAAATACCAACCGCTCACCGCCGCCGTTGGCGTCATTGCGAAGTTCTCGGTCAGATGAATGCCGGCGTTGCGGTCCACGTCCAGCAATCGCCAGAGCAGACCCTTCTCGGTGTGATCAGGACAGGCCGGATAGCCGGGCGCGGGGCGAATACCGCGATAATGTTCGGCAATTAAGTCGTCGTTGCTCAGCGTCTCATCCGCCGCGTAGCCCCAGAATTCCCTGCGGACCCGCTCGTGCAGTCGTTCGGCAAAAGCTTCCGCCAGCCGGTCGGCCAGCGCCTTCAACAGGATGGCGCTGTAGTCATCGTGCGCGCGCTCGAACGCCGCCACCCGTTCGTCGATGCCAATACCAGCGGTGACAGCGAACGCGCCCAGATAATCGGCCACGCCGGATTCGCGCGGCGCGATCCAGTCCGCCAGACAGCGATGCGGCTTGCCGGCCGGTTTCGGACCTTGCTGGCGCAGGTGATGGAGCGTCATTAACACCCGCTCGCGGCTGTCGTCGGTGTAAAGTGCGATGTCGTCCTCGCCGAGTCGATTGGCGGGGAAGAAGCCGATCACCGCCCGGGCCGTCAACCAGCGTTCGGTGATGATTTTGTCCAGCATGGTCTGGGCGTCGGTGAACAGGTGCCGGGCCTGCTCGCCGTGAGCGGGATCATCAAAGATCGCCGGGTAGCGGCCACGCAGTTCCCAGGCCTGGAAAAACGGTGTCCAGTCGATCCGTTCCACCAGTTCCGCCAGCGGATAAGCGTCGAATGCTCGCACGCCGAGGAAATCGGGTCGGGTCGGGTTATAAACATTCCAGTCGAGAATCGGCCGGTTGGCGCGGACTTGCGCCAGCGGCAGTAATGCTTCCCGGTTGCGGCGGTTGGCGTGTTGCTCGCGCTTTTGTACATAGTCCGCCTTGGTCCGTGCGACGAAGCCATCTCTTGAATCCGGACCGATCAGATGCTGCGCCACGCCCACCGCCCGCGAGGCATCCTTGACGTATACCACCGGACCGGCGTACTGCGGGTCGATCTTGACCGCCGTATGCATTTGCGAGGTGGTGGCGCCGCCGATCAGCAAGGGTACGCCGAAGCCCTGCCGGGTCATTTCCTTGGCGACGTTGACCATCTCGTCCAACGATGGAGTGATCAGGCCGGACAGGCCGATCATATCGGCGCCGTGCTCGCGGGCGGCGTCGAGAATCTTCTGCGCCGGCACCATGACGCCCAGATCCACAACCTCGAAGTTGTTGCACTGGAGCACCACGCCGACGATGTTCTTGCCGATGTCGTGCACGTCGCCCTTGACGGTGGCCATCACAATCCGGCCATTGGAGCGGCGCTGGCCGCCGGCCTGGTCCGCCTCGATAAACGGGATTAGGTAGCCCACCGCCTTCTTCATCACCCGCGCCGACTTGACCACCTGCGGCAGGAACATCTTGCCGGCGCCGAACAGGTCGCCGACCACGTTCATGCCGTCCATCAACGGGCCTTCGATAACATGCAGTGGCCGTTCGCTCTGCTGACGGGCGTCCTCGGTGTCGGTCTCGATGAATTCGTCGATGCCCTTGATCAAGGCGTGTTCCAGCCGCTTCGCCACCGGCCAGGAGCGCCAGTCCTGCTCCTCGCGCCTGGGGCCGGTCTCGCCGTCGTCAGCTTTGTACTGGTCGGCGATTTCCAATAACCGTTCGGTGGCATCGGGGCGGCGATTGAAGATCACGTCTTCGACCCGTTCTCGCAGTTCCGCCGGGATCTCCTCGTAAATCGCCAACTGGCCGGCGTTGACGATGCCCATGGTCATGCCGGCGTGAATGGCGTGATAGAGGAACACCGAATGAATCGCCTCGCGCACCGGGTTGTTGCCCCGGAACGAGAAGGAGACGTTGGACACGCCGCCCGAGATCGAGGCGTGCGGCAGTTCCGCTTTGATGCGCCGGGTGGCTTCGATGAAATCCACCGCGTAGTTATTGTGTTCCGCGATGCCGGTGGCGACCGCGAAGATGTTGGGATCGAAGATGATGTCCTGCGGCGGGAAACCGACCTGTTCGGTGAGAATGCGGTAGGCGCGCTGGCAGATGGCGAACTTGCGTTCCTCGGTATCGGCTTGGCCCTGTTCGTCGAAGGCCATCACGATAGCGGCGGCGCCGTAGCGGTGGATCAGCCGCGCCTGACGGATGAATTCCGCTTCGCCTTCTTTCATGCTGATGGAGTTCACCACCGGTTTGCCCTGAATGCGCTTCAGGCCGGCTTCGAGAATCTCCCACTTGGAGGAGTCGATCATCACCGGCACCCGGCTGATGTCCGGTTCGGCGGCGATCAGGTTGAGGAAGGTGACCATCGCCTCCTTGGAATCCAGCATCCCCTCGTCCATGTTGATATCGATGATTTGCGCGCCGTTGTCGACCTGCTGGCGGGCGATGTCGAGGGCGGCGTTGTAGTCACCGGCCTTGATCAACCGCTTGAACACCGCCGAACCGGTGACGTTGGCGCGTTCGCCGACGTTGACGAACAGCGAATCCGGGCCGATGTTCAGCGGCTCCAGTCCGGCTAGCCGACATTGCGGTTCGATGTTCGGAACGGGGCGCGGCGGCAAATCCTTCACCGCTTCGGCGATGGCGCGGATGTGGGCCGGCGTGGTGCCGCAGCAGCCGCCGACGATGTTGAGAAAACCACTTTCGGCGAATTCGCGGATCACCGCCGCCATCTGTTCCGGAGTTTCGTCGTACTCGCCGAAGGCGTTGGGCAGGCCGGCGTTGGGATGGGCGGAAACGTGGGTGTCGGCGATGCGGGCCAGTTCGGCGATGTAGGGCCGGAGTTGAGTCGCACCCAAGGCGCAGTTCAGGCCGAAGGACAACGGGCGGATGTGCGACAGCGAGTTCCAGAACGCCTCGGTGGTTTGCCCGGACAGGGTGCGGCCGGAGGCGTCGGTGATGGTGCCGGAAATCATCACCGGCAGGCGAATGCCGGAATCGTCGAAGAATTGCTGGATGGCGAACAGTGCCGCCTTGGCGTTCAGAGTGTCGAAGATGGTCTCGACCAGCAGCAAATCCACCCCGCCTTCGACCAGGGCTTGCACGGCTTCGGTATAGGCGGCGACCAACCGGTCGAAATCGATGTTGCGGAAGCCGGGATTGTTCACGTCCGGCGACAGGCTGGCGGTGCGGTTGGTGGGGCCGAGCACCCCGGCGACGAAGCGGGGCCGGTCGGGGGTGCTGTATTCATCGGCCACTTCGCGCGCCAGCCGGGCTGCGGCCCGATTCAGTTCCGGGACGAGGCTTTCCATGCCGTAGTCGTGCATGGAAACCGACGTGGAGTTGAAGGTGTTGGTTTCGATGATATCCGCGCCAGCATCCAGATAGGCGGCGTGAATCTCGCGGATGATCGCCGGCTGGGTCAGCGCCAGCAGGTCGTTGTTGCCCTTGAGATCGCTGGGCCAGTCCCGGAATCGCTCGCCCCGGTAGTCGGCTTCTTGCAGGCGGTAGCTCTGGATCATGGTGCCCATCGCGCCGTCCAGAATCAGGATGCGGCGGGCGAGCAGTTCTTGCAGTGGGGCGGTGCGGTCAACGGTCATCGGTGGAGTACTCGGCAACTTCGACGAAAGATCGGCGATTCAGTTAAGCTGAAAGGCATCCTGAATCCATTCTACCTGCGGCTCGCCCTCGGGTTGAAGAATCGCCACCACGTCGAAACGGCAGGGCAGGTCGAGGCGCTGGCGCTGCAGGTAGAACGCCGCCGCTCGCAACAATCGCTGTTGCTTGGTGCGGGTGACCGATTCGGCGGGCGTGCCGTAGCGGGCATGGCGGCGGCTGCGCACTTCCACGAACACCAGTTGCCCACGGTCGCGCATGATCAGGTCCAGCTCGCCGCCCCGGCAGCGGAAATTGCGCGTCACCAAGGTCAATCCTTTTGCTTCCAGATAGCGGCAGGCCTGTTCCTCGGCGGCGTTACCTCGCGCGACGCGGCTGATCACAGACTGTCTCCAAAGGTGGAAGGTAAGATCGGGTTTTCCAAAAAGTTGACGCATTGTAGAGGTTTGTATCATGACCGTCGAATCGGGCGCGCTGTACGTGGTGGCGACTCCCATCGGTAATCTGGAGGACATCAGCGCCCGGGCGCTGCGGGTGCTGCGGGAGGTGGATTGCATCGCCGCCGAGGATACCCGCCACACCGGGCAACTGTTGCGGCATTTCGGCATCGAGACGCCGTTGCTGTCGCTGCACGAGCACAACGAGCGTGCCCGGCTGGAGCAAATTATTGCGTGGTTGCGAGCAGGAAAGGCGCTGGCGCTGGTTTCGGATGCCGGCACGCCGCTGATCAGCGATCCCGGTTTTCCATTGGTGCGCGCATTGCGTGAGCAAGGTTTGCCCGTCATCCCGGTGCCGGGACCGAGCAGCGTGCTGGCGGCTCTGTCGGTGGCGGGATTGCCAACCGACCGGTTCGTATTCGAGGGATTTCTGCCGGCCAGGGCCGCTGCCCGCCGCGTGCGTTTGCAGGTGCTGGTCCGGGAGGAACGCACCCTGGTGTTTTTCGAGGCCAGTCACCGAGTCGTGGAGACGCTGGCCGACCTGGGAGCGGTATTCGGTGGAGAGCGACCGGCGGTGGTCGCCCGCGAGCTGACCAAGCGGTTCGAGGAAGTGCGGGGCGCGACTTTAAGCGAACTCACGGCTTGGCTGGACGCCGATCCCAACCGCCAAAAGGGCGAATTTGTACTGGTGGTGCAGGGTGCGCCAGCGGCCACTGAGGCGGATACGCCCGAAATTCGGCATCTCCTGACGGCGCTGCTCTTGGAGCTTCCAGTGAGTCGGGCCGTGGTGGTGGCGGCCAAGCTGACCGGCTTACGGAAAAAGCCCCTGTACGATCTCGCGCTAACGCTCGGAGGACGGCAGGAATTGGATGAATCATGATGCCGGCTTGCCAATTGCGGTATTGCAATAGACACTATGCAGCGGGAACCGGCTGGACGGTCGCTGTATCGCCTTGCGGTATGGAGGAAAGTCCGGGCTCCATAGGACAGGGTGCCAGGTAACGCCTGGGGGGCGCGAGCCCACGGAAAGTGCCACAGAAAATACACCGCCAACGTTCGCGAGAACCGGTAAGGGTGAAAAGGTGCGGTAAGAGCGCACCGCGCGGCTGGTAACAGCGGCGGCACGGTAAACCCCACCCGGAGCAAGACCAAATAGGGGAGTGTTATCGCGTGGTCCGCGCGGCTCCCGGGTAGGTCGCTACAGGCGTCTGGCGACAGACGTCGCAGAGGAATGACCGTTCTCGACAGAACCCGGCTTACAGGCCGGTTCCCTCCTCATCTCTACACACACCATGGTATAGCTTCCAGCAGGATTCTGGGTGCACGGACATGTCCGGAGTGCAACTGAGAGACTGATTTGGAAAGCCTTAGTTTTCATACGGCTTCCAAAACTCTCAACAGCACGGCACCTTGATGAGGCAATTCAAACAGTGTCGCGTCGGGTGCCGGTAGACGCATTCCCGCTTTTCCTTCTCCTGTCACAATGCCGGACGATTATGCCTGCCGGGCTACTCGGGCGAATTCTACAGTTTTCATAAAATAATGTAACTTTATGTATTATAAGAACTTTTAATTAATTTATTTTTGATGGATTTCCTTGACATCGAAAGACCGGCCTACCTATAGTTAGTGGCGAAAAGTGGGAGAAAGTGGGGCGCGAGAGCGGTCGAGTACACCGAAGGGAGCTACCATTGTTCCGGGGTATTAATCCTTTATCGCTGGACAACAAGGGTCGATTATCGATGCCGTCCAAGTATCGCCAGCGTTTATTGGAATCCGGCGACGGCCAAATGATGTTAACGATCGATCGTGACCGTTGCCTCCTGCTCTATCCGCTGACCGTCTGGGAAGACGTCGAGCGCCAGCTCATTCAGCTCTCCAGCACCAACAAACGCGCCCGGGCCCTGAAACGGTTGTTGCTGGGACATGCCGAGGAATGTTGTCTGGACGCTGGCGGCCGAATTCTGCTGCCGGCACCCTTGCGGGAGTTCGCCAAGCTGGAAAAACGGGTGGTGCTGGTAGGGCAGGGTAACAAATTTGAAATCTGGAATGAACAGGCTTGGAATGCCTGGTGTGAATCTCTGCTGGCCGGTCAGGACGATGATGGCGAGTCCTTGCCGGATTTGGATTCGCTGGCCTTCTGAGCATGGCGGACGCAGCGCTGCCACATCAACCGGTGCTGTTGAACGAAACGCTGGCCGCGCTGGATATCCGCCCGGATGGTCGTTACGTGGACGCCACGTTCGGCCGGGGCGGTCATGCGGCGGCAATGCTGGAGATGCTGGGGCCGGCCGGGTTATTGCTGGCTTTGGATCGAGATCCAGCGGCTGGGGAATGGGCGAGAGCTGGTTTTCGAGGCGATGCGCGATTTCAATTCGTTCAGACTGCGTTCAGCCGATTGGCCGACACCATTGCTGAACACGGGATGTATGGTCGGGTGAACGGCGTTTTGCTCGATCTGGGAGTGTCCTCACCGCAGTTGGACGACCCGGCGCGTGGATTCAGCTTCAATCGGGACGGTTTGTTGGACATGCGGATGGATCCGACCAGCGGAAGCAGCGCGGCGGAATGGATCGATCGGGTCAGCGAGACGGAGCTGAACCGGGTACTGGCGGAACTCGGTGAGGAACGGTTTCACCGGCGAGTCGCCCGCGCCATCGTCACGGCCCGCCAGCAGGCGCCGATCACGACCACGGCGCGGCTGGCGGACATCGTCTCCGCGGCCGTACCCACCCGCGAGCCCGGTAAACATCCGGCCACCCGCGTATTTCAGGCGGTCCGGATCGCGGTCAACGATGAACTGGGCGAATTGCGGGCTGTATTACCGCAGGCGGTGCGGATTTTGGAGCCTGGCGGACGGCTGGCGGTCATCAGCTTCCATTCACTGGAGGATCGGATGGTCAAGCAGTTCATGCGCGAGCAGGCGCGAGGGCGGGAATTCCCCCCGGATCTGCCGGTGGCGGGGGCACCGAAAGGGATGACCCTGCGAATCGTCGGCCGGGCGGTGCGCCCCGACGCCAGGGAGATTGCGACCAACCCCCGCGCGCGCAGTGCCCTGTTGCGCGTTGCGGAACGGCTGAAATGAACAGCCAGATTCTGCTGATCGTGTTGTTGGCCGGCGCCGTGCTGGGATCCGGCGTGGGTGTGGTGTACACCCAGCACGCCAATCGGCAGTTTTTCATTCAGTTGCAGAAACTGCAGGCGGAACGGGACAACCTTGAAGTTGAATGGGAATTATTGCAACTGGAACAAAGCACCCTGGTAACGGATGCCGTGGTCGAAGAAATGGCACGGAAACGTCTGAACATGCTGACGCCGGATCCTGGCGAGGTTCTTTATATTACGCCCCATGAGTAAGTTCCCGAATAACAAGGTCCTGGCAGCGTTGTTACGCAAGGCGCGGGCGTTCGTCCGCCCGGTGACCCGTCACGGCCTGGTACTGGGTCTGCTGTTCGTGGTGGTGGGGGGCATGGTCGCGCGCGCCGCCTACTTGCAACTGATCCACAAGGATTTTTTACAGGATCAGGGCAACGAACGCTTTCTGCGGGTCGTCGAGGTTCCGGCGCACCGGGGCATGATTCTGGACCGAAATGGTGAACCGTTGGCGGTCAGTTCGCCGGTGGATTCGATCTGGGCGCAACCGGGGGAGCTTCTACAGCAGCGTGAGCGCTGGTCGAAACTCGCGCCGTTGCTGGGATTGACGGTGACTGAGTTGGAAGAGAAGCTGGCGGGGCGTGAAGACCGCCAGTTCGTTTATCTGCGCCGGCACATGGCGCCGAGCGCGGCCCAACAGATTCTGCAGCTCAAGATTCCCGGCGTGTACTCGAAGCGCGAATACCGTCGCTACTATCCCGACGCCGAGGTGACCTCGCATTTGCTGGGCTTCACCGACATCGACGATGCTGGCCAGGAAGGCCTGGAAAAGACCTTCGATGCCCAACTGCACGGTATCCCTGGCAGCAAGCGGGTGATCCAGGATCGGTTGGGACAGGTGGTGGAGGATGTGGAGGGTATCCGGGTTCCCCAGCCCGGTAAGCAAGTGGTGCTGAGTATCGATCGGCGGTTGCAGTATCTCGCCTACCGCGCGCTCAAGATGGCGGTCATGGAGAACAAGGCCAGTGCCGGCTCGGCGGTGATCGTGGATGTTCGGACCGGCGAGATTCTGGCGATGGTGGATCAACCAGCGGGCAATCCCAACAATCGTACGGACTTGCGGGGCGAGTTGTTGCGCAACCGGGCGGTCGCCGATGTGTACGAGCCGGGTTCGACCATGAAACCTTTCACTATCGCCCTGGCGCTGGAAAGCGGTAAGTGGACGCCCAGCACGCCAGTTGATGCCAGAGGTCCGCTCAGGATCGGCCGCTATCTGGTCCGCGATGTCCACAATTACGGAGTGATCGACGTCACTCACGTCATCAGCAAGTCGAGCAACGTCGGCACCAGTAAAATCGCGCTGTCGATGCCGGCGGAACGGTTGTGGCAACTGTACAAGAACATCGGGTTCGGTTCTCCGACCGGGGTGGGACTGATCGGCGAGCAATCCGGTGTTTTGCACCATTTCAGCAGATGGGGCGGAGAGATCGGCCACGCCAACCACTCTTTCGGTTATGGGCTGTCGATCAGCATGTTGCAATTGGCCCAGGCCTACGCCGTGCTGGCGGCGGACGGTATTCGGCGGCCGCTCACCATCCTGAAACGCGATCAGTTGCTCGACCCGTCCGAAGAGCGGCGGGTATTGTCTGCTCGCGCGGTACGGCAGGTGCGGGCGATGCTGGAGCAGGCGGTGACCAAGGAAGGCACCGGTGTCAAGGCATCGGTGCCCGGTTACCAGGTCGCCGGCAAGACCGGTACGGTGCATAAGATCGTCAACGGTCGCTATGCCAGCAACCGCTACTTTTCCCTGTTCGCCGGCATGGTGCCGGCCAGTAACCCCCGCTTGGTGATGGTGATCATCATCGATGAACCGAAAGGTGGGGCTTATTACGGTGGAGCGGTCGCGGCACCGGTATTCGGCAAAACCATGGGGGGAGTATTGCGTATTCTGAACATTACCCCGGATGATCTGCCGACCATGAAGATCGCCGGCACCACCCCCGCGACCGAGGCGACACCATGAGTCGCGCTATGCCGCTGACCCTGGGCGAACTGCTGGCGGGCTTTGCCGATGTGCCGGCGAGTCTGGTCGAACGGCCGGTCGTTGGCTTGGCGACCGACAGCCGCGCGGTCCGGCCGGGCGATGTATTTTTCGCGCTATGCGGCGGGAGCCGGCACGGCTTGGAGTTTCTGGAGATGGCTCGGGCGGCGGGG
Organism: uncultured Gammaproteobacteria bacterium; assembly: GCA_963715845.1. GTDB lineage: Bacteria > Pseudomonadota > Gammaproteobacteria > Competibacterales > Competibacteraceae > Competibacter_A. Next base: position 26,113 of record CAVQSJ010000032.1, on the reverse strand, counting down.
GCGCTGGCGGTAGTCTGGGAGCCGCCCTACGATGGTCCATTGCCTGCGGCCGAGCAGGCGCTGCCGTTGCTGGCCGTGCCGGAGTTGCGCCAGAAGCTGGGGCTGATCGTCGGCCGGTTTTACCACGAGCCCTCCCGGCGGTTGCGGGTGGCGGGCATCACGGGTACCGACGGCAAGACTTCCTGCGCTCATTTCGTTGCCCAGGCGCTGAGTGATGCGGGTTCTGGACCGTGTGGCATTCTCGGCACGCTGGGTACCGGCGTCTACGGTCGGACCGAACCCTCGCCGCACACCACGCCGGACCCGCTGGCCGTGCAAAGCTGGCTGGCCGGGTTGGTCGTCGACGGCCGGCGTTATGCAGTGATGGAAGTGTCCTCGCACGCCCTGGATCAAGGCCGGGTAAAAGGGGTCGAGTTCGCGGTGGCGGTTCTGACCAACCTTACCCGCGATCATCTGGATTATCACGGCAGTTTAGCGTCCTACGCGGCGGCCAAGCGCCGGTTATTCCTGGAGCACCAGCCCCGCTGGGCAGTACTGAATCTGGACGACGCCTTTGGCCGGGAAATCGCCGCTGATCGGCGCAGCCGGGCGTGGACAATCGGTTATGGTCTCGGCGAGCGGCCGGAGTGGGTCGAGCGATTCGTCTGGGGCGAGAAGCTGGTACTGACTCCCGCCGGCTTGCGAATGTGGATTCGCTCGTCCTGGGGCGATGGCGAGCTGCGGGTCGGATTACTGGGACGGTTCAATGCTAGCAACGTCCTGGCGACCCTGGCAACGTTACTGGTGCTGGATCAGCCGTTCCCCGAAGCGCTGGCGCGGGTGGCGCGAACGGCCACGGTGTCGGGGCGGATGGAACGGTTGGGCGGTGGAGTCGGGCAACCGCTGGTGGTGGTGGACTACGCCCACACACCCCATGCGCTGGAGCAGGTATTGAGCGCCCTGCGGGAGCACGGGGGCAACCGGCTATGGTGTGTGTTTGGGTGCGGCGGGGACCGCGACCCCGGCAAGCGGCCGTTGATGGGCGCGGTGGCCGAGCGCGTGGCCGACCGGGTGATCGTGACCGATGACAACCCTCGGACCGAAGACCCGAATCGAATCGTCCACGACATCCTGGCCGGTATCAGACAAACGGCTGCGGTGACGGTCATTCGCGACCGCCGAACCGCCATCACCCGGGTGTTGAGCGATGCCAAGGCTGGCGACATCGTGCTGATCGCCGGGAAGGGTCACGAGGATTATCAGATTATCGGCACGGAACGGCTGCCGTTCAGCGACCATGCGGTCGTGCGTGAGTGTTTGCTGCTCGTGCAACGGGATGAGGCCGCGTGAATGAGTGACGCCTTTTCGCCCATGCACCTGCAACAAGCCGCCCGACTGTTGGGCGGTGAAGTCTCGGGCGAGGATGTCGGCTTCGCCAGGGTCGGCACCGACAGCCGCCGACTGCCGGCGGGCGCGTTGTTCGTGGCCTTGGTCGGGCCGAACTTCGACGGGCACGACTTTATCGCTGCCGCGCGGGAGCGGGGGGCGTGCGCGGCATTGGTCAGTCGGTGGGTAGCCGATCCACTGCCGCAATTGCGGGTGGCCGATACCCTGCTGTCGTTGGGTCAATTGGGCGCCGCCTGGCGGGAGCGGTTCGCCGGACCCTTGATCGCGCTGACCGGCAGCAATGGCAAGACCACGCTCAAGGAAATGATCGCCGCTATCTTGCGGATTCGGGGGCCGACGCTCGCGACCGAGGGCAACCTCAACAATGACATCGGCGTGCCGCTGACCTTGCTGCGGCTGGGGAGGGAACACGCCTACGCAGTCATCGAGATGGGCGCCAACCATCCCTGCGAGATCGCCTATCTGACCGGGCTCGCCCGCCCGGATGTCGCGATTATCAACAACGCTGGCCCCTGTCATCTGGAAGGTTTCGGCGATGTGGCCGGCGTGGCGCACGGCAAGGGCGAAATTTTCCAGGGACTCGGGCCCGAGGGCGTGGCGGTGATCAACCGCGACGATCCGTTCGCCGATTACTGGGTCGGACTGAATCCAGGTCGCCGGATTGTGGATTTTGGACTGGACCGTCCGGCCGCGGTGAGCGGTCGGATGCTCGATCCCGCGACCAACCAGTTTCGGTTGCAGCGCCGGTGGCGGGGAAATCGAGATCCAATTGCCGTTACCGGGACGGCACAACGTCCGCAACGCGCTGGCGGCGGCGGCGGCGGCGCTGGCGGTCGGCGCAACGCTGGACGACATTCGTCAGGGGTTGGAGGGATTGCAGGGTGTCGGTGGCCGGATGCAACGGCTACATGGCCGGCACGGCGGCGCGGTGATCCACGATGCCTACAACGCCAATCCGGCCTCGCTCGCCGCCGCCTTGCACGTGGTTGGCGCCGAACCGGGCCGCAAGTGGCTGGTGCTGGGCGACATGTGGGAACTGGGGCCGGCGGCAGATGAATTGCACGCTCAGTCCGGCCGGGACGCCAGGGGGGCGGGGTTGGAACGGTTATATACCCTGGGCGAGTACAGCCGGCTGGCGGCGCTGGCCTTCGGGAACGACGGCCGGCATTTCGCCGATGTGGACGCGCTGATCGCGGAGTTGACCAGCGATCTCCAGCACGACGGTGAACCGCCGGTCGTGCTGATCAAGGGCTCGCGCGGGATGCGGATGGAACGGGTGGTGGCGGCCCTGGTGGAAGCTGGGGAATGGTCCGCGGACCAGGAGGGACATGGCTGATGCTGGTGCTGCTGGCCGAGTGGCTGACGGAAAATTTCTACACGGGTTTCAATGTCTTCCAGTATCTGACCTTTCGAGGGATTCTGGGCGTTCTCACGGCGCTGTTCATTTCGCTCATCGTCGGACCCACCATGATCCAGCGGCTAAGCCGATATCAGATCGGCCAGCAGATTCGCGAAGATGGCCCCAAGAGCCATTTTTCCAAGGCGGGCACGCCGACCATGGGCGGGGCTTTGATTTTGGTCGCCATCACCATCGCCACGCTGCTGTGGGCGGACCTGCGCAACCGCTACGTCTGGGTCGTGTTACTGGTGACGCTGGCGTTTGGGGCGGTCGGCTGGGTGGATGATTACAAGAAACTGATTCTGCGCAACTCCAAGGGCTTGTCGGCGCGGGCGAAGTACTCCTGGCAATCCGGCGCCGGACTGACGGCGGCGCTGCTGCTGTATTTCACCGCCCAGATGCCGGTGGAGACCCAGTTGATCGTACCGTTCTTCAAGAACGTAGCGTTGAATCTCGGCTGGTTGTTTATTCCGCTGGCCTACTTCGTCATCGTCGGCTCCAGCAATGCCGTCAATCTCACCGATGGGTTGGACGGTCTGGCCATCGTGCCGACCGCCATGGTCGCTGGCGCGATGGCCGTGTTCTGTTACGCCTCGGGTAACCGCATCTTCGCCGACTATCTCGGTATTCCGCACGTGCCGGGCGTAGGTGAGGTGACGGTGTTCTGCGGCGCGATGGTCGGTGCCGGGCTGGGCTTCCTCTGGTTCAATGCCTACCCCGCCCAGGTGTTCATGGGCGATGTCGGCGCGCTGGCGCTGGGTGCGGCGTTGGGGGCCATTGCGGTGGCGGTGCGGCAGGAACTGGTGCTGTTCGTGATGGGTGGGGTGTTCGTGATGGAGACCGTGTCGGTGATTTTGCAAGTGGCTTCGTTCAAGCTCACCGGCCGGCGCATTTTCCGCATGGCCCCGCTGCACCACCACTTCGAACTCAAGGGTTGGCCGGAACCGAGGGTGATTGTCCGCTTCTGGATCATCACCATCATTCTGGTGCTGGTTGGTTTGGCAACCTTGAAAATCCGGTGAGGGAGGGGCGCGCGGATGCTGCAATTGGATGGAACCACGCTGGTGGTCGGGCTCGGCAAGAGCGGCCTGTCGGCGGTGCGGGCGCTGGCGGCGCTGGGTGCAACCGTTGTGGTGACCGACAGCCGCCGCGACCCGCCGGGACTGGCGGCATTGCGCGCGGAGTTCCCCGACCTCCCCTGCCACCTGGGTGGTTTCGATCCAGCGCTGTTCGCGGATGCGGCGCGATTGCTGGTCAGTCCGGGGGTCCCGGTCGCGACACCGGTCGTGGCCGAGGCGGCGGCGCGAGGCGTGCCGGTCTGGGGCGACATTGAATTGCTGGCCCGGCTCACCCGAACCCCGGTGGCAGCCATCACCGGTTCCAACGGCAAGAGCACCGTCACAACTTTGTTGGGCGAGATGGTTAAAGGCGCTGGCCTGCGCGCGGTGGTCGGGGGCAATCTCGGTACCCCGGCGCTGGATTTCTGGCTGGCGGAGGAATGGGGCGCGAGCGCCGCGAAGGCGCTCGAATTGTACGTGCTGGAACTGTCCAGCTTCCAGTTGGAAACCACCCATAGCCTGAACGCGCGGGTGGCGACGGTACTCAACATCAGCCCGGACCACATGGATCGCTACGAGAGCCTGGACGACTACATCTCCGCCAAGCGCCGGATCTTCCGAGGCAACGGCGTGATGGTGGTCAACACGGACGATCCGGCGGTCATGGCGATGATCGAGCCGCGCCGTGACGTACTGCGTTTCACCTTGAACGAGCCCGGCGAGGGTGAATTTGGCCTCCGTCAGGAAAACGGTGAGACCTGGCTGGCGTGGGGAGACGAGCGCTGGATTGCTGCGGCAGAACTGAAAATCAGCGGCGATCACAACCTCGCCAACGCCTTGGCGGCGCTGACCATGGGTCACGCGCTCGGCGTGAGGCGCGAAGCAATGCTGGCGGCGCTACGGCAGTTCACGGGCCTGGCGCACCGGACCACGCTGGTGCTGGAGCGCGACGGCGTGCGCTGGTTCGACGATTCCAAGGGCACCAACGTCGGGGCGACGGTGGCAGCGGTGCGCGGCCTGCCGGGTCGGGTGGTGCTGATCGCCGGCGGCGACGGCAAGGGCCAGGATTTTTCTCCGCTGCGTGCGGCGTTGGCCGACAAAGCGCGGGGGGTGGTGCTGATCGGGCGCGATGCGCCGCTGATCGCCGCCGCGCTGGGCGACAGTGCGCCGTTGCAATCGGTGGCTGACATGGATCAGGCTGTGGCGCGGGCAGCGCAATGGGCCCAACCTGGCGATAGCGTGTTGCTGTCCCCGGCCTGCGCCAGCTTCGACATGTTTAGCGGTTATGAGGAACGCGGCGCGGTATTCGCCGCGGCGGCGCGGAGGCTGGCCGGATGCTGAGCGCCACCTTCACCACCACCGCGAATCGGAGCAGGTTGCCGCGTGCCGGCGAGGGCCGAACCACGCTGCCGTTCCCCGATCCCTGGGTACTGATCCCGGCCTTGCTGCTACTGGCGCTGGGTTTGCTGATGGTGGCTTCGGCTTCGATACCGGTCGCTGCCGATCTCAGGACCGGGCATGGTCAGCCGTTCTATTTTCTGATCCGCCAGGGTGCATTTGTGTTGATCGGCCTGCTGGTGGCCGGAGTGCTCTTTCAAATCCCGGTAGCGCGCTGGCGGCGGGCAAGCCCACTGCTGCTGTTGGTGGCAATCGGCCTTTTGGTGTTGGTGTTGATACCTGGCATGGGCAAGGAAGTGAACGGCAGTATGCGTTGGATCGGGGTCGGTCCCATCAATATCCAGGTTTCGGAAATTGCCAAGCTGTTCGCCCTGATCTATGTCGCAAGCTATCTCAAGCGGCACGGCACGCAATTGCAGATGGCGGATTTCCGAACCTCGGCCCTGGCGCTGTTTCGACCGATGGCAGTGCTGGCGGTGTTGGCGGTGTTGTTGCTGCTGGAGCCTGATTTCGGCAGCGTGGTGGTGTTGATGGTGGCTGCGCTGGGCATGGTGTTCCTGGCCGGCGTCAACCTGTGGCAGTTCGGCGTGCTGCAGGCGGGGACGGCCGCGGCCATGGCGGTGCTGATTTTGTCTTCGCCCTACCGCCGCGAACGGCTTTTCAGCTTCCTCAACCCTTGGGAAGACCCCTTCGGCGGCGGCTTCCAGTTGGTTCAATCGTTGATTGCTATTGGCCGCGGCGAACTGTTCGGAGTCGGACTGGGCGAGAGCGTACAGAAGCTGTTCTATCTGCCGGAAGCGCACACCGATTTTTTGTTTGCGGTGCTGGCCGAGGAGCTGGGGCTGATTGGCATTCTGACCGTCATCGCCCTGTTCGTGACCCTGGTGTGGCGGGCGTTTAAAATCGGGCAACGCGCGGAGCGGTTGGGCATGCGATTCTCGGCCTATCTGGCTTACGGTATCGGGCTGTGGTTCGGCATCCAGGCGCTGTTCCACATGGGAGTCAACATGGGCGCGCTGCCGACCAAGGGGTTGACCCTGCCGCTGATGAGCTACGGCGGCAGCAGCGTGGTGGTGATGTGCATGACACTGGCGTTGTTGCTGCGGATCGATGTGGAAACCCGTGCTGGAGGAGCACACGGAGAATGAGTGAGATGCGACCGGTGCTGATCATGGCCGGCGGAACCGGCGGTCACGTGTTCCCAGCGCTGGCGGTGGCCGAAAGACTGCGCGAACGTGGCGTACCAGTGGTATGGATGGGCACCCGGCGCGGTCTGGAGGCGACGCTGGTGCCGAAAGCGGGCATTCCCATGGAATGGATCGGTGTGGCCGGATTGCGCGGCAAGGGTGTGCGCCGCTTGCTGGAGATGCCGCTGATGCTGGGACGGGCGCTGTGGCAGGCTGGGACGATCCTGCGGCGCCTGCGACCGCGCGTGGTGCTGGGCATGGGTGGTTTCACCAGCGGTCCCGGTGGGTTGCTGGCCCGGTCGTTGGGGATTCCGCTGGTCGTACACGAGCAGAACGCCATCGCCGGGCTGACCAACCGCTGGCTGGCGCGCATCGCTAACCGGGTGCTGGAGGGGTTTCCCGCCACCTTCCCCGCGACGCGCCAAGCCTTGACCGTCGGAAATCCAGTGCGGGAGCGAATCGCGCTGTTACCGCCGCCGGCGGAACGATTTGCCGGTCGCGCTGGCCGGTCGCGGCTGTTGGTGGTGGGCGGCAGCCAAGGCGCTTTGGCGCTGAATCGGCTCGTGCCGCAGGCTTTGGCGCTGTTCGATGAGGCCGAACGCCCCGAGGTGTGGCATCAGGCGGGCGGTCAGTTGCACGAAGCGGCGGTGGCAGCCTACCGGGAGCTTGGGGTGACGGCGCGGCTGATGCCGTTCATCGAGGACATGGCCGAAGCCTACGCCTGGGCCGATTTGGTGTTATGCCGGGCCGGGGCACTGACCATCGCCGAATTGGCGGCGGTGGGAGTGGGCGCGGTGCTGGTGCCGTTCCCGTTTGCGGTGGACGATCATCAAACGGCCAATGCCCGGTTTTTGGAGCGGGGTGGAGCCGCGCTGGTCCGCCAGCAGGCGGAACTGACCGCCGAGCGGTTGGCCATGACCCTGCACGGCCTGCTCGGCGACCGCGCTCGGCTGCTGCGCATGGCCGAAGCGGCGCGACGAATGGCCAAACTCGAAGCCGCCGAACAGGTAGCGGTGGCGTGTTTGGAGCAGGTGCGCTCGTGACCATGGATACAACGATGGATACAGTGGGAGAAGAGGCTATGGGTAAACCCAGCCTGGCGGCGATTCCCGAAGCCTGGCGCGACATGCGCCGAATTCGCCATATTCATTTCGTCGGCATCGGCGGAGCCGGTATGAGCGGTATCGCCGAAGTGTTGCTGAATTTGGGCTACAGCGTGTCCGGCTCCGACCTGCGCGCCAGCACGGTGACCGCGCGCCTGGCCCAATTGGGTGCAACGATCCGCCAAGGGCATGTTGCCGGGCATGTCGCCGGCTGCGACGTGGTCGTGATCTCCAGCGCGGTGGCCGAGGACAATCCCGAAGTGGCGGCGGCGCGGGCGGCCCGCGTTCCGGTGGTGCCACGCGCCGAAATGCTGGCCGAATTGATGCGGTTTCGCTATGGCATCGCCGTGGCCGGTACCCATGGCAAGACCACCACCACCAGCCTCATCACCAGCCTGCTGGCCGAGGGTGGCCTGGATCCGACTTTTGTCATCGGTGGCCGGCTGAACAGCGCCGGTGCCAACGCCCGGCTGGGCGCGGGCCGTTATCTGGTGGCCGAGGCCGACGAGAGCGATGCTTCGTTTCTGTTTTTGCAGCCGATGCTGGCGGTGGTGACTAATATCGACGCCGACCATTTGCCGACCTACGGCGGCGATTTCGAACGGTTGCGCGAGACCTTCGTCGAGTTTCTGCACCATCTGCCATTTTACGGGCTGGCGGTGCTGTGCGCCGACGATCCGCAGGTGCGGGCGATTTTGCCGAGACTGAGCCGGCCGGTACTGACCTACGGAACCGGGGAGGATTGCGACGCCCGGGCAACCGAGATCGTCCAGGAGGGTTTGCGCACCCGGTTTCTGGCCCATTTGCCCAATTTCCGGTTGCCGCTGCCGATTACCCTGAATCTGCCGGGCCGGCATAGCGTGCTGAACGCTTTGGCGGCCATCGCGGTCGCGCACGAGCTGGGCGTGGCGGAAACCGCCATCCGCCGCGCCTTGCAGAATTTCCAGGGTATCGGCCGGCGCTTTCAGCAACATGGTGAATTGACCTTGCCCGCTGGCGGTCGCGCCACCGTGATGGACGATTACGGTCACCATCCCCGCGAGATTCAGGCGGTACTGGCGGCGCTGCGCGGGGCCTGGCCGCACCGGCGGCTGGTGCTGGCGTTTCAGCCGCACCGGTTCAGCCGAACCCGCGATCTGTTCGACGATTTCGCCCAGGTGCTGTCCGAGGTGGACACCCTGATTCTGCTGGACGTGTATCCGGCCGGCGAGAAGCCGATCGTCGGCGCCGACGGCCGTAGTCTGAGCCGGGCGATCCGGACTCGCGGCAAGGTGGACCCGATCTTCGTGGAACAGAGCGCCGACCTGCCGGCGGTGTTGCCGGATCTGCTGCGCGATGGCGATTTGCTGCTGCTGATGGGGGCGGGCGACATCGGCGCGATGGCGGTGCAACTGGGCCGCGATGGGTTGCAGGGCGCGCGCTGAACGAGCGGGATTGGAGCGAATTTCAGGCTGGGGGAATCGAGGGGGAGCGGATGCGACAGACACAGCGGTGCGTGGTAACCGATCCGGCGACGTTCGGCAGGGTGGCGGTCCTCATGGGAGGCTGGTCGGCGGAACGAGAGGTTTCGCTCAAGAGCGGGCGGGCGGTGCTGGCGGCGCTGCGCGCGCGCGGTGTGGACTCTCACGGCATCGACGCCGACCGCGGGATTCTGAACGTGCTGGCCGATGGCCAATTTGACCGGGCTTTCATCATCCTGCACGGACGCGGTGGCGAGGATGGCGTGATTCAGGGGGCGCTGGAAATTCTGGGTCTGCCCTATACCGGCAGTGGCGTGCTGGCATCGGCGCTGGGCATGGACAAGCTGCGCACCAAGCAGATCTGGCTGGGCATGGGCCTGCCGACCCCGCCCTATCGCCTGGTCGGCAGCGTGGCCGAACTGGCCGCCGCCGCGACCGAACTGGATCTGCCGCTGGCGGTCAAGCCCTCCCGCGAGGGCTCCAGCATCGGTATCAGCCGGGTCGATGAATCCGCGCAATTTCAAAGCGCGTGGGAGCGGGCCGCCGCCTGCGATTCCCCGGTGATGGTGGAACCCTGGATTCAAGGGGGGGAATACACCGGCGGCCTGCTGCAGGGCGAGGCGTTGCCGCTGATTCGGCTGGAAACGCCCCGGTCATTCTACGACTACGAGGCCAAATACCACGCCGACGACACCCGTTATCTGTGCCCCTGCGGCCTGCCTGCGGAGCGGGAAACGGAGCTGCGGGAATTGGTGCGCCGGGCTTACGCCGCGGTGGACGGTTACGGCTGGGGGCGGGTGGATTTGCTGGTGGATGGGCAAGGCCGGCCCTGGTTGTTGGAAGTCAACACCGTGCCCGGCATGACCGATCACAGCCTGGTGCCGATGGCGGCGCGGGTGGCCGGCTTGAGTTTCGAAGAGCTGGTCTGGCGCATTCTGGAAACCAGTCTGACGCAGCCGGACTGAGCGGGCAACGCGATGCGATTCGGACATAAGCGGCCCCGGGGAGCGACCTCGCTCAAACGAAGTCCTCCGGATGCAACGGGGCAGTGGAAAGCGGTTTGGGGACCGCCGCTGCGCTGGCTGGGCGTGGCGCTGGCGCTGGCGCTGGTCGGTTTTGGGTTGCAAGTCGGGGGCCAGAAACTGCGCGAACCCGGCGCGTTCCCGCTGCGCCAGGTCCATGTCGAAGGGCGAGTTGCGCAACCTGGCCGAAGCGGATTTTCACGCTGTCGCCGGCGAGTACCTGGGGCAGAATTTTTTTGTCACCAATCTCGATGACCCTGCACGCGGAGCTGGTCGCGAATCCCTGGATCGAGGAGGTTTCGGTGCGGCGCTGGTGGCCGGATACCGTGGAAATCACGCTGCGCGAACGTACCGCCTTTGGTTACTGGGGCGAGCACGAGATGGTGGATGTCAACGGTTTTCGGTTCCGGCCGACCGTGCTGCGGCAGCCCGGTCCGTGGCCGCGGCTGGCGGGTCCGGACGGCCATGAAAAGGCTCTGATCAAGACCTACCGGGATACCCGGGCGTTGCTCGACCCGGTTGGGTTGAAGCTGGTGAAATTGGTGCAGGACGACCGGCGGGCCTGGTGGTTGACCTTCGACAACGGCCTGGAAGCCTATGTGGGTCGCGAGCAGTTCGAGCAACGGCTTCAGCGATTGGCGCACATTTACCCGCGGTTGCTGGCGGCGCAGATCGACCGGATCGCGGTGGTGGATTTGCGCTATGGCAATGGGTTTGCCGTGCGCTGGAAAGCGGAACGGCCGATCCCGATGGCGGGCTAGGCGTTGATGGGAAGTGGAGCGGTCATGTCCAGAAAAGAAGACAAGAATCTAATCGTCGGGCTCGATATCGGGACTTCGAAGGTGGTGGCCGTTGTTGGCGAAGTCGGGACGGACGGGATGATCGAGGTGGTCGGTATCGGCTCCCACCCCTCGCGGGGTTTGAAGAAGGGGGTAGTGGTCAACATCGAATCCACCGTGCAATCGATCCAACGCGCGGTCGAGGCAGCCGAGCAGATGGCCGGTTGCCGCATCCATTCGGTCTACACCGGCATTTCCGGCAGCCATATCCGCGGGCTCAACTCCCATGGCGTTACCGCCATCAAGAATCACGAAGTGACACCGCTGGACGTGGAGCACGTGATGGAGGCGGCGCGGGTGGTGGCGATCCCGGCCGACCAGAAGATCCTGCACATCCTGCCGCAGGAATTCATCATCGATAACCAGGAGGGTATCCAGGACCCGGTCGGGATGGCCGGCGTGCGGCTGGAGGCACGGGTCCATATCGTCACTGGCGCGGTCAGCGCGGCGCAGAACATCGTCAAATGCGTGCAGCGCTGCGGCCTGGAAGTGGACGACATCATCCTGCAGCAACTCGCGTCCAGCCGGGCGGTACTGGCTCAGGACGAGAAAGAGCTGGGCGTCTGCCTGATCGACATCGGCGGTGGCACCACCGATCTCGCCGTATTCACGCATGGCGCGATCAATCATACCGCCGTGATTCCCATCGCTGGCGATCAGGTGACCAACGATATCGCCGTGGCTTTCCGCGCGCCGACCCATTCGGCCGAGGAAATCAAGATCAAACACGCCTGCTGCCTCAAACAACTGGCGCGGCAGGACGAGCGGATCGACGTGACCAGCGTCGGCGACCGTGCGGCGCGATCACTTTCCCGCCACGCGCTGGCCGAAGTGGTAGAGCCACGCTACGAGGAGTTTTTCGAACTGGCGCAGGAGGAACTCCAGCGCAGCGGCTTCGAGAACCTGATCGCGGCGGGTGTGGTATTGACGGGTGGCAGTTCCAAGATGGATGGGGTCGTGGAACTGGCCGAGGATATCTTGCACATGCCGGTGCGTCTGGGCTTTCCGCACGACGTGACGGGGCTGCAGGACGTGGTGCGCAATCCGATTTATGCCACCGCGGTGGGGTTGTTACTGTTCGGTAACGAAAACCGGCCGGTCAGGCCGAGTCCGGTGTCGCGAGCGGGCCGCAAGGGATTGTGGACCCGGATGAAGAGCTGGTTTCAAGGGAATTTTTAACAACTGGGTCGGGGAATGTCGGTTTGATTAACCATCGATTGAGGAGAGGCCGTTATGTTCGAACTGATGGACGCCAAGTCGGAGAATGCCATTATCAAGGTCATTGGGGTGGGTGGTGGCGGCAGCAATGCCGTGCAGCACATGCTGAGTGCTAGCGTCGAGGGGGTCGATTTCATTTGCGCCAACACTGATGCGCAAGCGCTGAAAACCTGCTCGGTGCCGATCACCTTACAAATGGGTGCCAACATTACCAAGGGGCTGGGGGCGGGGGCCAACCCCGATGTTGGCCGGCAGGCCGCGCAGGAGGACTGCGAACGGATCCGGGAGGTGTTGCAGGGTGCCGATATGGTGTTCATCACCGCCGGCATGGGTGGTGGCACGGGGACCGGCGCCACCCCGGTGGTGGCGCAACTGGCTCGAGAGATGGGAATTTTGACGGTGGCGGTGGTCACCCGACCCTTCCCGTTCGAGGGCAAGAAGCGCATGGAAGTGGCGATGCGAGGCATCCGCGAACTGAGCGAAACCGTGGATTCGCTCATTACCATTCCCAACGAGAAGCTGTTGACGGTGCTGGGTAAGAGCGCCAGCCTGCTGGATGCGTTCAAGGCCGCCAACGACGTGTTGCTTGGCGCGGTACAGGGCATCGCCGAACTGATCACCCGTCCGGGACTGATCAACGTGGATTTCGCCGACGTGCGCACGGTGATGGCCGAAATGGGCATGGCGATGATGGGTTCCGGCCGGGCGGTCGGCGACGGTCGTGCCCGCGAAGCGGCCGAGGCGGCCATCGCCAGCCCACTATTGGAGAACGTCAATTTGTCGGGTGCCAAGGGCCTGTTGGTCAATATTACCTCGGGCATGGATCTGACCATCGGCGAGTTCGAGGAAGTCGGCAACACCATCAAGGAACTGGCGTCCGACGACGCCACCGTGGTGGTCGGCACCGCGATCGATCCTGAAATGCACAATGAAATCAGGGTCACCATCGTGGCGACTGGTATTGGCCAGGGCGCTCCGGCCAAGCAGACTGGTCCGCGGGAGCGGGAAACGGCGATTCCACCCTTCAAGCTGGTGCAGCGGCCGGGCGAAGGAGAAGCACATTTCCGTCACGACCGACCCAGCAGTCGCCAGAAAGCGGTCGGCGACGGCCTGGGCGAACGGGAACGGGTGGATGATCTGGAATATCTGGATATACCAGCGTTCCTGCGCCGTCAGGCGGATTGAAGCAAGTCGAGCCCGGTACAGGGACGACCGGCCCCCACGGTGGAACGGCCGCCACCGAATGGCAAGGTGGCGGTTTGCGCCGATTGCTGGAGCACGGGCTTTCGCAACTTAACAACAATTTTAGTTGCGAATGAGAAACAAAAGTTGCAGGATTACTACGGACTGTGGTATCTTCATTGCAACTTATGAGGGTGCACCGGATGCCGACCGGTAATTCCGCAGGTCGGTATTTCAAGGGATACGCGACCGCGCATCCCCGCAGCCAGCCGAGGCACCGTGCTCCAGTTCAATCGACGTGTTGGGGGACCTAACATGATTAGGCAGCGAACCTTGAAGAATGCCATTCGGGCGACCGGCGTCGGTCTGCATACCGGCGATAAGGTCTATTTGACGTTGCGGCCAGCGGCGCCTGATGTCGGCATCGTGTTCCGGCGGGTCGATCTGCCTGTACCGGTCGAGATCAAGGCCTGCCCGCAAAATGTCGGGGACACCCAGTTGTCGACCTCGCTGGTCAAGGGAAAAGCGCGAATTTCCACCGTCGAGCATTTACTGTCGGCGTTCGCGGGGTTGGGCATCGATAACGCCTATGTAGACGTGAGCACCGCCGAGGTGCCGATCATGGACGGCAGCGCCGGGCCCTTCGTGTTTCTGATCCAGTCAGCCGGCATCCAGGAGCAGAACGCGCCCAAGCGCTTCATCCGTATCAAACGGCCGGTGAAGGTCGAGGACAACGACAAGTGGGCGCGATTCGATTCCTTCGACGGCTTCAAGGTCGAGTTCACCATCGCTTTCGACCATCCGCTGTTCAGGGGCCGCAATCAGCATGCGGTGGTGGATTTCTCGACCACCTCTTTCGTCAAGGAAGTCAGCCGGGCGCGTACCTTCGGCTTCATGCGCGATCTCGAATATCTGCGCGAACGGCGGCTGGCCCTGGGCGGTACGCTCGACAACGCTATCGTGGTGGACGATTATCGGATCCTCAACGAGGACGGGTTGCGCTACGAGGATGAGTTCGTCAAGCACAAAATTCTGGACGCCATCGGCGATCTGTACCTGCTGGGTTGCAGCCTGATCGGTGCCTTTAGCGGCTACAAGTCCGGCCACGCCCTCAACAACCGGCTGTTGCGCGCCTTGCTGGCCGATAGTGCCGCTTGGGAAGAGGTCACCTTCAGCGACGAACAGCAAGTCCCGATTTCCTACCTGCAGCCGGCCCAGGCCACCCGCTGAAACGGCCCGGTTTCGGGTTCATCCCTCTTTTACGTCTTCCGCGGCGGCTTTCCGGTTTAATTCCGGAAAGCCGTTGTCGTTTTGCAGCCGGCGAGTCGGCCGGCCACGTCGCGAAAAGTCCCGCTACTGAGGTATCATTCCGCCTATGTTACTGACTGAGCGACGTAGCGAAAGGCTCCTGATTGATGAATATTCTTAAAGCAATTTTTGGCAGTCGCAACGACCGTGTGCTCCGACCCATGCACAAGGTGGTGGACCGGATTAACGCCCTGGAACCCGCCACGGCAGCGTTGAGCGACGCGGAACTGCGCGCCAAGACCGACGAATTCAAGCACCGGCTGAACCAGGGCGAGGAACTCAATGCGCTGTTGCCAGAGGCGTTCGCGGTGGTGCGCGAGGCGAGCAAGCGCACGCTGGAAATGCGGCATTTCGATGTGCAGTTGATCGGTGGCATGGTGCTGCACGAGGGCAAGATTGCCGAGATGCGCACCGGCGAGGGCAAGACCCTGGTGGCGACGCTGCCGGTGTATCTGAACGCTTTGACCGGCAAGGGCGTGCACGTGGTGACGGTGAACGACTATCTGGCGCGGCGCGACGCCGACTGGATGGGGCAGATCTATCAGTTTCTGGGTATGAGCGTCGGGGTGGTGATCGCCGGGATGAGTCCAGAGGAGAAGCGTGCCGCCTACGGTTCCGACATCACCTATGGCACAAACAACGAGTACGGTTTCGACTACCTTCGCGACAACATGGCGTTCGGCCTGGATCAAAAAGTGCAACGGTCGCTGCATTACGCCTTGGTGGACGAAGTGGACTCGATCCTGATCGATGAAGCGCGCACGCCGTTGATCATTTCCGGTCCGGCCGAGGAAAGTTCCGAATTGTACCGCCGGGTCAACGAAATCGTGCCCAGGCTGACCCGCCAGAAAGAGGAGGAGGGATCGGGCGATTACTGGGTGGACGAGAAGGTCAAGCAAGTCTACCTGACCGAGGACGGCCACCAGCGGGTCGAGGATCTGTTGCTGGAGGCCGGATTGTTGCATGGAGGCGAAAGTCTGTACGATGCCGCCAATCTTGGGGTGTTCCATCATCTGAACGCCTGCCTGCGGGCGCACGCCCTGTTTCACAAGGATGTGGAATACATCGTCCGCGGTGGCGAGGTGATTATCGTGGACGAGTTCACCGGCCGCACCATGCCCGGCCGGCGTTGGTCCGACGGGTTGCATCAGGCCATCGAAGCCAAGGAGCAGGTGCCGATCCAGGCCGAGAATCAGACGCTGGCCTCGATTACCTTTCAGAACTATTTCCGTCTGTACCAGAAACTGGCCGGCATGACCGGCACCGCCGATACCGAAGCGTTCGAATTCCAGCAAATCTATGGGCTGGAAGTCATCGTGGTGCCCACCCATCTGCCGATGATCCGCAAGGACATGGGCGATCTGGTGTTCCTCACTCCGCAGGAAAAATTCGATGCGGTGCTGGCCGACATCCGCGACTGCCGCCAGCGCGGCCAGCCGACTCTGGTCGGTACCACCTCCATCGAAGTGTCGGAGTTGCTGTCCAAGTTGCTGGATCAGGAGAAGATTCCTCACCAGGTGTTGAACGCCAAGCAGCACGAGCGGGAAGCCGAAATCATCGCCCAGGCCGGCCGGCCGGGCACCGTGACCATCGCCACCAACATGGCCGGTCGCGGTACCGACATCGTGCTGGGCGGCAACCTGCAAGCCGAATTGAAAGGCATGGGACCAGAAGCCACCGAGGCCGCGCTTGAGGACGCGAAGCGGAACTGGCAGTTGCGGCACGAGCAGGTGGTGGCCGCCGGTGGCTTGCACGTGGTCGGTACCGAACGTCATGAAGCGCGGCGTATCGACAACCAGTTGCGCGGCCGTTCCGGCCGGCAGGGCGATCCCGGCTCCAGCCGCTTCTACCTGTCGCTGGAAGACAGCCTGCTGCGGATTTTCGCCTCCGACCGGGTGGGGGGGCTGATGCAGAAGCTGGGAATGCAGAAGGGCGAGGCCATCGAGCATCCGTGGGTCACCAAGGCGATCGAGAACGCTCAGCGCAAGGTCGAGGCCCACAACTTCGACATCCGCAAGAATCTGCTGGAATTCGACGATGTGGCTAACGACCAGCGCAAAGTGATGTACGCCTGGCGCAACGAGTTGATGGAAGCCGAGGACGTGTCGGCGCCGCTCGAGAACATGCGGGACGAGGTACTCAAGCAAGTGATCGATCCCTACATCCCGCCGCGGAGTCTGGAGGAGCAATGGAACGTGGCCGGGCTGGAGGAGGCGCTGGCAAAGGAATTCGGCCTGCAACTGCCGGTCCGTGCCTGGCTGGACGCCGATCCCAATCTCCACGAGGAG
Source organism: uncultured Gammaproteobacteria bacterium (assembly GCA_963715845.1). Lineage (GTDB taxonomy): Bacteria > Pseudomonadota > Gammaproteobacteria > Competibacterales > Competibacteraceae > Competibacter_A. Next base: position 9,265 of record CAVQSJ010000032.1, on the reverse strand, counting down.
CCGCTGCGCGAACGGATTCACACCGAATTGGAGCAGGTCTGCGCCCGGAAGGAAGCCCAGGTAGGTGCGCCGTGGATGCGGCAGTTCGAGAAGGCCGTGCTGCTGCAAGTGCTGGATACCCATTGGCGGGAGCATTTGGCCGCGATGGATTACCTGCGCCAGGGCATTCATCTGCGCGGTTATGCCCAGAAGAATCCCAAGCAGGAGTACAAGCGCGAAGCGTTCGAGATGTTTCAGGCCTTGGTGCAACGCATTCACCAGGAAGCCGTCGGATTTCTCGTGCGGGCCCAGTTTCAAACCGAACCGGAGCCGATTCCCGCGCCACGCCGGCCGCCTCCCGCCGCGATGCATTTCAAGCACGCCGAGGTGTCGGCGCTGGCCGAGGGTGAAGCTGAGGAAGAGGATGGTTCCGGCATCGATATTCACCATCAGACCGCGCCTCAGGCACCGTTCGTGCGCGAAGGTCGCAAGGTCGGCCGCAACGAGCCCTGTCCCTGCGGTTCGGGCAAGAAGTACAAGCACTGCCACGGCCAGTTGAACTGAAGTCGGAGGCACGATGGAGCCGCTCACCGTTGCCGGGATCCGGCTAGGCACAACCCGCGCCGGCATCAAGTATGCCGACCGCCGCGATCTGGTGGTCATCGAGGTTGCGGCCGAAACCCGGGCCGCTGCCGTATTCACCCAAAATGCGTTTTGCGCGGCTCCGGTTATAGTGGCCCGGGCGCATTTGGCTGCCGCTTATCCCCGCTATCTGGTGATCAATACTGGCAATGCCAACGCCGGCACCGGTCGGCAAGGTCTGGTGGATGCTGAGGCGAGCTGTCGGGCGTTGGCGGAGCAGGCCGGTTGCCGCCCGGAGGAGGTGTTGCCGTTCTCGACCGGCGTGATCGGCGAACCGTTGCCACTCGACAGGCTGATCGCGGGTCTGCCGGCGGCACTGGCGGCGCTCCGGCCGGATGGCTGGGCCGAGGCGGCTCACGGGATCATGACCACCGACACCCGGCCCAAATGGGCATCGCGGCGGCTGGCGTATGGTGGACGGAAAGTAACGGTGGCCGGCATCGCCAAGGGTGCCGGGATGATCCGGCCGGACATGGCCACTCTGCTGGCCTTCGTCGCTACCGACGCCGCTGCGGACGAGCGCCTGCTCAGACAGGTGTTGACCGAGGCGGTGGCGGATTCCTTCAACGCCATCACGGTGGACGGCGATACCTCCACCAACGATGCCTGCCTGTTGCTGGCCACCGGCCAGTCCGGGGCGAGCGTGCCGGCGATCGGCGCGGATTACGAGCGCTTCGCCGTGGCGGTGCGCGAGGTCTGCGTCGATCTGGCGCAGGCCATCATCCGCGATGGCGAAGGCGCGACCAAGTTCATCACCGTGCAAGTTCAAAGCGGCCGGGATGTGGCGGAGTGCCGACGGGTTGCCTTCACTATCGCCCATTCACCGCTGGTCAAGACCGCCTTCTTCGCTTCCGATCCCAACTGGGGGCGGATTCTGGCGGCGGTGGGTCGGGCCGGGCTGGCGGAACTGAACCTGGAACGAGTGGCGATCCATCTGGACGAGGTTTGCATCGTCCGCGACGGCGGTCGCGCTCCGGATTACACGGAGGAACAGGGGCAGCGGGTCATGCGACGACCCGACATTACCATCCGGGTGGAACTCGGTCGCGGTGACGCCTCGGCGCGGATCTGGACCACCGACCTGTCCTTTGACTACGTGCGTATCAACGCCGAATACCGGACGTGAGCGAATCCATCGTTGCGCCGGTTGTCCATGTGGCGGTTGGAATCATTTCCGACGCGGCCGGAGCGGTGTTGCTCAGCCAACGATCCGACCATGTGCATCAGGGTGGGCGGTGGGAATTTCCCGGTGGCAAGGTGGAAGCGGATGAATCGGTGGAGGCGGCGCTAAGGCGCGAGTTGCGCGAGGAACTCGGGATTGTGGTACAAGCCGCCGAACCCCTGTTGCAGGTCCATCATGCCTATCCCGACAAGACCGTGCTGTTGGATGTTTGGCGGGTAACGGCTTACCACGGCGAGCCACAGGGTCGGGAAGGGCAGCCACTGGCTTGGGTACCGCCGACGGCTATGGCCGGTCGAGTTTTTCCCGCCGCCGACGAACCGATCATTGCGCGGCTGTGCCAGGAATGAGATCAGATCGCGCAGCAAGCCAGTTCGAAGGGAATATCGGCCATGCTCTGGATGGCCCGGCGATTGGGATCCGGCTGCTCCAGAAAGTGAATCGCGAAACGGTGCCGGCCGCCGCTGATTTCCGGGAAGATGGCCCCGTCGAGGGGCAGCAAGACCCGAATGATCTGGTTGGGCGTTTCACTGTTCAGCGCGCGCTGGAAGAAGCCTTGATAGGCAATTTCCGCTCGCGGAATGGCGCTTTCGCGGATGAGCCGGAGAATCAGCGTAACGGCGTCCCACAGGGGCGCGAAGGGAGCCAGCCATTCGCGCAGATGCTGGGCGCGGACCTGGGGATCGTGTTGTAGCCAGTGATAGAGAGCCGGAAGATCGAACCGGCAGGTGCCACCCGGTACTTGACTCCGCTTGTGAATGGCGCTCAGAAAATCGGTTTGTCGCACAGCCTCCAGCGCCCGGTTATCCAGAAGGTGAATTCGGCCGATAACTCCGTCGATTTCTCCCAGCACCCTCTCCAGCGTGGCCGTGTGGACGCCAGGCGCTTGCCGCAAGCGGTTCAACCTCGTGGAATACCGGTCCAGTTCCTTGAGTAACTCCCTTTTAAATTCATTCCGTCCGGTCAGTTCCATGATGTCGAACAATCCACCCAACGCCTTCCGGCTGTCCCAGGTCGAAGGTCCCGCAACGGCGTGATTGACTTGCTGGAACAGGAATTCCAGCCGTAGCAGGGAGCGAACCCGTTCGTTGAGCGGTTGTTCGTAGCAGACGGTTTGGGGCACGAAATACCTCGGGCTACGGCGATTATCAGCGGGTCAGACCGGAGAACACGGGAAGCGTCCGTCCGGGCGGTCGCTTTGAGAGCGCGACCGCTCAGACCCGTGCGGCGGCTAGCGTCGAATAATGCCGATGCAGTGCGGCGACTTGGCGAGTCAGTAGGTCGAGGTCGCCTGCATTCTCCAGGACATCGTCTGCCAGAGCAAGCCGTTGGTCGCGGCGGGCTTGCACCGCCAGCATACGGCGGACCTGTTCCTCCGCGATCCCATCCCGGGCCATGACCCGGCGGATTTGCTCGGCTTCGGACACATCGACCACCAGGATACGATCAACTAGATCGGTCATTCCGGTTTCGACCAGCAACGGAATGACCACCAGGCAGTAAGGGGAGGTTAGGGCAACAACCCGCTCTTGCACCAGAGTACGGATACGGGGATGCAGGATCGCTTCAAGCCGCCGTCGGCCAGCCGGATCGGCGAACACCCGCTCGCGCAGGCGGGCACGGTGTAATCGACCGTCGCCACCGAGGCAATCCGGCCCGAACCCGGCCACGATTTCCGCCAGCGCCGGCTGGCCGGGCTCGACCAACTCGCGGGCAAGCTGATCGGTGTCGATGACCGGTATCCCATGTTGCGCGAATTGGTCGCTGACCGTCGTTTTGCCGCTACCGATACCGCCCGTGAGTCCGATCACCAGCATGCTCTAAAGTCCGAGCCAGCGCAGGTAAGCGCGGTTGATCGCCTCGCCCCACAGCAGCGCGATCCAGCCGGCGGCGGCGAGGAACGGACCGAACGGCATGGGTATTTGCCGATCCCGGCCGCGGAACAGGATCAACGCCAAGCCGAAAACCGCCCCCACCAGCGATGACAAGATGACAATCGTGACCAGATATTGCCAGCCGGTCCAGGCGCCGAGCGCCCCCAACAGTTTGAAGTCGCCATGTCCCATCCCTTCCTTGCCGGTCAGCAGGCGAAAAATCTGATAGACCGACCATAACGACAGGTAGCCGGCCATGGCGCCGATGACCGCGCTGGGCAGGTCGGCGAAAAGCCCGAACAGGGCCGCAACCAGCCCGAGCCAGAGCAACGGCAGGATCAGATCGTCGGGCAACAACCGGTGGCGAAAATCGATGATGCTTGCCGCCAGCAGGATCCAGGTGAATACCAGCGCCGCCGCTGCCGGCCCGCCGAAACCAAACTTCCAGGCGACGATGCCGGCCAGGATGCCACTCAACGCTTCCACCAACGGATACTGGAGGCCGATGGCCGCGCCGCAGTGGGCGCAGCGGCCGCGCTGCAGTGTGTAACTGAGCAACGGAATATTTTCCATGGCCGTGATCAAATGACCACAGTGCGGACACTGGGAACGCGGTCCCCATAAGTTCAGGGCGGGTTGTCCGGTGTCTGGGGCCGGTTGGTCGAACAGCTCCGCGCATTGCATCCGCCATTCCCGCTCCATCATCAACGGCAAGCGGTAAATAACGACGTTCAGAAAGCTGCCGACCATCAAACCCAGCAGGACGACCAGGATGACAAAAAATGCTGGCGAACCAGCCAGCAGTTCCAATAAAGCCATCGCGCGGTTGCCGTCAAACCGCGGAAGCCAACTTGAAGATCGGCAGGTACATGGCGATCACCAGCGTGCCGACCACGCCGGCCAGGAAGGCCATCAGCAGCGGCTCGATCATCGTGGTCAGCGTATCCACCTTTTGATCCACCTCCGCCTCGTAGAAATCCGCAACCTTGGCCAGCATGTCGCCGAGCGATCCGGCTTCCTCGCCGATCGCCACCATCTGGATCACCATGTCCGGGAACAGACTGCTTTGGCGCATCGCGAAATTCAATTGCTGGCCGATGGAAACCGCATCGCGCATTTCCAGAACCGCTTTTTCGTAGACGTAGTTGCCGGTGGCCCCAGCCACGCTAACCATGGCGTCTACCAGTGGCACGCCGCCGCTGAATAGCGTGGACAGGGTACGGGCAAAGCGGGCGTTGGCCGAAGTGGCGACCAAGTCGCCGATCAGCGGAATTTGCAGGACCACGCGGTCCAGCCATTGATAGAAGGTTCGCGAGCGTTTGCGCGCTTCCAGGAAACCGACCACGGCCACGACCGGCAGACCGAGGATGAGGTACCAGTATTTCTGGAACACCTGCGAGATTTGGATGACCATCCGGGTCAGCGCCGGCAGTTCCGCGCCAAAACCCTTGAACAAATCCTCGAAGGTCGGGATCACGAAAATCAGCAGAATCGCAGTGACCACGAAGGCGAACACCAGCACGATGGCGGGGTAGGTGAGCGCTTTCTTGACCTTGGCTTTCAGGGCCTCGGACTTTTCCAGATAGGTTGCGATCTTGTCGAGCAGGACTTCGAGTACGCCCGCTTCCTCGCCGGCGTGCACCAGGCTGCAGTACAGGTCGTTGAAGTACAGATGATGCTTGCCCAGCGCCTTGGACAGCGAGGTGCCGCTTTCCACCTCGGCCTTGATGCCGAGAATGAGTTCCTTGACCTTGGGTTTGCGGTTGCTGTTCCCCACCATGTCCAGCGCCTGCACCACGGCAATACCGGAGGCGAGCATGGTGCAAAGCTGGCGGGTGAACAACATGATGTCCTTTGAGTTGATATTGTCGCCGAAGGTGAACAGGGGCTTGGGTTTCTTCCAAACCCGCAGTGGCAAGATACCCTGCCGACGCAGTTCGGCCTTGATCAGGTTCTGATTGGAGCCCCGTAATTCGCCCTTGACCCGGACGCCGCGTTTGTCGGTACCTTCCCACTTGAAAGTGGGTTCCTCTTCTTTCTTCTTGGCTTTCGCCAAAGTCGGTTGTCTGGCCACGACCGTTAATCCGTTGTTACTCGGTTGATTTCTTCAAGGCTGGTAAGGCCCATGCGGACCTTGTTCAGACCTGACTGGTGCAAGTCGTTGATACCGTCCTTGCGCGCCTGCTCGGCGATCTGCATCGCATTGCCGCTCTCCATGATGATCCGGCCGATCTCCTCGGAAACCGGCAGCACCTCGTAAACGCCGACCCGGCCCTTGTAGCCGTGGTTGCACTGGTCGCAACCGACGGCCTTGCAGATCGTCAGACTGGATAACTCATCCTTGCGAAAGCCTTGGTTGATCAGTTCCTCCGGCGGAATCTTGACCTCTTCCTTGCAGTGCTGACACAGTCGGCGCGCCAGCCGTTGGGCGATGATCAGCGTTACGCTGGAGGCAATGTTGTAGGGCGCCACGCCCATGTTCATCAGTCGGCTGAGAGTCTGCGGCGCACTGTTGGTGTGCAAGGTGGAGAGCACCATGTGGCCGGTCTGGGCGGCCTTGATGGCGATTTCGGCGGTTTCCAGATCGCGGATCTCGCCGACCATGATGATGTCCGGATCCTGGCGCAGGAAAGAGCGCAGGGCATTGGCGAAGGTCATGCCGACCTTCGGGTTGACGTTGACCTGATTGATGCCGGCCAGGTTGATTTCCACCGGATCCTCGGCGGTGGAGATATTGACGGCCGACGTGTTCAGGATGTTGAGCGCCGTGTACAGCGAGACCGTCTTGCCGCTACCGGTGGGTCCGGTGACCAGCACCATGCCCTGCGGTTTGTGGATGGCCTTGAGAAACAGTTCTTTCTGGTGGTCCTCGTAGCCCAAGGCCTCAATGCCCATCTGGGCGCTGGCAGGGTCGAGCAGACGCATCACCACCTTTTCGCCCCACATGGTGGGCAGGGTGTTGACACGGAAATCGATGGCCCGCTGCTTGGTCAGGTAGAGCTTGAGACGCCCGTCCTGCGGCACGCGGCGCTCGGCAATGTCCATCTGGGCCATGATTTTGAGACGGGCGGCCATGCGCGGTGCCATCGAGACTGGCGGTTTGTAGACCTCGTCGAGAATGCCATCCTGGCGGAAGCGTACCCGATAAATTTTTTCGTAGGGTTCGAAGTGAATGTCGGATGCACCGCGGTTGATCGCTTGCAGGATGACCTGGTTGATGAACCGCACGACTGGCGCGTCGTCGGTTTCCGACTGGCTCAGGGTCTCGACTTTCACCGCCGCATCGGTGTCACTGCTAAAGTCGAGATCGCCGATGTCGTTATCGGTCATGCCCGCCACCGGAGCGTCGATGGCGGTATCGAGTGCCTTGGCTAATTGAAGCTCGCTGACGATGATCGGCTCGATGTCGAGTCGAGTCTGAAACTTGATATCTTCCAGTATTCGCTGGTTGGTGGGATCGCTCACGCCCACGAACAGCCGCCGGCCCCGTTTGTGCAGCGGCAAGGCATGATGCCGGCGGAGCAGCTTGTCATCGACGAGACGAACGACGGCTGGGTCGATGTCCAGGGCTTCGATGTCGAACAGGGGGAGGTTGAAGCTGCGCGCGGCGATGCGGGCGATATCCTTGTCGCGGGCCAGTTTGTTTTCGACCAGATAGGCAACGAAGGGGACTGTTTCCTTGCGTGACTGCTCGAGCGCCTTGAGTGCGGCGGCTTCGTCGAGCAAGTGATTTTGCACGAGTTGCCTGGCCAACCCGATCAACTGGACACTGGGTTGGCTGATGACATTGCTGGGATTGGTAGCCATGGTTGGTTTGCTTTGTAATGCCTTGGGCGGTATTGGTCTGCCCTCCGCCTGTGATGTTCCAACTTTAGACCATGCGGGGGACCTTGGAAAGAGTGTACGAGCACACTCCCAGTGAAAATTTAATTGGACGCTAGTCTTTTTAAAGAGACAAATGATGAGGTGGCCATGTTCCCGGTGGAGCCTGTCTGAAATTCAAGACAGTTCCAACGGATGATGGTCACTTGCAAGTCATCCGTTTGTCATGTTCGGGCAATCTTGGGGCGCAATCATCCACGGTTGCATTTTTCGCTGGGAGACTATTCTGATGAAAATGAAATTGTTGACGGTTGCGGTTCTTTCTGCTCTGGGAGTTGCCGCTTGCGGTGTCGACGACAACGCCGCAAGCACCGTGGTCAGGTCGGTTGAGTTCACCGAAACTCCTGCTCCCGCTAGTACGGACGAGATTGCCAAGACCTATTCGAAATCCGCGGTCGAGGTGACTTACGAGGATGGGCGTGTCAAGGAAACTCCGCTCGCCTAAACGTGTTGTTCAGGGTAAAGGACCGGGTAGCCGGCTTCCCGAAGTGACGGTCAAGGCCGACGGTACCACCAGCGTGGTCAAGCACTACGCCAGGGGCGCGGCACCTGGGAGCAGGCCAAGCTCGTGCCGGACGGCCGCACCGCCTATCTGGGTGACGACGGCGCCCACGTGCAGATGACGCTGTTCGTGGCCGACCAATACGGCGATCTGTCCGCCGGCACGCTCTACACCGCGAAATGGAACCAGACCAGCAGCAATTCCCGGTCTCTTGAAAAGTTCTATATAATCAATATATTATAAAGGGTACTTCTTAACCTCGATTTTGAGTTTTTAGAGGTTTTGGATTTAAAATTTATCAGGTATGGTTTGATCATGAAGAAATTAACTTCTCCCCCTTCACTAACCTCTTTAAATAAATACGTATCCGCGCCTGCCCTGCTCAATCAGGTTCGGCGGTCTTTTGAAAAGATCCCTGATCCACGCCGTTATGGTCAGCAATTTTCATTACCCGATGTCCTCATGTCAGGTTTGGCCATCTTTGGCTTGAAATATCCCTCCTTGTTGAAGTTTGATGAACAACGTAATGAGGAGCGAATTCGAGCGAATCTAAAATCATTATATGGTGTTGAACAAGCCCCCTGTGATACGCAACTTCGATCCGTCCTTGATCGGGTCAATCCGGCAGAACTTCGGGCACCCTTCATTCAAATTCACCAGCAATTGTATCATCAAAATTTTTTGGAAGGTTTCCATTATTTAGATGGTTTTTTAGTCAGTGTGGATGGGACGGGGCAATTCTCTTCATCACTCATCAGTTGCCCAGAATGTTGTGTTCGTCATCATAAAAATGGCCAAGTGAGCTATTATCATCAATTATTAGGGGCGGTTATCGTTCATCCGGATCGGGATCAAGTCTTACCTCTCTTTCCTGAAGCGATTACGCATCAAGATGGCGCGACCAAGAATGACTGTGAAGCGAATGCGAGTAAACGCCTCTTGAAACAGCTTCGCGAAGCCTTGCCTACCTGGCCTTTGCGCGTGGTCGAAGATAGCTTATCGGCGAACGGTCCTCACATTAACTTATTGAAAGAATTGAATATTGGTTATATTATTTCGGTAAAGCCCGAGGGTCAGGAATCGCTATTTCTCGCGGTTAGAAATCGCGTCCTGAAGGGTCAAAGCGAAGCATTTGAGGTGTTGGGAGAGGATAAGATTCTCCGTGGTTATCGGTGGATTAACGAGATTCCTTTGAATAAATCGCAT
>CAVQSJ010000031.1:0-44874 GCA_963715845.1 uncultured Gammaproteobacteria bacterium | reverse complement strand
AACTGAATACCTTGGACATTTCTTAGTTATATTGAATCAATGGGTTAGCATTCACGGCCCGGATTACATCCCGTAAGGAGGGTGGCGTAAGGAAACGTTTCGCTGGGAAGTGCTTTTGGGCCATATCCACGTTAAGAACACCACCCGAAGAAGTTAACGCCATCCTGACCTTCGGGCTCGATCCGGTGCGTTTCCTGGTACTCTGCGTTCTCGCTCACGCGCTCGTCCTGGCGCGGGGTGGTGTCACCCGGCTGGACGTAATAGGGCTCGGAGAGGAAGGTCGTGTGACCCAGAATCAAGCCATCGACTACGAGCGAGCCGCAGCCGGCATGGTGATGGTAAAGGGTTTTGTTGGTGATGCTACCCATGATCGAATAGCTGTTCACTTTCCTGGCGTTCTTTATACTGTTCGGATAGTGCCGTTGTGGGCCCCCCCACGCCGGCGCAATCATAACTCATACGATGGATTGTCACCGTCCCTGCTGACCATGAAAACCCTTCCGATTTCCACCTTCCCGACTGTTGTCGCCCCACCGTTACCGCTGGAACGCCTGCGCCTGCCGGACGAACTCGACGGCCGCGCCGGTGGCAACCGGGCCGGCCCGGACGTGGTCTGTCAACTGGGCGCCGGCAACGACCTGGAAGCCGTGCAAGCCTGGCTGGCCGAGTTTCACGACTCGCCGCAGACCCTGCGCGGCTATCGCAAGGAAGCCGAGCGCCTGTTGCTGTGGGCGTTGCTGGAACGCGGCAAACCGCTGTCCGGCCTGACCCGCGAAGATTGCATTCTCTACGAACTGTTTCTCGCCGATCCCCAGCCCCGCGAGCGTTGGTGCGGCTCCAAGGCTCCCCGCTTCAGCCCCCGCTGGCGGCCGTTCCTGGGACCGCTCAGTCCCGCCAGCCGCAAAATCGCCATGCTGATCATCAACTCCCTGTTCGGCTATCTGGTCAAGGCCGGCTACCTGGCGGGCAACCCGTTGGCGCTGGCTCGCCGCCGGGGGCGCGGTCATCAACCCATGCGCCAAGTGGAACGGTTTCTCGAACACGATCAATGGCAGGCCCTGCTGGCCGCGGTCGATGAATTGCCGCTCGACAGCGAGCGCGACCGCCAGCACCACGCCCGGGCGAAATACCTGGTCGCCCTGCTCTACCTGCTCGGTCCCCGAGTCAGCGAAGTGGCGGGGCATACCATGAGCAGCTTCGTTCAGATTCGCGGACGCTGGTGGTGGCGCGTGATCGGCAAGGGTCGCAAGGAAGCCCAGGTGCCCGTCAACCAGGACATGTTGCAAGCACTGCGCGACTACCGGTGCTTTTACGGTCTGCCATCCCTGCCCGCGCCGGACGAGACCATTCCACTCGTGCTCAGTCTCAAGGGAACCGGCGGTATCGGCGACAACATGATCTACCGGATCGTCAAGGACCTGGTGGCGAAAGCGGCGGCGCGGCTGGAAGCGGACGACCCCCATCAGGCCGACAAGCTGCGGCGGGCCTCCACCCACTGGTTCCGCCACACCAGCATCACCCATCAGGCCGACGCCGGAATCGACATTCAATTCCTGCAGCGCAACGCCCGCCACGCCCGCATCGACACCACTGGTCTGTACCTGCACGCCGAGGAAAAGGAATGGCACGAAACCATGGAACGCCATCGGCTCAAGGAATAAAGCGCCTCTTATGGATTCTCGATCAGACGCCACCCCACGACGCGGCACCCTTCCCGTTCGTAGCACTCCTCCCCGCCAAACACCAGGATCGGCGGCAGAGCATCGTTCCCGGCCAAGGTTTGCCATTTTCGGGCGGCTTGCGGCCAGTCCGCGGCAAAGGTACTGCCCGATTTGATTTCGACGGCTTGCAGGCCTTGCGGCGTTTCGTACAGCACATCCACTTCATGACCGACATGATCGCGCCAGAAATACAGGTCGGCTGGCCGGCCCGCATGGAATCGCCGCTTGACCAGTTCGCTGACGACGTAGGTTTCGAACAGCGCACCGCGCGCCGCGTGCGTTTCGATGCTCGCCGCGTCGCGAATGCCCAGCAGCCAGGCCATCAGCCCGACATCCAGGAAATACAGCTTTGGGGTTTTCACCAACCGCTTGCCAAAATTGCGGTAGTACGGTGGCAAGCGCATGACCACATAGCTCGCCTCCAGCACCGACAGCCAGTCGCGCGCCGTCACCGCCGAAACTCCGCAATCGGCGCCCAGGGCGGTCAGGTTGAGCATCTGGCTGGATCGCGCCGCGCACATCCGCACAAAACGCTGAAACTGCGTCAGATCGCGGATGGCGATCAATTGTCGGACATCGCGTTCCAGATAAGTGGCGACATAGTTGGGAAACCAGTCCTCCGGTGACAGGTCGCGGTCGTACAGCGCCGGATATCCACCCCGCCACAGCATCGCTTCCAGCGAACGCGGCTGCCGATCCACCCCCGCCAGTTCGCCCGCCGACAGGGGCAACAACTCGACGCGCCCCACCCGACCGGCGAGGGACTGGGTCACGCCGGACATCAAATCGAACTGAGCAGAACCCGTCAGAATGAAATCGCCCATCCGGCCCCGCTCATCCACCAGCCCCTGCACCCATGACAGCAACGCCGGACAGCGCTGCGCTTCGTCCAAAATCGCGCCTTGATCAAATCGTTGCAAAAATCGGCGCGGATCGCGTTCGGCGAACTCCCGATCATCCGGATTTTCCAGTGAAACATACGGTTTGTCGGGGAATGTGGCCTTCGCCAGGGTCGTTTTGCCCGACTGACGCGGCCCGGTTAAGACGATAGCCGGAAAGCCTTTCGCCAGACGGTGCAAGGTGCTCGTCGCGGTACGGGGAATCATTTTACAAATCCAAACCAAAACTATTGATTTGTAATTTTACTGAAATTACAGGCGCTTGTTCAACCCTCTTATCGACATCCAGTTCCTGCAGCGCAACGCCCGCCACGCCCGCATCGAAACCACCGGCCTGTACCTGCACGCTGAAGAAAAGGAATGGCACGAAACCATGGAACGCCATCGTCTCAAAGATTAAACTTCCGCCGCTCCAAACCGGGCGGGCTTGCCCGGCGGAGTGAAGATTCGTAGAGAAATTCTCATTCAAATCAAGGAAAAATCCCGTATGTCCTCTTATATCGCCGATACTATCAACTACCTTAAGCAGAGCAGCCCAGCCCAAGCCGAGTTCTACCAGGCCGCCGAGGAAGTGCTCTCCTCCCTCAAACCCCTGCTCGACCGCAATCCCAAGTACCAGAAGCACAACATCATCCAGCGCATCGTCGAGCCGGAACGGCAGATTCTGTTCCGGGTCGCCTGGATCGATGATCGTGGCAACGTGCAGGTCAACAAGGGCTACCGAGTTGAATTCAACTCCGCGCTCGGTCCTTACAAGGGCGGATTGCGCTTTCACCCCAACGTCAACGCCGGCATTATCAAGTTTCTGGGCTTCGAGCAGATCTTTAAGAACTCCCTGACCGGCCTGGCCATCGGTGGCGCCAAGGGCGGCTCCAACTTCGACCCCAAGGGCAAGTCCGACAACGAGATCATGCGGTTTTGCCAGTCGTTCATGACCGAACTGTTCCGCCACATTGGCGCCACCATCGACGTCCCCGCCGGCGACATCGGTGTCGGCGGTCGCGAAATCGGCTATCTCTACGGCCAGTACAAGCGTCTGACCGGCCGCTACGAAGGCGTGCTGACCGGCAAGGGCCTGAACTGGGGCGGCTCCCTGGTGCGCACCGAGGCCACCGGCTATGGTGCCGTCTACTTCGCCCAGAACATGCTGACCGAGCGCGGCGACTCCCTGGAAGGCAAGGTCTGCGCCGTGTCCGGCTCCGGCAACGTCTCCATCTACACCATCGAGAAGCTCTATCAGGTCGGCGCCAAGCCGGTCACGGTCAGCGACTCCAACGGCATGATCTACGACGAGCGTGGCATCGACCTGAACCTCCTCAAGCGCGTTAAGGAAGTTGAGCGCGCCCGACTGACCCGCTACGTCGAGGAACGGCCGGGCGCGATCTACACCCCGATCGAGGACTACCCCACCGGCCGCAACGGTGTCTGGTGCGTGCCCTGCGACGCCGCCTTCCCCAGCGCCACCCAGAACGAGGTGGGCGACGAGGATGCCGCTGAATTACTCAAGAACGGCTGCATCTGCATCTCGGAGGGCGCCAACATGCCCTCCACCGCCGGCGCAATTGATAAATTTCTGGCCGCCGGCATCGCCTATGGTCCGGCCAAAGCCGCCAACGCCGGCGGCGTCGCCACCAGCCAGTTGGAGATGAGCCAGAACGCCAGCATGATCCAATGGACCTTCGAGGAAGTGGACGCCAAGCTCAAGCGGATCATGGAAAACATCTACCGCACCGCCAGCGAAACCGCCAGGGAGTACGGCGCGCCCGGCAACCTGGTGCTCGGCGCCAACATCGCCGGCTTCCGCAAGGTCGCCGACGCCATGATCGACCAGGGCGTCGTTTGACCTTGGTTGACCTTTTCGTCGCCGGTCCTGTCGAATATCCAGGCCGGCGACGCTGCCATCAAGGCGGTTGCGCGAACGGTCATGGGGTCGGTAGTATGCATTTTGCGATTTTTCGGGATTGCTACGGTCTCCGATCCAGCCAGTGGACTCGGGGATCCGTCCGGGCAGGGAGGCCGTCAGCCGCTGTTTATTGAGGAATGACCATGAGTGCGACCCGCCTGCCTGTCTCCAAAGGACTCTACGACCCACGAAACGAGCACGATTCCTGCGGTATCGGTTTCGTCGTCGATATCAAGAACCGCAAAAGTCACCAGCCCGTCCGCCAAGGTCTGGAAATCCTGGCCAATCTGAGCCACCGCGGTGCGGTGGGCGCCGATCCGCTGGCCGGCGACGGTGCAGGCATTCTGCTGCAGCTCCCCGACGGATTCCTGCGCGCCGAATGTGCCGATCTGGGCATCGAACTGCCCCCCCCCGGCGATTACGCGGTCGGCACGATCTTTCTCCCCCGCGACGGTCACGCCCGCGCCCAGAGCGAAGCCGCCCTGGAGCGTACCGTCGCTGCCGAAGGTCAGTTTTTCCTGGGCTGGCGGGACGTGCCCACCGACAACTCCTGCCTGGGTCGCAGCGTACGCCCGTCCGAACCGGTGGTCCGCCAGGCGTTCGTCCAGCGCGGCGCCAACTGCCCGGATACTGCCGCCTTCGAACGCAAGCTGTTTGTGATCCGCAAGCAGACGCATCACGCCATCTGGGATCGCGAGCTGCTCGGCCGCCAACTGTTCTACATCGCTTCGCTGTCGTCGCGCACCCTGGTCTACAAAGGCATGATCCTGGCGCGCAACCTCGGTGTGTACTACCCCGACTTGCGCGATAGCCGCTTGGAATCGGCCCTCGCGCTGGTCCACCAGCGCTTCTCCACCAACACCTTTCCGTCCTGGGCGCTGGCCCATCCGTTCCGCTATCTCTGCCACAACGGCGAGATCAACACGCTGCGCGGCAACATCAACTGGATGCTGGCCCGCCGCCACAACATGCAATCCGACCGGCTCGGCGCCGATCTGGACAAGCTGTGGCCGCTGATCGGCGATGGCGCCTCCGACTCCGCCACCTTCGACAACGCCCTGGAACTGTTGCTGGCCGGCGGCTACTCATTGCCGCATGCCATGATGCTGATGGTACCGGAGGCCTGGGCCGATAATCCGCTGATGGATCCCCAGCGCCGCGCCTTTTACGAATACCACGCCGCCCTGATGGAGCCCTGGGATGGGCCCGCCGCCATCGCCTTCACCGATGGCCGCCAGATCGGCGCCACCCTGGACCGCAACGGCCTGCGCCCCGCCCGCTATCTGGTCACCAGCGACGACCAGGTCATCCTGTCCTCGGAAATGGGCGTGCTGCCGATCCCGGAAGAAAAAATCGTCAAGAAATGGCGCTTGCAGCCTGGCAAAATGCTGCTGATCGATCTGGAACAGGGCCGCATCGTCGGCGACGACGAAATCAAGGCCCAACTGGCCGCTGCCCAGCCTTACCAAACCTGGCTGGACGCCACCCAGATCCGCCTGCAGGACCTGCCTGCCGAGATCGGCCCGATGGCGCCCGACCCGCGTACCCTGCTGCGCCGCCAGCAGGCCTTCGGCTACACCCAGGAAGACCTGCGCGCCTTCCTCAGCCCGATGGCGCTGACCGGCGAGGACCCCATCGGCTCGATGGGCCGCGACACTCCGCCAGCGGTACTGTCCGACCGGCCCAAGCTGCTCTACGACTACTTCAAGCAGAAGTTCGCCCAAGTCACCAACCCACCGATCGATCCGATCCGCGAGGAACTGGTGATGTCGCTGGTCTCCTTCATCGGCCCGCGCCCCAACCTGCTCGATCCCCACAGCGCCGGCAGTCAGAAACGGTTGGAGGTCAAGCGGCCGATCCTGGCCAACGTCGATCTGGAGCGCATTCGCCGCATCGAATACCACGTGGATCGGGCCTTCCGCACCCGCACGCTCAGTATTTGCTACCCAGTGGAACGCGGCGCCGATGGCATGGCCCGGGCCCTGGACGATCTGTGCCGCGAGGCCGCCGACGTGGTGCGGCGCGGCGACAACATTCTAATTCTCTCCGACCGGGACATGGACGCCGACCATATCGCCCTCCCCGCCCTGCTCGCCACCGCCGCCGTTCACCATCACCTGATCCGCGCCGGACTGCGCACCGAAGTCGGCCTGGTGGTGGAAACCGGGGAAGCCAAGCGGGTTCACGACTTCTGCCTGCTGGCCGGCTACGGCGCCGAGGCCATCAACCCCTGGCTGGCGTTCGACACCCTGTCCGCCTCGCTCGCGCACTTCCCGCAGCCGCTGAGTGAAACCGAAGCGCACGAGCATTACACCAAGGCGATCGCCAAGGGCATCCTCAAGGTGATGTCCAAGATGGGCATCTCGACCTACCAGTCCTACTGCGGCGCCCAGATTTTCGAGGCGGTGGGCTTGGCCGAGGAATTCGTCAACCACTACTTTACCGGCACCCAGGGCGTCATCGAAGGCGTCGGCCTGAACGAAATCGCCCGCGAAACCGTCACCCGCCACCACCAAGCCTTCGGCGACGCTCCCCTGTACCGGAAGGCGCTGGACGTGGGCGGAGAACTGGCCTTCCGCCTGCGCGGCGAACAACACGCCTGGACCCCGGAAACCGTGTCCCTCCTGCAACACGCGGTCCGCTCCGGCGACTACGAGCAGTTCAAGCGTTACAGCCGGGTGATGAACGACCAGCGCGATCACCTGCGCAACCTGCGCGGCCTGTTCGAGTTCCGCTTCGCCAACCCGCCGCTGCCGCTGGATGAGGTGGAACCGGCCAACGAGATCGTCAAGCGCCTGGCCACCGGCGCAATGTCGTTTGGCTCGATCTCCTGGGAGGCCCACACCACCCTGGCCATCGCCATGAACCGGCTCGGCGCCAAGTCCAACACCGGCGAGGGCGGCGAGGACCCCGCCCGTTATATCCCGCTGGACAGTGGTGATTCCACCCGCTCGGCCATCAAGCAGGTCGCCTCCGGCCGCTTCGGCGTCACCACCGAATACCTGGTCAACGCCGACGCCCTGCAGATCAAGATGGCCCAGGGCGCCAAGCCCGGTGAGGGTGGCCAACTGCCCGGCCACAAGGTCAACGGCTGGATCGCCCGGGTGCGCCACTCTACCCCCGGCGTTGGCCTGATCTCACCGCCGCCGCACCACGACATCTACTCGATCGAAGACTTGGCGCAATTGATCTTCGACCTGAAGAACGCCAACCCGAAAGCCGCCATCAGCGTCAAGCTGGTGTCGGAAATCGGCGTGGGCACCGTCGCCGCCGGCGTGGCCAAGGCCCACGCCGACCACGTCACCATCTCCGGCGAGGACGGCGGCACCGGCGCCAGCCCGCTGACCTCGATCCAGAACGCCGGCTCGCCCTGGGAAATCGGCTTGGCCGAGACTCACCAGACGTTGGTGCGTAACCACTTGCGCGGCCGTATCGCCGTCCAGGTGGACGGTGGTCTGCGCACCGGTCGCGACGTAGTGATCGGCGCCCTGCTCGGCGCCGATGAGTTCGGTTTCGGCACCGCCGCCCTGATCGCCGCCGGTTGCGTGATGATGCGCAAGTGTCACCTCAACACCTGTCCGGTCGGTGTCGCCACTCAGGACCCGGAACTGCGCAAGCGCTTCCCCGGTCAACCGGCCCACGTCATCAATTTATTCACCTTTCTGGTGGAGGAAGTGCGCGAACTGATGGCGCAACTGGGCTTCCGCACCTTCGACGAGATGATCGGCCGGGCCGACCGGCTCGACATGCGCCGGGCCATCCATCACTGGAAGGCGCGCGGGCTGGATTTCACCCGGTTGCTGGCCATGCCTCCCGCCCCGCCTGGCATCGCCACCTATCATTGCGAGGAACAGGATCATGGCCTCAGCGGCGCGTTGGATCACCGGCTGATCGCCCGGGCTCAACCCGCCCTGGAAGCCCGCCAGCCGGTGCGCATCGAATCGCCGATCCGCAACAGTGACCGCACCACCGGCGCCATGCTCTCCGGCCAGGTGGCCCGCCGCTACGGCCATGCCGGCTTGCCGGACGACACCATCCATATCCGCCTCACCGGCACCGCCGGCCAGAGTTTCGGCGCCTTCCTGGCCCGCGGCGTGACCCTCGAACTGACCGGTGAAGCCAATGACTACGTCGGCAAGGGCCTCTCCGGCGGACGGATCGTCATCTATCCCTCTCCGGATAGCCGCTTGTGCGCCGAGGAGAACATCATCGTCGGCAACACCGTGCTGTATGGCGCCATCGCCGGCGAGTGTTACTTCCGTGGCGTGGCTGGCGAGCGCTTCGCCGTGCGCAACTCCGGCGCCTTGGCCGTGGTCGAAGGCACCGGCGATCACGGCTGCGAATACATGACCGGCGGCGTGGTGGTCGTGCTGGGCTGGACCGGCCGCAACTTCGCCGCCGGCATGAGCGGCGGCATCGCCTACGTGCTGGACGAAACCGGCGACTTTGTCCGCCGCGCCAACCGGGCCATGGTCGCGCTGGAACCCCTGAACGATGTCGAGGAGACGCTCAACGTCCGGGTCCTGCGCGACGACTGGCGCGGCTTGGCTCAAGCTGAACTTCCAGAAGACTGGCTCCGTTACGATGCCCGGCGGTTACAGATACTGGTCGCCCGCCACTATTTACACACCGGCAGCGGACCCGCCCACCGGGTGTTGGAGCACTGGCGCGACTTTTTGCCGAAATTCGTTAAGGTCATGCCGCTGGATTACCGGCGCGCGTTGCAGGAAATGCAGGCCAAAGCCCGCGCTGCTCGTCACGACGAAAAGGCCGGCCTGGCCGTGGGAGCTTAAGTTATGGGTAAACCAACCGGTTTTCTGGAAATCGCTCGCCACGACCATGGCTACGCGCCGGTCGCCGAACGGATCACCCACTTTCGCGATTTCGTGGCGCCCCTGCCGGAACTCGCTGTCCGCGAACAGGCCGCGCGCTGCATGGATTGCGGCATTCCCTACTGCCATCGCGGCTGTCCGGTCCACAACATCATTCCCGACTGGAACGATCTGGTGTATCGCGGCAACTGGCGCGAGGCGCTGGAAGTGCTGCATTCCACCAACAACTTCCCGGAGTTCACCGGCCGCATCTGTCCGGCTCCGTGCGAGGCGTCCTGTACCCTCAATTTCAACGACCAGCCGGTCACCATCAAGGACATCGAATGCGCCATCATCGACAAGGGCTGGGCGGAAGGTTGGGTAGCGCCGCAGATCGCCGCCCACCGCACCGGCAAGCGGGTGGCCGTGATCGGCTCGGGTCCGGCCGGGCTGGCCTGCGCCCAACAACTGGCGCAGGCAGGCCATGCCGTGGTGGTGTTCGAGAAAAACGACCGGATCGGCGGCCTGCTCCGCTACGGTATTCCGGACTTTAAGCTGGAAGCCCGACTGATCGACCGCCGGCTGGCGCAACTGCGGGCCGAGGGCGTCGAATTCCGGCCCAACAGCCATGTCGGTGTCGATGTTCCGGCCCGCACCTTGCTGGCCGAGTTCGACGCGGTGGTGCTGGCCGGCGGTTCCGAGCAACCGCGCAACCTCAACGTGCCCGGCCGCGAATTGCGCGGCATACATTTCGCCATGGATTTCCTGACCCAGCAAAACCGCCGGGTAGCCGGGCAGAAGATCGTCGCCGAAGAGATTCTGGCCGCTGATAAAGACGTGGTGGTGATCGGCGGCGGCGATACCGGTTCCGACTGCGTCGGCACCTCGATCCGTCAGGGCGCGCGCTCCGTGACCCAGTTGGAGATCATGCCCAAGCCGCCGTTGCACGAGAACAAACTGCTAACATGGCCGAACTGGCCGCTGAAGCTGCGCACCTCCTCTTCGCATGAGGAAGGCTGCGAACGCGACTGGGCGGTGACCACCCAAGCCTTTATTGGCCAGAACGGGCAGGTGACCGCGATTCGGATCGGGCGGCTGGAATGGCGCGAGAGCAACGGTCGGCAGATCATGGTCGAAGTGCCCGACAGCGCATTCGAGATCAAAGCCGATTTAGTGCTGCTGGCGATGGGTTTTGTCCATCCGGTCCACGCCGGGATGCTGGAAGAACTGGGCGTGGCGCTGGACTCGCGCGGCAACATCCGTGCCGGGGAAGACGACTACCAGACCTCAGTTAACAAGATCTTCACCGCCGGCGACATGCGGCGCGGCCAGTCGCTGGTGGTCTGGGCCATTCGCGAGGGACGACAATGCGCCCGCGCGGTGGATGAGTATCTGATGGGCAGCTCGGAATTGCCGGTCTGAGGAGTAGTAGCAATGAACTGGCTGGAAGTATGCGAACACCCGGATTTGCAGAATCTGCCCTTTAAGATCGAACTCGACGAAACCGGGAAAATCATCATGTCGCCGACCAAGGTTTATCACTCGATCTATCAGGGGGAAATCGTTCGCTTGCTGTGCGCGTCTTCCCATGTTGGAAAAGCGATTGTGGAATGCGCTATTGCAACCCCCAAGGGCACCAAGGTGGCCGATGTAGCCTGGGCCTCGCCGGAACGGCTGGCCACGATTTGGTCGGAAATCGAATGCTCCATCGCACCCGAACTGTGCGTCGAGGTCCTGTCCTCGACTAACACCCGGCAGGAAATGCAGGCCAAACAGCGACTTTACTTTGAACAAGGCGCGCTGGAGGTTTGGCTGTGCGACGCCGATGGCAAGCTGACCTTTTTCGACCCGACGGGTCAATTGGAACGCTCTGCTCTCTTCCCGAATTTTCCGGTACAGATTTGAGCCTTGGCACATGTCCGCCATCATAGCTCAACACTCGCAAGCGCCTCGATTCATTCCGGGGCCGGCGTTGCCCATCTGGCGGTTGAGCGTGTCCCAGTACCACGGCATGATCGAAGCCGGCATCCTCACTGAGGACGATCCGGTGGAGCTGCTGGAAGGTTGGCTGGTGACCAAAATGCCTAAAAATCCCCCCCATCGTTTGAGTACGCAACTGACCCGCGAAGCGCTGGCGGGCATCTTGCCGGTAGGATGGTATGTGGACGCCCAGGAACCCATCACGTTGTCTGACAGCGAACCGGAACCCGATGTGGTGGTAGTGCGCGGCCAGCGCCGCGACTATACCGAACGCCATCCTGGGGCTGGCGATCTGGCGCTGGTGGTTGAAGTCGCGGATGCTACGCTACAACGCGACCGCACCCTGAAGAAACAACTCTATGCCCGCGCCGGCATCCCGACCTACTGGCTGATCGATCTCACCAACCACCAAATAGAGGTGTACACCGAGCCGTTTGTTGACGCGGGACAGGCTGATTATCGGTGTATCCAGAATTATCGGCGACCGGATCTTGTGCCGGTCTTGATTGAAGGGCGAGAAGCGGGGCAACTCGCCCTGCATGATTTATTGCCTTGAAGGCATCGAACCTGGTTTTTTCTTTTCTTCCTCAGCGGACTGTCGCCCGCAGCTTCGCCTTCAGCGTCGCTTCATCCAGCGCATACAGCGTATCCAGCAGCGCTACCTGTAAGGTTCCTGGCCCCACCGCCCGCTCCGCCGCGATCTCCCCCGCCACGCCAAATACCGCCAATCCCGCTACCGTCGCCGCGAACGCATCCGGTTCCACTGCCAGAAACCCCCCGATCACCGCCGTCGCCGAACAACCCAGACCGGTGACGCGCGTCATCAATAGGTGACCATTCTCGATGGCTGTCACCCGCTGGCCGTCAGTCGTGTAATCCACCGCTCCCGTTATCGCCACCACTGCCCCGGTTTTCAACGCCAGTCGTCGCGCGGCGTCGAGGGCTGCTTCGGAACCATGCAGGCTGTCCACGCCTTTTCCCGCCCTAGCCTGATCCTGTGCCAGCGTCAGGATTTCCGAACCGTTGCCGCGAATCACGCTGGGTCCCAGCCGCGCGAGGGCTTCCGCCGCTGCTCGCCGGTACGGCGTCGCTCCCGCCCCGACCGGATCGAGAATCCACGGCACGCCCACCGCCCGCGCCCGCATGGCCGCCAGCTTGCACGCCGCGATCTGCTCCGAAAACAGTGTACCGATGTTGATCACCAGTGCCTGGCTGAGGGAGACGAAATCCTCCACTTCATCGCTGGAATGGATCATCGCCGGCGATGCGCCGAGGGCCAGCAGCGCGTTCGCGGAATTATTCATGACCACGAAGTTGGTGATGTTATGCACCAGTGGCTGCCGTTCGCGGATAACGGTAAACAACCTGAAGATCGCGTCGGCTTGCAATGTCATGGGCATACTCATTCGTCAAAAACCGGATTGTGTTGTTCGCCGACCCGCACGAAGGTGGTGCGTTTGGTCAGTTCCTTGAGCTGGCTGGCCCCGACGTAGGTACACGCCGAGCGCAACCCACCCAAAATGTCCTTGATCGTCTCCGCCACCGGCCCCCGGTAAGGTATGCTTACAATTTTGCCTTCCGAGGCACGGTATTCGGCGACTCCGCCGCTGTATTTCTCCATCGCCATTTTCGAACTCATCCCATAAAACCTGACCCAATACTCGCCATTCTGCTCCAGGACTTCGCCGCCACCCTCGTCATGTCCGGCCAGCATCCCGCCGAGCATCACGAAATCCGCCCCCGCACCAAACGCTTTGGCGATATCACCCGGGCAGGTGCAGCCACCGTCCGAGATGATTTGTCCGGACAACCCGTGCGCCGCGTCGGCGCATTCGATGATCGCCGACAATTGCGGATACCCCACCCCGGTCTTGACCCGCGTGGTGCAGACCGAACCCGGTCCGATGCCAACCTTGACGATATCGGCACCCGACAGCAGCAATTGCTCCACCATTTCGCCGGTGACCACGTTGCCGGCCATGATGATTTTGTCCGGATACCGCGCCCGGACCTTGCCGATTTGCTCCACGAAATGTTCTGAATAGCCATTCGCTACGTCCATGCAGATGCAGGACAACTCTGGATAGCGTTCCAGTATCCGATCCAGCTTGGCGAGATCGCTATCGAGAATGCCGGTGCTGACCGCTACGTGTTCCAGCAGGTGATCCGGGCCGTCGGTTTGCCGCATCGCCACGAACGCACCCCACTCCTCCACTGAATAATGCTTGTGCACGGTTGTGAACAGCCCATGTCTGGCCAGTACCGCCGCCATCGCGAAGGTGCCGACGGTATCCATGTTAGCGGCCATAATGGGGATTCCGGTCCAGCTTCGGCTGCCGTGGCGAAATTTGAAAGTCCGCTCCAGTGTAACCTGCGCGCGGCTGCTCAACGTCGAACGCTTGGGCCGGATCAGTACGTCCTTGAAGCCCAGTTTCAGATCGGCTTCGATGCGCATCTACACCCGTCCATACAATTCCAACAAATGCCGGTAATGGTTCGCCACTCGTGCCCCCACCTGATCCCAGCGAAACCGCCAGCGCCAGTTGCCCCCGGCGACGCCCGGCTGGTTCATGCGGTCCTCGCCACCAAGTTCCAGGACATCCTGCATCGGCACCATCGCCAACCGCGCCACCGACGCGAACGCCGCTCGCATCAACAACTCCGGCATTTGCTCCGGACCGCCGCCCAGATAATCGAACAGATGCGCCCGGGTCCGCTTGTCCAGTTCCTTGAACCAGCCCAGTGTGGTGTTGTTGTCGTGGGTACCGGTATACACCACCGCATTGGGAACGTGGTTATGCGGTAGATACGGGTTGTCGGCCCCGTCGCCGAAAGCGAAGTGCAGCACCTTCATCCCCGGCAGGCCATGCGCATCGCGCAGCGCCTCAACTTCGGGCGTGATGATGCCTAAATCCTCGGCCACCAGAGGCAGGCCGCCAAATTCTACCCGCAACGCCCGAAACAGTTCGTCGCCCGGCGCCTGCCGCCAGCGTCCCGCTACCGCCGTTTCGGCGCTGGCCGGAATTTCCCAATACGCTTCCAGCCCCCGGAAATGATCGATCCGCAACAGATCGAACTGGGTCAGTTGTGTGCGAATGCGCTCTTTCCACCACTGGAAACCGTCAGTGCGCATCCGCTCCCAGGCATAATGCGGATTGCCCCACAACTGACCGGTGGCGGAGAAATAATCCGGCGGCACGCCGGCGACCACTTCCGGCCGCCCTTCTTCATCCAGCAGGAAACAGTCGCGCCGCGCCCACACATCGGCGCTGTCGTAGCCAACGAACAAGGGAATATCGCCAAAAACCAGAATTCCCCGTTCGTTGGCATACTGCTTTAGCGCCGCCCACTGTCGATAGAACAGGAATTGCTCGAACTGGCATTGTGCGACGATCTTGCTGAACTGCTGTCGCGCCGCCGCCAGCGTCTGCGGATGGCGGTCGCGTAATTCGCTGGGCCAGTCGACCCATGCCGATTGCCGATACGCGGCGCGGATCGCCTGAAACAGGGCGTAATCATCCAGCCAATGCCGGTGCTGGCGTAGAAAAGCCTCGTACTCTCTTTGTTCCCCACCCGATTTCGGAAAACCCTGCCTGGCTTCAACCAATCGCCGCTGCCGATACTCCCAGCCATCCTCGCCGGCCTTTGGCCCGCCATCCGGTCGTAACCAACCCGCCTCGCTCAGCGGCTCCAGTGCGATCAGACGCGGGTTGCCGGCATGAGCCGATTGCGCTGAATAGGGCGACAGATCGTCGTGCGGTGGTCCCAGTGGTAGCGTCTGCCAGATCGCAAACCCGCAGGCGTTCGTGAAATCGACGAACCGATACGCCTCTGGTCCCAAATCGCCGTTATCATAACCTCCAGGAAGCGAGGTCGGGTGCAATAGCAATCCCGCGCGCCGCCGATCGAATGGCGAGCCTTGGCTCATGCGTGATAACTCCTGGGTAATGGTTGTGTATGTAATTGGGAATATTCCTGGCCTAGCATTTCGCGCGTGATCAGGATCACGCCCTGCTCGGTCCGATAAAAGCGCCGTGCATCCTCCTCGGGATTTTCGCCGACCACCGTACCGGGCGGAATGATGCACGCCCGGTCGATGATAACCTTGCCCAGCCGGCAATAGCGGCCGATATCGACGCCGGGCAATACTACCGCGTCCCGCAACTGGACGTAGGAATGCACCTGGACCCCGGAGAAGAGTAGCGAGTGATTGACGTAACCGCCGGAAATAATGCAGCCATCCGCCACCATCGAATCCACCGCCATGCCCCGGCGACCGTCGTCGTCGAATACGAACTTGGCCGGGGGCGATTGATCGAGATAAGTCCAGATCGGCCAGTGCTCGTCGTATAAATTCAGTTCCGGATCCACGCCGACCAGTTCCATGTTCGCCTCCCAGAACGCGTCCACGGTTCCGACATCGCGCCAGTAGCTCTGTGCCTTGGTTTGCACGTCACGGAACGGATAGGTCACCAGCCGATGCTGCCCGACCAGGTTAGGCAAAACATCCTTGGCAAAATCGTGGTTGGATTCCGGGGCGTCGGCATCCTCGATCAGCCGTTCATACAGGAACTGCGTATTGAACACGTAAATTCCCATCGAAGCCAGCGCCACATTCTCCCGTCCCGGCAGGGTTTCCGGCTCCTTGGGCTTTTCCGCGAATCGGATGACCTCGTTGTGCTCGTTCACCGTTAGCACGCCGAATTCGCAAGCCCGCTCCCGTGGAATCTCGACGCTGCCGACCGTGACATCCGCCTTGCTTTCCACATGATGGGCTAGCATTGGGCCATAGTCCATCTTGTAGATGTGGTCGCCGGCCAGGATGAGCACGAATTGAGGTTCGTGGTTGCGGATGATGTCCAGATTCTGGTAGACGGCATCGGCGGTTCCCCGATACCAGGAAGCTTCGTCGATTCGCTGCTGGGCTGGCAACAACTCCACGAATTCGCCGAATTCACCGCGCAGAAAACCCCAGCCGCGCTGGATGTGCTGGATCAGGGAATGAGCCTTGTACTGAGTCAACACGCAAACCCGGCGGATACCCGAGTTGATACAGTTGGACAGCGGAAAATCGATGATCCGGTATTTCCCGCCGAAAGGCGTTGCCGGTTTGGCGCGCCACAGCGTGAGCTGCTTTAGTCGACTACCCCGACCGCCCGCCAGGATGAGCGCAAGCGTTTCCCGGGTCAGGCGGCTGACGAAACGT
The DNA here is from genome assembly GCA_963715845.1 of uncultured Gammaproteobacteria bacterium. GTDB lineage: Bacteria > Pseudomonadota > Gammaproteobacteria > Competibacterales > Competibacteraceae > Competibacter_A. Next base: position 28,354 of record CAVQSJ010000031.1, on the reverse strand, counting down.
GAGGTGATGGCGGCACTCATGCGTTTACTATCCCTCTCTGCTATGATTTCCTGGTTTTCGGGTTCGGAGACCAGGCGGCGCGGTTTAGGAGTCGCTCCTCGGCCATGGCGTCCGCGAACGGGCGCCGGAAACATTTATATAGTAGGTCCCGAATGCGGCCTATGGCTACTCGCGGTTCCCCGAGGGTTGCGCGAGTCGATTTGGCGGCCCGGGATGATCGGCCTTCCTGATGACCCACCCTGATAATAACGACGATATCTCAAACCAGGCCCAAGCCGTTGATGGTCAAACCATCAGCGATGCCGCCCTGCTGCACGAGGGATGTCACCCCGACCCGTTCGCGGTGCTTGGCCGCCATGCCTGCGGTGAGCGTGTGGTCGTTCGCGCGTTTTTGCCCGGCGCCCGGCAGGTCAGGTTGACTGATATCGGTCAACCCCTGCGGCGCTTGGCGGATACCGATCTGTTCGAGTGGCAAGGCGCGGCTGGCGTGCTCCCCCCGCATTATCGGCTGACATGGCTCGACGCTGGTGGCCGCGAATGTACGGCATACGATCCCTACAGCTTTCCCTCGCAGTTGAGCCTGTACGATCTTCACCTATTCAATGAAGGTCGTCATCTGCACGTCTATCGCGCGCTGGGTGCGCATCCGCGACAGGTGGATGGTATCGCCGGGATCCTCTTCTCGGTTTGGGCTCCGAATGCGGAGCGAGTCAGCGTGGTGGGCGACTTCAACGCTTGGCATGGCCTCTACCACCCTCTGCGCCGGCGCGGTAGTGTTTGGGAACTGTTCGTGCCTGGTGCGACTCCGGGGCTGCGTTACCAGTTTGAGATCCGCGCTCGGGAGACCGGTGAACTGTTACGTAAGATCGATCCTTACGGTCGCTGTTTCGAGCGGAGGCCGGCTTTCGCCTCGGTCGTTGTCGGCAATACCGCATATTCTTGGGGTGACGAAGCCTGGATGACGCGCCGGCGTCGGGGAAATTGGTCTCAGGCACCGCTGTCTGTCTATGAGGTACACCTTGGTTCCTGGCAGCGGAATGGTTCGGGTGATTATCTGTCCTATCAGGATTTGGCGCGGCGGCTGGTCGCCTATGTCAGCTCGCTGGGCTTTACCCATATCGAACTGATGCCTGTCACCGAGCACCCGTTGGATGCCTCCTGGGGCTATCAAACGACCGGCTATTTTGCCCCGACCAGCCGCTTCGGTACGGTGAAGGACTTCCGCCATCTGGTGGATTACTGCCACCAGGCTGGCATCGGGGTGATCCTGGACTGGGTGCCTGGCCATTTTCCCAAGGATGACCACGGCTTGGCGCGATTCGACGGGACACATCTTTATGAATATGAAGATCCGACTCGCCGCGAACATCGTGGTTGGGGCACGCTGATCTTTAATTATAGCCGCACCCAGGTGAAGAATTTTTTACTAGCCAGTGCTTGCTTCTGGCTTGAGGAATGTCATCTGGACGGCTTGCGAGTGGATGCTGTCTCATCCATGTTGTATCTCGATTATGCTCGCGACTCGGATGAATGGGCGCCCAACCCCTTCGGTGGAAATGAGAATCTCGAAGCAATTACCTTTGTGCGTGAATTGAATGAAATCATCCACCGCCGTTATCCAAGCGTGCTGATGATCGCCGAGGAATCCACTGCTTGGCCGCTGGTGACCCGGCCCTCCTGGATGGGTGGTCTGGGCTTTGGCATGAAATGGAATATGGGTTGGATGCACGATACCTTGGAGTACCTTGCGCTCGATCCTGCCTTGCGCCGTCACCACCATGAACTGCTGACTTTCGGTTTGCTGTACGCCTTTACTGAAAATTTTATGCTGCCCTTGTCCCATGATGAAGTGGTTCATGGCAAGGGTTCCCTGCTTGCCAGAATGCCGGGAGATCGGCATCAGCGTTTTGCCAATTTGCGGCTGCTCTATGTCTATATGTGGACCTATCCGGGCAAGAAATTTCTGTTTATGGGCAATGAGTTCGCCCAGGAACAGGAGTGGAATTACGATAGGTCGCTGGATTGGGAGTTGCTGGGCCGGCCGGAACATTTTGGTATCCACGCGCTGATTTGCGATCTCAACGGGTTGTATCGGTCATTGGCGAGCTTGCATGTCCGTGAGTTTGCTCAGGATGGTTTCGAATGGCTGGATTGCCACGATGCTACCCAATCAGTCATGGTTTATCTGCGTCGCGACGGTGATCATCAAGTAGCTGTGGTCATTTTCAATTTTGCGGCGCTGGCGCGATTCGGCTACCGTGTGGGTGTTCCGCTACCGGGGCTATACCGGGAAGTCTTGAATTCAGATGCGCTCCGCTACGGTGGTGACGGTGCGATGAACGGTAAGGTCTGCGCTGTTCCAGTATTTCACATGGGACAACCTTACTCGCTGGCGGTGGATTTGCCCCCGTTGACGGGTATAGTGCTGGTGCCTGATGGAGCGAACTTTGGTGAGAGTCGGGATGACTGAGCAGCCGCTGCAAGTCAGATATGTCATTTCCCAAGTCTAACTGTTGGCTGAGACTGATGGGGTAGTGGGTGTTGGTGGCGTGTCGCTAACGCTGGGCGATTGGTGGGTGAACATACCTTGGGAGTTGCTGGTTCCTCTGCTTGGAGGCTGTCGTGAAGTTACAGCAATTGCGTTATCTGACGGCGATCGTCCGTAACGATCTGAATATTTCCGCTGCGGCGGATAGTTTGTATACCTCTCAGCCTGGCATCAGTAAACAACTGCGCTTGCTGGAAGAAGAATTGGGGGTTGAACTGTTTAGCCGCAACGGCAAGCACTTGACTGAAATAACTCCTGTCGGTCATCAAATAATCTTGAAGGCTGAAAATATTCTGCGTGAAGTCAATAATATTCAGATTCTGGCTGAGGAATACCGTGACGACCGGCGTGGCAGCCTATCCATTGCCACTACTCATACCCAGGCTCGCTATGCCTTGCCGCCTGTTATTAAGGCTTTTCGGGAGCGTTATCCGGCCGTTAGTTTGCAGGTCCACCAAGGTTCGCCGGCTCAAATTGCCGAGCTGGTACAGTCGGGTGAGGTGGACTTTGCGATTGCTACCGAGTCTTTGGAGTTGTTCGAGGATTTGATAATGATGCCCTGCTATGCTTGGCAGCGCTGCGTGCTTGTACCGCGGTGGCATCCGCTGACGGAGTTGGACCATCTGACTCTCCAGGATGTTGCGCGGTACCCATTGGTGACCTACGTGTTTGGTTTTACTGGCAGGTCGCAGTTGGATGAGGCTTTTCGTAATGCTCAGCTTAAACCGAGCGTAGCATTTACTGCGACCGATGCGGATGTTATCAAGACTTATGTGCGGTTGGGTATGGGAGTTGGTATTGTAGCCCGCATGGCTTATGATCCACAACAGGATCAGGATCTGGTTCAGTTGGATGCTGGTCATTTGTTTGCTTCGGATGTAACAAAGATTGGCTTTAGGCGTGGTACGTTTCTGCGTTGCTATATGTATGATTTTATAGAACTGTTTGCGCCTCATTTGCAGCGGGAGCGGGTGCGGGTGGCAGAACGTTTGCAGTCTTTGGAGGAAGTCACTGCTCTATTTCAGGGGCTGGAATTGCCGGTTTGCTGAGTTAGGAGGCTATATGCATCCTTTATCGGCTTCTTCAACGGTTGCCTTGCGGACCGTGTTACTAGCTAGCTTTGAAACATTACTTGCGTGCTTGGATACGTTCTGCGCGAGCGTTCGTCGTGACGTGGCACTGCCGTCCTGGGTTTCGTGTACTGAAGCTGAGCTGGCCGACGCGCTCGATATGCGGTTAAAGGCTATCCGACTTTATCGTGCTCTTTGGTATGAAGAGAGTCAGGATGGTCGGGAAACAATTACCTGCCCGGGTATTGTCGGTGCCAGCCCGGATACCTTGGCTGCGGCGCGCGTCTGCAACGCCGCCAAGGACGATTTTAAAGCGGCCGTATTGGCGCTGAAGATGCTGGGTCGGCTTGAAGCGAACGCAGCGATGGCTGACTTGCACCAGCGCCAGGAAGCTGTTGCGGTGGCGATGCGCCGCATGGGCGCGTCCCGGCTGAATCTTAAGCAGGCTTATCGGCATATTCCCCTGCTCGAGCAGCGCCCGCTCAAAATCGGCTTCACGTGGTCTAAACAGGGCCGGGTTATCCAACGGACGGGTGTAACCATGGCTCGGCGGTTATTGGAACAACGGGTCGAGACTCCGCAGATTCTCTTGGAACTGCGGCGGCTGATGGAAATTCCTAGCGATGAAATGCTGGTGCGCGTTCGTAGTGTCTGTCCGCACTTGCGTGCCAATATCGTCTTCGCTGTGGGTGAAGGATTCGAGGTGCGGCGCCGGCTTATGCAGACTCCCCTGCCGATTCTGGTGCCGTTAAGGTATGGCGAGTGTTTGCCTGAGTTTGTGCCGGTCGCACCGGAACCGCCAGCCAACCTCCGATTGCGGCGGGCTGATGTGCGCATCGAGGATGAACCCCTGTTACCCTCGGTGCGGGTTCACCGTTATCGTGTTTCTTATCGGTAAGTGTGGAATGGTGTAATGTAAAGAGTATTGATATGATGATATAAAATCACCTCTGATTCCTCCCCTTGCCAGCCGCACTTCGCGAAATGTCCTAGAATCTTCACTTACCTAAATCCGTCAGGAGCACTAAACATGTCATCGCGCGCTCGTGTGTGGCCAGGCAAATCGTATCCGCTCGGTGCGACGTGGGACGGCAAGGGCGTTAATTTCGCGCTTTTTTCCGCCCACGCTGAAAAGGTCGAACTGTGCCTGTTCGATTCCTCGGGCCAGCGCGAGATCGAACGCCTGATGCTTCCCGAGAACACCGACCAGATCTGGCATGGCTACATACCCGGTCTATGGCCGGGCACATTATTCGGCTATCGCGTTTCCGGGCCTTACGAGCCCCAACTCGGTCATCGCTTTAATCACCACAAGCTGCTGCTCGATCCTTACGCCAAGCAGTTCTATGGAGTGTTGCACCTGCGCGACGAACACTGCGGCTACCAGGTTGGCCATCGAAATGCCGATTTGTCCTTCGACACCCGCGATAACGCCCGCGAGATGCTGAAATGCGTGGTGGTGGATACCAGTTTCAATTGGGAGGGGGACCGCCCGCCCGAAATTCCCTGGACGCAGACCCTGATCTACGAAACTCACCCTCGCGGTTTTACTATCCGCCACGAGGGTATGCCCCATCACCTGCGCGGTACCTTCGCCGGCCTCGCCCACCCGGAAATCGTCAAGCATCTCCAGTCGCTCGGCATCACCGCCATGGAACTGATGCCGGTTCATGCTTTCGTGGACGACCGGTTTCTCATCGACCGTGGTCTGCGCAACTACTGGGGCTATAGCACCCTGTGCTTTTTCGCACCAGAACCGCGTTACCTGAGCAGTGGCGACTTGGCCGAATTCAAGACCATGATCAAACGGCTGCACGATGCCGGCATCGAGGTTCTGCTGGACGTGGTTTACAACCACACCTCTGAAGGCGACCAGATGGGACCAACCCTCAGTTTCCGGGGCATAGACAACGCCTCCTACTACCGGCTGCGACCCGACGACCGCCGCTACTACATCAACGACACCGGCTGCGGTAACACGCTGAACCTCACCCACCCGCGGGTCTTGCAGATGGTAATGGACAGTCTGCGCTACTGGGTCAACGAGATGCATGTGGATGGTTTCCGTTTCGATCTCGCGGTGACATTGGGCCGCGAGGAGCACGGCTACGACCGCGGCGGCGGTTTCTTCGACGCGATTCGGCAGGACCCTGCCCTATCGGGGGTCAAGGTCATCGCCGAGCCCTGGGATATCGGTCCCGGCGGCTATCAGCTCGGCGGTTTTCCGGCCGGCACCGCCGAATGGAACGACCGCTTCCGCGACACCACGCGCCGGTTCTGGCGCGGCGATGATGGCATGCTGGCCAGACTGGCACCCAACCTGCTGGCTTCCAGCGATCTGTTCGAACACGACTGCCGGCGTCCTTGGGCCACGGTCAATTACATCGCCAGCCACGATGGCTTCACCCTGGCCGACCTGGTCAGCTACAACGAGCGTCACAACGAAGCCAACGGGGAAAACAATCGCGACGGTCATCCCACCAACTTCAGCAACAACCATGGGGTCGAGGGACCAACCGCCGATCCGGCCATCCGGCAAATTCGTTTACGTCAGCGCCGCAACATGCTGGCCACCGTGCTGCTGGCCCAAGGCACGCCCATGTTGCTGGCCGGCGACGAATTTGGCCGCAGCCAGCGCGGCAACAACAACGCCTACTGTCAAGATAACGAGGTCAATTGGTTGAACTGGCAGGAAATCCCTCCCGAGGAGCAGGAATTTCTGGATTTCACCCGCCGACTGATCAATCTGCGCCGCGAACACCCCGTCTTGCGCCGACCCCGCTTCCTGCACGGCAACCAGATTTCGAAAACCACCGAATTGCGCGACATCGAATGGATCAGCCCCGGTGGTGGCGCCTTGAGCGATTACCACTGGCAGGAACCCAAGGCCCGCTGCTTTGGCATGCTATTGGCCGGCGATGCCGGTGAGTACTTTACCCTGGATGGCTACTCCGAAATCGACGACACCCTGCTCGTCATCCTCAACGCCAGTTCAACCGCTTTGCCGTTTCGCATGCCCACCGTCCGCGGCGCCAGTTACTGGCGCTGCCTGCTCGACACCATGCGACCGCAGATAGCGGCTGGCGAACTGCTGGTGGATATCGGCGACGATTTTCAGATGGAGTCCTGGACGGTGACCGTATTCGCCCTGGTGATGGAGAATTCCGATTGAGCTGACCATCCTGGTTTAATTTATTATATAAATATCATCAAATATTCTTTTTTCTTATTTAGCCTTGCGCTTATAGTCGCGGCCTTCCAGTTGCGGTCGGTCGCGACCGAATTGTCAATCGCTGCTCCCGCGGAGACTCCAACTCGCGCGTAACCCTGTCCAACCCCGAGACCATGTCACCCAGCTCGCCCCTCCCTGCCGCTCTCCGCCTGGTGCGCCCCATATGACGCTCCGCTTCCACCAACCGAGTGTGCTGCCCGGCTTCGGTCTGACGCTCGGCTTCACACTCGGCTACCTTGGCCTGATCGTGTTTATCCCGCTCGCGATGGCTTTCCTGCAAGCGTTTCATCTAAGCTGGGACCAGTTCTGGCGGATCGTGCTTGCCCCGCGGGTGGTAGCCTCGTACCGGCTGACTTTCGGCGCCGCCCTCCTGGCGGCCGCCTTCAACGCCGTTTTTGGCCTGATTGTGGCTTGGGTGCTGGTTCGTTACCGGTTTCCCGGCAAGCGCCTGGTCGACGCCTTGGTGGATCTGCCGTTCGCCCTGCCGACCGCCGTGGCGGGTATTACTCTGACCGCGCTTTACTCCAGCAACGGCTGGATTGGTCAGTATCTCAGGCTGCTCGACATTAAGGTCGCCTTCACGCCATCGGGAATCGTCGTGGCCCTGGTTTTCATCAGTCTGCCGTTCGTGGTACGCACCGTGCAGCCGGTGCTGGAGGATCTGGAGGCCGAAGTCGAGGAGGCGGCCGCCAGCCTGGGAGCGGATCGCTGGCAAATTTTCCAGCGCGTCATTTTCCCGGCGATCCGCCCGGCGCTGTTGACCGGATTCACCCTGGCCTTTGCCCGCGCCATCGGTGAGTACGGCTCGGTCATTTTCATCGCCGGTAATCTACCCATGATCTCGGAAATCACCCCCTTGCTGATCGTCAGCAAGCTGGAGCAGTACGACTACCGGGGCGCGGCGGCGGTGTCGGTGGTCATGCTGATCATTTCCTTCGTCCTGCTGCTCCTGATCAACCTGCTCCAGCGCTGGAGCCGCATGCGGCAAGGCTGAGAGGCAACATGAGCGATTCATCGCGCCGTACTCCGGTTTCCGCCGCCGTCACTGAGCCGCCGCTCATCCGCGGGCTGCTGCTCGGAATCGCACTCATTTTCCTGACCCTGTTTTTGTTCGTACCGCTGGCGGCTGTGTTTTACGAGGCACTCCGCAAGGGCGTCGGCGTCTACCTGGCTGCTATTACCGATCCCTACGCCCTGTCCGCGATCCGCCTGACCCTGGTGAGCACTGCCTTCGCTGTACCTCTGAACATGCTGTTCGGTGTCGCCGCCGCCTGGGCCATTGCAAAGTTCGAGTTTCGCGGCAAGAGCGTGCTGATCACCTTGATCGACCTGCCGTTCGCGATATCACCCGTTATCGCCGGCCTCATTTACGTGCTGCTGTTCGGCGCTCAAGGCTGGCTGGGGCCGTGGCTGGCGGCGCAAGACATCAAGATCATTTTCGCCGTGCCCGGTATCGTCCTGGCCACGGTGTTCGTCACCGTGCCGTTCATCGCCCGGGAACTGATTCCGCTGATGCAGGCCCAGGGCAGTGAGGAAGAGGAAGCGGCGCTGGTGCTCGGCGCCAGCGGCTGGCTGACCTTCTGGCGCATTACGCTACCCAACATTAAATGGGGCCTGCTATACGGCATCGTGCTTTGCACGGCCCGCGCCATGGGTGAGTTCGGTGCGGTGTCGGTGGTGTCTGGCCATATCCGTGGCCTGACCAACACCCTGCCGTTGCACGTCGAAATTCTCTACAACGAATATCAGTTCGCCGCCGCTTTCGCCTGTGCCTCGCTGTTGACCCTGCTGGCCCTGGTCATGCTGGCGCTCAAGACGATCATCGAGCACCGCACTCTTCGGCGGAGGCGGACCCCGTCGTCCGGAGAGACTTCATGAGTATCGACATTCAAGGACTGCACAAGCGCTTCGGTAATTTCGTCGCGCTCGACAACATCCATCTAACCATCCCGCCCGGCCAACTGGTCGCCCTGCTCGGCCCGTCCGGCTGTGGCAAAACCACCCTGCTGCGGATCATCGCCGGCTTGGAAAATGCCGACGAAGGCTACATCCTGTTCAACGGCGAGGAAGCCAGCCGCAGGCACGTGCGCGACCGGCAAGTCGGCTTCGTGTTCCAGCACTACGCCCTGTTCCAGCACATGACGGTCTTCGAGAATATTGCCTTCGGGCTGCGGGTGCGTCCCCGTGGGCGACGGCCGACCGAAACGCAAATCCGCGCCAAGGTGTACGAACTGTTGAATCTGGTGCAACTGGAATGGCTGGCCGGCCGTTATCCCTCGCAACTATCCGGCGGCCAGCGCCAACGGATCGCCTTGGCCCGTGCGCTGGCGGTGGAACCGCAGGTGTTGCTGCTCGACGAACCGTTCGGCGCACTCGACACCAAGGTGCGCAAGGAATTGCGCCGCTGGCTGCGCCGCCTGCACGACGAATTGCATATCACCAGCGTGTTCGTCACCCACGATCAGGAGGAAGCATTGGAGGTAGCCGACCGGATCGTGGTGATGAATCATGGCCGAATCGAGCAGATCGGCTCGCCGGAGGAGGTCTACGACGCGCCGGCCACCCCCTTCGTTTACCAGTTCCTCGGCCACATCAATCTGTTCCATGGCCGGGCTCATTCCGGCTGGGTGCGACTGGGTGGACTCCGCTTGCAGGCGCCCGAATATCAGAACGCCGAACACGCGCCCGCCATGGCCTACGTCCGGCCTCACGACATCGACCTGCTACGCGAACCGGAAGACAGCGACACCACCATACCAGCCACGATCAGCCGGATTTCTATTCTCGGCTCGCTGGTACGACTGGAATTACTCCAGACGCCGGAGGGAGAAATCGCCGAGGTGGAAATGACCCGCGAGCGTTACGCGGCCGATCCGCTGCAAACCGGAGATTTGGTATTCGTCAAACCGCGCCATTTGCGGGTCTTCCTGAATGACGATCCGAAAACCGCACCGCCAGTGCACTGGTACGGCGATGGCGACGGCATTTGACGGCGGGACGCGACCGCCCGTGACAATCCAGCGCGGGCTGGGCCGTGGTATGGTTGTGGCGGTATCCCTCACCGTTGCAATCTGCTGGTATGAACCTGCTCGACCAGATCGCTGAAACCCGGATTCGAGAAGCCATCGACCGCGGCGAACTGCGTAATCTGCCCGGCGAGGGCAAACCACTCCAGCTGGATGACGACTCGGCTATTCCCGAAGAACTGCGCGCCGCCTACCGCATCCTGAAGAACGCCGGTTTTCTGCCGCCCGAATTGCAATTGCGCAAGGAAGTACGCCAGGCCGAGCAGCTTTTGCAGCAGTTGCCGGAGAGCGAGCGCAGCCGCGCCCGCGCCCGCGCCCGTCTGGAACTGTTGCAACTGCGGCTGGCCGCCAGTCGCCGCCAACCAATCAATCTGCTGCTGGAAGATCGTTACCGGCAGCGATTGCTGGAGCGGCTGGACCAGCCCGCCCATCGCGATTCTTGAAATCCATGAACAACCCCTCGGCCACCACGGAGCAGCCCTCGATGCTGGTATCGTTTGGCCTGTGTGAATTATGCCTGACCTGCATGGGGTAATCTGGTTTTAAGATGATGATATAAGAAGATTAGACAGCCCAACTCGCTCCCTGGGGTCTTAACGGTTGCCGCCAAACAGTCCGCCCAGAATCGAACCCTCGTCCCGTGCCTGCCCGCCGAGCGAGGAGGATGAGGCCAGCATCCGTCCCGCCAGGCGCGAGAAAGGCAGTGATTGCAGCCAGATGTGGCCAGGGCCGCGCAGCGTGGCGAAAAACAGCCCTTCCCCGCCAAACAGCGCTGACTTGATCCCGCCCATCGTTTCCACGTCGAATTCCACGCTGGCCTGCATCGCCACCAGACAGCCAGTATCCACATGCAGCACCTCGCCCGGCGCCAGTTGCCGCTCGACCAGGGTACCACCAGCATGGACGAACACCATACCATCGCCTTCCAGCCTCTGCATGATGAAGCCCTCACCGCCGAACAATCCGGTCAGAATCCGGCGCTGGAAGTGAATGCCGATGCTGACGCCCCGGGCGGCGCAGAGAAAACTGTCCTTCTGGCAAATCAACCGGCCACCGATCTTGGCCAACGACACCGGGATGATGTTGCCGGGATACGGCGCCGCGAAGGCGACGCGGGCCTTGCCGTGCTGACCAGCATGGGTAAAAACGGTCATGAACAGGCTTTCGCCAGTGAGCAGCCGCTTGCCGGCGCTGAGCAGCTTACCCATGAAACCGGAGTCGGGCGAACCGTGCGAACCGTCGCCGAAAATGGTTTCCAGCTTGATGGCCGGGTCCTTGTACATCATGGCGCCGGCTTCGGCGACCGCGCTTTCGCCAGGGTCCAGTTCGATCTCCACGAACTGCATTTCGTGGCCGTGGATCACGAAATCCACCTCGTCGGCCCGGCTCGGTCGCGGGGTGGTGGACGGCGGTGCGCGTTCCGGGAGTGGAGTGGCGGGCGGTGGACGTCGAAAATCCGCCACGTCGGCAATCGGCACCCAACTGGGGAACCCCTCCCTCCAGGCATAGCCATTGGGGTTGGCCGATGCCTTATTCCGGGCCTGCTCCAGATTCATGGGGCCAGCCTGCTGGCCGTCGTAGCTCAGATACCACTGCGTCATGTCAATCCCCTCCCCCTCACCAATCGCCCCACTCGTCCTCGCTCTCATCGCTGCCGCTCTCGGGATGCAGCAATAACACCCGTTCGGGTGAGAACTCGGCCAGTTTTAGCGCGGTCTCGCGGGGCACCAGCGGAAAATCAAATTCGTTGCGGTCGCCGCGCACGATAGCCAAGCGACCCAGCGCCAGCGCCTTGCGCTGGGGAGGCGTGACCCGGATGGAGCGGACGTAGCGACCATCCTGAAAATTGTAGAGGACATCAGCCTCCGGCTCGTTCAGCCGGTGGCCGTCGATCAATTGGCGAGCGCGGGCGGCTTGTTCCCGGCGCTGTTTTTCCGCCTCGCGCTTCTGGTTCAATTGCCGATCCTGTTCGCGCTTGCGAGCGGCCTCGGCCTCTGCCCGTTGACGCGCTTCTGCCTGTCGCCCCGCTTCCTCGGCCGATAGCGCCTTGCTCTTCTTGCGCTGGTACTCCTGGTTGCGCGTGTCGGATTCCAGTTTTTTGGCCTTGTCCGCAGACACTAGCCCGGCTTTCAGCAATTCATCTCGCAGCGACATGGTTCGCTCGCCTCCCCACGGATCGTTATTCCCCCTTTTCCTCAACCCCTCTCCCACCATGGAAGAGGGAAGTTTTTTCAATACAAAATTCGGGTCCGAATCGTACCGGCCACTGCTTCCAGCCGTTTCTTGAGTTGCAGTGTCTCGGTGCGCTCGTGGCCGTCCACATCGATCACCACGTAACCAATCCTGGGATTGGTCTGCAAGTATTGGCCGGCGATGTTGATTTGTAGTTCGGAGAAGATGGCGTTGATCTGCGACAGCACGCCGGGTTGGTTGCGGTGGATGTGCAGCAGCCGGTGTTTGCCGGGATGCTCCGGCAGCGCCACCTCCGGGAAGTTGACCGAGCTGACCGTCGAGCCGTTGTTGCTGTACTTGATCAACTTGCCGGCCACTTCCAGGCCGATGTTCTGCTGCGCTTCCTCGGTGCTGCCGCCGACGTGCGGGGTGAGCAGCACGTTGTCGAACCGGCGCAGCGGGGAAACGAATTCCTCGTCGTTGGCCTTCGGTTCGGTTGGGAACACGTCGATGGCCGCCCCCGCCAGATGCTTGGCTTCCAAGGCTTGCGCCAGGGCGTCAATCTCCACCACTGTGCCACGGGCAGCGTTGATCAGCCGGGCGCCCTGTTTCATTCGCGCCAGTTGCCCGGCGCCGATCATTCGGTAGGTTTGCGGCGTCTCCGGCACGTGCAGCGTCACCACGTCGGCGACCTCCAACAGCAGGTCGAGCGACGGCAGCGGCTTGGCGTTGCCCAAGGCCAGTTTGGTTTCGATGTCGTAGAACACCACCCGCATTCCCAGCGCCTCGGCCAGCACTCCAACTTGGGTGCCGATGTGACCGTAACCGACGATGCCCAGACACTTGCCGCGCGCCTCGTGGGAACCGGTGGCGGTTTTCACCCAACCGCCGCGATGGGCAACGGCGCTGCGCTGGGGTATACCACGCAGCAACAGGATGATCTCCGCCAGCACCAGTTCCGCCACGCTGCGGGTATTGGAAAACGGCGCGTTGAACACCGGTATTCCACGGTCCTGGGCGGCGTTGAGGTCGACCTGATTGGTACCGATGCAGAAACAACCGACGCCGATCAGGCGCGGGGCGCGCTCGAATACACTGGCGCTCAACTGGGTGGCGGAACGGATACCGACGAAATAGGCATCGCCAATAACCTCCAGCAACTGCGTTTCGGGCAGAGCTTTCGGGCGGGATTCGACGTTGGTGTAACCATCCGCCTGGAATGCCTCCACGGCGCTGGCGTGAATGCCTTCCAGCAGCAGGATCTTGATCTTGCTTTTATCGAGTGAGGTCTTGGTCATGAGTGCGCCGGGTTTGCCGATGATAGAATGATGCTGAAAATAATCCCTCTGGCCGGGGCTGGCAACCTTACCCTTTTCTCCCGAAGCGAACACTGATGACCATACACATTTCAAGCGAAGCCGCCGCCCTGCTCGACGGCATCCGCGCCTTCATCGAACCGGCCCACGTTCGCACCGATCCGGACAGTTGCCTGAATTACGGCCGCGACTGGACTCGCCTGTACGCGCCGAATCCGCTGGCGGTGGTGCTGCCGGGAACTGTCGAACAGGTGCAACAACTGGTCCGCTACGCCAACGAACACCGGTTGGCGTTGGTACCATCGGGGGGTCGCACTGGTCTGAGCGGCGCGGCGGTCGCCTGCCGGGGCGAGATCGTGGTTTCGCTGGAGCGATTGAACCGGATTCTGGAATTCGACCCGATCGACCGCAGCGTCACTTGTCAGGCCGGCGTCGTCACCGAAGTCATTCAAAATTTCGCTCGCGAGCGAGGTCTGTACTATCCGGTGGATTTCGCCTCGCGCGGCTCCAGCCAGATCGGCGGCAATATCGCCACCAACGCCGGCGGGATCAAAGTCGTGCGCTACGGCCTGACCCGCGACTGGGTGACGGGGTTAAAAGTGGTCACCGGGCGCGGTGATCTGCTCGATCTCAACCGGGGGCTGATCAAGAACGCCAGCGGCTACGACCTGCGGCATTTGTTCGTCGGCAGCGAAGGTACGCTGGGGATCATTATCGAGTCGACACTAAAATTGACCCGGCCCTTGCGCGAACCGAGCGTCATGGTGCTGGGCGTGCCGGATCTGAACGGGATCATGGCGATTTACGGGTTGTTGCGCGGCAAGCTGGAATTGAGCGCCTTCGAGTTTTTCTCGGAACTGGCGCTGCGGCACGTCTTGAAAAAGGGCTTGCACCGCCCGTTCGATACCGAGACGCCCTACTACGTCCTGACCGAATTCGAGAATCCGGAGGGCTTGCACACCGACGAGGCGCTGGCGCTGTTCGAGCATTGTGCCGAGCAGGGCTGGTTGGCGGATGGTGTCATCAGCCAAAGCGAAACGCAGGCCAAGGAGCTATGGCGGTTGCGCGAGGACATCAGCGAATCGATTGCCGAGCACCAGCCTTACAAGAACGACATTGCGGTGCGCATTTCGCGGGTGCCGGCGCTGCTGATGGAAATCGACGCATTGCTGGCGCGGGAATATCCCGATTTCGAGGTGCTGTGGTACGGCCACATCGGCGATGGCAATCTGCACATCAACATCCTCAAGCCGGCGGACATGGAATCGGCCGCGTTTGCTAAAAAATGCGGAACCGTGAGCGAGCATCTATTCGCAATCCTACAACGTCACGGCGGCAGCATTTCCGCCGAACACGGCGTCGGCCTGACCAAGAAGCCGTATCTGCGCTACACCCGCGACGAGACCGAAATTGGCTATCTGCGGGCGATCAAGCAGGTGTTCGACCCGAACGGCATCATGAATCCGGGGAAGATTTTCGATTGATCTGGCGGAGATTCTTACTTCCATCTGGAACTGGATCGTGTCGAGAGAACTATTTCAAGGATACCAACAAATTTGGTTGCCAACGAACAGGAAAAGCGCATTCTGACCGAACGGCGCGTCGCATTGGCGCGATCCTTCGATGCTCGTCCATGTTTGGAAAGCACCTCAAGCGATTTATCCTTGGCGCAATTCGAAGCCTATCGCCACGAAGCCATTGATCCTGAAACCATTGCCGCTAATCAACGATCCATCGAGCAACAATTCGGCTCGTTGCATTTCTTCAATCCTGAACGGAGCTGTCCGACTTATGCTGGCATCCTGCTTTTCGGGAAAAATCCCCGTTATTTTCTACCCGGCGCCTATGTTCAGTACCTAAAATTTCCTGGTAACGATGTCACCGAAATTCCAGAAAACCAGGCGGAAATAGCGGGTGATTTACGAACTGTTCTGCGCGAGTTGGAATTGAGAACCAAGGTATTGATTCAAAAAAGCCTTAGAACCATTTCGGGATTCCAGGAAAAAATATTTCCTGATTATCCAGAATGGGCGCTGCGCGAACTACTGATGAATGCAGTCATGCATCGTAATTATGAAAGCAACACGCCGATTCGATTTTATGTCTTCGGCGATCATATTGAAATCATGAGCCCCGGTGGCCTGTATGGAGAGGCCACGCGGGAAAATTTTCCCACTCGCAACAGCTATCGCAATCCGATCATCGCGGAAGCCATGAAGATCATGGGTTTCGTCAACCGCTTCGGCTATGGCGTGCAACGGGCGCAAGCCCTGCTTGAAGCCAACGGCAACCCACCTGCGCAATTTGAATTTGATGAACGCTCTGTTTTGGTCAAGGTAAGCAGAAGGCCAAATTGAAACGGATCAATATCCTCCAAATTGGCGGATATGGATTTGTGGGCAATCAAACAGGTTTTCGACCCGAACGGAATCATGAATCCGGGGAAGGTTTTCGACTGATGGGCAGTTTGGCGACCGAATTCGCCTCACCAAGCGGCATGGGGTGCAAGGACGATTCCAGCCGTTCGCCTGCGGACGTTGCTTGGTTTGAACGCTCCGCCTTGACCTGCTCGTCGAGTTGTTTGATCGCTTCAGTAAATTCAGCCGCCCACGCTTTAGTTTCGTCGTTGACGATGCCCAGCGCCTTGGCGTGGAACTGCCGAATCTGCTCCAGCAGGGCGGAGGCTTGTTCCGGGGTGGGTTCGGCATCGCCCCAACTCAGTTTTTGCTGTTCCACCTCGAATCGGAATGTTTCCAATGCTTCGGTAAGCCGCATGGCCGTCAGCAGAAACCGAATCCAGCCGCTGGTGAATCCATAGAACCGGTCGATCAGAATCAGGGTGGCGGCTACACCCAAGGCTACGGCGGCCCAGAGCGAATGCAGTGCGTGTTCCTTGCCGATGATTTCGTTAATAATCGGCAGTAAACCGGCGAAGGCCGTGAGTAGAATGACGCCTATCCGGCAAATGCGGCAGAAGTAACGTCGGAGTTGCCGCTTGCGGAGATACCAGTCGATGGCTTGCTGCGCTTGGGATATAGCATAAGTGCAGATTTGATTTAAGGGAACCGCGAGTTTTCCGGTTTCCCATTGCAGAGGGGGGAAGTTTCCAAATTTCAGATCCTTTATCATCACCTCACCTCCGTTTTTTCTTGGACGCGATGAATTGTTTAATCGGCTTGCCCACTCGCTTCATATCGTCCGCTTTATGGGCGCCTTCGGCCCAATAGACGATGCCGGACTCGATATCCCACAAGGCAGATAAGCCGCAGGTGCTCCAATCCGTTTCTGTCCAATCGTCAAAGCGCTTCAACCAAAGTTCTGGCTTAGGCATGAGAGCGTGGATGTGTGAGACTCTGAAATATTGGTGAAGTGCTTGATTGTTCTTTTTAAAAATTTCTTCTGAACCTAAAAAGAAATAAGCAAGAACACCTAAAGCGCGGAAGCCGCGATCAGATCGCCATTTCGGGCAATCGCGACGGAGTCTGCCCAATGGAATGTGAGTCAGTGGAAAAACTAGATCGTAGCTTTTCTCGATAAGAGATTGTGACCATTGCTCCTTGGGACTGTCTTTCTGAACTTCAGCAGTGATTGAATCGACATCCCATTCAATCCAAGCCGGCGCAATTAACCATCCATCTCCCGCTCGGCCTTTCAGCCCACAAACACCCAATGCTGGCAAACTGCGACAGAGATTGTCGGCAAAAGCTTCAGGGAGTAAATGAAGGGCCAGCGATAATTCCCATCTGCTCTTAAAATCGCGGGCGAGGGCGCGGGCGAGGGCGATGGCGAGGGCGAGGGCGAGGGCGACGGCGAGGTCGCGGTCGCGACCGCGGGCGCAGGTAATTTCCTGAAGCAATAATGTTTTTAACCAGAGCCCAACCCAGTTTGCCGAACGATAGGCGGCCTCAAGCCGCCATGCTGATAATAACGGCGTAGCGGGTGCTCGGAGACGCCATTTCGATTCGATAGCAATGGCCGAGAGCAGGCTTACCGCGAGCTGTGATGGATGTTGGTCAAGCCATGCTTGCAGCCTATCGCGCCACCGTTGAAAGACGCTTCGAAACACGCTAGGCCAATCGTCCACGTCGTCCCTTGCCAAGGCTGTTTTACGATCAGCGGTCAAGCGTGGAGTAGAGGAACCGCGCAGGTCCACCCACAACCTTGTGCCGATGTTGGCTACTACGGGCAATAGTTGAGCGCATACTTTCAGATCATCTACGGCAATTCCCTTGACGGTGAGAAGATCGCGATTCTTGTTTTTATTGAGCGTCGTCTCGACCAACGCAGCCAACTCATGCGCTCGCATTAAAGGACTATCGGGTGATGGATCAAGCGGTAGCGGGGGATTGCCGGTAGGCTGATGGTAGGGAAACATGAGCCGGATGCGCGTGCCGGTGGCTTGATCACCTTGGTTATCTTGCCAATCAAGACATTCCCAACGCGGCTGACCCAAAGCCGAAGCGGGAAAATCCCATTCTGCTGCTTTTTTTGTAACCGCTTCGATATCAATAGGCGCCAGTACATCCCATGAAAACGATCATCCAAACGGATAACTTGGTCGGCATTGCCTTCGGGATTGAAGAAAATGGGAAACAGAGGCCAGATCACATAGCGACTGATGATCCAGACTGGATCAATTCGCTTTTGTTTTTCAAGCGCCTGCCATCCTTTTTCCACTTCATGACGCTGTTCCGAATATTTGAAATAAGCTTTTAGCCAGCGGATATCCCGCTCTCGGTCAATGTCAAGCTGAAATGGCTGTTTGAGATAAAGCGTGATTTCCGTACCCTGTCGTTCGAGGGTGCCGGGCGATAGCCAGAATAAACTGCCCGGACCGGAGATATGGACATCGTAAGCCGCACGCTCCCCAGCATTCTTTCCGCCTGGACGGGTTCGGAGGTGTACTTCATCGGCCAGCATGAAGCAGGAGAGGAAACCGATACCGAATTGGGAGATCGGCGAGACGATAAAACCGTGCTCGCGCAGAATCTGTCGCTCGCGTTCGTACTCAGGGGAGCGATAATAGCTTTTGCCCAGCTTGGTGAAATAGCGCTCCAGCACCTCGCGGGTCATCCCGCAACCGTTGTCCCATACGCGGATATATTCCCGGTCAGTGGCGGAATCGCGGCCCCACGTCACTTTGACCTGCAATTCTTCGCTTGGGCGCAAGGAATCGGTGGGTTCCAGCTCGCGCATCGGGATCTTTCACCAATACCTTAAGCCGCAGATCACGCATCTGGAGCGCATCGAGGGCATTTTGGAGCAACTCGCGCAGACACAGGGTCGGATCGCCGTACAGCGACTCACCCATCAGCAATTGCTGAATTTCGTGCTTGATCCAGTTCGAACTGGAGATCGTGGAAAACGTAGACAGGTCGGCCTTGGTCATCGAGGGCGGCGCGTATCCGTGGTTCAACGAAGTGGGGCAAGCGAAGTTGGTAGTGCTCACCCTTGCCACCCATAACTCTCCCGCTGCCAGTTCAGCTCCTCATTGACACCCTTGATCTCGCGCTCGATGGCGCCGACGAAGCCGCGAATGGCTTTTTCATAAACCGGATGCCCGCATTCATCGGCTTCGTAGGTAAGCGTGTCGTCATCGAAACTCCAGCCGGTTATCGCCATGTGCTTGTTCCATTCCAGGATGCTCACGGCGTTTTCGATGCCGAAGTGTTTGTAAAGAATGCCCGGCGCTCGGCTGGCGTCGAAATCCATGATGTCGGCGAGACGCACCAGCAAACCGGGGAAGGCGAAATTCACACGCTCGCCGCACGGAAACCAGCAAAACCGATCCGGCTTATCGCTCCCGACGAGCGTTTCCCGAAGCCAAGACACACGCTGACCGTGACTGACGCCGATTTGCGCGAGATGGCGTTTGAAACTGAAATTGCCGTAGCGGAACAGTGCCTGGTTCGTTGCTTTTTGTTCCAGCCACGTAAGCCAATGCAGGATGGGATCGAGTCTATCGGCGTGGCGCTTGCGGATGAATTCGGCCAGGATATGGCCTTCGAGATAGCCGACGCGACGACTGGCTTCAACCGCGCGGGCAGGCTCGCTGTCGCGAATCTTCTTCCAACGCTCGATCTGGCGAAGCTCCTCCGGGTACGCATCACAATGTCGAAGCCATTCCTGATTTTCGGGCGTGCCCGTGGTTTCCTGATACTTCCGCACGTCCTCATCGAGCATCACCATGCCGAGATCGTGCGTAAACGCGGCCAGGATGCACAGCGCGCACTCCAGCGGCGTCAGTTGCCATAACGTCTCCTCTGGCAACAACTCCTCCATGATCGAAAGGACGTTGAACAGGTGCGTACCATTATGGAGGGTGTATTGCGGCAGCCGGCGGACGATCTGGTCGCTGATGATCTGTGCGTGATCGACTACCCAACGAACATTACCGGCAAGTTGATCGCGAGCGGTAGCGTTGTCCGTCTGAGCCTGTTTGAGTTGGTTGAAGAGCTTGGACTCATCGAGTCTTGATAGTCTTTTCATGGTGTTCCATCGTCCCTGCACGGCGTGACTGGACCATTGTAACCTACCCCACCACCCCAAACACCCGCGCCCGTTCCAAAGTCCCGACGATAAGTTACTGGCGCAGGAATATCCGGTAATCGAGGAACAGGTCCGCTACGGCTAAAAACCCAACGCGAACAGCAGAGCGTTTTTGACTCGCTCCATTTGGGCATCATTCAAGGCGGTAATGAAGGGTCCAACCTTGGCCTTGGCCACGGTTTGCACATGATCCAGATTGATGGCGCAGACCTTGGGCACGCCATCTTCCGGGGTCAGGACCACTTCGCTGGGAATCTGGCGGATCGTGGAGGTGACGGGGGCGACCGTCACTTCACCCAGCACGTCCAAAATCGAGTTCCGCGTCAGGATCAGCACGGGCCGTTTCTTATCGGGGGTTTTGAAGGTGTACCAACGAATCTCGCCGCGCCGCATCAATCCCCCCATACCTGCTCGTCTTCCCAATCGCCGAATTCGTCCGGAGTCACCGGCTGCCGGAGATAGCCTTCCCGGTGTTGCTGTTCCCGGGCCTGTAACTCCAGTTTTGCCAAGGCCGCGCGCAAAGCGTCGCGTGTGAACGCCGAGCGGGATAGATCAAGCCGGCTGGCAGCCCGATCAACTGCTTGGACCAGTTCGTCTTCCAGCGTGATCTGCACGGTTCGCATTGGGATATCTCCGGTATAGCGATTTGGTTAGCCCCCCACCCCAAACACCCTTGCCCGCTCCAACATCCCCACTGCCCACCGTCGATGGGTCACCGGCTCGCAGAATGTATCGTGCAGCTTGAACACCGCCGCCGCGTCCGCCGCCAGCACGGCCGAAGCCATCTCGTAATCCTCGCGGGAAACTTGGTACAACGCTTCGATCACCGGGACTTGCGCGGGATGAATCGCGGTCTTGCCGACCAAACCGTGCTGTAAATCGGCTTCCACCTCCCGCGCCAGCACCTCGGGCGTATCCAGACGCTCGAACACCGGCGCGCTCAGTCGATAGCCGGCCGGATGGAAAATGCACACCAGATCGGCGATGACGCCGCGCAACGGCGTATCGTACACGGTCGCGCCACGCGCCCGGCGGATGCCGAGCAGGTTCAGCAGATCATTGCCACCGATGCGCAGACCCAATATCCGTTCGTTCAGCCCGTTGTCCTCCAACCGGTCGCGCAGGAACTCCATCTTGCGGCGGTCGAAGGTCTCCACGGTTTCCAGAATCGGCAGCAGATAATGACCGTGACTGTCGTCCCAGATCCTCAACCAATCTCCCAAGGTGTGCGGCCCGAACTTGGGCAACACGAAGCCCTGAATCCGCTCGATGCCGTCCAGGCGCAAGAGCCGCCGCAGCACCGCCGGACTGCGCGGCCGGATGAAACGCAACAGCGACCCCGAATCCAACTCCGGCAACAGCATGGCCAGATGGGCCAGCGCCTGTTCCAAATCCCGTTCCTGCACCGCATCCTCGGTGCAAAAAATCACCGAGCGCAACCCAGGCAGCTTCCAGCCATGGGCAATAGCCGCCAGATCCGGCCGGGTCGCCGGGACGTACAGCGAGGCACCCAGTCGCATCGCCGACAGGGCCGGCTGAGCTTCGTGCGATTCGCTGTGAGCATGACCCAGCCCCCCATGGTGCAAGGCGCGAAAATCGACAGGAATAACACTCATGACAGGTCCTTGATCAGGGCGGTTGCATGGATGGGCATGGCTGGATCAACCACGACGGGAACCCGTTTCTGCTCGGCCAACAAGCGTAAATGTGCGACATCGGGCTCATCGAGATCGCGCAGCAACAACAGATAGGGCAGACGACGCAGCAGCACCCGTGTGGTCTCGGCCACACCCGGCTTGATGAAGTTGCGGTCACCGATCCGATAACGGGCGTATAGACGATCCAGGAAAGCGTTCATCGCTCGCCGCCGTACCCGCCGTTCCCCGGAATTGGGGCGCACCGGCTCGGGCGCGACGCTGGCGTAATGGCTGGCCACCTGGTCGAGAAACCAGGTCGTGCGGTCGTGTGGGGCGAAGTCGGCGTAGAACACACAGCCATGGAAATCGCGCGGGCCGATGGCGGCGTTGAGAATCGAGCGGCTGGTCAAACCGGACACGGTCGCATTCAGGATACCGCTGGGTATGGCGTAATCGTCGTAGGTCGCCGCTACGTCGGCGACGCCGCCGATGTCGGACACCACGTGCAGCGTCTCATCCAACCGCTCGGGCTGACGGGCGTTCCAGTGCTTCAGCGCCTGGCGCAACTCTTCGGTGATCACACCCTTGGCGGTCCAGCCGTCCACGAACGCCAGCCCCGCTGGTGCGCGCCCCTCCCGGCGCAGGATAAAGGCCAGCGCGTTCTCGTCGATGCCACGGTCGCGGATGATCGAAATCGAGTAATGACGCGTATCCGCCCGACCCAGTTGTTGCAGGGCACGCGCCAGCAACGCGCCTATCGGAGTACCGGCGCGCGCCAGGGATACCACGGTGATCTGTCCCGGACGGGTGGTCGCCAGATAGTGCGCCAGAGCCATGACTTCCGCCGCCAAGCGCCGAGCGTAGCGTGTGGTCAGCGCCTCGAACAGCGCCAGATAATGCGGGTCCGGAATCCGTTCCAGCGCCAGCAATTCGCTGTAATGCCGCTGGCCGGACTGAATCAACCGCTCTTTGGTCGCCACGTCCACCATGTCCAGCCGCATCGGCTTGAGCAGAAATACCGTGTCCTCGACTCGATAACTGCCAGTGAAAGGTCTCATGGGGCGTACTCGCTCCAGGTATTGAGCTGAATCTGACTGTCCCTGGGCACCAGGGCAAAATCGCAGGTGCGTAGGAATGGAATGTCGGTCAGACTGTCGCCGGCGCCGATGGTGATGATCGGACCTTCCCTTTCCAACTCCTTCACCACCCGGCGGACGGCATCGTGTTTTTGCGCGCCTATTACTGTAAGCGCCAGATTGTTACCGTTGTGGTGCAAAGCCAGTTCGGGCGGCAATCCAGCCTCCTCCAGTTGCGCCCGCACGCGGGACAGCGCCGTGCCGTCATCGTCGGCCTTGACGGAGACGTAGGTCAGCCATTCGGCGACCGAATGGCCGTTCACCCGATAGCCACCCCTCGTCGCCCCCCCGCTCAGGCGGGCGGCAATGCCCGACAGCAGTGGCTGCGCCGCCACCAGCAGCGGTTGCACCTCGACATGCCACCACGCCGGCAACCGTCCGTCGGGTTGGCGGATCACCGCCCCATGATGGGTAATGCGCCAGGAGGCGAACTCGATCGCCACCCGCGCCAAGGCATCGTCGGTGCGGCCGGTGACAGGGATCACCGCGCCCTGCTCCAACCAAAATCCCAGCAGCCGTTGCTGGGCGCGCGTCATGAACGACAGCGCCCGTCCGGCGCGATCCACCGCCACCGGCTCGACCGGCTCGCCCTGCGGACACTTCAGCGCGGTTTGCAGAATGGTGTCATCGAGATCGAGAAAGATCACGATTTGGGGCATGGTTCCTCCACGGCGAGTGCCAGGCCGCCGATTTTGCCAGGCAGGGGATGCGCGGTCGGCATGGCGGGATGTTCGTAGCAGATGACCGGCAACCGTTTCGGATCGAGGTTGTAGAGGTAATTGGGAATGCCGTCGCCGTAGTTGTCCGGAAACTCCAGTCGGCTGGCGATAGCATCGCCGACCAGGATCGGTGAGCGGGTAGTGGACTGGAAACGCACGTCATATCCCTCCTCTTCCAGCGCCAGAGCGATACGAAATGGCGGGTAGGCATACTCGCCAGTGCCGATAACCACCAATGGTTGGCCATGTGGATAGGGAGGCGGCGAGGGCTGGCTCCAGCGGCCAGCGATCAGGCCGGTGCGCGCCGGGTCGGTCACGATGCCATCATGACCGCGCCCGGGGCTGGCGATAACCGACGGCAGTACCGGTGGCGGAAACCCGGAATCCCGCTCGAAGCTGAAGCTGCCCTCGATGATTGACGGGAACAACACGGGGCGATCCAGCAACTCGGCCAGTTCCCGCCGGCGCGCGGTGCTCAACCAGTTGGTAATGCAAACCAGCGCCACCTGCTCGACCCCTGGGTTGAGGCATAAATACGCGCGGGCCAGTTCCGCCAGGGTACGCCCGGTGGAAATTTCATCGTCCACCAGCACCAGCGTCCGCGCCGCCCGAAACAGGGGTTGCAAGGCTGGACTGGGTAGATAAACCGCATGGTCCGGGGCGTGGCTGTGGCACTCGTCGAAACCGAATGCCAGCGGGCGCGATAGATGGTAGCGGGTGGTCTGCAAATACAGAAGGTCGTCGCGCCCGCTCCGTGAAGCTGCCTCTTCGGCGACCCCACGACCCAGGGCGGTGGCGGTTTCCGCCAGCCCGATGACCAGCAGCGGTCCCGGCAAATCGGCGATGCTGACGGCCAGTCGAACATGGACATCGCGCATGACACTGGGTCGAACCGGCCAGTGCTTGCCCAGCACCTTGCTGACGAACAGATACAGCCGCCGGGGATTCTGGCGGGTGGCGTAAGTCAAACAGGTTTCCAGCGGCAGGTCTTCACGCTGAGCATCGACGGTCAACCTTCCGGCTTGAATCGGTATCGTCAGGGTTCGCATGATCCCTTCCGTCAGAGGCCCAGGTCGCTCAGGATAGTCCGGACTCGATGATCGTAAGTGTGTTCGGTTAGCACTCGCCGGCGGCCCGCCTCGGCGACGCGGGTACCAAATGACGGCTCACGCCGCAGTCGGGCTGCCAGTGCGTTCAATTCATCGGCATCCCGATACACCAGGATTTCCCGGCCCGGCTCGAAACACCGCGGCAGATCGGGTAGATCGTCGTTCAACACCGGCGCGCCACAGGCAAGCGGCTCGAAGCTGCGCTGGTTCAAACCGTGCTCCACATTCGCTTCGTTTCGGATGTTCAGCACCGCTTGATATCGCTGGTACAGCCGAATCAGCCAACCGCGCCCGATCTTGCGATTGCTCACGTGATGAAAGCCTTCGAGCGCCAGGGAGCTCCAGTTGGTGCCGATGATTCGGGCTGGCATCTCCAGACCGCGTGCCACGGCTTCGCGGAATTCGGTGCGGCTGGCTACGAACAGCAGTTCCGGAATGCGCGGCCCATGGCGCTGGTGGAACAGTACCGGGTCCACCGCCAGCGGCAAATAACAGCCGGTCGTGGTAAAACCAGCGGCCTCGGCATCCTGGAAAAAACGGGTGTCGGTGAAATAAAGCCGGTCGCAATGGTCGGCCCTCTCCCGGCCATCGGTCGAAAAACGGTCGCCCACCAACCCGGCGATCAACGGCCGCTTGGGTAAGCCGTGCATAATGCGGTAATAGTCCAGCGGCACGCCGAAGACGCCGGCCACGATCACCAAATCGGGGCGAAATCGCGCCAGCATCCGCTCGAACCTGGCCAGCATCCAGACAGCAGTCGTCGCATCGCGTCCCCGCCACTTGGCGCGCAGACGCGATCCTAAAGTATCCCCGTTGATCGCAAAAGCCTGCGTGGGGTACCCCAGGCGGACACAGGCTCGATGCAGATTTTCCAGCCATAGCACCAGGCTGCCACGCTTGCCGAGCAATAGAATTCGGGTGGACGAATGGGCTATGGACATTACAGAGCGACGGCCTGTTCGATCTTGGCCACCCGGACCCCGCTGGCTGGCCAGGGTATCGCCGCTTCCTCAGTAGCGCCAAGATGAAATTCGCCTGGCACCATCGCCCGATGGATCAGGTCGATGGCATCGCGGACGTTGGACAAGCCACGGGTTAGCAGCACGCGGATTGTCATGAGGGTACGATCAAAGGAATAAATGTCCAAGTTGAATGCAGTCGTCAAAACCGGATCAGATTCCAAAACTGGTCCGACTCGCCCAAGCGTCATTCATGTTCGAGCGTTACCACTGTATTGTTTTCATGGTCGGGTTAAACCTTAACAGGCTGAATAATAATAATTAATTTAAGGTGTGTGTACGGGCCGGCGCCACCTCCGAACTGAACCAAAGTGACGAATTTTCTCCGCCAACAAGAGGAAGTTCACCCCGATTGCTTACGACCAATCCAAGGAAAGCGTCAGATCGCTGTGAGCGGCCACTGCGGCGTGCTTGCATCCGGTCAGGCGCCGCTTCCAGCCCAACGCCTCAAGCCGGCAAAACCGGACAAGTATAGGATGCTGCCCGAGGTGATCTCCAAGGAATCTTTAGGGAAATGGGCCG
Organism: uncultured Gammaproteobacteria bacterium; assembly: GCA_963715845.1. Taxonomy (GTDB): domain Bacteria; phylum Pseudomonadota; class Gammaproteobacteria; order Competibacterales; family Competibacteraceae; genus Competibacter_A. The sequence goes on along the minus strand of CAVQSJ010000031.1, from coordinate 2,299 downwards.
CAACGGCAACGACGATTGGTTCGACATCGTCAAGTGGACCCTTTTCGTCGTTGTAAACTCCAAGCAACTTTGCGTCAACGCCAACAACTTCGGACAGATGAAAAAATCAACGAACCCCGACGTAAAGCGGTTGCTTGGCGTGATGGGCGACAACAGCAAGGACTTTGGCCTGGCCAAAGGCTGGAGGATGGTGGTGATCAATTAGGTCGGCAATTACGGTCAAGGTGATTTCCGGAGATGATCATACCCGCCTGGCTTGAGGATGAAGAGGAGCCGTTCCCCCCTTTGCTAAGGGAGGGTGAGAGGGGATTCGAACTCCATGGGTTGAGGCAACCGATCAAAATCCCCCGAAACCCCTTTTTCAAAGAAGGGAGACCCGGCCCGGTATAACCTTTTCAGGAAATCGCCAAATCTTTGGGCGCAACGTCGGCAAGGACAACTCGTTCAGGATCGAGGGCGGTTTAAACGCGATATGAGTCTATGGAGAGTTTCATCCGCCTCACTAACGACACGAGCTTCGCCATGACCATCGCCCACCAGGCATCATCAAGGACGGAGGCGATATCTTCGAAACGGAACCTTGCCGGATGAATTTTTCACCAATCCCTGCTCGGACCAGACCAGGCTGTTGTTGAGCCAGAACTTGCATCATTAAAACACCAGACTGCTTCTCCAAATCAACCTGGCATGGACGGCTTGCAGATATTAGAATTTTCTAATATACAATTCGGCATCGATCAGGTTCGAGAGAAACCGCCATGCCCATGCCACCCCGCCCCTTCCTGCTGCTACCCTGCTGCCTGCTGGTCGCCGCGCCAGTCTTATCTGGCACCACTGAGCTGCCATTCCCGGTCGCCGAGGTCCAACGGCAAACCCTGCCAAGTGAGCAAATCCTAGACGGCGTGGTCGAGGCGGTCAACCAAAGCACCGTCTCCGCCCAGACCGCCGGTCGGGTTGAAGAAATCATGGTGGATGTCAACGATATCGTCCCGCAGGGCGCGCCGATCATCCGCATCCGCAACATCGAACAGCGCGCCGGACTGGAACAGGCCCAGGCCAATCTGCGCGAGGCCGAGGCTCGTTTCCTCGAAGCCCAGGCCGAGTACAACCGCATGCGCGGCATCTACGAAAAGCAACTGGTATCCAAGGCGCAGATGGACGCGGCCACCGCCGGTTTCAACGCCGCCAAGGCCCGGCTCGACGCCGCGCAGGCCGGAGTCTCCCAAGCCAGGGAATCGCTGGGCTACACCACCATCAACGCCCCCTACAGCGGCATCGTCCTGGAACGCCACGTCCAGTTGGGCGAGACCGTCCAGCCCGGCAAGCCGCTGATGACCGGTTTCTCGCTGGACGAGCTGCGGGTGGTGACCAACATACCGCAACGTCTGATCGTGCCGGTGCGCCAGCATCAGCAGGCGCGGGTACTGCCGCCGAACGGTGGCAAGAGCATCGCCGCCGCGAAGTTGACCTTCTTCCCCTACGCCGACCCGCAAAGCAACGTGTTCAAGGTCCGCATCTACCTGCCGAAAAAGACCGAGGGGCTATACCCCGGCATGTTCGTCAAGACCGTCTTCCGGGTCGGCGAGGATAGCCGCCTGACGGTGCCGCGGCCGGCGCTGGTCCAGCGCGGCGAGGTGAGCGGCGTCTACGTGGTCAGGGATCGACAGGTCAGCCTGCGGCAGGTGCGGCCCGGCCGGACCGTGGGCGATGCAGTCGAGATTCTCGCCGGGCTGGAACCAGGCGAGCAGGTGGCGCTGGACCCCATCCAGGCCGGCGTCTACCTCAAGGACCAGCAGCAGCGGACTGCGGGGAAGTGAGATGAGCGACGCCGCCGAACCGCGTCTCGGCCTGTCCGGGGCGATTGCCAAAAAATTCCTGCTCAGCGAAATCACCCCGCTGCTGGCGCTGGTGGGGCTGTTGATGGGGGTGTTCGCGGTGCTGGTCGCCCCGCGCGAGGAAGAGCCGCAGATCAACGTCACTTTCGCCAACGTATTCATCCCTTTCCCCGGTGCCACCGCCCAGGAAGTGGAAAAGCTGGTCAGCGGTCCGGCCGAACAGATGCTGGCGGAAATTGAGGGCGTGGAGCACGTCTACTCGGTCTCCCGGCCTGGTTTGGCGGTGCTGACCGTGCAATTCACCGTCGGCGAGCCGCGCACCGACGCCATCGTCCGCTTGTACAACAAACTCTATTCCAACGCCGACTGGCTGCCGCCCAATCTCGGGGTCGGCCAGCCCATCGTCAAACCCAAGGGCATCGACGACGTGCCCATCGTCGGCTTGACGCTATGGACCGAGGACC
>CAVQSJ010000030.1:0-57886 GCA_963715845.1 uncultured Gammaproteobacteria bacterium | reverse complement strand
AACCGCCCCAGGTCGACCTCTTCCTCGTCGACCGCCACTCGCTTCACCGCCGTCACGGTGGCGTCGCTCAGCCGGTTCTTGAGCGAGAAGCGGACGCCGGTCGCCGAATGCGCGAGGCTGCCGAACGTGTAGAGCTGCCGAAGGTATCAGGTTCGGAATCTTCATCGAGGGGGGGATGTCCGGTCGAAGGCCATTTGTTATACGCAATCTGCCGCAGGAACACCACACGTCTGCGAGCCGGCACGCCCGTCAGGGCCACCCGGCCCCCGCTGGAGCATGTTCGATGAACAGCACGATGACTTCCCCGACCACAGCCCTTCGTCGACGCTCGACCCCATCGTCGGACGCGTTGCCGCGACGCGCGACGCCTGGGTGCGCACGGACATCCCGGAACGCGTCGCACTCCTGGACCGGGCGGCCGCCGGGGTGCTGGCGGTCGCGGAGGAGTGGGTCCGCGCCGCGTGCGCGGCGAAGGGCATCGACCCCGCCTCGTCGCTGGCCGGCGAGGAGTCGATCGGCGGTCCCATGACCACCACGCGGAACCTGCGACTGATGAGTGAGGCGCTGCGGGCCGGAGGGGCACCCGCGCCCATGGGCCTGCGGTCGCGTCCCGACGGGCAGGTGATTGCAGACGTCTTCCCGCACAACCTCCGCGAATGGTCATGTACTCGCACATGACCGTCGAAGTGTGGATCGAGCCCGGGCAGTCCGCGTCGCAGGGACGTATCTACCGCGACAAGGCCGCCGGGGTGTACAGGAAGGGCCGCACGTGCCTGGTGCTCGGGGCGGGCAACGTGTCGTCCATCGGTCCGCTGGACGTCCTGTACAAGCTGTTCGTCGAAGATGAGGTCGCGGTCCTGAAAATGAACCCCGTCAACGAGTACCTCGCCCCGCTCTTCGAGCGTGCGTTCGCGGGGCTCATCGAGCGGGGCGTGATGGCCATCGTGCGCGGCGGTGCCGACGTCGGGACTACTTGTGCAACCATCCCGCGATCGACAGCATCCACCTGACCGGGTCGGACCGCACCCACGACGCCATCGTCTGGGGCGAGACGGTCGAGGAGCAGGAGCGCCGGAAAGCGGCCGGTGAGCCGCGTATCGGCAAACAGGTGACGTCCGAGCTCGGTTGCGTCACGCCGGTGCTGGTCGTGCCAGGGCGCTGGTCCGAGGGCGACCTCCTCTTCCAGGCGCGCAACGTCGCGAGCATGGTGGCGCACAACGGGAGCTTCAACTGCACCGCGGCGAAAGTGCTCGTGCTGGCGAGAGGGTGGAGCCAGCGCGACGCGTTCCTCGAGAGACTGCACGAGGTGTTCATGCGCCTTCCCGCCCGCCGCGCGTACTACCCGGGCGCGCGAGGAACGGTACCAGGCTTCAGGGAGCACTACCCGCAGGCGCGCGCGCTCGGGCACACCGGGCCGCACGTGGTCCCGTGGACCGTCATCCCCAACGTGCCGGCCGAACGCCGGCGAGCACGCGCTGACCAGGGAGGCGTTCTGCGGCGTGCTGGCCGAAGTCAGCCTCGATGTCGCCGACCCCGAGGCGCTTCCTGAGGGAAGCGTCGGGTTCGCCAACGAACACATCTGGGGATCGCTGTCGTGCGTGATGATCGCCGACGGCGCGACGCGGCGGCGGCACCGTGCCGCGGTCGAGGACGCGCTGGCCCGGCTGCGCTACGGCGGCATCGGCGTCAACGTCTGGACAGGCGCCAACTTCGCGCTCGGCGTCGCGAGTTGGGGCGCGTACCCGGGCAACACGCTGGACAACGTCGGCTCAGGCATCGGCGTCGTGCACAACACCATGCTGTTCGACCACCCGCAGAAGTCGATCGTGCGCGGCCCGTTCAGGTTGTGGCCGACGCCCGTCTGGTTCGCCGACCACGAGAACCTGGCCGACCTCGGTCGCCGCGCGACGGCCTTCGAGGCCAACCCGACGTGGTTGGGGCTGCCAGCGGTGGCGCTGGCCGGAATGAAGGGATGAGGAGAGGCGCCGCAGCGTCAGTTCAGCCGCGTCCCTTCCACTGGGTCATGCTCGACGTCGCGCCCAGCATCCCGGACACCGCGTTGAACAGGCCCGGCGGCAGCAGGCCCTTGAGGGGAGGCGTCAGCTTGACGAGCCACGGCGCCAGCACCTTGCTCTTGTTCCGCATCACCGCCTCGTGACCATGTTCGCCAGCCGATCCGGCGTCAGCATCGCCGTCAGGAAGGGCGGCTTGGCGCCGTCGAACAGGCCCGTCGACACGTAGCTGGGGCAGACCGTGGTGACGTGCACGTTGTCGTGCCCCTGCAGTTTCAACTCGAGTTCGATTCGACTGGAGAAGCCGATCACCGCCGACTTGCTGGACGCGTAGGTCGACCCGTGCGGCAGGCCGATGAAGCCAGAGGCGCTGGCCACGTTGACTAGGTGCGCGTCGGGTCGCGCGATCAGGTTCCCCAGGAACGCGTGCGTGAAGACCACCGGCCCCAGCGTGTTGACGCGATACGTGGTCAGGTGCTTCTCGAGCGGCAACTCGAGGAACGGGCCACCGAACACGAGGCCCGCGTTGTTGACCAGCACGTCGATCGGGCCGCCCTCGGCATTGACGCGATCGCGCAGCGCGCTGACCCCGGGAATGTCGGTGACGTCGATCTTGTACGCCTGCACCTGGCGCCCGCCCTGCCCGAGTTCCTTCGCGGTCTCGAGCAGCATCGACTCGTTGAGGTCCGCAAGCAGCAACTGCGCGCCTTCGGCCGCGAATCGCTTCGCGATGCTCTTGCCGATGCCCGACGCACTTCCCGTGATGAGGACGCGTTTGCCGTTGAGCGTGCGCACGGTAGCCTCCCGGCGGCGCCAAGGAAAGCCGAACTGGCCCCGCACCGGGCACCACGATACACGGGATGACGCGGTGCGGCAACCGCGCCGCTCTGCCCGCGCCGCTCTGCCCGCGCCGCTCTGCCCGCGCCGCTCTGCCCGCGCCGCTCTGCCCGCGCCGCTCTGCCCGCGCCGTCTGCCCCGCGCGAGATCCGAGCCGGGTGGTAAGTGAAGCCTCGGCGCCCCGACTCGCTCACCTCCGGATCAGGCGGCGGAGGCTCGCCCCCCAATCATGCGCACGCTCTCTTCGGAGTTGGGGTCCGCGCTCCACGAGCATGCCGGCGTTCCCCGCCTGTACGCCGATGCCAACGTGCCGCGCGGGCTCGTCGGTTTCATGCGCGAGCGGCTGCGGTGGGACGTGTATTTCGTCATGGAACACGACGACCTGCGCCGCGCCCGCGACGAGGAGCACTTCCGTCTCGCCCGGCAGATGCACCGGACGCTGATCACCCTGGACCGCGACTACTTCGACGACCGCCGCTTCCCGCCCGGGGAGAGCGGAGGGGTCGTTGTCATCTCCGCGTCCGACGAACGGGTGATGGGACGCATCCTTCGACGCGTGGATCGCCCCGTCATGCGCGCCAATGGCGACGCGACACGCCAGCCGCCGGCGGCCTTGCCGCTGGCGGGGGAAACTGCACGTCGACATCGACTGGCGCGCCACGGGCTGACGTTCATGCCGACCATCGTTTCCGCAGGGCACGCGGTGCTCCCGGATCGCCTCGCCGAATCGGCGGCGCTCGTCATCGACGGAGACCGGATTGTCGACATCCGCGAGGGACGGCGAACGGCCGCCGATGTCTCCCTCGACTCCGGCTGGCTCGTGCCAGGCTTCATCGACGTGCACGTCCACGGCGTGGAAGGTCTCGATGCCTTGGACCCGGGAGCGCCCGTCGCCGCCATCGCGAATCGCCTGCCGAGGTACGGAGTGACCGCATTCTGCCCGACGACGGTCGCGTGCTCACCGGAACCTGGAGGGCGTCCTTGCCGAGCGTCGACGCCGCACGCCGGCAACGGCATCAGGCGGGGGCACGCGTCCTGCCGGCGCACCTCGAGAGCAACTTCATCAACTCCGATACCGCGGCGCGCAGCCGCGGTCGTGCCTCGTGCTGCCGCCGGGACCTGTCACGGCCCAGACCGGCAGTACCCCCTTCCGAGGCCACGTACTCCGGCCAGGACGTCCTCGACGTCATCAGCGCCCGCCGCGCCGAAGTCGGCATCGTGACCCTGGCCCCGGAGTTGCCGAACGCGTTGGACCTCCTGGTCACCTTGCGGCAGATGGGGCACCTGATTCGCTGGGGCACTCCGGGGCGACCTACGAGGAGGGCCGGGCCGCGATCGCCGCCGGTGCGTGCCACGCCACGCACCTCTTCAACAGAATGACCCCGCTCGGCCATCGCGACCCCGGGCTCGCCGGGGCCGTGCTGGAATCCGAGGCCGTCGCCACCGAACTCATCTGCGACGGCCATCACGTCCACCCGGCCACGATCAACTCGCGCTCCGTCTCAAGGGCGCACGGCGCGCGATTGCGATCACCGATGGCACGTCCGGCTCGGGCTTGCCGCGCGGTTCGTCGCGCACCTGGGCGGCCGGCGCATCACCGTGGCTGATACCGCACTGCTGGACGACGGCACGCTGGCCGGCAGTGTGCTGACGATGGATGCGGCGTTCCGCAACGTGATGCGGTTGCTGCGGCTGACTCCCGTCGAGGCCGTCTGGCTCTGCGCGACGAACCCGGCAGAACAACTCGGACTGCACGAGCAGGGGCGCCTGGTCGCGGGCGCGCTCGCCGACTTCGTGCTGCTCGATGCCGACATGCGGCCGGCGCGCACGTTCGTGGCGGGACGGCAGGTGTGGTCTCGCTGAGTGGATTCCGGTTCTGGTCCGAGTCCAGAGCCCTGCGCCGCTGCCCGAAGAGCTGGAACGGAGTTTGCGCGCGGCTCGTCTACTCGAGCAGAGAACCGTGATGCCCCTGCTTGCAGATCGCGCGGCCTGGCCGGCCTCGCCGCCGCGAGTTGCGCCGCCCTCACCGCCTGTTCGTGTCAGTGGGGTCGGACCGGCCCCGGGTGCACGAGTCGCGCGAGTTCACGGTCGGCGCCGTTCCCCACCTCGAATTGGCGACGTTCGACGGATCGATCGACGTGCGCGCCTGGGACCGCCAGAACGTCCGGGTCGAGATCGAGAAGTTTGGCAGTTCGCGAGAGGCGGCCGAGTCCATCACGGTGACCTCGAGCCAGGAGGGCGACAGCATCAAGGTCGAGGCCGGGCGCCCGGGCGGGCGCGTTGGGGCATGAACTCCCTCGCCAACGTCTCATCCGCGGCGCGCCTGGTGGCCTCGGTGCCGCGCGCCTGCGACCTCACCGTCAACAGCGGGGACGGCGGCCTCAACGTCGAGCGCGTGCACGGTACGCTCCGCCTGACGACTGCCGACGGCTCTGTCAGGGGCTACGAACTCGAGGGCGACGTGGACGTGGACACGGGCGACGGCAGCGTGAAGCTGGAACGTGTTGCTGGAGCGATTCGGGTTCGCACTGGCGACGGGTCGGTCTCACTCACCGGGCGCCTCTCCCACGTCAACGTCTTCACGAACGACGGCACCGTGATGCTCAAGCTCGAACCGGGCAGCCGCGTCGACGCTGACTGGGAACTGACGACCGGCGATGGCGGCGTCGTCCTGTACTGCCCGACGACCTGCCCGCCGACCTCGACGCCGCGACGGGTGACGGCGCCATTCGGATCGCGTCGAGCCTGAACCTGCTGGAACGGGCCCGCAGCCATTCCTTGCGCGGCGCCCTCGGGGAAGGCGGGCGGGTGGTACGGGTTCGCACCGGCGGCGGCACGATCGCCCTCCACAGGCACTGACGCGGGCGTCGCCGCCGTGGCAGCGCCGTGGCGTATTCTGTCGGGTCGCGCTATTCCGCCTCCATGAACGCGTCATGACGCTCCCGGCACTTGCTGCACTGGCCGCAGTGCAGCGAGCCGCGCGGGTTCATGCAACTCAACGTCAGTTCGAACGGCACCCCCCCTCTGCCCAGGCGAATCACGTCGGCCTTTCCGAGGGGCCTGAAGGGCGCGTCAATCGTGATCGCATGGTCGAGGCCCAGCCTCAACGCCCGTTCCATCGCCGCAAAGAACATGGGCGTGGCGTCCGGGAACGGGTTGCCAGACAGCAGACCGAGCACGACCCGGGTCAGGCCACGCTGCGCACACAGGATGCCCGCCCTGGTCAGGAGCATCACGTTGCGGCCGACGAGATACACGTCCTCGTCCGGCGTGTCGAACGCCGGGGGGTGGCCCGTCACGGCCCAGTGCGTGGCGGGATAGAGGTCACGCACGGAGAACTCGAGCATCTCGGCTGTCGCCACGCGTCCGCGGAGCGGCTCGGCGGCGACCAGCAGGGACAGCCTGCGCCGCTCTTCGGCCTCCCACGCCAGCCCACTGCCGACGTAGACCGGGACGACCGGTCCTTTCCGCGCCTCGTCTCCAGCGGTACCGCGCTGTCCGGTCCAGCAACGACGGCAGCCGTTCGCTGACCGTTCACGAACGGTCCTGCTGATGAGCGTCTATTCGCACCGCCGGACCCTAACGCGGTGATCGCCACCATCGCTAACGACGAGACTTGCGCGTGAAGAGCCCGTATCTGCTGCTCGGTGCCGTCCTGCTGTTGAGTGCCTGCGCGCCACCGGCGGCGGTCCACCGTCCATCGCCAATCCCGGCCGCTCCGGCGCCGGATTCCACACCCTCACCCGCGCCGGAAGTTGCGGCGGCGGGATCAACCACCACGAACGCGGGCCAGCCGCTGGCCAGCCGACCCGACGTGCAGGCCTTCATCCGCGAGATGTCGGCCAGACATGGCTTCAACGCCACCCAGTTGCGGGCGACGTTCAGTCGCGCCTACGCCCAGCCCAGCATCATCGCCGCCATGTCCCGGCCGGCAGAGGCCAAGCCCTGGTACGCCTACCGGACGATCTTCATCAATCCCAAGCGGATTCAGGGCGGAGTGGACTTCTGGCGGGCCAACGCAGCGGCGCTGGCCCGGGCCGAGCAGGTCTACGGCGTGCCACCGGAATTCGTGGTCGCCATCATCGGCGTGGAAACCCAATACGGCGGCAACATGGGCAAGTACCAGGTACTGGAAGCCCTGTCCACCCTGGCGTTCGACTATCCCCGGCGCGCGGCCTATTTCCGCAAGGAACTGGAGAATTATCTGCTGCTGACCCGCGCGGAAGGTATCGATCCGCTGGCGCCGCGCGGTTCTTACGCCGGGGCGATGGGGCTGGGCCAATTCATGCCGGGCAGCTTCCGGTCCTATGCCGTGGACTTCGATGGTGACGGTCATCGCGACCTTTGGCGGAATCCTCGCGACGCCATCGGCAGTGTCGCCAATTATTTCAATAAAAACGGCTGGCGGAGCGGGCAACCCGTCGCCACGCCGGTGCGGGTCGATGGTTCCCGTTATCCCGCGCTGGTCAGCCGCCAGTTGAGCCAGCCCCAGTACAGCGTTGCCAGTCTGCGAAGCCAGGGCATCGTGCCTCTGGAGCCGGTCAGCGGCGCGCAGTCCGCGCTGTTGTTGGAATTGCAGGGACGCGATGGTCCGGAATACTGGCTGGGTTTCGATAATTTTTACGTGATCACCCGCTACAATCGTAGTCAGTTGTACGCCATGGCGGTGTATCAACTCGGCCAGGAAATCCGCGAACGCTACGCCCGGCCTGTTGCCGGCGCCCCCGCGCCGGAACGTGTGACTCGCGCCGACTGAGTCATCCTCAAAATCCACAAGAACCGCACCGCAGTACACACCGACGGTGTGTCCAGCGGTGGAAGGGAGGTGTTTTTATGGCGAAATCTTCCTGGAACCACGCCTTGATTTGGGCCTCGCTGGCGGGCGCGTTGGCCGGCTGCAGCACGGTCCCCGACAGCCATGCGCCGGCGAGCCCGCCACCCCTCAATCCGCTTGCGAGCGCCGATAGCGATAGCGGCGAACCCGTTCCCCAGGTCGAACCCCCCAGTCGCAGCGGCAATCCCAATACCTATGTGGTGTTCGGCCGGCGTTACCGGGTCAAGGAGACCAGCGAGGGCTATTGCGAGGAAGGCATCGCCTCCTGGTATGGCTGGGATTTTCACGGTCGCAAGACCTCCAGCGGCCCGCCCTACAACATGTTCGATTTGACCGCCGCGCACAAGAGTCTGCCGATTCCAACCTACGTGCGGGTGACCAACCTGGAGAACGGTCGCAACGTCGTGGTCAAGGTCAACGATCGCGGGCCATTCGTTGGCCGACGCATCATCGACCTGTCCTACGCTGCCGCCGACCGGTTGGACATGCTGGGACAGGGGACCGCCCAAGTGGCAGTGGTCGCGCTGGAGCCTTACCAGTCTCTGCCGGAGTTGGCAGCCCGCCACGCCGAAGTCCGTGAGCGACTGGCCAGTCGCCAGAGCCGGCCAGAGCCGGCAATCGAACCCGCCGAACCTGCCATGATCGCCATGGCTGCATTGGAACCTCAGTTACGCTCGGAATCGGCGACCGAACCGGCCGAACCCGCCAGGGTCCAGTTCGCCCGCGAAGCCCCGATCCGACCGGCGGTGGGGGGCAAACCGCCGGCGCGGCTGGCATCCAGGGCGACCGAGGGACGCCACTCATCGCAAAACCGGCCCGTGCGGCTGGCCGCGGCGACCGTGGAGCGAAACGCGCCGAAATCGACAGCGCGGCGGCTGGCGAACGCCAAGTCGCCGACCAGGGATAACGAGCGGGATCGGGCGAGCACCAACATCCGTTTGGCGTCCGCCACGCAGGCCAACGCCAAGGGAGCAGTCGAGGAACGTCGGATTCCGACTTCGGTGGACCACAGGAGTGGCAAACTTAGTTCGACGAAAGCCATTGTCGAACGCAAGGATGTTCGGCCATCGCGTGATCGTGTTTCCAGCCCAGCACGACGCGATTCGCGCAAGGAGTCCGGCGCGAGCAGCCGCCAGGAGGCGCGGACGTCGACCCGCAATCCTGGCGGAGCCCGGCCAACGGCAATACGGCTGACCAGCCTGAAGGCCAGCCGTTCGCGGGTCGCCGCCGATTGAGTTTCGGTCTGTTCTCGATCTTTATAGCTGTAAAAACATCGCCTTGCCGACACCGATGGCAAGGCGATTTGTTTTTAAGTCGGGCTTCTGGCTAGAATCGCCCACTTGATGAGTTTGCAACCCCGGAAGACAGCCGCTGACATGCCGTATTCGAATGTAGTCCGCACCCTGTTTTTGCCGCTGCTCGCCTTTGCCCTGCTGAACCTGGTCTGGGCCACCGCCCACGCCGAGGCGATACCGCCGCCGCCGCAGATCCCGGTGCGCGGCTACGTGCTCATGGACCACCAGAGCGGTAACGTGCTGGCCGAAATGAAGAGCGACGAGCGAATGGAACCGGCCAGCATCACCAAGCTGATGACTGCCTACATCGTCTACAAGGCGCTGAAATCCGGCAAGATTAACTTGACCGATCAAGTAACCATCAGCGAAAAGGCCTGGCGGACGCCTGGTTCCAAGATGTTCGTCAAGGTCGGCACCCAGGTGCCGGTGGAAGATTTATTGATGGGTATGGTGGTGCAATCCGGCAACGATGCCACCGTGGCGTTGGCCGAGCATGTGGCGGGCTCAGAGGAAACCTTCGCCAAGCTGATGAATCAGGAAGCAGAGCGGCTGGGGATGAAGAACAGCCATTTCACCAACACACCCGGGTTGCCCGATCCCAATCACTACATGTCCGCCCGCGACATCGCCATCCTGACGCGGGCGCTGATCCAGGATTTTCCCGACCAGTATGCCCGCTACTCGGTGCGCAGCTTCAAATACAACAATATCGAGCAGCAGAATCGCAACCGGTTGTTGCTGACTGATTCCTCGGTGGACGGCGTCAAGACCGGCCACACCGAGACCGCGGGTTACTGTCTGGTGTCGTCGGCCAAGCGCAACGACACCCGTCTGATCGGCGTGGTGCTGGGCGCTCAGAAGGAAAAGGAGCGGTTTCAGGCCAGCCAGGCGTTGCTGAATTATGGCTTCAGTTTTTTCGAGAGCCGCAAGCTGTACGATGCCAACACGCCCATCGTCACCACCCGCATCTGGAAGGGTCAGGAGAACGAACTGCCGCTGGGCGTGACCTATCCCTTGTATGTGACCGTGCCCAAGGGGCAGGCGCCGCAGGTCAGCACCACCACCACCGTCCAGCCGAAAATCATCGCGCCGGCTCAGAAAGATCAGCCGTTTGGCGACATCGTGATCAAGCTGGGCGATCAGGAAGTGAGCAAGACGCCGTTGGTCGCGCTGCGGGAAGTGCCGGAAAGCGGCTGGTTCGGACGGATGATCGACTCGATCCTGATGTTCTTCTACTTCCTGTTCCATTGAGGATGGAAATGGTCGGCAGCATGCCTGGGGTGAACGACGAACCGCTGTTGCAATTTCCCTGCGACTTTCCCATCAAGATCATGGGGGTCAATGATGCCGGGTTTCGGTTGCTGGCTGTGGAACTGGTGCGCCGGCACGCGCCCGATCTGGACGAAACGCGGATACGGGTGCGTGACAGCCGTGCTGGCCGCTACCAATCGGTGACGGTGGTGGTGCGTGCCCGCGACCGCGAGCAGTTGGACGCCATTTACCGGGAGCTCAGCGGCCATCCGCACATTGCGCTGGTGCTGTGAATCCGGGCATGACCGCGCCCGTTCCGCGCGCCGAGCCGTTGCTATGCCGCCGGCTGGGTCGGCGGGAGTATGAGCCGGTATTCGACGCCATGCGGGCGTTCACCGCTGGCCGTGACGCCGCGACGCTGGATGAACTCTGGTGGGTCGAGCATCCGCCAGTCTTTACCCAGGGATTGGCCGGGAAGGCGGAACACCTGCTGGCGCCGGGCGACATTCCGGTCGTCCAGGTGGATCGCGGCGGGCAAGTGACCTATCATGGTCCCGGCCAGCTCGTCGTGTACTGCCTGCTGGACGTGCGCCGGCTGGGGTTGAGCGTGCGGGCGCTGGTGACGGCGCTGGAACGGTCGGTGATCGAATTGCTGGCTGCCCACGCTATTGTCGCCCATGCCCGACCCCACGCGCCCGGTGTCTATGTGGAGGACGCCAAGGTGGCCTCGCTCGGGCTGCGCATCCGGCAGGGCCGCTCCTATCACGGCCTGAGCCTCAACGTGGACATGGATCTGGCGCCGTTCACCCGCATCAATCCCTGTGGTTATCCCGGTCTGCGGGTGACCCAGTTGCGCGACCTCGGCGTCGAACTGACCCCGGATGCCGCCGCCGAGGAGTTGTTGCCGCGCCTCGGCGGCAAGCTGGGCTACGCCAGCTTCGGCGCAGTCGCGGGTTTGCCCTGATTTCCGGTATCTGGGCCGAAACGGGATTGTCGGGAAATCTACGGCATAATCCCGAGTCCAAATCCAGGTTATTCGCGCGCTCACCCAGGAAACCAGCCATGTCCGAACGCACCGTTCCCCGTAACGCCGTCGTCGCTCCCACCGAACCCACCGCGACCCAATCCACCCCCCGGCAGGGCGAGAAACTGCGTGGCGCCGAGAAAGTCGCCCGCATTCCGGTCAAGGTCGCCCCGACCGACCCCAGGCAGCGCTTGCGCAAGCCGTCCTGGATTCGCGCCCCATTCCCCGGTACGCCGGAAGTACAGCGGCTGAAGCAGATCCTGCGGGACAATCGCCTGCACACGGTCTGCGAAGAGGCCGGTTGCCCCAATCTCGGCGAATGTTTCGGGCACGGTACCGCCAGCTTCATGATCATGGGCGACATCTGTACCCGCCGCTGTCCGTTCTGTGATGTAGGGCACGGCCGGCCCAATCCGCTCGACCCCGCCGAGCCGGAGAATTTGGCGCGCACGGTGGCGGCGATGGGCTTGAAATACGTGGTGATCACCTCGGTGGACCGGGACGATCTGCGCGATGGCGGCGCGGCGCACTTCGCTGCCTGCATCCAGGCGATGCGCGCACGCCGGCCGGGCATCGTCATCGAAATCCTGACCCCGGATTTCCGGGGACGGATGGACGTGGCCTTGGACATCCTGGAGCGCGAGCCGCCGGACGTGTTCAACCACAATCTGGAAACCGTGCCGCGCTTGTACCGGCAGGCCCGGCCCGGCGCCGATTATCGATACTCGCTGGATTTGCTGAAGCGCTTCAAGGCGCGTCATCCGGGAATCCCAACCAAGTCAGGATTGATGCTGGGGCTGGGCGAAACGCTGGCGGAGATCGAGGAGGTCATGCGCGATCTGCGCGCCCACGACGTGGAAATGCTGACGCTGGGCCAGTACCTGCAACCCAGCGTCCACCATCTGCCGGTGGAGCGCTACGCTGCCCCGGAGGAATTCGAACATCTGCGCGAATTCGGCGTGGCGCTGGGTTTCACCCACGTCGCCTCGGCGCCGCTGGTCCGCTCGTCCTATCACGCCGATGCCCAGGCTCGAGGCGCCGGCGTGGCGTGAACCGTGAACCGATCAACCGCTTCGCGACTGGCATCGCCCGACCGATGTCTGGTCGGCGCTCGCGAGGAGTGGGCATGAAGAAAACCAACGACAGAGTCAGAAGAGATGCCGTGGATGGCAAGACCGATGGTCAGGGCACGACACCCGCTCCCACGCACTACGTGGCGGTGGGCGCATCGGCTGGTGGCCTGGAAGCGATCGAGTCCTTCTTTAGCCACATGCCGCCCGACAGCGGCCTAGGCTTCATCGTGATCCAGCATCTCTCGCCCGACTACAAGAGCCTGATGGTCGAATTGCTTTCCAAGAAGACCCTCATGCCGGTCCACCGGGCGGAGGATGGCATGCTGGTCCTGCCCAATCATGTTTACCTGATCCCACCGAAGAAGAACCTGACCATCTTCCACGGGAAACTGTTGCTGAGCGAGCAGGACCACAGCAAGGGCGTCAATCTGCCGATCGATGTTTTTCTGCGTTCGCTGGCCGAGGATCAGAACGAGAAGGCCGTGGCCATCATTCTGTCCGGTACCGGCAGCGACGGTACACGGGGAGTCCGCGCCATCAAGGAGTATGGCGGCATGGTCATGGTCCAGAACGAGGAGAGCGCCAAGTTCGACGGCATGCCGCGAGCGGCGATTTCCACCGGCCTGGCCGATTTCGTCCTCCCGCCGGACCAGATGCCCGGGCAGTTGCTCTCCTTCGCCAAGCACCCTTACATCACCAAGGTCGAGCGCTCGGAGACTCTCCTGAGCGACGAACAGGGCCTGACGCGAATCTTCGCCATCCTGCGGGAGAAGTGCAAAGTCGACTTCACTTTCTACAAGCCCAGCACCGTCACCCGGCGCATCGAGCGCCGCATGACCATCAACCAGACCGACGACATCAAGGACTACGTCGCCTTCCTGGCGAACAACTCCGGCGAGGTCATGGCTCTCTACCGCGAGTTGCTGATCGGTGTCACCAGCTTCTTCCGCGATCAGGACGTCTTTGATCGCCTGGCGCAGCACGGTCTGCCGGAGATCTTCAAAAGCACCAACAGCCGGGAAATCCGCTTTTGGGTGGCGGGCTGTTCCACGGGGGAGGAGGCGTACAGCCTGGCCATTCTGGCTCGCGAAAGCATGGAAGGGCTGGGCATCTCCCACGATGTGAAGATCTTCGCCACCGACATCGATCGCGACGCCATCCACTTCGCCGCCAACGGCTCCTTTCCCGAAAGCATCGCCGCCGACATCTCCCCCCGGCTGCTGGCCAAGTATTTCTACAAGAAAGAGGATAATTTCCAGATCGCCCGCAGCATCCGGGAAATGGTGGTTTTCGCCCAGCACAACCTGATTCGGGATCCACCCTTCACCAACATCGCCCTGATCAGTTGCCGCAACCTGCTCATTTACCTGCAGCCGATCCTGCAACGCAAGGTGCTAGAATTCTTTAATTTTTCCCTTAACCCCGGCGGCATTCTCCTATTGGGAACCAGCGAGACCACCGGCGAAATGACCGACTATTTCGAATCCCTGGATCCGAAATGGAAGCTCTACCGCTCCAGGGGCCGCCTCAAGCCGCTGGCTGATGCGACCCATCTGCTGTCCGTGACCGACACCCGCTCGCGCGAACTCAGAGGGCAATTTGCCGGTGCTCGCCGCGCCCTGCGCCTCAGCGAAGAGGAACGGGTGCTGGAACGCTTTCTGGATGCGGTCACCCAGGACTACATTCCCTTGGCGGTCATCGTCAACCCGCAACTGGAAGTCCTGCATGTCCTGGGGGACGCCGGGGGCTATTTCAGACTGCCTTCGGGGAAAGTGGTCAACGACATCTCCAAGATGGCAGCCAAGGAACTGGCCATTCCCCTGACGACCGGCATTCAAAAGGTGTTCCGCCAGCGGCAGGAACTTCGTTTTTCCAACATCCGCCTGCCCCAGGACGGCGGTGTCCGGCTGGTGGATCTGCGAATCCGGCCCTTGCCCGAAAAAAAGGGGCAGGAACCCCTGGCGGCGGTCTTCATCGAGGAGGTGAAAAAGACCGGGTCCGTCGAATCGGAGCCCGCGGTGCAATCCTATGACCTGTCCAAGGCGGCCGAAGAGCGGTTGCGGGATTTGGAACAGGATCTGCAGTTTACCCGGGAGAACCTGCAGGCCACCATCGAGGAACTGGAGACGTCCAACGAAGAACTCCAGGCCACCAACGAGGAACTGCTGGCCAGCAACGAGGAACTCCAGTCCACCAACGAGGAACTTCAGTCCACCAACGAGGAGCTGTTCACCGTCAACACCGAATACCAGAGCAAGATTATCGAATTGACCGAGCTGAACAACGATGTGGACAATCTTCTGAGCGCCACCCAGATCGGCCATCTCCTGCTCGACGAAAACCTGGAGGTGCGCCGTTTTTCCCCCAAAATCGTCGAGATTTTCAAGCTGCTGGACAGCGATGTGGGCCGGCCCATCGCCCATATTTCCCACTATCTGGCGAACTGCGATCCCATCCGGTTGGTTCGGAAAGTACAGGCCACCGGCCAACCCGTGGAGCAGGAAGTCCGCACCCAGGAAGGACGCTGGTACCTGATGCGGGTCGTGCCCTACACCGTGGGGCCCAAGATCTTCTCCGGCACGATGATGTCTTTCGTCGACATGACCAGCCTCAAGGAGATCCAACTGGCGCTGGCCGAACAGGAAGCCACCCTGAAGGAAACCACCCGCTTGGCCAGGGTGGGCAGTTGGCAATTCATCCCTGCTACCGGGGAGCATCGCTGGTCCGAGGAAACTTTCCGCATTCACGAAATCGAGCCTGATCGCCAGCCGCCTGTCGAAGAGGGGATCAACTTCTACGCGCCGGAACACCGTCCGGTCATTGCCGCAGCCTTCCGCCGTGCCTGTCAGGAAGGAGTATCCTACGACCTTACCCTGGAGATGATCACCGCCAGGGGCAACCGACGCCGGGTGCGGGCCATCGGCTGGCCGGTCATGCGGGACGGCCGGGTAGTCAAGGTGTCGGGTGCGTTGCAGGATATCACCGAGACCAGGCTGGGAGAGGCCGCCTTCTGGCCGGGCGAAGCGTCGCGCCACGATCCGCAACGACAGACGCAAGCCGCCGGGAAAGATCCATGAGCGCGGAGACCGACCACCGCCAGCGGTCATTGCGCGAAAGGGCGGAGGCCATGCTGGCGCAGTCCCACCGAGAGAAAATCGATCTCGCCCCCGTCGAGATCGGGCGCATCATCCACGATCTGTCGGTGTACCAGCTCGAACTGGAGATTCAGAACGAGGAATTACGCGGTACCCAAAGTCAACTGGCACGCGCCAGGGATCGCTACGCCTGGCTCTACAACCAGGCGCCGGTGGGCTATCTGACCCTGGACGCCAACGGTACCATCCACCAGGCCAACCAAACCTTCGCCGACATGGTGGGCCGGGAAAGCGCCGAACTGGTTGGACGGACAATGGCCGGTTTCATGGCCGGTCCGGACTGCGATGTTTTCCTCGCCCGCTTCAAGGCCTTCTTCAATAACCCCGAAAGCAAGAGTATCGACGTGGTGCTGCACGGGAACGGCGCCCGCTCCTTCACCGCCCGGCTGACCGGACGGAAGGAAACGGATGGACCCCTTTCTCCCCGGCAGGAAGCCGGCAAGGCCATGCTGCTGGTGATCGTCAACGATATCAGTGCGCAGAAGGCAATGGAGGATGCCCTGCGTCAGGAACAGGATGCCTCGCGCCAGTATCTCGACGTCGTGGGCGCCAGCGTCGTCGCGATCCGGTCGGACCGGACCGTGAGCTTGATCAACCAGGCCGGATGCCGGTTACTGGGCTATGGCCAGGAAGAAATCGTCGGTTCAAACTGGTTCGAGCGATTTCTGCCCGAACGCGCGCGGGCGGAGGTCGAGGCGATCTTCGCGCGCTTGATGGCCGGGAGGATCGAACCGGTTGAATACACGGAAAACGTCGTGCTGACCCGAAGCGGCGAAGAGCGGATCGTGGCCTGGCACAACACGGTACTGCGGGATGCGGCCGGGAGCATCGCCGGCACCCTTTCCTCCGGCGAGGACATCACCGAGCGCAAGCGGGCGGAAGAGGAACTGCAACGGCTTTCCCTGGTCGCCGCGCATACCACCAATGCCGTCTTCATCACCGATGCCGAGCGGCGCATCGAATGGGTCAATCAGGCCTTTACCCGGTTGACCGGTTTCACCCTGCCCGCAGTGCGGGGCAGGAGCCCCTACGAGTTGCTCCAGGGCGCCGAGACCGATCCGGCCACCATGGCCGCAATTCGCGCGGCGCTGGATGCCGGCCAGAGCTACGAGGGCGAAATCCTCAACTATCATCAAAATGGATTGACCTACTGGGTCCAGCTTTTCCTCGACCCGGTGCGCGACCCCGACGGTCGCGTCACGCGGTTTATCGGCGTTCAGACCGACATCACCGCGCGCTGGCAGGCACGACTGGAACTCCAGGAAAAGAACGCCGAACTGGAGCGGTTCATTTATCTGATTTCGCACGACCTCAAGAGCCCGCTGGTGACGATCAAAGCCTTTCTGGGCTATCTGGAACAGGACCTGGCCCGGTCCAATACCGGTCGAATCGCGCAGGATATGGACTACTTGCGCGCCGCCGCCGACCGGATGGGCCAGTTGCTCGAGGAACTGCTGAGCCTGTCGCGCATCGGGCGGGTCGTCCGTCCGCCGGTACGGGTCGGATACGGGGAGTTGGTGAAGGAGGCATTGCGGCTGACAGCCGGTGGCATTGTCGAGCGGGGAGTGGTGGTCCGGGTGGATGATGCGGCCGTCACTCTGGTGGGGGACCGAGCCCGGCTGATGGAGATTTGGCAGAATCTGGTGGAGAACGGCGTCAAGTACATGGGGGAACAAACGGCGCCGCTGATCGAGATCGGTGTGGAGCGGCGTGACCGGGAACAGGTTTTTTTCGTGCGCGACAACGGCATGGGGATCGAACCGTGCTATCAAGAGAAGGTGTTCGGGCTGTTCGAGAAACTCGACCCGAAGAGCGAAGGCACGGGGTTGGGTCTGGCGCTGGTCAAGCGGATCGTGGAGCTGTACCGGGGACATATCTGGGTGGAATCGGCGGGCGCCGGACAGGGAACCTGCGTTCGGTTTACCCTGCCCGAGGCGGTCGAGGAGCGGAGCGAGGCGCAAGCATGAAGAGTGAGTCGATGGTCGTGTTGCTGGTGGAAGACGAGCCGGCTCATGCCGAAATCGTGCGACGCAATTTCGCGGACTTCCACCCGACCAACCGGCTGATACACGTCGCCGACGGCCAGGCCGCCCTGGATTATCTGTTCCGGCGGGGGCAATACCGCGATCCGGAACTTTCCCCCAGGCCGGCTCTCGTCCTGCTCGATCTGCGCTTACCCAAAGTGGATGGTCTGGAAGTGCTGAAAGCCATCAAGACGGATCCCAAATCGTGCCGTATCCCGGTCGTGATTCTGAGCACCTCGGCGGCCGAGACGGACATCGTCAAGGCTTACGACAGTCATGCCAACAGCTACCTGGTCAAGCCGGTGGATTTTCCCCGCTTCGTCGCCTTGATGGAAGCGCTCGGCCGCTACTGGCTGACGTGGAACGAAAACCCGGCGTGATTGCCTGCGTGTGGAAGAAGTCGCCTTGGACGCCAACCGCTTGCGAATTCTGATCGTGGAGGATGAAGCGGCCCACGCCGAGGCGATTCGCCGCGCCTTCGAAACTGCCGGCGCGGAGGCTGAGGTCCAAGTGGCCGGCACGCTGCGCGAATACCGCGCCCAAGTAGCCGCCAGCACGCCGGATATCGCCTTGGTCGATTTGAATCTGCCGGACGGTTGCGCCGTGGAAATCCTGGTTTCCCCCTGGAAACCGGTGATTTTCCCGTCCTGATCATGACGAGCTACGGCAACGAGCAGATCGTGGTGGAGGCGCTGAAATCCGGCGCGTTGGATTACGTGGTCAAGTCGGCCGGGGCGTTCGCCGCCATGCCGCGCGTCGTGGCCCGCGCTTTGCGCGAGTGGGACCTGCTGCAGGAACACAAGCAGGCGGAGCAGGCGTTGCGCCAGTCCGAGCTAAGGTTTCGTACCGTGGCGCGCCTGAGTTCGGATTTTGCCTATTCCTGCGTGCGTGCCGGTGCAGAAGATTATGTCGTCGATTGGATTACCAATGCCTTTTTCACTCTGACCGGCTTTACCGAAAGCCAGTTGCGCGAACACAAGAATTGGCTGTTCGTCGTGCATCCGGAAGACCGGGAGGCAGTCGGGGAGTCTTTACGCCGGCTGCGGCCTGGCGACGCGGACACCAGCGAGTTTCGGGTCGTCACTCAGGATGGGCGCATTCGCTGGTTCGCCAACCGCATGGAGTGCGAAGTGGAGCCAGGAACGGGGGGCGGATTGCGGTGCTTCGGTGCCGTGCGGGATGTTACCGAACGCCGGCGGGCGGAGGAACGCCTGCGCTTGCTGGCCACCGCCTTCGAGAGCACCCAGGATGGCGTGGTCATCACCGACCTCAAACCGCGTATTCTCGCCGTCAACCGCGCCTACAGCGAGATTACCGGCTACAGCGAGTTGGAGGTTCTGGGCAGTAATCCACGCCTTCTTCAATCCGGCCGCCACGATCGCGCCTTTTACCAAGTCCTGTGGGCCAGCATTCGGGAAACGGGCCACTGGCAGGGCGAACTCTGGAACCGGCGCAAGAATGGCGAGATTTACCCGCAGTGGCTGACCATCAGCGTGGTGCGCAACGCTCGAGGCGAGGCCACGCATTACGTGGGCGTGCTCACCGACATCAGTCAGATCAAGTACGCCGAAGAGCGTCTGGAGCATCTGGCCCACCACGACCCGCTCACTGATTTACCCAACCGCTTGCTGGCGCAGTCGCGCCTGGCCCATGCCCTGGAGCAGGCGCAGCGGCATGGTTGCCGCGTGGGTGTCCTGTTCATCGATCTGGACCGGTTCAAGACGATCAACGACAGTCTGGGCCATTCAGTCGGGGATGAGTTGTTGCAGGCCATCGCCCGGCGGTTGCGCGAACGGCTGCACGAGGAGAATACCCTGGCCCGGCTTGGTGGTGACGAATTCCTGGTGCTGCTAGAGAACCTGCGGCGGCCGGAGGAGGTTGCCGCGGTGGCCGAAACCATCATCGATCTACTGGCGCACCCCTTCACTTTGCCCAGTGGTCCGGAAGTGTACGTCAATGCCAGCATGGGCTTGAGTCTCTATCCCGACGACGGTTATACCGCCATCGAACTGATCCAGCACGCCGACGCCGCCGTGTATCAGGCCAAGATGGAGGGCCGGAATACCTACCGCTTTTACACCGAGGCGCTGACCCGGGCCGCCCACGAGCGGCTGGCGTTGGAGAACAAGCTGCGCCGGGCCTTGGAGCGGGACGAATTCGTGTTGCACTACCAGCCGCTGGTTTCGGTGCGGGAGGGGCGGGTCATCGGTGCTGAGGCGCTGGTACGCTGGCAGCCGCCCGGCGAAGAGCTGGTGCCGCCGGCCCGTTTCATTCCGCTGGCGGAGGAAACCGGTCTGATTGTGCCGCTGGGAAACTGGGTGTTGCGCGCGGCCTGTGCCCAGGCCAGAACTTGGCTGGATGCCGGTCTGCCGTTGCTGCTGGCGGTGAATCTGTCGGCCCGCCAGTTTCAGCAGCAGGATATTCCCGAGCACGTGCGGACCGTGCTGGCGGACACGGGCTTGCCCGCCGAACAGTTGGAGTTGGAAATCACCGAGAGTACCCTGATGGAACAGGGTCGGCAGGCGGTGGACACGCTGATGGCTCTCAAGGAACTGGGCGTGCGGTTGGCCATCGACGACTTCGGCACGGGCTACTCCTCGCTGGCTTACCTCAAGCGGTTTCCCGTCGACAAGCTCAAGATCGACCAGAGCTTCGTGCGCGATATCCCCCACAACACCGGCGACATGGAGATTGCCGCCACCATCATCGCCATGGCCCACAGCCTGCGGTTGGAGGTACTGGCCGAGGGAGTGGAAACTCTGGAGCAATTGGATTTCCTGCGCGAGCAGGGTTGCGATGCCTATCAGGGTTTCCTGTCCAGCCGCCCCTTGTCAGCGGAGGATATGACTGCCCTGCTGGCCGTATCGTGAGCGCCAGGTCGGGGTTGTTCGACGCTCTCGGAGTAGGTCGATCCGTTGCCAGAAGGCCGGACGGCAACTCAGCCATCACCCCCGCCCCTCTCCCGCCAGAGGGAGAGGGGGAACGAACGGCTATCTCAGAACAGCTTGAAGACATAACCCAGCAGGGTGGCGGCCGAGCCCAGCAAGGCGAGAATTCCGACCGCCAGCGCCAGCGTGACGCGCGTGGCTAATTGACCGCCCGCTTGGGCGGCGATGTTGGGCGTAGCCTGTTGAATCGAACGTTCGGTGGTTTCCCGGGCGATGGTTTCGATCACGGGCTGGATGCCGGACCGGACCATCTGAATGATCTGGTGCTTGAATTCCGGGGTACCGGTGATCATCGTCAGCGCTTCCTTGCTCTGCTGGCTGACTTGGACTTCGATCTGCTTGAGCAATTCGTCTCGATTGATTTCCAGCCCACGTGCGATATTGCGCTGCGAAACGCCTTCGCTGACCTCGCGGGCCGCCTGTTCGGCCACCGCCCGAGCGCTTTCCTGGGCGGCGGTGCGCGCCGTGCGTTCGGCGGTGCCGCGCGCGATTTCGGTGGCGACCTGCTTGGCGGCTTCCTGGGCGGCGCGCACGGCCGCGTGCGCCGCCCGCCGGCCCAGATCCTCGGAAACGCCGCGGGCGGTCTGCAGGGCGATTTCCCGCGTCAGATTGGGCACCAGTTCCTGAATGATATCGCGGGAGACCTTTTCAGCCGCCGCCCAGGCGACTCGCTCGGCAAGCTGCTCGATGTCGGTCGGGGCCGCGGTCGGCGCGCCCACATGTGCCTCGGTGACTGGAAGGGAGGGCATGGCGGGAGCCATCGGCGCTTTTTCGACCACGGGAGGCGCGGGGATCGCGGGTAGCGGTGGAAGCTCTGGCTCTTCCATGGAAATGACCGCGGTACCTTCGCTGACCGTCCGCAGCACCTCATCGAGCTGATCCGGGGTATAGGGCTTGGAGAGAAAGCCGACCGCGCCGCTTTCCTTGGCATCCCGTTTGTCTTCATCGGTGGCGTTGGCGGAACACATGATGATGGGCGACGAAGCCTGGAGATGTTGCCCGGTGATGGCTCGGCTGGTCTCGAAACCGTCCATGCCGGGCATCATGACATCCATGAAGATGATGCTGGGCTTCTTGGTGTCCAAATATTTGATGCAGTCCTCGCCCGAGCCGACCCAGTCGACCTCGATACCGCGCTCGAGCAACAGCTTGCGTAAGGTCAAGTGGGCGACTTTGGAATCATCCACCACCAGCGCCTTTTTGATGTTCATGCAAACCTCCTAGGGCATCAAAGTCATTATAGTTAAATTTAACGTGATGCGATTTTTCAATGATTCCGGGCTGGGTCGTGCCCGGGCAAGCATAAGATTGTCTCGCAATTGCGAACAAGCCAAACTATAGTTATTAGCAGTTGGAACCAATTTTAAATATTTTGGATGTTAACCGTCTAAACTTTGATCGACTCCCTTTGGTCGACACACCCCTTAGCTAACCCCCAAAGGAGGGATTTCGTCATGAAGAGAACCGTGCTCGCCTTAATTGCTCCTCCGGCATCCGTCGCCCGTTATGGCTGCGTTTCCTGCACCGCCGCTCCCATAGGCGTTTTCTGGTTGACCAGCCTGACCAGCATCGGCTATGGCCTCGCCAATAGTGTGGGGGGCCTCGTCGCGGCGGGCGCCCTGTTGTGGCTGATCGCGGCGGTCTGGGCCCGCTTGGTGATCCGGGGCGTGGAAAGCGATTTACTTCACCGTGAAGATAGCACGCAAGCTCATCAGGCGATACCACGACTGGACGAGCCCGATCCATTCAGTCAACTTCGGACCCATTCCTGAAAATACCGCGCATGATTGCGGATTATTAAGGGAGGCCAGCAGCAGCCTCCCTTAATCGTTTCAGGGCCGTTCATCCGCAGTCTCCTTGGCCCGTGGCAGCAGATCTTCACGGCTGACGCCCAGATACAGGGCGGTGGCGCTGGCGATGTAGATCGATGAATAGGTGCCCACCACGATGCCGACGATCATGGCGATCGAGAAGCCGTGCATCACCGCGCCGCCGAAGAAATACAGCACGATGACCGACAGCAAGGTCACCAAACTGGTCATGATGGTGCGAGACAGGGTTTCGTTGATCGACAGGTTCATGATCTCCTGCGTGGAACCCTTGCGCCGCTTGCGGAAGTTCTCGCGGATGCGGTCCAGCACCACCACGGTGTCGTTGACCGAGTAGCCGATCACCGCCAGCACCGCCGCCAGCACCGTCAGGTCGAATTCGAGCTGAAACAGCGAAAACCAGCCGACGGTGAAGATCACGTCGTGGACGGTGGCGGCGATGGTGCCGACCGCCAGCCGCCATTCAAAGCGGAACATGACATAGACCAGGATGCCCAGCAGCGCGCCCAGCGCCGCCAGCCCGCCCTGTTCCACCAGTTCCTGACCGACCTGCGGCCCGACGAATTCCGCCCGCGCCAGAGTGGCGCCGGCGCCACTCGCGGCGCCTTGCAGAGCGTGCAGCACGTCGTTGCTCAGGGTGGCGGCGTTGCCCTGCGCGCGGGGCGGGATGCGGATCAGCACATCGCGGGAGGTGCCGAAGTGCTGGGATCTGGGCGTCGCCGAAGCCGGCCTTGGCCAGGGTTTCGCGAACCTGGGGGATTTCCACCGGCTCCGGGAATTGCACCTCGATCACCGTGCCGCCAGTGAAATCCAGCCCCAGGTTCATGCCCCGGATCAGCAGCGAGCCGACCGCGATCAGCAGCACCGTGATGGACCAGCCCATCGCCAGCTTGCGCCAGCGCAGAAAGTCGATATTCGTGTTGTAGAGACTGAATCGCCACATAACCGTATCCCGCCGACCGTTCAGACGGTCAGTTTTTGCAGCTTGCGGCCGCCGTAAATGAGATTGACCAGCGCCCGCGAGCCGGTGACCGCCGTGAACATGGAGGTCAGGATGCCGATGCTGAGCGTGACCGCGAAGCCCTTGATCGGGCCGGTGCCGAAGCCGAACAGCATGATCGCGGCGATCAGGGTGGTCAGGTTGGAGTCGAGGATGGTGTCGAAGGCCCGGTCGAAGCCGGCGTGGATCGACGCCTGCGGGCTGTTGCCGTTGCGCAGTTCCTCACGGATGCGCTCGTAGATCAGCACGTTGGCGTCCACCGCCATGCCCATGGTCAGCACGATGCCGGCGATGCCGGGCAGAGTGAGGGTGGCCTGGAGCATGGACAGCGCGGCGATGATCAGCACGACGTTAGCGGCCAGCGCGGCGGTGGCGATCAGGCCGAAGCTCTTGTAGCGCCAGGTCATGAACGCGGCGATGACCAGCAGAGAGATGAGCGGCGGCGCGGAAGCCCTGGGCGATATTTTCCTTGCCGGCGCTGGGGCCGACCGTGCGCTCCTCGATGATCTCGATCGGGCTGGCCAGCGCGCCGGCTCGCAGCAGCAGGGCCAGGTCGCGGGCTTCGCGGGTGCTGTCCAGGCCGGTGATCTGGAAGCGCCGGCCCAGCCGGTCGCGGATGGTGGCGACATTGATGACTTCCTCGACCGTGTAGGCGGTCTTCTTCAATTCGCCGTCCACCCGCTTGGTTTCGGTCTTGTTCTCGATGAACACCACGCCCATGCGCTTGCCGATGTTGTCCTTGGTGGCGTCTTCCATAGCGCTTGGCGCCCTTGCCGTCCAGGGTGACGAACACCGCGGGACCGCCACTCTGCTGATCGAGGCCGGAGGCGGCGTCGACGATGGAATCGCCAGTCAGCATCACCCGCTTTTGCAACAGCACCGGGCGACCCTCACGGTCCTTGTACAGCCGCGAGTTGAGGGGGATGCGGCCGTGGATGGCGGCCTGATGCCAGTCGTTTTCCTCGTCCGCCAGCCGGAATTCCAGGGTGGCGGTGGCGCCGAGGATTTCCTTGGCGCGGGCGGTGTCCTGCACGCCGGGCAGTTGCACCACGATGCGGTCGCTGCCCTGTTGCTGGATGATCGGCTCGGCCACGCCCAGTTCATTGACCCGGTTGCGCAGGGTGGTGATGTTCTGTTGCAGGGCGAAGTCGCGCTTTTCCCTGATTTCCGCGCTCGCCGAGGGTCAGCTTGAGGCTGAGCGGTCCCGGTTCGCTCTGTTGCAGGCTCGACAGGTTTTTGCGCAGCGCCTGAGCGGCCTTGTTGCGTTCCGCCTCGTCCTTGAACTCCACCTGCACGCCGCCGCTGGCGACGCGGCCTACCGAAGCGTACTGCACTTTCTCGCTGCGTAACTGGGCGCGGATTTCCTCGACATAGCTTTCCTCGATCTGCTTGATGGTGGCGTCCATGTCCACCTGCATCAGGAAATGCACGCCGCCGCGCAGGTCCAGGCCCAGATACATCGGATTCAAGCCCAAGGCCCGCAGAAAGCCGGGCGCCGCCGAGGCCAGGTTGAGAGCGACGATGTAGTCGCGACCCAGTCGATCCTTGAGGATGTCGGCGGCCTTGAGTTGCCCTTCCGGGTCGGGGAAACGGATCAGCAGTCGGTCGCCTTCCAGTTCCACTCGCTTGTGGGGCAATTGTCGGCATCGAGCAGGCCGGCGACCCGGGTCTGAAAGGCGGAGTCGATGGCGATGTTGGCGCGAGCGCCGGAGATCTGCACCGCCGGGTCCTCGCCAAACAGGTTGGGCAGCGCGAAGATCAGGCCCCAGAGCATGACCAGGCCGATCAGCAGGTATTTCCACCAGGGGTATTGATTCAGGGTATACGGATTAGCCATGAAACGGCGGTTCCCGCGTGGCGCCGGGCGGCGAGGATTACAGAGTTGCCCTTGTAGGTGCCCTTGGGCATCAATGAGCTGATGGCCTGCTTCTGTATCCGGATCTGCACGCCCTCAGCGATTTCCAGTTGCACGAAGTTTTCACCGATGTCGGTGATCCGACCCAGGACGCCGCCGCCGCTAACGACTTCATCGCCTTTCTTGATGGCTTCGACCATTTGTTTGTGTTCCTTGGCGCGTTTAGTCTGCGGGCGGATCAGCAGGAAATAGAAGGCGCCGATCAGGATGATCGGGAACAGCAGGTTCAACAGGCCCATCTCGCCGCCGGGGAGCGCCGGCGGCCTGGGCGAAGGCGGTGGGGATCAGGATGTTCAGAAAGCTTTCCATGGGAATTCCTCATTGATATCGGGTCCCGCTTCAGGAACGGGTTCGGGGCGAGACCGCCTTTTCAAAATGCGGCATTATACACGGGCAAGGCGGTTGGCCGCGTTTTTCGTAAAATTCCACGGTTAAGGCTCGCCGGATCAAGGATTCGCCTTGCTTGCGGCCTTCCTTACGGCCCGCATCCAGTCCCTGCCGTTTCCATTTCTGGGTCCACTCGATCACCCGTTCCGCCAACATGTTCCCCACCCCGCTCAGTTCGAGCACCGCGTCGATCCGCGCCCCCGTTCCACCGTCACGTCATCAGCCGGCCAGGTCTCCGGGCAACCGGCGTGGCATTGCAGGTGATGAATACTGCCGTGGCATTCATAAACCCGCTCGGGGTCGAACCCGACCTGTTGAAAGTGGCCGTCAACGTTGCTGGTCAGCACGAAATAACCGTGAGGCATCGTTTCCGCCCAGCGCCGCAGGCTGGCAAACCCGACGTGGGGTGGATGCTGGCGGTACAGGTTCAGGCGGTGGCCGTAGAACCCCCAGGCAAGTTCCGGGTCGCGGGTGAAGGTGTAGGAACAGGCAACATCAGCCAGGGAGTGGCCCCGGTAAGCCGGGTAGGCGGTCCAGAAGCCCTGATCGCCCCGAAACGTGGGCAGGTCCGAATCGACGCCCTCCTGCGCGACTGCGCCCGACCGCCCTTAGCCGCCGACCGGCGGGAGGAACTCGACGCCCAGCGGCTGATCGACCACCTGCCCAAGCCCGGCCCGGACGGGCGCACCCAACTTATCCTCTCGCCGCTGGAGCTGATCGGACGCATCGCTGCACGGGTTCCGCCGCCGCGGCAGCACCGGCACCGCTACTCCGGCGTGCTGGCCCCCAACTCGCCGCTGCGCCCGGCGGTCACCGCCCTGGCGCCACAGGCCGTGGCACCGACGTCTGAATCGAGGCCCGCGGTAGCGACGGCAGCGGATGATCTACCGCAAGCCATCCGGCGCTCCCCCGCCCGCTACCTCTGGGCCATGCTGCTGGCGCGCCTCTTCGATGCGTTTCCCCTGACCTGCCCCCACTGCGGCGCCGAGAGGCGGATCATCGCCTTCATTACCGAAGCGGTGAACGTGCGCGCCATCCTGGAGCACCTCGGCGAGCCCGCAACACCGCCCTGGATCGCCCAGGCGCGGGGGCCGCCGGCGTGGTATGGCAATTCCGGGGATGGCTCCCTCTTTATCGAAGCGGAAGGCGTCTCGGGCGATCCCCTCGCCCAGCCGGAGCCGGCGTATGCGTTCGATCAGCGGGTGACTTGGTAAGCGACCTTCCGACGGCTGCTGGCCGGGCTGTTGCCGATCTCGCGAAATCCGTGCCCGCTCGACGGTAAAACCACCCGCCAAAACCGCCCGGTTGGCCCCCTTCTACACACCAGTGCCCCTCATCACGGCCCGATGCGGCTGGATCTGACTCTTGATCGACCCTTGACCGGGCGCGGGAGAGGATGGGATACTTCCGCGGAGGCGGTTGGATTTCCTATCCTTTGACGACGCTCAATACGGGCGGCACAGCCGGATGATCAAGGGGTGGCATGGCCGTTGTCCTCCTCACTGGCAGGGCGGGGCGGCGTCGCCTTGGGACTTGCCAGTGATTGTCTCGCGCTCGTTGGCGGCATACCCTTGCAGCCATTTGCCGCGTTGCCGCCAGAGGGTCTGCCAACTCCCGACGGTGCGCGCCCCGTGGCGTCGGGTCATGAACCTTGAAAGCACCGCTCGCAGGCCGGCGCCGCCGGCAAGGAGCAAGAGTCCCAAGTGCTTTGCGATCCCCAGCCAGTGAATCCTGATCAGGGTGGCCTTGCCTTGATAGAGAAGCAACAACTTGTCGGTTGCCGTCGCCGAGGACTGGCCGAGATCATGGACCAGCGTTGCATCGGGGCAGATGATCGGGCGGTATCCGGCCCGGCGCGCCCGCAGCGCCAGGTCTATGTCCTCCCCATACATGAAGAATCGCCCGTTCATGCCGCCCAATTCATCCCACACGACCCTTGGAACCAACAGGAAGCACCCGCTGATTGCACCGACGAGTTTGGTGCTGTCACGTTGCCAGGCACCGAGGGATTCGGGATCAAGCCACCGGGTGCCCCGGGCAAGAGTGCTCAGACCACATGCGAACATGGCCGTGCTCCACAGGGTGGGGCAACCGAAACATGAGGCCGGCTCCAGCAACCCATCGGACCTGAATGTCCTGCCCCCATACAAGCCATGTCCGGGATTCCGCCGAGCAAACCCGACGATGGCGTCGACGGCGTGATTGAGGATCACGGTGTCCGGGTTCAAGAGCAGAATGAACTCGGAATCCGCGTGCGTCACTCCGAGATTGACGCCGCGGGCGAAGCCGAGGTTGGCGCCGGCCCGCACGAGCTCAACTTCCGTGAAGCGGCTGTGGACCAACTCGACGCTGCCATCGCCTGAGTTGTTGTCGACCACGATCACCTGCTGGTTCACCTCAATCCGCTGGGCGAACACGCTCTCCAGGCAGCCGCCAATCCGGTTTGCGGAGTTAAAAGACACGATGATGATCGCGACGTCCGCCTTCATGCGGGAACTGTCCGTTTGGGTTCGGCCGCCTGCAGACGATCTGCGACGACCCACCGGACCGACCAGCTGATAGAGCAACCTGAGACGGTGAATAATGGGGGGACAGACCCCATTCTCTTGTCGCCGTAAGACGGCTTTGGCATTATCGCTGCCATCAGCTAGAGTCCTTGGTTCATGGGTCTTGGTGTAAACGAGTCAAGTTTCATGCTGCCAGTTTGAGCTCTTCGCAGCGTTGGTCGATGGCGCCGTGAACTCGATCGAACGCGGCGCGTAGCGGCGAGCCGGAGCGTGCGAGGGGTTCGGTGATTTCGGCCAATCCAGGGCGCAGTAGTCGTGTGTAGGTGCGGCTGAAGAACATCGCGACCTTCAGGCTGTCAATCGGCATTGAAATTTGACCAGGGATCGGCATCCAATTTTGACCAGGATCAGAGCCCTTTTTGACGCTGTTTGAAGCGATAGGAGTCGTTGCCGGTTTCGAGGATGTCACAGTGATGGGTGAGTCGGTCGAGCAAGGCGGTGGTCATTTTGGCATCCCCGAAGACCTGCACCCATTCCCCGAAGCTGAGATTGGTGGTCACGATCAGGGCGGTTTTCTCGTACAACGCGCTGATGAGATGGAACAGCAACGCGCCACCGCTTTCGGAGAACGGCAGATAGCCGAGTTCATCGAGAACCACCGCGTCGACTTGGGTCAGGCGGCGTGCGCACGATCCGGCTTTGCCGAGCTGCTTTTCCTTCTCCAGTTGATTGACGAGATCGACGACGTTATAGAACCGGACCCGGTGCCCGGCCTGGACGGCGGCCACGCCGAGGGCAATGGCGAGATGGGTTTTGCCGGTGCCGGTGCCACCGACCAAAATCAAATTGTGAGCGGTGGCGGTGAACGAGGCGGTGGTCAGTTGCCGGAGGCGCGCTTCCGAGAGCGGCGATTCGGCGAAGTCGAAATGCGCCAAATCCCGGTGCATGGGGAAGCGGGCCACCTGCAGCTGATAGCGCAAGGTGCGCACCTGCCGATCAGTTTGTTCGGCCTCGATCAAGCGCTTGAGCCAGTGTTCCGGGAGACCCGGTTGGCGATCCTGTTCGGCTAGCAGTTCACTCAAGCCTTGCGCCATGCCGTAGAGGTGGAGCGCTTTCAGGGCAGCGATCAGGTCAGCGAGCATGACTGACCTCCGGTTGGCGCAGCCGATCATAGCGCGCGCAATCGGCCTGAGGTTCCACCGTCAAGCGCAAGCCCGCGGGAGTCGGCAGCGTGGGGAGCGGACGCGGCGAGCGCAAGCGATGGAGATGATTCAGCACCACCGCCGCGGTCGGGGCGCCTTGTTCCAACGCCAAGGCACAGGCGACCTCCAACGGTTCCAGACCCTGCTGTCGGCCCGCCAGGAGGAGTTCGACGAAGGCTTTATCACCGCCGGCCTGTTGCATCAGGCGTTCTTGCACCCGGCGGATGGCGTCCGGCAAAGCCCACTGCTGGAACGGCGCACCATCGCGCAACGCACCGGGTTTGCGTTCCAGGATGGGCAGGTAATGCCAAGGGTCGAAGATCGACTGGCCGCGACCGAAGCGGCGCGCGTGATCGGCCACGATCTGCTGGTCGGCCACGATCTGAATGCGCTGGGCGTAGGCCCGTAAGGAAACGGGCTTGCCGGCATGCGCCGCCGGCACGCTGTAGCGATTGCAGTCGAAGTTCACCAAACAGGTGGAGGACACGCGCAGGGGGTGTTCGACGTAGCCATCAAAGGCCGCCGTAAAGGGACGCAGGTGAACGCGTTCCTCCTCGAACAGTTGCCCGATGGTACGGTCCTGCTGGTCCGGATGCGGACGTTGCTCCAGTTCCTGACAACGCCGCGCGAGCCACGCGTTCAAGTCGTCGAAGTGGGCGAACTGCAAACGGGGAGTAAACAGCCATTCCCGCAGCGTGCCCACCTGGTTCTCGACTTGCCCTTTCTCCCACCCGGCCGCCGGCGTGCAGGCAATCGGCTCGATCAGGTAGTGATTCATCAAGGCCAGGAAGCGTCGGTTGAACTGGCGTTCTTTGCCCACCAAAATCGCGTCGACCAGCGTTCGGGGATTGTCGTAAATACCCGCCACCGGCACCCCGCCCCAACTGGCAAACGCCCGATTGTGTGCATCAAACACCATCTCCTGGGTTTCCCGCGGATAGGCCACGAGCAAGGACCGCCGGCTGTAACACAGCCGGAAATGGGCGACTTTGACCGTCTGCGGGACGCCGCCCAGTTCCACCACTTCGTGACTCCAGTCGAACTGATACTTGGCGCCCGGCGCAAAGGCCAACGGCACGAAGGCGTGCGTCACCGCCGGGCGCCGCACCTGCTGCCAGCGCTTCACAAAGCGCCGGACGCTGTCATACCCCCCACCGTAGCCGGCCTGTTGCAGCGCTTCGAAGAGCCGCATCGCCGTACGCCGTTCTCGCACCGGGCGCTGGCTGTCCGCCACGAGCCAGGCAGCTAACCGCTCGCAAAATGGCCCCAATTGGGGAAACGGCTGATGTTTCCGGACATAACGCGGTTCCCCGCTCTCCATCGCCACATACTTGCGAACCGTGTTGCGGGACAGTTGGGTGTCGCGGGCAATCGCACTGAGGCTTTCGCCCTTCACCAGATGACGACGGCGTAACTTGCCGAGGGTTTCCATGTAGATCACTCCAGGTTAGCTCCGATTCAAAATCGGAGCGTTTAACACACTCGGCTGATCACCTGGTCAATTTTGGACGCCGATCACCCCGATAACCTGGTCAGTTTTGCATGCCGATTCACACTTCAGGCCTTGGGCGGTAATCTGGTAGCGATTGGTTTTGGGGATACGCTGGATCAGGCCATGCAGTCTGAGGCGACGCAGATCGTAGGTCATGCGTCCAGCGCCGAAATCCCCGGGGTTGATGCCGAGCAGGTTGGCCAGATGGGTACGCAGTTGTGCATGACAGACCCCATTTATCTTCTCGAACCACTATACCCCTGGGGCTTCGCCGTCGGCGCTATTCAGTTCATCTCCGACGGGAAATCCAGCATCGCAGAAAAAATGCGCCAGTTGCATCGCAACACTCGACTGGTCTTCGACTATCTCCGCATGACCAAAAACTCGACTCGCCCACAATCGCTATGATCACCCGGGGAGAACAAATTTACCGTGCCTGTCTAACAGTTATAGTCGTTTGGTGGCGCCACTCGTGTCAGCCGCGCCGCCGGCGAGGCGCGGGAACCAGGTGATCCGGGTTTAGATGCGTCTTTCGGCTTCACAGGCCGCCCGGTGACTGGTATCGAGTCGGTCCACCCGAGGCTCTACATGAGGAGTCGTCCCCCCATCAGCATCGTCCTGGCCGATCCACCGGTCGTGCGGGACAACCCGCAAGCCGCCGCATTCCCGAACTTGGGGCTGCTGTACCTGGCGGCGGCATTGCGCCGGGCCTTTCCCGATTGCGTGATCCATTACCTCGATGCCCGACAGTCGGCTGCGGAGCACTTGGCGCGGGTCGGCGAGTTGCGGCCGGCATTCTATGCGCTTTCGTTTGCGAGTCCCTATGCGGCTGTTTCCCGGGAGTTGATGGAGGCGGTCAAGCGTTGTTCGCCGGAGACGGTGGTGATCTGCGGCGGTGCCCATCCCACGGCGGACCCGAGCGGGGTGCTGGCAGCTTCGGCAGCCGACATATGTTGCGTCGGCGAAGGCGATGTGGCGATGGTCGAGATCGTCGAGGCGGTGCTGGCCGGTGGCGACTTGGGGCGCGTCGCCGGCATCGCCTTCAAGGATGTTGTCGGCCGGGTCCGGGTGAGTCCTTTCAGGCCGCTGGTGCGTGATCTCGACACGCTGCCGCTGCCCGCATGGGACTTGGTCGACTTCCGGCGGTTCAGTGGCTGTCGCAAGCGGCGTGGCGTGGTGTCCACGGCGATCGTTGCAAGTCGCGGTTGCCCGTTCGACTGCACATTCTGCTCGAACCCGGTGTGGAAGGTCTGCAAGCCGTGGTTTCGGACCCGGTCTCCAGAGAATATCGCCAGCGAGGTTGAACATCTCTATCAACGCGGAGTGCGGGAAATCTACATCCGCTCGGACGAGATGAACGGCGACCACGACTGGGCGGTCGCGGTGTTTGAGGAACTGGGCCGCCTGAACCATCCCGATCTGACGTTTCAGTGCAACCTGCGCGCGAAACCGGTGACGCCCCGGCTGGTCGCGGCGATGGCGAGGGCGGGGTGCTGGCTCTGCCATTCTCGGGATCGAGAGCGGGTCGCAACGGGTATTGGACGGCATCCGGAAGCGGATCACCTTGGAGCAGGTGAGGGAGGCCCTTGGGATGCTGAAGCGTGGCGGGATCAAGACCTACGGATTCTTCATGCTCTATCAGGCATGGGAGGAGCGTGGCGAACTGCGTGTGGAATCCACCGCCGAGGTGATGCGGACCCTAAGGTTCATCGCCGGGCTGCGGCTGCGTGGCCTGCTTGACCATATAAGTTGGGCTTTCGCGACGCCGTATCCCGGATCGTCGCTGCATGCGACCTCGCTCAAGTTCGGCCTGGTCAATCGCGCGGCCCGCCAGTCGCCGGTGATCCTGCCGTGGGAGATCAACATGCGACTGCCCGGTATCTCGAGGCTTGAAATGTGGGCGATGCGCGCGCTGGGGATGTTCGTCCAAGGCGGGTTGTTTCTGTGCGATCGAGACAGCTACAGCCTGCACACGGCGCGAACCAACATTGCACACGCGGTGCACAAACTGCGGCTCGCCTTCCACCTTTGACGGCCGCGATACGGCATCATGACCCGAACCAGTTCCGGATTGCGAAGAGGATGGAACCGGCGATTCGGCAGGCGTGCCGTGCGAGCACCAACATCACTCGTCAGTCGTAAGTTCTTTCCCTGAAGCCCCTTGACTTTGCTGCTCAAGGGCAGCATGGATTTCCCTGAGCGACGCGCGCCTCAACAACCCGGTCGCCCGAGGAGAATCCATGCTGACCTATGTATACCAGGCTTTAGAAGGTTTTCGCAGCGCCTTTGCTCGGCGGCGCAGCTGGGTGCTGTTCTGCGCGGTGGTGTTGAGTTTTTTGGCGGCACCGGAGACGATCGGCGTAACCTCGATGTGCCGGTTCTGGCAGGGGAATGAAGCGGTTTATCACCGTTTTCTGCATTTCTTTCGCTCGAAAGCCTATGATTTTGAAACGCTGTTGGCGGCATGGCAAGGCTACGTGTGGCGTCAGGCGGTTGCGGTTCAGGTCGCTGGGCGTTGTCTGTTGCTGGGCGATCATACCCTGGTGGTCAAAGATGGGGGGCGCATGCCGGGAGTGGTGTCGTTACATGACCATTCGGAAACCCAGCACAAGCCGTCGTATTTCCGGGGGCAATGTTGGGGGGCGATCGGTTTAGTCGTGGGAACGCTCGGCGCCTGTTTTTGTTTGCCCCTAGAACTACGGATTCATCAGGGTTTCCGCCAGTTAGGCCAGGCGGAACCAGCGTCACCCACCGACCCGAGCCTGCCGGAGCGGGTGGTCCAGATGGCCTTGACGTTCGCCCTCGGTCATGACGCCCCGGCCTTTTTGGTGTTGGATGCGTTTTTCGCCACCGCCGGGGTCTTCCGGTTGGCCCACTCGGTCTACTCGATCGCCTTGCGGCAACCCTATCTGATGATCCTGACCCGGGCGAAGAAAAATTACGTCGCGTATTTCCCGGCCGCCCCGAAGCCCGCCGACCGGCCCGGACCCCCACCGCGCTATGGCGAGAAAGTCCACCTGATGGAGTGTTTTGATCATCCCCAAGGCTTTGATCTCGTCGAATGCTGCGTCTATGGCCAGCGGGAACTCGTGCGGCTGATGAGCCTCCCGTTATTGTGGAAACCGCTCGGCGACTCCCTCCTGTTCGTTTTCGCCATCACCTCGCGTGGTCCCTTGGTCCTGATGTGTTCCGATCTTACCCTCTCGCCGGTCACCGCGCTCGAACTGTATTGTATCCGCACCCGCATTGAAATCTTGTTCGCCGTCTTGAAAAATCTCCTCGGCGCGTTTCGTTTTCACTTCTGGACCCCGCACTTGCCGCGCCACGCCCGCCGTCCTACCCCGAATCGGTCCTTGAAGACCCCAACGGCCGAACACCAACCCCCCGTCGCCGCCTGCTGGCAAGCCTATGAAGTCTTCGTCTTCTGCGCCCTGGTCGCCCAGGGGTTGTTGCAACTGATCGCCCTGCGGTTCGGTGCCGAGATCTGGCAACAGCATCAACTCTATCTGCGGACCCGCTCCCGCGCGCTGCCTTCGGAAAAAACGGTCCGCCAGGTCTTGGCCGCGCTGGTCCTCAAACAACTCCTCGATCTCCCACAAAACAGTATCATCACGAAGATCCGACGCGCTTTCCAGGACCCCAAAGAAGAGGAACCGGTCCATTCGCCCCCGGTCTCCTGAATCATCGCTTAAATCACCCGGTTAAGCGGCATTTGACTGGCTGGTTCCATGATCAGCCGCGGGCCGTCTTGTCCCACGATCAGACCGAGAAGTTGCGACTGAGGAGAACATCAGCGCGGCGCGGCCAGCCTGCGGCTCGGCGGATTTCGCCCACATGCGGCGCAACATGCGCCGGCGCACCTTGCCGGAGGCCCTGATCGGGACTCCCATGCGACGGATCATGCGGTGCGAATCGCCGCAGAGGAACTCGCCCCGGAATCCCTTGATCGCGTACTGGAGGTTGCTCAGGCGCGGGCAGTGCCGGACCACGGCTCCGGGAACGAATGTCGGCAACGCGTTCCGTTGGATCAGGCACGCAAGCAGGAGGGTGTCCTCGGCGCGGGCGACCGACTCGTTGAACAACCGGCCGGACGGGGGGACCGCGACTGACCGAATTGCGAAGCCGGCTGTATTCAGCCAGCGAATCGTGCCATCCGGTTGCCGCAGACACTCCTGTGACACGGCATGCCGCAAGTGCTCCGCCCGGCCGGTCAGGTTCCCGCCGCCGCTTACGTTGAGTTGGTAACAGTCCGCCGACGGGTGGTCGGCGGTGAATGCCACGAAGGTGCGCAGGCAGTCCGGCGCGAGGATGCAATCCGCGTCAATGAAGAGAATCAGCTCGCCGCGGGCGCGTGTGATGCCGTGGTTGCGGGTCGCGGAGATCCCCCGGTGCTCATGGTGCAGCCAAGTGACACCTTTCGCGACCGACATGGCAACCAGGTCCGGGGGCGCGGGCGTTCGACTGCCGTCGTCCACCACGATGGTCTCAAAGAACGGCGGATCGACCTGGGCGAACACGCTGTCGAGGCAGGCCGCGAGGCATTGCCAACTCTCGAAGACAGGAATGACGACGCTCAATACGGGCGGCACAGCCGGATGATCGAGGGGTGACATGGCAGTTGTCCTCCTCACTGGCAGGGCGGAGCGGCGTCGCCTTGGGACTTGCCAGTGATTGTCTCGCGCTCGTTGGCGGCATACCCTTGCTTTTTTATTATTATATAGTGTCTGACCGGAAACCATATTTATCAATTAAATCATTTGCTTATCAAGAAGTTATGTGCCTGTTCTGATTTCTGATACGATGTTTATCTTATTGATTTGTTTATATTTATAATTCCATGCTATACTTTTTCAAAATTTAAATGGTTCCTTATCTAATATCGAGAAAGAACATGCGCCAAAAAACCCGAAAACCGATTGACGAAATGCAAGTAGATCAAGTCCAATTAGACGCCAATTCTCGTGATGATATTCCTCAACTGCTTAAGGGATTACAATATATTTTTCTCAATCCGATTTTGCTCGAACAGGCCCTCAAGATTTTAGATGGCATATTTCCTAAGGACATCGATCTTAATAACGGACGACCGGGTATGGATATGTGGAGTATTTTAGTCCTGGGAGTCCTTCGGTTAAACTTGAATTGTGACTATGATCGACTGCATAATTTAGTCAATAATCATAAAACGATTCGCCAAATTCTCGGCCATGGCGTGGTTGACGATCAAGACTGTTATTACTTACAGACGCTCAAAGATAATGTCAGCTTATTAACACCTGAAATTCTTGATCAAATTAATCAAGTCGTGGTGAACGCCGGTCATGCGTTGATTAAAAAAAAAGGATTAGGCGATGAGCCGTTGCCCGACCGGGGTGCGGAAGACCCACTCCGCGGCCGTTGTGATTCATTCGTGGTAGAAACCAATGTTGAATATCCAACGGATACCCGTTTGTTGTTTGATTCGGTACGGAAAGTGATTCAACTCCTCATCCGGTTATGCCGACGCCAACAGGTCGAAGAGCCAATAGGGGGGGTAGACGGCATTAAAAAATTAAAAAAACTATGGCGTCGTCTCCAAAAACTCAAGCCCTCGACCTCGAAAGGTGAATCCAAACAAGCGTTGCGTCAGAAAGAAATCATCGACGCGCATCAAGCCTATCTCGATTGGGCTACAGAGTTAGTAGAACGCGCCCATCGCCAATTAGAAGAACTTGAGAAAATAGACGGAATGGATAAAGATAAGATATTGAAAATAAAGGATTTTGTCAATCATGCCCGGCGACAAATCGATCAAATTGACCGCCGGGTTATTCAAGGCAAAAAGATTCCTCATCAAGAAAAAGTATTTTCAATTTTTAAACCTTATACCGAATGGATTAGTAAAGGAAAAGCGGGGGTGCCGGTGGAACTGGGTGTTATGGTGGGCATTATTGAAGATCAACATCGCTTTATTCTTCATCACCGGGTTATGCAACAGGAAGTCGATGTGGATGTAGCGGTCCGTATGGTCCAGGAAACGCAGCAGCGGTATCCTCAATTATCATCCTGTAGTTTTGACCAAGGTTTTCATTCGCCTGGCAACCAGCGTGAGTTATCAGATCTACTCGAGACCGTGATTCTACCGAAAAAGGGCCGACTTTCGAAAACCGATCAAGCGCGACAACAAGAAGTTGTTTTTATTGAGGGGCGATGCCAACATGCTGCGGTCGAATCGGCGATTCATGCGTTAGAGGTCCATGGTTTGGATCGCTGTCCTGATGATGAATTACCAGCATTCAAGCGGTATGTGGCGTTAGCCATCGTGGCGCGAAACTTGCAAATTTTGGGTCGCTACCTGCAACAACAAGAACAAGATATAGAACAGGAGCGATGTAAAAAAGCAGCGTAGAAAAAGCGAATAACTTGAGATGAATCTGGAGATTTTGTTCTCCAACCATAACTACTTTTTCAATAATGAAAATTTGCAGAACGTTATCAATCCAAAGCTATTTCTACAGGAAAAATGTTTAAAGAATTTGGATATAAAAAGATAAAATAGAAAAAATGACTAAAAATAATCCAAAAATCCTTACCCATTTTTTAACGAGAAAGGTTTTCGTTCAGACACTATATAGCCGACATTCCGCCCCCCCTCATCCGGAATCCGCATATAGGGCAACAAAGTGTTCACCGAGCAATGCTAACAAGGTCTGATGGGCTGCCTTAAGATTCAAAACGATCTCGCCCATCGACGCCATCACGAGCAGATGAATCCCGGTAAAAAATTGAAAGACCCAGCGGGCGGTCGGATGATGGATGGGCTGACCTTTTTGATTAGGAAAGGTTTTTTGATGCATTTTTAATGATTCACGAATCCGGTGCTCCAAGGCGCTGTAGACTAAAAGAGACAAAGTCGTGATCATCGCCAGCGCCATGATTCGTTCGGCTGACTTGAGAAACACCGTCGAGGCCATGAACAGGGGATCTTTGAGGAAACGAAAACCCCGCTCGACTTTTTGTTGTTTTTGGGTGTACGTTTCAATCAATTCCTCGTCCGATAACGCCGCCGGATCTAATTCATTGGTGGCCACCATAAAACAGCTCTTGCGGTCAATTTTTTGTTGCCGGCGACCGTCGTCGATCAACGAAGCGACCTGGCCCTCAATCCGATAAAGGAGGGTGCCGGGTTTTTGATCGGCGGTGGGTCGACCTCGTTTCGCATGGGTCGCGACCGCCAGGACTTTTTCTTCGAAGAGTGCGGTATAAGACAGGGTCGTTTTAAACTGCTCTAAAGCCGCTCGGGCATCCGCTTCACAACAAAACGTTTGTTTGCGCAACGAGTGGAACGCTTTGCATTCCTGCCCGCCTTTTTTCAAATACTCGCGCTGGACGCTGTTCTGGGCGCGCTGTCGCGCGGAGGCGGTCCTCACGACCACCCATCGCTGACGGATCCCGGCATGCTCCACGCCGAGACTC
Source organism: uncultured Gammaproteobacteria bacterium (assembly GCA_963715845.1). Taxonomy (GTDB): domain Bacteria; phylum Pseudomonadota; class Gammaproteobacteria; order Competibacterales; family Competibacteraceae; genus Competibacter_A. The sequence goes on along the minus strand of CAVQSJ010000030.1, from coordinate 19,646 downwards.
CGATAACTCAAGGGGTTACCCGTCATCGCCAGGTCTGGCGCCACGGCGTCCACGATCTGCCGGGCCAGCGTAATGGTCTCCGGGACCCGACTGATCCAGCGCGTATCGCCTAAATGGATGAGGGTCTCCCGGACGAAGCCGGCGCTATCAAAAACGTAGTATTGGATCGCAACGTCTTGATTCAGTTGATTGAGATGGGCATCGAGCGTCTCGCGAAAACCGGTTTTGTCTTCGCTGTTCCCACTCAGCGGTTTCATTAATAGGGGAATGCCGGCTTGGTTTTCACAAATAAACTGAATGACCCACTGATTCAGATCGGGCCGGTGATCTCGACTGTAGCCTCGGGTGATTTGAATCACGCCGTCGGGTGGATTTCGCTCGCTATTGTAGGTTCCATCCACATGCAAACTCGTCGAATCTAAATGACCAAAGCGACAATAAAGGTGCGGTTTTCTGACCGATACCGCCGCGATGAGTCCATAGAGATCCTCCACACCATAGGCGTAAAGACGGTCCAAAGCTTTACCCAAAGTATCATCATTTAAGTGCCGAGCTTCAATCCCGGTTCCGAGTAAACGAGCCACCGGCTTATTCTCAAAAAAATGCGGCGTTGAGTACAAAGCCCGATGACTGAATCCAAGACCATTTAAAATCATCGCTTTCACCGCTCGTCCTACGGAAACGACGCGCTGCTCGTGATCTTGAACGATGACCGAATCGATGATCTCGACCCGCCCTAACTCGTCAATCATCGCCGCGACGAGACCCAGGTGGTCCAGATTGTAGCTCTGATAGGTGATCGGTCCGCGCATCGTTCCCGTATCAACATGGATAGCCATGGCTTCTCCTTGATTATAATCAATTTTTTGATTATTTTAACATAAATTTCACTTTTCGCCGTTAGGGGAGCGGAATGTCGGATATAGGACTTACGCATTGACAAGCACCGTATAATGTGCTTGGTAAAAATCTCGGTCCATGCAGGTCTATCGTTGATGAGAATCATCAGTCGCCCACCCACAGCGCGTTGTACTTTAGCGATTTATGTATCTTTTTTGTTGAGCGAGCCGCACATGCCGACCTGTGGTCGCTTGGCGGAAGTCATGGAGATCAGCCATGACAGCGTCAACCGTTTTTTGCTCCGTGAAGACTACACCCCGCGCGACTTGTTCGATGAAGTCCGCTCCGATTTGCATTTGAAGGGCGGTACCGTGAGCGTCGATGATACGGTCTTGGATAAACCCTACAGTCAACGCATGGCCTTCGTCGGCTATTTTTGGTCGGGGAAACACCATCGGGTGGTGAAAGGGATCAATCTGATTACGTTATATGACACGGATCCTCAGGGCCAACATCAGCCCATTCATTACCGCATTTATGATAAAACCACGAACAAGACCAAAAACGATGATTTTCAGGAGATGCTGGTGGAGGTGTTGGCTTGGGGTCTGGAGCCGGCTTTTGTCACGGGAGACAGTTGGTACAGCAGTGGGGCCAATCTCAAGATGATCAAAAACCATCATCAGGGATTTCTCTTTACGCTGGAAAGCAACCGTCTGATTTCCTTTGAAAAAGGTCAATGGCTACCGGTGCGGCAGCTTGCGATTCCCGAAGACGGCTTACTGGTTTACTTACGGGGGTTCGGCACGGTCAAGGGGTTTCGGACGTGGTTGAAAGACCAGCCGCGCCATTACGCCTGGTATCAGCCGAACGACGAGGCATGGACCGCTTTTGATCGTCCTGCGTTTCTGAAGCTCCATGACCAGCACTGGCAAATCGAGCAATATCACCGGACGCTGAAGCCAGTTTGTCATATCGAGCATTTTCAGGTACGCCAACCCACCGCGATTCGCAATCATCTCTTCGCGGCGATTGGTGGCTATGTGCAATTGCAGCGCTGGCGTGCCACCGAAGTGCTTCGTCATTGCTATCGCTTACAGCGCGAGTTGTTTAACGAGGTCATCGCTTCGTTTATTCAAACCTTCATACCTAACCTGGAGCACCTCAACCCACAATTTCGACCGCCTGTCAATGCGTAAGTCCTATTATAAGTCGGCTCGGGTTGGATTAAAGAAACGTCTCTTAACTTTGAACTTCAGTATGGTGAAAAAAAACATATTATTTTTACCTTATCGTAGTCCAGGTTACGCTCGTGTCCTCGGCATTAACTGTATCCTGGGCATCTGCATAACAGACCATACGGCTTGACGAACTGCGGCGCAATGAGCCGCACCTCATGGCCGTCATCGCGGAATTGTCGGGCCCAGGCAGGCATGGGCGCTGCCACACGCTTCCATCGCCACCGTACAGGCCGGCAGATTGGCCATAAATTCTCTCAGGCGCGTTCGGTTGAAGGTCTTGCTAATGACCCGTTGCCCGCGCTCGTCCACCCCGTACACTGCTGTCGCTTGCCTTTCAGCCCCCGCTTTACACTCCAGCACCTGCTCACAAGGGTGACCTTGCGCGAAAAGCCCATGGACTAACTGCAGCAACTGTCCCAAGGCCTTCTGCTGGAGGGTATAGAGCTTCTGGCCCACGGTTTGCTGATGAGTCGCAGCAAAGGCAAATCGTTCCAACTCAACCACCGTCAAGGACCTGGCCGTCCAACCGCCGGGATGCCACCCCGCCCCCTATCGCCCCCGCCGCCCCGCCGACACCCCGCTCTACCGGACGGTGCAAAACCACCTGGAAACCTTCCTCGCCTTGTGCCGCGACGACTGGGAAGAGGAGAGCGTTTCGCCCCACGCCGAACGGGAGCTGCGGCGTTTTCTGGAATGCGGCGTCCTGGCTTATGGGTTCGCCCGCGCCCGCTGTGACGACTGCGGTCATGACTTCCTGATCGCCTTCTCCTGCCAGGGCCGCGGCGTCTGTCCCTCGTGCAACACCCGCAGGATGGCGGAGACCGCCGCCCACCTGGCCGATCATGTCCTGCCCCGCCTGCCGGTGCGTCAATGGGTGCTGTCCCTGCCCAAACGGCTGCGCTACCCTCTCCAGCACGACCGCGAGGCCCTCGACAGCGCCCTGCGCAGCGTCCTCGATGCCGTCGAGCAACAGCGCAGCCGCTGCCCCGGCGCGGGACCGAAGGCGCGAACCGGCGCGGTGGCCTGCATCCATCGGTTCGGCGCCTCGCTCAATCCACCTCCTCATTTCCATGTCTGCGTCATCGACGGGGTTTTCGAGCCCGATCCAGAGCGCGGCGTACGCTTCATCGCAGCGGAGGAACTGGACGCTGAAGACGCCGAAGCGGTCCAGACCCAGGTCCGCCGCCGCATCCTGCGCGCCTTCGAGGGGCGGGGACGGCTCGAAAAAGCAGACCGCCAGGAGATGGAGCAGTGGGAGCACGGAGGAGGGTTCTCGCTGGATGCCTCGGTGCGCATCGAGGCCCACGACCGGCAGGGTCTGGAGCGCCTGCTGCGCTACTGCGCCCGCCCACCGTTCGCCGCCGAACGGCAGGAGGAACTCGACGCCCAGCGGCTGATCTACCCCCTGCCCAAGCCCGGCCCAGACGGGCGCACCCAACTTATCCTCACGCCGCTGCAACTGATCGGGCGCATCGCCGCGCTGGTCCCGCCGCCGCGGCAACACCGGCATCGCTACTACGGCGTGCTGGCCCCCAACTCGCCGTTGCGCCCGGCGGTCACCGCCTTGGCGCCGGCTCCGGTAGCGACCGAGCCGGTATCCAAGCCCGGCATCGAGGCAGCGGCGGACAACCCGCCGCCGGTAGAGGGAAATAGTCCCTCACCCCAGGCCCCTCTCCCCGAGGGCGAGGGGAGTTTGTAGGCGGCTATCCCGGAGGGCGTGGGAGTTTGTGTGCGGTTTTTCAGGCGGCATCCCAAGCGGCCTGAAAAAAGTCGTGCTCGCATTGCATGGCGTAGCGGTAGGCGTCGGCGACGGCCGAGTTATTCGGGGTGTAGCGATCCAGTAGCCGTTCCAGTTGCGCGGCCAGTTGCTCGAAATCGGCGCTGCCGTAGGTTTGGACCCAATCGCTGTAGGCGTGCGGCTCGCGTTGCCGGTCGGCTAATCGCTGGCCGATCCAGGCGTACAGCCTCATGCAGGGCGTCATGGCCGCGATCGTGACGCCGGTTTCCTGGCTCCAGGCGGTGGCGAGCAGGAAATCGGTGTAGCGGCGGGTGGTCGGGCCGGGCGCTATTTGGTCCAGATTCAGTCCCCAGGCGGTGGCGATGCCGCGATGCAGCTCCAGTTCCTGGAGAACCCCACCCGCCAGTTCGTGCAGTTCCCGAAAGCCGGCCCAGTCGGGCGCCTTGGCGGCGGCGATGGCGTAGGCGCGGGCGAAGGCTTGCAGGTAAAACGCATCCTGGCCGATGTACCAGGCGAAACGCGGGCGGGGCAGCGAGCCGTCGCCGATGCCTCGCACGAAGGGTTGATCGAGACAGGTTTGAGCCAGATCGGCGTTGGCTTGCCAGAGAGTGTGGGAAAGCGACATCGTAACGGTTACTTTATCAAACGGCTGTGGTCCCGATATTGTGCCGTTCATAATCGCTGCCAAGGAGAACGCCGATGGCTCCCCGCGTCAGGAAAACCGTGGCCCCACCGTCCGAACCACCCCAACCCGTCGCCGATTATCGTTTCGATGCGGCGCGCAAGAACATTCCGCCGGCGGGGCTGGCGGCGCAGGGCAAGCTGGCGGAGCCGAAGCGCGCATCCGCTAAGCCTACGATCCGCACCGTTAGAGGAGATTGAACCATGCAAATGATCGTGGAATACCCGGATTTGTTGCCGGACGCCATGCGGATGAGCCGCAGCGAATTCGAACAGGAAGCTCGAATGGCCATGGCGGTGAAACTGTTTGAGATGGGCAAATTATCTTCGGGTTATGCCGCGCAACTGGCCGGAATCGAAAGAGTTGACTTTATTCTGGCGCTCTCCAAATACGGAGTCGCCTACTTGAATTACCCCCCTGAGGAACTGGAGCAGGATATTGCCAATGCCCTCGGCAAACGCCTTGATCACTAACACGGGACCGCTGCTCGGCCTTTACGCTGCTGTTGGCAGTCTGCAACCTCTCCGCGTGCTTTTCCCTCGAGTCATCGTACCGTTTGAGGTGAACCTGGAAATGTTTGCGGGTGGAAAAACGAAATTTGGGGTTGATCTCTATCGCGCCGATTCATGGCTGGAAAAGCGTGGTTCGCCCACAAGGATTTTGCCAACCGTTGGCACGCGGGCTGATCCAGGTGAGGCAGCGGTGATCTCGCTGGCCATAACCGAGCGTATTGCCGACGTGTGTCTTGACGACTTGGATGCCCGCCGTCTTGCGCGAATCCTTGGTTTACGGGTCACCGGTTCCATCGGCGTGTTGTTGGCCGCGAAATCCGAGGGTGAGCCGATCGAGATTCGACGCGCGCTAGACAACATGCGCCGCCAAGGTATCTGGATTTCCGACAACCTGATGCGTCAGGCTCTTTTGGCGGCAGGCGAATGAATGGGTACAAAAAACGGCTTCGACGCCGGCACGGCAGGAAATCCCCATCCAGCCGGTCGCCAAACCGATCCTGTGCAGCCCGTTCGCGGAACCCGACCGACACTGGGTCTACGACACGCACACCGGAGAAGCCCGCCAGGAAATGGGTCGCCGCCCGGCGTCGTACTGGTACAAAACCCGGCGCACCGGCTTGGCGCAACTCGCGCTGCTGGTCGAGGAAGAGCGCGACGATCTGCCGCTGGTGAATCTGCTGCGCGAGGACGTGAAACGCTGGCGCGAGGCGAACTACCGCAACGCCACGCCTATGGGACCATGGCGGCGGATTCTCCCTCGACGCCAGTGTGCGCATTGAGGCCCACGACCGGCACGGCCTGGAACGCCTGCTGCGCTACTGCGCCCGACCGCCCTTCGCCGCCGACCGGCGGGAGGAGCTCGACGCCCAGCGGCTGATCGACCACCTTTCCAAGCCCGGCCCGGACGGGCGCACCCAACTCATCCTCTCGCCGCTGGAGCTGATCGGCCGCATCGCCGCGCGGGTCCCGCCGCCGCGGCAACACCGGCATCGCTGCTACGGCGTACTCGCGCCCAACTCGCCGTTACGACCGGCGGTCACCGCCCTGGCGCCGGCTCCGGTAGCGACCGAGCCGGTATCCAAGCCCGCCATCGAGGCAGCGGCGGACGCCCCGCCGCCGGCCCTCTCTCCCCCTCCAGACCCAAAAAACCTCCTCGCCCGGGGTTTCTCTTGGGTGTGAACGCCGCTGATTGACCCTTGACGGGGTCGGTGGACGGAGGCGATGCTGCCATGCAGGCGGTTGGATTTCCTATCCTTTTCTGCCAGGATGACCGTGGAAACCCATACACCCGGTGGTCAACCGACTTCAAACCCCACCACGTTCCGGCTGGCGCGGCTGAATTCGACGCCGATCAGGTAAATCGGCTGGCCGAGCACCCGATATTTCTCGGCATAGTCCTTGTCCTTGAGTTGCTGCAAGGCGCGACCCTCGGGGACCAGCTCCACCACCTTGAACTCGAACAGATAGATCCGCCCGTTGAATTTAACGGTCATATCGATGCGGCCCTGATTCGTGGCGTCTTCCAGGGTGATGTCGAATCCCAGGGCGGCGAAATAGCTGTAGAACACGCTGGCGTAGTAGCCTTCGTAGCGGCTGATCGGATTGTTGTCGTACCACTGGTGCGGGATGGTGGCAAAAAAGGCCTGGAACAGGTCTTTCAACCCGGCCAGGTCGTTGGCGAGGAGCAGTTGGTACAGGGCTTTTCGGTTGCGCAGTCCGGCTTGCGGATTCCCGGTCCAGGCGCGCAGCAGGCTGTTGTAGGTGCTCTGGTAGACTTCCCGATTCGGGAACCGGAGTTGATAAAAGTAGGTTTCGCCGATGGGTTCCTCGCGGGCGATGGTCAGATAGCCGGTTTGAAACAGCAGCGCTTCGGTCGGGATATCGTCCACATCGAAGGTGGCAAGCAGTTCGGCGTCGGATTCCAGTTGTCCCAGGGCTGGCAGCCAGGTTTCCCGTTCGGTCAGCAGCTTGATCAGGAAGGACGGGGTGCCGGTCTCGAACCACCAGGAGCGGAACTGGCGCTTGTCAAACAGCAGCAGCAGATCGAAGGGATTGTAGACGGCTTCGCCCGTCCAATTGTAACCGTTGTACCAGCGGCGAATGTCCTCGCGATCCAGACCGTCCAGTTCCGGGACGAACACGGTGTCCACGTCGGTTTCGGTATAGCCACAAATTGCTGAGTAGTTCGTATCAACGGTGATGTCGTTGAGATTGTTCAGCCCGGAGAACAGACTGACTTTGCTGAATTTCGAGACGCCGGTCAGAAAGGCGAAATGAATGTATGCATCCGCATCCTTGATGACGCTGTAAATGTCCCTCAAGCCTTCCCGCATCGCCAGGGCGGTCTCGCGGTCGGTCAGGTTGTCGAGAATCGGTTTGTCGTATTCATCGACGAGCACCACCACCCGCTGGCCGGTCTCCTCGCAACGGCGGATGATGAGATCGTGGAACCGGCTGCGCGGATCGGGGTAGCGGGCGGGCAGCCCATGCCGGCGTTCCAGATCGTCGAACTGGCGATGCAAGGTCTCGTGCAGGTGTTGCGGGGACTTCAATACCCCGCCGCCGAAGCTGAGTCGGATCGCCGGATAGGGGGTTTTCCAGTCCCAGCGGTCATGGATATACAACCCTCGAAACAGCGGTTCGTTACCCTCAAACAGTTCCTTCAGGGTGTCGAGAAACAGGCTTTTGCCGAACCGGCGCGGGCGGGAGAGGAAATAGTACTTGCCGCTCGCGACCAGACGATGGGCGAACGGCGTTTTATCCACATAGTAGTAATCCTCGTTGACGATTTGCGCGAAGGTCTGGATGCCAATCGGCAGTTTGCGGCGGACGGGCGGCATGGCGGGTGTCCTGGGGCGGATGGGCCTGACATATGTGAAAATTTTAGCACTGGGGACGGCGGGCGGACGGAATCGCGCCGCTCAGGAAAACGGCGGAACCGCCCGACCGCGCCGCGCGTAAAACTCCGCCACGAAATCCGCCAGCCGGTTCCCGGCGATGGCCGTCCGCAACCGGCGCATCAGATCCTGGTAGTAATGCAGATTATGGATGGTGTTGAGCCGGGCGCCGAGGATTTCGCCGCACCGATCCAGATGGCGCAGATAGGCGCGGCTGTAGTGCTGGCAGGTATAGCAGCCGCAGTCCTCGTCCAGCGGTTTAGTATCGACTCGATACATACTGTTACGGATGCGGATGTCGCCGTGATGGGTGAACAGATGGCCGTTGCGGGCGTTGCGGGTCGGCAGCACGCAGTCGAACAGATCCACGCCCCGGCGCACCGCCTCGACGATATCTTCCGGCTTGCCGACGCCCATGAGATAGCGCGGCGCGGTTTCCGGCAGCAGCGGCGCGGTACAGTCGAGCATCGCCAGCCGCTCGCCCAGCGGTTCACCGACCGCCAACCCGCCGATGGCGTAGCCGTCGAAGCCGATTTCGCCCAGCCCGTCCGCGGAGGCGCGGCGCAGGTGCGGATACATCCCGCCCTGGACAATGCCGAATAGCGCGGCGGGGTTATCGCCGTGGGCGATCTTGCTGCGCCGCGCCCAGCGCAGCGACAGTTCCATGGAGTGGCGGGCCTCGGCTTCGGTAGCCGGGTAGGGGGTGCATTCGTCGAAGATCATGACGATGTCCGAACCCAGCGCGCGCTGCACCGCCATCGACTCCTCCGGCCCCAGAAACACCATGGCGCCGTCCACCGGCGACTGAAACTTGACCCCGGCCTCGGTGATCTTGCGGATCGCCGCCAGGCTGAACACCTGGAAGCCGCCGGAATCGGTGAGGATCGGCCCGTCCCAGTGCATGAGGCCGTGCAGGTCGCCGTGCTGTTCGATAATCGCAGTGCCGGGCCGCAGCATGAGGTGGAACGTGTTGCCGAGGATAATTTCGGCGCCGCTGGCGCGCAGCTCCTCCGGGGTCATGGCCTTGACCGTGCCGTAGGTTCCGACCGGCATGAACGCCGGCGTTTCCACCGTGCCGCGGGGGAAGGTCAGCCGGCCACAGCGGGCGGCGCCATCGGTCTGGAATACCTGAAAGTGCATGGGACTGTGGAAGGGTGCCGTGCCCATCGAAAAGGGCGCTTATCTTGACGACAAGGAACCGGTCTGACAAGGTGTGCTTGCCAGCCATGGGGGAAAGCCGTATATCAAGCGACTCGGTTTGTGGCCCGATTACGTGAGATATTTGCATGAAGATCCGATTCAGTTTTACCGTATTAATCTTGGGATTGGCCGCGCTGGTGGTTGAATCGGCCGACGCTCTGGAGTTGGAAAGGGTGACGGTTGGATCGGCGGCGTTTCAGGTTGAAATGGCGAAAACCCCCCAGGAACGCGAGCGTGGTTTGATGTTCCGTCGAGAACTGCCCGCCAACCAGGGGATGCTGTTTGTACAGCCGCCGGGTCCGGCAATGTTCTGGATGAAGAACACTTTCATTCCTCTGGACCTGCTGTATTTCGATGAAGAAGGGCAATTGGCGCAGATCGAGGCGGACGTACCGCCCTGTGCGACGCCGACTTGCCCGGTTTATCACAGCGATACGGCGATGGTGCGCTACATTCTGGAGATCAACGCGGGTGAGGCGGCAAGGCGTGGCATCCGGCTTGGGGATCGGCTGCGGCTGGAGTGAGCCGCTTTGCTAACCGGGCCCCCGCCGGAGTGTCAGCCGGTGTGGTGCACAATGTCCCCCAATAGGCAGGCTCTCGGCGCTGGTGGCCTGAACTTACCAGCGCCGACAAGGACTCCGTCAAGACGGAATGGCCGACGTCGCGTCCGCGATTTACTCCACTTTCACCGTCCCCATCGCCCCGCGTCCGAGCTGCCAGGGTTTATACATATCCTCCACGTAAATCGCTGGCTGCCGGTAGACACCTGGCGTCACCGCACGGACCAGATAGGCCAGGGTGAATTTCCGCTCGTCGTTTGGGTCGATATCCAGTGCCGCCACGAAGCGGTCGTCCCGGAATTCGGTGTGCAACGTCTCGGTCAACTCCGGCAGCCAGGCGATTTCCGTGGTTGAAGTATTGTGCGCCAATCGAGCGTTTTCGATTTCCAGCCCGGCCGGCAGCAAATCCACCACCAGCGCCTGCTGTTGCTCGCGGCCCTGCGCCTCGCCGGTAATGACCGCCACCAGCAAATCGTTCTGGCGAATCTGGGCCGGGTCCACGTCCTTGCCGGTGCGAGTGTAATAACGACGGCTGATGGTGAAACCTTCCCGTGCCGGTGGTTGTGGCGCGACCGGCACGCCGCTCAGGTTCATCACGGACCAAACCGGGTCGCTCCCCTGGTTGGTGATGGTTGCTCCCCTGGTGAACTGTTCGACCGTGGGCGACAGGTAGAACGGATCGGCGGTGGTCGGCTGGCCGTCCACCACCAGGCGCAATTGCTCCCGCTGTTTCAGCAGCGCGTGCGCGGCCAGCAGTAGCCAGGCTTGTTCCTGAGTGCTCGTGTAACTGCGTTGGTTGGCTTCGGCGGCCAGTTCCTCGGCCAGTTGCGGCACCCGCTCCGGCAACAACCCGGATTCGGCCAGCAACGCCAGCAGTGCCGCCCGGTCGCGCAGCGGACTGCCGTAATCGCGCACCGAGACCCGGCCCGACCGGTTCAGCGCGGCGGTGAATGCTTCCTTGGCCCGACCCAGTTCGCCGTAGCGGGCCAGCGACGCTCCGAGTTGCGCTTGCGCCAGGGCGGTCGGCAGCTTTTGCAGATGATTGTCATGTAGATAGCGCAGATCGCCGATGGCGGCTTGCTGGACTCGCGCCAGGACGTACAGGTGATAGGCGCGCCAGCCCAACTGCTTCTCGTCGAACTCGTCTTCGTTCAGCCGTTCCTGCAAGTGGGTCAGCCCGTGCTGGTAAGCCGATTCCGGCACGAGGTATTGTTCCTGCCGGGCGCGGACCAGAAAATCCATGGCGTAGGCCGACAGCCAGTCCTCCACCTCGCTGTCGGGACTCCACAACCCGAAACCGCCGTTGGCATCCTGCAAGGTCAGAATGCGCTGGATTGCCTCCTGCACGCGCGCCCGCAAGCCGACCTCGGTAGCGTTCTGGCCGACCCAGATCTCGGCCACTTGATTGAAGTACAACAAAGGTAGGGCACGGCTGGTCGTCTGTTCCAGGCAGCCGTAGGGATAGCGGTCCAGTTGCGCCAGCAGTTCGGGGACGTTGAGATTGGGCCGGCTGGCGAAACTAAGCCTGGCTTGGCCGGTACCGGACAGATAATCCCGCAGCAACTCACCGCCGAGCCGCAAGGAATCGCCGGGGTTCAAACGCTGTGCGGAGCGGGCGGTGGCGATGGTCTGCGCCGGGCGCACGCCGATCTCGGATTCCCGAACCAGTTGAAAACCGTCCGGTCCGTCCAGGTGCAATCGCACCTGCCCGATGCCAGGTTTCAGCCCGCGCAGAGCAAAAATCCGGCTCTCGGAATTCTGCACGGCGGAATCGGCGACCTTGAAAGTGAACGCCGTGGGTTCGGTCACCGCCACCGCGCCATCGGCGCTGAGCCGGATGGAGTAATCGCCGGGCGTGGCGCTCAAGTTCTGCACGGTGACGGTGAGGCGGCTTTCATCCTCCGGGGCCAGGAAACGCGGTAGATAAACCCGCGCCACCAACGGATCGCGCACCAGCGGCGTAGCCTCGGCCCGCCCGACCCGGTTATGGTCCCAGGCCACCGCCATCAGCCGCAGTTGGCCGTTGAAATCGGGCAATACCAGCGGAATCCTGGCTTGGCCGGTGGCGTCCAGCGCCACGGGGCCGGAAAACAACGCTAGCGTCTTCACCGTCCGCACGCCGGAAGCATCCAATTGCCGGCTGTCGGCGTCGCCACCGACCTTGAGTTGTCCCGGCCGCCCGCCGGTCTCGATCAACTTGCCGTACAGATCGAGCAGTTGCATCCCCAGCCGCCGCTTGCCGAGAAAGTATTTAACCGGGTCCGGGGTGAGGAAGTCGGTCAGTTGCAGAATGCCCTCGTCCACGGCGGCCACGGTCAGAAAGGCCGGCTGGCCGGCGTCCAGTCCAGTCACCGTAACTGGCAGTTCCACATTCTGGCGCGGTTTCCACTCGCTTGGAGCGTTCAGCGCGATGTTCAGGGTGCGCGGCGCGGGGTCCAATCCCACCCAGGCGACGCCGATAGCCCGGCCCGGTCCGCGCTGGGCCGTATTGTCCGCGGAGCGAAAGGCGGTGGCGGCGAGGTAAACGCCTGGTCCCCACTCGGCCGGAATCGGCAGTTCCATCGTCGCGCCGTCCGCCGGAGCGCTGACCGTCTTGCTGAGCCACAGCCGGTCGCCGACCACATTCAGCAACACCTCGCCTGCGAAAGGTGCCCGGATGAAAATCTTGGCGGTTTCGCCGGCCTGATAGCGCGGCTTGTCCAGTGTCACCTTCAGCTGGTCGGGCGTGTCGCCCTCGCTGGGACTCTCGAACCAGCCGGCGGTGAAGCGCACGCTGGAAGCAACGCCGGTGCCGGGGTCGAGCACGTCCAGCCGATAATGGCCCCAATCCAGTCCACGTTGCGTGACCAGCGCCGGTTGCCCGGCGGCCAGATTGAGGGTCTGGCTGGTCACCGGCGCGCTGTCGCGGATGATCAGTTTGTAGTTCCAGCGGCCGTCGTCGTGATACCAGTAATATTGATATTCCTCACGCACCAGATCGGCGCGCAGCCCACTCTTGGCTTGCGGCTGACCGAGTGGGTCGAGGACGATTACGTCGAACCCCGCTTCCTGGCCGGTGCGGACCCCGTCGTCGCTGAAGCGCGGCTTGATGCCGATGACGAACGGCTGGGTGCGATAGGGCAGATTCAAACTGCGGCTGACCGGCCGGCCGCCGGGTTCGAACAGCGACACCCGCACCCGCGCCTGCAACGGCCGAGTGGTGTCGGGTTTTTCGCTCAAGGTCACCTGCGCCTGGGCCTTGCCCTGGGCGTCGGTACCGGCCAGAGCCACCGGGAAGCGCTGAGCGGTCCAACTGTCCTGCGCCAGCCCAAAGCGATAGCCGGGAAAAGCAGGGTAAGGGTCGGTATCCTCGCGCAGCACCACTTCGGCCTCGGCCTTGAGGTTGGCCGCCGGTGCGCCGTACAGGAAACGGCCGTTGATGTCCACCGCCGCCGGCTCGCCCGGTTTCAGCACTGGCGCCGTCGAACTCAGTTCCAGCTTCAGCCGTTGCGGCACGAAGTCCTCGACCTGAAAGCTGACTTGGCCGACCGGCTCGCCCTTGGGATCGGTGTAGGCTTTGACCGTCCAAGTCCCGGTGCGGGCGTTCAACGCCAGCGGTAACTGGACGTGATAGCCGCCCAGCACCGGATTGCCTGGCCGCAGTTGCGCGATTTCCACCTCGTCGGGACGGAACACCTTGAGCGTCAGCGGTGCGTCCGGTTGGGCGTAACCCCGGCTGTCGCGGGCCAGCGCCATGAGTTGCACGGTCTCGCCGGGCCGGTAGACGCCGCGCTCGGTATACAGGAAGGCGTCCACCACCCCTGGCGCGGCGCGGCCTTCGACTCCCCGGTCGCTGAGATCGAAGGCCGGCTTGGTCAGATCGAGGAAGTTGTAGTCACCGCCGCCGAACGCCATCAACGCCGCCGGTTCGCGACCGCCATCGCCACGCAGCAAGCCCGGATCGAAGCGGACGTAGCCCTTGTCGTCGGTGACGGCCTTGCCGAGTTCGCCGTTGTTGCGGGCGTACAATCGCAATTCCAGCTTGGCTAGAGGCTGGGTCGTGGCCAGCGAGCGCGCGAACACATGAAAGCCGTCGTTGCCGCGCAAGGTGAACAAGCCGATGTCGGAGACCACCAGCCATTGCGTGGCCCGATCTTCGTAGCTGTTGGGGTCTTCCTTGGTCGGTTCGGCGGCCACGATATAGATGCCCGGCTGAGGGTCGCGCAGGATCTCGCTAATTGGAATAGCGGTGGTCACCTCTTGATTACGTTCGCTGTCGGCCAGGGTCAGTTTGCCTTCCCAGACCAGTTCCCCGGATCGCTTGGCGATGGTTTTGAGGTCGGAACCGTCCAGCAGATTGGTGATGCGGCGGCTTTCGATCTGCTGCAACAGATTGCGGTCGTTGATGCGCAGTACCCGCAGCCGCGCCGCGTCCAGGTTGACGCTGGTCAGCGGCAGTTGCTGGCCGCTGGCTTTTGGCAGTACGTAGGTCGCGCCACGGAAGCCCAGAGTCGGCTTGCGGTCTTCCACCCGGGCGGTGAAGTCCTGACCGGCTCGGGTTTTCTCGCCGGTCGCCGACGGAATGCCGGCTCGCGCCTTGATCGTGTAGCTCTGGCCGTGGCTGACGCCTTCCACGCATAACTGCCGCTCCTGGGCGCTGACCACCGGCTGGATGGCCGGCTGGATGACCAGATAATCCTCGTAATGAACCTGCCGGCCCTTGGCGAGGTCATCGGAGAACTTGAGACAGATTTTCGGGGTGGCGCTGTCCGATTCGACCTCAACTCCCTTGATCTGGAAGGCGTTGGCATCCACCAGTTCCTGATAGCGTTTGGCGATGCGGGGATTATCCTCCAGTTCCAGGGCTTCGCGGAATGCGGCGATGGCCTTTTTCGGTTCCTTGTCGCGGTCGTACAGCTCGCCCAGCCGGAACAGGGCGCGGGCGCGTTCGTAGGGAACACGCGCGGCCTGGAAGGCGTTCCAGGCGGCCTGACGGGTTCGTTCCTGGGCACGTTTGCGCGCTTCTTCATCGTCCTTGCTCAGTTCCGCCATCTTGGTTTGCCACGCCTGACTCAGGGTCAGCCAGGTCAGAGTTTGGTCGGCACCGGCGGCGATGGCGGTTTCATAAGCGGCGATGGCGGCGGTCCAGTTCTTCTGCCGCGCTTGCTGTTCGGCTTGTTGCAACAGCGCGGCGGTCGGTTGGCCGCCGGCGTCGCGGCCGTCGCGGATCGATTGCAGGTACTGGGCCGCTGGTATGGCGAGAGGCACATCGTCGAACGCGCGGGCGCCGACGGACAGCAGCAGCGCCAGCAGGGTGAAAAGAAAGGGCAAGCGACGCATCGTGGACTCCTCGAAGGCTACGGATAATTAGCCGTTGATGATGGGTTGATGATAGCTGGTTCCGGTCCGGCTGGCCGGCGCGTCCAGGAACCGGTGCATTCACCATGGCGAAAAGCGGTTTGTTATGAAAAAATAGAATGAATACTTTATTTCAACTTATCGGTTCTAGCGTGATCGACTCGGAGGGTTTTCGGCCGAACGTTGGCATCATCCTGTGTAACGAAGAAGGGCGCTTGTTCTGGGCGAAACGAATTGGGCAGCGTTCCTGGCAGTTTCCCCAGGGTGGCATCCAGCGGGATGAATCGCCCGAGCAGGCCATGTTTCGCGAACTGGCCGAAGAGGTTGGCCTGCGGCCGGAGCACGTGCAAGTGATCGGCTGCACCAAGGGCTGGCTGCGCTATCGCCTGCCCAAGCGTTTGATCCGGCACGGCGGCAAATCGACCTGCATCGGCCAGAAGCAGGTCTGGTTTCTGTTGCGGATGTTGGGCGACGAGGAAGCGGTACGGCTGGATTTATCCGAACGCCCCGAATTCGATCACTGGCAATGGGTGGATTACTGGTATCCGCTGCGCGCCGTCGTCTCGTTCAAGCGGCATGTTTATTGGCGGGCACTGCGCGAGCTGGCTCCCCTGCTGTTTCGCGGTTACCCGCCAAGGGTGGTACCGTCCGTGGCCAGGGATGCCGAAGCCCTGTTCCTGGATCCTGACGGATGTGTGACTCCGCCGCGCGAAAAGGCGGTACCACCGGTCCGAACACCGTATCCCGAAATGGCCGCGCCGGCCCCCGCCGTGGTCCGGCAGCCGGAATCGATTCGAGCGGCCGTGACAACCCGGCACTCGGTCATTCTGCCGCTGCGGCGGGTGGAGACCTGCCAGCATCCCGTCATTACCCGCATGGTTATTTCGGCGCGGCGGTCGAGTGTCCTGGATTCGACACCCGCCGCGCCGGCGCTGGAACAACCAGCCGTCGTCGCGTCCCTGGAGGAAATTCGCGCGCCGCGCTCGACGGCGTCAAGTCCGCGCCACTGGTCCCGGCGCTGACCATTCCCGCTTCGCTGCCTGTTGTCTGTTGAGGACGGTTTCATGCTGGACATCCTGCGGCGTATCGTGCAAGACATCAACGCAACCCGCGATCTGGGCGAAGCGCTCAATCTCATCGTGGCCGAGGTCAAGGCCGCCATCCATACCGACGTCTGCTCGGTCTACATGACTGATTACAACCGCGGCGAGCATGTGTTAATGGCCACCGACGGCTTGCGCCCCGGCGCAGTCGGCAAGGTACGGCTGAAATTCGGGCGGGGACTCACCGGACTGGCCGCCAGTCGGGCCGAGCCGATCAACGTCGAGAATGCGCCCGCCCACCCCGCCTTTCGTTACATCGCCGCCACCGGCGAAGCGCCGTTCCATGGGTTCATCGGCGTGCCGATCATCCGCCGGCGCAGCGTGCTGGGGGTGTTGGTGGCGCAGCAGCGCGAGCAGCGCAAGTACACCGCCGACGAAGAATCGTTCCTGGTGACGCTGGCCGCGCAGTTGGCCGGTTGCATCAACCAGGCGGAAATCCGCCAGGCGCTGGAGCGGCTCGACGACGATGCGTTATCGGGTACGCTGTTTCTGGAAGGTGTGGCCAGCGCCCGCGGCATGGCGCTCGGCGAGGCGGTGGTGGTGTTTCCGGCCACCGCGCTGGATCGGGTGCCGGACAAGGACATCGAAAATCCGGAAGCCGAGGCTTCGCACGGTTCCGGCAGGCGGTGGCGGCGGAACTGGCCGAATTGCAGCGGCTCAGCGAGCGGATGCGGTTGTTGCTGTCGGCCGGCGACCGGGCGCTGTTTGACGCCTACGCGCTGCTGCTGAGCAGCGACAGTCTGGTCAACGGTACCCTGGAGCGGATTTACGCCGGTAACTGGGCGCCGGGTGCATTGCGGGCCACCGTGCTCGAATACGCCAACATCTTCGCCGAGATGGACGACCCCTACCTGCGGGAGCGCTCCGCCGACATTCTCGATCTCGGGCAGCGCCTGCTGGATCGCTTGCAAGAAGAGCAGGTGATCAATCGCCACTACCCCGACAACACCATTCTGATGGGCGAGGAACATCAGCGTTTCGCAACTGCTGGACGTGCCGCCCGAGAAGCTGAAGGGTCTGGTGTCGGTGCGCGGCACCGGCACCTCCCATGTCGCCCTGCTGGCGCGTGGGCTGGGGATTCCAGCGGTGTTCGGGGTCAGCAACCTGCCGCCGGGCCGCCTGAACGGCCGCGAGGTGGCGGTGGATGGCTATACGATGCGGGTTTGCATCCAGCCCAGCCCGGCGCTGCGCGAGGAATACCTGAAGCTGATCGCCGAGGAAGCCGAACTGTCGCGCGGCTTGCAGCACCTGCGCGATCTGCCGGCGGAAACCCCGGACGGCCATCGGTTGGAATTGCACGCCAATTCCGGACTGTTCGCCGATATTGCTGCCGCCCGCAACAGTGGGGTGGAAGGCGTGGGGCTGTATCGCTCGGAACTGCATTTTTTCCTGCGCGACCGCTTTCCGGGCGAGGAGGAGCAGGCCACTATCTACACCCGGGTGTTGCGGATCATGGACCCGCATCCGGTGGTGTTGCGCACGCTGGATGTGGGCGGCGACAAACCGCTGCCATATTTTCCAATCCGCGAGCAGAACCCTTATCTGGGCTGGCGCGGCATCCGCATCAGCCTGGATCAACCCGACCTGTTCAAGACTCAGTTGCGGGCGATGCTGCGAGCCGGGGCGGCCTATCCGAATCTGGCCATTCTGTTTCCGATGATCAGCAGCGTCGGCGAATTGAGCGAAGCGTTGGAACTGCTGCGCTGTGCTCAGGTGGAGTTGCGGGAAGACGGGCTGTCGGTCAATCTCCCGCGAGTCGGCATCATGGTGGAAGTGCCATCGGCGGTCTATCAAATTGACACGCTGGTGCGAATGGTGGATTTCGCCTCCATCGGCAGCAACGACCTGACGCAGTATCTGCTGGCGGTGGACCGTAACAACGACCGGGTCGCCAAGCTGTACGATCCGTTGCATCCAGCGGTGCTGGCGGCGATTCGTCACGTGGTCGAGCGAGGGCAAGCCGCCGGTCGGCCGATCGGCATTTGTGGCGAAATGGCGGGCGATCCGGCGTCCGCGCTGTTGCTGCTGGCGATGGGGGTGGACAGCTTGAGCATGAATCTGGGCAGCCTGCTCAAGATCAAGTGGATGATTCGCAGCATCCGCTATACCACCGCCCAGGAATTATTGGCCGAGGTGATGACCTTCGACAACGCCGCCGCGATCCGCGACCGCGCCAACGCCTTCCTCGACCAGCATGGCTTGAGCGGGTTGCTGCGGGTGGGGAAGTAGCAAGCACGAGAGTTGTCATCGGGTGCGTGGGCTTCATGGCCGCACGCGAACCCCTGACTATTGGGGTACCGGGTTTATCCTCATGTCTTGCCAGGGGGAGTGAGGGTTTTCAGCCAGGCCACAGTGTCAGGATCGTCCTTCCAGCCGCGCGCCAGCGCCTGCACCGCCGCCGCCCGCACGCCCTCCTCCTCGTCGGACTGGGCGCGGGCTTTGAGCCAGTCGCGCGTATCGAAATCTTCATGCCAGACGTTGGCTCTCAGCGTGACCGCTTGAGTATGAATTAAACGGACCTTGTTAGCTTCTTCATCCCAAAAGCTGTAGTCGTAATGACAGTCAAACTTGACGAGTTCGGTGAGTCGTTGTTTCACCATATTTGCTACACCACCAGGGTCAGAGCCCTTCCGCACCTCACCCACTCAGCGGGTCGCCAGAAAGATATGTCGGCAGGTCTGTTCCGAGTCCGATTGAGCCAGCAGAAATTCCAGGGCTCATGTGGGCAAACAGATGAAAAATCTGGTTTTTACAAAAAATTCAAGTATAAAATCAATGGCTTGAAATCTAACTAGCAAACTACTTCATCCAATTTCCCATATGAGCGAACCCGGCGGTGTCTTCGGTCACCGGCAACAGATTGACGCGCGGCGAGGCCAGAAACTCGCTCAGTTCGCGGCGGTTGTTCGCTTCGCGGTTACCGAACGCAAAACCGCTCAGCAGTTCGCCCAGCACCACGGCGCTAAAGCCGATGGTTTCGGCGGTGCGCAGGATGGCAACGGCTTACGCATCGCCGCGCTTGAAAGCGGCATAGACGTTGGAATCCAGCAGAATGGGACTCACCGCCATAATTCCGGATCGATGGCATTGAAATCAGCCAGCGAATGCAAAAATCCGTTCGCCTCCTCCGCGCTCCAAGTGCCGGCCAAATGATCCAGATCGTGATACTGGTGCCGGGCGGGGTGGGGCGCGGTCAAGTCGAGTTGCTGGCGGATCAGTCGCAATAGAAAAGCGTTGGCGCTCATGCCTTGGCGGCTGGCCTCGGCCTTGAGCCGGCTGGCCGTTTCGTCATCCACACCACGCAAGCTGAAATTGGCCATAATAGGGCCTCCTGCTACCACTATAGACTTTCCAACTGATATCCGTAGGGGCGACTGACCTACCAGGCTGATCAAAGGCCAGATATGTCCGGATCATCATTGGAAAGACTATATTAGTATCAAAATGGTAACATCATTCGCCTGCTATTGCGGCTGATTCCAAGCCGTACCTGATTCGATTTCCTTCTTGCGCCCACCATCCCGGCAGATCGGCGT
>CAVQSJ010000029.1:0-162017 GCA_963715845.1 uncultured Gammaproteobacteria bacterium | reverse complement strand
GAGCGCCGGGGCGTTAGGCGGCCAGGCGTAACTTTCCTTTTTGGGCTCCCAGAATGGGGCGCCGAACGACCAAGAAGCGATGATTCGGGAGGAGTACCAATGATTACTGAAATAGTTACTCTCAAATTACCGGAGGAACTACCTGAGAAAAGGTCATCTCGAATTTTGAGAAGACCGCGCTAACGTGGAGAGAAAATCCGGACTTGATTAGAAAATACTATCTTTTCGACGCCAAGAATGGCGTTGCGGGAGGCGTCTATCTGTGGAAAGAAAAAGCCCACGCGGAGAAATGGCATGGCGCGAAATTCCGAAAGAAAGTGAAAGAGCTTTACGGGGCTGAACCAGAAAGCTAGTTCTTTGAAATACCGATTGTAGTGGATACCGTGGCCGGTGAAATTACAAAGGATTAGGACGATGGTCCGGCGCATCGCCTAACATAAGACAAGACCTAACCCCGCAATTTCGCTTCCAGGCGGAGATCGTATTCGGCTCTTTGGGAATTGCCGGGGTATAAATTGTTTTTAAAAACAGAATCTTGTCGATCATAAATCGCTTTTTATGCCTCAATAAATTCGGAGCAAATTTCGGTAACTCTATGATTTTTTATAGGCATACAAAGCATATCCACAAAGGTCCAGATAAAGATGTTGGAAAAGATGCCCAATATTCTTCAAACCATAACAGCGTCGTTTAATGACTTTGATCTTGTTATTAAGCCCCTCAACGAATCCACTCGTCAGTCGATTTAAGAAATAATTCGCGACCTCATTTTTATAGGTCTCCAAGGTCTTTAAAAACGTATCAAAACAACGCACCGAACTCTTTTTAACCCGGTTCATCCATCCCGTGATCCTCTGCTTCCCACGACGGCGATCCAAGTCGCTATCCAACAGAGCCGTTAACTTGTTTTTTAACTGATAAGCTTGTTGCAGAAGCGGTGAATACTGGAATAACTGGTCTAACGTTTCTTGGTCTTTTGAGGTTAAATCATCCGGCCTTTTACGCAAAAGCCACATCACCCCTTCCAGCTCTTTATACTGCTCTTTGGATAAGGTCTTCCTGAGTCGTTCCAGCTCTTTTTTGCGCAATTCATCCAGACCCTTTCCATAGAGTTTAGCCAAGTGAAATCGATCGACCACGATCCGGACTTTTTTCCCAAAAACTTCTTTCGCCGCATGGATAAAGCCCGCGTACATATCCGAACAAACAAAACGAACTTGTTGGCGTAACTTCTTGGGAATGCTCATTAAAAATTCTTTGACCGTCTCTTTCTTCCGATCGGCCAAGACCCCGAGAATCACCGTCTCTTCACCGATACGGCCCGTCACAATCGTGACAAAATCTTGGTGACCTTTCTTTAAAGAGATTTCATCAATCCCGATGACTTTGAGATTGTTAATCGTCTTCCAATCGACACCTTTGGCAATATAGCGATCAATAATCCCCCGCACCGCTTCATAACCGATCCCTTCTTTAATGCTGACATCTACAACCGTACTATTCACACAGGCCAATAAAACATGTTTCTCGAACGCTTGAGTGTGTCCACTTCGATGGTCATACCACGCTAATTTTTGCGTCGTCGTCGGCTGTCCTCCGCATTGTGTGCATAGGTACCGCTGTGGACGAATACGCAATTCAACCTGCCAACCAAGCAGGGATAAATGTCTGAGCGTAATAAACTCACCATACCCATAAAAATGATTAATAACATTTCCACATTGATGACAGTGCGTTCCGTGAACCGTACTATGAACCGTGACCCGATAGTTCCCTTCTCGGTCCATTTCTACCTCATCTACCTCAACATGAGGGATATCCAAAAGCACATTAAAAGCGTTCTTCAACTCGTCTAATGATTTATCCGTCATAAAATTCTCACTTGATGTTGGCAACTAATTGATATTATTATAATTTACTACCCCTTGAAATACCAGAGAGCCTCGTATTCATCACCTTGAGAATTGAACATGACTGCCTATGCTATTTTTGACATCGACGTCACCGATCCAGAACAGTATGAGAAATACAAGAAACTGGCACCGCCGGCGATTACGGCTTTTGGCGGGAAGTATCTGACCCACGGGGGAAAGATAGAGGTGCTGGAGGGCAGTTGGGCTCCGAGTCGCATCGTGGCCCTTGAATTTCCGACCCTGGAAAAAGCCAAGGGATGGATCGAATCGCCGGAATATCGCGAGGCCCGTGCGCTGAGGCAAATGACAGCGACAACGAACGCCATCGTCGTTCAGGGTGTCTAGAAAAAGACTACATCGGCAAAGTATCGCAATCAGACACCAATATACTCGGCATCACTGCCACGTAACCATTAAACGCTCGAAAAGGAGAGTTAACATGATTACCGAGGTTGTCATCTTTGATCTGCCCGAGGCTTTGACCCGGGAACAAGTTGCCATCGTCTTCCGGAAAAGCGTGGAGATCTGGCGACAGAACCCAATTCTACTTCGCAAGTATTACCTCTACGACCCGGTGAAAAAGCTCGGCGGAGGCGTGTATTTATGGAAGAGCCTTGATGACGCGAAGCGTTGGCATGGAGAGGCCTATCGTCAGAAGATAAAGGACACTTTCGGGAGCGATCCGTCATTCGCCTACTATGAAACGTCTATCGCAATCGATAACCCGAGCGGTACCGTCAGCGATGAAGGAGTTGGCGCCTAACAGTCAGATGCACGGGGCAGGGGTCACTCTTTAGCCGACCCCAACGACAGAGAGGAGATGACCACCATGAACGTCGAAATCACGACCCTGAGCGGAACCCAGCGCGCGCTCGACGCGACGACCGTCGCTGGCCTGCGCTCGCGCGTGCGCGGTCCCGTCCTGACGGCCGCCGACGCCGGCTACGATGCGGCCCGGCGCATCTGGAACGCGATGATCGACCAGCGGCCCGCCCTCATCGTGCGCTGCGCGGGCGCCGCCGACGTGCTCGAGGCGGTCCGCTTCGCCGCCGCGCACGAGGTGTTGACATCGGTGCGGGGCGGCGGCCACAACGTCGCGGGAACGGCGGTGTGCGACGGCGGGCTCATGATCGATCTGTCGCCGATGAAGGGCATCCAGGTCGATCCGGCAGCGCGCACGGCTTGGGCGCAGCCCGGACTGCTGTGGCAGGAGTTCGACCACAAAACGCAGGCCTTCGGGCTGGCGACCACCGGCGGCGTGGTGGGCGAGACCGGAATCGCCGGGCTCACGCTCGGTGGAGGCGTGGGCTGGCTGGTGCGCCAGTACGGGTTGACCTGCGACAACCTCCTCGCCGCCGACATCGTGACGGCGGACGGCCAGCTCCGCCGCGCCACCTCCGAGGAGAACGGCGACCTGTTCTGGGCGCTGCGCGGGGGTGGCGGCAATTTCGGGGTGGTGACGGCGTTCCACTACCGGCTCCACCCGGTGTCCACCGTCTTCGCCGGTCTCGTCATCCACCCCCGCAGCACGGCCCGCGACGCGATCCGCTTCCATCGCGATTTCATCGCCTCGGCGCCCGAGGAACTCACCTCGTATGTCGGGTTGATCACCGCGCTCGACGGCCAACCGGTGGTCGCCCTGGCGTCCTGCTACTGTGGCGATCTCGGGGAGGGGGAACGGGTGCTGCGCCCCCTGCGGGAGTTCGGCTCCCCACTGGTCGATGATATGAAGCCGATACCTTACGCCGGCATCCAGGGCGTATTCGGCCCAGCTTTTCCCTGGGGCAACCGGAACTACTGGAAGTCGAGTTTTCTGCGCGCGCTGCCCGACGCGGCCGTGGATGCCGTCATCGAGCAAGCTGATCGAGCCCAATCATCACTGTCGGCCGTGGTGCTGGAGTACTACGGGGGCGCGGCGGGCCGCGTCGCCACCGACGCCACCGCTTTCCCCCACCGCGAAGCGCCCTACCACCTCCTCATCCTGGGGCAGTGGCGCGATGTCGCCGAGGATCCAGCGCACATCGGCTGGGCGCGCGACGGCTGGGAGGCGGTTCGTCCCTGGTCGAGCGGAGCGGCGTATATGAACGCCCTGAGCGACGACGCGGGCGTGCAGGCCGTGCGCGACGCCTATGGCGCCAACTACCCGCGCCTCGCCGCGCTCAAGGCGAAGTTCGATCCGAATAACCTCTTCCGCCTGAACCAGAACATTACGCCGGTTTGAGAAGGACAGTGGAGGCAAAATCTTGGTGGTTCGTCGGCTATTCAGGAAAACCTCAGGAGGACATGAGATGTCGTGGCTCGAACGGATCGGCGCCTGGTGCCGTGCCCGCCCAGCGGGCGTGGCCCTGGTCCTCAACCTCGGGTTGGCCCTCTCGGTCGGGTTGACTCCCGCTTGGGTGCTGGCGGACGTAGCACCCCCCGCCGCCAGGACCACCTCGGACCTCTCCGCCGCCATTGGCGTCGACTTACCGCACACCGATGGTTTTGGGCTTCTGCTCAAACCACCGGCTTTTACGAAGGAAGAAAGTGCTCGGCTCTTCGCTGAAGGTCAGCGGGCCTGTGCCGGCCCCTGCGTCACGCCCTTCGGCACGGTGCTGGGCATCGCCGATGGCGCCGAGGGCCGCTCCAACTGCGTCTCGACCTGCATTCGACCGGAATATTCGTTTCTTGATCGGTCGTCGGGCGCCGTCTCAGTGCATGCGGACGATCCCAAACAGGACTCCCTCCAGTACATCGGCGTGACCTACCAGTGTGTGGAATACGTCCGCAAATGGTGGATGCAAAACCGGGGCATCACCTTCGGCAGCGTCGATAGCGCCAATGAGATTCTGTATCTCACCGAAGGGAAAAACCTCGAAACCCAGCAACCCTTCCCCCTGGCTCGTTCCATCAATGGCACGGCCCGCCGCCCGCCGCGGCGCGGGGATTTGGTGATCTATTATCCCGACCGGGCCGATCCCGAATGGCGTCACGGTCACGCCGCCGTGGTCGTGGCGGTGGATCTGGAACAGGGCCGCGTATCTCTGGCGGAGGAGAACTACGACAACCAGCCCTGGCGCGATCCTCAAGCCTTCGCGCGCCAGATCCGGTTGTTCGAGGTCGGCGGGCGCTACACGTTGCTGGACGTGTCGCCGACCGCCAGCCGGAACCCCGAGGGCGGCCGCATCGCCGGTTGGCTGTATCCGCTGGCGGAGCAGTGACCGCGGGGCGGAGGTGACCTCAACCGACCCGCGACTCTCATGACCACCGAGGAGAAATTCACCAATATGATCGATCCGCTTCGCGATGGCCGTCATTACGATGCCCTCAAAACGCAAGATGACCTTGCGTTCTACCAGGCGCACGCTCGGCAGGCTGTTGATCCTGTCCTGGAAATGGGTTGCGGAACAGGACGGGTCACCATCCCTTTAGCGGCTGCTGGAGTCGATATCACCGGCCTCGATGTATCCTCGTCAATGCTTGCGGAAGCTCAGCGCAAGGCGCGGCAGCGGAATCTTGAGATACGGTGGGTGCAAGCCGATGGCAGGAATTTCGAACTCGGTCAACACTATGCGCTCATCTTGATGCCGTTCAACGTGTTGCAGTTTTTCCATGATGCGGAGTCACTGAAGCAGGTATTTGGCTGCGTGAAGAGGCATCTAGCGCCAGGCGGTCGCTTGATCTTCGACGTGTTTAATCCCCAGGTATCCTTTCTGGCGGAAGATCCGCAGCGGCGCTACGAGCGGGCTCGCTACGACGATCCTGATGGAAGCGGTGAGGTGGTCATCGAGGAAACTCGCGAATACCTCAGTGCTCGTCAGATCGTGCGCTCCACCCGCTACTATCACATCGGTTCCGAGAGGAACAAGTCGATCAGTACGCTGGAACTACGCTGTTTCTTTCCCTGCGAGCTTGATCTTTTGCTCGAGCACCACGGTTTTCATATCGAAGGAAAACTTGGCAATTTCGATGGTTCACCGTTTTCCAATGCGGCGCCGAAGCAGATTGTCGTCTGTTCTCCAGTATCTTAAGTACTCCTCAGTCGCAACTTCTCGGTCTGATCGTGGGACAAGACGGCCCGCGGCTGATCATGGAACCAGCCAGTCAAATGCCGCTTAACCGGGTGATTTAAGCGATGATTCAGGAGACCGGGGGCGAATGGACCGGTTCCTCTTCTTTGGGGTCCTGGAAAGCGCGTCGGATCTTCGTGATGATACTGTTTT
This sequence comes from uncultured Gammaproteobacteria bacterium, assembly GCA_963715845.1. Taxonomy (GTDB): domain Bacteria; phylum Pseudomonadota; class Gammaproteobacteria; order Competibacterales; family Competibacteraceae; genus Competibacter_A. The sequence goes on along the minus strand of CAVQSJ010000029.1, from coordinate 155,902 downwards.
GTGGGAGATCGAGGAGTTGTTTGAGGACCAGCGCGGCCAAGACCTGGCGGACCGTTTTTTCCGAAGGCAGCGCGCGGGAGCGGGTCCGCAGATAGAGTTGATGCTGTTGCCAGATCTCGGCACCGAACCGCAGGGCGATCAGTTGCAACAACCCCTGGGCGACCAGGGCGCAGAAGACGAAGACTTCATAGGCTTGCCAGCAGGCGGCGACGGGGGTTTGGTGTTCGGCCGTTGGGGTCTTCAAGGACCGATTCGGGGTAGGACGGCGGGCGTGGCGCGGCAAGTGCGGGGTCCAGAAGTGAAAACGAAACGCGCCGAGGAGATTTTTCAAGACGGCGAACAAGATTTCAATGCGGGTGCGGATACAATACAGTTCGAGCGCGGTGACCGGCGAGAGGGTCAGATCGGAACACATCAGGACCAAGGGACCACGCGAGGTGATGGCGAAAACGAACAGGAGGGAGTCGCCGAGCGGTTTCCACAATAACGGGAGGCTCATCAGCCGCACGAGTTCCCGCTGGCCATAGACGCAGCATTCGACGAGATCAAAGCCTTGGGGATGATCAAAACACTCCATCAGGTGGACTTTCTCGCCATAGCGCGGTGGGGGTCCGGGCCGGTCGGCGGGCTTCGGGGCGGCCGGGAAATACGCGACGTAATTTTTCTTCGCCCGGGTCAGGATCATCAGATAGGGTTGCCGCAAGGCGATCGAGTAGACCGAGTGGGCCAACCGGAAGACCCCGGCGGTGGCGAAAAACGCATCCAACACCAAAAAGGCCGGGGCGTCATGACCGAGGGCGAACGTCAAGGCCATCTGGACCACCCGCTCCGGCAGGCTCGGGTCGGTGGGTGACGCTGGTTCCGCCTGGCCTAACTGGCGGAAACCCTGATGAATCCGTAGTTCTAGGGGCAAACAAAAACAGGCGCCGAGCGTTCCCACGACTAAACCGATCGCCCCCCAACATTGCCCCCGGAAATACGACGGCTTGTGCTGGGTTTCCGAATGGTCATGTAACGACACCACTCCCGGCATGCGCCCCCCATCTTTGACCACCAGGGTATGATCGCCCAGCAACAGACAACGCCCAGCGACCTGAACCGCAACCGCCTGACGCCACACGTAGCCTTGCCATGCCGCCAACAGCGTTTCAAAATCATAGGCTTTCGAGCGAAAGAAATGCAGAAAACGGTGATAAACCGCTTCATTCCCCTGCCAGAACCGGCACATCGAGGTTACGCCGATCGTCTCCGGTGCCGCCAAAAAACTCAACACCACCGCGCAGAACAGCACCCAGCTGCGCCGCCGAGCAAAGGCGCTGCGAAAACCTTCTAAAGCCTGGTATACATAGGTCAGCATGGATTCTCCTCGGGCGACCGGGTTGTTGAGGCGCGCGTCGCTCAGGGAAATCCATGCTGCCCTTGAGCAGCAAAGTCAAGGGGCTTCAGGGAAAGAACTTACGACTGACGAGTTAAGTAGGGCAGGGGTCAGTTGTTTATTTATTGCCCTGCTCCTATGGCAGCAACCTCCTTTTCCTAATACCACTAAGGAGATGAATGATGAAAATCGGCATTCTCGGTACAGGCGATGTCGGCCAGGCTCTCGGAATCGGCTTCGCGAATCTCGGCCACGACGTGAAAATGGGTTCGCGGGACCCCAATCAGGAGAAAGTCAAAGCCTGGGTCAACAAGGCAGGCGCGAAGGCATCGGCCGGTACGTTCGCGGAAGCGGCCGCTTTTGGCGAGCTGGCGGTGTTGTGCACGATCTGGACGGGCGCGGAAAACGCTATCCAACTGGCTGGCCCGGACCATTTGGCCGGTAAGGTGGTGATCGATACCGTCAATCCCTTGGATTTTTCCAGCGGCATCCCGCCAAAGCTGGCTGTCGGACATACCGATTCCGCCGGCGAACGCATCCAGCGCTGGTTGCCCAATTCGCGGGTGGTTAAGGCATTCAATATCGTGGGCAGCGCGCACATGTTTAAACCGGAATTTCCCGGTGGCCCTCCCGACATGTTCATTTGCGGCAACGACGAACAGGCCAAGGCCACGGTGACCGATTTGCTGAAGGCGTTTGGCTGGTCGGTCGTCGATATCGGCGCCATCGACTGCGCCCGCTATCTCGAACCGATGGCGATGGTCTGGATCCGTCACTTCTTCCGCGTCAATTCCGTCAATCACGCTTTCAAGCTGTTGCGCAAGTGACCCTCCCTCTCTCGCCGCGCGGGGGAACCGACGATCACAGAGGAGTTCCACGTCATGCGTTACAAACTGTTCGGCAACAGCGGCCTTCGAGTTTCGGAGCTGTGCCTCGGGGCCATGACCTTCGGCGAGGAATGGGGTTGGGGCGCGTCCAAGGAGGAAAGCCGCCGGCTGTTCGATGCCATCGCCAAGCTGGAGCAGGCGAACGACTTTGCCGATCTGGTCGCAGGCGGCGTGCCGGCCAAGGACGTGCTGCAACTCGCCCAGCAAGTGGTGCGCGCGCGCATCGCCCAAGCGAACCAGGACTCGACGGGCGCCATCCAGCACTTTGCAGCGGCGGTCGCGTTGGAAGACGCGCTGGCCTACTCCGAGCCGCCGTATTGGTATTACCCGACGCGCCAGTCCCTCGGCGCGGCGTTGTTGCTCGCGGGTCAGCTGGACAAGGCCGAGGATGTGTTGCGTGCGAGTCTCGCGCGCGCACCCAACAATGGTTGGGCATTGTTCGGGTTGATGCGGATTTACCAGCAGCGCGGCGATGAGGCGAGCGCGCGGGCCGCCCAGCAATTGCTGGACAAGGCGTGGATGGGAGAACTGCGTACCTTGAACCTCGCACGGTTGTGACGGGAAGCGGCGATTGGTGGCGCGTCTGCAGATCCGCGCGGGCGGCCGCTGCAGGTGCGACGTTATCTCGTCAACAGCATGGCGGTGAATATTATTTTCTGGGGAAGATGGCCAATCAGTATCTTGATCTCAAGCGGGGTGGGAAACTGTAACGTGGCCGGTGGACAAAACGGGTTGATTCGCGTATGAAAGGCGAAAACCGCAACCCGCGCGGACGATCCAGAAGTGAACCCTTGGCACCCGCGCATGGTCAATATTGTTGCTTTAAACTCTTGGGAGGTTCTTTTCACGATGATGCAAAGAGACGATCTACTGGCCAAAGCGCCGGTTACGCTGACGCTGGACAAGTCGCTGACGACCAACAAGGTCCTGCGCAACACCTACCTGCTGCTGTCGCTGACTCTTCTGTTCAGCGCCTTCACGGCCGGCATCGCCATGGCCACCAATGCGCCACCGTTCCACTGGCTGATTACGCTGGCCGGCTATTTCGGGCTGTTGTTCCTCGTCACCCGCTTGCGCGACAGCGCCTGGGGACTGGCGGCGGTGTTCGCCCTGACGGGGTTCCTGGGTTACACCCTGGGTCCGATTCTCAACTTTTACCTCAGCCTACCGAACGGCTCGCAGGTGGTCATGACCGCCTTGGGCGGCACCGGAACGATCTTCCTGACATTGTCCGGCTACGCCGTCTTCAGCCGCAAGGACTTCAGCTTCATGGGGTCCTTCCTGATGGTGGGCATTCTGGTCGCTTTCCTGGCCGGCCTGGGCGCCATGCTGTTCAATATACCGACACTGTCGCTGGCGGTATCGGGCATGTTCATCCTGCTGATGTCCGGCATGATTCTCTGGCAGACCAGCGAGATCATCCACGGCGGCGAGACCAACTACATCATGGCGACCGTCAGCCTGTACATCTCGATCTTCAACCTGTTCCTCAGCCTGCTGCAAATCCTGGGCATCATGTCCGGCGACGATTGATCGCCTCGGGCCGGGCTGCTGGCTTAAAATGGAAACCCCGCGAACGCGGGGTTTTTTTCTGGCTTGATTTCACCGCTTCACATCTTTCCCCGTTGCGGCACCCGCCCGCTTGGCTTGAATCCCTCCGGCTTGCCGCCGATCCAGGCTACGAAACGGCGAATCGCTGGATGCTCCAGCAACGCCTCGCGAGTGTGGTAACCCGCTTCCATATCCTTCTCGCTCAGCACTTCGTGAAGGTGATCGTGGCAGGGTCGACAAATCCACAGGATGCGAGTACGCACATCCTCGCGACTGAACAGACGCTGGTTGCGTTTCTTGCCATGGCGGGTACGGGGAATCAGATGATGCCGGGTGAGCGCGGCCATGATCCGCCCACACAGCTCGCATCCTTCGGGCTTGGGGGGAGAACGGTAGCAGGATTCGGTCATGCGGCCCGGCACTCCAGCCAGCCTTGAATCCTAAGCCAAAAAAGAGCCGGACAAGAGCGTCCGGCCAAAAACCACCAAAGGAGGATGTGCAGCAGACTGAGGAGAAGAAAAATGCCTGCTACACAGTCGCCATTCTAGCAAAAAATTTAGAGTAAACATACTACTCTGCGTTGTTTTTCGGCAAAAAACAACATTTTGTTGTGCAAACAATAGGTTATGTCCCATCATTTTGCTGCTTTGCCAAAAGATATTCCTGCTTTTAAGCCAGGTCCGGTAACATCGAATCATCGGACAGAGCCAGAATCGCATCAATGAGTCGATCCGGCTCGCGCACTCCGCCGTAGATCATCAGCATCCGTGCCTTGGCAATCAACTCGACCGGCGACAGCGCCGCCTCGGGATCGCCCTTGGCATGGGGACGTCGCACCGTCACCCGTTCGCCACCGCGCACGGTCACCGTCACCGCGCTACCCCAGGACTGGGGATAGGCCGAGGCATAAGGTTCGGCCACCCGAACGGCCACCCGCTCCCGCAAATCCGCCAGTTCCACCCGCGCGGGTTCGGTAAAAGCGGCAAAATCCACGCTTTCCCGCGTCAGGGCCGCCGCCACGCAATGCTGGAGCGAGAACTTGGCCTCGTAATCGCCCTGCGGCAGCGGCCGGTCGCAGACCTCCAGCGCCGCCGGATAGGTCTCCACTTCCACCTGTTCGATCGTGCCCGCCACGATGCGGTGGCGCAGCTCCTGGGCCGCGTCGATCGCCGGGTGGGTGTGACGGCAGGAGGGCCAGGGCTTGACCGAAGTCCGCAGCAGTTGCCAGGGGCCGTCCGGATCGCGCGTCACCGCGCCGGGGTCGGCGTCGGGACAGGTCGCCGCGAACCAGCCCTTGGAGCCTTCCAGAATCGCCGGTGGCCCGGTAAAACCGAAGCGCGCCAGATCCGCGGCCAGCACCCCCGCTTCCGCCGCCCGGCCAGCGTGCAGATGCTTCGTCATCGTCCCCGCCTCCAGAAACTGCCAGAGCCCGGAGGACTGAGTGCCGGCATTGCCCAGGGCATGGACCGTCGCCGGCGCGTCGAGTTGCAACAACGCCGCCACCGCCATGGCCGAGCCATACGGCCCACAAGTCGCGGTATTGTGCCAAATCCGGTAATGGGACGGGCCGACCGCCATTCCCACCCGGGTCGCTGCCTCGAATCCCCACAGCACCGCCTTGAGCATGGCATGGCCGCGGATGCCTTCCCGGACCGCCACCGCCCAGGCCGCCGGTACCACCACGCAGCCAGGATGCACCACCGAGGCCCGGTGTAGATCGTCGGTTTCCAGAATGTGGGTCAACGCCCCCCATAAAAAGGCGCGGCGGGCAGCATCGGCCACCGCGGTTTCGCCGGCCCAGTGCAGCAGGATCGCGCCGGGCTCGCTCACCCGTCCCGCCAACGCGTTCGCAATCGCATCCAGTGTCAACAGTGCCGCATGCTCCAGATCGGTGGCGGCAACCGGCTTGGCGGCGATCAGTTCGGTCAACTGCTGCGTCAACGTGAGATCGTGCATGTTGTCCTCCTTTGGACAGCGAACCGCGGGTGACGGGTCGAAGGCTTCGTGGGCTCGTTCCCATTGATTGTAGCCGCTACCCGGGGCACGGCGGTCAATCTTTCCAGGGCCGCTCACACTCCATGAATCGCTGCCAGATCTCGGCGAACAGGCGTTCGTGGACATCCAGCCGGCAACCGTACCAGCCCTCGATCACTTGCCGGGCCGCGGATACCGTTTTCAAACCCGCCTCGTCCAACAGGCGGCGCGTGACCGCGATGTCGTTCATCACCCCCAGGCAGTCCTGCAATTTGGCCACCGCGCCCAGATAGGCCTTGACCGGCACCGCGCGGTAGAGGCTGGCGAAAAAATCCTGGGCATAGCGCAGTTCCTTGATGCGAATGCGCAGCGCGTGCCGCTCTTCCGCGGACAGTGCGGCGAAAGACTCACCCTGTTCGACCACCCGCCGGTGGTCGCGTTCGAGCAGCGGGGTGGCGAACTCCTGCACCGGCTCCGCCAGTCGTTCCCGTTGTTTATCGCTCGAACTGTCCTGCCAGGCGCGGTGGTCCAGCCAGTCGGCGAAGCGTTGCAGCAGCAACGGATAGCGGGGTTCGGCCAGGGCTTCCCGCAAGGTCCGGTGGTGGATTTGGCGGATGGCTTCGGCCTTGACCCGGAACAGGATCAGACCGCGCTTGCGCGGGAAGTGGCCGAACATCGGCGGCATGCCTTCCTCCAGAAACACGTCCCAATCGCGGGCTGGCCCCAGAAAACCGTTCAGCCAGCGGATGTCCTCCACCAGCGTTGTACTGGCCTCGCGGGGAACGAGCGGCCGGAAAATTTTGAGGCCGGAGCGCAGCCGCCGGAACGCCACCCGCATCTGGTGGATGCCCTCGATCTGGCCGTCCAGCACCGCCGGCCGGTTGGCTTCGGCATGACGCAGGCAGGCGCCGATAATGGCGACGAAAGCCTCCTCGCTCGTGGTACCGGCATCGAGAGGAAGGGGACTGGCCTTGACGTGAGTGATGGTAGCGGGGTTCACGATAGTTCCAGTTTTTCGTCGGCGGCTCTGTTTGCCGATGATTTGCTTCGCTTTTTAATACGCAGCCTCCGATCTAACGGCCCACCAGGGACAGGAAATAGCGGGCATTGTCCGCCAGATCGGGGGAACGACCGTACAGTCCGCCGCCCATCAGGAACAACACATCCTCGCCATACAATGCCAGCAGGTCGGGAATCCGATCCAGGGTCATGCCGCCGCCCGGCGCGGGGAAAATCGGTGGATAGTGGCCCATCGGTATCCGGCAGCCGTCGGCGATACTGGCACACTCTTCCCGGCTGAAGGCAAAGCGCCCGCCGTAGTTGGGATATATCGACGCATCCGCCCCGGCGAGGCGCTGCAACTGCCCAAAGATGACGGCATGGGCGACACCATTGTCCGGGCTGGTGACCAAACTGCCCAGCCAGGCCGGATGGGAAATGAGGGGCAGATTCACCGTTTCATCCGCCGCCAGCATCCGCAAGGTATCAAAACCGGTCAAACCGGGGGCGATGAACAGTCCACCCGCGCCCATGGTTTGCGCGAATCGTACCCGCTCGGCGAGGGCGAGCGCTGGCGCGGTGATGTTGGGCACATACAGGCAGTTTTTCCCGGTCCGGGCATTGGCCCTCGCTACTGCCGTCGCGCAGGCGGTCACCCGTTCGCGGTACGGGCAAAACGGTTGATCGCTCAGGCCGTGATCGTCCTTGATGATGTCGATGCCGCCCAGCGCGAATTGATAGGCCAACCCGGCGAGTTCCTGCGGTGACTTCCCCATCGGCTTGAGCGCGGTGCAAAGCAGCGGCCCGGCGGGAACGTTCAACGATTTCCGCAAGCCCGGAATGCCAAAGCGGGGACCGGGAAAGTGGTTCAACAACTGCTCGCCGAGGTCCAGATCCGCCACCCGGATACCCGGCTTGATACTGGTATTGCCGAAGATGACATTGAACAACTGGGTCAGTTCGAACGCCGAGGTCTCGACCGCGTAGCTGATCCGCGCCGCGAACACGCCATTCCGTACCGGCGCGAACTGTTCGATTTGCCCCACGATCCAGTCCCGAATGGGGCCAGCGGGAACCAGGCCGGCGTCCAACTCCACCGTTTGTTCCAGGCAGATGGCTCTGGCCTTATCCAGCGCCGACGTTTCTTCACCCTGAATGTGGTAAAGCACCCGGAAGCGTTCTCCGCTCACAATGCCTCCGCTTTGGTGACGCTATGGACTTCATCCAGGCGGACCGCTTGCAATTCCGCTTCGTTGATGCCGGTTTTGGCCTGAATCAGGTTTTCCACGGCGGCCACCAGGCTCAGAGCATCGAAGCCGTACTTTTTCATCAGATAAGGGCGGCTGGCACCGTGGGCGAAGGTGTCTTGCAGACCCAGGCGAATCAGCTTTTTCCCGATCCCTGCCTCGGCGAGGATTTCTGCCACGATGCTGCCCAAGCCGCCGATCACGGTATGGTTCTCGATGGTAATCACGCCGTGGCGAACGCCGCTCATCGCGTCCAGCAACGCCGATTTGGCAAAGGGTTTGAGCGTGGACACGTGCAAATGGGTCATGCTGACTCCGGCGCTTGCCAACGCCTGCGTGGCACGCAGTGCCTCTTCCGTGGCGATGCCGCTTGAGAGAATCACTACATCCCGTCCCTTGCGCAAGGTGCGCAACCGGTTGAAGCGGAATGGGGTTGCGAACAGGCGCGGCACCGCGCCGCGCAGTACCCGCACGTAGACCGGTCCATCCACCGCATCCGCCACCGGCAACACCGTTTCCACCTCGGTAGCGTCGCCGGTTTCCAGCAGGGTCATGTTGGGGACGCTGCGCAACACCGCGATGTCTTCAATCGCCTGATGGGTGACGCCGCCCGGCGTGGTGACGCCCGGCAGAAAGCCCATCAGTCGCACCTTGCGGTTAGGATAAGCGATGGAGTTCACCAGTTGATCGAACGGCCGCCGGTATAGAAATACCGCAAAGGTGTGCACGAACGGGCGGAAACCTTCCAACGCCAAACCGCCGCAAACGCTCAGCATGTTCTGTTCCGTCATGCCCATCGAGAAAAACCGTTCCGGGAACTGGTCGCGGAACCCATCCACTTCACAGGAACTGGTCAGATCGGCGGAAATGCACAGCACAGCCGGTTTAGCGCGAGCAAATTCGATGAAGGCTTTGGCATAGGGTTTGTTGATCAGAGTCATGATGACGTTCTCAGGACGCGCGGCTGCCAACAGCCGGTGGTACAAGCTGGCGGCCGATGGCATCGGCCAACTCCCGCGCCTCCACCTCGGTGGCGAAACGCACGTAATGCAGCTTGGGGCGGCGCTGTTCGAGGTAATCCATGCCCTGACAGGGGTTGGTATGGGCCAAAATCACCAGCGGCCCGGCGAGGGGAATCGTGTCGCCAGCCTTAGCGATCGCATTAATGTCGTGACCATCGACTTCGATGACGTGCGCGCCAAACGCACGTAACCTGCCCGCCACATCGCCGAGAGTCAGTACCTCGTCCATCGCGCCATCGCATTGCTGGCGGTTCACGTCCACGATAATCGCCACGTTGGCCAACTGGTAATGGTGCATGACCGCGAAGGCTTCCCAGGTCTGCCCTTCCTGTAATTCGCCATCGGACAGGAACACCCAGACCCGGCCGCTTTCCCCCCGGATTGTTCGGGCCAAGGCCACGCCCACCGCCTGACTCAAGCCTTGCCCGAGCGAGCCGGTGGTGACTTCCATCCCGGGTGAATGCTCCGCCCCGATCATCTCGACGCTACTGCCATCCTGATTGAACAGATCCAGCGCTTCCGGCGCCATCCGTCCGGTTTCGATCAGGGCCGCATAGACCACCAGCGCGTAATGCGCGGGACTGATGAAAAACCGGTCGCGGTTGCGATGTTTTTTGCCGTGGTAGCCGGCGCCGGTGAAACTGTGAAGATTGTGGGCGCCGGGCGGGCCGGCAAAGGGGCGCGGAATCGGCGGGGCGATGCTCGGACCGAGCTTCAGCACCTTGACGTAGAGCGTCGCCAGCAATTCCGCCGCCGAGCACGCCTGACTGAGATAGCCGCCGTTGTGCTTGATCGTGTGCTCGAACACCCGACGGCGAATGTTGTAGGCAACGCTGATGACCTTGTCCTGCCACATGGATTTCTCTCTCTAGTTCCCGACTGATGGATCGAGCAACCTGTAGAGGTTATGGGACCGCGCTAGGACAACAAACGGCGCCCGGTTTCCCGTAGCGCCGTTTTCTCTCTGAGAGGCGGGGGCAGGACGCCAAACCCGCTTTGATCCAACCTTATTCCATCGCCTCGTACAGCGGCAGGGTCAGGAACTCCGGATAATCCGGAGTCACGCTCATCTTCTCGAAGATGCCGGCGGCCTGGTCGTAGGTGGCGGTGTCCTCGCCCTGGGCGGTGACGGTCGCCTTGACCTTGGCCAGTTCCTCGGGAATCAGGCCATGCACCAGTTCGGCGGTGACCTTGCGGCCATCGTCCAGCTTGCCCTTCGGGCTGACCACCCACTGCCAGACCTGCGAGCGGGAAATTTCGGCGGTGGCGGCGTCTTCCATCAGGTTGTGAATCGGCACGCAGCCGTTGCCCGCCAGCCAGGAACCCAGGTAGTGGATACCGACGTTGATGTTGTTGCGCAAGCCGGTCTCGGTGATCGGTTGCTCGGGCTGGAAGTTCAGGAAATCCTTGGCGGTGAATGTTTCGTCCCGCTGCTTTTCCCACTGATTCGGCTTGTCGCCCAGCACTTTGACGAATTCCTCGTGGGCGATGGGCACCAAACCGGGATGGGCCACCCAGCCGCCGTCGAAGCCGTCCCGGGCGTCGCGGGTCTTGTCGTGACGGATGCCGGCCAGCGCTTTCTCGTTGGCTTCCGGGTCGTTCTTGATCGGGATCAGCGCCGACATGCCGCCCATGGCCGGAGCGCCGCGCTTGTGGCACACCTTGACCAGTTGCAGGGCATAAGAGCGCATGAACGGCACTTCCATGGTGATCGCGCCGCGATTCGCCAGACAGAAGTTCTTGTTCTTCTTGAATTTCTTGATGCAGGAGAAAATGTAATCCCAGCGGCCGGCGTTGAGGCCGGCGCTGTGCTCGCGCAGTTCGTACAGAATTTCTTCCATCTCGAAGGTGGCGAGGATGGTCTCGATCAGCACGGTAGCCTTGATGGTACCGCGCGGGATGCCGAGTTCGTCCTGAGCCATGCAGAAGATGTCGTTCCACAGCCGGGCTTCGAGGTGGCTTTCCATCTTTGGCAGATAGTAGAACGGGCCAGCGCCACGGGCGATCTGCTCTCTGGCGTTGTGGAAGAACACCAGGCCGAAGTCGAAGATGCCGCCGGAGACGCGCTGGCCGTCGATCAGCACGTGCTTCTCGTCCAGGTGCCAGCCGCGCGGGCGAATTTGCAGCGTGGCGATCTCGTCGTTAAGCTGATATTCCTTGCCGACCTCGTTGACGTAGCTGATCTTGCGGCGGATGGCGTCGACCAGATTCACCTGCCCCTGAATCTGGTTGTACCAGTTGGGGCTGTTGGAATCCTCGAAATCGGTCATGTAGGAATCGGCGCCGGAGTTGTAGGCGTTGATGATCATCTTGCGCTCGACCGGACCGGTGATTTCGGTGCGGCGACGCTCCAGCGCCTTGGGCAGCGGCGCGATTTTCCAGTCGCCTTCGCGGATGTGCTTGGTTTCCGGCAGAAAGTCGGGCATCTCGCCGGCATCGATGCGCGCCTGGCGCTCGACACGCTTCTTTAGCAGTTCCTGGCGGCGCGGCTCGAAAGCCCGGTGCAGTTTGGCCACCAGGGCCAGCGCGTCATGGGTCAGAATCTCGTCGAAGCGGGGATGTATCGGGGCGTTCACTTGCACGCCAGCAGGCAAATTCAAGCTCACGGGTAGCTCCTTGGGTGTAGATTGCAAACATCTTTTATATTAAAGGAGATGTTGCGTTTGGGGTGGTGATAGGGGCGTGTGGGCGAATCCTAGCGCAAAAAACCCGGAGGGAAACTCCCCCCGGGCAGTTGCACGTCTTGGCTACCCCCGCTGCTCTCACCAGTCGGGCGGAGCAGTGGGTGGAAGCCTATTGTTGTTGTTATTAATGGAACTGCTCTTCTTCGGTGGAACCGGTCAGCGCGGTGACCGAGGACACGCCGCCCTGAATGACAGTGGTCACGTCGTCGAAGTAGCCGGTGCCCACTTCCTGCTGGTGGCTGACGAAGGTGTAACCGCGGTCGCGGGCGGCGAATTCGGGTTCCTGCACCTTCTCGACGTAGGCGGACATGCCGCGCTTCACGTAGTCTTGCGCCAGATCGAACATGTGGTACCACATGTTGTGAATGCCGGCCAGGGTGATGAACTGGTACTTGTAACCCATCGCGCCCAGCTCGCGCTGGAACTTGGCGATGGTGGCGTCGTCCAGGTTCTTCTTCCAGTTGAACGACGGCGAGCAGTTGTAAGCCAGCATCTTGCCGGGAAACTTGTCGCGGATGGCGTCGGCGAACTGCTTGGCGAAGTTGAGATCCGGGGTGCCGGTCTCGCACCACACCATATCGGCGTAGGGCGCGTAGGCCAGACCTCGGGAAATCGCCTGCCCCAGGCCCTTCTTGGTCTTGTAGAAGCCTTCGACGGTCCGCTCGCCGGTCAGGAACGGCTTGTCGTTGTCGTCGCAGTCGCTGGTGAGCAGGTCGGCCGCTTCGGCGTCGGTGCGGGCCAGCAGGATGGTCGGCACGCCGTAGACGTCGGCCGCCAGCCGGGCGGCAATCAACTTCTGCACGGCTTCCTGGCTCGGCACCAGCACCTTGCCGCCCATGTGACCGCACTTCTTGACCGAGGCCAACTGATCCTCGAAGTGGACGCCCGCCGCGCCGGCGCGGATCATGCACTTCATCAGTTCGTGGGCGTTCAGCACCCCGCCGAAACCGGCTTCGGCGTCGCCGACGATCGGCAGGAAATAGTCGATGAAATCCTTGTGCCCCGGCCCGATGCCGCGGGCGCACTGGATTTCATCGGCGCGCTTGAAGGTGTTGTTGATGCGCGCGACTACCGCCGGCACCGAATCAACCGGATACAGCGACTGGTCGGGATACATCGACATGTAGGTATTGTTGTCGGCCGCCACCTGCCAGCCGGACAGGTAGATGGCCTTGACGCCGGCCTTGGCCTGCTGCATCGCCTGTCCGCCGGTCAGCGCGCCCAGGCAGTTGACATAGGGGGTGGTGGTGATCAGTTCCCACAGCTTCTCGGCGCCCCGCTGCGCCAGGCTGTATTCGACCGGCAGATTGCCGCGCAGCCGCACGACATCCTCGGCGGTGTAGCCACGCTTGATGCCTTTCCAGCGGGGATTCTCGGCCCAGTCTTTTTTCAGTTGTTCAACGCTCAGAAACGCCATTTTCCTATCCTCTTGGAGGTTTACGGGGTTGGTGCTCGGAATCCGATCAATACTATCATCGAAAGGCCCTTGCTTATTTTGCATCGTAAAATGAAGGGCGCATCGGAAAATTCCGGCTATCTTAATGTGGCTATGCAACATTTTACAAGATGGTTACGATGGCAAATGCCAAGCCCCCGAACCTTCATGATTTTTCCCATCTGGCAGGAAACATCGCAATGGCACAAAACCCCAACAGAATTCCGGATTTAATCGCCGATATCGGCGGCACCAACGCCCGTTTCGCCCTGGCGACCCCCGATGGCCGCATCGAGGCCGAACGCATTTTGAGCGGCGCTGACTATCCCGATCTGATTCAAGCTGCCACCGCCTATTTGCGCGAGATTCCCGGGCCAGGCCCGCGCCGCGCCGCCGTCGCGGTCGCCACCCCCGTCACCGGCGACTGGATTGAGTTCACCAACAGTCCCTGGTCGTTTTCTACCGAGGCTGCGCGTCGGGCACTGGGGCTGGAACGCTTGCTGATTCTCAATGACTTCACCGCGCTGGCGCTGGCGCTGCCGTTGCTGGGTCCGGACGAGCGCCGGCAGGTAGGCGGGGGAACGGCGGTGGCGAACGCGCCGATCGGTCTGATTGGACCCGGTACCGGTCTTGGGGTGTCGGGCCTGGTGTGGTCGGGCAATCACTGGATCGCCCTGGAAACCGAGGGTGGTCACGTCACGTTTTCCCCCGCCAACGAGCGGGAATGGGCGATCAGTCAAATTTTGCGACACCGATTCGGCCATGTTTCGCCCGAGCGGGTACTGGCCGGGCCGGGATGGGTCGAGGTCTACACCGCGCTGGCCGAATTGGATGGCCGGAAACCCGAGGGTCTAACCCCCGGCGAAATCACCCGGCGGGCCTTGGCCGGAACCTGTCCGCACTGTCTGGAGGTGCAGGAATTATTCTGCGCGGCGCTGGGCACGGCGGCGGGCAATCTGGCCATCACCCTCGGCGCGCGGGGCGGGGTTTATATCGGCGGCGGCATCGTGCCGCGCCTTGGCGACTTTTTCGACCGCTCGGCGTTCCGCGCTCGATTCGAGGCCAAGGGGCGGTTCAGCGATTATCTGGCGGCCATCCCCACCTGGGTGATCACCGCCAACAACCCGGCGTTACGCGGCGCGGCGGCGGCGCTGGCTTGAGCGCATTCATGGCATTCGTGGCATTCGATCGGGTCGGGCTGACGGGATTGCGCCCGTCAGCCCTCCCACACCACCGGACATGCGGTTTTCCGCATCCGGCGGTTGAGCCCAGCGGGCTTAGCCCGCGAGCACCCACGGTAGAGTGAATTACTGATGTCTACCGTGTTGCTCATTGAACCTCTTCTGACGTCTGTGCTCGCTGTCCGCCGCGACTCGATGGGCACGTGCCGCCCCTCCGCAGGAATCCACCTGCTCGGCTTGGCCCGCCGGTCCGGGAGCTGCCGCAGTTGCCGCTCCGAACCCGTGTCGCCCGTCTCCGTGCCGCTGGGAACGGATGCAGACTGTGGTCCTCTCGTGACTCTTCGGCCCTTCGCTCGACCGGCCTTTCGGCCGGTGTCCACACTACTACGGCCTCTGCTGACTCCTGGCACGCTCTCACGCGTCAGGTCTCCCCGAGTAAGAACAGATACTTTCGACCCGTGCCGCCAGGCTCTACCGGATACGTCTTTCGGTGACGGTTGGATTTCGCGTTCCCTAGCACGCTCATCGCCCGTACCCGGCCTCACTGCCTGTTCGTGTTCCTGCGGTCGTGTCTTGGCTACGCCCTTCTTTCAGCTTGGCCTCGCGGCTTCCACCTTGGGTTTCGCTACGCTTCTCGTCACTCTTCGCGGTTACCTCCTCTCAGGTAACAAGTACATGCCCATGTCGGGCACACTAGGTTGGGTTAGGCCGCAGGCCGTAACCCAACACGTTGATCCTGTTGGGTTACGCGCTGCGCGCTAACCCAACCTACAACTTGGATTGATGCCATCATGGACAAGCTCTTCATCTCCCACAGCTCGCAGGACGACGCGTTCGTGCGCGAACTCCGCGCGGCGCTGGCTGACCACGGCCAAGACGGTTGGATCGATTCGCGCGAGCTGCGCGGCGGCGATCCGCTTTGGACGGAGATTCAGAAGGCCATCGAACAAGCCGAATCCTTTGCCGTCCTGGTCAGTCCGAATGCGTTTCAATCGGATTGGGTTGGCGATGAACTGGCCCACGCGCTGAACGTGCAGGGGCAGCGCGGCAAGGACAAGTATCCGGTCATCCCGCTCTCGCTGAATGGCACAAAGCTCGGCATTTTCAAAAAGCTCTTCGGCTACGAACCGGTTTTCATCCCCGTGAGCAGCGGCGCGGGCGGCGTCGAGGCGGCGATGAACGCGATCCTCGTCGCCCTGGGCAAGCGGCTCCCCGCCGATGTGGCGCCCACACCGCAGCCCAAGGCCGAGCCGCTGGAGGAACTGGTCCTCGAACTCACCGACCTGAAGTTCCACGAGCGGGACGGCCTCCGCCGCGCCTCGGCCCGCGCCCGCTTGGTCTACGAACCCGCGACGCCGGGCCAGCCGAATGTCCACAGCGCGCAAAGTTGGCGTTTCGTCGCGCCTCTCGGTCCCATCGAAGCGGAGGATCTGCGCTGGTATCTGGAGGGATATGCCGTCTGGCCGAGCCACTACTTCCGGGACCGTGCGCGCAAGGTGGAGAAAAACCTCGTGCAGTGGGGACGGCTCTTGCACGAGGCGGCGCTGCCGCTGACCCACACCGCGAACGTCATGCAGGCGTGGGCGAAGATCGGCGACCGCGCCGGGCGGCGCTTCTCTGTCTACGTGGATACCGCGCCCGAAGCCGGCGCGCCCGAGGCCGAAGTCGCCACCGCCCGCGAAGCCGCCACTGTCCTCCTCGGCCTGCCGTGGGAACTGTTGCACGACGGCAAGGCCTTTCTCTTTCAAGGGGCGCGACCGACCCGCGTTCGCCGCCGGCTCCCAGGAACCGAGGCGTTCGACGTGCCGGTGGTCGCCACGCCCATCCGCATCCTGCTGGTCAACGCGCGGCCGGAGGACGAGGCCTGCGGCTACCTCGACCACCGCGTCAGCGCCTTGCCGCTGGTGGAGGCGATGGAAGCCCTGCCCGGTCTGGTCAAGCTTCGCGTCCTCGATCCGCCCACGCTGCCGGCCTTGCGCGACGAACTGGACCGCGCCCGCACCGCGCGGAAGCCCTATCACGTCGTCCATTTCGATGGCCACGGCGTCTATGACCGCCGCGTCGGCCTCGGCGGGCTGTGCTTCGAGGAGCCGCAGGACATCGGCCAGCTCGACCGGCGCCGGCATGTCACCGTCTTCACCGACGTACTCGGCCCGCTGCTGCGCGCTCACCGCATCCCGCTGGTCTTCCTCGAAGCCTGCCAGACCGCGCAGGCCGAGCAGGCGTCCGAGTCGGTCGCCTCCGAGTTGCTGAAGGTCGGCGTGGCCTCCGTGGTCGCCATGAGCCACAGCGTGCTGGTCGAGACCGCGCGCCGCTTCGTCGCGGCGTTTTACCGGGCGCTGGCCGGGGGCCAGCGGGTGGGCGACGCCATGCTCGCCGGTCAGCGGGTGCTCAAGGACGACACCTTCCGTGGCCGCATCTTCGGCGCGGGCGAACTGCGGCTGGAGGATTGGTTCGTGCCCGTGCTGTTCCAGGAAAAGGACGACCCGCAGCTTTTCAAAACCGCGCCCACCCGGCAGACGCAGGCAGACTTCCAGACCGCGCTCGCGGCCCGCCTCGGCGACCTGCCGCCGGTGCCGGAAACGGGCTTCATTGGCCGCAGCCGGGAGCTGCTCGCGCTCCAGCGGCTCCTGCGGACCGAACGCTACGCCGTGGTGCGCGGCCAGGGCGGCGAAGGCAAGACCGCGCTGGTCGCCGAGTTCGCCCGCTGGCTGGTCCGCTCCCAGCAGATGCGCCGCGCCGCGTTCGTCTCGGTCGAGACGCACAGTAATGCCTCCTGTAAATTTTTCCGTGATCGCTTACGAATTTGCAGCAAATCGTAATTGTTCCGAATCGTTAGCCGCTTCAGTAGGAAACCAGAAACGCTTCCATTGATGATTGAGTTCTACAACTCTTAAAATACCTAGGCCACGACTTCCAGCTTCACGCCAGCTCATCCCTTTCTTCTTCTGACGATGCCCAACGACTTGATCACAACCTTTCTCGATATGCCCAGAACCAATAATCTTACCGGCCTTTTTCCGGCGTCGATAATCAATGATTTCATCACGATGTTTGTTAATATAGTTAATCAGTTCGCGATGTTTTTCTTCATTTCTTGGCTGAACTTTTGTCTTTAAGTAATCGATCACTGTATCAACTTCTCCACGCCATAAATGGTAAAAAATGAACTTTAAATGAAGATTTTTCTCGTCTTTATTTCGCGCAATCATACTCATTAATTCTCGTACTTTCTTACCCAAGTGGTACCAATCTAAGATAATAATGAGCACCACTCCAAAGACCGAATGCAAATGCTGGCGAATCACTTGAGCCCCATCTGTAATTGCAATTACGGGTACTGGCCTTGCTTCCGACCCATACTCTTTAATTACTCGACTTTTAAGCACGTCAGGCAGGGAAACTATTGCTTGACCTGTTTCATCAACTGGCGCAGCAATATATTCAAATTCCTGGTTTTTCTTTTGGAGCATCACCACATTGGTAAACACCGGTGGCGCTTTCTCTTTTGCTACCGTTTGGGCTGGTCTTTCTTCATTATCTTTCTGTTTTTGAACACGATTTTTCTTCTGGCCACGCACTTGAATCGCATCTTCAAACACGATCACTTCTCGACTTTCGCTGTTGTAAATATCAATTTTATCCTGAATCTTTGGGAATGATAATGCTTTATTGCCAAGCGTTTGTTCTACTTCAATTTGCCAAGCCTGGCTAATTTCTACGGTTTTGTGATGGACAATCTGCCAAATCTTCTGATCGCTGAGTTGCCGATCTCCGGTCACCCGCGCCACTAAATTTTCGACTTCTTTATAACTTAGGCGATTACTGTAGTAGGCGGATAACTCCTGTAATCTCAGGCTAATATAAGCTTCTTGAAATTGACCGGTTAAATCAAAGTAAGTTTGCTCTTTTTCGTCAGGCCGTGTTGCATCTTTAAATCTCTGAACCTGAAAAATAATTTGGCCATAGAGTGTTTTAATTGTCACCGGTGTTTTACCATTACAAATCAGGTCTTTTTTTTATTTTCAATAAAAGCGCGTTGCGTTGCTTCCAGCAAAGCCAGTTCAATATCAGGTAATGCAAGGTTTTTAAAGTTCTCAACCGCCCCTTCGATGTCATGAAAGCTTTGACTTTTCCAATCGAGTGAATATTTCTTGACCGATTGACGACCCATAATCTGGTTATTATCATCTCGCAGAGCTAATTCAATAGTAGGCATTCGTCGTTCCCTAAGTTAGGTTGATATAGTTCTGTGTATTAGTATAAGCTAATATTCCATCACGGAAAAATTTACAGGAGGCAGTAATGTCCCAGCGGTGCTCGATGCCCTCGGCCGCCAGTTGGTGGGGAAGGATTACTCCGTCGCCGCGTTCGATGACCTGGAGAAGGCCCTCCTGCCCGTCGAGCGTGCGCTGGCCGAGCAGGACACAGTGCTGGTGATGGACAACATCGAGAGCATCCTGCTGCCGCCCTTCTTGGCCGAGGAAACGCCCGAGGCCCTGTCCGAGGACGCGCGCTGCGAACTGGACGCCATCCTGAAGCTCTGCGCCCGGCTGAATGGCGACGCGGACATCGTCTTCACCAGCCGCGAGGCGCTGCCCGCGCCGTTCGAGGCCCAGCGGAATCGGCGGGAGTTGCACCAACTCGGCCGCGAGGACGCGGTGAAGCTGGTCGAGCGCGCACTGAACGCCGCCGGCGGGGATGCCGGCGCGTCCACCGATGCCGCGCGCGAGGAGATCGAGGAGCTCGTGGACGCGGTTCATGGCCACGCCCGCACCCTGGCGCTGCTGGCCCCGGCGCTGCGGGAGCGCGGCGTCGCGGCCACCCGCGAAGCGCTGGTCGAGCTGATGGCGGAGATGGAGCAGCGCTTCCCCGGCAGCCGGGAGCAGTCGGTCTTCGCCAGCGTCGAGCTGTCCCTGCAACGCCTGTCGAAGTCGAACCGCGAGCGGGCGCGCGTGCTGGGGGTGTTTCACGGCGGAGTCCATCCGAGCATACTTGCCAACATGATGCAGTGGGAACAAGCGGACGCATTTTCGCTGGCGGCCGAGTTGGTCGAGACGGGGCTGGCGACGCCGAATCGCTACCACCATCTCACGCTCAATCCCGCGCTCTGCCCCACCCTGCGCGGCCGGCTGGACGCGGCGGAGCGCGAGGCGCTGACGGCCCGCTGGGTCGCGGCGATGCGCGCGTATGCCGATTTCCTCGTGCAGCAGTGGAGCCAGAATACCGAACTCGCAGCGACACTGACGGGGCTGGAACTGCCGAACCTGTTTGCGCTGCTCGACCTCGTGCAGCGCGCGGGGGAGGCGGAGACGACGATTGCTCTGACCACGTCGCTCTACCGCCTGCTCCAATTTGCCGGCAAGCCGCGGTTGCTGGCGCGGGTGGGGCAGGTGCGCGACGCGGCGGCGGCGGCGCTGGGCGGCGCCTGGAATCACGCGCGGTTCGAGGCGGCGCGGACCCGCATTGAGCAGCAGGAGGCCGGCGGGCGGTTGCGCGAGGCGTTCGAGGGCGCGCAAGCCTTGCTCCAGCGCGCCCGGGCGGCGGGCGGGCAGGCGTACGCGGGCGCCGATTACGATCTGGCGTTGGCGTGCTTCCTTCTGGCCCGCGTGTTAAAGACGGCCGGCGGCTCGGAACCGGCCTTGCCGCTGTTGATTGATGCCCGCCAGCGCTTCGAGGCCATCGCGCAGGAGCGTCACGGCAGAGGCGCGGAAGGGATGGCGTCCGCCTGCATCACGGAACAAGGCGACTGTCTTCGCGACCTGGGCCGGCTCGACGAAGCGGCGGCAGCCTACGAAGAGGCCATCCGCCGTGACGAGCAACGCGGTGACGCCCGGAGTGTCGCCGTCGGCAAAGGCCAGCTTGGGACTGTCCGCAAGGATCAGCGCCGCTACCCGGAGGCGCTGGCGGCGTATACGCAAGCGCGCGAGCGGTTCACTGCTTTGGACGAACCGGGCACCGTCGCCGTGGTCTGGCATCAGACCGGCATGGTGTATCAGGAGGCGGGCCAGCCGGACGCGGCGGAGGATGCCTACCGGAAATCGCTCGCGATCAAGGTGCGGCTCGGAGATGTCGCCGGGCAGGCGCGCACGCTCCTGCAACTGGGGAACTTGTATGGCAATACCCTTAACCGCCCTGAGGAAGCCGCAGCCTTTTACCGTCAAGCCGCAGACAAAGACGTCGATATCGGCGACGTAGCGAACGAAGGGAAGGACAGGAGCAACCTCGCCGGAACGCTCCGCAAACTCCGCCGCCTGGACGAAGCTCGCCAAGAAATCGAAAGAGCCATCGCCTGCCTTGAGCCGCTTGGCCATGCGGGCGAGCCGTGGCGGTGCTTGACAGTCCTCGCCGACATCGAGATGGACACCGGCAACGCGACCGCCGCTGCGGAGGCGAAGGGCAAGGCTATCGCCTGCTACCTCGCCTACCGCCGCGACGGCGGCGAGAACCACTCTCGCGCAGGCCGCCTTGCCCTCGCTGTGACCCAGTCCCTGCTCGCTGGCGACCCGGCCAGCGCCGCGTCCCTCCTCCAGCAACTCGCCGCCCGGCCTGATGCTAACGATTCATTCCGCGCCTACTTCCGCGCCCTCCAAGCCATCGTCGCCGGCAGCCGCGACCGCGCCCTCGCCGACGCGCCGGATTTGGACTACGACATGGCCGCCGAAATCCTCTTCCTGATCGAGACGCTGGAACAGCGCGGATAGCGCCGGCGCTGCAAATTGATGAGCCGGGTAGCGGAGAAGGCATCATGACGACGTTAAGCAGCCCGCATGATCGGTTTTTCAAGGCGGTGTTTGGGCGCACCGAAGTAGCGGCGGAGTTTCTGGCGCGCTACCTGCCCCCGGCGGTGGCGGCGGCGCTGGATTGGGCAACGCTGCGCGCGGGCAAGGACTCGTTTCTGGATCCGGACCTGGCGCAGCATCCGGCCGATTTACTGTACGAAGTGGATCTACCGGGCGGCGGAACCGGTTATGTCCACATCCTGTTCGAACACAAAAGCTACGTGGAATCGCGGATCGGACTGGACCTGCTGCGGTATCGGGTGCGGATTTGGGAGCAATGCCTGAACGCCGGTCATACCGGCCGCTTGCCGGCGATCATCCCGGTGGTGGTCTATCACGGCGCGAAGGCGTGGCGGCTCAGCCGGCGTTTTGCCGACGACGTGGCCGACGTGCCGGCGTTGCGGGAGTGCATACCGGATTGCGTCTATTATCTGATCGATCTGAGTTGCTACCGGGACGAAGAGTTGATCGGGTCGGGCTGACGGGATTGCGCCCGTCAGCCCTCCCACACCACCGGACATGCGGTTTTCCGCATCCGGCGGTTGAGCCCAGCGGGCTTAGCCCGCGAGCACCCACGGTAGAGTGAATTACTGATGTCTACCGTGTTGCTCATTGAACCTCTTCTGACGTCTGTGCTCGCTGTCCGCCGCGACTCGATGGGCACGTGCCGCCCCTCCGCAGGAATCCACCTGCTCGGCTTGGCCCGCCGGTCCGGGAGCTGCCGCAGTTGCCGCTCCGAACCCGTGTCGCCCGTCTCCGTGCCGCTGGGAACGGATGCAGACTGTGGTCCTCTCGTGACTCTTCGGCCCTTCGCTCGACCGGCCTTTCGGCCGGTGTCCACACTACTACGGCCTCTGCTGACTCCTGGCACGCTCTCACGCGTCAGGTCTCCCCGAGTAAGAACAGATACTTTCGACCCGTGCCGCCAGGCTCTACCGGATACGTCTTTCGGTGACGGTTGGATTTCGCGTTCCCTAGCACGCTCATCGCCCGTACCCGGCCTCACTGCCTGTTCGTGTTCCTGCGGTCGTGTCTTGGCTACGCCCTTCTTTCAGCTTGGCCTCGCGGCTTCCACCTTGGGTTTCGCTACGCTTCTCGTCACTCTTCGCGGTTACCTCCTCTCAGGTAACAAGTACATGCCCATGTCGGGCACACCAGGGCGCGGTCATGTTGCAGACCGCGCTGCTGACCCTGAAATACATCTTCCGCGATGATTTGCGGGAACGGTTGCCGGAGATTTTCGGGTTGCTGCGGGACCTGGAGCAGAGTTCGAGCGGGCTGGATTACGTGATCACGCTGCTGCGCTATCTGGCCCAGGGGCCAAGCACGGAGCGACTGAACGCCGACGAATTGCGCCGGGTGGCGACGGCGGTCTTGAGCAATGAGGGTGAGCTGATGACAACGATTGCAGAGCAGTGGGTACAAGAGGGTATCGAGAAGGGCATCGAGAAGGGGATCGTGAAGGGCATCCCGGTAGGCGAGGCGCTACTGTTGAGACGGCAGTTGACCCGCCGGTTCGGGCCGGTGCCGGGCTGGGTGGAGGCGAAGCTGGCGGGAGCGGAACCGGCCCAGTTGGAAGTGTGGGGGGAACGGGTGCTTGACGCGCCCTCGTTGGAGGGGGTGTTTGCTCAACCATGACCAAGCTCTTCGGCACCCGCAGCCAAGATGTCCGCCAAAATCCTGTTCCTGATCGAGACGCTGGAAAAGCGCTGGTAACAGAATCCCCCCTTTGAAAAAGGGGGGCCAGGGGGGATTTCGCCGGGTTTGGCTCGGCCAGCGGATTCAAATCCCCCCTCACCCCCCTTTGCTAAAGGGGGGAAATGCCGGATCAGGAACCCCTCTTTGCCAAAGGGGGGAATGTCCGACGAACTCTTACTCGGCATACAGTTCGTTGACCTTGGCGGCCATGATGAAGTCGTTTTCGTGCAGGCCGCCGATCTTGTGGGTGTAGAACAGGACGTTGGCATAGCCCCAGCCGAAGGTGATGTCGGGATGGTGCCCTTCCTGTTCGGCCAGGTCGCCCACCCGGTTGACGAAGGCCAGGGCGGCGGCGAAGGTCTTGAAGTGAAACCGGCGCTCCAGCCGGGCGCCATTTTCCAGCAATCGCCAGCCGGGCGCCTGCGGCAGCAGAGCTTGGGCTTCGCTCAGGGTCAGCGGGGGGATGCCGCCCTGACAGGGCGTGCAGGTCTTCTGGGACAGGCTCATGATGCACCTCGTGGGTCGGGTTGCGCCGGCAATCTTGCCCGCCAGGATTAGAAAGGTCCGAATTCGGAAAAATCCGCCGGGACAGGCGCGTTCGCCTATACTGCTCGTCCAAATAGCGAACCAAAAGGGGGAATCCATCGATGCGAGCGATTTCGATTCTGGTCCTTGGCGCGGCGCTGGTCGCCAGTCCCGCCTCGGCGCGACAGCAAGCCGACGTCCCGCCGGAAGTGGTCGCCAGCCGGGGGGTGGCGCAAACGTTCGGCGCGACGCTGAAGGAGGCCCTGCAACAGGCCATCCAGAGCGGCGGCCCGGTCAACGGCATCGCGGTCTGCCACGAGAAAGCCGGCCAAATCGCCGCCGACCTGGGCCAGAAAGAGGGAATGCTGATCGGGCGGACCAGTCTCAAGCTCCGCAACCCCGCCAACGCTCCCGACAATTGGGAACTGGCGGTGCTCAAGCAGTTCGAGGCGCGCAAGGAGCAGGGCGAATCCGCCGACAAGCTGGAATTCTTCGCGGTGATCGACGACGACCAGGGTCAGAAAACCTTCCGCTACATGAAGGCCATTCCCACCGCCGGGCTGTGCCTGAGCTGCCACGGCGAAAACATCGATTCCGCCGTGGACGCCAAACTCAAAGAACTCTACCCGAACGACAAAGCGCGCGGCTTCAAGGAAGGCGAACTACGCGGGGCGTTCACCCTCGCCAAGCCGCTGCCGTAGGAGGCCGCATGGAATCCATTACATGGTCACCGCGTCTGACCGTCGCCACCATCGTCGAACGCGACGGCCGATTCCTGCTGGTGGAGGAATATGCCGACGGTGAGGAATTGGTCTACAACCAGCCAGCGGGGCATTTGGACGAGCACGAAACGCTGGCGGCGGCGGCGATTCGGGAAACCCTGGAGGAAACCGCCTGGGAAATTCAGGTCGATGCCATCATCGGCATCTATTACTGGACCCATCCCAAAGGCCACACCTTCGTCCGCACCTGCTTCGCCGGCACCGCCCTGTACCACCATCCCGACCAACCGCTGGATCAGGGCATCCAGCGGGCAGTATGGCTAACCCGCGACGAAATCGTCGCATCGGGACCAAAATTGCGCAGCCCCATGGTATTGCGCTGCATCGACGATTATCTGGCGGGAAAACGCTACCCGCTGGAGTTGTTCGGCTATCTCTGAATCCGTCGCGCCGATTCGGCGGCCTCATTCCGCCGAATCCTCCTGAGTTTCCGCCCACAACCCGTCCAGTTCGAGGACAATTTCGACGAAGGGCTCCACGGTGACTCTGTCCTGCTCCTGAAACAGCCCGATCACCGTCCAGCGCTCGTCATGCAGGGCGAACGCTTCCAGCGTATGGGCCAGTGGGTCAACCAACCACAGGTAAGGCACGCCGTAATGGGCGTAGACCGGCATCTTGGTGACCCGGTCCGTCTTGGCGGTGGACGGCGACAGGATTTCACACACCCAATCCGGCGCAACCTCGATCCGATGATCGCGGGGCAGGCGCGGCATCCGTTCTCGCCGCCAGCCAGCAAGGTCTGGGACCAGCACTTCGGTATCGCGGATAAAATGGATTTCCGGTTCAACCAGAATCCACCAGCCACCCGGCCCGCCACGACCCCGATGGTAGGCGCTGCCGATGTCTATTTCCAGTCCCGAACCCGCTAATGTATGTGGGGTTGCCGGGCGCGGCTGAGCATACAACCGGCCATTGATGATTTCGCCGGTCAGATTTTCCGGCAGTGCTTCGAGTTGTGCATACAACTCATATGAGCTTGAAGTTTTCATCACGGCGGACATCGGAATACCTCCTGCTCGCTCAACGGCTTTTACACCTGCTTCCCATCTTAGCGCCTTCCTCTGGCAACAACGAGGTCAGTTGCCGATACCGCTCGAACAATAACGTCACCCGTTCCACCCCACTGGCGAATTGAGTTTTGCCGTAGGCGACATCCACGGCGCGGCCGAGGTTGCGATGTACCTTGACCAATTCCGGCGGCATGGTGCGTGGGTCGTAGAGGTCGGCCAGCGTGGCGTTGGGAAAGCGGGCGCCGGGGTCGAGCACGCCAAAATGATACACCCGGTCGAGAAGGTCAGGGCGCGGTCTTTGATTTCGCTCCAGGACAGGGGCATGGCGCGAAGGCGTCGGTTCGCGCCCGGCAACGCCCCGTTAAGCGCCCAAATACGCTTCCTTGACCCGGGGGTCACCCAGCAATTCCCGACCGGTGCCAGACAGCATGACGGAACCGGTTTCCAGGACATAGGCGCGGGACGCGATGCGCAGGGCCATATTCGCGTTCTGTTCGACCAGCAGAATGGTGGTGCCGGTCCGGTTGATGTCTTCGATGGTCCGAAAAATATCCTGGACCAGACGCGGCGACAATCCCATGGACGGCTCATCTAGCAGGACAAGCCGACCGCGGCTCATCAAGGCCCGGCCCACGGCCAGCATTTGCTGTTCCCCACCGGACAGGGTCCCGCCCGGTTGGTGCTGCCGCTCCTTGAGTCGGGGAAAAATCTGAAACACCCGATCAAAGTCAGCCTCGATTTCCCCATTGTCCGTCCGCTGCCACGTGGCCAAGCGCAGGTTTTCCAGCACCGTCAGATTACCGAAGATACCCCTCCCCTCCGGCACCTGGGCGACGCCCAGTCCGACAATTCGGTGCGCCGGGACGCGCTTCAAATCCTGGCCCTCGAACAGGATGGTGCCGTTATAAGGCACCAGGCCCGAAACAGCCCGCAGGATGGAGGTCTTGCCCGCGCCGTTCGCGCCGATCAGAGTGACGATTTCTCCCTTCAGGACCGTAAAGGAGACACCTTGCAGCGCCCGGATGCCGTCGTAGACAACGACCAGGTCGCGTACTTCCAGCAGAATGTCCTCAAGATTGGCGGTCCCGTCGTTCATCCGACCGGCCCCTCTCCCAGATAGGCTTCCAAGACCTTGGGATCATTCTGGATCACTTCAGGTGGGCCTTCGGCGATGGTTTCGCCGAAATCCAGCACCGTGATCTGCTCGCAGATGCCCATCACCAGCTTCATCTGATGCTCGATCAGCAAAATGGTCAACTTGAACTCCCGGCGGATCCACTGGATGAAGTCCATCAGCAGATCGATCTCGTTCGGATTCATCCCCGCCGCCGGTTCGTCCAGCAGCAACAGTTCCGGCCCGATGGCCAGCGCCCGGGCGATTTCCAGCCGCCGCTGTAGACCGTAGGGCAGATTCTTGGCGGTCTCGCCGACCAGATGCTCCAGCTTGAAGATACTCAGCAGCCGCCGCGAGTTTTCGATGATGCGCTGCTCTTCCCGGCGGTAGCGGCCTATGTGCAGAAACGCTTCCAGCGGACTGTAGTTGACTTGGGCATAGTGGGCGATGCGCACGTTGTCCAGCACGGACAAATCTCGAAACAGCCGGATATTCTGAAACGTGCGGCCGATGCGCAGGGCCGTGATCTGATGCGGCGTCTTGCCCACCAGTTCCGTTCCCTTGAACTGGATGCTACCCTCCGTGGCCCGATAGACCCCGGTAATCAGGTTGAAAATCGTGGTCTTGCCCGCGCCGTTGGGACCGATGATGCCCCGCAACTCGCCGGTCTGGAGGTTCAGATTGAAGTCGGAGACCGCGCACAGACCGCCAAAGAAATGTTTGACCCTAGTGGTCGTTAGGAATGCCATGTTGGTAGTGTTCTACATTTGGATATTACACCAAAACCCCAAATTCGTAGCGATTGATAAAGAGGCCGATGACGATATCATGCATTTTCTCCAACTTGGAGAAACAAATGGTCTTGCGAACCAACCGTTTGATCCGCGTCCGCAGGGTTAAATGTTTCCGTTCGATCTTTTGGGTGTTGGCTTTGCCGACTACGCGTTGGGTGGCCGGTAAATGCCGTTCGTACGCCCCCCAATCATCCGTATAGAACGTCGTGATACCAAAGGGAGCGAGGAGTTTTTTTAATTCCAGGAACACGGCATCTTCGTGACTACCGAACACATCAGCGAGGACCTCTCCACTGTGATGATCGATGGCGTGCCACAACCAGCGCTGGTTTTCCTTATTGCCGACGTAACTCCATATCTCGTCGAGTTCCGCCTCCTCACTTTCTTCAACCTTCTGAATCTTAACCAGAACATTGCTCGGGTTCAAGCGTTCCAGCACGGCCCGATTGACGGATTCCAGCGCGGATTCCGTTTTTTTTAATTCATGGATGACCGTACTCGGGCTGATGTGCAAGACCCGGGCGGTATCGCGGATGCCACTCCCATTGACTGCCATATCGAGGATCTTTTTTTTGACCTCAGGCAAGCACCCTTGATAATCATAATCCAAGAGAAAAGTCTTGACTTGACAGTCGGTATGTTGACAGAGATAGCGTTGTTTGTCATTCTCTGTTTTACCCCGCTTGACGACGTCTTCATGACCACAATGCGGACAACGCACTGGAATTAACACCATGGGTCAGTCCTCAGGCTAAAAAGTTTTCTCAATCAAAGGGGAAAAAATCAATCAAGGAGCTCGATGGGAAAACTATACAATATCCATTTTAAGAACACTACCTGCCATGTTTTTCTCGCGCGCGGTCAGAGGGTGGTGGGCTGCCAGATCCCGTTTAGGGACGAACCAGCGGAATTCCCGCAATCCCATCATGCCGCGCGGCCAAAAGATCATTACCAGCACCAGGGCCAGGGGCATGATCACCATCCGCCAGACCCCCAGGTGCTGGATGAAATGCTCGTTGAGCGGATCGAATATGACCTCCGGCAGCCAGGACAGCATGGCCGCCACCGTGGACGGTCGCAGCAATTCCAACAGCACGGTGTACACGGTCGCGCCCAGAATGGAACCGGCAATGGAAGCGATGCCACCCAGGTAAACCATGATCAGGATGTCGGTGGTCTTGATGATGTCGAACACACGCGGGCTGATGAACTGCAACAGATGCGCGAACAGCCCTCCGGCGATGCCGGCGAAAAACGACGACAACATGAACGCCAGGAATTTCACCCTGCGGGTGTTCACGCTCATCAGGTCGCTGGCGATCTCATCCTCGCGGATGGATAGGACGCCGCGGCCGTATTTGGAGTACACGAAATTGCGGACCACCCAGACCGTCACCACCACCCAGAAAAATACCCAGGGCAGCGTGGTCAATCGCTTGATGCCCGGAATGCCACGCGGACCGCCGATGGTGTCGATGTTCTCAATGACCGACTTGACGATCATCAGGAACGCCAGGGTGATGATCGCCAAATAGTCGCCGCGAATCTTGAACGACGGCACCGCCACGATCAGCCCTAGAATCGCCGCGACCAAACCGCCGGCCAGCACCGCGAACGGAAACAGCGCCGGATGCGCCGCCACCGGGATGACTTTCTGGGTCAGCAGCGCCGCTGTGTAAGCGCCGACCGCCATGAATCCGGCGTGAGCCAGCGAAAATTCGCCCATGTAGCCGTTCACCAGATTCAGGCTGACGGTCAGGATAATGTTGATCCCGACGTACATCATCACCAACTGGATGTATTTGTTGAACAGGTTGTATTCGGGAATGGCAAAGGCAAGCGCGAAGCCCATGGCGATCAATACCGCCAGCAGCCAGCGTTGCGCCATGATCCATTTCCAACCGCCATGCAGCAGGGCGCTCATACTTTTTGCATCCGGGGCTGACCCAAAATGCCGTGGGGCCGCACGACGATCAGCAGCAGCAACAGAGTGAAGGCCACAAAATCGCGGTAGGTGGAAGGGAAGAACGCCGTCACCATGATTTCCACCCCGCCGAGAATGAACGCGCCGATCATCGCGCCGCGAATGTTGCCAATGCCGCCGACCACGGCGGAAATGAACGCCTTCCAGCCCACCATGATCCCCATGTACGGATCGATGACCGGATAGGCCAGGCCATACATGACGCCCGCCGCGCCCGCCAGTCCCGCGCCAATGGCAAAAGTGACGGAGATGATCAAATCCACGGGAACGCCCATCAGCGGCACGAAGGTCTTGTCCCAGGAAATCGCCCGCATCGCCATGCCCACCGGGGTGCGGTGGACGACGTAATCCAGCAGGAACATCAGACCGAGCGACAGCAGAATGATGAGAACCTGCAACGAGGACAGAGAGACGCCGCCCAGATTCCAAGTAACATTTTCCAGCAGCGCCGGAATATGCTTGGGGTATGGGGCCAGCGCCAGAGTGAAGTTTTCCAGAAAGATGCCCAGCCCCAGGGCGGTGATGATGGCCGAAACGCGGGGCGCGTTGCGCAGGGGCTTGTAAGCCAACCGTTCGAGCACCACACCCAGGAGAGCCGCGCCCAGCATGGTCAACAGCAAGGTCGGTACGAAAGGCAACCCCAGATATACAGCGGCCAGGAAACAGAAAAAAGCTCCCACCATGAACACATCGCCGTGGGCGAAGTTGATCATGGTCAGAATGCCGTAGACCATGGTGTAGCCCAAGGCGATGAGAGCGTAGATGCTGCCCAGTTGCAAGGCATTCAGCATCTGTTGCAGCCAGTAGACGATCCCTTCGCTCAACGTCGTCACCCACCGTACTGTTGGTTAACAAGAAGGGCGGCCCGCTGGGCCGCCCTTGTGCTGCGCTTACTACACCATCATCCCGAGTCGATCAGGGATTGGCATTGGTGAAGTAGGTGAACTTGCCATCCTTGATCTGCAAAATCACCGCGCTCTTGATCGGATCGCGCGAATCGGCCTGGAACTTCATGTCGCCGGTGACGCCCTTGTAGCTCGGTAGTGTGGACAGAGCGGCGCGGATCGACTCGCGGTCGGCCTTGCCCGCGTTCTTGATCGAGTTGAACAGCAGCCCGAAAGCGTCGTAGGTCAGTGCGGCCACGTCGTCCGGCGCCACGCCGTAGGTCTTCTTGTAGTCCTCGATGAACTTCTTGGCGACCGGCGCGGCGTTGTCGGCGGCATAGTGGGTGCTGAAGTAATAGCCGTTCAGGTCGGCGCCGCCCAGGGTCAACAACTCGTTGCTGCCCCACGAATCGCTGCCGATGAAGGGAATGTTGATACCCAACCGCTTGGCCTGCTGCACCTGCAACGGCACTTCGCTGTAGTAGTTGGGCAGGAAGATCACATCGGGCTTGGCGTCCTTGATCTTGGTCAACTGCGCCGAGAAATCCTTGTCGTTGGTGGTGTAGGTCTCGAAGGCCACGATCTTGCCACCCAGTTTCTCGTAGTTTTCCTTGAAGACTTCGGCAATGCCCTTGTTGTAATCGGAGGCTACATCGTAGAGCACCGCGGCCTTCTTGGCCTTCAGCTTCTCCAGCGCGAATTTGGCCAGTACGCCGCCCTGGAAGGGGTCGATGAAACAGGCCCGGAATACATATTTCTTGGGCTGGTTGGTGTTGGCGTCCCGAGTGGTCTTGGGATTGGTGGACCAGGGCGTGATCAGCACCGTCTCGGAACTCTCGGCGATTTCGGAAGCCGGAATGGCGTAGCGGCTGGCGTTGGGGCCGACGATAGCCAGCACCTCGTCCTGGGTGATCAGCTTCTGAGCGGCGGCGGCGGACTGATCGGCCTTGCCGGCGTTATCCTCCACCACCAGTTGCACCTTCATTTTTTCCTTGCCCACTTGCAAACCGCCGGCGGCGTTGACCTCCTTGACGGCCATTTCGGCAGCGTTCTTGCAGGATGTTCCCACGGCGGGCATGTCGCCCGTCAGTTCGGCGATGACGCCCAGTTTGAGAGTTTTGTCGGCTCCCCAGGCGACAGTGCCCAGGGAGAACAATAACAAGGGTAATAGCAAAGACAGTACTTTTCGCATAAGCGCCTCCCTATCCTCCAGTCATGAGTTTTTGGACTTTGGCTATTCTGTGACGGTCAAGCCAGGCGAAAAAGCGAGGGCGTCGCCCGGATATCCCGACCGACACAAACCCCGGCGGGAACGACGGTTTGCCCCCACTGCCCGAAACGATTATAGCGTCATTGACGCGGTTTGCCCGTTGTTTGAGAAATCATCGCTGGAAAAAGTGAGGTATCCGCGAGCGGTGCAACTCCACCCCGATTCCATCGCCGCAATCCCACGGATTCCTGCCCAGCAGGTCCGACATCATGGAGGGGTTGACGAAGCGGCCCGGCGGCCTACAGCGACCCCTTTGCTTCCCACGATGGAGCGATGATCTGCTCGGCGCGCTTACGACAAACCTCCTCAAGTTGCTTGAGAATGGTCTCCATACCGATCAGTTTCTCCAGAATGGCGCGGATGTCGTGCAAAGTGAAAATCACATCAACATCCATCTCCAGATGCTTATCGCGCTCGAGACGCTCCGCCCGTTCGATGGCGGCCTGAATGCTCTCCGCCTTGTCTGCTTCGGTGCCCAGCAACCGGATGAATAGCCGGAGCTTCTGCCGTTGCTGGGCCAGCCAGTCATTGTACAGGTACAGCATTTCATAGCCATCCTCGATCGAATAAGCCTTGAAGCGGAATTTGAGCTTGAGATCCTCAAAGGTGCTGTGCCGCATAATCTGGCCTTTTTTCCACTCGTCGATAGTCTGCTTGAATTCGATCGGCAGAAAATCCACCCCGGCTTCAATGCGATTTTTGATGAATTCCAACTCTCCCACTTCCTTGATCACTTTCTCTGTGGTGAGGCGGACCTGTTGATGGACGGCCTCGGTGCGGGTGTAGGTCTTGCGTGGCGACTTGTCCGGCATCGCGGCGGCGATCAGCCGGCGACCTTCCCGCTCCGCATCGAGCCATTCGGCGATGGCTTCTTCGACGACCCGCATCCGCCCCTCGACCTGCTCGGCGTCCCGCCGCTCCTCTCTGGCACGCCTCAGTTGCACGCGATCGGCTTCAGCCTGCTCCGCCGCCGCCCATTCGGCGATGGCCTGTTCCAAGGCCGCCTTCTCCAGCGCCGCCTGCTCCGCCGCCGCCTGCTCCGCCACCGCCCGTTTCGCCGCCAACCGTTCCGCCGCCGCCCGCGCGACCGTCTCGCTTTCCGCCGCCGCCTGCTCCGCCGCCGCCTGCTCCGCCGCCGCCTGCTCCGCCGCCGCCCGTTTCACCGCCAGCAAGCGCTCCTCGATCCGCCGTTTCCGCGCCCGGGTATAGCGCATGATCAGCCAGCCAGCCATTACGATGACTGTTCCAACTCCGACCAACGCGAACAAACCCGTCAGTTGCCAAATACTCATGTGCCGTCCTTCCGAACCGCTGGGTCTTCCAAGGCCTTATACCGTTTGCGTGAACGTATTAGCATTATCGGCGGCCGAACAGCGCGCCATGCTGGTAAAACCGACGGGCGGGGTAAGGCTGGCGCGCGTTGCGCTCAGGCACGTACTACTGTGACCGGAATTCGGGATTATCTGCCCCGGCTTTGCGCCGATCACGACCCGCTTCCGCCTACCGCTACGCTTCGCCGCCGAACAACTCCAGCAATCGTGGCAGTAGAAGAGTCAGTTCTCCAGCCATCAACGCAAACTCGGCATCGAACGCGGCCTCGGGAGAATCGGTCGCGGTGTCCCGCAGCGCTTCCCGAACCACGTCGAGGAACCGCAGCCGCCGAACGACCAGCGCTTCATCCAATACGAAGGCAACGCGTTCGTTCCAGTTCAGGCCCAGTCGGGTAACCTGCTTGCCCGCCGCCAGATGGCTGCGGATCTCGTCGCCGGTCAAATCCTGCCCCCGGCAACGCACGACCCCGCCGGCCTCTCCGGCCTCCCGCAATTCGCAGATATCGCCCAGGCTGAATCCCTCCGGTGCTCGTCCCTCGGCCAACCAGGCGGTCATGACCGCTGCCACGGATTGCTTGACCTCGGGCGGAGCGATGGGCAACGAATCCAGGGACTTGCGCAATGCCCCCGCAATCTCTTCAACTCCACGAGGACTTGCGCTGTCGATCACCAGCCAACCGCCCGCCGCGTCCAGATAAGCGAAGCCGTGCCGGCTGCGAGTCAAGGCGCGGGGCAACAACTCCTGAAGAAGTTGGTCGCGCAGTTCCTGCTTTTCCCTGCGCCGCACCGGCCGTTGCCGCTGGTCCTCGATCAGGGCGATGCGCTCGGCCACCACCTGATTGAGCACGCTGGCCGGCAGTACTTTTTCTTCGGTCCGCAGGCACAGCAACAGCCGCCCCGTCACGGCATGAACCAGCTCGAGCGCCTTGCGACCCAACGGCGGTACCCAACCGGCGGTGCTCGGCTGATGGCTGGGGCAGGGCTGGAAGGCACGCTGTTCCAGGCGCGCCGCCAGCGTTTCCGCAGTTAGGGAAAACGGCTCGACCAGCCGAAATAGAGTCAGATTCTTAAACCACATGGGGACGATGCTGTTCCACAAAAGTGGGCATTATCTGCCAACACCCGCCGGTCGCCAAGCCGGTTGGCCTGTTCAATCATGCTGCGCCGCAACGAAAATATCCGCATTATATTGCACCGCAACAAAAAATAAGCTATGCTGCGCTCGTGCAAATTAAAACAGACTAATCTTCCTTGACCGACAGCTTTTGTGGAGACCCACCGATGGCGAACGAAGCATTGACCAACATTTCTGACCAGTATCAAAACCTTCTGAATCCGGTCATCAAGGCCAACAAGTTATCGGCCGCCAACCTGGAAGCCCTGGTCAATTTCCAAATGAATGCACTGCAGTCGTATATCGATTTGGCGATGGGCCGGATGAAAGCCGCCGCCGATATCAGCGACCCACCCAGCCTGCAGGCGTTCCTGACCAGCCAGGCGGAAGCGATCACCAGTCTGCATCGGAAATTCATGGACGACACCAAGGCGCTGGCCGATCTGACGGCCCGCTTCAAGGCTGAATTCGACAAGCTGGTTCAGGAAAGCCTGTCGGCCGGCAAGTAATTTTCCCCGCGCAATCTTCCTGATAGCCGCAACGAATCCGCGCTGTTCGGGGAATCGCCTTTTCCTCCTTGACCGCACACCGTCAGGGCTGAATCTCCGGGTTCGGCCCTGACTGCTTCAACAGCCGATCAAGCGCTACCCCGGCGCGGCGCGTCTGTTATCATGGACGCCGGTTCACCTCGATCCGTCACCGAACGCACCTCTTTCCCTGTCGATGGCCAAAGTCCGGATAGTCGTCGGTCTGTCCGGCGGCGTGGATTCCTCGGTCGCTGCTTTGCTGCTGGTAGAGCAGGGATATGACGTGCACGGCCTGTTCATGAAGAATTGGGAAGATTCCTTTGCCGCCGGCTACTGCGCCGCAGCCGAGGACCTGGAAGACGCCAGGTCGGTCTGCGCAACGCTGGGCATTCCGCTGCACCAGGCTAATTTCACCGCCGAATACCAGGAGCGGGTGTTCCGCTACTTTCTGGATGAATACCGCCGCGGCCGGACCCCGAATCCCGACATCCTGTGCAACACCGAAATCAAGTTCAAGGCTTTCCTCGATCATGCCCGGCGGCTGGGAGCCGACCGCATCGCCACCGGCCACTACGCACGCCGCGTCGAGGGGAACAGCCGGCAGCACCTGCTCAAGGGCCGCGATCCCGGTAAGGATCAGAGCTATTTCCTGTGCGGCCTCGATCAGATCCAACTGGCCAGCACGCTGCTTCCAGTCGGCGAGCTGCACAAGCGGCAGGTGCGGGAGCGGGCGGCGGCGGCCGGCCTGGTCACTCACGCCAAGAAGGACAGCACCGGTATCTGTTTCATCGGCGAGCGCCGGTTCCGGGAATTCCTGGGTCGTTATCTACCCACCCAGCCCGGACCGATCCGCGCGGTGGATAGCGAACTGCTCGGCGAACACGGTGGCCTGATGTTCCATACCATCGGCCAGCGGCAAGGGCTCGGCATCGGCGGCCGGCGCGCTGGCAGTGGCGAACCCTGGTACGTCGTCGGCAAGGATCGGGCACACAACACCCTGATCGTCGCCCAGGGCCGCGATCATCCCTCGCTATTCCACCGTCGGTTACGGGCCTCGCAACTGCACTGGATCTCGGGTTCCGCTCCCGCCACGCCGCTGCACTGTCAGGCTAAAATCCGCTACCGGCAACCGGATCAGCCCTGCGTGCTGGAAGCGCTGGACGCGAACGGCGCCCTGGTTCGCTTCGCCGAACCGCAGCGGGCCGTCACCCCCGGCCAGGCAGTCGTCTTCTATCTGGAGGATGAATGCCTGGGCGGTGGGATCATCGACACCGCCCACGACTAATCAAACCTTGCCAACCTCCCTGTCCCATGCCTCAGACCGACCACGACCGTGTCATCGCGCTTGCCGGCTTGCTGCAAGCCACCGATCTGGTGCGCGGCATCGCCCGTCGCGGCCAGGCCCATGCGGAAGACGTCGATACCTGCCTGGCCAGTCTGATCAAAATCGACGCGACCAGCAGCAGCGACGTCTACGGCGGCATCGACCGCCTGCGCCCCGGCCTGCGCCTGCTCGAGCAGCAGCTCAACAACCCCAGCGACATGGAATTGACCCGTTACGCGATAGCCCTGCTGAACCTGGAACGCAAGCTGTCCCGCCGGGCCGATCTATCACACGCCATTGGCAGCGGCCTGGAAGAGATCACTCAAAACCTGCCCCACTTCCCGATCAACCACAGCAACACCGTCGCCCGCTTCGCGGACCTCTACCTGAAAAATCTCAGCATCCTGTCACCGCGCATTATGGTCAACGGCGCCCAGATTCACTTGAACAACCCCGAGAACGCCAACCGGATCCGCGCGTTGCTGCTGGCCGGTATCCGCGCGGCGACCTTATGGCGGCAAAGCGGCGGCGGCCGGCTGACCCTGCTGCTGCGACGCAACCCCCTGCTGCGGGAAACCCGCTTGCTGCTGGCGAGCATCGCCTGAACCGCTCGCCTCAGCTCTTCCGATACGCCTCCACCACGTTCGGCAACTGACCGATTTTGTCGAGCACCCGACTGAGTTGCACCACATCGGTGATTTCCAGGGTCAGCCCCATGCGGGCGATGGACGTTTCCCGATCGGTCAGGGTGTTCGCCCCCAGCACGTTGACCTGGTCGTTGGCCAGAATTGAGGTGATGTCGCGCAGCAACCCGGAACGATCGTGGGCAACGATCATGATATCGACCGGATAGGTAGCCGGCGTCTCACCCCAGCCGACCTCGATGACGCGCTCGTGATGCTGGCTGGCCAGCCCCAGAAAATTGCTGCAATCCTGCCGGTGGATGGTCACGCCGCGCCCTTGGGTGAGGTAGCCGGCAATCGGCTCGAAAGGCGCCGGCTGGCAACACTGCGCCATCTGGGTCAACAGCCGGCCAACCCCACGAATCCGCACGTCGTCCCTCCGGGCCTCGGCCAATCTGGGCTTGCGCGTGACCGGCGGCAAACTGTCCCCGGTCGGGGGCAGCGGGGGCAGCAGGTCCTGGATCCGGCCCACCACCTGCGCGGTGGTCAGGGCGCCATGACCGATGGTGGCGAACAAATCCTCCGGCTTGGCGAAGTTGAGCTTCTCGGCCACCTTCTCCAGTTTGAGATGCCGGATGCCCAGCCGCTGGAATTCGCGCTCCAGGGCGGCTCGCCCGGCGGCGATGCTCTTATCCTGATCCTGCTGAATGAACCATTGCCGGATCTTGACCCTGGCCCGGTTGGTCTTGATGTAGCCCAGATGGGGGCTGAGCCAGTCACGGCTGGGACCGCCGGTCTTGGCGGTCAGCACGTCCACCTGCTCGCCGTTCTTGAGTTCGTAGGTCAGCGGCACGATGCGGCCGTTGATCTTGGCACCCCGGCAGCGGTGTCCGACCTCGGTATGAATGTGATAGGCGAAATCCAGTGGCGTCGCGCCCTGTGGCAACTCGACGATAGCGCCCTTGGGCGTGATGGCATAAACCCGATCCTGGAACGCCTCGGCCTTGAACCGCTCCAGCAGATCGCCATCGTCGCTCTCCTCGTCGCGGTACTCCAGCATTTGCCGCAGCCATGCGATTTGCCGCTCCGCCGCCTCGCCCGGCCCCTCGCCGTCTTCCTTGTAGCGCCAGTGGGCGGCGACACCCAGTTCGGCGTTCTGGTGCATGGCATACGTTCGAATCTGCACCTCCACCGCCTGGCCTTCCGGCCCCATCACCGCTGTGTGCAGCGATTGATAACCATTGGGCTTGGGATGAGCGACGTAGTCGTCGAACTCCTGGTGGATATGGTTCCAGTGGGCGTGCACCACGCCGAGCGCGGCGTAGCAGTCGTTCACGGTCCCCACCATCACCCGCACCGCGCGCACGTCGAAAATCTGCTCGAAAGACAGCTTCTTGCGCTGCATCTTGCGCCAGATGCTGTAAATGTGCTTGACCCGGCCACTGACCTCGGCAGCGATGCCGGCCTGCCGCAAATGGTCGCGCAGTTCCTCCATGACCCGGGCGATGTAGCGCTCCCGGCCGGCGCGGCGTTCGTCGAGCGCGGCGGCGATTTGCTTGTAAACCACCGGATCCTGATAGCGCAGAGCCAAATCTTCCATTTCCCACTTGATACGACCGATGCCCAGCCGGTTGGCCAAGGGGGTGAAAATATCCAGCGTTTCCTGGGCGATGCGCCGTCGCTCTTCGGTGGGTGCCCGCCCGAGCTGGCGCAGGGTGTGCAACCGCATTGCCAGTTTGATGAGCACCACCCGCACGTCCTGCGCCATCGCCAGCAGCATCTTGCGCAGGCTTTCCAACTGGCGGCCGACGTGCTGGCCGCTTTTATGCAGTTCGCCGATGGCGTCGAGCTTGGTGATGCCATCCACCAGACGCGCGATGGCCGAACCAAACCCCTCCTCGACCCGCTTGGGCTTGATCTGTCCGGTGGCGACCGATTCATGCAGGAGCGCTGCGGCCACCACCTCATGATCCATGCCCAAATCAGCCAACAAATCGGCGACCGCCAAATCGGGTTCGGCGCTCAGGACGTAAGCGTTCCTGACGATCTCGACCTGAGACGCCGACCAATGGACCCGCAGGGTATCCAGCCACGTATCGAAGTCCGCGCCGGCCAACGCGGTTTGCCTAGAGCTGACCATATGCATCCCCAGAAAACGATCAAGAGGGTATACCACACCCCACGCCGGAAGTTCGGCGGGGTGGATGACGGGGAGTTCGGGCGGACAGACTGGGAATTGGGATTATTATCGAAAGATCAGGTAGCACCGCGTCCTCCCCCTGCGCGGGGAAGGACTGGCGGAGAGGTGGGGAAGATGCGGCGCTGGCTAGTTGTTCTTGGCGCCCTGATCCACCCACTTGCGGATTATGACCAATTGTTCCTCTGGCAGTTTCACCTTGCCATGAGGCATCTGGATGGAAGGATTCACACCGGGGCGGCCTTCGATCAGCCGGTTTAGGCTGCTGTTGAGGCTCTGACCGGGGATGATGACGGGACCCATCTTGGTACCCTTCATCAACTCCTCATACGTGCCCACCGCCAGGCCACTCTTTTGGTAGCCCTCGCCCTGGGGTGGGGTATGGCACTCCGCGCAACTCGCCTTCAGAATCGGATGCACGTCCTTCTGGAAGCTGACTGGCTTGTCCGGCTTTTCCCCGGAACAGCCCGCCAGCACGCCCAGCCCCAAAACCAACGCGGATGCAAGCAGTTTACGAGAGTTCATGGATCGCCCTTTGGATACATTTTAGACGAGTTATAAATAGTAGATGGATGATACGATCATAATCTTATCAGACTACGGCGTCATGGGGATGCCAGCATGTGGTGAATCTCTCTCCGGCCCCTCAAACCAAGCTGGCAGAGATAGTCTATAATTAAGATCTAATTTGTCTGGCCCTCGACCCAGATCGGTGATGCCGTTTGAAACCGGGTTGCCCCGCAAGGCGGCGACATGCTTGGCCACGACCATCTGGCGATCACCACTGGCCCTAGGCTGACGTTCGGGCGCTGAGCACCAGCCCGTCGAGAGCAATATTTGTTTTCCGCCCTAGTCGCTCAACGATATCCTTACGGAAAACCATCCTTTAGGTATTTCGCGTTATAATAAAATAATTGATGCGCACGGCGCTTGACGCCCGACTCCAGATGCCCACCATTATCCCCGATGCCGGGCAACGCCGCGACGCTGGTGACAGCCTCAGCGGGCCGGTCTGGAGCGTCAACCGCCGTCGGGCATGGCCTCAACCGTCAACACAACAGGATGAAAAACGTGACGAGCCCGAAACTCCAACCCGAATTACAACGAATCATCGAAGCCCGCCATCATGATCCCTTCGCCGTGCTGGGCCGCCATCCCCAGGACAAGAAGGTCGTGGTCCGCGCTCATCTACCCTATGCGCAGGAGGTCCACATCGCCGAGGGCAACCTGCCGCTGCAGCGGATCCCCAACACCGACCTGTTCGAGTGGCAGGGCAAGCCGGACCAGGTGCCCGAGCGCTACCGGCTGATCTGGCGCGACTCCGACCATCACGAGCATATTTCCTACGATCCCTATTGCTTCCCGCCGCAAGTCCCCGATTTCGACCTGTATCTGTTCGGCGAGGGCAAGCACTGGCACGCCTATCGCTTCCTGGGCGCGCACCCGCACGAGGCGGATGGAGTGGCTGGCGTCCTGTTCGCGGTATGGGCGCCCAGCGCCGAGCGGATCAGCGTAGTCGGCAGCTTCAACCGCTGGGACGGCCGGGTCCACCCGATGCGGGTGCGCGGCGGCAGCGGCGTGTGGGAGTTGTTCATCCCCAATTTGTGCCCGGGCGATCTGTACAAGTTCGAAATCCGCAACCGCCACAGCGGGGCGGTCTTTCTGAAGTCCGATCCCTACGGCCAGCAATTCGAAATGCGGCCGAGCACCGCCACCGTCGTCGCCAAACCCGACACCCACGCTTGGCGCGACGCCGACTGGCTGAACAAGCGCCGAAATTCCGACTGGCTGCACCAGCCGATGTCCATCTACGAAGTCCATCTCGGTTCCTGGCGACGCGGGCCGGAAGGCGAGTTCCTCAATTACCGGGATGCGGCCAGCCAACTGGTGGATTACGTCAAGGAACTGGGCTTCAGCCACATCGAGCTGCTACCGATCACCGAACACCCCTACGACGCCTCCTGGGGTTATCAAACCACCGGCTACTACGCGCCGACCAGCCGCTTCGGCACCCCGGACGACTTCCGTTATTTCATCGATTACTGCCACCAGCACGACATCGGCGTGATCCTCGATTGGGTGCCGGCCCACTTCCCCAAGGACGCCCACGGCCTGGCCCGTTTCGACGGCGAGCCGCTGTACGAGCATGCGGATCCTCGCATGGGCGAGCATCTCGACTGGGGTACGCTGATCTTCAACTTCGGCCGCTACGAGGTGAAAAACTTTCTGTTGTCCAGCGCCCTGTACTGGATCGAGGAGTTTCATCTCGACGGCTTGCGGGTGGACGCGGTCGCTTCCATGCTGTATCTGGACTATTCGCGCAAGGAAGGGGAGTGGATTCCCAACAAGTACGGTGGGCGGGAGAATTTGGAAGCCATTGATTTCATGCGTGAATTGAATACTGTGGTCCACAGCGAGCACCCCGGCGCGATGGTCATCGCCGAGGAATCCACCTCCTGGCCGCAGGTCACCCGGCCCACCTATCTCGGCGGGCTGGGATTCAGCATGAAATGGAACATGGGCTGGATGAACGACACCCTGCGCTATATGGCGCAGAATCCGGTCCATCGCAAGTACCACCACGACCTGCTGACCTTCAGCATGCTGTACTGCTTCACCGAGAACTTCATGCTGCCGTTCTCGCACGACGAGGTGGTGCATGGCAAAGGCTCGATGCTGAACAAAATGCCGGGCGACGAATGGCAGCGCTTCGCCAATCTGCGGCTGCTGTACACCTACATGTTCACCCACCCCGGCAAGAAATTGCTGTTCATGGGCACCGAGTTCGGTCAGGGCACGGAGTGGAACAGCGCCACCACCCTCGACTGGTACGTGCTCCAATACGGTTTCCATCAGGGGTTGCAGCAACTGGTCAAGGATCTGAGCCAGCTCTATCACGGCAGTCCGGAACTGCACCATTACGAGTTCGAGTGGCAGGGCTTCTCCTGGATCGATTGCCACGATGCCGAGCAATCCATCCTGAGCTACTTGCGCAAGAAGGACAACGACTTCCTGGTGGTGGTGGTCAACTTCACGCCGGTGCCGCGCCACGGCTACCGCATCGGCGTACCGCGGCAGTGCCGCTATACGGAAGTGCTCAATTCCGACTCGCACTTCTACGGCGGCAGCGGAGTCGGTAACGGCGGGATCGAGCTGATCGCCGAGGAACAGCCGTGGATGGAACTCCCCTACTCGATCACCATTACCGTGCCGCCGCTGGGCGGCATCGTGCTCCGGCCGGAACCCTTGCCAAAGCCGGAGCCGGTCTTGGCAATTGCCGAGGAAGAAACACCGGTCGAAGCGGCCGCTAAAGAACCGCACGAGAAGCCGACCGGTGCGCCCTCGACGCTGGCTGTTCCCGATCCGGCCGAGGAAGAATTGGCGCAACCGGAATAAACCATCGGCAGCCTTCCTTTTCTGATGTCGCCAAGGCGCGGAACCAACCGCGCCTTGGCTGTTTTTTTCAGACGTAACCGCCAGCCACCAACTCGGAAACGATGAGCTTCTGAATCATCTTCTCTTTCTGGCTGGTCGGCTGATCGAGCTGGAGACGGGCCAAATACCGCTTGGCCGTTTCTGGCGCCGCACCAACCGTCATCGCCTTGACGATGGTCTTCATCAAATCACCCTTGGTCGACAGCCGTAGCTTGAGCCCCTTGAGGACTCGCCCCAGGATGATTTCCTCCTCGGTAAAGTCGGTTCCCAGCGGAAAATCCGGTAGCAAGCCCATCTTCTTGTATTTGGCAAGCCGCGCCTGAATCCGTCCGGGTGTGTTATGGAGATAGTGGGGTGGGATCTGATAATCCTGTGGGATCTTGCCGGCCCGCTTGGCTTTCTCCAGCAACTCCGGCTGGAAGCGCGAATCGGCGATATTGAGTAAGTGCGGTCACCACCTCCTGGTCGGAACGTCCGCGCAAGTCGGCGATACCGTATTCCGTGATCACGATGTCGCGCAAATGACGCGGGATGGTGACATGGCCATAGTTCCAGACGATGTTAGAGGACAGTGGTCAGACCGCTCTCCCGAGTGCTGCGCAGCAGCAGGATGGAGCGGGCGCCCGGCAGTTCGTGGGCCATGGCGACAAAATTGTATTGTCCGCCCACACCGCTGATCACCTGGCCGTTCTCCAGTCCGTCGGACACCGCCGCCCCCAGCAGGGTGGCCATGATGGTGGTGTTGATGAAGCGGGCATCCCGCCGCTGTAAAACCGCCAGTTCTTCACCACCGTAGAGGTGGTTGACCTTCCGCACCG
The DNA here is from genome assembly GCA_963715845.1 of uncultured Gammaproteobacteria bacterium. Taxonomy (GTDB): domain Bacteria; phylum Pseudomonadota; class Gammaproteobacteria; order Competibacterales; family Competibacteraceae; genus Competibacter_A. The sequence goes on along the minus strand of CAVQSJ010000029.1, from coordinate 113,335 downwards.
TGGTCATGCAGATTTGCCGGCTTTCCTGCTCGGGCAGCGTGCGCAGCGCCTCGTAGAAACTCTGCGGCCCCATGAAGAAACCGCCGTGCATCAGGATACCGCCTTCGAGGTGGCTGCCAAGTCCATTCGCGACAACCGCCGCGTAACTGTCCGAACGGTTCAATTCGGCGGGAACACGCAGGCTTGTGCCGATCACCAGATCGCCAGCTTCGTAATGGACCCGATCATTGAATATCCCGAACTTGCGCAGGAACCCGACATCGGCGCTCGGTCAGGCGGGCCGGAATCACGCCCCGCTCCAGCAGAACCCGCAGGGTCCGCTCGTCGACCGTTTCGCTGATCGCCCCCTCGTTGAGCAGGCGCTGCAAGGGAATGCTGTCGTAGACCCTGCGCTTGAGGATGCCCTCCTGGTAGAGGATACAGAAAGCCGTTGACGAACATCTCGCTGGCGCCATACAGCCCCTGCTCGAACGGGCTGGTCCCTCCGATGCGCTGGATCAAATCGCCATGGCGCTCCAGGATGCGCAAATCGGCCAACAATTGCTGGTAAAGCGCGTTCTGCTGCTGCCGCAGTCCGGCAGAAATGCACGATGGCATCGCCCAGGCAGCCGATACCGATCTGCAGGGTACCGCCGTCGCGAATCAGGGCGCTGGCCTGCAAGCCCGAGCAGGTAATCCGCGTTATCCACCGGCATGTTGGGTGCGCCGAACAGCCGAAAATCGTAGCCGGGATGATCGAGCACCAGATCGAAAGCGGCCGGCCGGATCATGGCGTCGTTGTACATGAACGGCATTTCGCGATTGACCTGGGCGACGGTCACCATCGGCCGGCCCTGGCGGCGCGCCTCCTCGATCATCGGCAACAAATCCAGGGTCACGTCGGGATTGCTGCCGAGGCTGAACCACGACTCGCCATCCACCTCACGCTTGGCAACCATGCTGCGCCAGCACGTTGATGCCGTTTTCCATCAAATCCCGGGCGGCATGGGTATAATTGGTGCTGATGTAGTTCTGTTGCTGCATCGGCACGTTCATGAACCCGCCCGGCTTGAAGAAGAATTCCGCGACCTCGACATTCGGCGGCAACCGGCCGGTCCGCAGATCGACCGCGTACTCCAGATCGGGATAATTGCCGAATACCCGCGCGACGAAAGGTTCCAGAAACCGTTTTTCCAGATCGCTGGACCCCTTGGGCGTTTCGACGGTAATCGCGGTCAGGATCTTGAGCCGCAATTCCGAATCTGCTTTCGCCCGCCGGTAGAGCGCGTTCACCAGTGGGTTGGGCTTGCCGATCCCCAGCGGAATCCCGAGCACGATCCGCTTGCCGACCCTGCTGATGATGTCCTCTACACACTGTTCGACGTCCTGAGAATACGACGGGCTTTGTTGTTGCATGATCCGATCTCTCTCGGCCGGTTAGTGATTGCGGGATCGGTAACACCGTCGGGCAGCGACGTGACCGAAAACAAAGGAGGATTCCACCAAACGCGTCCCTGCCCTGTTTGTTAGATGGGAGGACTATGTGCGGACTGCTACCGATTATAACAGGTATCGCCTGCCCGGCCCGTGGCGGGCTCGGTCCGGAACGGATTACACTACCGAGCATTTTGAACACCGCGCGTTGCGTCACGCATACCGAAGGAGAAGCCTCGATGTCAGACAGCAGCACCTTGGAAGCCAACAAGGCTCTGGTCCGGCGCAATTTCGAAGTCATCTGGAGTCAAGGCAATCTGGCGGTCGCGGATGAAATTCTCGCGCCCGACTACACCGGACATATCGCGACCCTGCCAGAAGCGGTGCGCGGCATCGAGGCGTTCAAGCAACTGATCGCGATGTATCACTTCTCCTTCCCCGATACCCGCTTCGAAATCAAGGATCAAATCGCCGAGGGCAGCAAGGTTGCCTCTCGCTGGATCGCTTACGGCACGCACCGGGGCGAATTCATGGGAATCGCGCCCAGCGGCCAGGCGATGTCCGTTACCGGCATGAGCTTCCACCGCATCGCGGACGGCCGCATTCAGGAATCCTGGGACGATTGGGACGCTCTGAGCATGTTGCAGGGCATGACCGAGGATGTCTTCCAATCGCTGTCGATGCGCTTCTGACGCGCTTTTCTCCTCCTTCTTAGTTTCGCGCCGGGACCCCTTACAGCACGCCGATTCGACCCCGCCTCTCATTGCCCCCACTCCGGCGGCAGTAACGCCCGTACGCCTTCGTGATTTCAAAACGCACAAGTCGGCGGTTGTGAAGCTGGGTCACCGTCATGATCCAACCGGCTGATTTTCGCCCGGCCTGGTGGCTGCCCGGTCCACATGCCCAGACCTTATGGCCGGTGTTGTGCCGGCGCCGGTCGCGCTTGCCCTTGCGTCACGAACGTCTGGAATTGCCCGACGGCGATTTTCTGGATTTGGACTGGACGGCCGGCGAGCGGGGACCCATCGCGCTTGTCCTGCACGGTCTGGAAGGCTCCAGCGCTTCTCATTACGCCATCGGCTTGCTGGCCGCCATCGTTCGTCAGGGTTGGCGCGGAGTGGTCATGCATTTTCGCGGTTGCGGCGGCCAGCCCAACCGGCTGGCGCGCAGCTATTGCGCCGGCGATACCGCCGATATCGGCCATGTCGTGGACTGGCTGCACTGGCGGGAACCGGCCGCGCCCCTGGCCGCCGTTGGCTACTCGCTGGGTGGCAACGCCCTGCTCAAGTGGCTGGGGGAAACCGATATCGACCCTCCGTTGCACGCTGCCGTGGCGGTATCGGTACCGTTTCTGCTCGACACCTGCGCGCGACGCTTAGGCCGCGGTTTCTCGCGGCTTTACCAGTTTCACCTGTTGCGCGAATTGAGGTGCAGCTATCGTCAAAAATTCCACTACCGGTCGGATGGGCCGGTCCGATTGGACGAACTGGCGGCATTACAGGATTTCTACGCCTTCGACGACCGGATCACCGCACCCTTGCACGGCTACGCCGGAGTCCACGACTACTACGCCCGCGCCAGTTGCCGTCCGTACCTGCAACGCATCCGCATCCCAACCCTGATCCTGCACGCCCTGGACGATCCATTTATGTTGCCGGACGCGGTACCAGCGGCGGCCGAACTGGCTGCCAGCGTCCATCTTGAATTGAGCCACCACGGCGGTCATGTCGGTTTCGTCGCCGGGCGCTGGCCGTGGCGGGCCGAATACTGGCTGGAGCGGCGAATTCCGGCGTTCCTGGCGGAGCGCTGGTAGCACCAGCGCTCACGTCGCGGCCATGGCCTTGCCGCTGACGAATTCGTAAACTTTGCCCACAGTCTCGAAGGTCTCGGCGCTGATCTCGTCATCGGTAATCTGAATCCCGAACTGCTGCTCCAGCGCATGGAGTAGCGTGACCACCGCCATCGAGTCGAATTCCGGTATGCTCCCCAGCAACGGGGTCTCCGGGCCGAATGTCCGCGTTCGATCACCTAATTGCAGGATCTCGCCGATCAACAGCTTCACCTCATCGAACTCCACCATCCAGACCGTCTCCCCCGAGTGAGCAACCAGGCAAATCGCGTGGTTCTGGAACCCAAACAACCGTCGGCCGCGCGTAAAGGCCGTCAAGATAGCGTTGCCGCTGACAAGAATCCAGCAATCAGTCAACTATCCCGGTGGCGGGCTTGCGGGCCAGCACCACATGGCCCACCACCGGTTGATTGCCCTCCTGGCGCAGCGTGGCGTCCGCCCGCGTCCGCAATTCCAGGCCAGCACCCGCCAGCACTCGTTCCAGGTATGCGGCCGTGTGACTGTAGCGGCCGCTCTGGTTGAGACAATAACCATCCGGCGCCGCGTCCACCGTGCGTTCCGCCGTGAACGCCAGCCAGCCATCGGGGCGCAGGGCATGAGTCGCGGCGGCCAGCACCGATTCCAGCGCGCCAAAGTAAACCAGCGTATCGGCGGACGCGATCAGATCGTAAGCGCCGGGCTGCTCGTTCAGAAACGCGGTCAGTTCCGCCACCGCTAATTCGTCGTAACCGCCCCGCTCGCGTGCCTTGTCCACCATTCGTGGCGACAGGTCCACCCCGGTCAGATGGCGGGCGTAAGGCCGCAGGATCGGTTCGCATAAACCCGTACCGCAACCCCCGTCAAGAATATCCAGTTGCGCGGATGCTTCTCCCAGAGCTTCGACAAGCTGCTCCCCGATCAACGTGGGGGCCCGATAGCCCAGTTGTTGCAAGTGCTTGTCGAACTGATCCGCGTAATGATCGAACAGATCGGTCACATAGGCGTCGGAAGCACGCACCGGGATATCTTGCCCAAACCACGCGGACAACCGGTGTTGGGGAACTGGATCATCCGGCATCAGCCGCAACCAGTGTTGCAATATAGCCAGCGCATTTTCCCTGCCGCGCAATTGGAACACTGCATTGCCCAACACGGCCCGCGCCTCTTTGGCCTGACCCAAGTGATGCAGTAACGTGCCCAATTGCTTGATAGCCTCTTCGTGACCGGGATCGCATCGCAGTGCCATTTCCTGAGCTGCAATGGCCTCTTCAATCTGCCCAGTTTCGGCAAGAATCACGCCGAGACGGTGTTGGATATCAGCATCCACGGGACGCCGCTCGCTGGCTTGACAATAAGCCTCCAGCGCCTCCGGCAGCCGCCCCAGATCCCTGAGCACCGCGCCTAGATCAACGTATGTCTCCACTTCGGCCACTCCGAGCATAACAGCCTGCCGCAAGGTGGTGATCGCTTCTTCATAACGCTTCTGTTGGATCAAGATATTGCCCAGCCGGTTGTAAGCCGCCACATCTCTGGGGATGTGATGGACAGCCCGGCGTGCCACCTGTTCCGCTCGGGTCAACAGGCCGCGTTGTTGCAAGATCATCGCCAGCAAATTCAATGCTTCAGGATGATCGAATTCGGTTTCAAGGATACGCTGACAAAGGGTTTGGGCCTCGGCCAGACCTCCCATGCGATAGCAGGCCCGTGCTTGAGACCACAACCCGGCCAAGGCCGCGGACGGTTTACCTTTCCCCAAGGTCATTTCCGCTATTAACACGATGACTCGTCAGCTCCCGCCAGCGAGAGTGCCTTGCGGGCCACGACCAGGCATCCCGTGACCGGTTGTCCACTTTCCAAGCGCAGTACCACGGTTTCCATCTTCATCACCGCCATCCCGGTCATGGCCAACAAGCGTCGCAGGTAGGATTCAGCATGACCATAGCGGCCATTCGGATCCAGATGATAATCCGCCTTGTCATCCGCCAGTCGTTCCACAGTGAATGCCAATATGCCACCCGCCACCAACGCGGTTGAGGCGGCGCGTAAGGGCGGTTCCAGATCGCCAAAATAGACCAGGGTATCGGCGGAAACGATCAAGTCGAACCCCTCCGGATGATCGAGCATAAACTGGGTTAGTTCCGCTTCCACCAGCTCATCGTATTCCCCCCCAAGCCGCGCCTTGTCCAACATGCGCTGCGACAGGTCCACGCCCACCAACCGCCGCGCGTGAGGGCGCAGCAACGGTCCGCACCAGCCGGTGCCACACCCGGCATCCAGAACCCGAAGCCGCGCCGTTGCCGCGCCCAATTCGGGGGCTATCGCGGCAACCAGCAAGTCCGGCGCGTGATATTCCAACTCCCGCAGGTGCTCGTCGAACTCATCGGCGTATCGGTCGAATTCGGTGCGAACATAATCATCGGTGGCCCGGCTGGGTATTTCCTTGCCAGTCCACGCCTGCCAGGTATGCCGTGCCCTTGGATTGTTGGGATCGAGGCGCAGCCACTCGCGCAAGGCGGCCATTCCCTGCTCGTTTTGCCCGAGGCAATACAAGGCAAAGGCGAACGCCCCGACTGCCTCGTCGCGCCGGTCTAACCGATAAAAAGCTTCACCCAACGCCCGGTAAGCTGGGCCATGTTTGACGTTCGCGGTGATCGCGCGGTAGTAGGCTTGCACAGCACCGTCGTCGTGGCCTAGTCGCGCCAGGGCCCGTCCGAGATGGTAGAAGGTATCGGCATGTCCGGGATTGCGCTTGATCGCCTCGTAATAAGCCTTGACCGCCTCTTGCAAGCGACCCTGCGATGCTAGCAACGCTCCGACGTTGCAGTAAGCGTCAGTGTTATTGTCATCCAGCCTCAAGGCGCGTTGGTAAGCGCTCATGGCTTCTTCATGCCGGCCCAAAGAGTTGAAAACGTTACCCAAGTTGTTATGGGCAACAGAATCGCCGGGATCGCGCTCGACCGCCTCGCTCAGCAACCGCAGCGCCTCTTCCGAACGCCCGCGTTGGGAGCACAGCATCCCCAGCAACTGCAAGGCCCCTGGATGCGCTGGCGCCACCGCCAGAATCCGCTGGTACAGCGTCTCGGCCACCTCCCAGTCCGCGGCCTGGTGGGCGCGCATCGCTATCGCCAGCGCTTCCTCCACCCCCATATACCCCGGTTCTTCTTCCACCGGCCGTGATCCAGGCGACACATCGTCGCTCACGCCTGATTCCCCCAGCCTTCTTCAGCTCCGATCGCCCCGGACAAACCACCAACCGTCACCTCCCGCTTGACCGCCAGCACCACATAACCTGTCACGGCTTCCCCTCGTTCGAAACGCAAATTGGCAATACCAAGAGCATGCAGCGTCAACCCCGCTGCAGCCAGCTCCTGCCGCAGATAATCCTTCTTATGACTGTAGCGTCCATGGTAATTCAGCCGATAATTGCCTTCGGCGGCATCATCAACCCATTGCTCCAAGGTAAATGCCAGCCACCCGCCGGTGCGCAAAGCACCAGCAGCGGCGGTCAGCACCGAACCCAATTCGCCGAAATAAACCAGGGTGTCGGCGGAAACGATCAGATCGAAACAATCGGGCCGCTCGCGCAGGAAAGTTGTTAATTCCGCAGCGACCAATTCATCGTAAGCGCCACGCGCGCGCGCCTTGTCGAGCATGACCGGCGATAAATCCACACCGGTCAGGTAACGAGCATACGGCCGGAGCAGCGGCCCGCACCACCCTGTACCGCACCCCGCGTCCAATACGGCATAAATCGACCCTGGGGTTCCCAGTTGCGCCGCGAGCGCGTCCGCCAGCAAAGTCGGCGCTCGATAGCCCAAGCGTTGTAATTGCTGGTCGAAACTGTCGGCAAACCGGTCGAACATGGATCGCACGTAGTCGTCCGCAGCCCGCGCGGGCACGTTTTCACCCGTGAACGCGGCCAACATGTGCCGCGCCTCCGAGCTGTCGGGATCCTGGCGCGTCCACTCGTGGTAGCATTCCCTCGCTTCCTCGCCCCGGTCTAGCAGGTACAATATCCGCCCTAACCGTCTATATCCCATAGAACTTTTTGGGTTATGGCGCAATCCTTCCCGGAAAACCAAAATAGCTTCCTCTCGCTGGCCAGCCTCATCCAGCGCCTGCCCCAGACTAAAATAGGCATCGGCATCATCCGGCCCGAGCGCCACTGCCTGGCGCGCTGTCTGAATCGCATCCTCCAATTCTCCCTGCAGCCGCAACGCCACCCCGAGATTCCGGTGGGCCTCGGGATAATCAGTCCGCAGGGTTATGGCTTTGCGATAACAGGTCACTGCTTGGGCAAACTGTCCCAGATGGACGAGAATGTTACCCAGATTGTTATGGGCATCGACGTAATCCGACTGGCTGACAATCGCCCGTTCGATCAGTTTGACGGCTTCGACGCTACGACCGCGCTGGTGCAGCAAGACGCCCAGAAAGTTCAAGGCATCAGGGTTCGTGGGCTCAACCTGAAGAATGCGCTGATACAGGAGATAGGCTCCTTCCAGCCTTCCCCCCTGATGTAACTGAATCGCCACCTGCAACGCCGTGCGCGCATTGATCGTTTTTGGACGCCGAACCCGCTGCGGCGGGCAATGGTGTTGTTTTCGAGCCATCGGCGACACCTCATCAACCGGCGGGAGCGCGCCCACCGCGGTGGAGCGAAAAAGGCAACGTCTGCTGATCTGTCCCCTGCCAGCGCAATAACATCCGGGTCGTTCGCTTCGGGATGTAATAATCCTCGACATTTTTTCCCAGAAAGGAATCGTTGGCCATCCAAACGTTGGCCTGCGAATCGAACCAGCCGAGAGAGCGGCTGTCCGCGGCGAACAACCACTGGTCCATCACGAAGCCGGCATATCGTCCGCTCCAGCAACATGTCAGCCTCACGTCCAGCTCGTACGAAATCATCCCCAACACCCCGCTATTCCCCATCCCGGCGCCCGATGGTTCAGCAATAACACCACCATCCACCCTCACGGAACGGACACCGCCCAAGTGGTCAATTCCACCACATTTACTCGCTGGCTCACTCAAATCTATACCCAAATTCCCCATCCTGTACGCTCACATGCACTCGTTCGATGGGTTTCCCCTCCACCATCCGGTTCAGAAACTCCTGGCTGAGCACCGGCAGCACGGTATTGGTCAGGATAGCGTCCACCATGCGCCCGCCGCTCTCCAGCTCGGTGCAGCGGCTGACAATCAGCTTCACCACCTCGTCGTCGTAACCGAACGGCACCCTGTGATTCTCCAGAATCCGCTTGGTGATCCGGCCCAGTTGCAGGCGCACGATATCGCCGATCATCTCGTCGCTGAGCGGGTAATAGGGAATCGTCACCAGCCGGCCCAGCAATGCCGGCGGAAACACCTTGAGCAGAGGTTCGCGCAGCGCCTTGTTCAAACCCTCCGGATCGGGCAACAGGTCCGGGTCCTTGCACATGTTCGTGATCAGGTCGGTACCGACGTTGGTGGTCAGCAGGATCAGGGTGTTCTTGAAGTCGATGAACCGGCCCTCGCCGTCCTCCATCCAACCCTTGTCGAACACCTGGAAAAAGATTTCGTGCACGTCGTGGTGGGCCTTTTCCACCTCGTCCAGCAGCACCACGCTGTAGGGCCGGCGGCGCACCGCTTCGGTCAACACCCCGCCCTCGCCGTAACCGACGTAGCCCGGTGGCGCGCCCTTGAGGGTGGAAACCGTGTGCGCTTCCTGGAACTCGCTCATGTTGATGGTGATGACGTTCTGCTCGCCGCCGTACAGCGCCTCGGCCAAGGCCAGGGCGGTTTCGGTCTTGCCCACCCCGGATGGGCCGGCCAGCATGAACACACCAATCGGCTTGTTGGGATTGTCCAGCGCGGCGCGGGAGGTTTGAATCCGCCGGGCGATCATGTCCAGCGCGTGGCGCTGGCCGATGATGCGGCGGTTGAGGATATCGGCCAGACCCAGCACGGTTTCGATCTCGTTCTTCACCATGCGCCCGACCGGGATGCCGGTCCAGTCGGCGACGACCGAAGCCACCGCTTGCGCATCCACGCTGGGCAGAATCAGCGGCGTCTCGCCCTGCAACTCGTGCAGTTGGGTCTGAAGCTCCTTCAACTCCGCAAGCCAGCTTTGCCGCTCGGGATCGGGCTCCACGCTGGCGGCAGCCTCGACCGAGCCGCCATCGCCGCGCAGCTTGGCGCGCAGTTCCAGAATCCGGTCCACCAGTCCCTTTTCCTCTTGCCAGCGGGCATCCAGTTCGGCCAATCGCGCCTCCTCGGCCTGCAATTTATCAGTGGCGGCGGTCTGGCGCTGGGTGGTATCGATGCCCACCGCGGTTTCGCGGCCGATGATCTCCAGTTCGGTTTTCAGCCCCTCGATGCGGCGGCGGCAGTCCTCGACTTCTGCCGGCACCGCATGCAAGCTGATGGCAACCCGGGCGCTGGCGGTATCCAGCAGGCTGACCGCCTTATCCGGCAACTGGCGGGCCGGGATATAGCGATGCGACAGCTTGACCGCCGCTTCCAGCGCTTCGTCGAGAATCTGCACCCGATGGTGCTTCTCCATGGTCGAAGCCATGCCGCGCATCATCAGGATGGTCTTCTCCTCGCTCGGCTCGCCGATCTGGACCACCTGGAAGCGGCGGGTCAGGGCTGGATCCTTTTCGATGTGCTTCTTGTACTCGGCCCAAGTGGTGGCGGCGATGGTGCGCAGCTTGCCGCGCGCCAGGGCCGGTTTGAGCAGATTGGCGGCGTCGCCGGTGCCCGCCGCGCCGCCGGCGCCGATCAGGGTGTGCGCCTCGTCGATGAACAGGATGATCGGCTTGGAAGAAGTTTGCACCTCGTCGATGACCTGCCGCAGCCGGTTCTCGAATTCGCCCTTCATGCTGGCGCCGGCCTGCAACAGGCCCACGTCCAGCACCCGCAGGGTCACGTCCTTGAGCGGCGGCGGCACATCGCCGGACGCGATGCGCTGGGCGAAGCCTTCCACCACCGCCGTCTTGCCGACGCCGGCCTCGCCGGTCAGGATCGGGTTGTTCTGGCGGCGGCGCATTAGAATATCGACGATCTGGCGGATTTCCTCGTCGCGGCCGACGATGGGGTCCAGTTCGCCCTGGCGCGCCCGCGCGGTCAGGTCCACGGAAAAGCGCTGCAAGGCTTCCTGCTTGCCCATCTGCGCTGGCGCGATCGCCTCGCTGGCCTCGCCCGGCGCTGCGCCGCCGCCAACCTGGGAACCGTCGCTGGCGCGCAGCCCGGTTTCCGGGGAGGCGACGACGATGTCGGCAAACCGCTCGGTCAGCGTGTCCAGCTTGATCTTGTCGAATTCGCGGGAGATGGCCAGCAGCGCATTGCGCAAATCCGGTGTCTTAAGCATCCCGACCAGCAAATGACCCGTGCGTATCTGGGTATCACCGAACATCAGGGTCGCGTACACCCAGGCTTCTTTCACCACCGCGTCCACGTGGGCGGACAGATCCGAAATCGAGGTCGCGCCGCGCGGCAAGCGATCCAGCGCCTCGGTGAAATCCTTGGCGACGCGGCCCGGATTCAGGCCGAAGTGCTGGATGATCCGGTGCAAATCCGAATCCTGGAGTTGCAGGATTTGATGCAGCCAGTGCACCAGTTCCACGTAGGGATTGCCCCGCAGCTTGCAGAAGACGGTAGCGCTCTCAATGGCTTTGTAGCCCACGCTGTTCAGCTTCCCGAACAGTGCGACGCGACTGATTTCGGCCATAGATTCGGACTCCAGTGGCATTAAATGAGGTAGTCAGGTGCAGTAGGTAACGGCATCCAGCATGAGATCATCGGCATCACGGGCCAGCGGCTGGCTGGTCACCCAGGTGGTCCAGCCCAGTTGCGATCCCTCGCCCAAAACCAGCGGCGGCACCTCTTCCTTTTTGAGGACCAAATTCACATCCCACAGCAGTTCATCGCCGACATAGTTGCGCACCCAGGCGACCAACCGCCGCAAACTGTCACTACCGGGCAGAAAGCGCTGGAATTCCGCCAAGCCCATCGGACCCATGACGATCCGAAATTTATACTGACAATCCCACACCCGCTCGCCGATCACCGCGGTCACGCCAAGCAGGCCGGTGGTCGGAGTTTCCCCCAAACGGCAGCGGGTCGCTTCGGACAGGGGCAGCCAGTGACCGACGAAGGTTTCGATGGCCACCGGCAGCCGGAAAAAATCCGCCAAAATGGCCTGCAAACCCTCGGCATTCCGGGTCTGGCAGACCAGCCGGCCCGCATAGTGGAGCTTGGCCAGATCCGGCACCGCATCCCGGTTCCACAGCGACGGCATCCCCAGGCCGAACGGGGCGCCGACATAGACCTGGAAGCGGTCGTTCTCTGGCCGGTCGAAGCTGACCGTCGGTTGGGTATCCGCCCAGGCCCGGTAGAACAGGCACAGCATCCGGTGGTGAAACATGTCGGCGAAACGGGCGAAGGTGCGATCGCCATGATTGCGCAGCCGGTCGCGCACGTACTCGGTCAGATGCAGCGGCAGCGGCCCGTTCGGGCCGAACAGCCCCAGAAAATATTCGGACAGCCGCGGTGGCCGACCCATCGCTCCCCGGATCGAACGCCGCCAGCGTGGCCGGGGCGAAGGCCAGCGACGGCTCCTGCGCCAACCGGACCGGATCGTCGGCCAGCCGCGATCGATTTCCCCAGCCGGGGCTGGTCGCGGTACAGGCATTCCAGCCGCCGCAGCGCCTGGAAAAAATGAAAGGCATACGGCTCGCGCCGCAGCGCCTCGAACAGGGCTACAGCGTATGCCTGCGTCCGATCCGGGCTGGCCATCGAATGATCTCGCCCCGCTCGGTCGATCTGACGACCGTCTCGGTCAAGGAATTGATGGAAGCGTATTTGGCGAAAAACCGCTCCAGCACCGCCCCCATCAGAAAAATGCCCACGCCCTCGAAGGCGGCTTCGTCCAGGGTCACGGTCACTTCCAGGCCACGGGCAAAGGCGATCGGGCCAGGAATCGGCGCCCGCCGGGTGATCGGCACGGCCCGAACCGAACGCACGCCGTCGATCTGCTTGCGAATCGCCGCCTCCGCCTGATCGCCGTACAGCGCCAGCAGTTCCCGCAGCGCCACCGCGCCTTGGCGGGCGTCGGTATCGGCGAGCGACAGATAGTTCAGGGCCAGATGGCTGATCAACCGCCAGGCGGTATCGCCATGGGCGTGGGAGGGTCGCGGCCGGGTCGGCCCGGCCAGACAGCGCACGGATCTGACCGGCGCTCCCGACGCCAGCGTAAAATCGGTGTCGCCCCGTCCGATCGGCATGTGCAGGGGCAGATCGCGATTGGTGCACAGGGTGGTCACCGCCAGTTGCCGCAGGTTGCTGCGATAGGGAGCTTCGTCGGCATCCACCAGCGACAGGTAGACTTCGCTGCCGACATAGCTGGAGCGCGGGCCGTGGCGCCGTTGCTGGCTGGACAGCAGGCGCGGCAACCGATGGACCGTGTAATACGACCGCTGGTGACGCTGGCTGAGCCGATCGTGGCTGGCATAGAACGGCAGAAACTCCTGCTCTTCGCCTTCGGCGCCGATCCCCGTCACGCCGGTGACCTGGTAAACCTCGAAATCCATCGGCCGGGTGCGATCCGGTAACACGTGATGTTCGGCGACCTGATCGCTCAGGTGAATGCGATCAGCCCGCTTGGGAAACAGATTGATGGCTGGCGCGCAGAAGAGGGCGAAATTATCGGCCGCCACCACATTTTCCAATGCCGAATCAGCCCGGTTGAGCAGGATCAGCATTTCCAGCTCGTTGCCGGCGCAGCGGCGCGCCGCTGGCCCCAATCCGCCCAGTTCCACGAACAGATACCGCTGCGGAAACGAGAAGTATTCGTGCAACAACCGGTAGCCCTGGAACGAGGGCGGCGTGCAGGGCAGCAGCGCCTGTTCGTCCTCGAACCCGATCCGCTGGATCTGGTGTCTGGCCACGATCTCATGCCAGGGCGCCGGTCTCTGGCCGGGCCGCGCCACCAGCATGACGACGTTGGCCAGCAGTTGCTCGTAGAGGCGCGCCGGCACGGTATCGCTACCTTGCAGAAAGAGCGGCAGGCGCTCCAGCGCCCAGCTTGTCGAACGACAATCCGGGCAAGGTGGTGCGCAACCGCAGCCGGATACCGGCGCGAACCTTGGGTAAATCCGGCAGATCCAGTTGCGCCACCGGCTCCTTGCCAGCGAAATACTGGGCTTCGGTCAACTCCAGCGGCCACAGCGTCACCTCGTGCGCGGTACGATATCTCGCAGGGCGTCTGCTCGCCCTTGCCCAGCAGGCTGAGCAACTCGCTGCCCCGGGGAATCACAAACCCTTGCGCGAGCGAGCCCTCGGTCGGCTCCGGCCGGAACTGGGCAACCAGCATCGACGGGGTCGGCGCCAGATAGTGCGGATAGATGATTTCCAGCAGATGCTGGGTGAAACGCGGGAACTCGGCATCCATCTTGAGCTGCACCCGCGCCGCCAGGAAACTGAACCCTTCAAGCAAGCGTTCGACGTAGGGGTCCGCGCACTCGAAACCTTCCAGGCCAAGCCGGCCGGCGATCTTCGGAAACTCGCGGGCGAACTCGCCACCCATTTCGCGCAGATGCTGGAGTTCCCGGTTGTAATAATCGAGCAGGCGCGGATCCATGAGTGCTGTCTCGTCTGGCCGGATTCCTCGACCTTCACCTGGCCGCTTTCCAGATCGATCTCGGTCTTCAAATACAACTGCAAAGGCAGTGGCTGCGCCCATAACTCGCCTTCGATCTCGAAGGTCAGGGCGTTGTGGCTCATGCGAGCCTCGGTGAGCGCCGCGTGAACCCGCAGCGAATTGCGCAGGATGCGCGGCTCGAAATCCAAAATCACCTGGCGCAGGACTTGTTCCAGCTCGATCACGTCCAAGCCATGAGCCATCATCCCCGCCAGGGACGGCAGCCCGAAATTGAGGACGGACCGGGCCGCAAAGGGATAGCGTTCGATGCCCTCGCTGCTGGGCATGCAACTGGCGTTTAATAACCAGGCCAGGTCGCGCAGTACGCACTCCCGCAGCCGGTTCATGGACAGCACTCGCTTGTCGCGGGATTCCTGCTGGCGGTCGGGTTCGTCGTCGGTTAGCCGGTCCAGCAACGAGGGTTGCAAGCGCTCCTTGGACGTCAGTTCAGCCATCGTTGGACTCGGTCGCCGCGGGGATAGCATCCGCGGAATGCAGATCGATCCGCCGAATATCCAGCAGCGGATATTCGTCCTGATCGGTCGCCAGTATGCGCTGCCCCACTCCCACGCAGGTTTCCGCCTCGCTTTCCAGCCACTCGGTCTTGCGGCCCAACTGCACCAGCGGATCGGCGCTGGCGTGCGAACCGGGATAGCGCGCCGGAATCAGGCCTACGGTTTCACCGCCGTTGGCCCAGGTGAATTGCGCGGGCATCCAGACAAAATCCCGCAGATCGGCGGGCTGTTCGAGCGCGATCACCTGGATCCGCTGAAACGGAATCCAGTAATAGCGGCCGTTGACGATGGCTTCCAGCATCGGTCCCAGCCGTGGGTCGGCGTCGGCAATCCAGGCGAACGGCTGATCATCCAGGGTTCCCGCCGTCGCCGCGGCGGCCTCGAACGCTCGGTCGCGCACCGCCTGGGCCTGCGTGGGGTGACCCTCGGCAGTCAGGCGCAATGCTTCCAGTAACAGCGCTACCCAGGGTTCGGGGTCGCCGAACACCAGTGGCGAGCGGCGGCCGGCGAAAACATCGGCGCGCAGCAGTTCGCAGCGGATGGCCTCGCGATAGGTCTGCACCATCGGCAACGTGGTGGCATCCATCTCGCCCAAAACATTCAATTGGGTGAGGGCCCGCTCCCACTGTCCCAGCACCGCCAGCAACTGGAACAGAAAAACCCGCAGACTGGCATCGGCGGGGGCCTTGCGAATCTCGGCCTGAAGGGATTGCAGCGCTTCTTGCGGATGTCCTTCGCGCAGCAGATGTTGAGCCGGTATGGTATGCATGGCGGACCTTCTCCATTGGCCGGAACCCGGGCCTTAGCCCACGAAAAACCGCAAAGGAGTGGAAGATCTCCAACAGGGGATTCTCCCACCCCCCCGAATGGTAGGCGTCGAGACTACTTCTTGACATTTGCGGCAATATCGAATTTCACCGCCACCGGAGAGTCCCCGGTACCATCCTCCTTCTGTGGCACGTACTTCATCTCGAACTTGGCGAAGTTTAGGGAGAGATTCTCGGTCAACCGATCATCGCCGCGCGAACCCCCGGGTGAAACCGAGGAGACAAACACATTTTCCATGTCGATGATCAGATACTCCAGCGGCTTTTCGCCCGCCTTGCGGACCGTCAGCGTGGCTTTCTTGAGGTGCTTGCCGGTGCAGGTGGCAAGAAACAGGTCCGTCGACGCTTTGTCGATGAACTTGGTGACGGATAAGTCATGCACATTCACCTTGCCCGCACCTGCACCAGTTGTTATGCCGGCGGTGCCCATTTGGCTCGCGCCCCAGCCCCACGCCAGCACATCGATCTCTCCCTTATGCTTGTCATCCGCCGATTCACCCTTTATGCCATCCAGCTTCAGAAATATGTCAACGGCCATTTTTTTACCTCATCTTCAGGTTGCAACAATCAAGTCCAACAGACGGACGTTCGTACACAGCATGATTTCGTCAATACACCCCATTCGTTTGTCCAGCCTACGCTATCCCTTGCCGAATGTGGCATCATCCATAATGTGGTCTAAGACACTATTCGTGCCATCGATAAAGTTTCATTGATTAAAAAGGAATAATTCAAAACCACTTTCGGAGAACCCCGAATAGGGTTCACGCCAAAATGAACTGATGCGAGCCATTCTGAACCGGTCTGCCGGCATACCCGCAAGTGGTGGAACCCGCACGGCCGGCCCACGTCGGCTAGCCGCCGCCCTTGATGGAAGGCAACTTGGACACCAGCCGCAGCGATACCGTCAAGCCCTCCAGTTGGTAGTGCGGCCGCAGGAAAAATTTTGAGGTGTAGTAGCCGGGATTGCCCTCCACTTCCTCGACCACCACTTCCGCCGCCGCCAAGGGATATTTCGCTTTGGTCTCCTCACCCGCCGATTCGGGGTTGGCGACCACGTAGTTGTTGATCCAGGAGTTCAACCAGTACTGCATGTCGCTGCGTTCCTTGAACGAGCCGATCTTGTCGCGCACCATGCACTTGAGATAGTGCGCGAACCGGCATACCGCGAACAGGTAAGGCAGGCGAGCCGACAAATTGGCGTTGGCGGTCGCGTCCGGGTCGTAATATTCCGCCGGTTTTTGCAGCGACTGAGCGCCGATGAAGGCGGCGAAATCGGTATTCTTCTTGTGAAGCAGCGGCATGAAGCCGTTCTTGGCCAGTTCCGCCTCGCGCCGGTCGCTGATGGCGATCTCGGTCGGGCATTTCATGTCCACCCCCCCATCGTCGGTCGGGAAGGTGTGGGTCGGCAGATTCTCCACCGCGCCGCCGGATTCGACGCCCCGGATTCGGGTGCACCAGCCGTACAACTTGAACGCCCGGGTGATGTTGGTGGCCATGGCATAGGCCGCGTTCGCCCAACTGTATTTGTTATGCTCGGCACCCTCGATATCCTCCTCGAAGTCGAACTCCTCGACCGGATCGGATTTCGCCCCATAGGGCCGTCGCGCCAGGAACCGTGGCATCGCCAGACCAATGTAGCGGGAATCCTCGGATTCGCGCAGCGACCGCCAAGAGGCGTATTCCGCGGTCTGGAAGATCTTGGTGAGATCGCGCGGATTGCTCAGTTCCTGCCAGGAGTCCATCTGCATGACCGTGGGCGCCGCACCGGCGATAAATGGGCAGTGCGCGGCCGCGGCGATCTGCGACATCTCCCGCAATAGCTCCACATCCGGTGGACTGTGGTCGAAGTAATAGTCGCCCACCAGACAGCCAAAGGGTTCGCCGCCGAACTGACCGTATTCTTCTTCATAGATTTTCTTGAAGATCGGGCTTTGATCCCAGGGGACGCCCTTGAACTTCTTGAGCGTCTTGTGCAGTTCCTTTTTGGAAACGTTCATCACCCGGATTTTGAGCATCTCATCGGTTTCGGTGTTGTAGACGAGATAGTGCAGGCCACGCCAGGCGCTTTCGAGTTGTTGGAAGTCCGGGTGGTGGAGGATCAGATTGACCTGCTCGCTCAGTTTCTGGTCGAGGGCCGCAATCATCGCCTCAACAGACTTGATCACGTCTCTGGAAATCAGCGTCGTGTACTGGAGGGCCTGTCCGGCCAGCGTGCGGACCGCGTCCTCGACCGCTTCCTTGGCGAAATCGGATTTCGGTTTGAATTCGCGCTGCAACAGCGAGGAAAACTCGTTGACCTCCAGCACCTGCGCCTCGGCCGCGGGTTGGGCCGCAGCAGTCGGATTGGTTTCGGCCATCGTTCATCACTCCTCGGCGGCGACGGGCGCTTCGCCGGCTTGGGGCTTGGGGGCGGAAGCCAGCGCCTGCAGCAGGCTCGGGTCGTTGAGCACCTTGCCGATCAATTCCTCGGCGCCGGCCTTGCCGTCCATGTAGGTCAGCAGACTGGACAACTGCTGGCGAGCCTGCAGCAACCGATTCAGGGCATCCACCTTGCACGCCACCGCCGCCGGCGAGAAATCGTCCATGCTCTCGAAGGTGATGTCCACGCTCAATTCGCCTTCGCCCGTCAGCGTGTTCGGCACCCGAAAAGCGGCTCGTGGCTTCATCGCCTTGAGTCGGCTTTCGAAATTATCCACATCGATTTCCAGGAATTTGCGGTCGAGCACCGGCGCCAGCGGATCGACCGGTTTGCCGGACAGGTCGGCCATCACTCCCATGATGAAGGGAAGCTGGACCTTTTTCTCCGAGCCGTACACCTCGACGTCGTACTCGATCTGCACCCGCGGCGCCCGGTTGCGGGCGATAAATTTCTGACTGCTCATCGCCATGAGATATCACCTCTCTAACTCGAATCATGCTATGGCGGCTACCCAGCGGTAACCCAGTTCATCAGTCAACTATTTTAGAGTGTAGTTGACTCGTCGGAATTCTTGCCCTGAATACCGAAAATAAGGTTCGCCTGCTCGGCCCCGCCTGGAGCGAGATCGAGTAGAATTCCCATGAAATCCTTCTTCACCAATGTCTTGGCACGCTTTAACAGAAACGGCACCGGGCTGGACGGTTCGTAGCGATTGAAATACTCACATAGCTTGTCCAACAGCCGAACGACGTCCTCACGACTGGCGATCTCGCCCACCACCGCTCGTTGTCCCACCGCGACGGCGGCGTCGCCCGCGGGCAGCCCCAAATCCGTCGCCGTTCCGGCCAGCGGGGGCTGGCCCACCCCTTCGCCTCCCCGCCGCTGCGACTGTACGGCCAGCACCTGCTGGATTTCCTTCAATACCCCGGTGAGCTTGCTCAAATCCGGCGCCTGGGCCACGCCAATCCGATCGACCAGTCTCGCCTCGATCCGTTCGACTTGCTCGACGGCCCTGGCGATCCACCCGGCCGTGGTTCGCAGCGCCTCCAGATCGGCATCCTGAAACGCGGCGTCGATCTTGACCAGGGTCGGCAATTCCGCCTGCTCGTCGGCGACCACCGGCGTCAACGCCCCGCTCGCTATTTGTACATCCCGCAAACTGAACTGTCCCACTCGGCGCGAACTGACCAGTGGCGTCTCCCGCAAGGTCCGCAGGATGGTTTCCGGATCGCACAGCGCCACAATGGTGTTGACCCGCAGAGTCGGATCGTTGTTGTCTTCGGGATCGAGTCGCGGGTAAACGCTGTCCCAGTAGCGCTCGATCAAACCGTCCACCAGCGCCAGACCCTCGGCGAAACCGGCCAGGCCATCGACGTGCAGCAAGGCTCGGGTCAGGTACACCGCCACCCGCAAATCCCGGGTGCGTTCGAGCAGGGCCAACGCCGTTTTCCTGACGCCACGCCAGTCGGGCGGCTCGGCCGGGATGATAGTATCGCCGTACTGGCG
This sequence comes from uncultured Gammaproteobacteria bacterium, assembly GCA_963715845.1. Taxonomy (GTDB): domain Bacteria; phylum Pseudomonadota; class Gammaproteobacteria; order Competibacterales; family Competibacteraceae; genus Competibacter_A. The sequence goes on along the minus strand of CAVQSJ010000029.1, from coordinate 94,143 downwards.
TTCCGGCGTTTCCTGCGCCAGTTTCTCCAGCTCCGCGAACGCCGGGGCGTATTCAAGATCCTCGCCGCACGGTGCGTCTGGGGCGATTTCGCTCAGCAGTTCCTCGATTTCAATTACGCTCATCACTCGTGTGCCTCGTCCGCCCGTTAGCTTTCAAGTATAGCCCTGCTTGGCGCGATTACCTGGTCGTTATAGACTGAATTATAGTAATGCCATGCGATCGATTTGATGAATTCCGCCCGGGCGATCAAAGCGGCATCCCCTGCCAACGGAAAGCACCTCCATGCCTCTGAAATTGACCATCACCAGCTATCAACGGCTCTCTCCTGGTCAGGAAGCCAGCAAAGTCCTCGACCGCGGGTCGATCAGTATCGGCCGCGCGGCGCAAAATGACTGGGTATTGCAGGATCCCGAGCGCATCCTGTCAAAAAGCCACTGCACTGTGCAGTATCGGGATGGCGCCTACTTCCTCACCGACCTCAGCGTCAATGGCACTTTTCTCAACGATTCCGAACAACGTATCGCCCGGGATCAGACGGTCAGGCTCAAGGATGGCGATCATTTCATCCTGGGCGAATACGAAATCGCGGTCACCCTCCTGCCCGGGACCGCGGATTTGGTGGAGGCCGCGCTGGAGGGGCCGATGACCGATCTTGTCCCGGTCCCTGGCCCCGCGCCGATTATTCCCACCGTCGAGCACGAGTACGACGCCTCGCTGGGCATTGGTAAGCCCTCCTTCTCCGACATCATGACCGAAGACCAGGGCAGCCACGGCAAACAGCCTCCGATCGGCCTCAAACTCGGTAAGGTCGTCACCGAACCGACCCCCGATCTGGGCGGGCCGGAAAGAGCCAGCTTCCAACCGCCGGTACTCGTTCCCGAAACACCGCCAGCCCCACCACCGACCGCAATGCCCGAGCCACCGGCGGTCATCCCGCCGGTCGGCGCCACCGCACCCGCTCCCGAACCGCTCATTCCCGACGACTGGTGGATGGCGCCGCCCGCCCCGCCGGCCGCCGCGCCCAGTGCCCCGCGGCCGGTGACCCAGACGCCCGCGAAACCGTCGGCACCGCTACTCCAACTGCCCGGTCAACCCGTACCGCAACCGCCACCGACGCCATTCGAAGAACACGTCGAACCGCCCCGCCCCATGCCGCGAACCACCCCGGCAACCCCTGCCGAACCGGCCGCCCCGCCAACCCCTGCCGAGCCAGCGGCGCTCCGCGCCGATATTCTGCTGCGAGCCTTTCTGGAAGGCGCCGGCTTGCCGCAGATGCAACAACTGACTGAGGATCAACTGCCCGAGGTCATGGCCAATCTGGGCGCAATCTTCCGCGAAACCGTGCGGGGGTTGATGGAAATCCTGCTCGCCCGCGGCGATATCAAGGGCGAGTTTCGGCTGGCTCGCACCGCCATGGGCCCCGTGGAAAACAACCCGCTCAAAACGCCGCCGGGTCGGCCGCCGCTCAGTCCGGACGAGGTCATGACCCTGCTGCTAATCCGGCAAAAGGAAGCCTATATGTCGCCGGTTCAGGCGGTGCGCGAGGGCTTCAACGACATCAAGGCCCACCAACTGGCGGTCATGGCGGGGATTCAGGCGGCCCTGCACCGCCTGCTGGCACGATTCGACCCGGGCAATCTGGCAACCCGCCTCGAACAGAGCGTGTTCGACAATATCTGGCCCGCGAACCGCAAGGCGAAATACTGGGATTTGTTCACCGCCGAGTATCAAGCCATCGCCCGGGAAGCCGAAGATGATTTCAACGAATTGTTTGGCGATGAATTCGCGCGCGCTTATGAAGAGCGGCTGCGCGGACACTGATCGCTCGTACTCCCGATCCGGCATCCGCTGCCGTGGCGCGGTTTGATGCTAGGATTGAGGGACGGCAACCCCATTCTCTCAACGAAGCGATGAAGCGAGCGACACCCCCATGAGCTGGTACAGCAAGGTTGTGTGGTCCGAAGGGATGTTCCTGCGTCCCCAGCATTTCCAGCAACAGGATCGCTATCTCGAAGCCTTGGTCCGGCAGTCCTGCGGCCATCTGCGCCCCTACAATTGGGGCGTGGTGGAACTGGCCCTGGACCGGGAAGCGCTGGCCCTGGGCAAGATCGCCATCACCACCGCCAAGGGCCTGCTGCCCGACGGAACGCCCTTCAACATTCCCGACTACGACCCGCCACCCGTACCGCTCGACATCGACGCCCAGCGTGCGCGATACCCGGGTCATGCTGGGCCTGCCCTTGCGACGATCCGGCATGGCGGATGTGGAACGCGGCGAGCAGCAGGATACCGCCGCCCGCTATCGGGCCGTAGCCCGCGAGGTGCGCGACAACAACATCGACACCGCCAACAACAGCGCCTTCGTCGAGATCGGCGAACCCCGGCTGCGACTGTTCCTCGACACCAAGGATTTAAGCGAACACACCTGTATCGGCATCGCCTGCGTGCTGGAGAAACGGCCTGACCAGACGGTGGTGGTGGATGGCGAGTACCTGCCCCCGTGTCTGGACTGCCGGGGCGTACCGGGGCTGAACGGCTTCGTCACCGAGTTGCTCGGGCTATTGCACCAGCGCGGTGATGCCCTGGCTGACCGGGTAGTGGGCTCGGGCATGGCGCGCGGCGCCAGCCTCGATATCGCCCAGTTCCTGCGCCTGCAGACCGTCAACCGCTTCGAGCCGCTATTAGCCCATCTGGCCACCATGCAGGGCCTGCATCCGGAGGCTTTCCACCAAATCGCCCTGCAACTGGCCGGCGAAATGGCCACCTTCACCGACAAGGTCAAACGCCGGCCACCGGTATTCCCGGCCTACGATCACGACGATCTTCGGAAAACCTTCGGTCCCCTGATGCGGGAACTGCGCCGTTCGCTCAGTCTGGAGGAAGTGGACGCGGCGATCCAGATTCCCCTCGAGGAACGCCAGTACGGTATCCGGGTAGGGATCATCACCGACCGCGAAAAACCGCTGCTCACCAAGGCCAACTTCATCCTGGCGGTTCGGGCCGACATGGCGGCCGACCTGCTGCGGACCCGCTTCCCGCCCCAGCTCAAGATCGGTCCGGTCGAGATCATCGCCAAACTCATCAATCACAATTTACCCGGCATTGGCGTCAGCGCCCTGCCGGTGGCGCCGCGGGAAATCCCGTACCGGGCCGACTTTATTTACTTCCGGCTCGACCGCGGCAGCGAATTCTGGAAGCAATTGCTCAATTCCGGCGGCTTCGCTTTTTTTATCGGCGGTGAATTCCCCGATCTGGAAATGGTCTTCTGGGCCATCAAAGAGTGACCGAGTAAGCAACCGTGACCATCGACGATCCGTTTGCCACCCCCGACGGCGACGAAGGCGAGCGCACCATCATACGGCCGGTGCCGGGCGGCCGCCGCCCCAGCCCGACCGCGGCGCCCGCCCCCCCACCCCGCCGCCCTAGCGCACCGCCACCCGAGGAAGCTCTGATGCCGAGCGGAGTCGGGCTGAATCCGCTGGAGGCCGCCGCCGCGCCGCTGCTCAGCCTGATTATGCGTCTGAAGAACACGTCTTCCCAGCCGGAACCCGAGCGGTTGCGCCAGCGGATGATCGAGGAGATCAGGGCGTTCTCGGCCAACGCCCACAACGCGGGCATCGACGAGAAAACGGCAGTCCGGGCCCGCTACGTACTCTGCACCACCCTTGACGAGGTGATACTGAACACGCCGTGGGGCCGGACCAGCGAGTGGAGCAAAAACAGCCTGTTGATCACCTTTCACAACGAAGCCTGGGGTGGAGAGAAGTTTTTTGAATTGCTGGACTCGATCATTCTCGACCCGCGCAAGAATTTGCATCTATTGGAATTGATGTATCTGTGTCTGGCCTTTGGCCTCCAGGGCCGCTACAAGCTGCTGGAAAACGGCCGTGGCCGGCTGGAAGAACAGCGGGAACGGGCCTTTAACGCCATCCGCACCGCCCGCGGCGAGTTCGAACGGGATTTGTCTCCGCACTGGCGCGGCGTCATCGATCAGCGCAACCCGCTGATCCGCTATGTACCGCTTTGGGTGGTGGCGGGGGTCGCGGCGGCCTTGCTGTTGCTCGCTTACGCGATCTTCAGTTGGCTGCTGAACAACGCCTCCGACCCGGTACTCACCGCGCTCGCCGACATCCGTGGCAAAAACCTGGCCATGGTGCAGCGCGGAGGTGCTCCCCATAGCCCCTCCACCCAGCAAGCCCAACGCCAATCTTGCCCAGGTCACGCAGAACATACGTACTTTTCTAGACCCGCAGATCCGGCAGGGACTGGTTGCTGTCATCGAAGAGGCCGACAAAACCACGGTCCGGATTCGGGGCGATGGGCTGTTCGATTCCGGTAAAGCGGAAGTCAAGCCGGCCTTCTACAACCTGCTTCAGCAAATCGGTGCCGAAATGAACAAGGTACAGGGCCGGGTGCTGGTGACCGGCCACAGCGACAACGTTCCGATCCGTACCCTGCAATTTCCTTCCAACTGGCACCTGTCCAAGACCCGCGCCGACAGCGTGGTAAAAATCCTGGCGGCCAGCAGCAACAGTCCCAGCCGTTTCATCAGCGAAGGCCGCGCCGACACCGAACCGGTCGCCCCCAATGACACCTCGCAGAATCGAGCGCTGAACCGGCGCGTCGATATCATATTGCTCGCGCGGATCTAGTCGGTCATGAAAAAGATTCTGAACGTTCTCAAGAGCCGCTGGACGATCGGGATCGCGGGTTTCCTGGCGGTTGCCGCCCTGATCTGGTACCTGGGCCCCCTGATCGCCATCGCCGGCCAAACCCCGCTTGCCACGGATCTGGGCCGTATCGGCACCATCATGACCGTCGGCGGCGCCTATGGGCTCTACCAGCTCGTTTACTATATCGATACGCTGCGTCGGAACCGCGACATGCTGGCCGATTTGGCCGGCCAGGCGTCGCCCGGTGGCGGTGGCGACCGGGCGGCCGCACGCGAGGAACAAGCCCGCGAGCAGCAGCGCAAGAAAGAACTGGAAGCCGCTTCGGCCGAGGAAATCTCCACGCTCAAGCAGGGACTCGACGAAGCGCTGACGGTGCTAAAGAAAACCAGGCTGGGCGGCAAGACCGGGCGCAGTCAATATCTGTATCAGTTGCCCTGGTACATCATTATCGGCCCGCCCGGCTCCGGCAAAACCACCGCGCTGATCAACTCCGGCCTGCGCTTCCCGCTGGGGGCGGGCAAGGTGCGCGGCGTGGGCGGCACCCGCAACTGCGACTGGTGGTTCACCGACGAAGCGGTCCTGCTGGATACCGCCGGTCGCTACACCACCCAGGACAGCCATGAGGAAGTGGACCGGGCGGCTTGGCGCGGCTTTCTGGACCTGCTCAAGAAGCACCGCCGCCGCCGGCCCATCAACGGTGCCTTCATCGCGATCAGCCTGGCCGACCTGATGCAGCAGAGCGAGGACGAGCGCGCGGCCCAGGCGCAGGCCATCAAACAGCGGATCCAGGAACTGCACGAGCATTTCAACATCCGCTTTCCGCTCTATGTGCTGTTCACCAAGGCCGACCTGATCGCCGGCTTTATCGAATTCTTCAACGATCTGGGCCAGGAAGAGCGGGCGCAGGTCTGGGGCATGACCTTCCCCATGGACGACCCCACCAATCCGGAAGGCGTGGTCCAGAACTTCAAGGCCGAATTCGAACTGCTGGAGCAGCGCCTGAACGATCGGCTGGTGGAGCGGTTGCAGGACGAACGCGACCCCCAGCGGCGCGACCTCCTTTACACCTTTCCCCAGCAGTTCGGCTCGCTGAAACAGGTCGCCGACCGATTCCTCAAGGAAGTCTTTCGGCCCAGCCGTTTCGAGCAGCGCGTCCTGTTGCGAGGCGCGTATTTCACCAGCGGCACCCAGGAAGGCACGCCAATCGACCGGCTGATGAGTTCGCTGGCCAGCACCTTCGGGTTGCGCCGGCAGGTACTGAGCACCTTTTCCGGCAAGGGCCGCAGCTACTTCATCACCCGCCTGCTGCGCGATGTGATCTTTCCGGAAGCGGAGATCGCCGGCGCCAACCTGCGGGTGGAACGCTGGCGGGCCTGGATCCAGCGCGGCGCCTATGCCGCCGCTTTGCTCGTTACCGTGACCGCCGCCTTGCTCTGGCTGACCAGCTACGCCCGCAACGAAATGTACGTGCGGGCAGTGGAAAAACAGCGGCTTGAAGTGGAACAGCAGATGCAAGCACTGCCCCGCGACCAGACCGATCCGGTCGCCGCCCTGCCGTTGCTCGATGCCGCGCGCGCCATACCCGGCGGCTTCGCCGACCGCGACGCCGGTACGCCCTGGTTGATGGGGTTCGGCCTGTATCAGGGCGACAAGCTCGGCGGGGAGGCACTGGCGATTTACCAGCGGTTGCTGGTCCAGGCTTTCCTGCCCCGTATCATCCTGCGCATGGAAGAGCGGCTGCGCCAGAACACGAGCAATCCCGGCTACCTGTACGACACGCTCAAGGTCTACCTGATGATGGACGACCCGGAGCATTTCGATACCAAGACCGTCAAAACCTGGCTGGAGCAGGAATGGCAAACCAACCTGCCCCGGAGCGTCAACCGCGAGCAGCGCGACCATTTGACCGCTCATCTGGACGCGCTGCTGGAACAAGCACCCTTGAAATCGCCCATCGCGCTGGACAGTCCCCTGATCCAGAACACCCGCGGCCTGCTCAACCAGGTTCCCCTCGCCCAGCGGGTTTACGAACGGCTCAAGCAGAACCAGCGCAGCGCTGGTACCCCGCCGGACATCGGCCTGACCGCCGCCGCTGGTCCCGACACTCCCCGGGTGTTCGACCGCAAGAGCGGCCAGCCGCTGAACAGCGGCGTATCCGGCCTATACTCTTATAATGGTTATTATCAGTTTTTTCTGGGCGAGAGCCCGAAGTTGGTCGGTCAATTGGCCGACGAGAGCTGGATTCTGGGAACGGCGGTTCAGGTTTCAAACACGCCGGCGGATCGTCAGCAAATCGCCGATGGTGTCTGCCGCCTCTATCTCGGCGACTACCTGCGGCAGTGGCAAGATCTGCTCGCCGACATCAAGATCAAGGAATTCAACAATCCGGCTGCAGCGCTCGATATCCTGCAAGTGCTGTCCGGCCCGACCTCGCCGCTGCGGACGCTGATTGAAACGGTGGCTCGCGAAACCGCCCTGGATCGACCGCCCGCGCCACCGGATGCTGGTAAAGCTCCGACCGACAAGTCGCTGACCGACAAGATCGCGGGCATCCTCGGCAGCGCGACCGATGCCGCCGGCCAGGCCAAGTTCCAGCCATGCGGCGTCGATCCGCGACTGCTGGGCTTCAACACGCAATACAGCCGTGAAATCGCCGGCGCCGAGGGCGCCATTCCCCCCCTCGATAAATCGCTTTCCGCGATCAACGATCTCTACGGCCACATGAACGCCATCGCCCGCGCCCGGGAAGCCAGCCCCGACGGCGCCGTGCCGCAAAATCTCAAGGACCAGTTCGGCGCCGTGGCCAACCAACTCCAGGTGGACGCCACTCGTAAACCACCCCCCTTCAACGCCCTGCTGAACAAACTGGCTCAGGACAGCGCCGATATTGTCCGCAGTCTGCGCGACCGACTGAATGCTCAATGGAAAGCGGCACAAATCACCGTTTTTTTTCAGGACAACTTGAGCGGACGCTATCCCTTGCGCCGCGTCACCGTGCAATGGAGCGGCGCGGGACCGAACGCCGCGCCGGGCCCGGCCGTCCCGACCAACACCATTCAATGGGTCGGACAGGGTCCCGGTACCGCTGTAAGCCGCACCCCGCAGGGGCCGCCCGACGCCACGCTCGCCGCCTTCGGCCGCTTCTTCGGACCGAACGGACTCATGGACAACTTCTTCAAGCAGAACCTGCAAGCTTACGTGGATACCTCGCAGGGCGCCTGGCGCTGGCGCGGACCCGCCGGGCCGGAACAGAGCATCGCCCCGGAAATCCTGCAAGTCTTCCAGCGGGCCGCCGCCATCCGCAATGCCCTGTTCGGCGGTGGCAGCCAGACCCCAATGGTCCGCTTTCAGTTGATTCCCGTGCAACTCGGCGGCGATGTCAGCCAGTCCGTGCTCACCATGGACGGCCAGACGCTGACCTACATCGCTGGGCAGGCCGCGCGGGTTGCCGACCTGCAATGGACGGGCGCTTCCGGACAGGCACGGATCGAGTTTCTTCCGCCCGCCGCCGCCGGCCCGGCGCAACTGAACGAAACCGGCCCCTGGGCCTGGTTCAAGCTTCTCGACCAGGCCCAGATGAGGCCAATCGGTTCCGGGCAGTTCCAGGTCACGTTTCAATTGAGCGGCCGGCAGGCTGTCTACGAACTACGCACTCCTGGCGGTTCCTCCAACCCATTCAACCTGCAGGAACTGGCAGGATTTCAGTGCCCTGAACAATTATGATACAATTTTATAGGTGATTTGCCCGATGATGTTGAAGGAACCTGACGAGCTGCCGATGCCCGGAATAATGGTGACCTCCGAACCAGCACGGCCTGTGGCTGGCTTTTTCGGCAAACTGCCCGGCCGGGGTGACTTCGTTAGCCGTCATCTGCCAAAATCCTTTCTTGATCCCTGGGATGCCTGGCTGCAAGATGCCATGGTTCAGAGCCGCGCCCAACTGGGGGAGTCCTGGCGCGAGTGCTACTGCACCAGCCCGATCTGGCGATTCGCGCTCTGCGCCGGATTGTGCGGGCCGGCCGCCTATGCGGGGATTCTAATGCCCAGTGTGGACCGGGTGGGCCGCTATTATCCCCTGGCGATCAGCGTATCGCTGGAACCGGACTGGCCCTTGTTGGCGCTGCCCGCCACCGCCGATACCTGGTTTCGGCACGCCGAACAACTGGCCTTGGCGGGACTCGAACTTGACCGGCTGGACTTGGACGATTTCAGCCGGCAAGTCGAAGATCTGGGCACACCGCCAACTCCGGAATTCCTCCCGGATGACGGGGTGGCCAGCAACGCTTGGTATTGTCCCTTGCCGGAAGCGTTGGAATTTGCCAGGCTGCCGCCGGCATTGGCGAGCAATCTGCTGCGACGCGGATTTCCCCGGCACAGCCTTTGGTGGACCGATGGTTCGGATCGGATCGTCCGCTGCCTCCTGATTTGCGACGGTCTGCCGCCGGCTTCCGGTTTTGCGGCGCTATTGGCCGGGGACTGGCAGCAATGGGGCTGGAACGAAAAACGGCTCGCCGGCATCGCCTCCCATCCGGGGGGGCCACCCGCCGCCGAGGAGAGTTCATCATGAATGAGAATCAAGCTTTCCAATGGTCGTCAGCCGGCCGCAGCCACGTTGGCATGGTTCGGGCCATCAACGAGGATGCCTGCCTCGTATTGCCCGAGCTGGGTCTTTGGGCGGTCGCCGACGGCATGGGCGGGCACGAGGCCGGCGACATCGCCAGTCAGATGATCGTCGAGAATTTGCAGCAGATCCTGTCGCCGAACGACTGGCAGGATTTCCTGGAATCGGCGCGGGAGCGGTTGCGCGAGGTGAACCAGCGGTTGCGCGAGGAATCGGCCCAGCGTTACCAGCACCGCACCATTGGCAGCACGGTTGCGGTGCTACTGATCCATGAAGCCCAGTGTGCCTGCCTGTGGGTGGGGGACAGCCGCATTTACCGGCTGCGGAACGGCCAGCTCCAGCAGTTGACCCGCGATCACAGCCACGTGCAGGAACTGGTCGATCAAGGTCTGATCACGCCCGAGGAAGCGCACCGCCACCCGCTGGCCAACGTGATTACCCGGGCCGTCGGCTCGACGGAGGAACTGCTGATCGACGAGGCCGTATATCCACTGCAGTCCGGCGATATGTTCCTGCTGTGCAGCGACGGTCTCAACAAGACCGTGAGCGACGAAGAAATCGCCCGTCTGCTGGCCCACAGCAACCACAACTGCCAGGAAGCGGTCAAGGCATTCATCCATCTGGCCCTGATGCGGGACGCCAGCGACAACGTCACCACCGTGGTCGTGCATGTTGGCGATGCGGGTTCGGATGCGGCTGGGGGACCAGGTTCCGAAACGCTGGACAACCCGATCCCACCGGACTGGTATTTGCAGTGATGGTGAGTGATGGTGGGCGTGGCGGGTGCGTCCGCGCGCTCAGCGCGCCCGCCGGTACAACGGTTGCGGCTGGTCGGCCGCCGGCTGGTAGCTTACGGTGAATTCGTCGAAGGCGGCCAGCGCGTCTTCCAGGCTGCGATCCGCCCGAACCTCGAAAGCGTCGAAGCCGCTGCGCGCCATGAAGAACAGTTGATCGCGCAGCACGTCGCCCACCGCCCGGATTTCACCCCGATAGCCATGGCGCTCCCGCAGCAACCGGGCCTGCGAATAGGCGCGGCCGTCGGCAAATTTGGGAAATTCCAGCGCCACGACCTCCAGCACCGGCAAATCCCCCGCGAGATCAGCCACATTGGCGGTGTTCGGCAACCGGACGCCGACCGGGTCGCCCCGTTCCAGCAGCGTCTTCCGCTCCCGCTGCCAGCGAGCCAGCGACACGATGACCGGTCCGGCTGGCAGGTCGGCGTCGTCGGCGAGGTGTTGCCAGCGGTCCTCGACGATCCGACGGTGCTTAATAACCGACCGCATAACGCTTCTCCTCCTGTCTCGCCTCGTTGCTGCCAGGCGCATAGGCCCGTACCCGGAACGGCTCAAGGCCGATCCGCCGGAAGGTGTCGATGAACCGCTCGCTATCGTCGCGCGTTTCCAAGTACACCCGCAGAATGCGCTCCAGGGTGTTGGCCACCTCGGTCTTGGGAACCGAGGGACCAAGAATGTCTCCCAGTGAGACATCGTTCTCGGAGGAACCACCGAGCGAAATCTGGTACCACTCCTCGCCCTTCTTGTCCACGCCGAGAATACCGATGTGGCCGACGTGATGATGGCCGCAGGCGTTCATGCAACCGGACATGTTGAGCCGGATGTCGCCCAGGTCGTAGAGATAGTCGAGGCGGTCGAACTTCTCGTTGATCTGATGGGCAATGGAGATGGAACTGGCGTTGGCCAGACTGCAATAGTCCAGGCCGGGGCAGCAAATCATGTCCGCCAGCGTGCCGATGACCGGGGCGGCCAGCTTGCGCACCTTGAGCGCGTGCCACAGTGGATAAAGGTCGGCCTGGCGCACGTCGGCCAGCAGCAGGTTCTGGTGGTGGGTGGCGCGAATTTGGCCGGAGCTGTAGCGGTCAGCGAGGTCGGCCACCGCGTCCATCTGGTCGGCGGTGATGTCGCCCGGCGGCGTGCCCGGTTCCTTGAGGGCCACGAACACGTTACGGTAACCCTCGACCTTGTGCTCCGCGACATTGTGGCGCACCCAGGTGGCGAAGGCTTTGTCGCTCTTTAGCCACTGCTCGAAGCTGAGGTCGTGGGCGGCCTCGGACTCGTAGGGCGGCGGAACGAAGAAGCAGCGGACCCGCTCGATTTCGGCTTCGTCCAGCACCAGACCGGAATCACGGATCTGCTCCCACTCCGTCTCGACCTGCTCGCGGAACGTTTCAGGCCCCACTACCTTGACCAGGATTTTGATGCGGGCCTTGTAAATGTTGTCGCGCCGGCCGTACTGGTTGTAGACCCGCAGGATGGCCTCCAGATAAGACAATAGATCGCGCTGGGGCAAAAACTCGCGGATGACCTGGCCGATGATCGGGGTACGGCCCAGTCCGCCGCCGACCAGTACCCGGAAACCGATTTTGCCCCGCTCGTTCCGCAGCAGATTCAGGCCGATGTCGTGAACCTGGGCCGCCGCGCGGTCGTGAGCAGCCCCGGTGACCGCGATCTTGAACTTGCGCGGTAGATAGGAGAACTCCGGATGGAAGGTGGACCACTGGCGGATGATCTCGCAGTAGATGCGCGGGTCCTCGATTTCATCCCGGGCGACGCCGGCCAGATGGTCGGCGGTGATGTTGCGGATGCAGTTGCCGCTGGTCTGGATGGCATGCATCTGCACCTGAGCCAGTTCGGCGAGGATATCCGGCGTCTCTTCCAGCTTCGGCCAGTTGTACTGGATGTTCTGCCGGGTGGTGAAATGGCCGAAACCCTTGTCGTAGCGGCGGGCGATGTGGGCCAGCGCGCGCAGTTGCCGCGAGGACAGCAGGCCGTAGGGAATGGCGACCCGCAGCATCGGTGCGTGGCGCTGGATATAAAGGCCGTTCATCAGCCGCAGCGGCCGGAACTCATCATCGCTCAGCTCGCCGGCCAGATAACGCCGGACCTGACCGCTAAACTGGGCTACCCGCTCGTCCACGAGGGTTTGATCGTATGCGTCGTACTGGTACATGGTCGTCAGCCCCCGCCAAAAGTCCGGTTACGTTTACCCGGGCAAAATCCGCCCAAGGTTCATTCGAAAGGACATTACCATCGCCGGTATATACGAATAAAGAATTTTTTTACCATAAATTTATAATTGTTCGTTATCATTTCTTTTCGTTTTCGCGAGGCGCGAGCACCTTAAAACAGTCCACCGGTCCTGATCGGGCACAATCTGGGCATGGAATCAGCTTTCCCCCTCGATCCGATAGCTGTAGCCCTGCTCCGTCAGGAACAGTTGCCGGTGGCGGGCGAAATCCTCCTCGCAGGTCCGCAAACTGACCAGAGTATAAAACCGCGCCCGCCGCCCGTCCTGCTTGGGCCGCAACACCCGCCCCAGCCGCTGCGCCTCCTCCTGGCGCGAGCCGTACTTGCCGGACACCTGCACCAGCACGTCCGCGTCCGGCAGATCCACGGCGAAATTGCCCACCCGCGACAGCACCAGCCCCGGCACCGCCCGCTCGCGGAAGGCCTGATACAGCCGCTCCCGCTCCAGTTGCGGGGTCTTGCCGGTCAGTAGCGGAAACCCCGTGTCCGCCGCCAACTCCTCCAACTGACTGATGTATTCGCCGATGATCAAGACGCGATGCCTGGCTTCCCGTTGCAGCAGATCCCTGACCACCACCCGTTTGCGGGGGTTCTCCGCCGCCACCCGGAACTGCTGTCGTCGGGGTGCCAGCGCGTAATCCATGTCCCGTTCCGGCGTCTGGCGGATGCGGAACTCGGTACAATCCGCGGCGGCGATCCAGCCCTGTCCTTCCAGTTCCCGCCAGGGCGCGTCGTAACGCTTCGGGCCGATGAGCGCGAACACGTCGCCTTCCAGGCCATCCTCCCGGATCAGGGTGGCGGTCAGCCCCAGCCGGCGGCGCGATTGCAACTCGGCAGTGATGCGGAACACCGGCGCGGGCAGCAGATGCACCTCGTCGTAAATGATCAGCCCCCAGGAGCGGGCGTGGAACAGGCCGAAATGGACGAATTCCCCGTCCCGGCTGGGGCGCCAGGTCAGCATCTGATAGGTGGCCAGGGTCACCGGCCCGGTGTCCTTGCGCTGGCTGCTGTATTCGGCGATGGCGTCCGGAGGCAGATCGGTCTTGTCCAACAGTTCGCGCCGCCATTGCTCCATGGAGGTCTGGCTGGTGGTGAGGATCAGGGTGTTTTCCTGGACCTGGGCCATCGCCGCCATGCCGACGATGGTCTTGCCGGCGCCGCAGGGCAGGACGATGACCCCGCTGCCACCCCGCGCCTGGCCGTCCTGATAGAAGGCCGCCGCCGCTGCCCACTGGTAGTCGCGGACGACGAACGACTCGCCGCCGCCCGTGATCTCGCGCAGCCGCAGCGGCAGTTCCTGGCCCTTCGGCATAGCCGGCCAGATCGTCGGCGGGATAGCCGATGGCCACCAGCGCCTGCTTGAGCAGGCCCCGCACGCCCAGCCGGATCCGGAAGCGCAGCTCGGTCAGCCGCTCGCCCAGCAGCGGCGCCACCAGCCGGTCGCGCGCCAGCAGTTCCGCCAGCGGCGCGTCGGCCACCCGCAACACCAGACCCTGGTCGTCGCCGCGTTCGATGACTGCCAGCCCGTAGCGCCGGCCCAGCGCCTCGATCTCCTGCGCCACGCCCTCCGGCACCGGGTACTTCGCGTACCGGCTCAGCACCTCGATCATCGCCGCCGTGCTCAAGCCGGCGGCGCGGGCGTTCCAGATGCTCAGTGGCGTAACGCGATAGGTGTGGATATGCTCCGGACTCTTGAGCAGTTCGGCGAAGGGCACGATGGCCTCGCGGGCCGCCTCGGCGCGGGGGGAATGGACTTCCAGCAACACCGTGTGATCGCTCTGCACGATCAGGGGATTGTCGGGGACGTAATCGCTCATTTGGGCAGGCCGTAGCCCAGCTTGCGCAGGGCACCGCGGAAGCGGGTTTCGGACTCGACCGGCACCGCCAGACAGCGGTCGCCGGCCAGCAGGCAAAACGGTTTGGTGCGGCTGTCGTTGGCGATCAGCGTCGCCAGCGCCGCGTCAGCGCACTCGATCAGCCGGGCGGCTCCGGTGGCTTTCAGGCTGCGGACACGGCGGGCCATGTCCTCCAGGAACCGTTCCACCGTCTCCGGCAGCGGCTGGCCGCCGAGCGAGACCAGCAGTTCCGCCAGTACCGCGACGTCGTGGCCGGCTTCCAGCGCTTCCAGCAGGCGGCTTTGCTCCAGCTTCCACACCGCGTCGGACACCTTCTCGGCGTAACCGTCGAGCAGCATGGCGTCGGCCGGTTCCAGCGGCGCGCCGATGGCGGCGATCTCCAGGTTGGGTAACACCCGCAGCAGAGGGGTGGCGGCGACTTCCAGCGCGGCAGGCTGGTAGCGGTCGGCCAGTCCCAGCACGTAGGCGCCCAGCGGGTTGACGCGGATATAGAGCAAACCGTCGTAGCGGCTGAAGAAGGACAGATCGTCGGTGCCCCAGATATTGCGATAATCCGGGCGGGCATCGTGTGGCGCGATATAGGCCACGTCGAGCAGTCCCAGGGTGGCGGCGTACTCGAACAGCAGGCAGAGGGCGCAGCGAGCCTGGAGAATATTCCAGCCGTGATGATTCTCCCCCAGATTGCCGTAACCGGGTTCGCAGATATAGAGATTCCAGGGATCGCGGGTGATCTCGAAACCCGCCCCGCTGGCCCGCATCTGGCGGAACAGATCGTCGACCGCGATCCACTGGCCCGGCGGGCAGCCGCGCAGCGCCTGATGGATGGCGGCGCGGCGCCCGGCGACGGCGGTCAGCCCCCGCTTGCCCTTGCCGGTCTGGCCCTTGATGCAGTCGATGCGCCGCAATTCGTCGAACAGGGTGGTTTTCAGCCAGCGCTGCCATAACTGTGCCAGGGTTTTTTCCACCGGCTCGCTCAGGGCCTTTTGCCCGGTCTTGGTCAGTTGCAGCGTCTTGCCGCTCAGCGATGCCAGTCCTCCGGCCTGAGCCAGTATCGGCCAGGCGAACGGCTTGATCGGGCCGATCTTGTCGTACTCGTCGTACTCGTTGTCGTCGTAGAAATCGCTGCCCAGCAACAGCGCGTCGACGGTCCGCAGGGCAGCCGCACCCGGCTGGTGGGTCTTGTCGCTGACCGCCAGCTTGCCGGCATCGATCAGGCGGAGGATCGCCTTGAGGTCGTGAACGGCCGCCCGCTCGGTCAGGCGCTGCGTGATTGGGATCACTTCCCGCTGAGTTTCCGGTTTCCGGGTTTGCTCGTTCCATCTTTGGTAAGTGAGCGTCCATTCGCCGGCAGCAATTCTCATTTTGGCAATTTCGCCCGTTCTGGACTACGTAGGAGCGGGGTCGATCTGGGGGATGAACGTCTCTCCAGCGCGTAGGAGTCGAACCGGTACGATCCGACCCGGCTTGAAGCTATCCAGCATAAAAGTCATTCAGTCGTCCCAACTGTCAAGGCACAAGTAGCGGGTTAAGGTGCGCAGATCCTCAAACAACTGCTGACGGGAAGGCAGTTGCTGGCGCAGGAGTTGGTACTGGTTATCCACCCACTCCAACACGGTATGGACCAGCAAGGCCAGGATAATGAGGCTGGCCAACACCGCGGATAAATACTGCTGACCGTGACCGTAGTTATGCTCAAAGTGATAACCTTTGGTTTTCAAAGTATTATTGTTTTCATTTTCGATTTTCCACCGACTCCGCCCGGCTGCGACGACCGCCACCACGTTCGCGTCGTGGAGCGCGAAATGGGTGGCAAACGCATTTTGGTACAGGCGGTTTCCGTCTTGATCGGTGGTCGTCAGTTCACACCAGTTCACCAGCAAGGCGTCCTCGTGATCGCGTAACGGCACGGCTTGCGCATAGCGATAGGTATCGATCTCGCGTCGCCGACCGGTCCAGCGGGTCTGGACCACGGTGCGCACGGCGCCGCCGCGTTCGAGAAAATCCAACCATTCGTAGGTGAGGGGATGCGAGGTCGGCTGGCACACCAAGATAAAGTTCAGGTGTTGCTCTAAAACCGCCCGGCAGAACGGTTCATGGCTATAGAGGTCATCGCCCAGGATCGTCGCTCCCAAGGGGCTGTACTGAGCGCCACAGGCTTCGAGCCAGCGCTTGGCGGCATTGAGTTCGCAGTCTTGTTTCGCCGCGCCATCTTGGGGGTGGACAAACTCCGGCGGGAGGGGGATCACGCGCGCCTCCTCCGGTTTCACGACCACCGGGGTCAGCACCGTATGGCAATAGGTGACGTGGCCATTGGCGTGGGTGCGGGTTGAACAGGGAGGGCAGTGAATCGCGGCCGAGGAAAAATAGTCGGTAGTGAGCTACAGGTAATGCTCCCTTATATTGCTTGAGCCTTGGTGAGGTTATAGTGGCAGATAAAATATTTGGGCTCAATATGGATTCCAGTCAGTTCGGTGCGTTATGCGACCAGCAACGTTAAGAGGGGGCTGAGCAGGCCTTTACCCCGGATGCGAACGTTATGCACGAACTGAAAGAAGCCCAAGTACAGCGGCAGTTTCTCCTGCGAGAGGCCGCGATGCGGTCGCAACCAGGAACGGAGTAAGGACCAAAAGCCCTCCATGGTGTTGACATGAATTTCATGGAAGCCATCCCCATCCTCGTCACGGGCGTATTCACCCCGGCTATGACACACCGTATGATGATCAAAGCCCCAGTCCTTCAACGGGTTATAGATGGCCTATTCATCGGTATGGACGCGCGTTCCCGGCGCGACGAACGTCTGGATGAGGGGGCGAATCGTGGCCTGCTGGACGTTCTCGACCATCCGGATGACCACCGCGCCACCCCGTTGAATCATGCCGAAAATCGGTGGCTTTTCGGTCGCCAAGGTTCCCCGACCCCGCGCCCCCTTCAACCGGCGCCGCCGACCCCGCCGGCCAGCGCGTCGCACCGCTTCCGGCTGTCCTTTGTGGCCGGCGATGACGTAAACCTCGTCGCATTCCACGTCCCCCGACAGGACCGGTTCGGGTTGGCGTATCACGACCCCGTCCCGCAGCGGCTCGGTCATCCGCTGCGTATCGCTGGGGTCCAACCCCAATTCCTGGGCGATCTGGGCGTTCGAGAGGTTCAACCCCATGAAATACAGACACAAAATCCACACCGAGAGCGGTTGATGATGCCCCGCGAATACCGTCCCCGTCAGATCGTCAAAGTAGCGCTCGCATCCCTGACAGCGATATTTCTGCCGCGCCGGTTGCGTCGTATCCCGCCCCTGCTTCGTCACGGCGGCCGCGCTGCAGTGGGGACAACGGACCCCGTCGGGCCACCGCAGCTGGCGAATCACCTCATAGCATTTGTGGTCGTCCAGCAGGTTTTGAAGGGGGATCATCATCGGGGACCTTCGGTCAAAGGGGTTCGGTACCCGTTCAGTGTACCCGCCAACCTCCGCCGGCGCGATCCGTCCTCAACAGTCTGGAATCCATATTGAGCCATGACTTTTATGCTGGATAGCTTCAAGCCGGGTCGGATCGTACCGGTTCGACTCCTACGCGCTGGAGAGACGTTCATCCCCCAGATCGACCCCGCCCCTACGTAGTCCAGAACGGGCGAAATTGCCAAAATGAGAATTGCTGATCACATTGAATCACACCCCTTACCACCCATCAGTTTGGGCTAAACTTGTGCGCTGGGTGAACTGAGGCGCGAGGTGACTGAGGATGGGAACGGTGCGGCGGTTGGCGGAGGAAGTGGGACGGGGGCTAAACACAGCGTTGCCGAAACTGCGCAAGACGGTGGTGAGCAAGGTGGCCTTGGCGGTCGGAGCGATGATCGAGGTGCGCACGCCGAACACGGCGGAGTTGGCCAATGTCCTGCCGCTGGAGACCGCGCGGCAGGACATGCGCGAGCAATGGTTACGGCGGTTGCTCAAAAATCCCTTGTTGGCCAGCCCGGTGCTGCTGGAGCCGTGGGCGCGCCAAGCGCTCGCCGAGGCCGGCCGGTACGGGCAGACGGTGGTGCTGAGTCTGGATCAAACCGATCTGGGGGATCGGTTCGCGGTGTTGATGCTCGGCTTGGTGGTGGGGGATCGGGCGTTACCGCTGACGTGGGCGGTGGAAGCCGGCCCGGCCAATCTCGGGTTTGACTGGCAAAACATCCTGTTGGAGCGGGTGCGGAACTGGCTACCGGGAGGGGCCGACGTCCTGTTGTTGGCGGATCGGTTCTATCCCTCGGTGGAATTGTTCGAGTGGTTGCACGCCCGGGGTTGGCATTACCGGCTGCGGTTGAAGGGCAATCTGAACGTCGATCCGGGCTTTGGCGATATTACGACCACCGGGGAACTGGCCGCGGGTTATCCCGAGCGCTATCTGCCCGATGTCCGGTTGTTCAACCACGGGGTCCCGACCAACCTGGGGATTTTGCATGAGGCGGGGCATCCCGAACCGTGGATCATCGCCATGGACTGCGCCCCGAACCGGGCGGCAGTGCGGGATTACGGCAGTCGCTGGGGCATCGAGCCGCTGTTCTCGGACTTCCAAAGTCGCGGTTTTGACTTGGAAGCCACCCAGCTACGCGCCCCCGATCGCCTGGATCGCCTGCTGTTGCTCATGGCCCTCGCCCTGCACTGGTGCGTCCGCGCCGGGCAAGACGACGCCCGCGATCACCCGACCCCGTTGGAAAAAAACTAGGATGGCAAACTTGGCTAGAGGGCGGCATAGTAATAGCCATTCTCGCTCTTAATTTTCGTAAAACAGGCTGTAAGACGTGGATTTCAGAGTAAAAGTGGGACGTGAGGAACATCGGTGCCTCGCTAAGATCACCGCTCAAGCCGAGTTTGCCGTTCTAGAAAAAAAACTCAAGCCCAAACGGATCCGGACCATTGGACTTTTAAAAAGCTCGCTCGCAGCGCTTTGTCCTGGTTCAAGCGCGGTCTGCGGTTGCTCCTGAGACGGCTCCAAATGCAACAACCCTTACCGCCCTTCTATCGAATCTGCCCCGTCATGAGGAACTGATAGGTGGTAAGGCATTAGGCCCGACGCGCGAGGGCAAACTGGCGTTGTGGCAGGTCATCGCCCGGGTGATTGATCAAGGATCGCGCCTGTCGGCGGTGCGCTTGGCGGGCACGCATGCCGCCGGTGAGCTGCTGGAGCTGGACCCCTTCCACGAGGCGCATCTGTACGCCAATCTCGACTGGTTACAGGCGCAGCAGGTGGTGATTGACCAGAAACTGTTCCATCGGCTGCATCGGGGACAGCCGCCGGAGTTGTTCCTGTACGATGTCACCAGCAGTTATCTGGAAGGTGAACACAATCAATGGGCGGCTTTTGGTTACAATCGGGATGGGAAAAAAGGCAAACGACAGATTGTGATTGGGCTGTTGTGTGATGACCAGGGCACGGCGCTGTCGATTGAGGTGTTTCCAGGGAATACGGCCGATCCCCAGACCTTTGGCCCTCAAGTCACCAAAGTAGCGCAGCGGTTTGGCGGCGGCGCGGTGACCTTTGTCGGCGACCGGGGGATGATCAAGGGACTGCAGATTGAGGCGCTGAGCACCTATAACGACCATGAATTTCATTACATCACCGCGATTACCAAACCCCAGATTGAGACGTTGCTGCAGGTCGGGGAGATTCAGCTGGCGTTGTTCGATCAGGTGCTGGCCGAGGTCCAGGCCAGCGACGGCATCCGGTACGTATTACGCCGCAATCCGGTGCGCGCAGCCGAGATGCAACGGGTACGGGAAGACAAATATCGCACCTTGGGCCAGCAGGTCGAGGAACTCAATCGCTATCTGCAGGAACACCCACGAGCCACGCTGACAGCGGCACGGTGCCAGCTCGAGGCCAAGAGCCAGCGCTTGAAAATTCACGAATGGGTCATCCTCACCGAGCAAGAGCGCACCCTGGTCTTGTCAAAAAATACCGATCGACTCCAACAGCTCGAACCACTCGATGGCTGTTATAGGTTTCCTACATCATTTGTAAAAAATATGCTATAATTTATTTAAATAAAATCTTGAAAATAGGAGTGTAACTATGTTCACTTTAGAAAACATTATTGATTCAAAAGCAGGGAGAGAAATAAAAAGAGCCATCGCTGTCAAGATGGTTTCCCAGGGTTTTTTGGTAAAAGACATCTGTGAGTTGTTGGATGTATCGGATGCTTTTGTGAGTAAGTGGAAAAGGATTTATGAAGAACAAGGTGCAAAAGGGTTACACTTACGCTATCGAGGGAGTACAGGCTTTTTAACACCCCACCAGCGGGGTGAAGTCATTTTACATCTCAAAAATCAAACTCATTTTAGCGTGGACGAACTCCGAGATTTCATCGAGCGTCGCTATGGAGTGGTTTACCAATCGAAGCAATCCTACTATGATTTATTGAAAGCTGCGGGGATCAGCTGGCATCGAACCGAGCCGGTGAATCCGAAACGGGACGAAGCCAAGGTTTTGCAAAAACGCGAAGAGATCAAGAGCATCCTGCACGCGCGCGAAGCGGAGATCAAGTCGGGAGAAGTGATTGTTTTCATGGAAGATGAATGTCATCTGCTCTCCGGTGATACGTCGGGATACGTGTGGGGCAGGCGGAACGAACGCATTGCAGTGCCCATTCAGAACGCCAAAGAGCGGCAAACTGATTATGGGGTGATTGACGGTTATCATCGAGAATTTATGCTGCAACCCTCGACTGCTGGGAATGGCAAAAATACGATTGCATTGATCGAACATTTACAACGACTACACGAAGGTAAAAAGTTGATACTTATTTGGGATGGAGCCAGTTACCACCGGTCTTCTGAGATAAAAGCGTATCTCGCGAAAGTAAACGAAGGGTTGGAAGAAAAAAAATGGAAAGTGACTTGTCTTCGTTTTGCGACCAACGCACCCGATCAAAATCCGGTTGAAGATATCTGGTTAAGAGGAAAAAACTTCTTGCGAAGACACTTTTATGAGAACAAGACTTTTTCACAAGTTAAAAATAGTTTTTTTAATTTTCTCAATCAACAAGTTTTTAATTTCAAGAAGCTAGAATGGTATTTAGAAATTCCACAAATCATATAGGAAACCTATATGTCTTGAAAACCGATCTGTCGTCAACCGCGGCCTCGAAGGAACTGATTCATGAGCGCTACAAGGATCTGGCGTTGGTGGATTGGGCTTTTCGTACCAGCAAGACCGTGCAATTAGAGATGCGTCCCATCTATGTTCGCCTGGCCAGCCGAACCCGTGGTCATGCCCTGGTGGTGATGCTGGCTTACCGGATTATCAAGGAATTGGCCCAGTATTGGCACGCCTTGGACGTCACCGTAGCGGAAGGGCTTAAGGAATTGGACGCCTTATGCGTCACGGAAATCGTGCTGGCCAACGGCACGCGGTATCATCGCCTTCCCCAACCCCGACCTCTCAGTCAGCAACTGCTCGAGGCGGCCAAGGTCAAACTCCCCCCGGTTTTGCCCAGCAAAGGAGTTCAAGTAGTCACTAAGAAGAAACTCACTTCAAGACGAAAAGCTGCTTAGTATCAGTAGCTTGGCAACATTTTTCGTGCTTGTCGCGAGGGAACATCCGTCAGGAGGACTGCAACTCAAATAAAAATACATAGCTGACGCGACAACTCCCTTGACACCTATAGGTTTCCTATATGATTTGTGGAATTTCTAAATACCATTCTAGCTTCTTGAAATTAAAAACTTGTTGATTGAGAAAATTAAAAAAACTATTTTTAACTTGTGAAAAAGTCTTGTTCTCATAAAAGTGTCTTCGCAAGAAGTTTTTTCCTCTTAACCAGATATCTTCAACCGGATTTTGATCGGGTGCGTTGGTCGCAAAACGAAGACAAGTCACTTTCCATTTTTTTTCTTCCAACCCTTCGTTCACTTTCGCGAGATACGCTTTTATCTCAGAAGACCGGTGGTAACTGGCTCCATCCCAAATAAGTATCAACTTTTTACCTTCGTGTAGTCGTTGTAAATGTTCGATCAATGCAATCGTATTTTTGCCATTCCCAGCAGTCGAGGGTTGCAGCATAAATTCTCGATGATAACCGTCAATCACCCCATAATCAGTTTGCCGCTCTTTGGCGTTCTGAATGGGCACTGCAATGCGTTCGTTCCGCCTGCCCCACACGTATCCCGACGTATCACCGGAGAGCAGATGACATTCATCTTCCATGAAAACAATCACTTCTCCCGACTTGATCTCCGCTTCGCGCGCGTGCAGGATGCTCTTGATCTCTTCGCGTTTTTGCAAAACCTTGGCTTCGTCCCGTTTCGGATTCACCGGCTCGGTTCGATGCCAGCTGATCCCCGCAGCTTTCAATAAATCATAGTAGGATTGCTTCGATTGGTAAACCACTCCATAGCGACGCTCGATGAAATCTCGGAGTTCGTCCACGCTAAAATGAGTTTGATTTTTGAGATGTAAAATGACTTCACCCCGCTGGTGGGGTGTTAAAAAGCCTGTACTCCCTCGATAGCGTAAGTGTAACCCTTTTGCACCTTGTTCTTCATAAATCCTTTTCCACTTACTCACAAAAGCATCCGATACATCCAACAACTCACAGATGTCTTTTACCAAAAAACCCTGGGAAACCATCTTGACAGCGATGGCTCTTTTTATTTCTCTCCCTGCTTTTGAATCAATAATGTTTTCTAAAGTGAACATAGTTACACTCCTATTTTCAAGATTTTATTTAAATAAATTATAGCATATTTTTTACAAATGATATAGGAAACCTATACCGGGCTTATCGTGCGGAAATTGCCAAGCATCGGTACACTACCTCAGCATATGGGGAATCAGCGTCATATTGTGACACAAATACATATTAAAATCAAATAGTTGTGTTAAAAGTTAGTGCCATTCCCGTCTGCCCACACTCGAAACCGACGAGAACCCCGTCAACAGTCGCGTGGGTTTTGAAGGGCAGACATTTCCGCCGCGGGGGTGGGAATTGCATCTCCTGTCCGGCAATGTCTGCCGGCCGGATGAAGCCGCCGCTCTCACAGGTTCACGGGGTCTGCTCTGTCAGGGCCTCCAGAGTGTGCAAGGGACACTGATCCGGGATCGGGTCGGGCTGACGGGATTGCGCCCGTCAGCCCTCCCACACCACCGGACATGCGGTTTTCCGCATCCGGCGGTTGAGCCCAGCGGGCTTAGCCCGCGAGCACCCACGGTAGAGTGAATTACTGATGTCTACCGTGTTGCTCATTGAACCTCTTCTGACGTCTGTGCTCGCTGTCCGCCGCGACTCGATGGGCACGTGCCGCCCCTCCGCAGGAATCCACCTGCTCGGCTTGGCCCGCCGGTCCGGGAGCTGCCGCAGTTGCCGCTCCGAACCCGTGTCGCCCGTCTCCGTGCCGCTGGGAACGGATGCAGACTGTGGTCCTCTCGTGACTCTTCGGCCCTTCGCTCGACCGGCCTTTCGGCCGGTGTCCACACTACTACGGCCTCTGCTGACTCCTGGCACGCTCTCACGCGTCAGGTCTCCCCGAGTAAGAACAGATACTTTCGACCCGTGCCGCCAGGCTCTACCGGATACGTCTTTCGGTGACGGTTGGATTTCGCGTTCCCTAGCACGCTCATCGCCCGTACCCGGCCTCACTGCCTGTTCGTGTTCCTGCGGTCGTGTCTTGGCTACGCCCTTCTTTCAGCTTGGCCTCGCGGCTTCCACCTTGGGTTTCGCTACGCTTCTCGTCACTCTTCGCGGTTACCTCCTCTCAGGTAACAAGTACATGCCCATGTCGGGCACACCAGGGCTGTGCTTCGCCTTGCCTGTCAACCGCTTGCCCGTCCGTCCTATGTCCTGGCGTCTGAGGGCAGATATCCGGCCCGCGGAACTGCAGATGGACAAAGGACTGGTGATTCATCCTTTAACGTGAGTTCCGGATAATTATTCCTGACAGGTTAAAAGCTTAAGTTCATTTTGGGGCAGGTTGAGGGCGGGTTTGCGGGGCTGGTAAGTGTAGGCCACCAACGCGGCCAGGACATTGACCATGGCGTTGACCAGGCTGCGGTGCCGGGTGTGCTCGACCTGCTGGATGTTTTTGATCTGATCGTTGATGGTTTCGATGATCGCGCGCTTGCGCAACAACAGCTTATCCGCCAGCGGCATCAGTTTGTTGTGCATGTTTTTGCGGATTTTGGTGATCAATTGTAAGCCGCGCTCCCAGAGAACGTGGAACAGTTGGTGGGAAATGTAGCCGCGATCGCCGATCAGCTTGCCGGTCAGACCCTGGGTCAGCTCGGGTACCGGCTGGCGGTCGTCGACGTTGCCGGGGGTGATACGGAAGGCCAGGAGTTCCCCGCGCTCGTTGACGACGAGATGGAGCTTGAAGCCGTAGAACCACCCCATGGAGGTTTTGCCCCGCCGCGCCACTTTTTTAAAGACCTTGTGGCTATGGATGCGGCGGTTGTGGCACACCACCAGCGAGGTGGCATCGATGAAGGCAATTCCGGTGTCCTCGCCCCGGCGGGTGTGCAGGCAGATGCACATCGGCATCAAGGCGGTGGGGACGAGTGCCACGAATCGATTGTAGCTCAACAGGTTAGGAAACTCGCCCCGACAATGCCGGCTCAAATGCAAGAGGTAAAATGCCTTGAAGTTGCGGTACTGCGACTGATGGAAGTAGATCAAAATCGTCATGATCTCCCCGGGCGTCAACCGGCTGGCCCGCTGCCGTTTCCGCTCGCCGCTGGTCAGGAGCTGGCGATGCCAGGCCGGTAGGAACAGCCGGCAGAAATCATCGATGTCGCAGTACAGGTCTTCTAAGCTCATCGTGGGGATTCTTGGAAGGGAAGGGATAACCGGAAACCTTAGCCGATTCCGACCCAGGAGCCACCCCCTCTGCTTATCCGGAACTCACGTCCCTTTAGCTTTCTTGATAGGCGACGAGGTAGTGGCCGCTGCCTGCCTGCGGAAGATCAGGAGCGATAAACTCATCGCGGGCGTCTTGATTCGCAGCGCGGATGGGTTGTTCAGGGAAAGAATTGATGTGAGCGAGGGAGAAATTGTCAGGGATGGTCCGGTCAGGTGGGAACTTGAGTTGCTCAGATCAGGCACCCGGCAAACGACTGTCGTATTGCGCCTGGATGGCAACGTGGTGGCCCGCATCAACGGCGACACCACTGACGTCGAGCCCGATACCGCTTGCGTGGGGATTCTGCATAGGCACGGCAGGTTACAGAGAACGCTGCACGTCGATCAATTATTCCTGACGGAAGCGCCACGATAGACGTCGAGTTGAATCATCATGAAAAGCTCTGGCAAAACCTAAAGAGGTAACAACCCATGCCAACCAAACTCCGCATCGCCACGTTTAACCTGGAAAACCTCGACGACAAACCGGGGCAGAAGCCGACGCTCGATGAACGCATCGCCCTCATGCGGCCGCAACTTTTGAGGCTCAATGCCGACATCCTGTGCCTGCAGGAGGCCAACGGACAGGAGGCGCCGGGACAGCCCCGTCGTCTGCTGGCACTTGCCAAGCTTCTTGCGGACACGCCCTATGCCGGATACCACCAGGTCTCCACGATGACCGAAGATGGTGTGCAGGTTTATGACGAGCGCAACCTCGTCATCCTGAGCCGCTTCGAGGCCACTGAGCACCATCAATACAAGCATGACTTCGCCCTCGCCCCTCGCTACCAGAAGGTCACTGCCAAGCCACAAGAGACCGGGGCCAAGGCGGTCACATGGGAGCGACCGATCCTGCACGCCAAGATCAAGCTGGACGACACTCGGGTTCTGGACCTCGTTAACGTACATCTGAAATCGCGTTTGCCGTCGACCATTCCGGGACAGAGCGTAGATCAATATACATGGAAGACCCCCTCCGGGTGGGCTGAAGGTTTTTTCCTCTCTTCGATGAAACGGGTCGGCCAGGCCCTGGAGGTGCGGATACTCATCGATAAGTTATTCGATGCCGATGAGGACGCGCTGATCGTCGTTTGCGGCGATTTTAACGCCGACTTGGACGAAGTGCCGGTGGAGGCCATCCGAGGCGATGTCGAGAATACCGGCAATGACAAGCTGGCCAAGCGCGTCATGGTGCCCTGCGAGCGGACCATTCCCGAACCCGCTCGGTTCTCGCTGCTTCATCATGGCAAGGGAGGAATGATCGACCATCTGCTGGTGTCCCGAACTCTGCTGGCGCACTATCGAGGTTCCGAGATCCACAACGAGCTGCTCCATGATGAATCGGTTGCCTTTGGCACCGACGTAAAATTCCCGGAGTCGGACCATGCACCCGTCATCGCAGAATTTGAGTTACCGAATAGTTAGCGGACAGTTGGCCCGAGCCCGGCTCGCCCGGCTCGGCGCCCAGCACAGACAGACACTCGGCCCGGCCGTGCCCGGAGACAAAGCTCGCTGTCTGTGTGAGACGAAGGTCATTCGGAGGGGCTGGCAAGGACCATGCCCAGCAGAGATGAACCCATTGCCTGCCATTCTCGTGTACGATTGGGATTCCCTGTTTCGCGAAGCGCTGAAAAATTTCCTTCTTGCGGCAGGCTATTCTCAAGTGGAAGTCGCTGCCACGGTCCGAGAAGCCTTGGCAAAGCTGCGTCGCGAGTGCTACGAACATATTTTGATCGGCGTTTCACGGTCTTTTTCACGAGAGCGGCGGTTGGCGACGATAGCGCAACGGCGACAGCCCGAGGCAAAAATATTCTTCCTCATGAGTGCGAAAGATCAGCCTTTTATCAATGACGCTTCATTCGAATATCTCATCAAGGAATACGTGTTCTCTAATCTGTTGGAATTGATGTAGTGCAGCGTTACCATTTTCTTGGGCCGTTAAATTAGGAGCGGAAACGAGAGAAAGGAGTCCAAGAGCTATGCAGGAGGTGACCATGATTCACTCAGCCGATCTCTACCGGGCTTTCTTCAACACCGCCAATGATTCTATCTTCGTCGTTGACGCCGCCACCAAAACCATCGTCGAAGCGAATGCGCAGGCGATAAACTCTACGGGCTTTCAGCCTGAGGATATCAGAGGGCTTTCTATTGATCGCCTCTTTCGACCGCAGAACGGATTTGGGCTTTCGTTCTTTTTTGAGAACTGTGTTGATGAAAGAAAGACCCGCTGCGATGGCCTCCAGTTAGTCAAGAAAAACCATGAAACCATTGCGGTGAATGTGAGCGCTACCTGGGTCGAATGGAACTTGGCGAAATATCTTTTTCTTGTTGCCCGCGAGGGCCATGCGGCGCTACCTCGTGTCTGCTGTCCCGCGGAGTGCCCCAACGCTTCATGGCCAGGGCAAGAAAACTTTCCAACCATTATAGGACAAAGTGAGAAGATTCATGACGTTTGCCGGCTGATTGGTTCTGTGGCCAAAAGCGATGCCACAGTTTTGGTTCAAGGGGAAAGCGGGACGGGCAAGGAGATTATTGCCAACGCTATCCATGTGCACAGCCATCGCGGGCGAGGTCCCTTCGTCAAGGTAAACTGCGCCGCGCTCATGGAAACGCTTTTGGAAAGCGAACTTTTCGGTCATGTGAAAGGCGCTTTCACAGGGGCTATTCGCGATCGCTGTGGGCGTTTCAAACAGGCCGATGGGGGTACGATTCTCCTGGATGAGATCGGCAGCATATCGCTTTCAGGACAGGCGAAGCTGCTTCGAGTGTTGCAAGAGCACGAATTTGAGCCGGTCGGGAGCTCTGTTACGACACCGGTCAACGTCCGGGTGATCGCTTCGACCAATACCGATTTGGTGAAGGCAGCCGCCGAAGGTAAGTTTCGTGAAGACTTGTATTACCGCCTCAATGTTTTTCCGATTCTTTTACCGCCTTTGCGCGAGAGGAAAGAGGACATTCTATTGCTGGCCCAACACTTTCTTCGCCAACACAGTCGTGCTCTGGGCACAGAAATTCAAGCTATCGCACCTCAGACTCACGCATTACTGATCGAGCATGACTGGCCTGGGAATGTGCGGGAATTGGAAAACGCGATGGAACATGCGGTCATCGTGGAAAAAGGTCCGGTTGTATTGCCTTCCAGCCTTCCCATGAATCTCGCTAAATCTCGCCCTGCCGAAGATGATTCTGAGCTCTCGGCTGCGATGGGATTAAGGGAAAAATTAATCCTTCTCGAACGGCAGATACTCTTGGACACACTGATGCGCACCAACGGGGTCAAGAAACATACCGCAGCCCTGCTAGGGATCGACGCGAGAAATTTGCCCTATCTGTTGCGAAAACACCGGGTGGGTAGCGAATTAGATTGTGCCTGATAGAAAACTCTATCTTTATGATTAGGGATTGCTAAATTCAGGGTGGTTTAGTTAATCAAAAGGCTCCATTGCGGCGTTGTTGTAAGCGCTTTTACGTGAACTCTCAACTTTTCATTACGAAGCAGCGTTTAGTCAGCTATTTTTATAAGTTTTTTCGATATTAGCGCATACCTGTCCCTCAAGGGACTGAGCATTGAGGTGGACCCCATTGTCAGGACGGATTTTGGTCGATTTTAAGGTAGATACTCTGCGCCCGATGATGACAGGATGGGTGGCCTGTCGGCATACACCTCCGCCGGTGTTCGGTAGTCGAGCGCCTGACGGGGGCGCTGGTGGTTGTAGAAGTCAAAATACCGGTACAACCCTCGATGGGCGTCATCCAGCGCGTTATAGGCGTTGGGATACACCTCTTTGTACTTGACCGATCACCACAACCGTTCCACAAAGATGTTGTCATGGGCGCATCCCCGACCGTCCATGCTAATCCGGATGCCCGCCTGCGCCAAGCGGCCAGTGAACGCGGTACTGGTGCACTGCGCGCCTTGATCGGCGTTGAAGATCAGCGGCTGGCCCGGCCGCAACGCCTCGTCCAGGTAGTCCAGGCAGAACTGGGTTTCCAGGGGGTTGGAGAGCCGCCACGCCAAGATCTGGCGGCACTACCCGTCCAGGATCGCCATCAGGTAGACGAAGCCCCGGCTGAGCCGAAGGTACGTGATATCGATGCTCCAGATGTGATCCGGTCCGGTGACCGTGACCTCCGGGCAAGTACGGGTACATTCGGTGTTCGGGGTCCGGGCCAGACAGCGCCGGTTAAAGATAGATCGCAGACAACCCCATCCGGACCATCAGCCGCATCACCCGCTTGCGATTCACCGCATACCCGGCCCGACGCAGCACCGCCGTCATCCGCCGGCTGCCGTAAAACGGATGCGCTGTGTCTTCCTCGTCCAGGCGGCGCATCAGCTTCCGATTGAGCGCGCTCGATCCGATCACCAGAATGTACAGAGTGCTCCGACTCAGCCCGAGCAGGGCACAATGCGCGACCAGCGACAAGGTTGGGTGTCCCGATTTGATCCACCGCCGCCTCACGGCGGCGGGTTCAGTCCGGACTTTTTTTCAGCCACTCCACCTGCACTTGCAACCGCCCGATCTGGCCTTACAACGCGACCGGGTCGGTTCCGTCCCACCCGCCGCGGACCCACTGGCGCTCGAATAGCGGCTTCAGTCCGTCTTGGGCCTCCCGTTTTCAGGTCGCCACTGGATGGGGATGCACCTCGTAGGCTCCCGCAATTTCGTTGACTATCTTGCGCCCCGCCAGTGCTTCCAGCACCACTTTCGCTTTAAACTCCGCACTGAACACTTTTCTCCGCATCGCTCATCTCCGCGTTGTATGCAGCTCTACCCGTGCGGAGTATTACCTTTACCGGTCCGAAATTCCGGGTCCATTAGTCGCCTACGCCTTGCGCAAGTAGACCGTGGAGCCGGTGTTCGGCATCATCAAGACGGTGATGGGCTTTCGCCAGCCCCTGCTGCGCGGGCTGGAAAACGTCACGCCCGAACGGACGCTGGTTTGCCTGGCGTGGAAGGTGAAACGCATGGCCGTATGGTGCCCATAGCGGGGAGAACAATCCCAAAAAGGTCAACTTCGATATTTCGATAACGATACTTCGGACACTTTTTACCTTTTTGCATCAATATCTTAGCATTTAGAAATCCCTATTAAACCCAACTTGGAGGCCTATCCTGAATTGATGAAATGGATAAGTAGTTGATTATTAATAAGTAGACTCTTTAGAACTCCCTAATAACTGCCCGAACTATTAGATGAGAAACGCTGCAAAATTGTGCAAAACAGCATCTCGTCCGGCGTTTGGCTCTTCCGAAGACCTTAAGTCCAAAAGGCTGCTAGATGCTCAAGGCCAACTGCGCTATCTTTGCGTTTCGAGACAGATACGGGGCGGGGACCACCTTGCAAAGTGATTTCCGGTTCAGCTGCATGACCGGATTGGCCGAATAGCGGAAATGCCGCCATGACCTTCGAAGCGGACAAAGACCTGGCACAGCCTGCAAGTCCAACGATCATCAGCGACGGCGATTTCGCCAATCTCATCGCCAAACGCGCCTGCAAGCTGCTGTGGATAGCACGTTTTTTGTCGATACGGTGCCCGAAGCCCACCGCCCTGAGCCGCCCTCTAGTCTCCGATTTACTGTCCCAGTCCATCCAGCTCAAGGAACTCATGGATGCCTACGGGGCCCGCAACTGTCGTCAGTGGTGCCGATTTCGGTCACTCGCCGCGACGATCAAGCTGTTCGCCGATGTCACCTATGAGTTACTTCACATCCAGTGCTTTCTGCCCTCCTACCGGCTGTTGCCCATTGAACGGGACTTTGCCGCCGCGACCGCACAGTCGTTGGAACTCACCCATGAAGTGCTGATCCGGGCGGCGAATTGGTTGCTCGCACGGGGCCATCGCCTGGGATTGCCCATGCCAGCCGATGAACTCTGCGGAGACAATTATGTTGAAAACCTCCCGGTGGGCCGCCTACCTAACGACCGCGCCAGGCGAAAGATCAAGAGCGTTTCGGAAACGGTCACTTACCTCGCCACTGCCTATTTGAACTTAGCCGCCGAAAGCGAGTTGTTAAATATCGTTGAGAAAATCGAACCGAAGGAATATTCGACCTGTTTCCCGGACCCCATCAGCGAAGATAATCTCCGTTCCCTGAAAGTTCGGTTTCACAGCCTCCAGTCTCTCTACGATACCTATGTCTCCGAGACGGATGTCGAGTACCTGGATGGAGATTTGCCCATTTTGCGTGGCCATATCAGCATCGTTTATCACCTGCTCGAAATGGCGACTCAATTAGTCCATTATTACGAACGCCATCTCAATACTCATACAGGTGACGCAATATTGCGTCGCAAATCGGCCATTGCGCCCAGAACGCTGCTGACTCTATTAATGGATTATTCAATTGCTTATGCTGGTCTATACCTTACTTATGGACGCTGCCTCTGCCAAAATATGCTTAAACGTTATGCTGAAACCGGCAAGATCGAGGCCTCTGTTCCATCGTATCGAGGCTTTCATGTCCGCCCTGCCACCCTCGTTGCACGCATCGTGCAGCACTATGGTAGCGATATAACAATGGAATTGGACGACCAAGCTTACGATGCTAGTTCACCCATGGACATCTTCAGGGCCAACGAAAAAATAAATGCGCAAAAGCGGCGCTGGCTGGTTTCGGAAATCGGGCGGCTTCCACTGCCGCAAAGCGACCTGAGCGATAGCCAAATTAGGGCCACCGTGCTGGAACTCGTCCTCAAGTTGGCCGAGCAGGGTAAAGTCATCATTTACCAGCAACCGCTTCAGGTGTCGGATGAATTTAGTAGAGAGGGAATATTGCTGGAAAAAGTCACCAAGGAAATTGCAAAATTGCAGGCAACGGGCCAACTCGATATCAAAACGGAACTATGCATTGCCTTTGTCGGCGATAAGCGGGTATTAAGCGACCTTGAGTTGCTGGCCCAATCGGGTTATGGTGAGGATCATTTCGGCAACAATATAGCTTTGCCCAAGGAACTGGCTTATCTGCGCAGATAAACTGGAAACACCGGGCACGAACGCGTCTGCTTTCAAACAGACGCGTGTGGGGTTTTTACCCGCCCTCTACGGGTAACGAAGGGGATCAGTCGTTGCCCGGCTTCGCTGCCGGAGCCCATAACCGTTCCAGATTGGGTATATCGTCGCCGAGCAACGGCCGCAGGTAACCGCGGAACGCGTCGGTCACGTGGTTACCGTCGGCATTAATGAACTCGTCGGGCATGTGCCGGGTCTTGGCGGCGATATTCTCCAGCTTGGTGAGTTCGTACTTTACGGCATAGTCGCCGGTGCGCTTGATGACCACCGAACCATCCATGTTGTGCCAGCAGGCATAGTGCGCCGCTTTCTCACCGACTTCGCGGGCTTCGCGGGCGTCCACGCTGGATACCACGCCGGGGAACGAACGCTGGAGATAACCGAAGGTATCGGAGCGCACGCGCTTGATTCCCAGCGCTTTTTGCACGACATTGGCCAACTCGTCGGCCAGCGCGCCGCCCGAAAGCTGAATATTGCCGTGGGCATCGACCTGTGGCTCGCGGCCCGCCTCGCGCATCAGATCGGCCGCGACCGGAATCTCCTTGCCCTTCCCGTCCCGGGTCGCCCATACACCCTCCGAAATCGCCACGATGCAGCGACCATGCTGTTTGTACACGCGGTCGATATCGGCCAGGTAACGGTCGATTGAGAATTGCCGCTCCGGCAGGTAGATCAGATGCGGACCGTCGTCGTCGTGTTTGCGAGCAAGCGCCGCCGCCGCCGTCAGCCAACCGGCTTGGCGGCCCATGATCACGGCGATATAGACGCCCAGCAGGGCCATGTTATCGGCATTGACGCCGCTGCAGGCGCTGGCGACGAAGCGGGCGGCGGAGGGATAGCCGGGACAATGGTCGTTGACGGGCAGATCGTTGTCCACCGTCTTCGGGATGTGGATGGTCCGCAGTTCGTAGCCTTCCCGGTCGGCGTGCTCGTTGACGATCCGCACCGTGTCGGAGGAATCGTTGCCGCCAATGTAGAAGAAATAGCGAACGTCGTTCTTCTTGAAGACGTTGAAGATGCGTTGGCAGTACTCCGAATCCGGCTTGTCGCGGGTCGAACCCAGTGCGGACGAGGGCGTTTGAGCGACCCGTTCGAGATTGTGGGTGGTCGCCTCGGACAGGTCGACAAAAGCTTCGTCGACAATACCGCGTACCCCATGGCGCGCGCCCCAAACCCGGGTGATTTCCGGGAACTTGCGCGATTCGAGCACCGCCCCGACCAAACTCTGGTTAATAACCGCCGTGGGACCGCCGCCCTGGGCCACCACGACTTTGCCTTTTAACCGGCTCATAAACTCTATCCTCCTGATGGTTATCAAGTTTCGCAAAACCTAAACTTAGCAAATCAAATAAGCGCGTGCTGGCTAATCCATCGAGCGAACCTTTATGCCAAGCCAGGATCGAGCCGGCGTCGCCGGGCTAACGATACCGCCGTCGGCCGCTGTGCCGATCCAGTACCCGTAGCCGCTCCAGCTTTTCGCCGATCCGCCCTTCCAGACCGTTGGTGGTCGGCTGGTAGTAGCAGGCATCCTTAAGTACCTCCGGGAAATAGCACTCGCCGGCCGCGTAGGCATTCGGTTCGTCGTGGGCATAGCGATATCCCTCGCCGTGTCCCAGCCCCCGCGCCAGAGCAGTGGGTGCGTTGCGCAAGTGCGGCGGCACTTCCAGCGTGCCGTGGCATTCGACATCGCGGCGGGCGGCGGCGAACGCGGCGTAGACCGCGTTGCTCTTGGCCGCAACCGCCAGATAGACGATGGCTTGGGCAATGGCCAGTTCGCCTTCCGGACTGCCAAGTCGTTCCTGGGCTTCCCAGGCATCGAGCGCCAGGCGCAGGGCACGCGGGTCTGCGTTACCGATGTCCTCGCTGGCCATCCGCGCTACCCGCCGGGCGATGTATAGCGGATCACAGCCGCCGTCCAGCATCCGGGCCAGCCAGTACAGGGCCGCGTCCGGGCTGCTGCCGCGCACGGCCTTATGCAGGGCGGAAATCTGGTCGTAGAACAGGTCGCCGCCCCGGTCGAACCGCCGTCCTGCCCCATCGCTCATCACCGTTTCCAGGGCCGACTCCAGCGTGCCACCCTGCGCTTCCGCCAGTTCCGCCGCCAGTTCCAGCCAGATCAGGGCGCGCCGGGCGTCGCCATCCGCAGCCTGGGCCAAGCGCTCCCGCGCCGGTTCCGGCAATGGCCAGCGCCCGCCCAGTCCCCGCTCGGAATCGCCCAACGCGCGGTCCAACAACTGGCGGATGGCGGCCACATCCAGGCTATTCAGCACATAAACACGCACCCGCGACAACAGGGCGTTGTTGAGAGCGAAGCCGGGATTTTCGGTGGTGGCACCGATGAAGGTCAGGGTGCCATCCTCGACATAAGGCAGAAATGCATCCTGCTGGGCCTTGTTGAAACGATGGACCTCATCCACGAACAGCACGGTGCGCCGCCTTTGATCGCGCCAAAGCAACTGCGCCCGTTCCACCGCCGCCCGTACATCGCGCACTCCGGCCATGGTTGCCGACAACCGCAGAAATTCCGCTTGGCAGGCGCCAGCCAGCAGTTCCGCCAATGTCGTCTTGCCGGTGCCGGGCGGTCCCCACAGCACCATGGAATGCGGTTGGCCCCGTTCGATGGCCGCCCGCAACGGTTTGCCCAGCGCCAACAAATGAGACTGACCTACAAACTCGGCCAACTGGCGCGGCCGCAAGCGGTCGGCCAACGGTCGGAGCGAATCGGCGCCGGACATTTCAGCCGGCATCGCCGACCACGTCCACGCCGGGTGGCGGGGTGAATTTCAGTAGCGCGGGATCGAGCGTTGGGTTGCGTTCCAGCTTCTGGAAATCCAGTCGGGTGCGTTGGCCGAAATTGTCCTCCAGTTCCAGACTGATCAGGGCATCCCG
The DNA here is from genome assembly GCA_963715845.1 of uncultured Gammaproteobacteria bacterium. Taxonomy (GTDB): domain Bacteria; phylum Pseudomonadota; class Gammaproteobacteria; order Competibacterales; family Competibacteraceae; genus Competibacter_A. The sequence goes on along the minus strand of CAVQSJ010000029.1, from coordinate 59,175 downwards.
CCTGAAGGCGACCCGCAACAGCCGGAATTCGGGTTGCGGTTGTTTGGGGGTCAGTTCGTACCAGTCCAGCCCATCCTGACGCCGGACGGCACCGACCGTGAAAGTTTCCTCGACGGGCGCCGCGCCACTCAACAGGGCCAACGGGGTCGAGCTTAGCGCCTTGTCCAGTTTGCGGACCGTCACTTGGGCCAGATCGACATCGTAGGCCCACAACCGGTCGCCGTCGGCGACGATGATTTGTTCGGCGGGCGTCCGATAATTCCAACGGAACTTGCCGGGCTTCTGCATCAACATCTGACCGCTGGAACTCTGCACGACCCGCGAGCGCTCGTCGAACACCCGCTGGATGAAATCAGCCCGCAACGACCGGAGATCCTGAAAATAGCGCTGCACTTGCGATGGCACCGCAGCCAAGGCCGGCAGCACCAGCCACAGGCTGAAGGTCATGATGACCAGTGGCGATTTTCGTATCACGTTGTACTCCCAGATAGAGTCAAGCACTATAGACCACACCACAGCCTGGAAAGTACGGTCGCTCGGCGTCCCGCTGTCTCAGGGCTGGAAACCGTATTCCCGGACAGTGGGAAAAACCTCAGCGAATTTTCGCGTTGTCCCATGGCAAAATTCCTCCTACCATTCCGGTTTGTCTTTTAGCCGTTTTTGTTGTTTTTCCTTTAATTTAATGAGGTTAATCTCAACCATGAACAAGCCCAAGAAAGTCGCAATCCTCACGGCGGGCGGTTTGGCTCCCTGCCTCAGCTCGGCCATCGGCGGCCTCATCGAGCGCTACACCGAGATCGATCCCACCATCGACATCATTTGCTATCGCAGCGGCTACAAGGGCCTATTGCTTGGCGACTCCTATAAAGTCACGCCCGAAGTGCGCGAAAAAGCCGGGGTGCTGCACCGCTTCGGCGGTTCGCCGGTGGGCAACAGCCGGGTCAAGCTCACCAATGTCAAAGACTGCGTGAAGCGGGGCTTGGTCAAGGAGGGCGAGGACCCGCAGAAAGTCGCCGCCGACCAACTGATCAAGGATGGCGTGGACATTCTCCACACCATCGGCGGCGATGACACCAATACCGCCGCCGCCGATCTCGCCGCCTTTCTGGCGAAAAACAACTACGGCCTCACCGTCATCGGCTTGCCCAAGACCGTCGATAACGACGTGTATCCGATCAGGCAATCGCTGGGTGCCTGGACCGCCGCCGAACAGGGCGCCCGCTACTTCCAGAACATCGTCGCGGAGAACAACGCCAACCCGCGCATGTTGATCGTCCACGAAGTCATGGGCCGCAACTGCGGCTGGCTGACCGCCGCCACGGCGCTGGAATACCGCAAGCTCCTCGACCGCGCGGAATGGCTCCCCGCCCTCGGGCTGGATCGCTCCGGGTTCGATGTCCATGCCGTCTATATCCCCGAGATGGAAATCGACCTCGCCGCCGAGGCCCGGCGCCTGCGTGCCTTAATGGACAAGATCGACGACATCAACATCTTTGTTTCCGAAGGTGCGGGCGTGGAGGCGATCATCGCCGAACTACAGGCGAAGGGGCAGGAAGTCCCGCGCGACGCCTTCGGCCACATCAAGCTCGATGCCGTCAACCCCGGCAAATGGTTCGGCGAGCAGTTCGCCCAGATGATCGGCTCGGAAAAAACCCTGGTCCAGAAATCCGGCTATTTCTCGCGCGCCGCCCCGTCCAACATCGAAGACCTCCGCCTCATCAAGTCCTGCGTCGATCTGGCCGTCGAATGCGCCATGCGCCGCGAATCGGGCGTCATCGGCCACGACGAGGATCGCGGCGGCGTGCTGCGCGCCATCGAGTTCCCGCGCATCAAGGGCGGCAAGCCTTTCGATATCGATACCCCCTGGTTCACCGAGATGCTGGCCGCCATCGGCCAGCCGAAGGGCAAAAAAATCGCGGTCAGCCATTAAGGAAGGACCGTACTAACCCATCATTCAACCCGGACTGGCGTAACAGCGCGCCAGCCGGTTAATTCAAACGTGTGTACCCTGCATGGCGCTTTACTTCGTAGGCACAAGTCCTATGGCCAGGTTATCGCAGAACCGCAGGCAATGTGAGGGTGCAGGCTGCGGTTACGCCGCGGGATGAACCCGTCGCTGGCGCGTCAGGACACCCCCTGCGTCGATTCACAACCCGGCGTTGCTGGCCCAGGCGCTGGATCGGGCCAACTTGCAAAGCGCGCTGAAGCAAGTGCACCAGCGCAAAGGTGCGCCCGGCATCGACGGCACGAGCGTCGAAGAACCGCCGGACTACCTCTGACACCACTGGCCGGAACCCAACGCTCCACCACAATCACATCGGTGGTTGTCAGGGGGTTGGCAAATACGGTCCAAGCCAAACTCACGGCGGCGGTGGCGCCAGCACCTCGCGATTGCCGTTGGACTGCAAGGGACCCACCACGCCGGCCGTTTCCATTTCCTCCACCAACCGCGCCGCGCGGTTGTAGCCGATGCGCAGCCGGCGCTGCACGCCGGACACCGAGGCGCGCCGAGATTCGGTGACGATGCGCACGGCCTCATCGTACAGGGGATCGTTCTCGCCAACACGTCCCCCATTGCCGTTCTCGCCGGCAGCATCGCTTTCCTCGCGCGGTTCGGCCAACACATCGTCGATGTAGTCCGGCAAGCCGGTCTGCCGGAGATATTCGACCACGCGAGTGACTTCCTGATCGTCCACAAACGCACCATGCACCCGTTGCGGCAAACCGGTCCCAGGCGGCAGGTATAGCATGTCGCCGTGCCCCAGTAGTTGTTCCGCGCCCATCTGATCGAGAATGGTGCGGGAATCCACCCGTGACGACACCTGAAACGCGATGCGGGTAGGGATATTGGCCTTGATCAGCCCGGTGATCACATCCACCGAGGGCCGCTGGGTGGCCAGAATCAGGTGGATGCCGGCAGCGCGCGCCTTCTGCGCCAGCCGCGCGATCAATTCCTCCACCTTCTTGCCGACGATCATCATCATGTCGGCCAACTCGTCGATGACTACCACGACGAACGGCAAGGGTTGCAGCACCGGGATTTCGCCCGGCGTCACCGCACCATCCGGTGTCCAGAACGGATCGGTCAGGCCCTCCCCCGTCGCCAGCGCGTCGAGGATCTTGCGGTTGAAGCCGGCGATATTGCGCACCTTCAGCGCCGCCATCAACCGGTAACGACGTTCCATTTCGCCCACGCACCAACGCAGGGCGTTGGCTGCCTCCTTCATATCGGTCACCACCGGCGTCAGCAGATGCGGAATATCCTCGTACATCGACAGTTCCAGCATCTTCGGGTCCACCAGAATCAGTCGCACCTCGGCGGGCGGAGCCTTGTACAACAGGCTGAGCAGCATGGCGTTGATGGCCACCGATTTACCGGAACCGGTGGTGCCGGCCACCAGCAGGTGCGGCATCTTCGCCAGGTTGGCGACCACCGGGTTGCCGCCAATGTCCATGCCCAGCGCCAGGGTCAACGGCGAGGCGGACTGCGTGTAGATCGGTGCTTCCAACACTTCGCGCAGGTAGACGATCTCGCGGTGCCGATTGGGGATTTCCAGCCCGATGACGGATTTGCCGGGAATCACCTCCACCACCCGCACGCTGATCACCGACAGACCACGCGCCAGATCCTTGGCCAGATTGCTGATCTGGCTGACTTTTACGCCGGGCGCCGGATCGACCTCAAAGCGGGTAATCACCGGCCCTGGTTCCACCGCCACCACCCTGGCATCGATACCAAAGCTCTTCAGCAGGATTTCGACCTGCCGAGACATTTCGTCGAGCGTTTCCGAGGAATAACCGGATGTTCGCGACGGTGGTCGATCCAGTAAATCCAGCGAAGGGAGGGGACCCGACCCGACCGGGTCTGGCGTTGCCAACCGCTGTGCCATGCTCGCCGCAGGCGCAGCGGCTTGCGCGGAAATTGATGTCGGCGGTGTTTTCGGGGGCGGCGGGGGCACTTTCGGCCCCATTGCATCGTTTAAAGCCCGGGTATTGAATTCGTCGCCCGTTACCCATGGCGCCTGGATCGAGGGTGCGGCCATGGTTGGGCTCACCAAAGGGGGCGGCGACTGCACCGCCGGTGCCGGACGCCCAGCCGCCACGGGCGAGGCAAACGCAACGGGTATCAACGTCATGTCCGGCATCGCCGCCCTGGGTAGTTCGGAAGTGTCAACGGGCGATCCCGATATCTGTCCTGCTCCACCGCGTGGTTCCCGTTCCAGTGGCAGGTTCAGCACGGGTTCGATGCGGGCCGGATACCGACTAGCGGCAACAGGAATTGCTGCTTCGCCGCCGGCAGCCGGCGGATCGCTGGCGGTCGACGGCGGCATTCCGGCGATATCTGCCGGCGATGCGGGGTTTGCGGATTGGATGTCCGCCCGGCGGGCGCGCCACCAAGCCAGCGATCCGGTGGCAATATCTCGCAACCAACCCATCACCCGCAGCGCCACACCGACCCCGGGTTCTGTGGTCGTGTTTATTGTCGGTCCGGCTCCATCCGCCGAAGCGGGCTTTACACTCCCGTTATCGTTTGCCACCGATGCAGTCCGGCGCCGTGGCGTCGGGGTCAGGTCGCCGATCCAGGTCGCCGATTTGAGCACCGCTCCTCCCACCCAATCCAGCAGCTTCAGCCAGGAAAAGCCGGTGGTCAGGGTCACGCCGGCCAGTAACAGCGCGGCCATGAAGCCGTTACCCCACTTGAATCCGAAAGCGTGGGCTAAAAACTGGCCGACGTGCACACCCACCAGCCCACCGGCTGAACCAGCGCCGGGCACGGTTCCAGGTGCGGCCTGCAGGTGCAGCGCCGCCAAGCCACAGGCGGTCGCCAAGGTCACCGCGAATCCCAAGACCCGAAACAGCACGATTTCGGCATCCAGATCCAGCAACGCGCCGCGCTTGAACAACCGCCAACCGCCGAGCATGACCCCCAAGGGCAGTAGATAGGCGGGATAACCGAAGAAGTACAGGGTCACGTCGGCAAACCAGGCGCCGACCTTTCCTCCAAGATTGTGAATCTGGATGACATTCGCGGTATGAGTCCAGGCCGGATCCTCGGGGCTGAAGGTCGCCAGCGCGCCGATCATTCCCAGCGCAGCGGCCACCAGCAGCCAGAAACCGATCTCTCGCAGAACTCCGTTGATAAAGCGGAGAATGCCGACCCGGATCGCGGTCGGTTCGGGCTTGATTCGATGTGCCTGCGGCAAAATTCAATCCTATCCAATCGTTATGTAGTAGGCCGGACGCGGCCACCGCTGGCAGCCGTCGGGGAAGTCACAATATGGTTATTGTCCCATTCCAAGGCTTTCAGGTGAAGGGCGCCGGCGAATCGCGGGCGAACTGATGTACCTTTTTAAGTTCCAATTATGTCGAGGCCCGCTCGACCCGGACCCGTCGGTTACGCCTGTTCGACCTTGCCTGCTTCCCAGGGATCATGCGCATTCAACGCCTCGACGCCTTGACCGAAATCCCCGCCACCGAGTGGAACGCGCTGGTACCGGACCGTAACCCGTTTCTCAGTCACGAATTCCTGACTGCTCTGGAGCGGCATCAGTGCGTCGGCGAGCACACCGGCTGGCTGCCATGGCACGTGGTCTGCCGGGATGATCGCGGACGCCTGCTGGGCGCGGCGCCGCTTTACCTCAAGTTCAACTCCTACGGCGAGTTCGTGTTTGACTGGAGCTGGGCGGAAGCCTACCGGCATCAGGGTCTACCCTACTACCCCAAGCTGGTGAGCGCCATCCCCTATACTCCGGCCACCAGCCCCAGGCTGCTGCTGGCGCCCGACCAGCCCCGGCCCGGAGAAACGGCGCGGGCCATGATCGACCACGTGCTGGACGAAAGCCGTCGCCATCAGTGGTCTTCAATTCATTGGCTGTTTCCCGTGCCCGCCGATCTGGATCCGCTTCTGGATAGCGGTTTCATGCATCGGCTAGGCTGTCAGTTCCACTGGCGCAACCGGGGCTATCGGGATTTTCAGGATTTTCTGGATACCTTAACCGCCAAGCGGCGCAAGAATATTAACCGGGAACGCCGGCTGGTACGCGAGGCCGGGCTGGAACTGCGGCTGTTGCATGGCCGGGAAGCCAGCGAGGCGCAATGGCACGCCGTATACGAGTTCTATCGTTCCACCTTTCACCGGCTGGGCGGCGTGCCAACCCTCACCCTGCCGTTTTTTCAGGAGATCGCGTCCACCCTGGGCGAGCGTCTGGTATTGGTGCTGGCCTACGCCCGCGAGCGCGAAGTCGCCGGCGCGATCAGCTTTCGCGGCAACACCACTCTTTACGGTCGCCATTGGGGTTGCCGGGCCGATTTTGACAGCCTGCACTTCGAGGCCTGCTATTATCAAGGTCTTGAATATTGCATTCAGCGGGGCTTGCAACGTTTCGAGCCGGGCGCGCAGGGCGAACACAAGATCTATCGCGGCTTTCTCCCGACCCTGACTCACTCGGCTCACTGGATCGCTCACCCGGGCTTCCACCGGGCCATCGCTGATTTTCTGGCTAGGGAGACACCCGCGGTGCGTGAATACGCCCGGGAATTGCTCCAACATTCGCCCTACCGGGACGAGGTGACGCTCGATGCGCCTGCCGTGGCTGGATCCGCGTGACGACAACCAGCCGTTTCCTCATCCAGATCGCGCCCTGGCCGAACCCGACGGTCTGCTGGCCGCCGGCGGCAGTCTAAACCCACGCCGGCTGCTGCGCGCCTACCGGCTGGGTATCTTCCCGTGGTACTCGCCCGGCCAGCCGATTCTGTGGTGGTCGCCAGACCCGCGCCTGGTGCTGTTCCCCGAGCATGTCAAAATATCGCGCAGCCTGCGCAAGACACTGCGCAAGGAGTTGTTCGCCATCTCCGCCGATACCGCCTTCGCGGCGGTCATCGACGCCTGCGCCGAGCCGCGCACCCTGGGTCCGGATACCTGGATCACCCCGGAAATGCACCGGGCCTATTGCCGGCTGCACCGCCTCGGTCACGCCCATTCCGTGGAAACCTGGCAGCGGGGCGAACTGGTGGGTGGACTGTATGGGGTGGCGCTGGGCCGGGTATTCTTTGGTGAATCCATGTTTAGCCGAACCAGCGATGCGTCCAAGGTGGCGCTGGTGGTGCTGGCCGCGCAGTTAAGGCGCTGGGATTTCGCCATCATCGATTGCCAGGTGCGCACCGACCATCTCTTGCACATGGGAGCGGTTGAAATCGCCCGCGCGACCTTCCTACAGTTGCTTGAACGCTATTGTCCCCTGTCAGGCCGGGACGGTCCCTGGCGGTTGGATGCCGACTTGCTCAACGACCTGTTACCCTCCGCGCCATCATGAGCAATCCCCGCGATTCGCTGTACGACCTGCGAATGTTCCTGACCACCGATTACCCCTGCAGTTACCTGCCGGGCCGGTTGGCGCGCAATCTGGTCGCCGATCCGGCCGTGACCGACAGCCGGTTGTACACGCAACTGGCGGAATTGGGATTCCGGCGCAGTGGCGACCATGTCTACCGGCCGCATTGCCGGGGCTGCGTGGCATGCCGCTCGCTGCGCATTCCGGTAGACCGGTTCCAGCCCAACCGCTCGCAGCGGCGGATCTGGAATCGCAATCAGGACTTGCACATGCGGGTGCTGGATGCGGAGTTCAAGGACGAGCATTTCGACTTGTTCGCCCGCTATCTCGGGGTTCGGCACGCCGGTGGCGGCATGGACCCCGCCAGCCCGGATAACTACTGGTCGTTTATCGCCTCCCGCTGGAGCCCGACCTGGTTGTGTGAATTCCGCCGCGACCGGGAGTTGCTGGCGGTGGCGGTGATGGATCGCCTGGAAAACGGACTATCGGCCGTCTACACCTTCTTCGATCCGCTGGAAGAAACACGCGGACTCGGTACCTTTGCGATCCTGTGGCAGATCGCCGAGGCGCGGCGGCTGGAGCTGAAGTGGGTATATCTGGGCTACTGGATCCAACAGTGCGGTAAAATGGTTTACAAGGCTCGCTTCAAACCACACGAAATATTCGTCGCGGAACGCTGGGGCTGGACCGCGGTGGGATTTTAGCACGATGAGGATGGCGATAATGAACGATTGGCTTCGATTTGGTTTCCTATTTCTTCTATTGAATATTAGCTGCATCGCTCAGGCGGTTACCCTTGGTGAAAAAAATCTTACGAGGCAGGAACTATCAAGCGAACAAGTTAGCAAGGGAGTGGTGGGTATAATCGCCGGAGGTGTTAACGGCACCTATATACGTATCGCTGCGGATATGGCCACGGTACTGGATGCTGATAACTTGCGTATCCTGGCAATCATCGGCAAGGGCTCGGCACAAAATATCAATGATTTATTATATCTTAAAGGTGTCGATATGGCTATCGTTCAATCCGATGTGCTGGAATATCTCAAGCGCCAGGGAACCTACAAGGATATTGACAAACGGATTAACTATGTCACCAAGCTTTATAATGAAGAGTTTCATCTGCTTGCAAATTCCGAAATTAACAATCTGAACGATCTGGCCGGCCGCAAGGTTAATTTCGATGTCAAAGGTAGCGGTACGGCCATTACCGCATCCATTCTATTCGATACCCTGAAGATTTCGGTGGAACCCACCTATTATGATCAGGCAGCCGCGCTGGAAAAGCTGAAAAACGGTGAAATTTCCGCCTTGGCCTATGTTGCCGGTAAACCAGCCCAGTTGTTTGAGAAAATAACGGCCGCCGACAAGTTGCGCTTCGTGCCTGTCGAGCATACGCCGGTATTGTTGGAAACCTATCTGCCCACATCCCTCGGTAATCAGGACTATCCAACTCTGATTCAAGCCAATCAGGAGGTTAAAACGATTGCTGTTGGAGCCGTGCTGGCGGTATACAACTGGAAACGATACTACAATCGGTACCAGAAGGTAGCCAATTTCGCCAATCAATTTTTAGATCATTTCAACGAATTCCAGCAAGCCCCCCGGCATCCAAAATGGCGGGAAGTCAGTTTATCCGCGGTAATTCCCGGCTGGACGCGATTTCCAGCGGCGCAGGAATGGCTACAGCGCCATTAAATCCGGGACAACCCTCTCTTCCTGGGAATTTTTTGCTAGCGTAGCAATTGCCGCAAGGCATTCACCTCGTTCTCTTTCAAGGCCGACGAATCGGAAAGCCAGCGTTTTAATCCCTCAAGACGTGTGGTGGTTTCCGAGTCGCCTGCTTTTTCCGCTTTTAAGTACCACTCCGCCGCTTTGACTGGATCGGCACGGAATCCCTTGATTCCCAGTTGCCCCAGCACAACCGGATCGTAGGTTTTCCCAACCGCTGTCATCGCTGCGGCATAACCGATATGGGCCGCTGCTTCGTAAAAAAGGCGAGCGGAGGCCACATCGCCTCGCGCTAATAAGGTATCGCCGCTACTCATATACGATGAGATAAGCGGTGTCTCGGCGGTGGTCTGCACCGGGGTGGGCGGGGGAACCGGTGTTTCGACCCCCGCGACAGGTGGAGCAACTTCGGTAACAGGTGTGGGAACCGGAGAAGATTCCAAACTGGCGCTCGGCGAAGTGGAGACAGGCCCGGCTGGCAGCTCCGGACTGATCGCCGCCGCCGCCGTCACGGCGGGAGAGGGTTCGACTGGTAACTCCCGAACCGGCTGGGCGGGCGGCTCCGGACTGATCGCCGGCGCCGCCGCCGTCACGGCCGGAGAGGGTTCGACTGGTAACTCCCGAACCGGCTGGGCGGGCGGCTCCGGGCTGATCGCCGGCGGCGGCGCCGTCACGGCCGGAGTAGCCGGAGGTTCAACCCCCACTACCTGAGTTGAACCCGCCCCCTTATCGTGATCGGTTGCTGGCAAAATGGTTGGCACGGGTTGCATGATGATGGGAGCTGGCGCGGATGTTGCGAGCTGGGCCGGTGGAGTGGCTGGTGTTTTTTCTGGTGCCAGTTGAAATAAGTAAATACTGCCAACACCACCGAGCAAGCCGGCCAGCAGCGCTAATAATACGAAGAATGCCATTTGCAGCCTAGTTGAACGATAAAATCCCAGACCTTTCCGCTCAACCTGCGGGTCTTCACGGCGCATCACCAATGATGTGCTGGTTCCATCTTCGTCAACCAATAACGACTCAAGTAAATTTTTCCTGGCTTCTTCAGTTAATATTTTTTCATTCCGGCCAGATGATCTTTCTGTTTGAACAAGCTGGTCCGCACTGTCCGAGTGAGCCGCTTCAAAATAAACAGCAGTAACAGGGTAGGCGGATGTATCTTGTAATAATGACTCATTGACAGTCTGGTCGAGGTCCGCTCCCGCTTCGTCCACCAATAAAGACTCAATAATTATTTTTCTGTTTTCTTCACTGAGTTGATTGGCATCCTGTGTTGATCTCCGTGCCGACTTAACAACTTGAGTCGTATCATCCGGGGACGTTGCTCCCAAAGAGGTTGCGGCGGTCGTGCTGGTAGCTATCTCTTTTTCCCTGAGCATCAATTCGCTGGCAGCCTCGTCGATGGCAGCTATCGACACCGTCGCTTCCCCATTAAGCTGCGTGAGCAACAGCGCGCGTTCACAGAGCGTGTTGATCAGACGAGGGATACCGCCGGTATAACAGGCAATTTTTTCGGTTATCGGCGGCGAAAACAAGGAATTTACATCCAAAACACCCGCATTTCGTACTTGTCGCGAAATAAATGTTGCAACATCGAGAGTGGTCAGGGGCTGCAAACGGATATACACGATATCAGTCGCAGGGCCATGCGAGATTTGCGCCTGTTTCAAGATATCTTCAAGCACCGGTGTTCCACTGAGCACAATTCTTAGTCCGTGGCCCCCTTTAAACTCCAAGCTGGATAAAGCGATTAATTTACTCAATACATCCTCGGCCAGATGATGTGCATCATCGATCAGTAAAGCCACGCTTATCCCGTGCACGGAGCGTTTATTTAAATAGTTCTTGAGCGCCGCGAGCTTATCGGCAAGACTGCCCTCGTGAGTCACTACCCCCAATTGATCACTAATAAAAGTAAGTAAATTATCATAATCAAAATTTGTAGAGTAACAGAAAACAAATTTGATATTTTCCGGTGCTTCATTTGCCAGCTTGCGCAATAAAAAGGTTTTACCAATACCGGCCTCGCTGGTCAACACAAACAAACCACTCTGGTGACGAATACCATTCAGCAGTTGGATGTAGGCATTTAAGTAAGCATTATTGATAAAAAAGAACTCCGCCTCGTTCGTGCTAAAAATTTTACGTCGAATCCCAAGGTTTCTCAAACTGATTTGCTGATTATCTGATAAATCGGCCATTTTTATCATCCTATTATCTGATTGATTATACTTGAATGAAGAGGTAGACAATTGAGTCCGGCTTTTACGCCTGCTGTTTGGTGACCGATGCTGCTGGTGAGTTTGCTCTCGGTGAGTCGGTGAAACCGACAGGATCGTCTGTTGGTCACACCGGTAAAGCTCATCTATTTGTATATCTTCTGCCTAATTCATTATTTCCGCAATGAGGAGGTGAAAAATCCGCCGGACAAGCGCCTGGCGGAGGCTGGAGAAAAGTGGATAGGTTTAGACGGACGCCTCGGCTGGACTCGCTGGACTGGCCAGTTCTTCCTTCTCCATCCGTCGTCGGAATGCCGCATAATACAACACCGGGATGAATACCAGCGTCAGCAAGGTGGATACGAGGATACCGAAGATCAGCGAAATCGCCAGGCCCCGGAAAATCGGATCATCCAGGATAAACAGTGCCCCGAGCATGGCCGCCAGCGCGGTCAAAATGATCGGCTTAGCCCGCACCGCGCTGGAGCGGATCACCGCTTCCTGGAATGGTACGCCATTGGCGACTTCGAGATTGATGAAATCCACCAGCAGGATCGAGTTGCGGACGATGATCCCCGCCAGCGCAATCATGCCGATCATCGACGTGGCGGTGAATTGGGCGTGCAGCACAGCATGGCCCGGCATCACGCCGATGATGGTCAGCGGGATCGGCGCCATGATGATCAGCGGCGCGAGATAGGAGCGAAACTGCGCCACCACCAGCAGGTAGATCAGGATCATGCCCACCCCATAGGCGATGCCCATGTCACGGAACGTTTCATAAGTAATCTGCCACTCGCCGTCCCATTTCAGGCTGTAACCGTAGGGATTATCCGGCTGACGGACAAAGAACTGTTCCAGTTTGCCGCCGCCGATGGACTGATTTTGCAGGCTGCCGAAGATTTCAAACATCCCGTACAGTGGGCTGTCCAGCTTGCCGGCCATGTCGCCGAACACAAACACCACTGGCAGCAGGTCCTTATGGTAGATGGCATTTTCGCGCTGGGTCTTCTCAAGGTCCACGATTTCCGACAGTGGCACCAACTGGCCGCCCTGACCACGGGTTTTCAGCGCCAGCACCGAGACGGCATCGGCCTGGTCGGCGGTGGGCAATTCCAGCCGCAGCGGGATCGGATATTTGGCGCTGGCGGAATGCAGGAAGCTGACATCCTCGCTACGCAGGGCGGTGGCGAGGTCGGCGGCAACTGCTTGCTGCGACACGCCGAGCAGGGCGGCCTTCGCCCGGTCCACGTGGGCGATCAGCCGCTCGGACGGCGCTTCAACCGTATCGTCCACGTCCACGATATCCGAGGTGGCGCTGAATGTTGCGCGTACCTGCTTGGCCGCTTGAATCTGGCCGGGATAATCCAGACCGTAGACTTCCGCTACCAGCGGCGACATCACCGGCGGGCCGGGTGGAACTTCGACGACTTTGACGTTGGCATCATATTGTTTACCGATGGCCTGCAATGGGCTACGTACCGACAAGGCGATATCGTGGCTCTTGCGCTGGCGGTGTTTCTTGTCCACCAGATTCACCTGAATATCGCCGACGTTGGCCCCGGCGCGCAGGTAGTACTGGCGCACGAGGCCGTTGAAGTTGATCGGCGCGGCGGTGCCGGCGTAGACCTGATAGTCAGTCACTTCCTCGACCGTGGTCAGATAGCGGCCCAGTTCGCCCAGCACCCGCGCGGTCTGTTCCAGCGTGGTCCCTTCCGGCATGTCCACGATCACCTGAAATTCCGATTTGTTGTCGAAGGGCAGCATCTTCAATACGACGAGCTGGAAGTAGGCCAGGCTGACCGAACCGCCGATCAGCAGCAATACGCCGATGCCCAGCCCCCAGCGCAGCGGCCGGCCCTTTCGCCCGCGCAGGAACGGCCCGACCACCCGCCGGAACAGACGGTGGGAGAAATCCTCTCGATCCCTATCATCCTCGGCCTGTTCTCCTCCTTGGATAAGGAGGGGTGGCGCGTCAGCGCCGGAGTGGTTCGAGCCTTCCGGGGGTGAGGACGCGTGTTTCTCCACAACCTGCCGCAGTACCTTGTAGGTCAGCCACGGCGTGAACACGAAAGCCACCGCCAGCGAGATCAGCATGCCCATGCTGGAATTGATCGGGATCGGGCTCATGTACGGTCCCATCAGCCCGGAGACGAAGGCCATCGGCAGCAGGGCGGCGATCACGGTGAAGGTCGCCAGGATGGTCGGACCGCCGACTTCGTCCACCGCCAGCGGAATCGCCTCGACCAGCCTGCGCCCACCGAGATGGAGGTGACGGTGGATGTTCTCGACCACCACGATGGCGTCGTCCACCAGGATGCCTATGGAGAAAATCAGCGCGAACAGCGACACTCGGTTGAGGGTGAAACCCCAGGCCCAGGAGGCGAACAGGGTAATGGCCAAGGTCAGGATCACCGCCGCGCCGACGATGATCGCTTCGCGCCAACCCAGTGTCAGCAGCACCAGCACGATGACTAGCGAGGTAGCGAAAATCAGCTTGGTGATCAGGGTCAAAGCCTTGTCGTTGGCGGTGACCCCGTAGTTGCGGGTGACGGTGACATTGACGCCCTCGGGGATGAACGTACCCCTGAGTTGTTCGATCCGCTCCAGAATCTGGCCGGCGATGGTGACCGCGTTCTCGCCGGGTTTCTTGGCAATCGCCAGCGTCACGGCGGGGAACTCGCCCTTGACCTTGATACCATTGGCTTCCGCCGCCGGCCCCGTCCCCAGCCAGACATAGCGTTCCGGCTGATCCGGACCCAGCTTGACCTCGGCGACATCGGCCAGATAGACCGGCGTGCCCTGATGCAGACCCACCACCAGACTACCGATCTCCTCAGGATCCACCAGGAAACTGCCAGCCTGCACCGGGATTTCGCGGTTGTCACCGATCAACGCGCCGGCGTCGGCCGAGGCGTTGGCGGCCTGTAGCGAACGGCGCAGATCGACCAGGGACAGACCGTAACCCGCCAATTTGGCCGGATCGAAAAGCACCCGTACGACCCGGTCGGGTGCGCCGATGGTGTAAAGATCGCGAGTACCAGGAACTCGCTTCAACTCGGTTTCCAGGGTGTGGGCGACTCGCGCCAACTCGTCGGCACCGAGTTTTGGATCCTCCGTCCACAACGTCAGGCTGACGATGGGTACGTCGTCGATGCCCTTGGGTTTGACGATGGGTTGGCCGACCCCGAGATTGGGCGGCAACCAGTCGGCATTGGAATACAGCTTGTTGTACAGCCGGACGATAGCGTCGGTGCGCGGCTGGCCGACCAGGAATTGCACGGTCAGCACCGCCAGGCCGGGCCGCGACACCGAATAGACATGTTCCACGCCTTCGATTTCCGCAAGCATCTGCTCGGCCGGGCTACTGAGCAACCGTTCCACTTCCCGTGCCGTGGCGCCGGGGAAGGGAATGAACACGTTGGCGAAGGTGACATTGATCTGCGGTTCTTCCTCACGGGGCGTTATCAGTACCGCGAACACCCCCATCAGCAACCCCACCAGGGCTAGCAGTGGGGTGATTTCACTTTGCAGGAATTTTTTCGCAATGGCCCCGGACAGGCCAAGGCGTGGTTCGACGGCGTCGCTCATTTCACTTCTCCGCGGTCCGTTGCTGCTGGTCCTTGAGATAGACGCCGGCCTTGATCGGGTCCAGCGCCACCTGCTCGCCCGGCTCCAATCCGGCGAGAATCTCCACTACTTCGCCCTCGGTCCGGCCGGGTCGCACCTGCCGCAAGCTCACCTTGCCATCCCGAACCACGTAAACACCGCTCACTTCGCCGCGCTGGGCCAATGCCTGGCGCGGTACGGTCAGGCGATTGGCTTCGCCGACTTGGAAAGCAGTCTTAACGAACATACCTGGATAGAGCCCATCGGTCTTTTTGGGCAGGTAGACCCTGACCTTGAACACGTTGCTCTGGGGATCGGCATAAGGGAAGAAGGTCAACTTCTCGGCGGTGATGCCGGCCCCACCGTTCGGCGGTAATACTCGCGCCTGCTTGTACTGGCGCACCGGCACGATCAACCTTTGCGGCACGTTGGCCACCACTCGCAACTCGTCCAGCGAAAAGCCCGTCATCAATGGCTTCCCGGGCTGGACGGTTTCGCCGAGCTGGACATGGCGTTGCAGCACGACACCGCTGTACGGAGCGTTGATCGTGGTGTAACCGAGTGATTCCCTGGCTTGAGCAACTCCGGCCTGGGCCGCTTCGAGCCGGGCCTTGGCGGCATCCAAACTGGCGGTGGCGGCGTCCATTTGCGCCTTGGCGACCAGTTGTTTTTCGTAGACGCCGCGAATGCGGTTGTATTCGGCCTGAGCTTCGAGAAAACGGGCCTGAGCTTCGCGCAGACTGGCCTGGGCCTGGTCGAGCCCGGCGCGCTGTTCGATGTTGCGCAAACGAACGATCGGCGCGCCTTGTGGGACGAAGTCGTTGACATCCACCATGATGTCCTCGACCCGACCGGCGGTCTGGGCGGAGACGGTGCTCTGGTTGACCGCCTCGACTACCCCATCGAGAACTTGCTCGCTGGGCAGGGTTTGCAGCTTGGCCTCGGCGACCGGAAACGGCGATTCCGCCGCATTAAGCAGTCCCGGCGCGGTGGCCAGCAGGCACCAATATAACCAGCATAATAGTAGGCGTATCGGCATGGGCATAGTGAATTTCCCCTTTGACCTGGAGGATAGGCGATTCTGTATATTAGTAAATTCTAATATTTTCAAGCCAGCGGTACAAGGAAGGCGCAAGTTGAGTCATTCGCTGGATTCCAGCAGTACCTGCAAGCTCGGGAAAATCTGTTTTCTTCCGGTGACTTGCTTAATCCGCCAGCAGCACCGGGACCAGGAGGGCGACGGTTTCCGTCAGTTCACAGGCCGCGCCGAGAGTATCGCCGGTGGTGCCGCCCAACCGGGTCAGCAACCAATGGCGCAGCCCGAGGAATCCGATACCGAGCGCGGCAAGCAGCGCGCCGCCCTGCCAACCGAGCAGGACCACGGTGCCAGCGGCGACCAGTAGCACCAGCAGGCCGCAGCTCAGGCGCGGCAAATACTGGGCATGGGGAGCGCCCAACCCATCGGGCCGCACGTAAGGAGTCGTGATCAACAGCAGCACAACGAACGCGCGGCCCAGCGCCGGCGCCAGCAGCAGCAAGGTACGGGCATCCCCGGCCAGCAGCATTTGCAGGGCGGCGAACTTGTTGAGCAGCACCAGCACGATCGCGACGATGGCGATCGGGCCGCTGCGCGGATCCTTCATAATCGCCAGGGTCCGATCCCGGTCACCTTGGCCACCGATCCAGGCATCGGCGGTATCGGCCAGTCCGTCCAGATGCAAACCACCGGTCAGCAGAACCCAGACGGTCAGGATCAACCCCGCCAGCACGCCGGGATCGATGAGCCAGAGCACCGTGTGAAGCCCTGCCAGCAGAGCACCGATGAGGAGTCCGACTACCGGAAAAAACAGTACCGATAACCCTAATTCCCGCGGTCGCGGCGGCGAACCAGGCGAGGGGATCGGCAACCGGGTGAGCAATTGCAGCGCCAGAACGAAGGCACGGATCATGTCAGGCGGCCGTTGTGAAACACCAGGTGAGGCTCGGAGTCCGGATCGCGGTGCAGGCGAATCCGGCTGATGGCCGCGAACGGTACTTCAATTCGCCAGATTCGCCGCACGGGCATATCCAACAGCCGGCGCAACACCATGCGGATCGTGCCGCCGTGAGTGATCAGCAGCACGTGCCGGCCCCAGTAGCGTTCCAGCAGGGCATCCCAGGCTTGGCCAACTCGTCGGTCAAAATCCGCGACGGGTTCGCCGTTGGGGATTGGATAGGCGACCGGATCGCGCCAGAACCGTCCAGCGCCAGTGGGTCCGCGGCGTGGACCTCGGCGACGCTGCGACCTTCCCAGACGCCGAAGCTCAGTTCGATGAATTCAGGGACGATCTCCAGCGGCCGATTCAGTCGTTCGGCCAGCTCGTGGGCGAAAGCAGCGCAACGGATCAGCGGCGAACTGACGATGGCATGCCAATCGTGGTAGTCGCCCACCACCGCTCGCATCTGCTCCCAGCCGCGCTGGCTCAGGGGATCGTCCACCGCCCCCCGGAATTTCTGGCCGCCTTCCGGCTCGCCGTGCCGCAGCAGGTCCACCGTGGTGAAGTCGCTCATGCCCGCGAGACTCCGGCTTCGGCGAAGGTAGCCATCCGGGCGTGCAGGGCGGCGGCGGCGCGCAGGATCGGCATCGCCACAGCCGCGCCGCTGCCCTCGCCCAGCCGCATCCCCAGATCAAGCAACGGCTTGGCGTCCAACGCTTCCAGCAGCCGCTGATGGCCGGGTTCGGCGGAGCAGTGCGCATAGAACAGCCAGGCGGCCAATTCCGGTCGCAGCCGCACTGCCACCAGCGCCGCGGTGGTGGTGATAAAACCATCCACTAGCGCGGGTAGGCCGAGTTGACCGCAGCGCAGGTAGGCGCCCGTCAGCGCGGCGATTTCGAAGCCGCCCAGCCGTTGCAGCGCGGTGAGCGGCTGGTCGCTGCGGTGCTGGGCCAGCGCCCGTTCGATCACCAGCGCCTTCCGGCCGACGCCGGCGGCGTCCAACCCGGTGCCGGGGCCGGCGAGTCGCGCGGCGGGCAGGCCGAGCAGCGAACAGGCGATGGCGGTGGCACTGGTGGTATTACCAATACCCATTTCGCCACCGATGAACAGGTGCGCGCCGCCGATCACGGCCCGTTCGGCTGCGTCGTGGCCGGCGGTCAGCGCGTCGTATAATTGAGCGACTGTCATGGCCGGCTCGTGGACGAAATTGGCGGTACCAGGTCCGACCCGGGCATCCAGCACCCCCGGCAGGTCTTCCAGCGGCTGCGCGGTGCCGACATTGACTACTTCGAGCCGGGTGTTCCATTCCCGCGCCAGCACGCTGATCGCGGCACCGCCACGGGCGAAGTTGCGCACCATTTCAGCGGTCACCACGGACGGGAAAGCAGAAACTCCTTCGGCGGTTACGCCGTGATCGCCAGCGAATACGGTGATCCAGACATGGTCCATGCGCGGCTGCTGGGAACCTTGCATGGCTGCCAGGGTAACGCCGAAATCCTCCAATCGACCCAATGAACCGGGCGGTTTGGTCAGTTGCGACTGGCGCTCGCGGGCGACGGCCAGCACGGCGTTGTCCGGCTGGGGGACGGGGTTGTCAAACCAGTGATGGCTCATGCGGGACAGTCCTTGAGGGTGAGAGAAAGACCGGCAACCACGAAAGTGACCCGGTCGCAGCGGCTGGCGACCGCCTGATGCAATCGGCCAGCTTCGTCGCGAAACCGGCGGGCCAGCGGGTTGGCGGGAACGATACCCTGCCCGACTTCGTTGCTGATCAGTAGCACTTGGCCGGGCAAGGTTGGGATTGTATCGAGCAGACCGCGGGTTTCGGCGTCCAGCCGCTCATCCCCGGCAACCAACAGGTTGCTGAGCCACAGGGTCAGGCAGTCCACCAGCAGGCAGCGGTCCGGGGCGGCGCGGACTTGCAGGGCATCGGCCAGCGCCAGCGGTTCCTCGACCAATCCCCAGCCGCCGGGACGTTCGGCGCGATGGCGGGCAATGCGCTCGGCCATCTCCGCGTCGCCGGCCTGCGCGGTGGCGAGATAGATCACGTTCAGGCCGCTGGCAAGCGCCCGCTGCTGGGCGAAAGCACTTTTGCCTGAACGGGCGCCGCCGAGAATGAGTTCTTTCATATCAATTGGTTATAATTTTTTATGTGCAGATTGCCGGTGTGGCGGCCTATTATCATTGATTTCGGGCGATTGCCAAAGGTAGGAGCAAGCAGCACACCCTTGTCAGGTAGCGCCCACCAGCGGCGGCGACGGTTCGCGCGCCCTCCACTGGACACCAGAGCCATGGCGACGGCGCTACCCGTCAACGGTGATTGACAAGACCGAACACGAGTTACCCCGTTCGCCGCCGGTCCGGGCGCCGCATCGCCCGGCGTTGCGCGTCCGGGGCTTTCCTCCTAGAATGACTGCCCCTTGCGGCCCGCCCGGGCCGCGACTCCTTGCCTCACCGCGCCGCGGGAGGCTGTCTGTCATCCGTAAGGAGCCTTAATGCGACATTATGAAATCGTCTTTCTGGTCCACCCCGACCAGAGCGAGCAGGTCCCGGCGATGATCGAACGTTATCGCACGATGATCCAGGAAGACGGCGGTCAAATCCACCGTCTGGAAGACTGGGGCCGCCGACAACTGGCTTATCCCATCAATAAGATCCACAAGGCGCACTACGTGCTGATGAACGTCGAGTGCAGCCAGGCGGTATTGCAGGAAATGCAGAGCGCGTTTCGTTTCAACGACGCCGTTATCCGCAATCTCGTCATTCAACGCGACGGTCCAGAAACCGAGCCTTCGCCCCTGATCAAGTCCCGCGACGAACGCGAAAGCCACGGGGACCGCGACGACCACGGGGACCGCGGTGGACGCGCCGACCGCGAAGAGGTCGACGACGAGATCGAAGCCGAGGCCGACGACGAAGTCGGCTGAGCCGATTCCGACGGGTTGTCATGCCCTCCACGTTGCCCGCCGATAACTGCCTGACCATCGCCGGTCAAGTGGTCGGGGCCTGCGAGACCCGCACATCACCGGCGGGCGTAGCCATCAGCCGCTTCCTGCTGGAGCACCATTCCGGGCAGGTGGAAGCCGGCATTCCGCGCGAGGTGCGGTGCCGAATTCCAGTCGTGGTCTGTGGCGAATCGCTGGT
This sequence comes from uncultured Gammaproteobacteria bacterium, assembly GCA_963715845.1. Taxonomy (GTDB): domain Bacteria; phylum Pseudomonadota; class Gammaproteobacteria; order Competibacterales; family Competibacteraceae; genus Competibacter_A. Next base: position 39,165 of record CAVQSJ010000029.1, on the reverse strand, counting down.
CCAGACCATCCGTCGCCTGCCACCAGGAGCACGAGTGCGGGTGCGAGGCTTCGTCGGCCGCGCCAATTACCGCGAGGGCGAATACCGACTAGTGCTCCACGCCGCCCACATTGATATTTTCGATACTGAATGATCCAACCCATTCTGAGGATTGACCCATGTCGCGTTTCTTCCGTCGTAAGAAGTTTTGCCGTTTCACCGCTGAAGGCGTCAAGGAAATCGATTATAAGGATATCGCCGTCCTGAAGAACTACATCACCGAGACCGGCAAGATCGTACCGAGTCGCATCACCGGGACCAAGGCCCGCTATCAGAGGCAATTGTCGGTCGCGATCAAGCGTGCCCGGTTTCTGGCGCTGTTGCCCTACTGCGACCGGCATTGAGCCCCTGGGTGGGACAGCTCGAACCAGGCGTCAGGGCAACTTGACATGCGTTCGCTCGCCGCCTTCGTCATGCGGGGCCGGTCGCCGGCGGCGCTGGTCGCCGCGACCGCGGCGGTGCTGTTCTGGCTGTTCCCCCCTTTCCTGATCGTCGCCGGGGCGGTAGTAGCCTTGGTGACCCTGCGCCAGGGCGCGGTCGAGGGAATAGCCATCATGGTCCTGGCCGGGCTGGGCGCCGCCGGATTGACCTGGCTGGTGCTGGGCACGCCGTGGCCGATACTGCGGGTACTGCTACCCTGCTGGCTACCGCTGTGGCTGCTGGCGCTGGTGCTGCGAACCACGGTCTCTTTGTCCCGAACGCTCCAGGCAGCGGCGCTGTTGAGCCTGCTGGGCGTGGCGGGTTTCTACTTGACGCTGGGCGACCCGGCGATCTGGTGGGGCAACATGCTCGGCAGGCTGCAACAGGAATTGGCGGGACTGGTAACGCCGGAGCAGGCAGCAGACCAAGCCACGCTGGACCAACTGCTGGCATTGCTCGAGAGTTGGGCGCCGTTTCTGCCGGGTCAGGCGGTCAGCGCCGCGCTGCTGTTCGTACTGATGGGGCTGCTCCTGGGCCGCTGGTGGCAGGCACTGCTGTTCAATCCCGGTGGCTTTCGCCCTGAATTTTACGAACTGCGGCTGGGCCGGCCGCTGGCCGCGCTGACGCTGGCACTGTTCGGCGCGGCGATCCTGTCCGGCTGGACGCCGCTGACCAATGTCGCGCTGGTTCTGGGAACGCTGTACACCGTGCAGGGTATCGCTCTGGTTCACGCGGTGACGTTCAAATTACAGCTCTCGCCGGCCTGGCTGTTGCTGTTCTACCTGCTGTTGATACCGCTGCTGTCGCAGGTGGTCATGGCCCTGGGCGTCGCCGACGCGTGGGCCGATTTCCGGACCCGTATCCGGCCACGGCCGGTCAAACGCTGAATATCCATTATCCGCATCGAATCGAACGTTGGAGTCTACCAATGGAAATCATTCTTCTGGAAAAAGTCGCCGATTTGGGCGCACTGGGCGATCGGGTCAAGGTCAAGCCGGGTTATGCCCGCAACTACCTGCTCCCCAAGGGTAAGGCCACCGAAGCCACACCCGCCAACCTGGCCCGCTTCGAGGCCCGTCGCGCCGAACTGGAGCGGATCGCCGCCGAGACGCTGGCCAAGGCCAAAGCCCGCGCCACGCAACTGGCCGAGTTGATCGTCACCCTGTCGGTGAAAACCGGCAGCGAAGGCAGGCTGTTCGGCTCGGTGGGCGCCGCCGATATCGCCAACGCGGTGTCCGCCGCCGGCATCGAACTGCAGAAGCATGAGGTGCGGCTTCCCACCGGCCCCATCCGCCAGATCGGCGAATACGACGTGGATCTGCATCTGCACAATGAGGTCAAGACTCAGATTCGGGTCAATATCGTCGCCGAAGCCTAAAATTCGGGCGACCACCCGCGTCAGGGTTTGGACTAGACTTAAAACCATTCCCTGGCCGGGTATCACCCGATGGCCCACCGTCGTCGGGCAATATGCTCTACCCCCGCGCGGGAGTTCCGAGGCCGTGCCGTCGAATAGTCGCGGCGGACGGCGGATCGCCGGTTTCGTTCCGAGAGTTCCGTCATGCAGCCCGTTTCCCCGTTTCCCAATCGTAAGGATGCCGCCGCCGAAGCGCTGCGGGTGCCGCCGCATTCGCTCGAGGCCGAACAAGCGGTGTTGGGCGGCCTGATGCTGGACAATTCCACCTGGGATCAGGTGGCCGACCGGCTGGACGAAAGCGATTTTTATCGCGGCGATCACCGCTTGATTTTCCGCGCCATCCGCCGGCTGGCGGAGAACGGCAAGCCCTTCGATCTGCTGACCCTGGCTGAATGGCTGGAGGACAACAACGAGTTGGAGGAAGCGGGAGGCTTTGCCTATCTGGGAATCCTGGCGCGGGACACGCCCAGCGCCGCCAATGTCCGCGCCTACGGCGACATCGTCCGCGAGCGGGCGATTCGCCGCGAGCTGATCCGGACCGCCACCGAAATGGCCGACAGCGCCTACGATCCCAAGGGCCGCGACAGCAAGCAACTGCTGGACGACGCCGAGAAGCGGGTGTTCGCCATCGCCGAACACGGGATGCGCGCCCACCAGGGCTTCACCAGCATCAAGGATTTGCTGGCAAGCACGGTGGAGCGGATCGATATCCTGTTCCAGCGCGACAACCCCATCACCGGCATTCCCACCGGCTGGCCGGATTTCGACGACAAGACCGCTGGCCTGCAACGCGGCGACCTGATCGTGATCGCCGGCCGACCCTCGATGGGCAAGACCGCGTTCGCCATGAACATCGCCGAGTTCGCGGCGATTCAGGTCAAGTGTCCGGTGGCGGTGTTCAGCATGGAAATGCCCGGCGAGAGTTTGATCATGCGCCTGATGTCCTCGCTGGGGCGGATCGATCAGCACAAGGTGCGCACCGGCCGGCTGGAGGAGGAGGACTGGCCGCGGCTGACGTCGGCGGTGACCATGCTGTCCGAGGCCCGCTTGTTCATCGACGACAGTTCCAATCTGAGCCCGAACGACCTCAGGGCGCGGGCGCGCCGCCTGCAACGGCAGGAGGGGCAACTGGGGCTGATCGTGGTGGATTATCTTCAGTTGATGCAAGTGCCAGGTACCAACGAGAACCGGGCGACCGAGGTATCAGAAATTTCCCGCTCGCTTAAATCCTTGGCCAAGGAATTATCGGTACCGGTGCTGGCCTTGTCGCAGCTCAACCGCACCCTGGAGCAGCGCGGTGACAAGCGGCCGATCATGTCGGACTTGCGCGAATCGGGCGCGATCGAACAGGATGCGGACCTGATCTGCTTCATCTATCGCGATGAAGTCTACAATCCCGACAGCCCCGACAAGGGCGTCGCCGAAATCATCATCGGCAAGCAGCGCAACGGTCCGATCGGGATTACCCGCCTCACCTTTCTGGGGCAGTACACCCGTTTCGAGAGTTACGCCCCCGAATTCTACTCGGCAGGATCCGGTCATGAGTCGAGCAACCAAGGTGCGTCTCGATCTGGGGGCGCTGGTTCACAATCTCCGGCGGGCAAGGGCAGCGGCGCCAAACCGGCGGGTGGCGGCCGCCGTTAAGGCCGAAGGCTACGGTCACGGTCTGGTTCGGGTTGCCCGGACCCTGGACGCCGACACCTTCGCGGTGGCCTGCATCGAGGAAGCACTGACCTTGCGCGAGGCCGGCATCGACCGACCGATCCTGCTGTTGGAAGGCGTGTTCGAGGCGGCGGAATTGCCGCTGTGCGCTCGCCACGGCCTGGAGATCGCCGTCCATCATCCAGAGCAGGTGCGGTTACTGGAAACCACCCGACTGGAACGGCCGTTGCGAATCTGGTTGAAAATCGACACCGGGATGCACCGGCTGGGTCTGGGACCGGAAACTGTATCAGCAGTTTGGCGGCGACTGAGCGACTGTCCGGCGGTACGGCCGGACATCGGCCTGATGAGCCATCTGGCGCGGGCCGACGAGCGGGATTGCGCCTACACCCTCCGGCAACTGCGAACCTTCGAAGCCGCTACCGCTGGTCTGCCGGGCGAGCGCTCGCTCGCGAATTCCGCCGGGATTCTGGGCTGGCCGCCAACGCATTTCGACTGGGTACGGCCCGGCATCATGCTGTACGGCGCATCGCCGTTCGTGGACGGTCTGGCCGCCGACGAAGATCTGCGACCGGTCATGACCCTGCAAACCCGATTGATCGCCATCAATCGATTGCGGAAAGGCGAACCGGTGGGTTATGGCGGAACCTGGACTTGTCCGGAGGATATGGACGTGGGGGTGGCAGCGGTCGGTTACGGCGACGGTTACCCGCGCCACGCTCCGTCCGGGACGCCGGTACTGCTCAACGGCCGCCTGGGGACCCTGATCGGGCGGGTATCGATGGACATGATCACCCTCGATCTGCGCCAGCATCCCGAGGCGCGCATCGGCGATTCGGTGGTGTTGTGGGGCGAGGGCCTGCCTGTGGAACGCATCGCTCAAACCGCGGGCACCATTTCCTACACTTTGCTGTGTGGGGTGACTGCGCGGGTCAACCGCGAAGTGATCGATCCACTCCCTCCCCCTTGGCAGGGGGAGGGTTGAGGAGGGGCATGTGAGCAAGGGCCGCACGATCTACGTCTGCACCGAATGCGGAGCGCAGGCCAGCAAGTGGTCGGGCCAGTGCGGCGACTGTGGCGCCTGGAACACCCTGCAGGAAACGCTGGCGACCCCGTCGGCCGGGAAAGGCGGGACAAAACCCGCCGGGTATGCCGGCACGGTGGTCGGGGCCGAAGTGCGCACCCTGGCGGAGGTGGATGCAACGGTCGAACTCCGCCAGTCCTGCGGCAACGGTGAGCTGGATCGGGTACTGGGCGGGGGACTGGTCAACGGTTCGGTGACACTGATCGGCGGCGATCCTGGTATCGGTAAATCGACCCTGCTGTTGCAGGTATTGGCGGAACTGGCGGGACGCAACCGGACCCTATACGTCAGCGGCGAGGAGTCGCCGCAGCAGATCAGCTTGCGCGCCCAGCGCCTGCAACTCTCCCGCGACCGCTTGCGCTTGCTGCCGGAGATTTGCGTCGAGCGGATTCTGGCCACCGCCGAGGTCGAACAGCCGCAGGTGATGGTCATCGACTCGATCCAGACCGTGTTCACCGAGCGCTTACAGTCAGCCCCGGGCTCGGTGGCGCAGGTGCGCGAGGGCGCGGCGCAACTGGTGCGCTTCGCCAAGGCCAGCGGTACGGCGCTGTTCCTGGTCGGACACGTCACCAAGGAAGGCGCCATTGCCGGACCTCGGGTGCTGGAGCACATGGTTGACACGGTGCTGTATTTTGAAGGCGATCCCAGCGGACGACTGCGGGTGCTGCGGGCGGTGAAAAACCGCTACGGCCCGGTGAACGAGCTGGGCGTGTTCGCCATGACCGAGCGGGGGCTAAAGGAGGTCAGTAACCCCTCGGCGATCTTCCTGTCGCGCCACGATACGCCGGTGGCCGGCAGTGTCATCATGGTCACCCGCGAGGGCACCCGGCCGCTGCTGGTGGAGATTCAGGCGCTGGTGGATGATTGCCACGGCGGCAATCCGCGCCGGGTGACGCTGGGACTGGAGCAGAATCGGCTGGCGATGCTGCTGGCGGTCCTGCACCGGCACGGCGGGGTGGCGATGTACGATCAGGATGTCTACGTCAACGCGGTGGGCGGGGTGCGGATCAACGAAACGGCGGCGGACTTGGCGGTGTTGCTGGCGGCCCTTTCGAGCTTCCGCGACCGGCCCCTGCCAACCGATCTGGTGGTATTTGGCGAAGTCGGACTGGCGGGTGAAATCCGGCCGGTGCCGAATGGGGAGGAACGGCTGCGGGAAGCGGCCAAGCACGGCTTCAGGCAGGCCATCGTACCGCGCGCCAACCTGCCCCGGCGCGGCAGCCGGGTGGAGGGTATCGAAATCAGGGGCGTCACCCGACTGGGCGACGTGATGGGAGGTATCTAGCTGGAGGGCTTGCGAAACAAGAAAGCAACTGCCTGAATTGGCGGAGGGGGTGGGATTCGAACCCACGTGGGGCGGCTAAGCCCCCATCCGATTTCGAGTCAGAAATAACCGGTTATCAATCAATGCTCAGGCGCGGGCTGTCAACGAAAAACCGGTCATGAGCGGACGACAGAATAACGCAATCGGCTACGTTGCAGCTACGCTCCTACCCCACCGCCCGCCGCTCAACCCGCGCCAGCGCCTCCGCCAGCGAATCGGCGGGAAAACCGTGCTGGGCGTCCGGTCCCTGCCAGATCGCCACTTGCGCGGCCGGGTCGAACCACAGCCATTCCCGACGGTTGGCGACCAGTTGCGCCGTGGTGGTCAGCGCCGCCGGTGGCAGACCGAGCATTGTGGCGGTTTGTTCGTTGAGCGTCACGGGTTCAAACAGCGTTGGCGACATGACGGCGGCTCCAGGAGGAACAGAACTACTGACAGTTTAGCCGCGCCCCGCGCCCAATGCACCGTACAGATGCCGTTCCAGCACCACCCGGACGTACTCGCTCACGGCGCGACTGTCGGCGCGGGCCTGCCGAGCCAGATCCTCATAGAGCGCTTCGGGCAGATGCAGCTTCACGTCGCGGTCGCACTTGACGCGGCGACGCTGTTCCGGCATGGGGGCGAGGCGCAGGACGGGATGGACGGCGGGACGTTCGGACATGGCGGCGGTTTTCCGTGCAACGCCGCGCAGGTTGAGGGCGGCGTGGCCTCAACTAACCGCTTTAGGTCGGCTTGGGGTTATTCGCGCACGGCAAAACCGCGCCTTAGTTCCCCCTATCAACCACGCCCACGGGGCAAGGCATTCGATCCGCGCCCACACGCCCTAAACGCGCACGAACGCGAACCACCGCGGTTGACGATGCGGTAGTCGCCTAAAGCAAGTTAGTAGGGGGAACGCTAAGCCAAGGCGGGGCGGGTGTCAATCGGGCGGGGAGGGCGGCGCTGAAACGATGCGCGAGGCTTGGACTCCAGTTTGCGCAAGCGCGCGCTGGGCATTCGCTGGGGCCGCGTGCTGGGAAGTATAGCCCAGAATCCTACAACGCCTGACCAGTGTGAACTATACTGTCACATCAAAATCGCAACTCTTCGGAAGGTTATGCTCGGGCGCGACGGGATCGCGGCGATCATCGGTGGGAGCGGCCGCCTATCATCCCAGATGGAATGTATAGCCCCGCTCCGATGGGATCTGCATGATAGAAAGCTGCCGTTGCTAAGGTTCTTGGTGTCAAGGCGGATATGCTTGAGTCCTTCAAAGTTCATGACGATAATCTTGGCGAAGATGTGGCTCTTCGAAGTCCGTGAGTCCTAACACTACGCTCAAGCGGAGCTGCGCGATAAGGCCGCACAGCGCCGGTTAGCTCCACGTTAGGCGTACCCGTGCGTGAGCCTGAAAGCGACCCACGCACAGCCTGTGAAAGGAACGCGGTGCCAATCCATCCTGGAACCATCTGCACACGGCGCCACGATGGCCTTCAACCACACCCCGCCGCGTGCTGGAGCGCCCCACTCTGTCCAACAATCCTCGGTCGGCAACGGCATGAAGCTCATCCGCAACACCGGCACCGACCGCGTTATCGACCTGCTGCGCCCGCAGCTCACCGCAGGCCGCCAGTGCGACGTGGTCACGTCGACCGTTTCGCTCTCTGCGTTCGCCGAGCTACGGCACGGACTGGCCGCGCTGGAGCGCTGCCGCCTTGTTCTGCCCCCGGCCGGGGCCGACCTCGCCATCCTGGGCTCGGCGGCCGACCGCGCCGCGCGCAACCGCTTGCAAACCCGCTGGCTGGCGCGGCGGCTCGCACGTTGGCTCGAAAACAAGGCCGAGGTACGGCGGGCCGTCGGCGCGGTTCCGCAGGGCGCGTTCGTCTTGCGCGATGGCGCGGCACGCCCCCTGCAAGTGCTGCTCGGCTCGCTGGCGTTCAGCACCGAGGGGCTTGGGCTGACGCCCGGCAATCCCTTGAACCTGATCCAAGCGTCCGAGACGCCCGAAGAAGCCCACTTGCTGAGTCAGTGGTTCGACGCCCAGTGGTCCAGTCTCGCGGCCGACCCCGGCGCCAGGGCCGCCCTAATGGGGGACCTGCAATCACTCGCGGCCCATCGTGACCCATTCCTCGTCTACACCCTCATCCTGCATCACCTCTTCCGCGACCGTGGCGACGACCTCGACGAGGACCGCATCATTAAGTCGGCCACCGGCATCCGCAACACCGTGGTCTGGAAGAAGCTCTACAAGTTTCAGCGCGATGGGGTGGTCGGCGCGATCGACAAGCTGGAGCGGTTCGGCGGCTGCATCATCGCCGACAGCGTCGGTCTCGGTAAGACCTTCGAGGCGCTCGCCATCATCAAGTACCACGAGCTGCGCAACGACCGGGTGCTGGTGCTGGTGCCCAAGCGCCTGCGCGATAACTGGACGCTCTACAAGGCCAACGACCGCCGCAATGTCCTGGCGTCGGACCGCTTCAACTACGACGTGCTGAACCACACCGACCTCTCGCGCGACGGCGGGCTATCCGGCGACATCGACCTCGCGCACGTCAACTGGGGTAACTACGACCTCGTCGTCATCGACGAGTCGCACAACTTTCGCAACAAAAAGACCCCGCGCGTCGGCAGCGAGACGCGCTACGACCGATTGATGCGCAAGATCATCCGGGAAGGCGTCAAGACGCGTGTGCTGATGCTCTCGGCAACGCCGGTCAACAACCGTTTGGCCGATCTGCGCAACCAGATCGCCTTCGTCACCGAGGGCGACGACACGGCGCTGCTCGATCACGGCATCGGCAGCATCGACAGCACCACGCGCCTTGCGCAAAAGCAGTTCAACCGCTGGCTCGATCTCGATGACGCCGACCGGACGCCCGCGCGCCTGATCGAGATGCTCGGCTTCGACTACTTCACGCTGCTCGATATGCTCACCATTGCGCGCTCGCGCAAGCATATCGAAAAGTACTACGGCACCGCCGAGACTGGCCGCTTCCCGGACCGGCTCAAGCCGATCAATATCAAGGCCGACGTGGACCGCGCCGGCGAGTTTCGCTCCATCCGGGAGATCAACAACGAGATCCGCCGTCTGAATCTCGCCTCCTACGCCCCGCTCCGGTACGTGTTGCCGCACAGGCAGGCGGCGTATGACAAGAAGTACAGCACCGAGATCAAGGGCGGCACGGGCTTCTTCCGGCAGGCCGACCGCGAAGAGAGCCTTATCCACCTGCTGCGCGTCAACGTGCTCAAGCGCATGGAAAGCGCGGTGCCATCATTCGCCCTCACGGTGCAGCGCCAATTGCGCGACGTGGAGGCCACGCTGGCGCGCATCGAGAGTCACGTAGAGGAGATGGAGGAGATCGACATCGAGGACGTGGACCTCGACGATCCCACCTTCGAGAGTTTGCTCGTCGGGCGCAAGGTGAAGGTGCTGCTGAAGGACGTGGACCTCATCCGCTGGAAACAGGAGCTGATTGAGGATCGCAACCGCCTGGCGACGCTTCATGCGGCGGCGACCCAGGTGGATGCCTCCCGTGACGCCAAACTCACGGCCCTGCGTGAGTTGATCGAACACAAGTGCCGTAACCCGATCAACCCGGGCAACCGCAAGGTGATCGTCTTCACCGCCTTCGCGGACACCGCCCGCTATCTCTACGACCAGCTCGCCCCGTGGGCAAAGACCACCCTCGGCATCGACACGGCGCTAGTTACCGGCACGGGCAGCAACCAGACCACGCTTGCCGGTCTACGCAAGGACCTGGCTTCGATTCTCACCACGTTCGCGCCTCGGGCGAAGGAGCGGCCCGAGGAACTCGCCGGCGAGGGAGAGCTCGATCTGCTCATCGCCACGGACTGCATCTCGGAAGGTCAGAACCTCCAGGACTGCGACTGGCTGATCAACTACGACATCCACTGGAACCCGGTGCGCATCATCCAACGGTTCGGCCGCATTGACCGCATCGGCTCGCCCAACGAACGCATCCAGCTCGTCAATTTCTGGCCCAACATGGAGTTGGAGGAGTACATCAAACTGGAACAACGAGTCAGTGGCCGCATGGTGCTGCTCGATATCTCCGCGACGGGCGAAGAGAACCTGATTGAGCAGGACTCCGGCAACCAGATGAACGATCTGGAGTACCGCCGCAAGCAACTGTTGAAGCTCCAGGACGCAGTGATCGATCTGGAAGACCTTTCCACCGGCGTCTCCATCGCCGATCTGACACTCACCGACTTCCGCATCGATCTGGCGCAATACGTCAAGGCGCATCCGGGCGTGCTGGAGAGCCTGCCGCTTGGCACTTGCGCGGTCACGACCTCCACCGAGACGGAGATCGCTTCGGGCATCATTTTCTGCCTGCGCGCCGAGGGCGACGCCGCCAAGCGCAGCGCCGAGACCGGCTATCCGCTCGGTGCCCAGCATCTTGTGCATGTGGGCGACGACGGCACGGTGCTGCTCCCCTACACGCAGGCCAAGCAGATCCTCGACCGGCTCAAGCGCCTCTGCCTCGGCCGCGACCTGCCGGATGCCGGTGCCTGCATCCGCTTCGACAAGGCCACCAAGCAGGGCGAGGACATGCGCGCTGCGCAGCGCCTGCTTGCCGCCGCCGTGGCCTCGGTGGTCGGCAAGAACGAAGAGCGCGCCGTGGCGAGCCTGTTCAGCCTTGGCGGCACTCACGCCATGAAGGGCGAGTTCGCGGGCATCAACGACTTTGAGGTGGTGGCCTGGCTCGCGGTGCTGCCAGAGGCGGCTGTGTGAACGGCGACGCACTCCTTTCCGCCCTCGACCTGCCCGCCAGCAGCCGCGTGGATCAGCGCGTGCCCAAGAAGCTGCTGCTTGAGAACGGCGCGCCCACTGCCGCTGACAAGCGCATCGTCAACGACGGCATCGAGGAGCTGCTCTGGCTGGCTGCACTCAAGCCTACGACTATTGGCGTGCCCGAGTATCGCGACGACGTGCGGGAATATCTGGAGATCGCCGTGCTGCGCCTCACTCTGCGGGCCGCGGCCAAGGCGACGCGACTGGTGGAGCTGGTGCACCGGGCCGTGCCCTATCCGGTGCTGCTGTTGACGGCGCAGGGCGAACGGCCTGGAATTTCCGCCGCCCACAAACGCTGGTCGCAGGGCGAGGCGGCCAAGACGGTGCTGGACGGCGACCTAGTCTCAGCCGCGTGGGACGGGGAGCGCGATGGCGAACGCTGGCTCGCCTTTCGTGACGCGCTGGCGCTGGGCAGGCAACCGCGCACAACGCTCCATGCGTTGTATCAGGGCTGGATCGACACGCTACTGGCTCTGCACGCTGCTCGCGTGACCGGCGCCTTTGCGGTCGCCGCTAACGCCGAACACGCTGCCGCCCGGCGCGACGCGCTGCAAGAATGTGCGCGGCTCGATGCGGAGATCACCCGCTTGCGCGCCGCCGCCGCGAAGGAGAAGCAGATGGCGCGGCGAGTGGAAGTGAACCTGGAACTCAAGCGCGTGGAGGCGGCCCAGACTGCCGCTCGCGCCAACCTGTGAAGAACGAGGACACGATGAAGAAGCTGAGCGCCCGAGACCCCGAAACCAAATCCCCCGACCTCGCGGCCGAGAACCTCGGCCGGCTCCGGGCGCTCTTCCCCGAACTCGTCAGCGAGGGGCCGAACGGCGTGGCCGTGAATCTGGACGTGCTCAAACAACTCGTGGGCGACCAGACCGTCACTGATGCCGAGGAGAAATACGGCCTAAACTGGCATGGCAAACGCCGTGCCCGCCAGCTTGCCCTCACGCCGAGTGCCGGCACGCTGCGGCCTTGCCCGGAGGATTCGGTGGATTGGGACACCACGCAGAATCTTATGATCGAGGGCGACAACCTCGAAGTCCTCAAGCTCCTCCAGAAGTCCTATGCCGGGAAGGTGAAGCTCATCTATATCGACCCCCCCTACAACACCGGCAAGGACTTCGTCTATCCCGATAACTTCCAGGACAACATCAAAAACTACCTCGAACTCACCGGACAGACCGGCGAGGGCGGCAAGAAACTCTCCTCCAATACCGAAGCCTCCGGCCGCTTCCACACCGACTGGCTTAACATGATGTATCCCCGGCTCAAGCTGGCGCGGAATCTTCTCCGCGCGGATGGGGTGTTGCTGGCTTCTATTGACGACGGCGAAGTTCACCATCTCGTCGATTTGTTAAGCGACGTTTTCGGGGAAGAATGCTTTATCGCGAATCTAGTTTGGGAGAAGAAGAAGAAGGGCGCCTTTCTGTCTGGTGATATCACTAACATCAAAGAATATGTTGTCGCTTACGCCAAAGACAAATCCACCTTTGGTGGGCTAATTGGCGAGATTGCGAGACAGACGGAAACGTATCCAGTTATCAAGACCACAAACTCCCGCGGTCGCCGAACCATTCGAAAGGGTATTGATAGCAAGTTCAGACAAGATAACCACCGCTTAGGCAAAGGCTCGCGAATCAGCTCGGGTAACATGGAAATGATTCTCCATTCCGACATGATTATTTCAAACGGGGTCCTCGTCGAGGATGTTGATGTAGAGAGCAACTGGATTTACTCGCAAACATTGCTCGATCAGTATGCTGCGGCCGGCGAACTTTATGTGACACAAGATCTATATTTCCGAAGGATAGTCACCGAGCCGCGAGTCAAGAAGCTCAAGGATGTATTGCCCATGGAGGGTGCGTCTGGTGAGACTGGGTTCAAATTCAAGTTGGCGGACAACCTATTTGAGGATGGCTGGGGCACCAACGAGGATGGATTTGACGAACTTCACGAACTCTTCAATGCGCAGAATTTGTTGAGTTTTCCGAAGCCATCGAAATTGATCTCAAAACTTGCTCTAGCGGCAACACGGGACGACAAAGCTGCACTGGTTTTGGACTTCTTTGCAGGCAGTGGCACCACGGCTCATGGTGTATGGGCTCTTAATGCACAAGATGAAGGGCACCGCAAAGTCATATCTGTGCAGTTGCCAGAGCCTCTCGACATCGCGAATGAAGATCAAAAAACGGCGGCCGAATTCTGTGACCAAGTAGGCAAGCCCCGCACCATCGCCGAACTGACCAAAGAACGCCTGCGACGGGCCGGGAAGAAGATTCGGGAGGAGAACCCGCTGTTCGCGGGTGACCTCGGCTTCCGCGTCTTCAAGCTCGCCAGCAGCAACATCCGGGCGTGGGAGCCGGACCGCGAGAACCTCGCCGAGACCCTCGAAGCCTCCATCGAGCACCTCAAAACCGACCGCACGGAGCAGGACATCCTCTTCGAGCTGCTCCTCAAGCTCGGCCTCGACCTCTGCGTGCCCATCGAAACGAAGCAGGTGGCCGGAGGCGCGAAGCAGTCGCATGAAGTCCACTCAATCGGCGGCGGCTCGCTGCTCGTCTGCCTCTCGCGCGCCATCCCACAGGCCGACGTGGAGCCGCTGGCCCTCGGCCTCGTGGCCTGGCATAAGGCACTGAAGCCCGCCGGAGAAAACACCGTCGTCTTCCGCGACAGCGCCTTCGCCGATGACGTGGCCAAGACCAACCTCACCGCCATCCTCCACCAGCACGGCCTCGAATCTGTCCGCAGCCTGTAATCATGGACCAAGCCAGCTTACTCGAGACCTTGGAACGCTTGCGCGGGTTGCCGCGCGAGGCAGGAACTGTCGAATTTAAGGGCAGCGTCCAGGAGCCGTCGGAGATCGGCCAGTATCTCTCCGCGCTGGCTAACTCCGCCGCCTTAGAGGGACACGACCGGGGCTGGATGGTGTGGGGAGTGGAGGATGGGACCCATGCGGTGAAAGGCACGACGTTCGATCCGTTCACGAAGAAAGGGGAAGGCAATCAGGCGCTGGTCATGTGGCTCCAGCAAAAGACCTCGCCCAAGGCGGACTTCGCCTTCCACGAATGCGATCATCCGTCGGGCAAGGTGATCTTGCTGGAAATCCACCCACCCCGCACCGCGCCCATCGCCTTCGAGAACATCCGCTACATCCGGATCGGCAGCCACAAGACCAAGCTCTCGGAACATCCGGACAAGGAGGCTCGCCTTTGGGGCAAGCTCGGGCAGGTGGACGATTGGTCGGGGGAAGTCGTGGTCGAAGCATCCGTGGCCGACTTGGATGCGGAGGCGCTGGACCAGGCCCGGCTGCGTTTCACGGAATACCTGATCAAGAGCGAGCCGGACGCGGCGCGTCATGAAGCGTTGCGCCGCGACGCTCAGGCCTGGGACGTGCCGACCTTGCTGAACAAGGCTCGTCTGACCAAAGGGGGTCGAATCACGCGCTCGACCCTGTTGCTGCTGGGCAACGACGAGTCGGCGCACCGGCTTTCCCCGGCGGATGTGAAGATGAGCTGGGTTCTGCGAGACACGGGAGGCAGGACGGTGAGTTCCCAGCACTTTGGGCCGCCTTTTCTTCTCTCGTCGGACCGGCTTTTCGCCCGGATTCGTAATGTGATGATCGAGCAAATGCCCGACGGAACGCTCTTTCCGACCGCGATCCAGCAATACGATCCCTGGGTGATTCGCGAGGCATTGCATAACGCGGTGGCGCATCAGGACTACCGGCTGGGCGGCAAGATCAACGTGGTCGAGCATCCGGACCGGGTTCTCTTCTCGAATCTGGGGGAGTTCATCCCCCCGAGCGTGGAATGGATGCTGGAACATCAGTCTCCGCCGGAGCATTACCGCAACCAGTGGTTGATCGACGGGATGATACGCCTGCGCATGATCGACCAGGTGGGCAGCGGCATCCGCCGGATGTTTCAGACTCAGCGCGACCGATTTTTCCCGTTGCCGGATTACGTGATTGATCCCGGCGCGGGGGCAATGCCTCGCGTCGAGGTGTCCATCGCCGGCAAGATTCTGGATGCCAAATACACGCAGGCCCTGATGCGCCGTTCCGATCTTGATCTCCGGCAGGTCATCCTGATGGACCGGGTGCAGAAGAAGGTCCCGATCACTAAAGATCAAGCCCGCAAGCTCAAGGCCGACAAGCTGATCGAGGGCCGCGCGCCCAAATACTTCATCTCGGCCAAAGTGGCGGATTGGACAGAGCAGAAGGCGCGCTATATCCGCAACCGGGGACTGGATGACGGCTACTACTGCCGCCTGGTGGTTGAGTATCTCCAAAAATATAACCAGGCCAGCCGGACAGAGCTGGACGATCTGCTGCTATCGAAGCTTCCTGAAGTGCTGGAAGCTGCCCAGAAGCGGCACAAGGTGCGCAATCTGATTCAATCCTTGCGGCGAAAAGGGCACATCCATAATGTGGGTTCGAGAGGGGCACCCGTCTGGGAGTTGGGCGAGACACCACTCATTGCTAAACCCGATGCGTAGCCGCTCATTAGCAAAGACCATAGCCAAAATTCGGCCATAAATTACTGATTTATAAGTTTACTTATGCGCGGTCTGATCTGATATGAAGCTGCATTTTGAACCCAACCTCGACTACCAGCTCCAGGCCATCGAAGCGGTCTGCGATCTATTCCATGGGCAGGAAACCTGTCGGACGGAATTCACCGTCACACGAGACGTCGCCAGCGGGCAAATATCGCTGTTCGAGAGCGATCTCGGTATTGGCAATCGGCTAACCCTGCTCGACGATGAGCTGCTGGCCAACCTGCACGCCATCCAGCTCCGCCACGGCCTCGCGCCTTCGGCTTCGCTCGCGTCCGGCGATTTCACTGTGGAGATGGAGACCGGCACCGGCAAGACCTACGTCTATCTGCGCACCATCTTCGAGCTCAACAAACGCTACGGCTTCACCAAGTTCGTCATCGTGGTGCCATCGGTGGCGATCAAGGAAGGCGTTTACCACACCATCGAGACCGCGGCGGAACACCTCAAGGGGCTCTACGCGGGCGCGCCCTTCGACCCCTTCATCTACGACTCGGCGAAGCTCGGCCAGGTGCGCAACTTCGCCACCAGCCCGCAGATTCAGATCATGGTGATGACGGTCGGCGCCATCAACAAGTTCGGCGACGAACAGCAGGCGCAGACGGAGGAAGCGGACGAAGCCGCCCGCCGCGCAAAATCCAAGAACGTGATGTATCGCCCCAGCGAGAAGACGGGCGGGGAGAAGCCTATCGATCTGATCCGGGCGACGCGCCCCATCCTTATCGTGGACGAGCCGCAGAGCGTGGAAGGCGGGCTGGACGGCAAGGGCAAGAAGGCCATGGAGCGGATGAACCCGCTGTGCAATCTGCGCTATTCCGCGACGCCAAAACACGCGCATCACATGGTCTTCAAGCTCGACGCGGTGGATGCCTACGAGCGCAAGCTGGTGAAGCAGATCGAAGTGGCCGCGGCCTCGGTGGAAGGCGGGCACAACAAGCCGTATGTAAAGTTATTGTCCGTGAGCAACAAGCGCGGCGTCATTACCGCGAAGGTGGAACTCGATACGCAGGCTGCGACGGGTGTGACGCGCAAGGAAGTCCTCGTACAAGACGGCGACAATCTGGGAATGACCACCGGACGGGCGGTTTATCACGATTGCCGCGTGGGTGAAATCCGCGTGGCAAAGGGCGACGAATTTCTGGAACTACGCTATCCCGGCGGCGAACAATACCTCCGCCCCGGCGAAGCCTACAGCGACGTAGACCCGCTGGCGGTGCAGCGTCAAATGATCAATCGGACCATCAAGGAGCACCTGAACAAGGAGAAGCGGCTACGCCCGCAGGGCATCAAAGTGCTCAGCCTGTTCTTCATCGACGCCGTGGAGAAGTACCGGCAGTACGACGCCGACGGCAATGCGGTGAAGGGCGACTACGCCCGCCTCTTCGAGGAGGAATACCGCCGCCTCGCCCGGCATCCGGATTACCAGAGTCTCTTCAAGGAAGTGGACCTGGCTAGCGCCGCCGAGGACGTGCATGACGGCTATTTCTCCATCGACAAGAAGAAGGTCGGCGGCAAGACCGTGGAGGTGTTCAAGGACACCAGAGGCACCACCCAGGCCGACGACGATACTTACAGCCTGATCATGCGGGACAAGGAGAAGCTGCTGAGCTTCGACACGCCGCTGAAGTTCATCTTCTCGCATTCCGCGCTACGCGAAGGCTGGGACAATCCGAACGTTTTTCAAATCTGTGCATTGCGCGAGATCGCTTCCGAGCAACAGCGCCGCCAGACCATCGGGCGCGGCTTGCGCCTGTGCGTGAACCAGCACGGCGAGCGCTTGCGCGGCTTCGAGATCAACACGCTGACCGTGATCGCGACCGAGAGCTACGAACAGTTCGCCGAGAAACTCCAGCAGGAGATCGAGGACGAAACCGGCATCCGCTTCGGCATCGTCGAGGCTCACCAATTCGCCGGAGTCACCGCCACCGGAGCCGATGGCCAACCAGCGCCCCTCGGCTTCGACCAGTCGAAGGTGCTGTGGGAGCATCTAAAAGCCGCCGGCCTCGTGAATGCCCAAGGCAAGGTGCAGGACGCGCTGCGCAAGGCGCTCAAGGACGGCACCTTGACCCTGCCGGAGCAGTTCGCCGCCCAACTGCCGCAGGTGCAGGAGATCCTTCGCAAACTCGCCGGCCGCTTGGAGATCAAGAACGCCGACGAGCGGAAGCAGGTGAAGACCCGCCAGGCCGTGCTGCAAGGCGCGGACTTCAAGGCGCTGTGGGACCGCATCAAGCACAAGACCACCTACCGCGTGCAGTTCGACAACAAGGCCCTGCTGGTGACCTGCGTCAAAGCCATGGCGGATGCGCCGCCCATCGCCAAGACCCGTTTGCAATGGCGCAAGGCTGACCTGGCTATTGGCCGCTCCGGCGTCGACGCCAAGGAGACGGCCGCCTCCACCCCCGTGACGCTCGACGAAGGCGACATCGAATTGCCCGACATCCTGACCGACCTGCAGGACAAGACCCAGCTCACGCGCCGCAGCATCCACCGCATCCTCGTGGAATGTGGTCGGCTCGATGACTTCAAGCGCAACCCGCAGCAGTTCATCGAACTCGCCGCCGAGATCATCAACCGCGCCAAGCGCATGGCGCTTGTGGACGGCATCAAGTACCAGCGCATCGGCGACGAGGCGTACTACGCCCAACAGCTCTTCGAGACCGAGGAACTATCCGGTTATCTCAAGTCGATGATCGACGCCAACAAGAGCGTCCACGAACAGGTGATCTACCAGTCCGACACCGAGCGGACCTTTGCCGACGACCTGGAGAAGAACGAGGCGATCAAGGTGTACGCCAAGCTCCCGGGCTGGTTCAAAGTCCCGACGCCCCTCGGCCCGTACAACCCCGACTGGGCGGTGCTGGTGGAGAGAGACGGAGCCGAGCGACTGTACCTTGTGGTCGAAACGAAGAGCAGTCTTTTCACCGACGACTTGCGGGACAAGGAAAGCAAGAAGATCGAATGTGGCAAGGCCCACTTCAAGGCGCTCGAGGTATGCGAGTCGCCCGCGCGGTACGTCGTGGCGAGGTCCGTGGATGACGTTCTTAATGGCGCGTAGAGTGAGGCCGAGAGCGCTCGAGTGCGAGAACAACCTGGCCCGGTGTGGATGGGCGCCTAACAACAGCATCAACTGACTGCGCTTCGCGCCGCAGTTGAACCGGAGCGTTGCGCCGCCGCCCGCGACTTCCCCGCTTCACCGACACAGAGCGCCTCAGACGGCACGCCATCCCCATCCAGCCGGCTCAATCCACATTGCGTGAGATAGAACCGCGCTTCCACGCACGAGGTCATTTCCCGGCAGGTGCGTTTCGCCCCACAGCGCCCCGCAAAAACTTCGGGTTCCGACCACGTCGCTGGCGTTTTCCCGGCCTTCCCGCTATGGCGCCAGTCCCACGGCGGCATCGGATTCGCCTCGGCCCACAGCCCGCGCCGGGCCGCTTTCGCTTCCGCCTCCAGCGTCAGCAGCCGGGCATCGTCGCTGTAGTGCCGGTACACCCAGGACAGCCCGCGCCCTCTTTGGAGGGAATATGTCACTCTACAAACGCCATGATTCGCCCTACTGGTGGATCAAACTCGTTGTCCCCGGCCATGCGCCAGTGCAGGAAAGCACTCGGACTGCCAACAAGCGGCAAGCCCGCGAATACGAGAAACGCCGGGAAACCGAACTCTGGCGCGAATTGAAGCTCGGCGACAAACCGCGCCATACCTGGGAGGAAGCCGTCTTGCGGTATCTGGAAGAAACCGCCCACAAGCGCGACCACCATGGTGACCGACAACGCTTGACATGGCTCTATCCGCATTTGGAAGGTCGGCCACTGGATACGATCACCCGCGATCAAATCGACCGCATCATGGGGCAGCGGCACGACCTTAAACCGGCCAGCATCAACCGCTATCTCGCCACGATCCGCGCCATCCTCCGCAAAGCGCAGCGCGAATGGGGCTGGCTCGATGCCATTCCCACCTTGCGGCTGCGGGAGGAACCCCAGCGCCGGGTCCGCTGGGTCACTCAGGAAGAAGCCTCGAGGTTGCTGGCCGAACTTCCCGAACATGTCGCGGATATGACGGAGTTCTCCCTATCGACCGGATTGCGGCTGGCCAACGTGACCGGGCTGACGTGGAATCAGATCGACTTGGGGCGGCGGCTGGCCTGGATTCACGCCGACCAGAACAAGAGCAAAAAGGATTGGCTCAATATGGATTCCAGACTGTTGAGGACGGATCGCGCCGGCGGAGGTTGGCGGGTACACTGAACGGGTACCGAACCCCTTTGACCGAAGGTCCCCGATGATGATCCCCCTTCAAAACCTGCTGGACGACCACAAATGCTATGAGGTGATTCGCCAGCTGCGGTGGCCCGACGGGGTCCGTTGTCCCCACTGCAGCGCGGCCGCCGTGACGAAGCAAGGGCGGGATACGACGCAACCGGCGCGGCAGAAATATCGCTGTCAGGGATGCGAGCGCTACTTTGACGATCTGACGGGGACGGTATTCGCGGGGCATCATCAACCGCTCTCGGTGTGGATTTTGTGTCTGTATTTCATGGGGTTGAACCTCTCGAACGCCCAGATCGCCCAGGAATTGGGGTTGGACCCCAGCGATACGCAGCGGATGACCGAGCCGCTGCGGGACGGGGTCGTGATACGCCAACCCGAACCGGTCCTGTCGGGGGACGTGGAATGCGACGAGGTTTACGTCATCGCCGGCCACAAAGGACAGCCGGAAGCGGTGCGACGCGCTGGCCGGCGGGGTCGGCGGCGCCGGTTGAAGGGGGCGCGGGGTCGGGGAACCTTGGCGACCGAAAAGCCACCGATTTTCGGCATGATTCAACGGGGTGGCGCGGTGGTCATCCGGATGGTCGAGAACGTCCAGCAGGCCACGATTCGCCCCCTCATCCAGACGTTCGTCGCGCCGGGAACGCGCGTCCATACCGATGAATAGGCCATCTATAACCCGTTGAAGGACTGGGGCTTTGATCATCATACGGTGTGTCATAGCCGGGGTGAATACGCCCGTGACGAGGATGGGGATGGCTTCCATGAAATTCATGTCAACACCATGGAGGGCTTTTGGTCCTTACTCCGTTCCTGGTTGCGACCGCATCGCGGCCTCTCGCAGGAGAAACTGCCGCTGTACTTGGGCTTCTTTCAGTTCGTGCATAACGTTCGCATCCGGGGTAAAGGCCTGCTCAGCCCCCTCTTAACGTTGCTGGTCGCATAACGCACCGAACTGACTGGAATCCATATTGAGCCAAAGGATTTAGCCGTGCCGCTCAACGACAACGCGGCTGAAGTGCTCCGACGCCGCTGGGGCCAGCATCCGGAGTTTGTGTTCACCTACGCCGGGCGCCCCATCAAGCGCCCGGACATCCTCACCTGGCAACGCGCCTGCAAGAAAGCTGGGATCGCCGACTTTCGCTGGCATGACTTGCGCCATACCTGGGCCAGTTGGCACGTGCAGGCCGGGACGAGCTTGCAGACGCTGATGGAGTTGGGCGGCTGGTCATCCTACGAGATGGTGTTGCGCTACGCTCACCTGGCGGGAGAGCATTTGCATAGCGCCGCCGCGAATGTGGTTACGATCCAGCTACGCGGCGGAAAAGCCACGTAGCTGAAAAATCGGAGCAGGCAAGCTAACGTACTGATTTGGCGGAGAGGGTGGGATTCGAACCCACGTGGGGCGGCTAAGCCCCCATCCGATTTCGAGTCGGCGCCGTTATGACCGCTTCGGTACCTCTCCGGGAAGAATTACTTGGAGCGAACGCAAAATAGTTTTATATTTTACTTTATCGTAAGGTTTTGCCAATCCCCTTGGAAGCCCCTCCGTTTGTTATCTTAAGAATTTTTAAGCCGAAAAATCGCCGACCCGTCGCACCGCTGCAATGAAACAGGCACTTCGCACCACCCCCTACAATCCACCACCGGAAAACCCCTTCGAGCGGGATCCCTATTCGGATCCAGAGTCCGTCGGGTCCCGTTTTCTCAAGTGGCTTAAACACTTCGCGCTCTACCTCGGGGCTGTAACAGTCGCCTGTGCGACAGGCCTGTACTTTCTCTGGCAAATCCCGCTTCTGCATGACTTGCCACAATTGCTCAAAAACGCTGGTGACACTGCATCACCCAGACCGCTGTCCGCGGCGTTGGCGCCCCCTGTTATGGCAGCAAAACCCCAAGCTACCCCGCCGCCAACTTTCGCGCCTACCATGGCCGCCGTTCAAGGCCAGCCGCCCGTCCCAACCGGCGATATCCCTGCCACGAACCCACCGCCGGTTCCTTCAACGGAAGCTCCCGGCGGTCCAGCCACGCCGGAACAGCAGGCCACGCCGGCGGTCGGTCAGACCGATCCTTCCGCGCCGCTGGCCGAAGCTTCCGCCGAGGACACCACCACACCTCCGACGCCAGGGTCGGAAATCGAGCAGCTGCTTGCCGATGCCCAGCAACAAATGGACAGTCGTCGATTCACCGCCCCCACCAGCGGCAACGCCCTGCGCACTTATCAGCACGTGCTCGAACTGGAACCCAACAATCCCGCCGCTCTCGACGGCATTCAGCGTATCGCCACGTACTATCGGGACATCGCGCGACAAAGCCTGCAACAAGGCAGGACGGACGAAGGCCTGGCCTACATTAACCGTGGGCTGCGCGCGGCACCCAAGGACGAGAACCTGCTGAACCTGCGCCGGGAAGTTCGGCTGACCAAACAGCGGGAACAGGAGGAGCAGCAGCAGGCGTTGCTGGAGGAAATTCAGCGCCAACAGGCCGAACGGGACTATCAGGAGCAGTTCCGCAGTCGCGCTCCGGAAGTGCAACAACCCTGGAGGCAACAGCCACCAAGTTACAACGACAGCGGTTTCAATCAGCGTTGAGCGCGGATTCCGCGCCGACAGCGGGCGTAACCCTGCGAGCGCGAAAAAAGTCCCGCAACAAAGCTCCGCATTCCTCGGCCAGGACTCCGCCCGTCACCTCGGCCCGGTGATTGAGCATCGCGGATTGCAGCAGATTGAAAACCGTGCCCGCCGCGCCGGTGCGCGGATCGGTGGCGCCGAACACCACCCGGGCCACCCGGGCGTGAACGATGGCGCCGGCGCACATGGGACACGGCTCCAGGGTCACGTACAGCGTACTGTCGATCAGGCGATAATTATTGATTCGAGCCGCCGCTGCCCGCAACGCCAGCACCTCGGCATGAGCGGTCGGATCGCAGGTGCTGATCGATCGGTTCCAGCCCTCGCCGATCACCTCGTCGCCCCGCACCAGCACCGCCCCGACCGGCACCTCGCCAGCATCATCCGCGCGTCGCGCCAGTTCCAATGCCCGGCGCATCCAGTACCGGTCGCGGTCGCTGGCCGGCTCCATTGCCTCGTCCATACTCCCTATTCCGCCGGCCCGCCCCCGGAAAGAACGATGGGCCGATCCAGGGTCAGCCGCACCGCCCGCGCCAGATCCAGCTTATGGAACGGCTTTTCCAGCAGGGCGCAATCCGCCGGCAACTGACCGGCCATGTTGGTAAAGCCGGACATCAGCAGCACTCGAAGCCCCGGCCGCTGGCGGCGGGCTTCCAGCACCAGGTCGTGGCCGTCGATGCCACCCGGCATGGTCATGTCGCTCAACAGCAGATCCAGCGGCCCGTTCACGGCCAGCAGCGCCAGCGCCTCTCGCCCATTAGTGGCCTCGCGCACGTCGTAGCCGAGCCCGGTCAGGGACCGGGCCACAAAGTCGCGGATGTCGGGATCATCCTCCACCAGCAATACCCTCTCCCGCCCGCGCAGGCGGCTTTCGTCCGGCGCCGCCTCGGCGGCCGCGACGGTTTCCCTGCCCTTGGGGGTATGGCGCGGCAGATACAGTTCCACCGTGGTCCCGGCCCCGACCTGACTGCGGATGCGGACGTGGCCGCCGGATTGCTTGACGAAGCCGTAGACCATGCTCAACCCCAGGCCGGTGCCGGTGCCGAGTTCCTTGGTGGTGAAGAACGGATCGAAGGCCCGTTCCAGCACCTCCGGCCCCATTCCGCAGCCGGTATCGCTCACCACCAGCCGCACGTAATCGCCAGGCACGACATCGGGGTAGCGGGCAGTATAGGCGGCATCGAGCGTGACGTTGCTCGCCTCGATGCGCAGCCGGCCGCCGCCAGGCATGGCGTCGCGGGCGTTGATCGCCAGATTGAGCACGGCGTTGGTCAGTTGGCCCGGGTCCACCCGGATGTTCCAGACCGCATTATCAGCCACGGTTTCCAGTTCGATGCTCGCCCCAAGAGTACGCCTCAACAACTCAGCGATTTCCTGCAACTGCTGGCAGGGCGACAGCAGGCGGGGTTGCAGGGCCTGCTGGCGGGAAAAAGCCAGCAGCCGGCGGGTCAGATCGGCTCCGCGCCGGGCGGCGTTCATCGCCGTGTGGGCCGACCTATGCAATTCCGGATTGTCCCGCAGTCCCTCTTCCAGCATGGCCAGGTTGCCCAGGATGATGGTCAGCAGATTGTTGAAATCGTGAGCGACGCCGCCGGTGAGCTGGCCGATCGCCTTAAGCTTCTGGGCCTGATTCAGCGCCATTTGCGCCTGCCGGTATTCGGTCAGATCCTCGGTGAGCACGAAGCAACCGACCACCCGCGCCGCCCCCGCCTCCAGGGGGCGCGGAACGTGCGGGATGAAAGAGGCGCGCGCGTACATCCGTTCGACCGGCGTCATCAACTCGAACTCGACTTGAGTGCTCTCGCCGCTCAGCGCCACATCCACATGGCTTCGCAACCGCCGCGCCAGCGCCGGCTCCAGCATCTCGCCGAAGGCGCGGCCCAGAAAGGTTTCGGCCGGTACGCCAAACCATTCAGCATATTTCTGGTTGACGAACTGATAACGCTGGTCGGCGTCAAGATAGCCGATCAAAACCGGAACGGTGTCGGTGATCAGCCGGACGCGGCTTTCGCTCTCGCGCAGGGCTGCGTCGATACGCTCGCGTTCTTCGATTTCCTGGGCTAATTGCGCATTAAGCGCCAGCAGCTCGGCGGTGCGCTCGCGAACCCGGGCTTCCAACTGTTCGTAGCTCTCCCGCAGTTCCGCCTCGGCGCGTTTGCGGGTGGTGATATCCTCGTAGACGGTGATGAAACCGCCACCGGCAATCGGCTCGCCGCGAATCTCCAGCACCGTGCCGCTTGGTCGGGTCCGTTCGAAGCAATGGCTTTCGAAGCGCTCGGCCAGCCTGACCCGTTCCGCGACCTGCGTCTCTGGATCACCGGGGCCGTATTCACCGCGCCGGGCGTTGTAACGCATCAGTTCCGCGAACGGCAAGCCGGCCCGGATCAGTTCTGGCGGAAAATCCAGCAACTCGACGAAACGCCGGTTCCAGACCCGCAAGCGCAAATCCTTGTCAATGATGCTGATGGCTTCGTGCAGATGATCGAGACTGCCCAGCGTCAGCGCACCCATTTCGGCGGCGGACAGACCGCTCAGATCCGGCAATGGATTATTCGGCGATTCACCCATGCAATACCCTCCACTCCAGCCGCCTGGCAAACCGGCCGTGCGCTAGCCACCACGATGATGGGTCTTGGCTGGCTCCGGTTTCCCGAAAAACTCGCGCTGCGTGACCTGGACGATCGCGACGATGGCGGGATGCAGCAGCCGGCGCTCGGTCGTGATAGCGTAGAGCTGCTCGGTCACCGAGTCGATGCGCCCGACCGCCTGGACAGTGTATTGCCGACAAACGTAGTCGGCAATCGCCGTGGGCGCCACGAACAGCCCGGCGCCGGCCTGGCCGAAGGCCTTGAGCAAGGCGCTGTCCTCGAATTCGCCGACGATGCGCGGGTACAGGTGGTGCGCCTCAAACCAGCGGATCAGGCCGGGGCGCAGGGCGACATCTTCCCCCGGCAGCAGAAACGGCGCCCGGTCCAGCAGCGCGGGAAAGGCTCCCGTCAGAGATCGCGCCAGTTCCGGCGCGGCGAAAACCGTTAAATCGCTCTCGCCGAGAAAGTGGCTGTAACCCCGGACGTTGAGGTGGGTGGGCATGGGCCGGTCGGCGATCACCAGATCGAGACGATGGACCGCCATCTCCGCCAGCAGCGGCGCCAGCCGGCCCTCACGGCAAAAGAGCCGCACCGGTTCGGCGAGGCGCAACGCCGGCTCGACCACCCGGTAGGCGATCGATTTCGGCACCGAATCGGCGATGCCGACCCGAAACGGCACGCTCTTCCGCGCCGTCTGGTCGAGGGCGACCTCCAGCAGCTCGTCGCCGAGCGCGAAGATTTCGTCGGCGTAGCTGAAGATGCGCCGCCCCGTCTCGGTCAGCTCCAGCCCGCGCCCGACCCGGCGAAACAGCTCGACGCCGAGGCTGGCCTCCAGCTCACCCAGTTGGCCGCTGATCGATTGTGGCGTCAGGTGCAGGTGCTTGCTGGCGCCGGCGACGCTGCCCGACTTGGCGACCGCCCAGAAATAGCGCAGGTGCTTGAAGTTGAGGCTGGGCATTACATCGAAAAGATCGAGGCGGTCATGTCCGCAACACCCGGATTTCCGGGGTAAGGTCCTGTTCCCGCGCGACCTTGCAGAAGCTCTGATCGAAGGTGTGCATGATCGCCCTGCCACAGGCCGCGAGATGCAGGGCGTCGGCGAAATCGGCGCCGAGGCGGTACCAGTCGAGGGCCTGTGTCACGGCGTCGTGGTTCTCGATCACGGTGTTGTCGGTTTCCAGCAGTTCCGCGAAAAACCGGCTGATTTGCTCCCGCGTCTTGCGGTAGCCAGCACGCAACACCCATTCCGATTCCAGTAGGACAGTGCGCGAGATGAACACCGTGTTGGCGGCTAACAGCGCCTCCGCTACATCGGCTTGCTCGGGTGTGTCGTCCACGAGCAAACTCACCAACAGGTTGGTATCGAACGCGATCATCGACTGCGTTTCTCGGACTCTTCCCAGTCGGCGCGATAATCCACTGGCTTGCACAATTCCTCGATGGGAATGGGTGGTCCATCATGCTTCAGCATCCCGCGCAAGTCCTCAAGACGTTTACCGATTTTCTTGGGCTTGGTTTTCAACATGACGCCGTTGTTTGTGGCGGTGACAGTCAGTTCGGTGCCGGCTTCCCAGTGCAGCGCATCGCGGATGTCCTTGGGAATGACGACCTGGCCTTTGGTGGACAAGGTGACGGTGACATTGGACATGGCGACTTCCGGTAAGCAAAAAGGTAAGCGAGGTTAGTATGGTTCGGTAGAGACTGTCGAAAAACTCATCATTGATTTTTGTGAAAAATTTTCTATGTAGCAGTCTTTGTTCGGCTGGATCAACCCAAAAACCGGCTGGAAGCGATATCTAAATCTATATTAAATAAACGACCCCGCAGCAAGCTGCGGGGTATTAACAGAAGGTAGTACGCAGCAAGCTGCGGGGTATGTATCCCGAAGGGAATCAATATGTTAGCTTTTAGACAGCCTTTAAAGATCGTGCGATGGCCGAAGCGCCGCTCCAGCGGCACCGACAGCCAGAAGAACAGCCGCCCAATTTTCGAGGTGGGCAAATCCACATCCGGCCCCAGCGACGCGACCGCCGCCAGCAGCCAGCCAATCCAGTCGGGTTTGTAGCCGAACAGGGTCCCGCCGCCCAAGTACAGGACGGAGGCAAAGGTGACGTGGGTGCCCAGGGTCACGGGGTCCGCCCCGACCGTTGCCGCCAGCGGGCTGATGCCCAGGCGGCCAGCCGCCGCAGGCGCAGGTCGGTCCCGTCCATCAGCCGCGCGACCGTCCGCGACTCCTCGGCGACCAGCAGGGCGCCGACCAGGAAAATGAGGATGCCCGGGCCGGGCGCCAGCAGGAAAAACAGCCCGGCCCCCCAGCAATTCTCATTTTGGCAATTTCGCCCATTTTGGGCTACGCAGGAGCGGGGTCGATCTGGGGGATGAACGTCTCTCCAGCCTGTGGGAGTCGAACCGGCACCACCCGACCGGGCTTGAAGCTGTCGAGCATAAAGGCCATTAAGTCGTCCCAACTGTCAAAGCACAAGTAACGGGTTAAGGTACGCAGATCATCAAACAACTGCTGCCGGGAGGGGACTTTCTGGCGCAGGAGTTGATATTGGTCATCCATCCACTCCAACACCGTATGGACGAGCAGGGCCAAGATGATCAAGCTGGCTAACACCGCGGACAGATGCTGCTGGCCATGACCGTAGTTATGCTCAAAATGGTAGCCTTTGGTTTTCAGCGTATTGTTGTTTTCATTCTCGATTTTCCACCGACTGCGCCCGGCGGCGACGATCTCGACCACGTTTTGGTCGTCGATCGCGAAAGGGGTGACAAAGGCGTTTTGATACAGGATGTGACCGTCTTCATCGGTGGTGGTGAGTTCACACCAGTTCACCATGAGCGCGTCATCGTGGTCGCGTAACGGGACGGTTTGCGCATAGCGATAGGTATCGGTTTCGCGCCGGCGACCGGTCCAGCGGGTCCGGACCACCGTGCGGACGGCACCACTGCGTTCGAGAAACTCGACCCATTCGTAGGTGATGGCATGCGAGGTGGGCTTGCAGACCAAGATGAAGTTCAGGTTTGCATCCAAGACGGCGCGGCAGAACGGTTCATGGCTGTACAGATCATCGCCCAGGATCGTCGCCCCCAAGGGGCCATACTGGCCGCCACACGCCGCCAGCCAGCGCTTCGCGGCATGGATTTCGCAATCTTGTTTCGCCGCGCCATCGTGGGGACGCACGAACTCCGGGGGCAGCGGGATCACTTTGTCCTCCCCCGGTTTCACCACCACCGGGGTCAGGACGGTATGGAAATAGGTCACCTGGCCATTCGCGTGGGTCCGGGTCGAACAATGCGGGCAATGAATCGCCGACGACGAAAAATACTCCGTGCCATCGAAGGCGATCAGGATCGTCTGATTCACACAACGGTACGCATCGATGATGCCGGCCTCATTTAATCCATTGAACAAATAGAAAAATAAGGACCGCAACCGCATCGGATCGGTCGGGTCGAGCAGGATGCGAATCTGATTGTCGGTCGGAATCTGATGCATGCCAAACAGGGTCTGGGCATTACTGCGCCCTTGCACCTGCTCCAAGCACCGTTGATAGTTGAGAAAGGACGGGCTTTGCATGAAGAACACCGAGAAAGCGCTCAACCCGGCGTCGACCAGGGTGTAGCGGGTATTCTTCCCTCGACGGGGGTCGGTAAACTGGCCAAAGGTGCTGCGGAGTTCCCTCGTGATCTCCTCTAACGTCAACGCCACGGGGCCAAAGGGTACGCTCATGGTGGAACTTCCGATCAGGGAGAGGGGGCTACTTTAGCCGGTCATCGTCAAAATGAGAATTGCTGCCGGCCCCCATGACGAGGACGCCGCCGCCGATGGCGAGGATTTTCTGGTGCAGCCCGCGCGGCCGGGTCTGTTGCCGGCGCGCGAAGTGCGCCTGGAAGCGCTGGCCGGGCGGGACTGCGGCGAACTGATGCCAGCGTTGGTGGAGGGTGTCGAACATGGGCCAGGACTCCGGGGCGTCAGGGACAAGATTTAGTGGGTCGGGCGCGGGGCGCGCGCTGTTCGTTCAGTACAGAGCGCCCGCCGGTTTGCTAATTCGCCTTCACCGCGCCCCGAAACAGGAACACCCGGATGCTGATGACCGCCGCCGCCAGCATCCCGGCGAACACGTACAGATCGGTGTCACCGGTACCGATGGCGAGATAACGGGCGCCGATCACCGAGGCCAGCGCCACGATCAGCACTGGGGTGAAATCGAAATAGCGAATGCCGGCGGCGTGCTTCATTTCCCGAATCCGGCGCTTGTCCACCCGTCGCTCCTTGTCGAACACCGCCAGCCAGAATGCCACCAGCGTCGACGTGAGGTAGGTCAGGTTACCGGCTACGCCCTGCCCGTACAGAGATGGGTCTTGGGCGCTGACTCAGTCTGGCATCGGTTCCTTCCCAATCCAGACACTTGACCTATGCGATCTCGTGTCACACTAGCGACCTGCAATCGAAAACCGGCGCCTAGTGAACGATCCACTGCGCGTCCGACACCAGGCAGATTCCACCGAAACGCTTCAGCAGCGGCCGGATGGCGTCGATCAGCGGCTGCAACTGCTCTTCCGGGCAGGCGATGATCACGTAGCTGTTCTTGAGCACGTCGGACAGTTGATCGCCGGCGCGCGCCCCCCGATCGCCCATGCCGGCGGCGTCCTGAATCACCGTGTAGCCGGAGACACCCACCTGCTCCAGGCTCTTCAACAGCTTGCGCAATTCCAGCGAGTCGATGACGATCTCGATGCGTTTGACCGGGCGCATGGTTTATCTCCACAGGTAATTGATGGCCTGCAAATACAGCGGCAGACCGACAATGATGTTGAACGGGAAGGTGATCGCCAGTGACATCGGTATGTACAGGCTGGGATTGGCTTCCGGAATGGCCAGCCGCACCGCTGCCGGCACCGCGATGTAGGAAGCGCTGGCGCACAGCACGACGAACAACAGGGCATCGCCTTTCGGGAGTCCCACCCAGTACGCCAGCCCCAGGGCCAGCACGGCGTTGAGCAGCGGAATCAGAATGGCAAAGGACACCAGGAAAATCCCGGCTTTCTGCAGATCCCGCAACCGCCGCGCCGCCACCAGACCCATGTCGAGCAGAAAGAAGGCGAGCAGGCCCTTGAACAGATCGCCCGTAAACGGTTGCAGCGCCTGATTGCCGGATTCCCCCGTCAGCGCGCCGATCAACAAGCTACCCATCAATAGCAATACCGAGCCGTTGAAGAATGCATCGCGCAACAGCTCTGACCAGGAAAATTCGCTTTTCCCTTCCCCCTCGTCACTGATCGGAAACATCCGATAAAACAGCACCCCGATGATGATGGCCGGCGATTCCATCAGCGCCATGGCCGCTACCATGTGGCCGCCGTAGGGAATGTCCAGCTTGACCAGCAGCGAGGTGGCGGTGATGAAGGTGACCGCGCTGATCGAACCATAGGTTGCGGCGATGGCCGCCGCATCCGCCACGCTCAGCCGCCATCGCAGAATGAAGAAGCTGTACAGGGGTACGACCGAGGCCATCAGCATGGCCAGGGCGATGGTGACGACCACGGTGTGATCGATGCCGCTTTGGTACAGTCCCACGCCCCCCTTGAAGCCGATGGCCAGCAACAGATACAGCGATAGAAATTTGGCGATGGGCTGTGGTATTTCCAGATCGGAGCGCAGGAAGACCGCCAGCATTCCCAGGAAGAAGAACAGGATGGGCGGGTTGAGAAAGTTGGAAAGAATCAGGTCGATGTCCATGAACGTATCGAGGGTTGTGAGTGGAATACCCGCATCGCGCGCCGGGCAGTGGAGAGATCGAATTGGAAGCGCTGGCGATTCAGGTCGCCGGCGCTCGTCCCACCCCCAGCATGCCCCGTTCGACGATGAAGTTAATGTAAGTGAAATTAGTATGGTCCGGTAGCGATTGGGGCACAAGCCCGACCTCGCCCGAGGGCCGAAGGATCGCCAGTTGCGTGTTGAGGGTTTCTTCCCGGTGGCGGTAGGTGGTCATGTTCTTTCTCAGTCAGTTGGTTTGCTTGTGAAGGCTAAATTCTAATCAATGACTTAAAGGCAGGAGCAGGCGGGCTTGCCTGCGATGGGATGTTCGGCAATACATCGAATAAATCGAATAATACTTCAATATTATTCGGATTGTTGGATATGTATTTCACCCCTAAACTTCATGTTGTTTCTCACCCGATCAGGAGTAGCTTCATGAACATCCACATTCAGGCTCGGGGTTTTGCGCTGACCGACAGCCTGCGCGAACACGTCGAACGGCGTCTGCGCTTCGCGCTCGGCTGGGCCGATGACCGCTTGCGCCAGGTCTCGGTCCGCCTGTCCGGACGAGAACGGCCCGCGCGGGGGCGAGGACAAGCGCTGCCGAATCCAGATCACCTTTCCCGGCGCCCCGAGCGTGGTGATCGACGACACCGAAGCCGATCTGTACGTCGCCATCGACCGGGCCGCCGACCGGGCCGGCCGTTCGGTGGCGCGTCGGCTGGAGCGGCAGCGCGACGGTCGCCAGGGTTCATTACCCGGCGAGCCGCCGATTCCGTCACCCTGTCCCTGCACTGAACATCCACTGGAGGAACTCGATGAAATACTTGCCGGAACTGTTCGCCGCCAACGCCCGCTGGGCCGAGGAGATGAAAGCCGCCGATCCCCAGTTTTTTGCCGGACTGGCGGCGATCCAAACTCCCGCCTATCTGTGGATCGGCTGCTCGGACAGCCGCGTGCCCGCCAATCAGATCACCGGCCTGAAGCCGGGCGAGGTGTTCGTCCATCGCAACGTGGCCAACGTGGTGGTGCACACCGACCTCAATTGCCTGTCGGTGATGCAATACGCCATCGAGGTGCTCAAGGTCCAGCACATCATCGTGTGCGGTCACTACGGCTGCGGCGGCGTCAAGGCGGCCCTGGAAGGGGCATCCTTCGGACTGATCGACAACTGGTTGCGCCACATCCAGGACGTGCGCGACCGGCATGCGGAGCTGCTCGCCGCCCTGCCGGACAACGAGGCGCGCTGGCGGGCCCTGTGCGAGCTGAACGTCATCGAACAGGCGCGCAACGTCGCCCGCACCACCCTGGTGGGCGACGCCTGGCGGCGGGGACAACCCTTGATGCTGCACGGCTGGATTTACGGTCTGGCGGATGGTCGCCTGCAAGACCTTCAGACTTCCATCAAGGACGGCGCGGAACTGGATGACGTCATCGCCCTGGCGATAGCCGGCGTGCGGTCGCGCTACGCGCCGCATTGAGGTCCGTCTAAATCCAACTTCGCAGCGCAGGTTTCGCCCATCGCACCGCGCGATGGGGGCGATGGCTATGAATTCAACCTGAAAACCCACACACAACCGAGAGAACGAGAAAATGGCCAAAGAACTGTACAACCTCGCCGAACAGCCGCCGCTGGGCGTAGTGCCCCCCAAGATGCACGCCTGGCTGATCCGCCCGGAGCGCTTCGGCACGCCGATGCAGGCGTTCCAGCAGGAAGTGGTGGACGTGCCGCCCATCGCCGACGACGAAGTGCTGGTCTACGTCATGGCGGCGGGCATCAACTACAACAACGTCTGGGCCGGGCTGGGCATTCCGGTCAACGTCATCGGCGCCCGCAACAAGGCCTTTGCCCGGGGAGAACAAGGCGAACCGGAGCCCTTTCACATCGGCGGCAGCGACGCCTCCGGCATCGTCTACAAGGTCGGCAAGGATGTCACCAACCTGAAGGTCGGCGACGAGGTGGTGATGCACTGCGGCCGCTACAGCCGCGACTGCGACTGGGTCAAGAGCGGCGGCGACCCCATGTACTCCCCCACCTATCGCATCTGGGGCTACGAGACCAACTGGGGCAGCTTCGCCCAGTTCACCAAGGTGCAGGCCCAGCAGTGCATGCCCAAGCCCAAGCACATGACCTGGGAAGAAGCCTCGGCCTACACCCTGGTCGCCGCCACCGCCTGGCGCATGCTGCACGGCTGGGGCGTCAACGCGGTCAAGAAAGACGACGTGGTGCTGGTCTGGGGCGGCGCGGGCGGCCTCGGCTCGATGGCCATCCAGATCGCCAAGGCCGCCGGCGCCACCCCCATCGCCATGGTCTCCGGCGAGGACAAGTTCGACTACTGCCTGAAGCTGGGCGCCAAGGGCTGCATCAACCGCAACGAGTTCGACCACTGGGGCATGTTGCCGCACTGGAAGGACAACGCCGGCTACGCCAAGTGGCTGAAAGGCGTGCGGGCCTTCGGCGCGAAGATCTGGGAGGTGCTGGGCGAGAAGCGCGCCCCCAACATCGTGTTCGAGCATCCCGGCGAAACCACCATCCCCACCTCGATCTTCGTCTGCGAGACCGGCGGCATGGTGGTGGTCTGCGCCGGCACCACCGGCTATAACGCCACCGTCGACCTGCGCTACCTGTGGATGCGGCAAAAGCGGCTGCAAGGCTCCCACTTCGCCAATACCGAGCAATCCAACCAGATGAACGAACTGGCGGTGAGCGGCCTGCTCGATCCCTGCCTGTCGCGGGCCTTCCCTTACACCGACATTCCCCATGTGCACCAGTTGATGTACGAGAACAAGCACCCGCACGGCAACATGGCGGTGCTGGTGGGCGCCAGAGAGTTTGGCCTCGGCGCCAGCAGCAAGGCGCCGGTCGCCATCGTTCATCCGACCCTGCCCAAGGGCGATGTCCACACCACTCCGCGTCCCTATCCGCTGTCCGCGCCGCTGCCCAGCATCGCCGAGGCCGAGGCCATCACCATCGCCGACGATGGCACCAAGGTCAAGGATCTGATGCATCGCGGCATCATCGCCTGCGCCCCCACCGACACCGTCGGGCAGGTCGCCAAGATCATGGTGGATAACGAAATCCACGCCGTGGTGGTCATGGACGGCGGCCAGGCGGTGGGCGTGGTGTCGCAGACCGACATGGTGCTGGCGCGGCAGGGTCGGACCCCGGAGCAGGCGCGGGCGATGCTGGCCAAGGACATCATGACTCCGGGCTGCGCCACCTGCGATGCGGGTATCCTGCTGAGCGAGGCGGTCAGCCTGATGACCGGCCGGCGGATGCACCGGCTGGTGGTCACCGAAAACGGCCAACCCACCGGCGTCATCTCCATGACCGACGTGGTGCGGAAGATCATCGGGGAGTGAGCCCCGAGCCAGACTCGATCAGTCAAACCGGGGGCGTCGAGGACGTCAACGCATCTTGACGCCCCCATTCCAGATTTCCCGACTCAAGTTGCCGTATCTCCGAATTCCTGAACGTGAAGCTGCGTTTGGTCGAATTCGAGTGCGACAGACAGATTCACTTTCACCATTTGCAACATCTCGGACAGGGTTTGTTGTTGTTCGACGGACAGGCCGCGCAGCATTTCCGCGCGGGTATTCAAAACGACGCTCTCGACCTCGGTGATCAGTTGCCTCGCCTGATCGGTCAGATGAATACCCCACAGGCGCCGGTCGCCAGGGATCGGACGCCGCTCGATCCATCCACTCCTTTCAACCTGATCGATCAGCCGACCCGTGGTGGATTTCTCGATCTCAAGTTCATCCGATATTTGCGATTGGCTCAGACCTTCGTGGTTGGACAAGATCGCCAGAATCGACCATTGGGCGCGGGACAAGCCCAGCGGCTGCAATCGGCGATCGATCAACTTGCGCAGCAAGTGAGCGGCGTCGGTCAGGAGGAAGCCGGGGCCTCGGTAGGAATCACGGATAATCATGGATGTGGCCTCAGTGACGATGTCCTAACGGCGATGGGGTTAGCATAAGCCAAATACCAGCGAAAAAAGTTTCCGGGAACCTGATTTCGGGTTGAATAATAAGCTTGCTTACTGTAAGCTTCATTTAAGTAAGGTATCATATTGTAATTAACCTAACTATAAAGTTTCCCAAAGTGTCGAAGTGACCCCGGTGGCTTGATGAGAGCTAGCGAGGAAGTGACGACGCGTTTGGCAACCCGACCACCATCGAGAGGAAGAAACCCATGAGCAAACACCCTGTCACCGCGGACGCGCCGACCAAGCATCCAAAACTGCTCGCCTGGGTAGGCGAAATCGCAGCGCTGTGCCAGCCGGAGCAGGTCGTCTGGTGCGATGGCTCGCAAGCCGAATACGACCGGCTGTGCAAGCTGATGGTCGAGGGGGGAACCTTCATCCGCCTCAATCCGGAAAAACGGCCCAACTCCTATCTCGCGAGGTCGCACCCTTCCGACGTCGGTCGGGTTGAGGACCGCACCTTCATCTGCTCGATCAACAAGGAGGACGCCGGCCCGACCAACAACTGGGCGCCGCCGGCGGAGATGCGCGCCACCCTGAACGGCCTGTTCGACGGCTGCATGCGCGGCCGCACGATGTATGTCATCCCGTTCAGCATGGGTCCGCTGGGTTCGCCGATCGCCAAGATCGGCATCGAAATCACCGACAGCCCCTATGTCGTGGTCAACATGGGGATCATGACCCGGATGGGCCGCGCGGTGCTGGACGTGCTGGGCGAAGACGGTTTCTTCATCCCGTGCGTCCACTCGGTGGGCGCGCCGCTGGCGCCGGGCCAGAAAGACGTGCCGTGGCCGTGCGAGGCCGATATCAAGCGCAAGTACATCGTCCATTACCCGGAAACCTACGAGATCTGGTCCTACGGTTCCGGCTACGGCGGCAACGCCCTGCTCGGCAAAAAGTGTCTGGCGCTGCGCATCGCCTCGGTGATGGCGCGCGATGAAGGCTGGCTCGCCGAGCACATGCTGATCATGGGCATCGAAACGCCGCAGGGCGAAAAGACCTACCTCGCCGCCGCCTTCCCCAGCGCCTGCGGCAAGACCAACCTGGCGATGCTGGTCCCGCCCAAGGGCTTCGAGGGCTGGAAGGTCACCACCGTGGGCGACGACATCGCCTGGATCAAGAAAGGTCCGGACGGGAGCTTGCGCGCCATCAATCCGGAATCGGGTTTCTTCGGCGTGGCGCCCGGCACCAACATGAGTTCCAACCCCAACGCGATGCTGACCATCACCAAGAACTGCATCGTCACCAACGCCGCGCTGACCGATGACGGCGACGTCTGGTGGGAGGGCATGGACGGCGAACCGCCGGCGCACGCGATCGACTGGAAGGGCGAAGACTGGACGCCCGGCTGCGGCCGGCAGGCGGCGCACCCCAACGCCCGCTTCACCGCCCCGGCCAGCCAGTGCCCGAGCATCGATCCGGAATGGGAAAATCCGGCCGGCGTACCGATCAGCGCGTTCGTGTTCGGCGGGCGGATGAGCAAGGACATGCCGCTGGTGTTCCAGGCCTTCAACTGGAGCCACGGCGTGTACTTGGCCGCCACCATGGGCTCGGAAGGGACGGCCGCCGCGATCGGCCAGGCGGCGATGCGCCGCGACCCGATGGCGATGCTGCCGTTCTGCGGCTACAACATGGCCGATTATTTCAGCCACTGGCTAAACGTCGGCCGCCGGGTGCCCAATCCGCCCCGCATCTTCCGCGTCAACTGGTTCCGCAAGGACGACAACGGCAAATTCCTCTGGCCCGGTTTCGGCGAAAACATGCGCGTCCTGAAGTGGATCGTCGACCGGGTTCATGGCCGCGGCTACGGCGTCGAAAGCCCGGTCGGCTGGATGCCGCGCCACGAGGATCTCGAATGGTGGGGCCTGGATTACCCCAAGGAAATCTTCTACGACCTGATGACGGTGGGTCGCACGGCCGGCACGTCCGAGGCGCACGCCCACGAGGAACAATTCGATTTGTTCTTCGACCGTCTGCCCAAGGAATTCATCTTCGAGCGCGAGCTGCTGCGCTCCCGGTTGTGGCGCTCGCCCGCTCAGTGGGAACTGGCGCACGAGACCGCCTGACCGGTTTTTTTGCTTTGGGTCGGGCCGCGCCCACGAGAAACCTCCGGTCAATCCCCCCGGAAGGGCCGCCCGATCCGCTCGATCCAGCTTGATCGTGATTTCATTGAGGAGAATATCCGTATGTCACGCAAAAAAATTGCGCTGGTTGGCGCCGGCCAAATTGGCGGCACACTCGCTCTGCTGGCCGGCATGAAAGAGTTGGGCGACATCGCCCTGTTCGATATCGCCGACGGCGTTCCCCAAGGCAAGGCGCTCGACATCGCCCAGGCCGCGCCGGTCGAGGGCTTCGACGGCGTTTATACCGGCGGCAGCGATTACGCCGTCATCGAAGGCGCGGACGTGGTGATCGTCACCGCTGGCGTGCCGCGCAAGCCGGGCATGAGCCGCGACGACCTGATCAGCGTCAACACCAAGGTCATGGTCGCGGTCGGCGAGAACATCAAACAGCGCTGCCCAGACGCCTTCGTCATCGTCATCACCAACCCGCTCGACGCCATGGTCGGGGTGCTGCAGCAGGTCTCGGGCCTGCCGGCGGAAAAGGTGGTCGGCATGGCCGGCGTGCTGGACAGCGCACGATTCCGCCATTTCCTGGCCGACGAGTTCAAGGTTTCGGTCGAGGACGTCACCGCCTTCGTGCTGGGCGGCCACGGCGACACGATGGTGCCGCTGGTGCGCTATTCGACGGTCGCCGGCATCCCGTTGCCCGACTTGGTCAAGTTGGGGTGGACGACCCAGGAACGACTGGATGCGATCGTCAAACGCACCCGCAACGGCGGCGGCGAAATCGTGGCGCTGTTGAAGACCGGCTCGGCGTTCTACGCCCCGGCTTCCTCGGCCATCGCCATGGCCGACGCCTACCTGAAGGACAAGAAGCGCCTGTTGCCCTGCGCCGCCTATCTGAGCGGGCAATATGGCGTCAGCGGCATCTATGTCGGCGTTCCGGTGATCCTGGGCGCGGGCGGGGTCGAGAAGATCGTCGAAATCGAACTGAACGTCGAGGAGAAGGCGATGTTCGATCACTCGGTCAAGTCGGTCAAGGAACTGGTCAAGATCACCAAGCAGTTCGTGTAGACGCCACTATTATCGACTGACCGCCCTACAAAGCCCTGCTTACCGACCGCTGGATCGGTAAGCTCGGACAACCGCGCGCCGGCCCATCAGATCACCGGCCTGAAGCCGGGCGAGGTTTTGGCCGTCCGGTCCAGTTCGAACCTGGCTATCGGGCGGCGCTGGAGGTATTGGCATGTCGAGTTCAGGCGGCAATCTGGCGGCCTTTTTCCTCGCGGTCGCCTTGCTGATCCTGGCCGGTTGCGCGCCGCTCCGCTCCTACGAGTCGGCGCTGGTGCTGGCGGATGTTGGAGCAGGTGACGCGCCTTCCCGCCTCAAGCAGACAACGGCGGCACCCATCCGGCAGACCATCACCTACCGCATCGCCGGGCGCGGCCATGCAGCCGACCTGTATCTACCCGGCGCGGGTGCTCCTGCGGCGGGAATCGTGATCGTGCCCGGCGTGGTGCCCAAGGGCAAGGACGATCCACTCCTCACCGCCTTCGCCAAGACCCTGGCGCGGGCGCAATTCGCCGTGCTCGCCCCCGAGTTGCCGGGCTTCCGGCAACTCACCATCCAGCCGTCCGACGCGCGCGTGGTGGCCGATGCCTTCGCCTGGCTGACCCGCCGACCGGAACTTGCTCCAAACGGCCGCGCCGGTTTCAGCGCTTTCAGCTACGCCGTAGGTCCGACCCTGTTGGCGGCCCTGGAGCCGGACATCCGTGAGCGGGTTCGTTTTGTGGTGGCGGTAGGCGGCTACCACGATTTAGCGCAAGCACTACGGTTTTTGACCACCGGCTGGTTCGAGCACGCCGGACAGTGGCATTACCGGCAGCCGAACGAATACGGCCAACTGGTGTTCGTGCGTTCGGCCCAGCCCTATCTTTCATCACCGGACCAGGAGTTGCTGGAAGCCATGGTCCAGCGCCGTCTTCTGGATCGCCACGCCGAACTTGCCGATTTGGCCACAAAACTCACTTCGGAAGGGGCAGCCGTCTACGCCCTGGTCACCAACCGCGATCCGGCGCGCTTCAAGGTCCTCGCGGCGGCGTTGCCCGAGCGGTTGCGCGCCGATCTCGCGGCCTTGAGCCTCGCCGACAAGGATCTCAGCCAACTCGCGGCACGCCTGATCCTCGTCCACGGCAAAACCGACAGCCTCATTCCCTACCCGGAAAGCATCGCGCTCGCCGGCGCGGCACCGCCGAATCAGGCGCGGCTTTACCTGATTGAGCGCCTGCTCGGCCATGTGGACCTGAGCCCGGAACCCATCCTGACCCCGGCATTCTGGCATCAGGATCTGCCGGATATCCTCCGTCTGGGGACGGCGATCTATCACCTGCTCGGGGAACGCGAAGATAGGTAGCCGCAAGCGCTCGCGCATCGGGTTCATCGGCCTCCTCACCCTGGCCATCACCCTGGCGGTGACGACCCTGCCGCCGATCCCGCAACCCCAGTGGTATCATGCCTTCACCAAGCCACAGGGCCTGGTTCGGCATTCCCCATTTCCTTAACGTC
>CAVQSJ010000028.1:0-216116 GCA_963715845.1 uncultured Gammaproteobacteria bacterium | reverse complement strand
GTGATTTCCGAGGAGGTTGGCCTGAACCTGGAGAAAGCGACGCTGTCCGATCTGGGCACCGCGCGCAAGATCGTGGTCGCCAAGGAAAACACCACGATTATTGATGGCGCCGGCAAGCCCGACGAGATCAAGGGCCGGGTCGAGCAGATCCGCCGCCAGATCGAGGAAGCCACCTCCGACTACGACAAGGAGAAGTTGCAGGAACGCGTCGCCAAGCTGGCCGGCGGCGTGGCGGTCATCAAGGTGGGCGCGTCGACCGAGATCGAGATGAAGGAGAAGAAAGCCCGGGTCGAGGATGCTCTGCACGCCACCCGCGCCGCGGTCGAGGAAGGCGTGGTGGCCGGCGGCGGCGTGGCGCTGATCCGCGCGCTGCAAGCTATTAAAGATCTAAAAGGCAGCAACGAAGACCAGCATCATGGCGTTCAGATCGCGCTGCGCGCCATGGAAGAGCCGTTGCGCCAGATCGTCGCCAACACCGGCGAGGAGCCTTCGGTGGTCCTGAACAAGGTTCTGGAGAACACCGGCAATTTCGGCTACAACGCCGCCACCAACGAGTACGGCGATATGATCGAGATGGGGGTCCTGGACCCGACCAAGGTCACCCGCTTTGCCTTGCAGAACGCCGCCTCCGTGGCCTCGCTGCTGATCACCACCGAGGCGATGGTCGCCGAACTGCCCAAGAAGGATGCGGGCGGCATGGGCGGCATGGGCGGCGGCGGCATGGGCGGCATGGGCGGCATGGGCGACATGATGTAATCGCGCGCCCTGCGCTGCTTGAGTGAAAAAGCCCCGCGCAGGCGGGGCTTTTTTGTGGCCGGTTTATGGAATAATGCCGCCCATTGGAACCTTGGAGGGCAACGAGCATGAACAAGCTGGTTGGCGTGGTTGTGGTGGTTCTGGTGCTGGCGGCGGGCTGCGTCGGCGCGGCGTACTGGTCCGGTCAGCGGGCGGAACGTTGGTATCAGGAAGCCCTGACGGAAGGCTCGAAAAATCCCAGCATCAAATTGAGTACAGTCCGTTACGAGCGGGGGCTGTTCTCGTCCCAGGCCGTGACCCGGGTCCAGTTGGCAATGCCGGAAGGCGGCGATTCGGAATACGCCCGATCCGCCTTCTCGATCCGGCAGGACATCTACCACGGCCCGCTGCCGCTAGCGGGTCGGGATGTACCCGGCGTGCCGCTGGCCTGGACCGGCGCGGTGGTCCGAGCCACGCTTGATTTGGACAGTAACGCCTGGACCCGTGAACTCGCGAAGCTGTACGGCGGGCAGGAACCCATGGTGGCCATTTCGCAAATCGCGTTTGATGGCGCCAGCAACACGCGGATTACCATGCCGCCACTGACGCTGAATAATGTCGAGGAGTTGCAAAACTTCAAATTCGCCGGCCTGCAAGGCCAGTTCCAGATTGCGCCACACGGCGCCGCCGTGCAAGGCGATATGACCGTCTCCAGCCTCGAAGCCGCCGGCAAACCCACCTGCCGCCAGCGAGGGGCAACCCGCCACCGGCAACGTCCAGCTCAACCTGCGCGATCTGGCCGCGACGGTGAACCAGCGCAAGGGCGCTTTCGATCTGATGCTCGGCGAGTCCAACTTCAAAATCGGCGAATTGCGCGCCCAGGACCCGACCACCGGCGCGCCGCTGGTCTTCACCAACCTGGGCATGGACGCAACCGCTGCGTTGAATCCGCAAAACCCGCAACAGGTAGCGGTCGACGCCCTGTTCAAGGCCGACAAAATCACGGTGGACCCTTGGAGTGGCACCGGCAGCGTACGGCTGGCGTTTCATAATCTGGACGGCGCCACGACCGCGAAATTACAGGAATGGCAGGAAAAATGGCCACCAAGCCCGATGATCCACAAGCAATGGATGAATTGTTGAACCTGGTTAAGGCGCTGCTGCGCGGCAAACCGGAGTTTGTGCTCGACACCCAGGCCAAGCTGACCCAGGGTGACTGGCAGGGCAAGCTGACGCTGAATTTCCAGGATTTCGGCGAAGTCGATCCGCTGCAAAACCCGGCTGGGCTATTAGGCTGCGCTGG
Organism: uncultured Gammaproteobacteria bacterium; assembly: GCA_963715845.1. Taxonomy (GTDB): domain Bacteria; phylum Pseudomonadota; class Gammaproteobacteria; order Competibacterales; family Competibacteraceae; genus Competibacter_A. The sequence goes on along the minus strand of CAVQSJ010000028.1, from coordinate 214,078 downwards.
AAAAGGGCCTGGCCGAGGTCGCGGTGTCCAAGACGCTGGCCGAAACCGTACTGACCGACATGGCCCGGGAACAACTGCTGGCCCAGGCCAAGGAACAGGGCGAGCAGACCAGCGAACAGGACGCTCGGAACATGGCGGCGCAACAGGTTGCGGAGCAACTCCAGGGACTGACGACCGCCGGATTCATCCGGCTCGAAGGTGACCTGTACCAATCCACGGCGCGCTTTGAGGGCGGCAAGCTGTTCGTGAACGGCCAGGAAATCCCGCTGACGCCAACGACGGACGATAGCACGGCCGAGGGCGAGATGCCGCTCGAGCCGGACGGCGGCGCCGAGGAGGAATCGACCCCAGCAATAAGGCTCGGTGCAAGTGACGGCGCGGCGATCATGGCCGCATTCGAGGCGTTGTTGAACCGGTTGCCGCAAGCTTTGCAGCACGAAGTCTGCCCAGCATTGGGAAGCCTTTGGCGCCGCCGCCGGTCAGACAGGTGTGGAACCGCCGACCGGCGCGGTGCTGGAGCAACTGGTCCAGGTCTGGGCGTGCAGCGGATTCGTCGCCCGGGCCTGCGTTCGCGAACCGGCGCTGCTGGCCGATTTGCTGGCCAGCGGCGATCTGGCGGCGACTTATACGCCCGGCGATTTCGCGATGCGGTTGGAACGACTGCTGGCGGACGCGGCGGACGAAGATCGCCTCGGCGTCGCATTGCGCCGGTTCCGGCGCCGGGAGATGGTCCGCATCGCCTGGCGCGATCTGGCCGGGCTGGCGGGACTGGAGGAGACGCTCGGCGATCTGACCGACCTGGCGGAGCATGCGGTCGGCGCGGCGCTGGACCGGTTGTACGCCTGGCAGTGCCAGCGTTATGGGGTGCCGCGCGACGCCGATGGCCAGCCGCAACGGTTGGTGGTACTGGGCATGGGCAAGCTCGGTGGACGCGAACTCAACTTCTCCTCGGATATCGACCTGATTTTCACCTACCCCCGGCAGGGTCAGACCGACGGGGCGCGCGCCATCAGCAACGAGGAGTTCTTCCGTCGGCTCGGCCAGCGTTTGGGCAAAATCCTGACCGAACCGACCGCCGACGGTTTCGTGTACCGGGTGGATCTGCGGCTGCGGCCGTTCGGCGATTCCGGGCCGCTGGCGATGTCGTTCGCCGCCTTTGAGGATTACTACCAGAACCACGGTCGCGACTGGGAGCGCTACGCGATGATCAAGGCGCGGGTGATCGCCGGCGATCGGGAAGCCGGCGAACGGCTGCTCGCCAGCCTGCGGCCGTTCGTTTACCGGCGCTATCTGGATTACGGCGCCTTCGAGGCGCTGCGCGGCATGAAAGCGCTGATCGCCCAGGAGGTCGAACGCAAGGGTATGCAGCGCAACATCAAACTGGGGCCGGGCGGCATCCGCGAAATCGAATTCATCGGCCAGGCGTTCCAGCTTATTTACGGCGGTCGCGACCCGGCGCTGCGCGAGCGCGGCATCCTGCGGGTGCTGGACACGCTGGGCGCCAGTGGCCGATTGCCGGTCGCGGCGGTCGATAACCTCAAGCAGGCGTACGACTTCCTGCGCCGGGTCGAGAATCGCTTGCAAGCTTGGGCCGACCAGCAGACGCATGACCTGCCCGAGGATGAGCTGGCGAAACTGCGACTGGCTTTCGCCATGGGTTACCCCGGCTGGGGTGCTTTCACCCTGGAACTGGCGCGGCAGGTCGAAGCCGTAACCCAACAGTTCGCTCAGGTGTTCGGCGGCGGGGCGACCGCGCCGGAGCCGGACGCCGCCAAGGCCGATCTGGCGGTGTTGTGGCGGGGCGAGCCCAGCGAGGAGGGCGCGAAGCAACTGCTGGCCGGGCAGGGTTTCGAGGATCCAGCGCTGGCCTGGAACCGGCTGCGGGCGTTGAGGAACGGCTTCAGTTATCGGACCATGAGCCCGCGCGGGCGCGAGCGGTTGGATACCCTGATTCCGCGGGTGCTGGCAGCCGTCACCGCCACGCCGCAACCAGCGGGGACGCTGGAGCGCGTGTTCGACCTGCTGGAAGCCGTCGCCCGCCGCTCGGTGTATCTGGCGCTGCTGGCCGATCATCCGCAAGCCCTGGCGCAACTGGTCAAGCTGTGCGCCGCCAGCGGCTGGATCGGCAAGCATCTGGCTCGCTATCCGTTGTTGCTGGACGATTTGCTGAATCCAGCCGCTTTGTACGCGCCGCTGGACCGTCGGCAACTGGCGCTGGAACTGGAGCAACAACTGGCGCGGGCGCCGGCGGACGATCCCGAGGAATTGCTGAACGCACTGCGCTACTTCAAACAGGCCCAGGTGCTGCGGGTCGCCGCGGCCGACGTCAGCGGCGCCATGCCGTTGATGATCGTCAGCGATCACCTGACCGAAATCGCCGAAACCTTGCTGCGCAAGGTGCTGGAACTGGCCTGGGCCGATCTGCTGCCAAAGTTCGGCCAGCCCGGGTGCGTGGTGGACGGAATGAAGCGGGAAGCACGCTTCGCCATCGTCGCTTACGGCAAGCTGGGCGGTATCGAACTGAACTACGGTTCCGATCTGGATCTGGTGTTCCTGCACGACAGCGCCGGTGACCGGCAACTGAGCGATGGACCCCGCCAGATCGATAATCCTACCTTGTTCGCCAAGCTGGTGCAGCGGATCATTCACCTGCTCACCACCCGAACCGGGGCGGGCGATCTGTACGACGTGGACACCCGGCTGCGGCCCAGCGGTCGCGCCGGCCTGCTGGTCAGCTCCTTCGAGGCCTTCGCCGAATACCAGCACCATCAGGCCTGGACCTGGGAGCACCAGGCGCTGGTGCGAACGCGGGTGGTGGCGGGGCCGCCCGAACTGGTCGAACGATACCAAAGCATCCGCCGCGCGGTGCTGCAACACGAACGCGATCCCGAGGCGCTGCGCCAGGAGGTCCGCGACATGCGCGAGCGGATGCGCGCCGAACTGGACACCAGTACCGCCGAGGTGTTCGATCTCAAGCAGGGTCGGGGTGGTATCGCCGATATCGAATTTATGGTGCAATATAAAATTTTGGCGAATGCCCACCGCCACCCGGACCTGCTGATCTATACCGACAACATCCGGCAGCTCGACGGGCTGGAACGATTTGGCATCCTGTCCATTGCCGATGCCGCCCGGTTGCGCAATGCCTACCGGAGTCTGCGCCGGCGCATTCATCTGCTCAAGCTGCAAGAGCAGACCGCCCGTATCCCGGTGGATGAGGCGCGGGATGCCCGCGAGGGCGTGGTCCGCATCTGGCGGCGTCTCATGGAAGACGCTGGAACCGGCTCGACGCGCGGCGATTAAAACGGGCGGCGAACCGCGGCGCGATGCCGCCGGGATGCCCCGGCTGAATTACAAGGAGATTCGGATGACGACGATGGCCGACCGTGACGGTCTGATCTGGTACGACGGTGAACTGGTGCCCTGGCGCGAGGCCAACACTCATGTCCTGACCCATACCCTGCACTATGGCATGGGGGTGTTCGAAGGGGTCCGCGCTTATGCCACCGACCGGGGCGCCGCGATCTTCCGGCTGCAGGCCCACACCGACCGTCTGTTCCGTTCGGCCCACATCGTCGGCATGCCGCTGCCGTACAGCAAGAACGAAATCAACGAGGCCAGCCGGCAGGCGGTGCGCGCCAACAATCTGGCCAGCGCCTATATCCGCCCGATGTGTTTCTACGGCGCCGAAGGCATGGGGTTGCGCGCCGACAATCTCAAAACGCACGTCATCGTTGCGGCCTGGGAATGGGGTGCTTACCTGGGCGCGGAGAACCTGGAGCGCGGCATTCGCATCCATACCTCATCGTTCAGCCGCCACCACGTCAACATCACCATGTGCAAGGCCAAGGCCAACGGCAACTACATGAATTCCATGCTGGCGCTCTCCGAAGCCCTGCGCGACGGTTACGACGAGGCCCTGCTGCTGGATACCGAAGGCTATGTCGCCGAGGGCAGCGGCGAGAATATCTTTATCGTCCGCGACGGGGTGATCTATACCCCGGATTTGACCTCGGCGCTGGAAGGCATCACCCGCGACACCATCATTCGCTTTGCCGCCGATCTCGGCATTCCGGTCAGGGAAAAACGCATCACCCGCGACGAGGTTTACATCGCCGACGAGGCGTTCTTCACCGGCACCGCCGCCGAGGTGACGCCGATCCGCGAGGTGGACGGCCGCACGATCGGCAATGGCCGGCGTGGCCCGATTACCCAGCACTTGCAAGAGTTGTACTTCGATCAGGTGCAGGGGCGTCGCGATGAATATCCCGAATGGTTGACGCTGGTTTGCTTTCAATGACCGCGCGGCCTGTCGACACCGCGTGGTCGATCCCTGTTTCCGCTACCGATAGCCGTTGACAAATACAAACAGGAGAATGACGCCATGGCTGCCGCCTCCGCCGCTGCCTCGACCAAGGCCATGCCCAACGCCCAGAAGGTCTACGAAGTCAGCCGCGCCGATTTGCCCTTGTCCTGCCCGATGCCCGACATGCTGTTGTGGTGTTCCCATCCGAAGGTCTATCTACCCATCGCAGCCACTGGCAAGGCGAAATGCCCCTACTGCGGCGCCGAGTACGTGCTGGTGGATTGACTCTCTTTCCGGATGCGGGCGGAATCGCCAGTGTCGCCGCTCGTGGTCTGGCGGTTCAGCGACGGCAAGGCCGGTCACGATAACCAGAGCCGGGGACTGCTCGAAGCCTTGAGCCGCCTGCGACCGGTCGAAGCCATCACGCTGGATCCACTGCCGGTCGTCGTCGCGCTGACCGCTTTGCTGCGCGGTCGACCACCTGGCGCCTGGCAGCAAGGACCGGCGCCGGATTTACTGCTGGGTGCTGGCCACCATACCCATCTGTCGCTGCTGGGCGCCCGCCGGAGCCGGGGCGGCAAAGCGGTCGTGCTGATGCGGCCCAGCCTGCCGCTGGGCCTGTTCGATCTGTGCCTGATCCCGGCGCACGACTCGCCGCCGGCCCGCCCGAACGTGGTCGCCACCCGCGGCGCGATCAATCGCATCCAACCCTCAGCCACGCTGGAACCTGATCAGGGATTGCTGCTGATCGGCGGTCCATCGGCGCATTTCGGTTGGGACGACGCCGGCCTGCACCGGCAGCTTGCCGCCATTCTCGCCGCCGATCCCGATATACGCTGGACCTTGACGACTTCCCGCCGCACTCCGTCGAATTTTCCGGGCAGCTTGCAAAATAATGCCAACGAGCGATTGACCGTGGTTCCGGTCGCGCAAACCGGTCCGGACTGGTTGCCGGCGCAACTGGCGCGGGCGGGACAGGCGTGGGTCACCGCCGACAGCGTGTCGATGATCTACGAGGCGCTGACCGCCGGCGCCGCCGTGGGCGTGCTGGAGATGCCGCGAAAGCGCTCGAGCCGTATCAGCCAGGGCCTCGAACAACTGGCCGCCGATGGTTGGGTCACTCCGTTCGCGGATTGGCGACGGAACCCGCGTTTGCACCGTCCGCCAGGGCTATTCAACGAAGCGGAACGCTGCGCCCGCTGGATTGTCGAGCGATGGTACGCCTGAGCGTGGCGCAATTGTTACCCGCCTTGAACGGCGGTGGCGTGGAGCGCGGTACATTGGAGGTGGCACGGGAACTGGTTCGGTGTGGTCACCGTTCGGTGGTCATTTCCGCCGGCGGACGGCTGGTGCCCGAACTGCTGGGGGAGGGTAGCGAACATCTGGCTTGGCCGCTGGGCGCGAAATCGCCGCTGACCCTGCGCTGGGTCCGGCCGCTGCGGCGCTGGCTGGCCGGGCAGCGCATCGATATCCTGCATGCCCGTTCGCGATTGCCGGCCTGGATCGGTTGGTTGGCCTGGCGGCGCATGGATCCCGTAACCCGACCGCGTCTCGTCACCACGGTGCATGGCCTTTATTCGGTTTCCCGCTACAGCGCCATCATGACGCGCGGCGAACGGGTGATCGCGGTTTCCGAAACGGTGCGCACCTACTTGCAAACCCACTATCCCGAACTGCCGGCGGATCGAATCCAGGTGATTCCGCGCGGCGTCGACCCATCGGCTTTTCCCTACGGTTATCGTCCTTCAACCGACTGGCTGGCGGAGTGGTACCGGCAGTATCCGCAACTGCGGGATGCACGAGTTCTGACCCTCCCCGGGCGACTGAGCCGGCTCAAAGGCCATGAAGATTTCATCGAGTTGATCGCCCGATTGCGGGCGTGCGGGTTGTCAGTATTTGGGTTGATTGTCGGCGGCGTCGAACCTGGTCGGCAGCGTTACGCCGCTCAGCTCCGGCGGATGGTTCAATCGAAGGGCCTGAACGAGAGCATTCTGTTCGCTGGCCATCGTACCGACGTGCGCGAGATTTACGCCGTATCGACGCTGATCTTGTCCCTGTCGGCCCAACCGGAATCCTTCGGGCGCACGGTGCTGGAGGCGCTGAGTCTCGGTACGCCGGTGGTGGGCTACGATCTCGGCGGTGTCGGCGAGATCCTGGCCCGGCTGTATCCTGCTGGCCTGGTGCTGGCCCGCGATCGGAAGATGTTGGTGGAACGCTTGAAGCTACTGCTGGCCAGTGCCCCGCCAGTGCCAGCGGAACCGGCCTATCCCTTGCAGCGGATGCTGGATGAAACGCTGGCGCTGTATGAAGCGTTGAGTCGGACTCCGAGGAGCAGCGGCACGTGAAACTGGCTCCGTCCGGCCGGACCCTGATCGTGCAGCCGCTGCCCGGCATTGGGGACATGATCTGGCACTTGCCCCACATCCATGCCATCGCGGCGACGACCGCCGCAGGCCAGGTGGATATCCTGACCAAACCACGCTCTCAGGCCGACCGGCTGTTGTGCGCCGATCCCTCGGTCGAACGGGTGCTGTGGCTGGAGCGCGAATCCGGCCGTCATGCCGGGTTGCCGGGACTGTGGCGGCTGGCGGCACTGCTGCGCCAAAACCGGTATCAGCGGGTGTGGATCCTGCACGGCAGCGCCCGCTACGCGCTGGCGTCCCGGCTGGCCGGCATCCCGGAACGGGTGGGTTACGGGCTGGGCTTGCAGTCGTTGTTGCTGAATATGCCGGTACGACTGCCCCCCGACCAGCGCCATACCCATCCGATCACCCGGGCGGATACCTTGCTGGAACTGTTGGGCATACCCCGGAACGAGCCGGAACCTCGGCTGGCGGTCGCGGCCGAGGCCGAACAGGCTATAGCGGAACGGTTCGCAGCCTGGCCCCCGCCGTGGATCGTGCTAGGCATCGGTAGCAGCGAGCCCTGGAAGCAATGGGGAGCGGCGCGCTTTGCGGATTTGACCCTGGCATTGAGTCGCCAGCAGGCCGGTTCGGTCTTCATCGTGGGCGGTCCAGCCGAACGGCCGCTGGCCGATGATATTTTCGCGCGGCTTCATGCCGGGTTTGGTCAAGCGGCGGATGCCGTGGCACTGCCGCTGGATCAGACCGCGGCGGTGCTGGCCCGCTGCCGTGGCTACATCGGTAACGACACCGGCGTACTGAACATGGCTGCCGCTTTACAGGTACCCGCGATCGGGCTATTCGGCGGCTCGCAGCCCTTGTGGCATTCCCGCTTCATCCATCCGCTCGTGCCGCCTTCCGGCGAGCGCGGCATGGCGGCGATCACGGTTCCCCTGGTACTCGAGTTGCTTGCACGGTTTGGCGGGCTCAATGCAAAACGCGACTTGGTTTAACGCTCTTCAAGCGGCTTTTTTCCGCTGGGGCTGGCTCCTGGTGGCGGTTTTACCGCTATCCCAACTCGGTGGCCGCGCCCTCTATACCGCGCTTGTTGGCATCTACGCCTCGTGGGGGTTGCCGGGCCTGTGGAGACGACGGGACCGGCTGGATCGCGCGACTACGCTGCTGTATTTGGCCTTGCTCGGCGCGATGCTGCTCGGTATACCCGGATCGGTGGATCCAGAAGGCGGCCTTAGGATCTGGGTGCAATTCGCCGCCCAGACCCCGACCTTGCTGCTGATGCAGATAGCCCTGCGGGAATCTCCGGCGCATCCCGACCGTTTGTTCGGCGCCGTGGCCCTTTTCGGCGGAATAACCCTGGTCGGATTGTACCTGCTGCTGCCCCATTTCTGGCTCGGCTGGTCCGGCCAACCCTTCGTCCCGAGTATGCAACTGCAGGAAGACAATCTGCCCTTTCTGCTGCCCTTTCTGTTGGGCTGGCTCTGGTGGCATGGCGACCGCCATTGGCGATATGGCGCGATGGCCGGTGTCACCGCGGCGGTTTTAGGGTATGTGGTGATCGCCGAAGGGCGGGCGGCGCTGCTCGGCTTTATGGTGGGATTGACAGTATTCTGCTGGTTGGGCCTCGGTTGGCGACTGCGCTGGGTCGTACCGTCGGTCGTACTGGTGTTGGCGGTCGGCATCGCCGCCAACACCGGGCCGTTCCACAAGGCGGAACTGGATCCCGATCATCCACTGGACGCTTTTACCACCGGGCGTAGCATCCTGTGGCGGCAGGCGCTGGAGCACCCCCCGGCGCGGCCCTGGCTGGGCGTGGGAATCGGCAACGGACGCCATGCCACGGAGGTGCTGAGCTTCAAGATTGGCAGTGGGCCAATTCAAGTCAGGCACCTGCACAATTTCTTGATGGATGCCTGGTACGAAACCGGAATTCTGGGGGTTGGCCTGCTGGCGACCCTGATCGGGGTCGTGCTGGGCCGGCTGGCCTGGAACTGGCGACGGTTGTCCAGCGAGGACCGCCAGCGGGCCGGGGTGTTGCTAGCCGCGGCGCTGGCCCTCGTCACCGCCGGGATGTTGAGCTTTTCCTATACTTCCCGGCAGTTAGCCTGTTATTTTTTCGTCTGCCTGGGGGGATTGATCTATTTCAGCCAGCCGCATGACACCCGTGCGGTTACATTCCCAGTAACCGGTCATACAATTCCAGGTAGGAATTGACGATGGCTTCTTCGCCATGCTTGGCGATCAGGGTCCGGTTGCCGTGGGTGGCGAGCGCATGACGCAGCGCTTCATCCCGGAGCAATAGCTCCATCGCGGCCGCCAAGGCGGCGGGATCGCCCGGCGGGGTCAGCCAGCCGTCCTTGCGGTCGGTAATGATATCCTGCAGCCCCTGGGCGCGGGTGGAGAGAACGGCGCGGCAACGAGTCCAGGCTTCCAGAATGACATTGCCCGCGCCCTCCTGCCGGGAAGAACAGACGCACAGATCGGCCAACTCCTGAAAGTGGCCGGCATCCTCGCGCCAACCGGGCCAGCGGACCCGGTCGTCGATGCCCAGCCGGGCGGCGTGTTGGCTGAGCGGGGTAGCCAGCGGTCCGTCACCGACGATGACGAGGTAGACCGGCCGCTGGTGAATCCGCACTGGAATGGCCGCAAAGGCGGTGAGCAGATCGTCGAAGCCCTTGACCGGATGCAAACGGCCCACGGCGGCGACGATCAGGGCGTCGTCGGGGATCGCGAGTTCCTGGCGCAACCGCCACAAGACAGCGGCGGAACTGGGTTCGCGCGGCGCGACGAAATTACCGATGTGAAAAATCCGGCCCGGCGGGAAACCATGCCGGATCAGGTGATCGCGGATGCCCGGGCTGTTCGCGATCCAGGCATGGGCGTGCCGATAGCCGTGCGGGGCATAATAGCCACCCAGTCGAGCCACGTGAAACGGCCGCCGGCCTGGCGGCAGGTGGGTCAGTCGCGTGGCGCGGCCCATGTAGGTCTGCACGATGTCCGGCTGGTGCTCGCGCAGCACCCGCCCGATCCGCCAGCGGGACAGTAGATCGCCGACGCCCCACATGGGAATGTGAACCTGCGGGATTTCCGCTTGCAACCGGGTCGAAATCCGACTTCCGGCCACATTGATGGCCAGCACGGAATGATTGCGATCCTGCAAGGCGTTGACGAGCCTGATATAAAACAATTCGGCCCCGCCCAGCGCCTCGCCGCCGATAATGTGGGCCGATGCGATCATGAACTCTCGATGGGCATGACAGGGATGCGCTGAGGTGGAACGCGCCATAGACGAACGATAGCGTGCGTACCTTTAAATGAAAAGTCCGTTCAAGGCAGCGTGTAGCCTGGATGAAGCGGAGCCAAAATCCAGGAGACCGCCGGATTTCGGCCTGACGGCCTGTATCCGGGCTACGGAGTTTTTGTTACCGGATTGAAGGGGACTCGCCTCACGCCTGGAGCCTCACCAACAGCGCATCCAACGGAAAAGCTGCTTTATACTGGCAGCCCATCAGCAGGATCTGGCGGCATTATCCAATGAGGACCTGATCAAAGCGTACCAAGATCAGCAAAAAGTCGAGCGGGGTTTTCGCTTTCTGAAAGACCCGCTGTTTATGGCCTCCACCCTGTTCCTGCAATCCACGGAACAGTGATGGAAAGCTGTCCATAACTGTTCCGTTGCTCCTCAAACCCAGTATCAGCCATCTTGGGTGATTTCCTGAAAAGGTCATACCGAACCCGGCGTAGTCTCCCCCCTTTGAAAAAGGGGGGTTGGGGGGGATTTTGAACGGCGGTGTCAACCTACGGGGTTCAAATCCCCCCTCATCCCCCTTTGCTAAAGGGGGGAACGGCAACGCTCCATTGCGCGGTCGAGCAGGTCAGCTTTGTTCCGGAAATCGCCTTAAGGAAGAGTCGTCGGCGCGAAGATAATATCGACCCAGTAATTGCTGGCATGATGGGTCTGGTTAGGGAAGCCACCTCCCTCGCCGTAAACATAGACACCATTGCCTCCGTCCACGCCATCGCTCAGTGCGCGCAGTGGTCCATTAGTGGTCGTCGTGTTAGTGAAGAAGTTCTCGGCTACCGAATACTGTCCTTCACTTGCGTAGTAGGAAGCAATGTAGGTTCGCCCTGCTGTGATGGGGACTGGCGGGTAAACTTGGATCGTCTGCCAGCCTGGAGTCGGCTGCTGCCCCTCGATCGCCACGCCCTTACCTAGCAGCTCACCGGTTGCGCTCCAAACATGCACGCTATAGCCGCTGGCAATCGGCACCGCCCGATAGAAGCGGACGGCGCTGACTTTGCCGTCTACATCGCTGCGGAACTTAACACCTAACTCTACCGGTTGGGTATCGGACTCTTCAACCTTACCCACAGTGCCCCAGAGTGAGTAGCTCTGCGTGTTTACTGCTGGGGTGTCTGCGGATGCCAACGGTATAGGGTCAGTAGGTAATAAAGCCAGCAGAAAAATACCAACAACACTCATCGTCGTGCGGTGACTTAGCCACTTCGCATATCTCATATCATGGCTCCAGAGTTCGTGAGCCGCTCAAAACGGCTAAACGGGGTCGCTCATGCGGCCTCGACGTTCTTGGGCCACCTGCAGGTGGCGAATCAGCGCCAGAGGTTCATCTGATCCAGCCGCTGATCTTCCTGCTCCTGGTGGCGGTTGTACTCGCGAATCAGCGCCTGGTCCCGCTCCGCGGTCGAGACGAAATAACCCCGCGCCCAAAAGTGCTGGCCCACGAGGTTCCGCTTCCGCTCAGCGTAGACTCGCGCTAAGTGGACTCTTGCCCTTGATGAACCCGATCACTGGCGATACCGCGCACTTCGGCGGGATCGTTATCAGCATGTGGACATGGTCGGGCATCAGATGGCCTTCTGCAATGCGGCTCTTCTTTTGTCTAGCCAGGCTGCGAAACACTTCCCTCAAGTACTTCCTCAGTTGCTCGTACGAGTCGACAAATAATATCCATAATACTATATATGGACAAGTCCATATAGAGGGGTGTAACCAGTCGAGCGTTTAGGTTTGAAAATCATCAGGTTACGACGGCCAATAAACGTCAAATTCCGGGACTCAAAATGCGGAACTTATTATTTTTCAATAAGCTATAAAAGCGCTCGACTGGTTACGCCCCATATAGATTGCAGGTTGAAGGTGTTTGGATTGCGGGTTGCTACAGCTGTAGCAATCCTAAATCGGTCGTGAATGTAGGTTGGGTTAGCGCGCAGCGCGTAACCCAACACGATCAAGATTTTGGGTTACGGCCTACGGCCTAACCCAACCTACAAATCGCCTGGGAGTGCTATATAGAAAAAAACGGGCGACCCTTGCGAGTCGCCCGTCAGTCTATGTTGAACAGGCCGTCCCTGACCTGTTGTCCTCACTAAGGCTGCTGCGGGCAACCGAGGACTTTGCCGTTACCGGACAGGTCGCGAAGCAGCCAGATATTCGGCCCCGACGCGTTGTCCTTGCCATTCCCCTGCGGCGTTCCACAGTCCGCGATATCGTTCATTTCCGAGTCGGAGCACGAACGATGGAAGCGCGAGCGGATTTTGCTGTTGTCGCTCAGGGTGACGACGAAGTCCACGTCGTTGGTGGCACTCTTGGCCGCGAAGCCGGTGAAGTCGAAGACCTCACCGTTATCGATGGCGCCGGTGCTGCCGACCAGATCAGCCGAATTCGGGCTGTTCAGGTTGGAGACCGTGGTCTTATACCACTGGACGCTGCTGATGCTCTTTCCACCCGTCACGCTGGGCGTCAGGGTCGAATCGAACTGCAGCTTGATACCGTCGATCGGCTTCAGCTCGGAGCACGGCGCGGGCGGTGCCGGCGGCGGTGCCACCGTCACGGTCAGGCTGTCCGTGGCCGGGCAGCTTGCGCCGTTGGCGAGCGTCGCGTTCACACTGACCGTGTTGGTGGTGGTCTCAGTGACCGTGCCTTCCTTGGTGCAGCGCACCGACGCGTTCGTGGCCAAATTCGGCAGGCCAGTTCCGCAGTTGCTGGAGTCGATGGGATAGATGGACCCGAGCTTGTCGTCCACGATCGAATTCACCGTGACCGCACCACCCAAGTTCTTCAACTCGTAGCCGTACAGCACCTCGGTGCCGCCGGCACCGTTGAAGCCCACCAGGGTCAGCGGTCCAAAGACGTCACCCACGGCCAGCGCCTGCGAGCAGGAGGTGTGGATCTTCAGATTCACCTGGCCGCCACTCTGGCTCAGGCGGACGTAGGAGTCGGCCTTGAAGTCGCTACCGTTGAAGGTGACCGTGACCGTACCGTCCTTAGCCACGTTGGTCGGCACCACGGTGTAGACATCCTTTTTCAGGTCCGAGCTGCCCGCCGCCTGCACGGACGCACTCTGCGTCGGGTTGAACGTGCCGGTCGAGCTGCACGTGGCCTTTCCGCTCTGTCCGTTGCTGATGGTGCACAGGCTGTTGGGCGGGGTCACGGTGTACTTGAACACCAGTTCCGTCGGCTTGCCCTGGGTCGCGCAGTTCGCCGGGGCGGGGAACACCGTGCAGTTCTCGGCCGTCGGGAAGGCCGGCGTCGTCGTGCAGTCCAGCGTCTTGCCGTTGCCGGACAGACCCTCGAGGATCCAGTTGTTCAGGAAGCCCGTCTTGTCCTTGCCGTCCCCCTCCGCCTGGCCGCAGTCCTCCGGACCGTTCATGCTGACGTCGGAGCACGAGAGGTGGAAGGTGGATTCGCCGATCTTGGTGGTCGTGCCCGTGCCCGGGTTGAAGATCTCCCAGATCACGTCATTGGGCGAGCCGGCATAGCCGCTGACGCTCACCTCCTGATTGGGCTGGATATTGTCGACGGTCGCGAGCAGCGTGCTGCCCACCGCGCCCTTCCAGGCCTTGATCTTCACCGGGCCGGTGAATTTCGAGATCATGGTCAGCACGTTGAGCGGTTTCGCCTCCTTGCACACCCAGTTGGGGGTGGGCGGAGTCAGGACCTCGCAGGTCTTGTTGACCGTCAGGTCGCAGGTCGGCGGCGGCAGCACCAGGCCGAGGTCCCAACTGCGGTCATCGCTGCCCGAGATCAGCGGTATCGGGCCGGTGGTGCAGACCCCGTTCGCCGGCAGGCCGTCGCTGTTCACCTGGTACTCGACACCCGCGGCATTCGGCGTGGTGCAGTTGTAACCGGCAGGCCGGGTGAACTGGACGCAATAGCTCCCTCCAGGCTTCAGGTTGCTGAACAGATACAGACCGGTGCTGGTCGTCACCGGGCTGACCGGGTTCCCGGCGATGTCGAGCCCGCTGCCACCGGCACAGTTGGTCAGAGTGACAGTGACCGGCTGGGTGAACGTAGGCTCGCTGCAGCTGGTCCCGGTGCCGGGGATGATCTGGCCCGGATTCAGCGGATCGATGGTCCCGGAGCAGTCCTGGTTGCCGTTCTGGTTGTTGTCCAGCCAGATGCGGTCGCCCAGCTTGGCCGGGCAGTAGACGCCGGCATCGACGGTCAGGTTGGTCTGGCCGGGGGCGAGGGGCACCGGGCCGGTCAGGCCGGTCGCCGGGTTCGCGTCGCTGTCGACCGCGACGTTTCCTCCCACGTTGGGCTGTGTGAAGACTGCGGGGGTATTGCCGGCACAAATATTGGGCCGCACGAACTCCACGCAGTAGTTGCCCGCGTTCAATGGGTCGAACAGGTAGAAACCCTGGGCGTTGGTGGTCTTGGTCTGCAGGATACCGCCAGTGCAGTTGCCCTGCGCATCGGGCGTCCGCAGATTGACTGTGGCGTTGGGCACGCCCTGGCCGCACTCCGGCCCGATGTCCCCGGTGTCGCCGAGGATGCCGTTGTTGTTAGTGTCGGTGCAGTCCTGGATGCCGTTGCCGTTGATGTCTTTCCACACCCGGTCGCCCAGCTTCGCCGTGGGCGGCGGAGTACCGCACCGCACCAGATTCAGCTCGTCGAAGAACACATCTAAATTACCACCACCAACAGGACCGTTAGGAGATAGATCGGCCTCGGCTTCGGCGTCGTTGCGGACGATGCCGTTGGTCCTTAACCGGCCGTAGGTGTTGCAAATGTCGATGAAGTTCGACGAGGCGGGATTGATGGGGTCGTTCGCGAAGCTCGCGCTCGTCACCGTCACCGACTGACCCGGCGTCAGTTTATTCGCGACAATCCTTTGCGGGCTCGCGGGGATCATGCGCGGCTGTTCGCAATTGCCTTCGCCGCCGGCCCCGACGCCACCCGCCAGAAAGCCGACCGCGCCGACCGACCGCTTGTCGATACAGTCGTCGAGGCGCACGTTGTATAGATCAACAGTGCCGCAATTGGTGATCTCGAACTGGTAGAAAACCGGCGTGCCGCCGAAGAAGGCCGTGGGAATGGGGACCGAAGTAGCCGGTACACCGTTGCTGCCGGGTATGAAGGCGATCAGGGGGTTGGCGGCAGTGGTGTTGGGGTTGGCGGCAGTTTCGCTGTTCCGCACGAAGGGTCCACCAGGGCCGTTGCCGCTGACCGATTTCTTCAGATCGATGCAGGCGCCGGTGACGGAAACCTCCGGCGTGAATACCACATCCCGGAAGAAGTTGGCGGTGGACGATGTCGCTGGAAACAGCGAGGGGCTATCGCTGAAAACGCCAAGGAGCCCGGTCAGGTTCTGCCCGTTCGTTACCGGCAAGCCGGCGCTGGTCGTTGCCCCATAGCAGCCGAACTCGTCAACGGAGACGACGTAGACCGTATCGGGGGTGATCGGGACGGGTGCGGTCAGCGCCTGCTCTTGCCAGCCCGTCACGGTGGATGCGGGGATGGCGACTGTGGCGAGTACGGTGTTTCCAGACTCGTTGTAGAGATAGCCGGTGTGCTTACCAGTGTCGCAACCGTTCGTTGCCACCCGATAGAAGCGGATCGCGGTGATCTGCCCCGCGACATTGCTGCTAAATCGGAGGCCCAACTGCCTTTGAGTGTTGGTGAACGAGGCGGCGGGAGCTAAATTCCCGAAGATGGTCTGCGCCGCCATCGCCGGCAGCGCCGGCACAAACAGGATCAGGAACAGCAGCATCGCCAGCGGCGATGCCGGGAACCGCCAGCCCCGCCTCGGAGGCGGTAGCGCGGCGGGCCAATGGCCTCCGCGTGGGTTGGGTTGGTCTTGTTGTGATGCTTTCATGCTCTACCTCTTTCTGATCGATCATTTGAGAATGGCATAACCAGTCTGGCGATCATGCTTTAAAACAACAGGTTATGAAGCAATAACGCCAAACTCCACGTGTCGGCAGTCCGCTGACTTCGCACAAAAAAAAGCCGAACTGCCTTCTGTGACCTTCACGCTGGTCACCGTCGGCAGTCCGGCTGTCTGTATTCGAGACCCGTGACTTTCTGCCCCTGCCTCGCGGCAGGTTTAGCCTTCTGGTTGCGAGCGGCTCATTCAAGCCGCTCGTTATTGATTAGCAGAAGATGGCTGACTTGCAACCCAGCAAATGGGTTGGAACAACAATTTTTTTAGCACTTCTCCCGCCGGCAGCGCACCGTGTCGCGAAAATCCAGCAGCACACACTATCGAGCAAACCGGCAAATAATTTTTATCTCATTGTATTAGATAAAAATATCCTTATTTTTATCAAAATGATCAAAAATTATTCATGTAATTGAATAATATAGATTATTTATAAATAATCGCTGATAAAAAACATTTTTTTTACAGTTGTAATTATCATTCTTTTTTAAATTAGGCACTTGCAAAAAGCTTTTTTTCTGTGCTTTCATGTTTCGCCATGCTGTACTGCAATATATTTTCGCATCGGTCAACAAGCGGGCAAGGGGTGTTTCGGGAGACCGTGGCGCACCCGGCTGCGGCTGCCAAGAGGGGGCGAATGAATCGGCCGGCGCTGCTGCCGTTCCAGATCGCCCGGGAGCAGGCCCGCGCCCTGTTCCGGCGCTGGCTGAGCGGCTTGTGGTTCGCGCCGGGCGGACTGAAGGATTACGCGCGCGACGAGGCCCGGCTGACCGGGATGTACGTGCCGTACTGGACCTTCGACGCCGCGACCACGACGACTTATCGGGGCGAACGGGGCGACAGCGATCAGGTGCAGGACAGCGACCGCGCCATGGAGCACGGCCGGGAGGTGGCACGGGTCCGCGTCGTGACCCGGATCCGCTGGACGCCGGCGGCGGGCGTGGTGTCGCGCTGGTTCGACGACGTGCTGGTGCTGGCCAGCCGCTCGCTACCGCGCGCGGTGACCGAACGGTTGGAACCCTGGGATTTGGCGAAGTTGGTGCCGTATCGAGAGGAGTACCTGAGCGGTTTTCAGAGCGAGCTGTATCAGGTGGAGCTGGAGCCGGGGTTCGAGCATGCCCGGGAGCGGATGGCGCCCGTCATCCGCCTCGACGTGGCGCAGGCCATCGGCGGAGACCAGCAGCGCATCCAGGCCCTGGACACCCGCTACGGCGAGATCCGCTGCAAGCACGTGTTATTGCCGGTGTGGCTGTCGGCGTTCCGCTTTCGGGACCGGACGTATCGCTTCGTGGTGAACGGCCGCACGGGGGAGGTGCAGGGCGAGCGGCCCTACAGTGCGGGGAAGATCGCGCTCGCGGTCCTGCTGGCGGCGCTGCTGATCGGCGGGGGCCTGGCGGCCTGGCAGCATTTTTCGCCGGCCGAGCGCGGGCCGGTGCTGGACGCCAGGCCGTATTAGGGCTGGGGGAGGGGAGGCGACCGGTCCAGTTTGGACCGAGTCATATAATTTAAGAAACAATGTAGCAAATTTTTTTCAAAATATCGCAAAAGGGGTTGTTTATTGGCTTTATCGGGGATAATCTTGTACCCGCTTGATAAAGGCAAACCAGTCCGAAAGGATGGGACGCAAAACTACTGGCCTACTACTCATACGAATGAGCCAAGGTCGCAGAGTCGCCAAGCGAACTCAGTGTTCGACACTGAACAAGGCTTTACCTCCTGGTATCGCCAAGTTCGCGTGGCAATCAACTGAGGAGGTTACACTGAATGGCTACCACAGCTTCGACTTCGATGCCGCTCAACCCCGTCTGGCGTCTGCTGGGCGGGTTGAGCGTACTCCTGTTGTTCTGCTTTACAGCGAACGTGTTTGCGGCGCAGGTCAAAATGGCCTGGAATCCCGTTTCCGGGGCGAGCGGCTACCGGGTGCACTACGGCACGGCCAGCGGCAATTACAACGCCGCCGGCTCTCCCTTGAATGTGGTCGGCAGCACGACCACGTCGGTAACCATCCCCGATAGCACCACTTATTATTTTGCGGTCAAGGGTTATAGTAGCGCTCAAGAAAGCGGCTACTCCAACGAGGTCAATAATCCGATCGCCCAGTTCGGCGCGAACACAACCTCGGGCCTGACGGTACAGTTCGCCGACCAATCGACGGGTACTGTAAACGGCTGGTGCTGGAAATTCAGCGCTAACAGCAGCACTTGCGACAGCCCCGACCGAAATCCCTCTAAAACCTATTCGACCGCGGGCACCTATACCGTGAGTCTGGTCGTAACGGGTCTAGGCGGGGTCACCAGCCCGGCGACCACCAAGACCATCACGGTCAACGCTCCCTCAACGACGGCGCCGCCGGTACCCAGCTTTACCTACACCACGAATTCCACGACGGGTCAGGTGCCATTGGCGGTGAACTTTACGGGGTCCTGGACCGGCAGCGCTACAAGTCAGACTTGGGATTTCGGCGATGGCAGCGCTAAGGTCAGCACCTCCAGTACCACCTCGCCGGTGAAAGTCACGAAAAACTACAACACGCCGGGCAGCTATACGGTCAGTTTCACGGTTGCGGGTCCGGGGGGAGCAAAACCACAATCCAGACGATTACGGCGACTACCAAGGCCCCAACAGCCAATTTCAGCGCGAGTTCGACGACCGTCACTACGGGGCAGGCGGTGCAATTTACCGATACCTCGACCCCGACGGCCGCCATCACCGGATGGTGCTGGAAATTCGACGTGGTTGCCAACAGCAGCACATGCAACAGCACCGTTGAAAAACCATCGTATGCCTACACCAGCGCGGGTACCTACACCGTGAGCCTGACCGCCAGGAATTCCGCTGGCCAGGATGACGAGATTAAAACCGGTTATATCACCGTGTCCGCGGCGAAGCTGAGTAGTGGGCCGATCGCCGCCTACTATTTGGAGGAAGCCAGTGGCACGAAAGTGGTTGATGCCTCCGGCAATGGCAATGATGGCGTCCTATCCTGCAATAACACCGCCGATCCGACCTGCTCCGGCATGCGGACCACGAACGGCAAGTTTGGCAGGGCGCTGTCCTTCGATGGCGTGGATGACTGGGTGACGGTCAACGACTCGGCGGCACTGGACCTGACCAATGGCATGACGCTGGAGGCGTGGGTGTATCCCACGGCCATCAGCGGTAACAGCACTGTGTTGGTCAAGGAAAACACCCCGAACTCCGTCTATTACCTCTATGCCAATACTTCGGACGATAGCTCTAATACGCCATTGGGCGGTGGAGTTTTCGCCGGCCAGTATCAGTTTGCGCATGGCGGCTCGACATTGCCCATCAATGCATGGACCCATCTGGCAGTAACCTACGACGGTGCCACCGAACGGCTCTATGTCAACGGCGCCCAGGTGGCGAGCAAGGCGCAAACGGGCAGCATGACGGTTTCCAGTGGGGTGCTGCGGATCGGTGGCAACAGTATTTGGGGCGAGTTCTTCAAGGGCCGCATCGACGAAATCCGCATCTACAACCGCGCCTTGAAGGCGGAGGAGATCAAGACTGACATGAATACGGCGGGCGGCCGCTTGCTGGGCGATCAGCAAACCGGAAGCAATACCGATACGATCTCGCAGGGTACGGCCAAGGCGTTCCGGCAGAAGGCTGATAAAACGGGTATGATCACCAGCCTTTTGGTTTACGTGACGTCCGGTTCGACCGCGCTCGTGGCGGGACTGTACAGCAACAACAACGGCCGTCCGGGTACGCTGCTGGCGCAGGGGACATTATCATCGCCCAAGGCCGGAACGTGGAACGCTGTTCCCGTGCCGGCGACCTCGATCACCGCCGGGACCGTTTACTGGATTGCGATCCTGAGTCCGGGCGGCATCCTCCAGGTCAGTAATAAGGTGGGCGGCGGTTCTGAGCCCAGTATCACCAGCCCGACGACCACCACCACATTGCCCAGCCCCTCCTGGTGGCCGAGCGGCGGAACCCCCTCTTATGACGGCCCGCTGGCGGGGTATGGGGCGGGGTATTGATAACCTTCAATTAATCATTCAGCTCCCTCTCCCCCAGTCACGGGGGAGAGAGGGTTTAGGGTGAGTGGTTAAGTCATTGAGGTTTCAGCGTAAAGAACGGGTTGGTTACATTTTGCTGACACCTCAGCAGTAGGAAACCCGATTTCATTCTTTACACGATTCAAGGGATCGGGCTGGGCGGGAGGGTTACCGCTCCCGTCCGCATTAACCAACAGGCAGGAGAGAAACCATGAAGAAGTCAATTGTTCGAATCGAGTGGCCCGCGTTTGTACTTGTTGGAATTTGTAGTGTGGCAAATCAATCTTGGGCGGCGACTATCAATGTTTCAAGCTGTTCTCAATCGGCCGTACAAACCGCGATTAATTCAGCCAGCAATGGGGATACCGTCACGGTACCGGCGGGAAGTTGTTCATGGGCTGGCGCCGTGACGATAACGAATAAGACTATAACCTTGCAAGGCGCCGGCTCGGGAACAAACGGTACTGTTATCAATTACAGCGGAGGAAGCCATACTCTTCTGAGCATAAAGGCGGGAAGCCAGACCGGCCGGATGGACGTTTCTGGTTTTCGCTTTGTAGGCTGCGATACATCTTATCAATCTCATAATTATTGGGACGCCATGCATATAACTTTTGAAGGCCCTGACGGATGGCGTAATCTTCGCGTACATCACAGTCTATTTACGCATACTTGTACAATGCGTCCGGACATTGCGGGGGATAGCGGAACCGAAGGACTTATTGACCACAATACCTTTGAAGGGAGTGGCTCGGCGATCATATTATCCGGCCGTGGAGCAGCTGACTGGAGCACACCCGTTAATTTTGGAAGTGCGGGTTTCTTTTTTTATCGAAGACAATACATTTCAGTTTAACGATGCTTACGGCTCAACCGGCCTTTATAGCCATGACGACGCGAATGGTGGCCGGGTCGTCTTCCGCTATAATTCCGTAAAGAACGGTTTTTTTGAGACCCACGATCGTTGCCGCACCTCTCTACCTTCTTCGAGAGCCTTCGAAATTTACAGTAATACGTTTACAAAAGATAGCTCGGGATGGAAGGCAATTGATCTGGCCTCTGGAAACGGCGTGATTTGGAATAACACCATAAGTTCCGCTTGGCAGGTACCGATAGGCGTATATGCGAACTGTACGCTTTCGTCCAATGAAATAGCAGGCGCCTTGGAACCGATCTACGTATGGAACAACAAGCAAAACGGTGTTGATGTGGGAATGAAGTGTACCGACGGCCCATGTAATCTTATGCGCTTTGTCAACGGTCAAGCAAAGCCCGGCTACACTCCCTACACTTACCCTCATCCTCTAATAACCCAAGACCCGTCAGCCATGAAATCAACCGCGCTGCAGATTCTCGAGGTCACACAATGAGCAGTCTCGCTTGCGTGGCGGGCCAATCCCCACTACGCTTATTTCCTGTACAGTTTACAAGTCCAGCTACCGATGCGTGGTCGCCCTATCACACACACACACCCTACGCATCTTCATCCTTCTGGCTGGCGGAGCACAATCTCGTTTCCCACACCCCAGCCCCCACGCGGCTTGCGGGTGCGGTGAGACCAGAAAAGGAGAAAACCAATGCAAACTCATTTTGTTAAATCAATTCTAATCGTCCTTGTAACGGTTGGAGCAATATTCTTCTCCCCAGAATTTGTCTTAGCCGCGCCATTGCCAGAAGGAAATAACGGCATCGCAGCGCGCTATCCAGGTGATGTAGGGATTGCTTCAGACCCGGCGGTTGTTTTCTTTGATGATTTCGAATCTTATTCTTCGCCCAATCAATTGACCTCCCGCTGGAGTAACTACTATCAAGGCAGCTATACCGGCATTTCCACTGCCGGAGCGGACGTCTTTTCTGGCAGCAAGTCCTTGCAGTTTCAGCTGCCCGTGACCGGCGGTGAGGTGTCCAATGCCGTGGTCAAGAACATCAATCCTACCCAAGACATTTTATTTGTTCGCGCGTACACAAAATTTGAATCCGGGTTTAATACGGCAAGTATTGGGCATAACGGTATCAGGATTTCATCACGGTACCCAGGTCCCGGCCGCGTCCCGAATGGTACTGATTTCTTCTTTCTGGATGTAGAGAACAGCGTAAATTACAATGAAGCCCAACCGGGATATACACACGCGTATATCTATCACCCCGAGCAGCGTTCGCAATGGGGAGACCACTGGTACCCAAACGGCAGAGTGCTGCCGTATGATGCGACGCTAGGTAACTTCGGTCCCGAGTTCATCGCGCGGCCCAACGTCATTCCTCAAACGAACCGGTGGTACAGCTACGAGCTGATGTTGAAGGCAAATACACCGGGCCAACGTGACGGACGGGTGGCCGTGTGGATTGATGGGACACTCATCGCAGACTTCCCAAACGTGCGTGTTCGCGACGTCGCAACCCTGAAGATAGACCAAATACAACTCGAGCTGCATTCTAAATCCAACAGTGTCCGGATCAACCGGAAATGGTATGACAACGTGGTGGCTGCCACTTCGTACATAGGGCCTATGGCAAGCACCAGCGCCCAGCCGCTCCAGCCACCCACGAACCTGCGGCTGCAATGAGTGGAAAGAACCACGGACAGGATCGGAGAGGAAAATCTCGTCAATCTGTTTGCCAGACTCGTGTAGCTGCTGATGGGATGCGTTGATAGCCACATCCCATCAGCCTGGGCAACAAAACTCTGGCCACGATCACCAGCCAGCACCCTCGAAGGTCCACACGAGGTGCCCAGTAGGTCGAGGAAATTTCCTGTCCCTATAGCCGGAAACATGACTGCTGGTCGGATAATTCCCTTTCATCTACACGATTACGTTCCAGTCACCTCCGCCCAATCAGCAGTCAGTTCGGGCGGGTCCAATTTATCGACACATAGCCTGGTTCCTAGAGGTCCTTAAGTTCACAGCTTCAGAACTAAGGCTTGGGCTTGGTTGCTTCAAGATATAAGGATTCCACTTTTCGATATTCAGTGTCATTTAAAAGCTTTCTGTCACGCCCTTGCAAAAATTTCACTTGAGCTATTTCCTTAAATCCGCTCCTCTCGAGCAGCGCTATTAACGTTCTTGCGTCATATGCATACTGGTGACCATGATCTCTGAATATTCGATTCATTGCCATTATTGGCGTAAACCCTTGCTCTATATCTTTAGCCGTAACATACGGGATTTCTACAGTTTCCCCTCTTCTTTCCTTAACATACAGATTAATATACAGCTCCGCATCGGGCACAATTATACGAACAACTCCTGCAGGCATCAAAATTCGATAAAATTCTCCCAGCACTTTCTCGCAATCTGAAAATGGAATGTGTTCCAGGCAATGTTCTGCAAAAATACCTTTCATCGAGCTTGAATCAAGGGGAATTCCTCTTGTTATATCCCAGCACAAGTGAACGTGCGGTCGCCATTGGTAATCCAAATTGATAAAGCCCGGATAATTACTTGGGCCACAACCTACATTCAGATACTCAAAGTGCTTTCTCCTAATTTTGTAGAGCTGGTATCTCTTCCCTCTTAGAAGAAAGCTATACAGAATTTGTACTCTATTATAGGAACCAATAGGTCTGTTCCACGAAAACTCTTTCTTTACGGACTTCCAAAAACTGCTTTTCACTTTACTTACCTCTCGGGCTACGAGTGTATGCGTATATGGAAAGGACACCTTGTCGCCGTGCGCGCCTCGGCGTTCGAGTTGCTGCGCATCCTCTATCGTTGCTTGGACGAGCGTAGGCCCTATGAAGAGGCGAAGTTGTTATTTGTGGCGCACCAACCGAAAGGCGTTTTTCCACAATACTTAATCGTCCACGGCACGGGCAGCGGTGACAACCTGACATCGTCCGCCCAACCTGCCAACCCCTATTACTGCTCAATAAGTTTCCTCTGGATGATCTCCGTCGTAAGAATCCGATGCATTTCTGAGGTGTAATTCCTTGTACCAGCGAGATGTTTTTTGACCATCTCTTCCAAGAGCCCCCCATTGAGGTATGGCCTATTGCGTGTACGCTCATCGAGCAATATGTCCTTCAGATATTCTGATAGGTTATCGCGATACCACACGCGAAAATGGTAAAATTTATGCTGCCCGAGAAACAATTGCTCAAGGTGCAAAGGTGCCAACAGATTGTCGATCCTCGCTAGCCACTGCGGCATGCCTTGGTCAAACATATATTCTGCCTTAAAGGTGAATTCCATATAAAGACGATGAAGCAACGTCAAAATCGGGATTGGCCGATACAAAACTCCACGATCCGTCGGTATTCTGGCCAAATCGGCGTTTCCGTCTGCGATAAGCCGAAGTGAAGGCTTAGTGCTCAATAAAAGGTCTGGTGGGGCTTGGTACATGAGAGAGACCAGGTTATTATCAAGATAGGGCAAGCGCAATCTCAGTTGGGAACACTCCACTGCGAACCGAGGGTAGTGATGCCAAGGTACCTGCTTAAAGGCTATAAATGAAACCTTATGCCCTTCACGCTCCCTGTCGTAAGTAGCAGAGGCCGCTCGGACGAGCCGTGCGAATTCCGGTTCCAATAGGTTTTCATTAAAGTAGCCTGGTTTAAACGCCACATTGCCCCTCACTATCTCAGAACCATAACTCCCGGTTAGGCGCACTGGTGCAATGCGTCTCGCGATTCTGTTAACATAAAGTTCCACCGAACCAGACACGTCCATTGTTCCGTCGGAAAGATACACGGCCTTCTCCGCCAGGTTCGCAAAATCCTTCAGGAACTCGGAGCCAACCGCAACCGTCTCGTGGGACTGCCGGCAGATCTTTGCTACCCGCCGCGCGATTATCACGTCGTTACAGTCGCGATTGCTGCCACCGAATGTGTAACAAGGCAGTTCTCCCGGAGGACGGTCTGCCCACGCCATGATCATCCGACCGTCCAAGCCGCCTGTTAGAGACATTGCCACCCGCTCGCTTCCGCGGAAATATCTCGGAAGTATCCGCGCGAACGTCTCCTTGAAATCTTCATAAAAACGGGGGCCAGTCAACGGCGCTTGATTCTCCCACACTTCACGGTGGAAGTACCTGTCCTTTCTGACATTCCGCTTACCCTTGAACGCCCAGAGCGATCCTCCGGGAAGCAACGCAATCCTAGAAAAAAGAGTTCTATTCTGTAACACACACCCACAGGAGAATGTTTCTCCTAAGCTCTTTAGATCCAATTGACGCAGTTCCGGTAATACCGAGAGAAGCGACTTGGCCTCCGAAGCGAAAAAGAATCCCCTCGAATTCTCGTGATAATACAGTCGACCAAGCCCGTAGCGATCATTGAATATCACAACAATCTGTTCGCGAAGATCCACCAGAACCCCCGCGAACCAACCATTGAGTCTCTGAATAAACTCGATCCCTATTTCTTCATACAGATGAACCAGGTAGGCGGAATTCCCAGCACTTACATTGCACCCTCTGGCTTTAAGACGCTGAATATCGGCTATATCAGTGTAGTCCTCACCGAAAAAAAATATGCAGACATTCTTTTCCTCATTCCAGATAGGCATACGGTCCGAAAAAGAGTGCTCACAGCTGACGCATCCAACCCAGAGCCCGAGCATTTCGTTGGGATAGGTAGCCACAACATAAAAAGGCTCGTGCCTCATGGATTGAACCATTACCCTAAGCACGCGAGTGTTTTCTTCCGAGACACCGCCTCCAACAAAACCGCAAATTCCAGGCATCTACAGCTACTCCTTATCGAATATAAAAGATCATCCTGAGATCCCTCCACATCTTTCCTCAGCCCATGACGCAACTTCTAACAGCCACGAATTCAGTGAGCTGGTTCCACTCCCGACCCGTGTCGCATAACAATGTTCTATTGCTCCCGCCTGATTCTCTTTTAGTTTTTGCGCTAGTACAACACCCCGCAAATACGTCCCCCTCTTCTTTTAGGCTGCTAGCGGGCGCCCAGTGTATATCCACTTGAAAGGTTTTGCCATGGTTTTGTTGAAAAACTCGATGAAACTGAGTATTCTTGCTTGAAGCTTTTCTATTGATGAAAAGCTTCCACGTCTTAATAAGCGCCGGGTCAGAATCGAAAACCAAATCTCAACCTGATTGAGCCACGATGCATGTTTTGGGGTATAAAAAAATCGGATTCGATGGCTCTTATCCTCAAGAAATTGTTTACGACTATTCCTACTCTCTAAAATACCTTCTTTCCCCTTTTTGCCTAAATCTTCTTTAATATTACAACGCTCTGCAACCCGTTCTACCAAGCTGGCCGATTGATGAGTATTGAGTTGATCAACAATAAAAATCCATTGACCATCAGGATCGGTATCCATCGTCTTTTCAATGTGTTCGACAAAATCTTTCTCGGTACGCGTGTCTCCGATGGTCGGATGAATGACTCGACCCGTAGCGACTTCAAAATTCGCGATCAAGGTTTGTGTGCCGTGTCGTTCATAACTATGTTCGCGTCGCTCGCAGCTCTGGACTTTCGGTTCCATCGGCTGTGTCGGATGCAATCGCTCCAGAGCTTGAATCCCCGTCTTTTCGTCGGTGCTGATGACATGAATGCCTTGTTGATGCCATTCGGCAGCATTTTGATAGAGAGCACAGACCGTTTGGGAAGCGTTCTGGAAGGATTCCGTACCCTGTTCTGGGGAGTTGAGCCAATAACGGGTTTTGTGCGGCTTGAGATGAGCGGCTTGGAGCAGTCTTCCCACGCTAGAGGGGGAAATGCGTTCCACCACTCCTCTTTTAACCATTTGATTGGCCAGTTCTTGATGAGTCCAGTGGCTCACGCCTTCGGTAGAATCGTCCAATACTTCACAGGCGATCGCGTACAACAGGGTCACTTGTTCTGGGGTAAAAGTGTCGGGTGCTCCCGAGCGATACTCGTCACCGAGCACCTCGGTGAAAATCTTTCGATAGGCCGCATCCGAGATCGGGTTAATCTGACTCTCTAACTCGCGCAATAACGGTTTGACTTCATTCCAGCGACCACACCATTTGCGAACGGTCTTGCGATCGACACCGAGTTGCTTGGCGATTTGGTTGATACCTTGTCCCGATCCATAGGCTAAAATAATTCTGCTCCGTTCGATCAATCTTTGCTCAGAACGACCGCCGCGCACCATCTTTTCCAGCACCCGTTTTTGGGTGTCGCCGAGCCTATCGGTGAAGGATGTACATAACTCGGTGGAAGAGAAAGATAGGGCCGATGATTCTAATGACCTAGGGACTTCCAGTTGATCTGGGACTGAAGGTCGATTTTCAATGGTGCGTACCGGAACATCAAGAGAAGCTATCGAGGAACGAGAAGGTGAGGTCGTTTCATGGGTCGAATCGTTGAATGTTGTAGAGGGTAAATTGACAGGTTTTGTATCGCTTTTTGAATCGGATTCAAATTTATTTTTTGGAAAAATTTTTCCGATGGTTTTTTTAACCCGATCCATCAATTTCATGGTTTATTACCTCACTTGAATTTTAGATTTCATTGCTTTATTTTAAATAAATACCGTAGAGCTTACAAAGAATATTTGATCTTCACCTCTATTCCCACCATGGCTCAATCTATAGGGGGGGACAAACTTGCGGGTTGCTGTACTAGACATTAAAGAGAGGCCTGAAACTACTTCGTTACATAGTGCTCCTTAATTATCTCTACCCCACACAAGCCTAATAGTTTGCCACAATGCTCAAAGTGTCTTGTTAGAACGTGCATGAAGTGGTGATGACCTATCAGGAATGCAAATGGTAATGTAAGGGTATACGTAGGAATGGCAATTATCGATCTGATGACATCTGCCAAGCCAAAAGACGAATACTTAATGCCAAGCACACCTCGCAGCAATGCCCTCCTTAACATATACCTCCGCCTGCACCTCTCTGGAGGTATTGTTTCAAACACTGCGGCTTCCTTACACCATACAAACTTAAAATTTCTGTCAATTGCTCGCTGGAAGAAATCAATATCTTCTCCACCTCTGCCAAACTCCTCTCTAAACAGCCCTTGGTCATCAGCAAAAACAGCCTTGGCGACTAACACATTCGAAGTGCGAGTGTCTTGCCATTTAAGAACGTCGCCTGTATGGTGCCTACCCTTTTCAAAAAATTTTCCCTTTATGACCCAATTCGGTGGATTTTCCTCGAAACGTGGCTTTACGGGACCGAGAATACCATCGGCATGGTATTTCGCGCAGGCTTTATACAGAGCAAGGAGCCAGCCCCGATCTGGAAATTCATCATCGTCAATAAGGGCCAAAAAATTGCCTTCGGCCGCTTGAACAGCTTTATTCCTTGCGAGTGCTATATTTCTCTTTGCTTCGCAATAATACTCTACAGGTATTGCCGTGCTTTTCTTGAATGAGCTTACGGTGCTCTTTCCTGATTCGGCGTGATCGTTATCTACTACCACGATCGAGTACGCGAACAATTCGTCCGTCTTTTGGTCTCGGAGGCGTGCTAGTAGAGTAGCCAGCATCTCCGGTCGCTTGTACGTACAAATACATACCGAAATGTGGTCACATCGATGTGTCATATTCGCGCGGTTGCCCTGAATGACAGTTAGAGCCTATAAGAAAAGTAAATCTATTTAAAACAATTAGTTACTGGAGAATATCGTGGCTTTTTTTGCTTGAGAGGTACTTTATCGTCAATAAGCCTATGTTTTTATGTAGTTAGTTTCCGTATAGGCTCTTAGATACAACGGTGCTGCCTGACCTTTGCCTAACGACAATTTCCGGCCAACAAAAAACGCACCACCTCACTGCAACAGGTGGCGTTACTTGGCAGCTCAAGGTTTGGAGGCGCGCGTCCTGCCGGCGTCCCAAGCTTCGTCACTTGCGCCAGCCTTGCGTCCGTCTATGCGCCTGCTCTTCAACGTCTGGGCACCCATCCTCAAACGCGTCGCCGCGATCGAAAGCGGTTCTATTCGCGATCCGGTGTGCCAGGGAAAATCCAATGCAATGATGTAGAAGATCGTCCAAAGCGGATGAACTGCTTGGAAGGTAGCTTCGCCGTAATTGTAGAATATGATAGCGAAAAGGAAGCCTAGTCGCAGACGGGCGAACTCGAAGTTGCTCAGGAGGTCTTTCGCAATTTTTCGGAAGGAAGAGATAATTACGCCAAACAATAGGAAGACCCCGATATATCCCAGGTTTAAATAGATTTCAACGTAGCCATTATGTGACTGATGTATTCCCTCCCACCTCGCCAAAATGGCTTGGGGTCGGGGGCCAAGCCAAAAGCTTTCGAACCCGGTGCCGATGATCGGGTTGTCAACCAGGGCTACGCATTCCGCCCAAATCATAGTCCTATCGGTCAATGTCGGGTCGCGCCCTAGCGCATCCAGCACTGTCCCGTAAATGTCGAAGCTTGACTGCAAACCGATAGCAACGAGGGCACCAACGATTAAATACGTTCCGAGGAACCGTTTATTCACGATGCGCATGCCAATCACACTTATTGTGAGCACCCCGATGAGAAGAGCAGCAAGAGAGCTGGCACTGTCCGCCATATGTAGCAGCCATGCGCTCATGCAGAGAAACCCAATGCTGAGAATGTACTCCTCTTGTCTGGCACCCCATTCCTGAATCCGTCTTACCGTGAGTAGATTCCAAAAGAAAAAAATGAAAAACATCATACATAACAAACCCAACCCATTCTTTTGGGTGGCAACTCCGTTATTAAACGCTTCGCCGGTATAAGCACTAAACCCTCTGCCATATTCAGGGTAGTATTTTATGAATAATACAGACAGTGGCATTGTCAGATAGGCACATCGTTTCATTACTGTCCGCAACGCATTTGGCGGATCAGGATCAGTCAGAATGATCAAGGCCATTATGGGATGAATGAGGGTCTTAATCCAGCGTTTCAGGGCGATAAATGGAAAATCCGACCACAGAATCGCTGCACATCCATAGATGACGAACAGGGTCAGCCATAGATTGTTTCGCATGACCTTGCCAAGGCCAATCCGCCTGCGAACGAGGACACGCACTCCCGCCATGAGCAGCGCAAGGAAATAGAGGACGTCAATCAGATTCCCGTCCTCCGCATCCGTACCCCCACTGCCTAGATTAATCCACTGGGAGACGAACCGCGATCCGGTGATCGCTAGCCACAATACCGGCAGCCAAAGTGCCACACTGACATCCTTTTGATGCCGCGAATCCCGACGAAACAGAACAATGACAAATGCGAAAGTTAGGAGAGTTGCGAGGGAAGGTGGCATACCGATAGAAAAGATAACTGTTGCGCTCTGTCTCTAGATTTGCAAGCAGCAGCGACTGCAGCTAAGAGACCTCAACCGTAGTCGGGCGACGTCTTCTGCAGCACATACATTAGGTCAACATATTTCAGCGACAGCGTCCGAAACGACCCAAGGTGTATCACCCACGAGATTGCCGCCATACAAGCATTGCTGATCCAGTTTTTTGGCCGCTCATAGCCCAAATAATATTCTGCCTTTATATCCAGCCGATGCTTTTCGCAAAACTGATAAATTCCACGCCTTGAAACCACTTCATCGAAACATGTTGGGTAAGGTGCGTGCCCAGGCTTTCCGGCGGTCGCCTCGCCTATAATGTGTTTTCGAAAGAAAACGTGAAACCAAAATGGCGTAATCCTCGCAACAAAGCCCTTAACCGAGTCTCGGTTTGGAATTACCAGAAGCAGAATGCCCCCAGGTCTTAACCATCGTACAAAATTTGTTAACACCTCTTCCGCTCCAGCCACATGCTCCAGAACATAGGCATTGACAATGACGTCATACTTTCCCGCTTCAAGCGCCACACTGCGCAGATCCCCGCAAATCGCAACATCGAGATCTTTTAAAGTGTTAAGCCGAATATCTAACGCCTGTTTGTCAAGATCAATACCTGTTAATGTGTACTGTATTCCCTTCAGATCAAGTCCCCATGCAGGGCCGCATCCTGCTTCCAGAATATGTAATGGACCCGCACCTCGGCTTAGCGCTCGGATGTGGTCTGCCATGACCGCCCTTTCTTCGAGGCGGTTAGCCAACTGAGCTGGTTCCGGAAATCCCGGCACATTATTCATGAATTATCTCCTGTTGCACGAAGTTGCTATGGTAGGCCAGAAGATGATTGTATCGTCATTTTCTTGCGAAGCCTTACAGAATTGCCCTTTGCCCATCGCGAAAAAAAATTGGCGACGCAATGACATTACTGCAACTTATACCACATGCTCCTCAGCGACTTTAGCCTGTTCTTGATAGATTGTGGCACCATTTCTTTCAATCCACGATGCATACCGCATCTTAATATCACCCTCCCCTTGAAGGTTAAGGGAACGTAGTAGCGAGGAACCTGTATCTTTTGGAAACCACAACGTCGTTTAAACTCGGCGAGGGAATCTTCAGTCCAAAAAAGATAGATCAGATGATGCAGACTTAGTTTTTCACATACTTCTACCGCCTTGGCAATTAGGGCATTGTTCGGAGCCTTATCGCGGTGCCTTATACTGGATATGATCTGCGCCGTGATACCGAATCTTCCAGCGTTACCCAACATCATGAAACCGATCATCTCGCCTTGATAATATGCGCCCAGCAGGTGCTCCCGGAACAGGTAGCGAGAAAACTGATCCTTGACGGTGTCGAAATCCTTACCGTAGTGCCAGAACCGCCGGCCCTGCCGCACCGGTGTCTCGTTAAAAATGGCGGTCATGCCGCGCACGAAGTCTTCGTCATAGGACGCTTCCTTGACGACCACGCCCTCCTTTTCTGCCTTTCGAATTAGATTGCGAACTCGCGATTTGATCTGGTGCTTCAACCAGTGCTGGTAAGACGTGACTGGGAGAACGGCAATCTCCTCCCACTCGTAGGGATACGGGTACTTAGGTTCGCAGTCTGGAATGCGCTGCCAAAAAGTAAAGAGATCGGGCGGGCCCGAACTTGCCTGCAATGCGTGGATCGCCGCCTCCGGATCCTGGACATCCTCATACCACTCGTCCTCCAGTCTAGCAACAGTCCACAGCCCTTGACTTATCGTATAAGTCTGCCCGGAGATCGCGAAACATTGCACCAGAGCAGGCTTGCCGTCAATAATGGTTTCCTTGGTGGAGACGCTTCCGCACGAAGTGGTAGATGGCAGAATGTTCTTTGACATTAGGTGTCCCGAAGGTCTAAGAAAGCTCAATCATTTCGCACGAAGTGCTCAGCCACGCGGAGCGGGATCTGCTCTGCCATGGCATGGTTGGGCGGCCGGGCTTCCGTCCCAGTAGAACGCGCTGGCCCGTCTGCCCGAACGGTTCCCTTCGTGAAAACTGCACAAGTCCCCGTCCAGGCCCGAGACAATACCACTCGGCACGCCCCCATTTCTCTCGCGGACATGTTTTTGGCCTCACGGTCCTCGAAAATCGCACCTCAAAAAAGACCTCGCAACCTCTCCTTGAATGCATTAACACTCGTACGGGTTCTATTGACTCTGCCACTCAGGCCTCTTATGAGATCTCCCACCAAGTGCCTTTTCAGCGAGCCTGAATTTTTTAGAGATCGGAACCGATACCCCAGAGCAATCCAAAATAAATGCTCATTAACTGCGGGTGCGGCGGATTCAGGGCGTGGCGGCCTGGCGAATCAACTCCCCGAGCGGCGGGATCGCGTTCCGGCCGGTCATCCGATCTTTGAGGTACTCCCAAAACGAGATTCCGTGTTTGCGGCAGGTCTTCTTGAGGCTGGCGAGGGTGTCCCGGCACTGGCGCCCGACCTCGCTGCGGGTGCCGGCGCTGATCTTGCGCTTTTTGGCCATGTCTCGCAGGTCGGTCTTGCTGCGGTTGTTGTGGAGCGGCAATTCGGGCCGTTCCAGCACCCGCAGCAGTTCAGCCTGGTTGCGTTGGAACCCCTGTAGCACATGGTTGAGCGGTTCGTCGGTGGTTTCGGTGGCGCACAGGGCCGTAAAGCCAGCGGTGATCCGGTCTTTGGCGGCCGGGTCGGGGTGCCGGCGGTAGACCTTCAGGTCCTGATCCAGCGTCCAGACCTGCCGCCGGACCCAGGCGATGGCCCGCCGGTCCGACTCGTTGAGGGGCAGCAGGTGTTGCAAGGGTCGCTCGGCATGCACCCAGCACAGACCATGGACGAACAGGTCGAACTGCCCGGCGTCGTCACTGACCAAGCCGAGGTCCCGGTTAAAGCCCTGCGTCACCAGGCCGCCGATCAGGGCGCCTTCGGTGGCCAAGGCCACCGCGCGGGGGCTGTCGATCAGGTGGCGGCGCAGGTGGGTAGTCCAGGCGTCCGCCTCGGTCAGCACCACCGGGTGAGCCGCCAGCCGCTCGCAATGACCGGCCGCCAGGCCCCGCTCGGCCCTATACGCCAGCGCCTCGGCATTGACTTCATAGCGGCGTTCGGCCTGCAGCAGTTCCAGGCAGTTGCCCCGGCTCTT
Source organism: uncultured Gammaproteobacteria bacterium (assembly GCA_963715845.1). Lineage (GTDB taxonomy): Bacteria > Pseudomonadota > Gammaproteobacteria > Competibacterales > Competibacteraceae > Competibacter_A. The sequence continues at coordinate 180,844 of CAVQSJ010000028.1, read as the reverse complement.
GGCGTCGGTGCTGGCAAACCAGGCAAAGTGTTCGTTGCCGCTATAGGTACAGTAGCCGTGGCGGCCCTGGTGGCGGGCGCCGGTATCGTCCGCCTGGACATAGGCCGACACCGCGAGTCCGGTGGCCTTGAGTTCGGCCTTCTCCTCATGAAACCGCTCGTGGCCTTCGGTCGGCAGGTGGTTGAGCTGGCCGGCCGACATCTCGATGCCCCAGTCGTGGAGCTGCGCCAGCAACAGCGGTTGGGTCATGGGAGCATGGTAGTATTGATGCAGCAGATAGCTCACCAGTTGCGGCCCGTCATGGCCGCCGCGGACCGCCGCCGCCGGCGGCGCGGTCACGCACTCGCCGGTGGGGAGCTGCCCCTGCTCCAGCAGGTAGCAGGTGTTGTGGGTGCGGATCTCCAAGTCTTGAACGACATACCGCTGATCGCCCTTGAACCGCGACCCCGCCGGCACCTCGCCCAACGGAACCCGGTGGGTGGCGTGAATCTTCAGCTCCGCCGTCTTCGCCCGCCGGGGTAGATCGCCGGCTACACCCTCCGCAGCCTCCGCTGCCACCGTGCCGGCCGGCTCCAAGGTGTTCGGCTTCAACCGCGGGCGCGGCGGACCGCCCTGCAACCGCCGAATCTCATCCTCCAGTCGTTGGATCTGCGCTTGCTGGTCGGCAATGATCTGCAACAGACTCCGCACCACGGGCGTCTGCTCGCGCTCGGCGATCTCGGGTAGTTTCGGTTTGAACGGGGGGATGAGCATGGTGTCCAGTATAGTCGATTCGATCACCGCAGACAGGGTTTAGAGACTGTCTAAAAACTAGTCTGTGCAAAATCAAACACTTGTAGATTTTGAAACTGACTTGGGGGCGCTTTTTTGGTTTGCCGCAGATAAGAAAATCAGTGCAACCAATCGGTTAGTTTCTTGACAGTCTCTTACCCGCAGTTAATGAGCATTTATTATGACCGGGGTATACTCAGTTCGGTTACTCGGCGCTCAGTGTCCCATGCCTCACGGTCGAAGGGAAGTCAACGGCAGGGGGACGTGAACGATTATGATCCATCCACTGGGAGACGAACCGCGATCCAGTGATCGCCAGCCACAACACCGGCAGCCACAGCGCCCCACTCACCTCACCCTGTTTCTGCGAATCCCAGCGAAAGAGAACGAAGATGAAGGCGACAGTGAGTAGCGTTGCAAGGGTAGGTGGCATACTTATAGATAATTCGATGGTTGCAATGTGACTTCAGACTTATAAGATCACCACCCAAAATGAGAGAGCTTTCATTGTGATAGGCATTGCATTGAGATTATGCGACGCGACAATAATTTCAGAATTTTTTGAACTCTTCAAAACACCCTGGGAACGCTTTAAGCCAGACAGAGTGTATGATGTGATTATCTGTGATCAAGTTGAATCAAATGTGCATCAAGCCCGGTTGGTCATTGTCATACATCGAGGTGAAGGCCCCACATTTGAAAACAGAGCAACCAAACTCCACGAACCCATATTGTTACGCAGCGGAGAGGCCTGCTTCCCAGTCTATGCTGGCATTAGAAAGATTACGGGCGGCTTGCCGCTGGTCACCGTGAAGGATACAGGCGGATGCGTTGGTAGCCGCTTTGACGACGAAAGCAAAACGATTTTGCATCTCGGTTTTGATTTTTTTGAAGAAACCTGCTATCTGCTGAAGAACGGTCAACCTCTTAAGTATGCCGGCTTTCCGACTCTCGACATTCATATCGCTAACCTCCGAACATGGATCTTAGCAGCCGGCGTGTCACTGGTTGAGATCCCACCTGTAGCCAGTGGCAGCAAATTCTTCGCCTGCCTTACCCATGATGTTGACTTTGCCGGTATTAAAAATTATAAATTCGATCGCACCATGGCCGGCTTTGTATACAGGGCGCTGATTAAATCGGTTGTGCAATATTTGAAAGGCCAATACTCTCTGAAAATGTTAGCCCAAAACTGGTCGGCGGCTGCCAAACTACCGTTGGTCCATTTGGGGCTGCTGCGGGACTTTTGGTCTACGTTCAGGCAATACCGGGAAATTGAGGGAGTAACCGCCCCATCCACGTTCTTTTTCGTACCGTTTAAAGACAAGCCTGGTAAGGCTGAAGACGGAAGTGCGCCATCCATCCGCGCTGTGAAATACGAGGTGGCAACACTGAGGGAAGAAATTATCCAGCTAATGGCTCAAGGCTGCGAAATCGGAGTTCACGGCATTGATAGCTGGGTGGACGTCGAGAAAGCCAGAGAGGAGATCGGTAAGATTCAGGAACTCATTGGGCGGTCCGAATTAGGTGTGAGGATGCACTGGCTGTACTTCGGAGCCGAGTCGCCAGCAAAGCTGGAAAAAGCCGGGTATGCGTTCGATTCGACGTGTGGATATAATGAAAAGATTGGATATAAGGCGGGGACATCGCAGATTTACAGGCCGCCAGGAGCGAAACACTTGGTGGAGCTGCCGATGCACATCATGGATACCGCTCTTTTCTATCCAAACCGTATGGACTTGACTTTTTCAGAGGGCATAACCGCAATCAAGTCTTTTATTGAAATGGCTGCACGTTTCGGAGGGGTGCTGACATTCAACTGGCATGATCGGAGCATAGCTCCGGAGCGGCTTTGGGATGGGGTTTATCGTTGTGCCTTGAATGAGTTGCAACTCCATGGGGCGCGATTTTTAACATCAGGAGCCGTGGTGGATTGGTTCAGGAAGCGGCGAGCTGTTGTCTTCGATCAGGTATACAGCAACAGTTCATCGGTCAAGGTCAAATTGACAGGACTACACGTCAGCCCATCCGATGGTATGGTCCTTCGGATTTACCACCCCTCCAAGCGGTTACCTCAAGGGCAGCCCAGTACATCCTCGATCGCGGTATACCGGGATTTCATGCTCGCCGAGCAGAAAGAAGTAAAGCTTCTCCTCTAGCCCGTACCTGCTCAATGAGAAATATCCTGTGCTGGTATAGTCTTGTCAATTGAGAACTATACATTCAATCGCATATTTAATTATAAGTTTATGATTTTAATGAAAAAGCCAATTTAGCCTGAATCATGTATAGATCATAATTGGCGACACTATACTTCCGCACGATTTCGTCCGTAGCGTCGGTGGAGCCGTCGCTCACGACCACCCAGCGTTTGGGCAACACGGTCTGGGCGACGACCGACTGGAGAGTCTGTTCGATGAAGGCCGCTTCGTTGCGAGCCGGCGTGATGAGTACGTATTCTAATGCCATGAGCTTGGTCTTCCTTTTTTATCACTGTTTAGTTCAGGGGGCTTTCATGGTAACGCAGAATTAAGGGGCGGGCGCGATAGCGACCGTCCTGTTTGAGCGCTTAGGCATGTGCGTGGAATACCCGCTCTAAGACGCTGTCTGGGAGTGAGACACGGTCAAATGCACTGGCGGGGTAAAGATAATCTTCCCCCGATTCATCAATGACACGAATTTGACCATGCTTTTCCGCATCTGGATCTGCAACCACCTCATACAATTTGCGCATTTCCAGCGACACTTCATAGCCGCGGTTATCAATGCAAATGACAAATTCGTGTTTGTTCATAGCCGTGTGTCCATATAACGCTTAATTTTAAACTCGCGCTTGCCAATGCCCGTGGCTTCGTACCAGTGAATTTCGGCTTCACGGATCGAGCCATCAGGCAAACGCACCGTAGCATAGCCTTTACGCTTACGCCAGTTACCAAGACCATGAATCTTGCGCAGGCGTGGCAATTCTCTGATGCTGGAGCCTCTGGCAAAAGTTTCGGGCTGCCTGATTTCGCCAATGATTTCAAAGTCCATCCGTGGATTCTCGGGAGTGGGGAAAGAGAAGCAGCAGTGGTGGTCGTAGGTTGGGAAAAGCGTAGCGTTGCCCAACAATAGCCCAGGATGTTGGGCTTCACTACGTTCAGCCCAACCTACCAAAAGCTCAATACCCATTCGGAAATGGTATAAATCGACTCGGTCAGCGTCCTACGCTGGAGCGTAGGAGCCAGCCTTCTGAAAAAACAAAATGCGCGCCATCCGGGCTCGTCAAGCCTCGGCCACTTCCCGCAGTATCTCAGGATATCGTTCGGCCACCTTGAGCAGCGTCTTGGCCGCGCCGCTTGGTTGGCGCCGACCCTGCTCCCATTCTTGCAGCGTGCGCACCGATACGCCCAACAGTGCGGCAAACTGCGCTTGCGACAAAGCGGAGCGCTGGCGCGCGGCGATCATCGGTGAGTAAACCACCGTCCCCAGACCGGCGTTCATCTGGCGGATCGACTCCAAGAGGTCTTCGCCCAAGTCGCGTCCCTTTTCAAAGGCTTCCAGTTCCTCATCGGTCAGCGGTTGCGTGTTCGATGGCATGTTTGATCTCCAAAAGTTGCTTGGCGGACAGGTTTCCCCGTCCGGACTTGGCGTAGAGCACCAGCAATACGAGGTTTCCCTTGGCGAATTGGGTGTAGTAGATCACCCGTACACCGGCGGATTTCCCCGACCCCGCACGACTCCAACGCACTTTGCGCAGTCCGTCCGTGCCCGGAATCACGTCGCCGACTAAATCAGGTCCGCCACCCTGTGATACACTTTTCGATCATGTCCAACTCAAGTGGATCGCGCCATGCAAGTCTTTCATGCCATTTATGAAAACGGGATTTTTCGGCCAATCGAACCGGTGGATCTGCCGGATGCCTGTGAGGTGGAGATTAGCGTTCAGTTCCAGCGGACAACTATACAACGCCCAACACTGGCCCGCTTGGCGGAGATTGGGCGTCGATTCCCCGCCAATCCAGAGCTGCCGGAGGATTTAGCGGCCCAACACGACCACTATCTGTATGGCTTGCCCAAACAACCATGATCTTCGTCGACACCAGTTTCCTGTTGGCGGTTTTGAATCCTCGCGACGCGCTTCATTCACGCGCTCGAGCATGGGCAGAGGCGATCGCGGAGCCATTGCTGGTTACGGAGTATGTGGCATGGGAGCTGGTCAACGCCTTATCGATGCCTGCTGATCGCCCAAAAGTACATGCGGCTCTTCAAGAAATCCAGACTGCGCCTGAATGGGAGTGGGTATCTGCCTCTTCCTTGCTCTTCGCGACAGGGATACGATTGCACAGCGAGCACGGGGACAAGGCATGGTCTTTAACAGACTGCATCTCGTTTCTGCTGATGCAACAGCGTCCGTGTCGCAGCAGGTGCGAAAGACGTGGCCCAGCCCCTCCAGCTCGCGACGCAACTCGGGGAAATTGTAGATTTCCCCGTTGAAGACCACCCAGACGGACTCCTCCCGATCCGCCATCGGCTGATGCCCGCCCTCCAGGTCGATGATCGACAGGCGCCGGAAGCCCAGGCCCACTGCGCCGGAGAAGAAATAGCCTTCGTCGTCCGGACCCCGGGGGATGAGGGTCGCGGTCATGGCCTCGACCGTGGCCGGCGCAACGGGTTGCCGATCCTTGAAATTATACTGTCCGCAGATGCCGCACATGGTCGGAGAGTTCGGTAGGGTGATGAATAGAAGAGGAATTTCAGCTTCGTGACCTGATCCCGGCTCGCGTGCTATCTTGCACGGTCATTCGGTACGTTTCAGGAGCCACCGATGGAAACCATCACCGTCAATCAATTCCGCGACCGCCTTCGCGAACACGTCGAGAAGGTATTGACCGATCACGAACCCCTGAAAGTCAGTCGCCGCAACGGAGACGCCTTCGTGGTGATCGGCGCCGAGGATTGGGAGCGCGAGCAGGAAACCCTGTATGTTTTGCAGAACCCGTCCTTGATGGCTCAGATCGCCCGTTCGGCGGAGACCTACGCTCTCGGTACCGGCCGTCGGCCTCCACCGGAGGAGTTGAGTGAGAGCGATTGTCTTTGAGGGGGACACCTGGGAAGCCTACGAGGCTCTGCGGACCCGCGATAAGTCGCTACACCGCAATCTCTGCCGAATCCTCAAAGAGCTTCAGCGCGGCGACCCCAGGGTTGGCACGGGCAAGCCCGAAGCCTTGAAGCACGATCTCGCGGGACTCTGGTCGCGTCGCCTGTCCCACCGGGATCGACTGATTTACCGCTTCGACGATGCGGCCATCCACATCTTCGCCATCGGCGGACATTACGAAGACCATTGAGAGCGCAGGGTCGGTTGGGCATAGGCACGGCGTTGGTCAACAGGTTTAGCGGATCGGGGGCGACGGTATCTACCTGGCTAGGCGCTCTACCTCGCTGGCTCTAAGGAAGGGCAGCGATGCGAATTCGGTCAGGCTGAAGCACGACGAAACTGCCTGGCAGACGCTGGCCATGGTCGCGGACCAGCGCGACGATGCGGCTGCCGAGTGTAGGACGGGCGGCGACCGTATAGCGGATGAGGATGATGCCGCACGAAGTACGCCCCGCCGCATGGACGAGTTGCCCGAAGTCCTTGTCCTCGGTGAGCAGAAGGCGACCTTCCCGTAACGCATATTCGATGACTCGGTCGTCATCGGCTCCCGGGATGGTCTCGGCGACCGCCAAGACGTCGAATCCTTCGGCGCGCAACGCGCGCACGGCCGCGAAGTCGCAGCTCTCATCCGCAAGGAAGCGCAACATACTTCCGCCTGCGGTGATTAAATGATTTCTTCGTGAGCCAGCGCTTCGGCGGCGTAAGACATCGCCGCCCGGATGTCTTCGCTCCTCAAGTGTGGGTAGGCGTCGAGCAAATCCTGTTCCGACGCGCCCTCGCCCAACTTGCGCAGAATCAACTCTATTGGGATGCGCGTACCACGGATGACGGGCTTGCCCAGCATGACCTTGGGATTGACATCGATATGATCCGAAAGCGCCATGCGCCTCTCCTTTGTCGAGTTAGGGTGCCTTCAGCAGGGCAGAGCGGGGTTACCATGAAAGTACTGGACTTTCATCGTTGGGGGTGTCAAGACCCATTGAAATGGTTGTCAAGGCGGCAGCCCATAACCTACCGGGGGAAATAAAAAAAATCAGCAGGTTACGCTACGCTAACCCGCCCTATGTGCTCTACCCGACTGGTTCAGCCATCAGCTAATTCCAAACGACGTTTGATTCGCTCGATTCGCCGGCGCAAATCGGTAATTTCATTGGTTCTTGCGACATCTGTTAAGTGAAACGCCGCCAAACGATGCTCGATGGCCGCCAAGCCCGTTTCAACTCCACTGAACCGCAGGCGCATCTCGGCCTGAATTTCATCCAGTTTGCCATGCACGCGTCGGAGCATTTCATGAGTCAGATTTTCGATGTTGTCAGTCATATCGGCGCTCGCGCTGGGTGTTGCCGAGCAGTATACCCATCATCAGTTTTTGCATCACTTCTCAATCAGTCGGCTTTTCTCCACCGACAGTGAGGCGAGCAGAAAACAGAGGCTTCGAAAGATCTGCGCCTGCGCCCAGCGGTGCATGGGGACGTTGTCCCAGCCCAGCAGGAGCCGCCGGGAGCGAAAGGAGCCGTCACGTTTCCGCCAATGCTTCAGCAAGTCGTCCAGCGTGGTTCCCAACCGCTCGTCGAGTTCCGGAAACCGGCCGCGCAACAAGACGCCCAGATTGATGCACTCGGCGTAGTCATACAGTTCCTGGCGGTAGACCGTCAGCCGGGGCGCCCGGGAAAATGGCTTCGGCAGCCCGTTGTCGTCGAACAGATGGCGCACGTAGTAGGCCACCCCCGCCTGGATCGCCTTGCGGCATCCCTCGTGGCCCACCAGGCCCTCGATCTTGGCCAGGGCCTTGAGCACGAAACAGGTGTGGAAGTGGTCGACGAAATCCCGGACCTCGTCGCTGGCGTAGAACCAGGACCCGTCGGGCTGCTGCGCCCGGAGCACGAAATTGAGGTTGCGCTCGGCGATCCGTCGATAATCGTCGCGCCCGAACTGAATCGCCGCGCTGGTCAGCAAGAACGCCCGATAGGCGCTGGCGTTGATGACGCCCCCGGTCGTGTCGAAGGGATTGTATCCGGCCGTGGCGACGTCCGCCGCAATCTCCCGGTCCTGGATGTCCTCGACCGCATGTTCGGCGATGGACCGCATGATTTCCAACCACCGCGACTGGCCGTCGATCCGCTGCACGGCGGAAAAGGCCTCGTACACGTAAGGCGTAGTGGTGATGAGCGGCGTGCCGGCGGCCATCACCCCGGTTCGGGTGACCCAGTCGAACGGATAGCCCCAGCAGTAATGCTCGTAGCCCGGACACCGTGTTTGTTCGAGGACGCTCAGGAAGTGGACCGCCCGGTCGTAGTATTTGTCCTCGCCGGTCCGTTGGGCCAGCAGGGCGAAACCCATCGCGTAGTGCGCGTCGGCGATGGGGAAACGCTGCTTTTTCCAAAAGAGTTGTCGCGCGGCCGGTAGGAAGGCTTCGCAGAGAATCATGGGCGCGACGGCCAACGTCCCCAGCAGCGGTTTCCGGTAGTACAGCGCCTTCGCCCGGCCGCCAATGGGACCCGCGAAGAAACTCTGATGGTCATAGGAAGTCTCGCCATAGCGATCCAACCACCCAATATGCTGGAACAGGGTCTGGCGGATTGCCTCGCTTACATGTTGACTCACGGTCGGTATCCGTTTGAAGGGCTTTTCCACAAAATCCACCATCTAGTGCGGTGCTGTAATGGCCCAGCTTACTGACCGGGACACTACTGGCGAGCCGACAGCAACAGCCTGTCGCGCTGCAGGCGGGCCAGCAGCTTTACGTTGGAAACGAAGGTCTTCGTCCTCCTGACCGCTTGCCAACCAAAGGCTGCCTTGAGTGGGCGGTATTTCCAACTCAATCGTGGAGGCGTCAGTTCTCCCCCCAGTTCCTGCCCCAGTTGGCAAACCCGACGGAACAGATCCTCCTTGTCAGGATAGAAACAGTCGGCCAAATCTATACACGATTGGAGGAACTTGAGGCTGGCTGCCCTCGTCCTGTCGCTGTCCTCCAGCGACCGAAGATAGCTGAAACAAAGACGGAGAGATAGCAAAAGCGATTCGCAGGCTTTGTCCGAAACGCTTCGGCTGAGACTTCCGACACTGGCCCTTCTGTAGTAAACCCGCGCCCCCGGAACGAACTTTATACGCTCGCACTTTGTCACCATCCTCGCAAAATACTCTCCATCGTCGTCAAGCGATAAACGCTCGTCCCACGGTCCCGCGAGATCGGTCAATTTGCGGCTTACCAGCCAAGCACAGTTACCCATCCAGAGATTCTGGTTGAAACGGGTCAGCAGAAAATCTATCGGCTCCAGGTCCCGCCACAGGGCATTTGGCGTAAACCTGGCGTGATGCGGCTGTACGGTAAACTCAGCGTAGGCCGAGGACAGCAGCACTCTGCTGGTTGCTCCACATTCAGCCTCGCGGAGTTGTGTGGAAATCTTGTCGGGCGCCAGCAAGTCGTCGGCGTCGAGCCACTGAATGTAATCTCCTTGCGCGTAACGTAGTGCGGTGTTTCGCGCGGCGCTGGCTCCCCTGTTTTCTTGGGTAACTGCCTTTATAGATTTGAATTTAAAAGCTTTTGCAATAGAAGCCGTATTATCTGTTGAGCCATCATCTACAATAATGATTTCTTTCTTATTCCAGTTCTGAGCGAGCGCAGAGGAAACGGATGCCGCAATAAACCCTTGCGCATTAAAGGCAGGAATTAGGATGGATACTAACATTGGACTCTCATTAAACCTGCTTGTCCCGAAGTATTGTCATCATTATCCTATTGTTGGCCGTAGGACTCTCCGTTTTTCGGAACAGGAAACATTCTTTTCCTGTTTCCAATAATTTGCTTTCGAGGCAATTCATAAAGGGCAGATTCCATGAGCGTCATTCACGTGTGTCAGCACGCACTATCGCGCGTTCACGATTTCATTCGTTGTCGATCTTGCACGGACTTCCCAACGCTCCGGAAATCGTCATACCATTGACGCGGATCACGGCGCCGCCCTAACAAATAGAGACAACGGTCCCGCGTTCTAGATAGAAATGATGGACGGAATAAAAAAGAAAAAACCCGAAATGTCGACTTAACCCATGTTCCAGGGACAAGGCGGAAGAAAAAATTGCAAAGAAAAAACGCGAACTGAGGAGGTATTCCTTTATGAACTTCGAGAGAACTATAACGTTCACATGCCTGAAGCACCGCCTCTGTCATGTGTGGTCGAATACCCATTGACAAAGCACGAACTACCGCATTGTCAAACGTTTCCTCTAATGGTGAACCCCACTGTGTCACCAGACTGGACCAGTGCTCGTGAACCGCAGACGGAGTCCGTACAGGCGTCATCAGAGAGTAGACCCGGTGCTCGCGCGGCAGGGTTGCGAACGCTTGTGCTAAATAGTCGTTCCACCCTTGCCCAGTATGGTGTTTGATGATTGATTCACGAATCTTCCTACCCTCCGAAGCGCGCTCATGAGGATCGGTGACGAGTCGAATGATCCAGTCTCTGTAATCATCTAGCGTCTGCGCGCGTGGTACCACATCGTCTAACGCAACACCGTCTGTTCCATAGGGTGGAGGGCACTGCGCGGGTGAGAGAACAACAGGGATACCCTTAGCCCCTGCCTCCAGCAATGCAGTGGTGGTTCCGAATGGGAAGCCTTCCACATAGAGATCAGTTGCCTCATGGACCTTCTCGAGTTGAGATTGTGACAAGACCCCCAGCACCCTGATGCGGGACTCCACGCGATTAGACGCTTCTCTCCAACACCTGTCCGCTTCAAAGCCGACCGCGACCAAATGAGCGTTTGGAAGTGATCTCAGAATGCTTTCAAATACCGCGACGAAGTCTAAGCCATCTATCGGCAGGTATTTGAAATGTGCTCCAACTGTGAGAATCACGATGGCGTCTGGCAAAATTCCAAGCAACTCCTTAGCGATGCGCTTAACTTGGGATTTCGATGCTTCCTCAAAAGTAAAAGACCTCGCCTCCATGAGTGGTATTGGAACTGTCGCGCATCTCGGGATTCCCCGATGCACCACTGTCCACTGTTTTTCAAGTTCTGATCCGCGGGCATTCACCACCAGATCGACAATAGAACCCCCAGCCCAAAACAGGTTCGCAGCGTGGTTTACTAACAAGACTGGAGGGCCGCCGGGTACGCCAAATGCCGCGCCCCAAACCACAACGTCCGTAAAGGCTGCGTGCACTATGATATGAGTAACGAGATGGGTCAACAAATCCCTTAGCCAAGTCGCGCGCTGTGAAAGAGAATAAGCTGGATTCGCTACGTATACGCACCCACCGGCGTCAGAAACCGCCTGATAAAAGTCATCGGGTACCGGTGATCGCTGTGAAATAAGCGCAGCACTGTGAATCCGACTGCTGCAATCATTTTTCATCCATCTGATCGCCAATGCTGTCATCCCGCCTGCTGGAAGAGCCTCCGACAGGACGTGAAGGCAGGTTGGTTTCCGTTCAGTAGTAAGCTCACCAATGTTTTTCCGCTTACGGCTGTCTCGAAGGCTTTCCGCAATAAGTCGCAGAGCTCTGTCGATCCGTTCGGACGATAAACTGCGGTTTTGCCTGGAGAGAATCCATGCAGCGGTGTTAGCGCATTTGAGCGCCTCCTCCAACCGGCCATGCTGGATGTGATTTTCGCACATCTCGACAAACCAATCCGCTATCGCATCGGCATAATCTAGCTTATTCTGAATATCATTCATAATTCACTTTCAAGGTTCAAATTGAAAAGCGCACGAAGCGAAAACGCCCGAGCAGCCTTTGCATGGGTTGTGGAATCCGGTCTAGCGAAACCAGATGGAGGAGAGTCCGAATCGAATAGACTCCACTCAGAATCATCACCAGCGTCCCGACGCCGTAAGCCCAGAGGGGCGGTAACACATAAAACCCACCCAATACCATAGCGATCGAGCAAAGGAACAGCAGACCCGTCTGCCAATTCGCGACCGACCAGCGAAACCCGCTGAGCCATCTCACAATCGGGTAGACCAGCAGGCCGTGAAAAACATACGATCCAAAGAAGGCCATGCCCGCACCGTTGACGCCGAAAGAATTCACACAAAGCCACGTGAGACCGACGTTGACGACCGTCCAGGCCACCTCGGCGCCTAAAAAAATGACCTGCCGGTTCTTCGCCACGATGATGAAACCGATCGGCCAAGTGATCACGCGCAGCGCGATCCCCAGGCAAATCCAGCGCAACACCTCCACCGCCTCGTAAAACCTGGCGCTGTAAAACAGCAGGATAACCAGCGGCGCAAACGTGAGGGTGGCGATCACCCCCGGTCCCGCCAACAACAGACTCACCTGCGTCTGTTCGTTGACCAGGCGATTGCACTGGGGGTCATCCTCGGCGGCGCCGACCAACCGGGGGTAGAAATCGGCTCCCATGGCCTGGAGAACGATCCCCACATAAAGCCCCCCCAGGGTCCAGGCCGCCGAATAGAACCCGGCCGCGTCGAGCCCTTCCAGGCGCAGCACGATGGCGCGGACCGCGTAGGCCGCCCCCATCATCAGGATGCCGCTCGCCATGAACGCAAAACCCAGCTTCAGGAGCGAAGCCGCTTCCTGCCTCACTTCGGCGCGGGTCATGGCGGGATACTCGATCTCGACCTTCCGGCTATACCCCCAGGAGATCACCAACCCCATCGCGGCGGCGGCGACCAGCGACGGCGCCACCCCCTGTTCGCCCAGCACATACACCAGGACGATGCTGAGGAGCGCCCCCAGGAGCGCCCCCCAGACCCCCATCTTCGCCAGATCGGCGATGCGCCGCAGGCCCTGGATCAGTGCGCCTTGACCGGCGGATACCGCACGGAAAAACACCGCGAGCCCCAGCAGCGCGACCGCGCCGGCGTGCCGGTCGTCGCCGAAGGTCAGGGTGGACAGCGGACCGGAAAACACCACCACGAGCACCGCGCCCAGGATTCCGAGCAGAACCGCCGTTCGGCGCAGCACGATGACGGTGCGGGCGATCCGGGCCTCGTTCCCGGTGCTGACCGACTCGGCGATCTGGCGCACCCCGCTGCTGCCGATGCCCATGCTGGCGACGGCCAGGGCGAGGTCGACGATCGAGCTGTACAAGCCCATCAGGCCGAACCCCGCCGGCCCCAGCAGCACCGCCATGGCCTTGGTGCGAATGACGCCAACGCCAATCACCAGCACCGACGAACCCCCGATCCAGGCCGACGATTTCAAAATCTGGCCGTAGCTCGACTTCTCGGTCGTGGCGACCTCCGCCGCTGGTGACGGTCCCGGCGGCGCGGGAGCGGCGAGTGGATTATCGTTAAGAGGGGTTGCGGACATGTCGGTCGAGTTCGAATCCTTGCTCGATCACATCAAACCTTTGCCTGGAGAACCCATCAAATGGCCTTCGTCATGATGGCAGCCTACACCAACTACCCGAGGCGGAGATCAGCGATTCCCTCGCCGAGGCCATCATCGAACTTCATCGCGATCCCGCCCGGCGGATCTGGCTGGCGCAACAGGCGACCGAGCGGTTTGGGAAGACTTATCGCTGGAGCGAGCACAAGAAGGTGTACGTCCAACTGGTCGATCATTTGCTCGGGGAGATAAGGCGATTTCCGGAAATGCGGATACCTGGAGGTCTCTGGGTTCCCCCCTTTAGCAAAGGGGGGGTGAGGGGGGATTTTCCCGTCGGCGTGGCGCGATCCCGTGGCGAAATCCCCCCCGGCCCCCCTTTTTCAAAGGGGGGAGGCAAAGCCCATTCAGGTCAGCTCTTTGTCGGAAATCGCCTTATGCGTAATCGACAGCGCTCAATGCCGTTCCGGGCGCGAGGAGCGACCGATCCCGAAGTAAAGCAATCCGGCTGCTTCGGCTTGGTCCTGGTTCCAGAAATTACGCCCGTCCAAGACGACCTCCACACCAGCCTTGTGCCAAGCCGCGAAGTCGGGCCGCGCGAATTCTTCGTGGGCCGTGCCGAGCACGACCACGCGGGCGGCTTCCGCCGTGCCGGGCTCGAACCCGGCACGGCGCAGTTCCGCGTCGGTGTAATGGGGATCTTCCATCGTCACCCGCGCGCCGCGTTGCCGGAGTTCGTCCCGCAAGGCATAGGCTGGGCTGAAGGTGTCCACCTTCACTTCGGGCCGGAAGCCCAGCCCCAGGATATGCACCCGCTGGCCGCTCAAGGGCTTCCATATCGCCGCCACCCGCTCCAACTCCCGGGCAGGCTGGCCATCGTTGATCTCGCGCGCCGCCTCCGAAAGGCGTTGCGTGATGCCGAGGCGCCGCGATTCTCGCGTCAGGAAATAGGGATAGACCGGCACGCAATGGCCGCCAACGCCGATCCCCGGCAAGAGCAGATTCGCCTCGCCGTCGGTGTTGGCCGACCGGCGGACCCGTTCGAAATCGACGCCGGCCACCTCGCAAAAGGCCGCCAGTTCGTTGGCCAAGGCAATGTTGACGTCGCGGTAGAGCATGCCCAGGAGCTTGGTCATCTCGGCCGCTTCGATCGTGCCCACGTCGTCGACAGGCGCGCCGAGATACTGGCTGTAGAGCGCCACGACCCGTTCGCGCGCGAGGGCGTTGTACCCGCCCACGACCTTGGGAGTGGTCTCGAGCCGTTCCAACACCAGATTGGCTTTCACCCGTTCCGGACTGTAGGCCACGTCGAAGTCCTCGCCCGCCTTCAGACCGCTGTGCGTTTCCAGAACCGGAATCAGACACCGCCGGGTGCCGCCGACCGCCACCGTGGTCTCGTAGACCACCAGCGCTCCCGGTTGCAGCCCCTTACCGATTTCCGCCGATGCCGCCTGGAGGATGCTGAAATCGATCTCGCGGGCGGGCGTCAGATCGGCGGGTACGATGACGACGATCGCCTCGGACTCGGCCGCGGCCCGCGCGGTGTCGGTGGTGGCGCCGAGCCGGCCCGCCTCGTGCAGATCGGCCATGAGTTCCGGCAAGCCGGGCTCCTCGTAAGGGCAAACACCGGCATCAATGGATCTCACCAGCGCCGGATTGATATCGCACACGGTCACGAACGCGCCATGCTTGGCGAACACACACGCCAGAGGAAGCCCCATGCGGCCGCCCCCCACCACGGTGATCTTCATTCGAGGATGCTCCTCATGTCTTTTTTTGTGCTGGTTGCAAGTTTCAGTAGCCCTTAGTTGTTCAAGTTGTTTTTGTTAGATTACTTGGCGTTTTAAGCGCAAAGGGCGAAAAAGCAACTGCCCGAGCCTCTCGAGTTGCTCTTGCCGATGGAATCTCATGAGTTCCGCTGAGACCGGCCTTTGGAGACGAGTCGCCCAGCCCCAACAGTAGCCGAGCAGGATGAACAACCCTCCGACGAAATAGGGTTTCTTCGTCATTTGAAAGGTCCCCCGAAAGAGTTGCCAGAGCGGATGGCCGCCGAGAAAGTAGTCCTTCTTCCCATGACGAAAGCGGGACATGAGTTCGCTGCTGCCCGCGGTTCCCATTTTCCGGTGGTGGTAGAAAGTCCGGTCGGCGAAGGAGTAAGTAGTCCAGCCCTTCATGCGGGCTGTGGTCACCGCCACCCAGTCGATCCCGCCCCCCTTGATGGGAATGTAGCCGCCGATTTCCTCAAAGCAGGCTCTACGGAAAAGTTGGACTCCTCCGTTGACATGGTGGACGTTGATGTAGCTATCCACGTAAGAATGAAAGCCGTCTTCGATGTAGTGGGTGCCGGCCACCCCAAGGTTGGGGGATGCCTCGAACTTCCCAAGCAGGAAGGCAAAGTAGTCCTCGACGAAAGTGATGTCGGCGTCCAGGCAACCAAGGACGTCGAATGACAGGGTCTTGACCGGTTCGTAGCCGGCATTGAAGGCTTGCACCTTCGCGGCGAAGTTGCGCTCCCGCTGCTCGGGAAGGTGTATGAGTTTCAGCCACTCCCTGCCAGCCATGTACTTCCGCACGATCTCGTCGGTCCCGTCGGTGGAGCCGTCGCTCACGATCATCCAGCGTTTGGGCACAACTGTTTGGGCGATGACTGACTGGATGGTTGCTTCGATGAAGGCCGCCTCGTTGCGGGCCGGCGTGATGAGTACATATTCAAGCGTCATGATCTTAGCCTTCTTGCTGCTCTTTATCCCTTACGTGGTCGTCAACTCTGCTCAACTGATCGCTCCGCTTTCGCATGTCGGCTTCCCGCCTGATTTGAGCGCAGCCACTCCTCGAACACGATTAGACTAAAGAGAATTTTATGGTGGTCGCCCTTCCCCGAGCGGTGATCCTCGAGAAGGCGGCGCACTGCTTGCGGTTGTAGAAACCCAAACATCAGCGAGGCACTATCAACCAAATAGCCATCCAGGTTGCTACTCAATGAACGTTGGAACCAATCGTCAACGACGTTCACCGCAAAGGCCCGTTTCTTCCTGCCAAGGATCGCGGGCGGCAGGAACCCCTCACAGACCCGCCGGTGCAACCACTTCCTCTGACCGTACCGGACCTTGAAGGACGCCGGCAACCGCTCCGCGTATTCGACGATCTCCCGGTCGAGGAAGGGCACACGGACTTCCAGGCCGTGGGCCATGGACAGCTTGTCGGCGTACATGAGCAGTTCGTCGGGCAAGGACGAGCGGATTTCCAGAACCTGAAAGCCGCCCAGTTCGTCGGCGCCCTCCATCTCCGGTTCCAGCTCCCGCCAGAACTCCAGGACCCGGTCCCCCGCCCCCTCGGGCAGCAGGCCCTCCTGGAACAAATGGTCGACGGCTTGGCCCGGCATGATCGAGAACACTTGCTGATATCGCCGCAGCCGCTCCTCGACCCCCAGGGAATCCACTCCGCGCTTGAGCGCCTCGTTCCGAGGCAGGCGCTGGATGCCGGCCGCCAACCCCATTCTCAACCAGCCCGGCAGGCTCCGCCAGTAACCACCGTAATGGACGCCGAGATGACGGGTGTAGCCGCCGAACAGTTCGTCCGGCCCCTGGCCCACCAGGGCGACCTTCACCTCCTGGCGGGCGCGCTCGCAGACGAAATACATGGGCACGATGGAGGACGCGGCGATGGGTTCCTCCAGGACCGACACGATCCGGGGCAGCGCGCGTTCGAAGGTCTCCCGGCTGAGTTCGACCGGTACGTTCCGGGCGGCAAAGATCCGCGCGGTCTCCGCCGCATCGACGAGTTCGTCATCCCGGTAGGCGGACTGGCCGTAGCCCACGGTGTAGGTGGGCCAGGCGTCGCCATGGAGACTCATCAACCCGAGCAGGAGGCCGGAATCCACCCCCCCGCTCAGTAGCAGACCCAGGGGCACGTCGCTGAGGAGATGCCGCTTCAGCGCCCGCTGATAGATGTCGAGCAGCTCTTCTCTCGCCTCCGCGTCCGACTTCGCGGGCGAGAAAGGCCGCGGCTGAAACCGGTACCAGCGCTCGACGCGCCAGTCGCCGTTTTCGAAGACCGCCATCGTGCCGGGCGCCAGCTTGCGGATGCCCTGATGGAGCGTCAGCGGCGAGGGCGTGTAGCGATAGCGCAGGAAGAGGTTCAGGGCCGTCGGGTCCACTCCGGGCCGCTCCGGGAGCGCGGCGAGGATCGCCCGCAGTTCCGACCCGAACAGGACCGACCCGGAATCGACCCGGTAGTACACCAGCTTGATGCCCATCGCGTCCCGGGCCAGGATCAGCCGCTGGCGGCGCGCGTCCCAGAGGGCGAGGCCGAACATGCCGTTGAGATGATTGAAGACCTCGGCGCCCCACTGCTTGTAGCCATGAATGATCACTTCCGTGTCGCAGCGGGTGCGAAAGACGTGGCCCAGTCCCTCCAGCTCGCGGCGCAACTCGGGGAAGTTGTAGATTTCCCCGTTGAAGACCACCCAGACGGACTCCTCGCGATCCGCCATCGGCTGATGGCCGCCCTCGAGGTCGATGATCGACAGGCGCCGGAAGCCCAGGCCCAGCGCTCCCGCAAAGAAATAGCCCTCGTCGTCCGGGCCGCGGGGGATGAGGGTGGCGGTCATGGCCTCGACCGTGGCCGGCGCAACGGGTTGCCGATCCTTGAAATTGTACTGACCGCAGATGCCGCACATGATGAGCGAGTCCTACAGCGAAGCCAGCAGAAAACAAAGGCTTCTGAAGAGCTGCGCCTGCGCCCAGCGGTGCATGGGCACGTCGTCCCAGCCCAGCAGGAGCCGGCGCGAGCGAAACGACCCATCGGGCTTGCGCCAATGTTCCAGCAGGTCGTCCAGCGTGGTTCGCAGCCGGTCGTCGAGTTCCGGAAACCGGCCGCGCAACAGAACGCCCAGGTTGATGCACTCGGCGTAGTCGTAGAGTTCCCGACGGTAGACCGTCAGCCGGGGCGCCCGGGAAAACGGCTTCGGCAGCCCGTTGCCGTCGAACAGATGGCGCACGTAGTAGGCCACCCCCGCCTGGATCGCCTCGCGGCATCCCTCGTGGCCCACCAATCCGTCTATCTTGACCAGGGCCTTGAGCACGAAACAGGTGTGGAAGTGGTCGACGAAATCCCTGACGCCGTCCATGGCATAGAACCACGACCCATCGGGCTGCTGCGCCCGGAGCACGAAGTTGAGGTTGCGCTCGGCGATACTTCGATAGTCATCACGTCCGAATTGAAGCGCCGCGCTGGTCAGCAAAAAAGCCCGATAGGCACTGGCGTTGACGACACCACCTTCTGTATCGAAGGGGGTATATCCGGCCGTGGTGGTATCAGCCGAAATCTCCTTGTCTTTGATGTCGTTGGCCGCATGTTCAGCCGCGGACTGCATGATCTCGAGCCATCGCTCCTTACCGTCGATCTCGTGTACGTACGAGAAAGCCTCATAGACATACGGCGTCGTCGTTATGAGCGGGGTCCCCGCGGCAATGACGCCGTTTCGCGTAACCCAGTCGAACGGATACCCCCAGCAGTAGTGCCGGTAGCCCGGACACCTTGTCTCTTCCAGTACGTTTAGGAAGTGGACCGCTCGGTCGTAGTATTTTTCCTCACCAGTCAGTCGCGCCAGCAGGGCGAAGCCCATGGCGTAGTGAGCGTCGGCGATCGGAAAGCGCTGCTTTCGCCAAAAGAACCGCCGTGCGGCCGGAACCAAGGCTTCGCAGAAGATCATGGGTACGACAGCTATCGTCCCCAGCATGGGTTTTCGGTAGTAGAGCGCCTTCGCGGGGCCGCCGACGGGGCCTGCGAAAAAGCTTTGATGGTCGTAGGATGTCTCACCATACCCTTCCAGCCAGGCAATAAACCGGTGGAGGGCCGAACGGATGACATCGGTTGATTGTGGGTTCATGGTTGGCTTAATTCGGCGGTTCTCTGAAGAAAGGGAACAATTTGGGGTGTTCCAAAAGTCCGGTTTCGTGAGGTGACATCAGGTGCATGTCAGGGCTCCGGGCATCAACTACTTGCATCAGCCTATTGTGCTTTCTCTGTCGCCGCACCTCACGCTTCATCGACAGAAACGGTTGTATAGGTCGATGAGTTCGAACCGGTGGCGTTCCCATCCATACTCCGCAAGGAACTCTTGCGCTTTCGCCGCCTTCATCATCCGCAACTCCGCGCTTTGATAGGCCTGCCGGATCGCCTGAGCAAGCGATTCGACACTCTCCGATTCGTAGTAGAAGACGGCCTCATCGGGGAAATAATGCTGTATTGCCTTCAGGCGCGGCGCCACAACCGGGATCCCCAGAGCGACTCCCTCAAGCATTTTTACCGGCAGCATAAGTTCTGTCGCGGCGGTCCGTCGGTTCGGTACGACAACGAGGTGCATGCCCTGCAACACCTGAGAGAGCTCGTCGACAGGGTAGACCTTGTCGTAGAAGCACACGTTTTTCTTGACCCCCAGGCTTGCACTCAGTCGTTTGAATTCCTCCCGGTGTTCTCCGTCACCGATAACATGGAATTCGATATTGGGTATATCACCACTCAGTTCGGCGGTGGCACGGATGGCGAGGTCGATGCCAAGCCGCTTCGTGAGTGTCCCGAAATAGACAATACGGAAAGAACCGGTCACCGCGCCAGTGCGGAGCGGGCTGCTGCCGCTGCCGAACCATCTAGGGTCGGGGGCGTTCAAAACGACGGTGATCTTTTCATCCGGAATTCCGCGACTTGTCAACGCTTCTTTCTGCACGTGATTCACGCAAATTATGCTATTGGCCAACCGGCAAGAGATGGACTCTTCAGCCAATAGGAACCACTTCAGGATGGTTCTGCGTTTTATTTAGCCCACTTTCGAGGAACTTCGAGGCATAGGTTTCAAGCAGCGTGTCATGGATATCCAGAATAACTGGCCTGCCAAACATCCGGGGTACCATTGCTGCGAGGACAAGGGCATTTGGCATATTGTGGACATGCACGATTTCAAGGGATCCCTTCAGGAAGTGGTTCGTGCATGCGGACATTGCGAGGAGCAGAAACTTCACATATTCAAGGATGTACTTCGCGCGACTTTCCCCCCGGTACTTAGCAAGGTCGAGCTCTTGCACGATCACGCCATCTAACTCATAGGTCCTTGCGGTGTCCGATTGCCTCAGAGTCAACACTGTGACTCGGTACTCAGGCAATGCCGCGAGCGTCTCAGCAGCCCGACGAACCCGTGCATCGGAACGGTAATTGGTATAGACGATCATGCAGACATTTTTCTTCATGCAAATACCGCCCGCAGCGCGACCGTCCTCGAAGAGTGGAGAGTCCGCACCTTCACGTCAGGCATGGCGAGGTCGCTCTCAACGTTCCCTTTGAGGCCGTCCGTATAGGTAACATCGGCTTCTTGCACTAATGTGACTGACCTTCTCTTTCTAAAAAACCCACTCATCGTCTCACCTACGGTCGCAAACCAGGCATTCCCCGACTTGAGAAGCGCCAGCAACTCGATACAAAACTGATCCCAGTTGTGCTCGGAGTTACGGCTCCTCTTGTACCAGTTTGCCATTACCACTCCGCCGAAGGCGTTGCTAGTTCTATAGCGCTCCTGTACCGGTTGTGGAATTTCCCCTCCTTGGCAAGGAGGGGTGGCGCGTAGCGCGCCGGGGTGGTTCAAAACGGTGATTCCACAAGTCAGATAGGAGCGCCGTAGCTTCGGTGGCTAGTAGGTTAGGCTCATGCTGGCTTGCCGCCGCTAGTAGTTGCGGTCGGCCTTCAAGTCGTCCACCATCTCCTGCAAAAGCTCAAGTTTCGCTCTTAACTCTTTGAGTTCGCTGAACACCTCTGCTATTTTCTGTTGCCGTTCCTGTCTTTCCTGCCGTTCAATTTCCTCGGTGGTTTGCTGTAGGTGTATCTTAGAGGCTGTACTAAAACGCCTCTTGCACGTTTCAAATATGCCTTCTCGACACTCCCATTTGCGACAATCAAATTCACAAATCGCAATTTCTTCAGGAGCTTCTCGAATTTCTTGAGTCAATTGACTATTGATCCATTGTTTCAAACTGCGAAAATAGCCAACCCGCTTTTCTTTCTGTTCAGACATTGACTACCTCACGGTTTCATCTCGCAAATATTACGATAGTCAAATGGAACACCGGGGACAGTGTTCGACAAGGTAGGTTCCTCGGGTGATCGAGTCTACCCGAGTTCCAATCCGTCGGATAGGGGAATCTATCGCTCCCCCTCAACCCCGGCTCGCTGCCGCTACCCGGCGCTCGACGGGTTGCGCCCGTTACCGTCTCTGCTTGCGTCCTCTGTACGGGACAAAATTTTTTGTGATAAAAATCATATAGATATTTAGGCCAATATTGGTGGGTGGCATGATTTTGGTGCGTATGATATGATAACTCACTGATTTAGATCGTTATAATTTATACAGGCGAGTCTATTAACATGAATTCCTTACCTGATAATACCCGATATTTAATCGAAATGTTCCATAGTTTTTTTGGATGGAACCGAGCTCGTATTCAATGTATTGTGTTCATGATCCTCGGTATCATTCAACTAGGAACCGTCAATCTTACTAAAATATCTTGCACGTTTCCTGGAAAATCTAAGCCGGATTCTTCTTATAAAAGACTGCAAAGGTTATTTCGTTATTTTAATTTAAACTTTGATGTGCTCGGCCAATTTATAGCGCATCTTACCGGCTTGGAGCGATGGAAAATTACCCTGGACCGAACGAATTGGAAATTGGGAGTTTTCGATGTCAATTATCTGGTAATCGGGATCGCTCACACTAAAATAGCCTTTCCAATCCTCTGGGTTTGTCTCGAAAAGAAAGGGAATTCAAACACCCAGGAAAGAATTGATTTGTGTGATCGATTCATCAAGATATTGGGAATTTCTCGGATTGATTGTCTCTTGGCGGATCGCGAGTTTATTGGAAAATCTTGGTTTAAGTATTTGATAGATAAAAATATTATTTTCAGAATAAGAATTAAAAGCAATACCAAAGTCGGCAATTCCAGAGGGGCTCTCGTCCCCGTCCGTCATTGGTTCCGGCATCTGCCAAGAGGGCGGTACTGTATCTTATCCGGCCCGCGTCGCCTCTGGGGATACTCTCTGTATGTTATTGGCGGTAAAAGGTCCGATGGGACCTTGGTGATTATCGCCACTCCAGCTCAACCCGAAACCGCTTTAGAGGATTACAAAGAGCGCTGGCAAATTGAAACGCTGTTTGAATGCCTGAAAACCCGAGGATTTGATCTGGAGGCCACTCCTATGACCGATCCCCAACGACTGGAAAAATTGTTAGCATTTGCCGCCCTCGCTTTTAGTTGGGCGCACCTCGTCGGTCAATGGCGTAATGCGGTTGAACCGATCATAATAAAGAAACATGAGCGTCCCGCACGAAGTATTTTTCGGCATGGATTAGATTACTTAAAAAGCTGTTTATCCCACCATCAAGAACCTCATCGTCAGCACGCTTTTCATCGGGCCCTTGAATTGCTCTTCAAACCCTTGGGTTGGAGTCCCCATCCATCCGGTTTTTTGAAAATTTATGCTTGAATTCAATTGGTTGAAATTTTTGTCCTGTACAGAGGCTTGCGTCAGTAGGCTTCATGATCGCCGGAGAACACGAGGAAGATAGTTTTTAATATGATCCAGAAATCCAAGGTCAACGACCAGTTGCGCAAGTAGTCGAGATCGTAGTCCACGCGGGAACTCATTTTTTTTAAGCAATCGGTCTCGCCCCGGAGACCGTTGACCTGTGCCCAACCGGTAATGCCGGGTTTGACCTTGTGCCGAATCATGTATCCATGAATCAACTTGCGATAGAGCTCATTGTGGGTAACGGCATGAGGCCGAGGTCCGACGATACTCATGTTACCCTTCAATACGTTTACAAACTGAGGCAATTCGTCTAACGACGTCCGACGAAGAAAACGACCGAAGGGCGTTATCCGATCATCATTGCGCGTCGCTTGGGTAATCTTGGTACCGTCCTCGCAAACACGCATGGTGCGAAACTTGTAAACTATGATCTCTTCACCCTCAAGGCCGTAGCGCCTTTGCTTAAAGATCATGGGACCTGGTGAGGTCAGTTTCACGCCGATTCCGATGACCAACATGACCGGCCAGATCAGCAGAAGAATCACCAGAGCCATCATGATGTCACTGATGCGTTTGATCAACTTACGAAAACCATAAAATGGGGTCTCACAAATAGCCACCATCGGGATACCGGTGATTCGATCCACACGAGCCTGAATCAGATCGAACATAAAAACATCCGGAACGAAGTAGATCGATGCAGTAGTGTCACGTAACTCATCCAACAACTTTTTGACGCGGCAATGCCAGATCACTGGCAAACAAACGTAAATGATCTGGATAGAATTTTTCTTGACATACTCGACCAAATCCTTCAGTTCACCCAACTTCTGTTTCTCGGTAATCAACTGTGAACGCTGGATCTCTCTATCATCGAAAAAGCCAGCGATATGAATATGCAGGAATCGGTCTTCCGTTATCTTTTTGCTCAACTCATAGCCAAGCTGATTCGCCCCGATGATCACCGCATTCCGAATCGGCTGTGTCGCTATTAATAAGTGGTAAATAAGTACCCACGCCAAGAACTGAGATACCAACAGCAACACGGGCGTAAAAATTATCCAAGAGAGCAGAACTCTTTCCGTAAAATAAACATACAGCCCCGTTGGGTAACCCAATAATCCCAGGATGGAGATGAAGACGAACCAACGAGCAAGAAGGCTACCGAAAGCGACAAAGACAGGGAATATCTTTAATGCACGGTAGAGACTGACTTCCTTGAACAGGTGTGTGGAGAGAAGGAGCGCAAGTATCGCGAGAATCTGGTAGTTTGTGGAAAAAAGATCCCCCTCCCATTTTGCAAACAAAATGAGGGAACACACGATGATTATGGGGAACAGAATACGCCTGATTAGGGTAACAAGGAGAACATCACTCGTGGTGGAACTCCCGCTCCCGGAGGCGGAAACGCGATAGAAATGATCTGATTTAGCTCGAACGTGGCGGTCATCCACAATATCTATCACGTTGTCCTCTTCACTTTTTTTGCTTTCAACTCTATCGTATACAGTTTCCATTGTCTTCAGCCATGACTTTGTCAATGACAATCATTATTGATCTGTGGGTCAACTACTTTACGTGTTGTTGGGAGTCAGAAGCTGCGAGACGGAACCACACGAGCAACCGCAGCAGGGGACGCGGAATCCGGTCCATGGAGACGAGATTGAGAAGAACCCGAATCGAGTAAACACCACTCAGAATTACTGCCAATGCTCCGACGCCGGTTGCCCACCAGGGGGGGCGATCACCCCCGGTCCCGCCAACAACAGACTCACCTGCGTTTGTTCGTTGACCAGGCGGTTGCACTGGGAATGGTCCTTGGCCACGCCGACCAGACGGGGGTAGAAATCCGCCCCCACGGCTTGGAGAACGATCCGCACATAAAGCCCCGCCAGGGTCCAGGCGGCGCTATAGAGGCCGGCAGCATCCAGGCCGACCCTGCGCAGAACCAGGGTGCGGACCGCATAGGCAGCGCCCATCATCAGGATGCCACTCGGCATAAACGCAAAACCCAGTTTCAGGAGCGAGGCCGCTTCCTGCCTTACTTCAGCGCGCGTCATGGCGGGATACTCGATCTCGACCTTCCGGCTATACCCCCAGGAGATCACCAGCCCCAGCGCGGCGGCGGCGATCAGCGACGGGGCCACCCCCCGTTCGCCCAGCACATACACCAGGGCGATGCTGAAGATCGCCCCCAGGAGCGCCCCCCAGACCCCCATCTTCGCCAGATCGGCGATGCGCCGCATGCCCTGGATCAGCGCGCCTTGACCGGCGGATACCGAACGGAAAAACACCGCGAGACCCAGCAGCGCGACCGCGCCGGCGTGCCGGTCGCTGCCGAAGGTCAGGGTGGACAGCGGACCGGAAAACACCACCACCAGCACCGCGCCCAGGATTCCGAGCAGAACCGCCGTTCGGCGCAGCACGATGACGGTGCGGGCGATGCGGGTCTCGTTGCCCGTGCTGACCGACTCGGCGATCTGGCGCACCCCGCTGCTGCCAATGCCCATACTGGCGACGGCCAGAGCCAGGTCGATGATCGAGCCATACAAGCCCATCAGACCGAACCCGGCCGGACCCAGCAGCACCGCCATCGCCTTGGTCCGCACGATGCCGATGAGGATGGTCAGCACCGACGAACCGCCGATCAGCGCCGAGGACTTCAGGATCTGACCGTAGCTCGACTTCCCGGTCGTGGCGGCCTCCGTCGCTGGCGGCGGCCCGGATGGCGCGGGAGCCGCGGGTGGATTATCGTTAAGAGGGGTTACGGACATGTCGGTCGGGTTCGAATCCTTGCTCGATCACATCAAACCTTTGCCTGGAGAACCGATCAGTTGCCGATCCCTGAAATTATACTGACCGCAGATGCCGCACATGTTCGGAGAGTTTGTTAGGGTGATAGACGAGGAGATGGCGGGCGGGTCAGGGCCGCGGCTCGTAACCCGCCCTGTGAGGGACGTAACGAAATCGGCGGGCTACCGCTTCGTCAGCCCCGCCCTGCGCGCTACACCGCCTCATCGCGTAGATCGAGTCGGCGTTCGATGCGGTCAGGGCGAGCCTCGAATTTGTCCAAACGGCTGTGGACGATGACAACATCCGCGTGAAGATCGACGATCTCTCGTTGCAAGCTCACTAGATGACTCTCAATCGAACTCAGTCTGAGCCGTACCGATTCGAATTGTTCGTCCATCTTGACGCTGTAAGACTTGACTTCGTTACGGAGCGCCCCGAGCATTTCGAGAACAAGGTTTTCAAGGAAGGGCCGCGATGCGAATTCGGTCAGGCTGAAGCACGACGAAACTGCTTGGCAGGCGCTGGCCATGGTCGCGGACCAGCGCGACGATGCGGGTGCCGAGCGTGGGACGCGCGGCGGCCGTATAGCGGATGAGGATGATGCCGCACGCGGCATGCCCCGCCGCATAGACGAGTTGCCCGAAGTCCTTGTCCTCGGTGAGCAGAAGGCGACCTTCCCGTAACGCATATTCGATGACTCGGTCGTCCTCGGCTCCGGGGATGGTTTCGGCGACCGCCAAGACGTCGAATCCTTCGGCGCGCAACGCGCGCACGGCCGCGAAGTCGCAACTCTCATCCGCAAGGAAGCGCAACACGCTTTGTTCCGCCCGCGGCGGTTAAATGATTGCTTCGTGAGCCAGCGCTTCGGCGGCGTAAGCCATCGCCGCCCGGATGTCTTCACTCTTCAAGTGCGGGTAGGCGTCGAGCAAATCCTGTTCCGATGCGCCCTCGCCCAGTTTGCGCAGAATCAACTCTATTGGGATGCGCGTACCACGGATGACGGGCTTGCCCAGCATGACCTTGGGATTGACATCGATATGGTCCGAAAGCGCCATGTGCCTCTCCTTTGTCGAGTGAGGATGCCGATTCCAGAAGGGTAGAGGGGGGGTTACCATGAAAATACTGGACTTTCATCGTTGGGGGTGTCAAGACCGATTGAAATGGTTGTCAAGGCGGCAGCCCATAACCTACCGGCGGGGGAAAATAAAAAAATCAGCAGTACGCTACGCTAACCCCCCCTCTGTGCTCTACCCGACTGGTTCGGCCATCAGCTAATTCCAAACGACGTTCGATTCGCTCGATCCGCCGGCGCAAATCGGTAATTTCATCGGTTCTTGCGACATCTGTTAAGTGGAACGCCGCCAAACGATGCTCGATGGCCGACAGGCCCGTTTCAACTCCACTGAACCGTAGACGCATCTCGGCCTGAATTTCGTCGAGTTTGCCATGCACGCATCGGAGCATTTCATGAGTCAGATTTTCGATGTTGTCAGTCATATCGGCGCTCGCGCTGGGTGTTGCCGAGCAGTATACCCATCATCAGTTTTTGCATCACTTCTCAATCAATCGGTTTTTCTCCACCGACAGCGAGGCAAGCAGAAAACAAAGACTTCGAAATATCTGCGCCTGCGCCAAGCGGTGCATGGGGACGTTGTCCCAGCCCAGCAGGAGCCGCCGCGAGCGAAACGACCCGTCGGGCTTCACCCAATGCGCCAGCAGGTCGGCCACCGTGGTTCGCAACCGGTCGTCGAGTTCCGGAAAGCGGCCGCGCAACAGGACGCCCAGGTTGATGCACTCGGCGTAGTCGTAGAGTTCCTGGCGGTACATCGTTAGCCGGGGCGCCCGGGAAAACGGTTTCGGCAGTCCGCAGTCGTCGAACAGGTGGCGCGCGTAGTAGGCCACCCCCGCCTGGATCGCCTTCCGGCAGCCCTCGTGGCCGGTCAATGCCTCGATCTTGGCCAGGGCCTTGAGCACGAAGCAGGTGTGGAAGTGAGCGACGAAATCCCGGACCTCGTCGCTGGCGTAGGACCAGGACCCGTCGGGCGGTTGTGCCTGGAGCACGAAATTCAAATTGCGCTCGGCGAGCCGGCGATAGTCGTCGCGCCCGAACTGAACCGCCGCGCTAGTCAGCAAAAAAGCCCGATAGGCGCTGGCGTTGATGACGTCTCCTTGCGTGTCGAGGGGGTTGTAGCCCGCCGTGGCGACGTCCGCCGCCAGCTCCCGGTCCTGGATGTCCTCGGCCGCGTGGTCGGCGATGGACTGCCGAACACCACCGCGATCGAGGAAAGAAAGAGCAGGCCGATTTGCCCATTCGCGACCGACCAGCCGATCCAGCAGATATTTCAGGGATGGCTGCCCCCCACCTCGGCCAGTACCTGAGGTTGATTTGCCACGACCGCACTCGGTCGGGCGCCCAATCCCCCGGCGAGGGCGTGCGACTGGAAAGACCGGCTGGATTCCGCCGCATTCAATGCAACGTTTTCAAATACTCTTCGAGCTGGCGCAACTCCTCGGGCCCCAAGCCGCGCAGCCGCTCCTCGGGTTTCAGCCCCCGCAGCCGCTCCTCGGGCGTGAGGTGCTTTAAGACTTCCTCGGGCGGCACCTGGTCCAGCACCGCCCGCCGCTCCTCCGGCGTCAGTTCCTGCAAAAACCGTTGGCGCGCTTCGCGCACGAATTCTTCCATCGTGTAGGCCATGCTCGGGTCCTCCAAAACGTGGGCGAGATACAAACAGCGGAGCAACTCCCAGGCTTCCTGGCGGCGCGGGCGATAGTGCGCCGCGCCGTGCCGAATCCGCTCCTGTTGCGTGCCGAACAATGGTTGTGACAGTCCCCAAAAGCCGTTACGGATCGAAACCGGCGTGCGACTGGAAAGACCGGCTGGATTCCACCGCCTAATGCAACGTTTTCAAATACTCTTCGAGCTGGCGCAACTCCTCCGGCCCCAGCCCCCGCAGCCGCTCCTCGGGTCCCAAACCCCGCAGCCGCTCCTCCGGCCCCAAACCCCGCAGCCGCTCCTCGGGAGCGAAGCGTTGGAGAACCTCCTCGGGTTTCAGCCCCCGCAGCCGCTCCTCGGGGGTAAGGTGCTTTAAGACTTCCTCGGGCGGCGCCTGGTCCAGCACCGCCTGCCGCTCCTCCGGCGTCAGTTCCTGCAAAAACCGTTGGCGCGCTTCGCGCACGAATTCTTCCATCGTGTAGGCCATGGTCGGGTCCTCCAGAATGTGGGTGAGATACAAACAGCGGAGCAACTCCCAGGCTTCCTGGCGGCGCGGGCGGTAGTGCGCCGCGCCGTGCCGAATTTGATCCTGCCGCGTGCCGAAGAGCTCCCAGGGGGCATTGCGCGGGTGCGGGTCGATCTGGTTCAGCACGATCAGCCGGACCGTCGGCGTGCCCCACTGGATGTCATACACCCCCGGCCGGGCGGTCGGCCGCGGCGTGCGGTGGTTGGCCAGCCCCTGCGGCTGGCGGGTGGCGACGGCGTACAGTTGAAAGTCGGACTCGGGGAGCAGGCCCGCTTTCGGGCCGATCAGCTTGCGGTAGTTGACGTAGTGCCCGAGCAGTTCGTCCAGCGCCCAGCCGTCCAGCGGTTCCCGTTTGGATTTGTAGGTCAGCAGGTTGTGGGCGCGCAGGTTGTCGAGCCCGTCGGGCAGGTCCGCCGCCGCACCCCACGGCGCGGTCCGTTCGATGATCACCACGTCCAGCAGTTGCCGTTGCAGCGCCAGGTCCTTTTCCAGTTCCACCCGCCACGGGGTGTCCTGGAACACGTCGGTCAGGGTCAGCCCGAACAGGCGGTGCCAGTCATAGAAATCCGGGGGCATGGGTGGGGCTCGGTAGGAGGTCTGGAACTTTAATCACGCGGCCAACTGATCCAGGAGATACTTCAGGAATGGCTACCCCCCGCCTCGGCCAGTACCTGGAGTTGATTTGCCACGACCGCCCTCGGTCGGGCGCCCAATCCCCCGGCGAGGATGATCGCGATCGGGCCTTTTCCGCGCGCCATCGGTTGCGACGGCCCCAAAAGCTGCCAAGGATCTAAGGTGATTTCTCGCAAAGGTTATATCGAACCGGGCTGGGTCTCTCCCCCCTTTGAAAAAGGGGGGGCTGGGGGGGATTTTGGCCTGCGACGTCAATCCATGGGATTCAAATCCCCCCTCACCCCCCTTTGCCAAAGGGGGGAACGGCTACGCTCCATTCACGAGCCAGGCGGGTATGATGATTTCCGGAAATCACCTAAACAGGCGCGCGATTGGAAAGACCGGCTGGATTCCACCGCCTAATGCAACGTTTTCAAGTACTCCTCGAGCTGGCGCAGCTCCTCGGGTCCCAGCCCCCGCAGCCGCTCCTCGGGGGTAAAACGCTTTAACACCTCCTCGGGCGGCAACTGGTCCAGCATCGCCCGTAGTTCCTCCGGCGTCAGCTCCTGCAGAAAACGCTGGCGCGCTTCGCGCGCGAATTCTTCCATCGTGTAGGCCATGGTCGGATCCTCCAAAATGTGGGTGAGATACAAACAGCGAAGCAACTCCCAGGTTTCCTGGCGGCGCGGGCGGTAGTGCGCCGCGCCGTGTCGAATTTGATCCTGCCGCGTGCCGAAAAGCTCCCAGGCGGCGTTGCGCGGGTGCGGGTCGATCTGGTTCAGCACGATCAGCCGGACCATCGGCGTGCCCCACCGGATGTCATACACCCCCGGCCAGGCGGTCGGCTGCGGCGTGCGGTGGTGGGCCAGCTCCTGCGGCTGGCGGGTGGCGACGGCGTACAGTTGAAAGTCGGCCTCGGGGAGCAGCCCCGCTTTCGGGCTGATCAGCTTGCGGTAGTCGACGTAGTGCTCGAGCAGTTCGTCCAGCGCCCAGCCGTCCAGCGGTTCCTGCTTGGATTTGTAGCTCAGCAGGTTGTGGGCGCGCAGGTTGTCGAGCCCGTCGGGCAGTTCCGCCGCCGCGCTCCCCGGCGCGGTCCGTTCGATGATCACCACGTCCAGCCGTTGCTGTTGCAGCGCCAGGTCCTTTTCCAGTTCCACCCGCCACGGGGTGTCCTGGAACACGTCGATCAGGGTCAGCCCGAACAGGCGATGCCAGTCATAAAAATTCGGAGGCATGAGCGGTACTCGTTGAAAAGTTTGACATTTTAACTCCAAATCTCGTCAGGGAATATTCAGTCAAAGCGGCGTCCTGGATCTGACTGGAATCCACATCGAGCCCACTCAGCGCTGAAGCCTTCCCAGTCGAAATAGCCGCAGCAAGGACCGTGGAATCCGATCAGAAGAAACGAGGGTGATCAGCGTTCGAACCGAATAGACTCCACTCAGAATCATCACCAGCGTCCCGACGCCGTAAGCCCAGAGGGGCGGTAACACATAAAAACCACCGAACACCATCGCGATCGCGGAAAGGAACAGCAGACCCGTTTGCCAATTTGCGACCGACCAGCGAAACCCGGTGAGCCGACTGACAATCGGGTAGACCAGCAGGCCGTGAAAAACATACGATCCAAAGAAAGCGATACCAGCGCCATTTAACCCAAACGCTTTCACACACAACCACGTGAGACCGACGTTGACGGCCGTCCAGGCCACCTCGGCGCCCAAAAAAATGACCTGCCGGTTCTTCGCCACGATGATGAAACCGATCGGCCAAGTGATCACCCGCAGCGCGATCCCCAGGCAAATCCAGCGCAATATCTCCACCGCCGCGTAAAACTTGGTGCTGTAAAACAGCAGGATGACCAGCGGGGCAAAGGTCAGGGTCGCAATCACCCCCGGCCCCGCCAACAACAGACTCACCTGCGTCTGTTCGTTGACCAGCCGATTGCACTGCGGATGATCTTGGGCGACGCCGACCAGACGGGGGTAGAAATCGGCTCCCATCGCCTGGAGAACGATCCCCACATAAAGCCCCCCCAGGGTCCAGGCCGCCGAATAAAACCCGGCCGCGTCGAGCCCGTCCAGGCGCAGGACGATGGCGCGGACCGCGTAGGCCGCCCCCATCATCAGGATGCCGCTCGCCATGAACGCGAAACCCAACTTCAGGAGCGAGGCCGCTTCCTGCCTCACTTCGGCGCGCGTCATGGCGGGATACGGGAGCTTGACCTTCCGGCTATACCCCCAGGAGATCACCAGCCCCAGCGCGGCGGCGGCGATCAGCGACGGGGCCACCCCCTGTTCGCCCAGCACATACACCAGGGCGATGCTGAAGATCGCCCCCAGGAGCGCCCCCCAGACCCCCATCTTCGCCAGATCGGCGATGCGCCGCAGGCCCTGGATCAGCGCGCCTTGACCGGCGGATACCGAACGGAAAAACACCGCGAGACCCAGCAACGCGACCGCACCAGCGTGCCGGTCACTGCCAAAGGTCAGGGTGGACAGCGGAGCGGAAAACACCACCACGAGCACCGCGCCCAGGATTCCGAGCAGAACCGCCGTTCGGCGCAGCACGATGACGGTGCGGGCGATGCGGGCCTCGTTCCCGGTGCTGACCGACTCGGCGATCTGGCGCACCCCGCTGCTGCCGATGCCCATGCTGGCGACGGCCAGGGCCAGGTCGACGATCGAGCTATACAAGCCCATCAAGCCGAACCCGGCCGGACCCAGCAACACCGCCATCGCCTTGGTCCGCACGATGCCGATGAGGATGGTCAGCAGCGACGAACCGCCGATCAAGGCCGAGGACTTCAGAATCTGACCGTAGCTGTGCTGCTCGGCTGGGGCCCCCTCTGCCGCTGGCGGCATCGCGGGTGGCGAAGGAGCTGCGGGCGGGTTATCGTTACCGGGAGTCGAGGGCATGGCGGTCGAGTTCAGGTCCTTTCCAATGTGGCGACATTCAACAAAGAGAGCGTAGCCAGGTAGGGTGGGCTCCGCCCACCTTCACCGTGCGTCCGGCAATACCCACAATGGCGGGCCCCCGCCCTGCCGTATTCCAACGCGTAAGGCAGCATAGCGCATAGAGACCGTTTTGACCCCGTCAAGACGGTATCTACGCCTTTCTCTGGTATGCTGATAAATAAGCAAAGAACGAAGCGTAGCCAAGCTTACCCGCATCCTTGAGGCCTCCGAACATGAGCCATCTCTCAGAGGAACTGATCCGACGCATCGTCATTGATCCGGCGATCTGTCACGGCAAACCCTGCGTTCGCGGCTTGCGGTACCCAGTCGAACTGTTATTGGAACTGCTGAGCGCCGGCATGACGCCAGCGGAAATCCTGGCGGATTACCCTGATCTCGAACGAGAGGATATCCTGGCGGCGCTGGCTTTTGCCGCCCGCCTCAGCCAAATCAAACGGATTCACGCCATTACGGCATGAAATTTCTGATCGATGCCCAACTGCCGCGCCGCTTGGCGTTGCGCCTCCGAGCGCTGGGTCACGATGCGCTTCACACGCTCGACCTGCCGTTGGCCAACCGCACTCCGGATGACGCGATCAATGCGCTCTCTCTGTTGGAACACCGGATCGTCATCACCAAGGACGCCGATTTCGTGAATTCCTTCCTGCTTTCCCATCAACCCTACAAACTGCTCTTCATCGCCACGGGCCAATATCACCAACATGGAACTGGAAACCTTATTTTTCCGGCATCTCGATACGATTATGGAAACATTTGCCGGTTGCGATTTCGTCGAACTGGATCGGACTACCCTCACCATTCACCGATAGCCAAGATACAAGGACGGGTTATAGGCCGTAACCCAACATCTTGATCCTGTTGGGTTACGCGCTGCGCGCTAACCCAACCTACAATCACTACAATCGGATCGCACGAGCGCCGGATTGATATCGCACACGGTCATGGACGCGCCATGCCTGGCGAACACGCACGCGAGAGGAAGACCCATACGGCCGCCGCCCACCACGGTAATCTTCATTCGAGGACGCTCCTCAGGCCTTGTTGAACCTGCGCCTAATATTCGCCTGATGGGAATTCACGTGGACAGGTCCATTTCACGATCCATCTTGTCATCCGCGTACCGCATCCAGGCAGGGGCTTTTCCGGTTGCCAACTCGTGGAGCCATTCGGGGGAAAGATCAAAGCCACATGACCAGGCCAGTGTTGGCCACGCATCTAGAAAAAATTGTTTGAACGCTTCTTTGTCCAACAACGGCCGCGCGGCGGGATATTTGGCCACGATGTCGGCCAAATCCACGATACCTTCCTCGCCGCTGCTGAATTTCAACCAGACGCGATAATCGCCATCCTATTTGGCTTCTTGGACTACGTTCATTAAGGCGATTTCAGGAAATTAACTGACCTGCTTGACCGCGGAATGGAGCGTAGCCGTTCCCCCCTTTAGCAAAGGGGGGTGAGGGGGGATTTGAGCCCCGTGGGTTGACGCCGCCGATGAAAATCCCCCCAACCCCCCTTTTTCTAAGGGGGGAGACAACGCCCGCTTCGGTATAACCTTTTCAAGAAATCACCTAAAAGGCGCCAGTGGACTTAAGAACCACCTTGACCGTTTTAATTAGTGTCTGACCGGAAACCATATTTATCAATTAAATCATTTGCTTATCAAGAAGTTATGTGCCTGTTCTGATTTCTGATACGATGTTTATCTTATTGATTTGTTTATATTTATAATTCCATGCTATACTTTTTCAAAATTTAAATGGTTCCTTATCTAATATCGAGAAAGAACATGCGCCAAAAAACCCGAAAACCGATTGACGAAATGCAAGTAGATCAAGTCCAATTAGACGCCAATTCTCGTGATGATATTCCTCAACTGCTTAAGGGATTACAATATATTTTTCTCAATCCGATTTTGCTCGAACAGGCCCTCAAGATTTTAGATGGCATATTTCCTAAGGACATCGATCTTAATAACGGACGACCGGGTATGGATATGTGGAGTATTTTAGTCCTGGGAGTCCTTCGGTTAAACTTGAATTGTGACTATGATCGACTGCATAATTTAGTCAATAATCATAAAACGATTCGCCAAATTCTCGGCCATGGCGTGGTTGACGATCAAGACTGTTATTACTTACAGACGCTCAAAGATAATGTCAGCTTATTAACACCTGAAATTCTTGATCAAATTAATCAAGTCGTGGTGAACGCCGGTCATGCGTTGATTAAAAAAAAAGGATTAGGCGATGAGCCGTTGCCCGACCGGGGTGCGGAAGACCCACTCCGCGGCCGTTGTGATTCATTCGTGGTAGAAACCAATGTTGAATATCCAACGGATACCCGTTTGTTGTTTGATTCGGTACGGAAAGTGATTCAACTCCTCATCCGGTTATGCCGACGCCAACAGGTCGAAGAGCCAATAGGGGGGGTAGACGGCATTAAAAAATTAAAAAAACTATGGCGTCGTCTCCAAAAACTCAAGCCCTCGACCTCGAAAGGTGAATCCAAACAAGCGTCGCGTCAGAAAGAAATCATCGACGCGCATCAAGCCTATCTCGATTGGGCTACAGAGTTAGTAGAACGCGCCCATCGCCAATTAGAAGAACTTGAGAAAATAGACGGAATGGATAAAGATAAGATATTGAAAATAAAGGATTTTGTCAATCATGCCCGGCGACAAATCGATCAAATTGACCGCCGGGTTATTCAAGGCAAAAAGATTCCTCATCAAGAAAAAGTATTTTCAATTTTTAAACCTTATACCGAATGGATTAGTAAAGGAAAAGCGGGGGTGCCGGTGGAACTGGGTGTTATGGTGGGCATTATTGAAGATCAACATCGCTTTATTCTTCATCACCGGGTTATGCAACAGGAAGTCGATGTGGATGTAGCGGTCCGTATGGTCCAGGAAACGCAGCAGCGGTATCCTCAATTATCATCCTGTAGTTTTGACCAAGGTTTTCATTCGCCTGGCAACCAGCGTGAGTTATCAGATCTACTCGAGACCGTGATTCTACCGAAAAAGGGCCGACTTTCGAAAACCGATCAAGCGCGACAACAAGAAGTTGTTTTTATTGAGGGGCGATGCCAACATGCTGCGGTCGAATCGGCGATTCATGCGTTAGAGGTCCATGGTTTGGATCGCTGTCCTGATGATGAATTACCAGCATTCAAGCGGTATGTGGCGTTAGCCATCGTGGCGCGAAACTTGCAAATTTTGGGTCGCTACCTGCAACAACAAGAACAAGATATAGAACAGGAGCGATGTAAAAAAGCAGCGTAGAAAAAGCGAATAACTTGAGATGAATCTGGAGATTTTGTTCTCCAACCATAACTACTTTTTCAATAATGAAAATTTGCAGAACGTTATCAATCCAAAGCTATTTCTACAGGAAAAATGTTTAAAGAATTTGGATATAAAAAGATAAAATAGAAAAAATGACTAAAAATAATCCAAAAATCCTTACCCATTTTTTAACGAGAAAGGTTTTCGTTCAGACACTAATTATAATCTTGAGATCGAGCAGCAGCGACCAATTCCGAATATACTGAAGATCGAGCCTCACCATGTCATCAAAGGAGGTCTGACTTCGTCCCCCCACCTGCCAGAGCCCAGTGATCCCGGGCTTGGCATCCAGGATTCGCCGGAGATGCCAGGACTGGTATTTCTCAACCTCGTAAGGCAGGGGTGGCTGTGGCCCCACCAGGCTCATCTCTCCCCTGAGCACGTTGAACAATTGCGGCAGCTCATCAATGCTGGTTTTGCGAATGATTCGACCAACTCGGGTCACCCTCGGATCGGATTTAATCTTATATAACGGCGTTCCCTGATCACCCTGATTAATTTCTTCAAGATTTCCCTTGATGAGATGGGTGATGTACTCCCGGTGGATTCGATCATCCGTATTCGCAAACATGGACCGAAACTTGTAGAAGACGAAAGGAACGCCTCGTTGACCCAAACGGATTTGCCTGAAGATGACAGGCCCTGGGGAGTTGATTTTAATCGCTATCGCCGTAATCAGCATTACCGGCGAAAAGAGCAGAATCCCAACCAGCGAGCTCACGATATCCAGGAACCTTTTCAATAGCTGACCCAATCGCCTGGGTTTTGTGGAATCCTCAAGAAAGAGAGGGTAAAAATCGGTTGGCTCCTCTCTTTCCGTTAAAAGGTTTTCGAAAATCTGATCAGGATAGGTCCCGGTGATGATTGAGAAAGGGAGTATATTGTATCCCTTGATAATTTTATTCATGCATTCTTGGGTATCCTCCTGGTTGGTATCCGGAAGGAGCAAACCAATCAGGCTCTCCCCCAGATAGCCCACCACGTCGGTCTCCCGCGTGCTGTTCTGGAGAAGTTGCAAAAGCTTATTAACATGGTCGGATTCACCACTCTTGGGAGCGCCAAAACGAAAAAGCGCAATCGATAAAGGGGCCTTGGTACGATCCGCCCGGCGCTTTTCACGTTGCAACTGTTTCAGGAAATAGGATTTGGGCAGAAGATCGGTTTGTAGTGTTCTCGTGCTGTCATTGAGCCGGCGCTGTTGGTTTTTGGGGTCACTTTGCCGGCTAGCGCCGCTGCTTACGGTGAGGTTTGAAGCCAGCCAGGAGTTCCATGCAGACCTTAGATCATCAAGTCGGTTGGATTTGGTGGAATCCTCAAGAAAGAGAGGATAGAAATCCGGTGGTTCCCGATTTTCCGATACGAGGTTATCAATAATCTGGCTGGGATAAGTTCCGGCGATTATTGCAAAAGGGAGATTGGTATATTCGCTAATGATCTTTTTCATGCATTTTTGCATCCCTTGTTCATTGGTATCTGGAAGAATTAAACCGATAAGGTCATGATTGATAAAACCGACAATATCGGTCTCCCGCGTACTGTTCTGGAGAAGCTCTAAGAGCTTATTAATAGGGTGGAGTTCACTATTCCTGTCGGCGCTAAAATGAAAAAGCGCGATGGATAAAGGAGCCTTGGTACGATCCGCCCAGTGTTTCTCAGTTTGCACCAGCTTGAACTTGGTATTGTTATCCATTTAATATCTTTATATTCTGATGGAGCAACTAAAGGTTAATATCTATCGAGAAATGGTATAACAAACTGAAGATGTAAACGGCATTGCCCTGGCTTGGGCTGCTTCTTTCATACACACAGCGCATGATGCAAAGCCGCGACGACCTGGTTCTGTTGTTCGAAACTCATTTGCGGGAACAGGGGCAGAATCATCGTTCGGTCCTGCGCTTCCTCGCTCTGCCGCAGGCGCTGGCAACAACCAGCGGCGCATTGGCAAGCCACGGGGCCGATACCGCACGACCAGGTATGCGTTGGGGAATAAGCCGCTTCCCGATGAGAACACATGATCCCGCGCCGGGTCGCCACCCCGGCATCCAGCATGGACTGCATCACCTGGCGCTGATCGCGGCCATCCGGCAAGCGAACGCAGAAACTCTGCCAATTGCTGCGCGCCCAGTCCGGTTCCATCGGCACACCGAGACCCGGTATGGCCGCGAGCAACGACTGATACCGCGCCGCCAGTTCCCGGCGCCGGGCGACGATTCCCGGCAGGCGCTTGAGCTGCTCGCAACCGACCGCCGCCTGAATGTCCGTCATGCGGTAATTGAAACCCAGCTCGGGATAGGTCTCGAAAATTACCTGCGCCGAACCATGCCGCGTCGTGTCCGGAACGCTCATGCAATGCTGGCGCAACAGCCGAAACCGCTGGTCCCAGTCGGCGTTGCGCGTGGTGAGCATGCCACCCTCGCCGGTGGTGATGACCTTGCGCGGGTGAAAGGAAAAACAGGCGATATCCCCGTGCGGTTTACCGATGCGCTCCCAGCACTCGCCGATGCGAAGCTCACTGCCGATGGCGCAGGCCGCGTCCTCGATGACCGGCAGGCCGTGACGGGCGGCAATGGCCAGAATACCGGGCAAATCGCAGGGCAGGCCGATCTGATGCACGCACAGGATAGCCTTGGTCCGTTCGGTGATCACGGCTTCGAGCCGGGCGGGATCGAGATTGAAAGTTTCCGGTTGGATGTCCACGAACACCGGCAGCCCGCCGCAATAGCGGATGCTGTTCGCGGTCGCGATAAAGGAATGGCTGACGGTGATGACTTCATCGCCGGGCTTGACCCCGACGGCCAGCAGCGCCAAATGCAGGGCCGTGGTGCAGTTCGAAACGGCGCAGGCGTGCTGGGCGCCGACAGCGGCGGCAAAGGCTTGTTCGAACCGCGCCACGGCCGGTCCCTGACTCACCCAGCCCGAGCGCAGCGCCTCGGCGGCGGCCGCGATCTCCTGGTCGCCCATGGTCGGTTTGGTTATGGGTATCATTATTAAAGAAGTTTCCGGTTGAACTCAGAACCCGCTACTTCGCAAGCTATTGCGTTTGCCACCACATCACCAATTGCTTCAAGCCTTCTTCCAGCGGAATCGTAGCCTTGAAGCCGAGCAACCGCTGCGCCTTGGCGGTATCCGCCAGACGCCGTTGCACCGGATTCACTTTCCGTTCCGGCAGATGCTCCGGCCGCAAACGGGAACCCATCACCCGCAACAGGGTGTCGGCGAGTTGGTTGAGACTGGTTTCGGTGCCGCTGGCGACGTTGAACACCTCGTCCGTGACTTCGGCCTGCGCGGCCAGGATGTTGGCGCGGGCGACATCCCGGACCTCAACGAAGTCCATGGTCTGATCGCCCGGGCCGAAGATGAGCGGGGGTTCGCCGGCGGCAATCCGCTCCATCCAGCGGATCAGCACCTCGGTGTACACGCCACAAATATCCATGCGTGGGCCGTACGCATTGAAATAGCGCAGGGCCACGTAATTCAACCCGTACATCTCATGAAAGCTGCGCAGCAAACCCTCGTTGAAGACTTTCGCGGCCCCGTACAAGGTCCGGTTGTTGTAGGGGTGGTGGGATTCGGTAATCGGAAATTGATCCGCCATGCCGTAGACGGAGGCCGAGGATGCCGCCACGACTTTTTCCACCCGGTGCTCGACGCACAGTTCCAGCAAATCGTAGGTGGCATCCACCATGACTTCGAGCGCCTGCCTGGGCTCCTCGGCGCATTGGGTGATGCGCAGCGCCGCCTGGTGGAAAACGAGGTCCGCGTCTTTCACCAACGCTTCCATCAGCTTGCGGTCGCGAATGTCCCCTTCCAGCAAACGCACCGGACCACGCGCCAGCGCGTCAGCCAGATTCTCGGGACGGCCGCGCACCATGTTATCGACAGCGACGATCTCGGCGCAGCCTTCATCGCTCAACAAATCGATGACGTGCGAGCCGATAAATCCCGCTCCGCCGGTCACCAGAATCTTTTTACCTGCCAGCTTCATTCGTCTCCCCCCGCTTTGCTATCCTCCCGCCAGCCGATGATCCTGGCGGGCACGCCGGCCACCTTGGCGAACGCCGGTACATCCTGCGTCACCACCGCCCCGGCGCCGACCATGGCGCCGCGACCGACCGTTACCCCCGGCAACAAAACCGCGTTCGTCCCGATATCCGCCCACGCCTGCACCCGAACCGGCTTGATCTCCAGATCGGTTTGGATGATGGGAATGTCCACCGGCAGGCCGGTATGGGCCGATCCCAACACCTTGGCGCCGGGCCCCCAGCCGATGTGATCCTCCAGCACCAGATCCCGGGCATCGAAATAGCTCTGCGGTCCGATCCAGGTGTGATCGCCGATCACGCAGCGACCGTCGAAGCGCCCCTGGATATAGACTTGGCTACCGATAAAGACTCCAGCACCGATCTCGAAGGTCTCGGGATGCTTGAACCCGACGCCGGGTTCCACCCGCAGACCGGCGCCACAGCACCGCGTCAGGGCGTGCCAGAATATCCGGCGCAGCAGGGCATCGAAAGAGCCGTCTCCGTGCGCAAACCGGCCGTAAAGTTCCCGCAAACTTTCCGGACTGCAGGTTTCCCGCAGATGGTTGGCCAGTTCGGCGACATGGCCGGGATCGGGTTTCGTTTCGCGCAAACCGTGCACCGCGCCGACCACGCGGGCTCCCGCCGCTGGACTCACGCCGCCTCCCGCACCGCAGCGCACACCGCCTCGATCTGCGGCTCTTGCAATTCGGCGAACATCGGCAGGGACAGCAATTCGTTCGAAGCCTGTTCGGTTACGGGTAAATCTCCCACCCCATAGCCGAAGTCGGCATAGGCTTTTTGTAGGTGAACCGGTATCGGGTAGTGAATGCCGGTTTGAATGCCCTGAGCTTGCAGCGATTCCTGCACGATATCGCGCTTGGGCGTACGGATCGCGTAGACGTGATAGACGTGTTTGGCGTAGGGCATTTCGACCGGCTTTTGCACCTCGACGTCGGCTAGCAGCTCGTTGTAACCGGCGGCATGGCGGCGGCGGGCCTCGGTCCAGGCATCCAGATGCCGCAGTTTGACGCGCAGGATCGCGCCCTGCACCCCTTCCATCCGGTAATTGAAGCCCTTGAGCACGTGATGGTATTTGCGCTCCTGGCCCCAGTCGCGGAGCATGCGGATGGTGTGGGCGAACTCCTCGTTGTTGGTGACGACCATGCCGCCTTCCCCATAGGCCCCGAGATTCTTGCCTGGATAAAAGCTGAAACAGCCCAGATCGCCGATGGAACCCACGCGCCGCCCTTTGTACTCGGCGGCGTGGGCCTGGGCGGCATCCTCGATGACCAGGAGCCGATGGCGGCGGGCGATTTCGAGGATCGGATCCAGATCGGCCGGTTGGCCGTGCAGGTGGACCGGCATGATGACCCGGGTCCGCTCGGTAATGGCGGCTTCCACCTGGGTGGGGTCCATGTTGTGGGTCCGTGGATCGACATCCACGAATACGGGACGGGCGCCGGCATAGTCGATGGCGGCCACGGTCGCGACGAAGGTACAGGAGACGGTGATGACCTCATCGCTCGGCTTGATACCGGCCGCCAACAGCGCCAGATGCAGGGCGCTGGTGCCCGAATTGACCCCGATGCCGAATTTTCCACCGCTGTAGGCGGCGAACTCTTCTTCGAAAGCGGCCACTTCTTTGCCGAGCACGAACTGGGTGCTGGCCAGCGTGGCGCTCACCGCGCTCAACACTTCATCCTTGATGCTTTCGTACTGCGCCTTGAGATCGAGAAAGGGAATCATAGTATTCTTCCAAATTGATTGGCTTGTGTCTGACCGAAAACCCCGAAACCCCGTAGGTTGGGCTGAGCTTGAGAAGCCCAACATCATGATTCTTCAGGCTTATTTCCGGAATGTTGGGCAACGCTGCGCTTGTGCCCAACCTGCACCACAGGTTTTCGGCCAGGCACCAGCTTGCTGGTCCCCCCTTGAAAGGGGGTGAGGGGGTGAACGCTGATCGGCTGGATGATTACGCCAGTTCCTGGACAGGCGGGACCTCGGCTCTGGCGGCTTGTCCGAAGAGCCATTCGAGTTTCACGGGGCGGCCATCCTCACTTAACGAGCGGTTGGCGGCCTCCAAAATACGCACGACCCGCAATCCGGCGTGACCATCGCTCAGCGAACGCTCGCCTTGCGTGATACAGCGCGCGAAGTGCTGCGCCTCCACTCGCAACGCCTCCGTCATCGCCAGTTGTGGCGCCCACATATCACCGGTGCGGTAACCGACCATCGTGTTATAAAGATTCTCTTTACTACCGTTGAGGGTGATGCCCTTGTCGTAAACCTTGATCTTCTCGCTGGGCTCCAGATCGTCATAGACGATCATTTTACGACTGCCGCCGATCAGGGTGCGCCGCACTTTCACCGGCGCCAACCAGTTGACATGCAAGTGCGCGATCGCATCGTTGTCAAAAAATACCGTCAGAAAGGCGATGTTGGCGGGCTTGCCCGGCACATGACTGATACCGGTCGCGGAGACCGCGGTCGGGGTTAAGGGAAAGATGTAGTCCATGATCGAAAGATCGTGGACCGCCAAGTCCCAAATGACATTGATATCCGGCTGAAATAAACCGAGGTTGACCCGCACCGAATCGTAATAATACAGATCGCCGAGATCGCCCTTCTCGACCAGTTCGCGTATTTTGCGAACGGCCCCGGTATAAATGAAGGTATGATCCACATGCAGAACGAGATTTCGTTTTTCCGCTTCCGCGATCAGACCTTCCGCCTGTTTGACGGTTTCTGTCAGCGGCTTTTCGACAAAGACATGTTTTCCCGCCTCAAGAGCCTGCGACGCCAAGTCATAATGGCTGGACACCGGCGTGGCGATGGCAATGGCATCAATGGCCGGGTCCGACAGCAAAGTCTGATAATCGGTCGTGGTATTGATCGTGGGATGACGAGTCTTAACCAAATTCAACCGTTGTGGGTCGAGATCACTGACGGCGACCACTTGGGCTTCCGCAATTTCGGAAAAATTTCGAACCAGATTCGGTCCCCAATATCCATAGCCAATAACACCTATTTTAATCACCACTATTGCTCCAGGTTAAAAGTATAAAAAATACCTGTCAGAATCGATGAGCATTCCCATCAATTGCCGCCAAGGTAAGAAGCTCATTCACCACCCTCCGCGGCGTCATTCCTTCCGCTCCCTGTCCCGCGTGTCACCCATGATTTTGGCGGGCACGCCGGCGACGATGGCATGATCCGGCACGTCGTGGGTGACCACGGCCCCGGCGCCGATCAGGGCGCCCGCGCCGATG
This sequence comes from uncultured Gammaproteobacteria bacterium, assembly GCA_963715845.1. Taxonomy (GTDB): domain Bacteria; phylum Pseudomonadota; class Gammaproteobacteria; order Competibacterales; family Competibacteraceae; genus Competibacter_A. The sequence continues at coordinate 137,794 of CAVQSJ010000028.1, read as the reverse complement.
GTGATTCCCGCCAAAATCGTCGCGTTACTGCCAATGGAGGCCCGCGCTTTGATCCGGGTTCTCACCACTTTCCAGTCGGCTTCGGTCTGTAACGCGCCTTCCTCGGTCACCGCTCTCGGGTAGATATCGTTGGTAAACATGACGCCATGGCCAATAAAAACGCCGTCTTCGATCTCGACGCCCTCGCAAATAAAAGTATGGCTGGAAATTTTACAACGGGCGCCAATGGAAGCGCCTTTTTGGATCTCGACGAAAGCGCCTATTTTCGTCCCGGCACCGACGGTGCAGCCATACAGATTGACGAGATCCGGCTGGTAGATGGCCACCCCCTCGCCGAGTTGAACGTCACCCTTAATCACTACTCAATCTCCCCATAAAAATACTACCGCTCTCTCAATAAAACCTCGAAACCCCGTAGTTTGGGCTGAGCTTGCGAAGCCCAACACCATGATTCCTGGGGCAGATGTTCTGCAAGTTGGACAACGCTACGCTTTTGCCCATATATGGACCCATCCCGTTTGCAAGGTCCCCGCAGGCATTTTTTGGCGAGAAAAGGTTGCTGTCATATATCCGGCCTGTATCTGGGCATTACCGCCCATGGCCACCATGGAGGATCCGCGCACCTCGTCCTCATCAACCTATCGGCCTCGAAGGCCCTTGGGTATTGCAGGTTGAGGAAGTGCCGGTCTGACCTATCTTGCCATCATGCGTGCGGTACCTACGCAACCGTGGTGTGAACTGCTGTCTTGGTGGCCACGTCCGATCCTGACTACAGCGGTTTTCTCCCCTCTTGGCGTACGACCGTCTTGCTACTATTCATCCCAAACCCTCCCGCTTCGTGTCGATGGAAATACTGCACTCCCATCGTGGCGCACTCGACGCCGTAGGTGAAGAGGGATGGGTCCATACCATTAACCTACACACGGATTTTCGGTCAGACAGTAACTCACCCTTGTTTTAGGCGATTTCCTGAAAAGGTTATACCGAACCGGGCTGGGTCTCCCCCCCTTTGAAAAAGGGGGGCTGGGGGGGATTTTGACCGGCTGCGTTAACCTGCAGGTTTCAAATCCCCCCCTCACCCCCCCCTTTGCTAAAGTGGGGAACGGCTACGCTCCATTCTGCGGCCAAGCAGGTCAGTGAATTTCCGGAAATCACCTTATTGGTATGTAACCCGTACCGCCAGCCAGTCCAGCGAAAAGTCGCGGTTGATATTCGAACTCACGTTGATGACCCGCACGCGGAAGTTGGCATTCGAGAACTCACCACTCGTCCAGGTACGGCCCCAGGTATCCGCAGCGCCGCCCAGGAGGTAGGTAGCCTCTGCCGTGGTCAGGGTGGTCGCGGTGGTCTTGACTGCCGTCCACGTCCCAATGCCACTCCGCATCCCAATGCACGATCCGCCCAGGCGTTGAAATAGAGGCATCTTGCCCGGTCACGAGCGGCAGGTCGGTCACCGGGTTTTGCACCTCGCCGTTGCCCATATCGGCCAGCAGGGAGATAACGGCCAAATCGTGGGTGCCCATCTTGTTGTAAAGGCTCGATACTGATTCTGGAGAGCCGCCACAACTCCGATGCACATGCATGTCGCCCGCATACCAGCCGGCGGGCTCCGGGGCTGCTTGAGCAGTCAGTCCATACTCCCCAGCAGCACCAGAAGCAGCAGGAACCACAATCGAGTGCACCATTGACCTGTTTCAATACTATTCATGGGGTTGCCGACTAAATTTATCTCAACCTCAACATCGCGGCGTGAGAAGGTCATCAACATGGATCGACATGGATGGTGATGGTGATCAAGCTGACCCACTCACCAGCGCTGATAGGGAGCAACCGGGGCGCGACCGCCCCGGTTGCGACTCTGTTATGGCACGCTGCTTAATGTGACCGGGCGGTCGCCGGACTGCGCACCCAAGTCGTCACTTACACGGTAGCTGTAAGTGATATTTGAAGTGTTGGTTGCAGACATTGTCACGGTTAGCGTTCCGTCGCAATTATTAACGATGGTCGCATTCGTCCCCGTCCCAAGGGCACCCTGTCCGCAGGCTGCATTCGCATTAACGGTTACGCCCGCGCCCGCGACGGTTATGACCATCGTGCTGGGAACGACGGTCTTGCCGACACCATCCGTCGGTATGTTGGTAGTCACGTTCGTATCGGTGTCATTTAGCACCACATTCATTCGAACGACCCGGGTTCCCGTCACCGTGCAACGTGTGGGTTGGGTCACGGTATTGGCGCTACGATCATAGTTGCAGTTGTCTCCAGCGGTTGTCGGTGCGGCATCGAGTCTCAGCGTTACCAGCGCACCCGTCGTAGGCAGGCTCAGCAAGGTCCCATTTCTCGCCCGGTAGTTGAAGGTGGTGTTGGCGCTCCTGTTAACTGTTACCACACCGGTGCTCGCCAGCGTAACGCCGGTTGGAAGGGTTCCGACCGCCACTGCAGCCAACGGCTGGTTAGTCGGCGTGTCGTTCGCCAACACCCCCAGGTTGAGCGGCCCGGCGTAATTGACCGTGCGTAGGATATTAGCCCGGAACAGGAAGGTGTCGGCCACCGCGGACGGCGTGGTGCCCGAACCCGAACCCACCGTGATGGTGATCCCCGCGCCCGGCGCCTCCAGATTGCCGCTGTCGTCGGCCGCGCGGCTCCTGATCGTCACCGAACCGGTCGCGCTGGGCACCGTCCAGGCATACGTCCAACTGGCGCGGCCACTGGCTCTCCGCCAACTGATTCCGCCATCGACCGATACTTCGACTCCGCCCACGATGCCTCCACCGGTATCGCTTGCGGTACCGCTAATGGTGACCGAGCTTCCCGGTTGCACCGTCGCGCCCGCGGCCGGAGCGGTAATCGTCGAAGTGGGAGTGGTCGAATCCGTCGAAGCGGTCGCGGCTATCAAGCCGGGTTGCAACGTGGCAGGCTGGACACTCATGTCGGCGAACAGGTTAATCGTCGCCTGCTGCATCGCGACATCCGTTGGCGTGCCAGCCCGATCATGGGTGCTGTCCAGGCCCCACGGCCACTGCACGGTTCCCGCACCGAAGACGAGCGCGCCGCTACTGTGCTTATAAAGTGTAAGCGAATGGGTTGCCGTGCCCGAACCGAAGGTCGACCCATAGTCCACCAGGACAGGCGCGCCGGGGACGGTCGTGGTCGACAGCCGGATCAGGCCGGCGGGCCGGAAGCCATTGTCGATGTCCTCGTCCCACTCGTAACCCAGCGTTCCGAACGGCAGGGTCGCTTTAGTTCCCGCAGCGAGGTTCGCGATGCTGGTGTTGCGCCAGAACCGCATCTTGCCGTCTTCCGCCGGTACCTCGATGGACGTCGTCGCCCCGTCGTTGACCGTGAACAGGGTGCCGGTCAGCGCGTTTTCAGGGCGTCCCCCGTCTTTCGGCGGGCTGTTGCGCGGATCTCGCCAGGTACCAGTCCATATGGCCGCCTGCGGATCGGGGTTATTGTTGAAATTATGTGTTTCCTTGTAGCAGACCAGGGTTCGATAGGCCGTCCCCGACCCATCGATGCTATTCTCCCAGCGGGTCTTCCAGAACACCTCGTTGCCGCTGAAGAAGGTCAGATGAACTCCGGCATTCCGAGCCGCTTCTACATTGGCGCGCTGCTGGCCAGACCAGTATTCGTCGTGGCCAACCGACAGGAAGAGCTTGTGGTTCTGGATCAGCGAGCCACGACGGTCGCTGTCGACGCCAGTGAAATAACTGACGTTGTAACCATTGGCTTCCAGCCAGCGCACCATTGGATACTCGGCGTTGAACAGCCAGTCCTGACCGCCATCCACGCTTCGAGTATTGAATGGCCGGTTGTAACTGACCTTGTAGGCGCGGCCGTTGGAACTTCCGCCGGTACCAGGGCCGGTCCCGGTGTACAAGCTATTGCCGCCATAGGTATTGTAAGCATGCCAAGTTGTATCCGAGGTCTGGAACAGCACATCCGATGTGCTCGCATCGTCACGCACGATGAAGACGATTTGGCTTGCTTTACCCGCATTGGCGCCATCCTCGCGGACCGCTTTCGCAAAGTAGATTCCGGAGGTGGCATCCGAAGGCGCCACCCACGAAGCCGATTCCGCCCAATTGCCGCAATCCATCAGACCCGTCGAATTAGTGAGGCAATTCGGTTGAGTCTGTGGCAGCGTGGCCGAGGGCTGCACGGTCGCGACCTTGCGGGCGCCATTCCCGGCGTAATAACCCATGCGATAGATATCGAGCCGGTAATCCGTTGAAGGTGTGTTGATCTTGAACCTGACCGTTTCACCCCGATTCACGCTGATGTCCGTGGCGAAACCCTGAATGCTGGAGTCGCCGGCGCCGCTGACATCCCACTCGCTGGAAGGGTTGCCGGTTTTGCCGTTCTCGCACACGATCGGATTGCCTCCGGTCGAGCATGGATCGGCGCCGGTGGTAAACAACCACGTCTTGTCCACAGCGAGCGAATTGCCGGCCAGATCCTTGGCCCCATTGGTCACACCCTTCACGGTGGCGGTATAGATCGTGTTTACCGCCAATGTGCTGCCGGGCGTCAGGGTTGCGGTGTTGGCGGCATAGCTCACCGTGGCGGTCACCAGCGTGCCGCCTGGATTCCGCAACTCAAAGGTTGAGGTATTGATGGTCGCCGGATCCATCGCTTCGCTGAACGTGGCCGTCACCGGGTTTGCGGGATTTACCCCCGTGGCGTTGGCCGCCGGCGACGTCGACGTAACCGTTGGGGGTGTCGTGTCGGGACCCGTGCTGGTGGTGAAGATCACGTCCACCCAGTAGTTGCTGGCCTCGAAGGTATTGGTGGGGAAGCCACCGGCGCCATACAGATACACACCATTGCCGCCGCTCTCAGCGCTGCTCAACGCATACAGCGGTCCGCTGGTAATCCCTGTCGTAAAGTAGTTTCCGTTAACCGAGTACCGTCCGACCGGGGCACGATAGGACGCGACGTAGACCGTATTGGCCGTGATTGCAACCGGAGTGGCGAAATTCACCTGCTGCCAACCCGAGGCGGTCTCGTTGGTGAAGGTCGCCTGCGCCAGTTGCTGGCCGGTGCTGCTCCACAGGGTTCCGACATGGGTGCCGGTGTTGGTACTACCCTTGTAGAAACGGATGCCACAGACAAAGCCAATCACGGTTGACCTGAACTTCACCCCGAGTTCGATCGGGGAAGTGTCCGGGTCTGTGATGATCGCCGGCGTCGGGTTGGTCGGCCAGATCGAGGTGGCCCCAGTACAGGTTTGCGTCCCGGCCGGCGCGGTCGTGAAGGACCAGCTCGCGTCGGAGGCGAGCGCGTTGCCGGCCAGATCCTTGACCCGTGGATCGGTCGCGCCGCCCTTCAGGGTGGCCGTGTAGGTCGCCGTATTAGCCAGCGCGGCACTCGGCGTCAGCGTCGCCGTCCTGGTGGCCGCGTCGTAGGCCACTGTCGCCGTCACCAGTGTGTTGCTCGCGTTCCGCAACTCGAAGGTCGTGGCGTTGAGAGTCGTCGCATCGATCACCTCGCTAAACGTTGCCGTCACGACCGTGCCCGTCGCAACTCCAGTCGCGCCGGAAACTGGGTTCCGCGCCGTCACCGTTGGGGGCGTCGTGTCAGGACCCGTGCTGGTAGTGAAAACCACATCGACCCAGTAGTTGCTCGCTTGGAAAGTGTTGGTAGGGAAGGTACTGCTGGCGCTGTAGGCGTATACGCCGTTACCTCCACTTACCCCGTCCCTTAACAGGTGTATAGGTCCGTTATCGACACCCGTACTAGCAAAGTAACTGTTGTTCGCCGCATAGTTTCCATTGGGCGCATGGTAAGAGGCCACGTAAACGGTGTTGGCCGTGATCGCTACGGGGGCGGGGAAAGTGACCTGCTGCCAGCCAGATCCGGTGGCAGTCACGGTTCCAGTCGCCAGCGGCTGTCCTCCGATACTCCATAAAGTCCCTGTATACGTGCCAGCGTTGGCTTGATAGAAACGAATGCCCGTGATGAAGCCGTCCAGGTCCGTTCTGAATTTCACGCCGAGTGTGACGGCGTTAGGATCGTTCACCGATGGAGAACCCGGCGTGGTCGAGCTGGACCAGGCACTGCAGGGCGCAGACGCGCATGGCTGGGCCTCTGTTGTAAAGGACCAAGAGACGTCCGCGATGAGGGCGTTGCCAGCCAAGTCCTTGACCCCGCTCGTGCCGCCCTTGACGGTAGCGGTATAGCTTGTCGAGCCCGCCAGCGAGGCGGTGGGCGTCAATGTCGCCGTGCGCGTGCTCGCGTTGTAGCTCACTGTCGCCGGCACGGGTGGGTTGCTCGCGTTTTGCAGCGTAAAGGTCGAGGTATTAATGGTCGCCGCCGCCATCGCTTCGCTGAAGGTCGCTGTGACTGTCGTCCCTAGACTCACGCCTGTGGCGCCAGCCGTGGGCGACTTCGAAGTCACGGTTGGCGCGGTCGTATCCGCCGCATAGGTTGCGACATAGGAGCCGCCCGCTCCGGTAAAAGCGGCATAGTCCATGCCTTTTATGGTCTGGTTCGTGAAGGGGACGGTGGTGCTACCGTTCAGGGTAAGATTAGTGAGTAATCCTGCGGCGGATTTCACCGGCAGCAACACCTGCAGGCCATTGGTCGGCACGCTCTGGCCCGGACCAACCACACTCGGTGTTACGGTGAAACTCAAAGCATTACCGGTCCACGCCGACGATCCTAATCCGAACGAGGAACTGTTGCGGAAGTCGAGCCAATCCAGCATCTGTTTGCTGGAAACAATCGGCACACCCCGAGGGGGCGCCGAGGCTAAAACTGTGTTTGATTCCAGTATCTGGGCAACATCAGTGTGCGCATTGATCGTAAAGGCGCCGTAATAACCCTCCGATCCCAGCGCCCTATCCAGCAAGGCATCAATGGTAAATGGATACTCCTGTCCCGACTCGTCGGTCATCTGGGTCTGGGCATTGAAAACGTCTATGAGCCTGCCGTCGAGAGCCGAGAAACGCATCGGCATCGCCGAGCCGTTGAAGAAACCCGGCCGGTTTTGAACCCAGCCGGGCGGCCAGAAGTAATAGCTGGTATCGAGCCGAATCCCATGAGTCAGTTGCACTTCCGCCCCCGTTACCCAGTCACTCCAGGCGATGCAGTGGTGGCGTTGGGTAATAGGTGCGGGAATGCTCGAGTATTTAGCGGTCCAAGTACTGATTTGGTCGGTATAAAAAGCTGCAAGCGAGGCAGGAGTAAAATTGCCGCAGCCAGTGTTGATGTGCAGACCCACCTCGAAGCCCTGCATGTTGTACGTTGCCGCCTGGGCATTCGTTAAAGGTGTGCTGGGGTACATGTACGACGTGCCGCGCACGCATTCCCAGTTTTGAACCGAACAGCCTGAGGGGCTCGCAGCGATGAATTGATCGAAGCGGCCGGCAGTACCGTTGTTTCCATGGTCGTCCCCGGTCATGATCACGACTGCCTTCTTGCCGTTCGGGAAATACCAGAAGCGCGGTAACGGCTTTTTATCGAGATTCATCTCGAGGATCAAATTGGCGAGCAAGCGCTGTTGTTCGTCCGCCTGAGGGACCGACACCTTGGTCAGATCAACCCAGTCCGGCTGGGGATCGCCGGCCGCGTTTCCATAGAATTTGTCATCCGAACGGATCGGCGTAAATCCATCCCGCTCCTGTGTGGCCCACGCCGGATTGCCCTGACGGGTGTAGACGATGGAAGTCGCGAGATCATAGGCAAACGCTGCTGCCTGGCCACCAGTGGTTCCAACACTACGGAGCGTTAAGGCAGGATTGGCGGTGGCAGTTGTTGCGTTGCTATAAAGCGTGGCAAGGCTGGAAGTGCCATTCAGCAGCGTGTAACGGTCGGCGGTCCCATGGAATTGGATGGTTTGGTTCACGATGCCGTTGCCCGGCGCTTTTGAGGTATCCACGAGCAGATAGCCATTGGCCAGCGTGGATCCGGCAGCGGTCAGTCCCAGCAAGCCAGCAAGCTGTGGATCGGGGCGCATCGCAATTAGATTGCCGCCCGCGTTGACCCAGTTGGTCAACGTTGTCACTTGGGCAGCCGATAACGTCATCGGGGCAAGAATCGCGACGTCATAGTTCGCTAGCGTTGTCGCAATGCCCGAAATATCAGCCACGGCAAAGGCATTGAGGCCTTCGTTTCGCAATATCTCCGCGTAATATTTGCCAAAGGTAGACGAAGCAGAAGTAATAATCAGGATCGGACCGCCCGGCCCTTGATTGGGATCGGGCAGTGATTGCGCCTCGGCTGAAGGAATCAACCAATTCAACAACCAACTCAAAATACCAAACTTGGGCAATGCCGCGCTATCGACTGACTGCCCGGCAACGGTTGACGAACTGGAGTTGACAATAGTCTGGATTTCTTTGTGAGGAAGCGGCACCTGCGCGGACCCTGGTACTACCATTATGGCTTGGCTGATCGTACCCGTCGCTACATCCCACTTGACAATTTGATTGTCTTCACCGCCATCAATCAGCGACTTTCCATCAGGATTGAATGTGAGCGTATTGATGATCGCTGTCCCTGTAAAAACCTTGCTCAATTTACGAGTCGCCATATCCCAAATCAGGATTCGGGCATCTTCACCGGTGCTCGCCAGCGACTGTCCGTCCGGACTAAATGCAACCGCCCTAACGGAACCCTGGTGTCCCTGCAGAACCTGTACTTGTTGCCCGGTTGCTACATTCCAAATTCTGACTTGTGAGTCCGCACCGCCGCTTGCCAATAATCCAGCCTTCGGGCTGAAGGCGATACTGTTGACCGCGCCCGCATGTCCGCGCAGCGTCTGGAGCAACTTGCCAGTCACGTCCCAGATCAGGATACGGGCATCCGCGCCCCCACTCGCCAAAAGCTTACCGTCGGGGCTAAACGCAAGCCCATTAACGAAATCGATGTGGCCGTTTAGAATCTTGCTCAGTTTGCCAAGCTGGGCATCCCACAGCATGATTCTGGTTTCTTCGCCGCTACTCGCGAGGAACCTGCCATCCGGGCTAGCGGCAACCGCCCTGATAGGCTGCTCATGGGCTCGGAGAGTCTGGCTTAATGCGCCGGTCGTTGCGTCCCAGGAACGAACTTCCGTGTCCCTGCCAACGCTTACCACGCGCTTACCATCCGTACTGAAAACAACACCGGTGGCAGCGGCGAGATGGCCTGGAAAGGTTGAAATTTTATTACCAGTGGCATTCCAAAGACGAACTTTACCGTCGTCACCTGTACTGGCCAAGCGCGTTCCATCTGGGCTAATAGCGAGCGCGGTAATCCCCTTCCGAGCATCTTGAAGAGGTGTATTGTTCGTGAGCGTATTGACCCCACCCGCGTCGATCGCACTGGGTATCCGAACAATTTCGTTCGTCGCGCCTGCTGGATTAGCCACCCCCAATGCCTTGGACGTAGATGATTTGGCGGCAGCATCCTGTTCTTCCGCTGAAATACCCTGTTGATCGGAACTGCTGGATCCTGGCACTGATACAGGGCTACGGGCGATAAAATATTGCGTTCCAGCAACCATTTCCCATAGGGTGACTTGACCCTCCGGATTCATGCTCGCCAATAGTTTTCCGTTGGGGCCGAAACCGCAATCGATTTGTCCGTCGAGAGTTTGTTTCAGAGTACCTGTCAACGCATCCCACACCATGATCTGGCCAGCCTGGCCAACGCTCGCCAGGTATTTACCATCCGGGCTAAAAACAATTTTTATAATTACATCAACGGGTTGACCTAACAGGTTGAAACGTTTTTGACCCGTCACCGCATCCCACAGGATGGTCTGAGCGTTCTCGCTGCCACTCGCCAACGCCTTGCCATCGGGGCTCCATACCATCCCGGCAATACCCGCTCCGCGAGGACCTGCGATAGTCAAACGCTGTTGACTGGTTGCCACATCCCACAACACAATCCGATCCGCTTCATCCACGCTTGCCAGGACTTTGCCATCCGAGCTGAAAGCCACTCCTGTAACACCAGCGCCATTAGCTACTGCCAAGCTTGCACGTTCCTGACCACTCCTGATATCCCACAATTTAATTTGCGCATCCTTACTGCCGCTGGCCAAGAGGGTTCCATCCGGGCTAAACGCGACTCCATTAACGGCATCGGCATGACCGGATAAGGTTTGGATAGCCTGACCATTCGCCACATTCCACAAGGTGATCCAGGGGTCTTTACTCACACTGGCCAAGGCGCGGCCATCAGGGCTGAAAACCAGATTGGTAACCCCAGAACCGATGCGACTGGACATGGTCACCCGTTTCTGACCACTCGCCACATCCCACAAGGTCATCTGCAGGTCTTCACCCACACTGGCCAAAATTTGGCCATCAGGATTGAAGGCCAGCCCGGTCACCGCAGCATCCGCCTGATCGGAAAGAAGCGATTTCTTGTTGCCGGAAGCCAGCTCCCACAGGGTGATTCGATCATCCCTACCCACGCTAGCCAGGATCTGGCCATCGGGGCTGAACGCAAACTTCGGTAACTTGCCTTGACTGGTTAAGGCCTGGTTCGACTCTGCCGGGCTGGAGCTGAGTTCTCGCGGAGACCCAAGCACTAGCGAGAAGAAAACCAGTACGAGAACGCTCAAAAAGGCCAATCTATGCAGGTGTCTCATCAGTCAACCCTCGCTCCGATTCAGTAGTAGTGTTGACATGGATATAGATTTATTAAGTGTCTTATAGTCAACAGGTTGCAACAATAATTAATATCCATGATTAAGAACATCAACCGTTGCGCGCACTCCGAGATCCTCACACAGATCCGACAGCCAATGCGTATCGTGTTGGATTCGAAGCAGAAAGTAGCCCAAAGTCGCAGGGGGCAATCTATCTGGAAAGGCAAGCGACGTGAAATAGCTCGACATCGACCGTCAGGGCACCGCGCACGGTCACGAGTATAGTCCGTCCGCGTCATAAATCAATCATCAAACACCCACAAATGACACAATCGACGTGAGGTTATGTAACTTATGCCGGATCATGCGCCGCTGCTCGCCAGCGACCAGCGGGAACAGAACGCCGCTCGATTGGCCAGGGGCCTGGACCAGGTTGACGAGCTTCCGGCCACGCTACCGCCCTGCAAAACACCGCGGCGTTTCGCATCGTCTGTTGCCTTCAGCTTTCATAAGGTCCGAAGCCCAGTTCAGCCAGCATAAAGATAATCTATCTGTGTCAAAAATAAACCATCAGGCATCCAAGAATGACACAACCGGCGTGAAATTATGTAATTCTACATTATCATATTACAGGCAACTATTTAATTTATAATATTTTATTAATTTCACCAATTTTATGTGAATTTTTTCTAAATCGACCAGGTTGTGTTTTAAATCTGACAAAGTTGAGGTAACTCATGCTGGATCATGCCGCTGCTCGCCAGCGACCAGCGGGAACAGGGCGCCGCTCGATTGGCCAGGAGCCTGGACCAGGTTGGCGAGTCTCCGGCCACGCTACCGCCCTGCAAAACACCGCGGCGTTTCGCATCGTCTGTTGCCTTCAGCTTGCGTAAGGTCCGAAGCCCAACGAGCCGGAACCTTGGGTACTTGATCGGCTTTGCTCAAGTCACAAACAATGTCAAGACCGCCCTTCGCGCTTGACGACGATCCGCACCAACCAGAAGCAGCATTGGTGCATAAATAAGCAATTGGCTCATTATGGATTCCAGTCAGTTCGCTGCGTTATGCGACCAGCAGTTCCAGGAGGGGTCTGAGCAGGCCTTTGCCCTGGAGGCGGGTGTTATGCACGAACTGAAAGAAGCCCGGGTAGAGCGGTAGTTTTTCTTGCGAGATTCCCCGATGAGGCCGCAACCAGGAACGCGGCAGCGACCAGAAGCCCTCGGCGGTGTTGACAGGAATCTTATGGAAGCTGTTTCCATTTTCGTCGCGGGCGTATTTGCCCCGGCTGTGACACACGTATGATAGTCAAAGCCCCAATCCTTCAATGGATTGGTAGTGTTTTAAACTTGGATATTGTATAGTTTTCAATCGAAATCCATGATAAGAATTTCCTTGTTGTTGACAAAGATTTTTCCGGCTTGAAGGAATCGAAGACGGTTCTAATACCCGTTCGTTGTCCGCATTGTGGTGATGATCAAGAAGTGGTCAAGCGTGGCAAAGCGGAGAATGGCAAACAGCGCTATCTCTGTCAACAGCCGCACTGTCCGGAGGCTTATGAACGTCACTTGCCACCCGAACAGCATGTGGTTGGTAAAACCAACGCCTAATAGATCGAATGGAAAGATTTAATCCTACGGACGCGAATTAAACGGTTGGTTCGGAAAACCATTGGTTTCTCCAAGTTGGAAAAAACGCACGATACCGTGATCGGCCTTTGTATCAATCGGCATGAATTTGGAGTCTTGGTGTGATATCCAAATTTGGCACCCTACCTACTTGCTTGGCTGCGGAATGGAGCGTAGCCGTTCCCCCCTTTAGCAAAGGGGGGAAGTTCAAATCTGGTTCAGTACAACCTTTGCCGGAAATCACCTCAGCAATCATCGTGCCTAAATCTTCAGCAAGTCGTGCATCGAATGCTGTTCACTACACATTTCGCCAATTCATGCTGCCAACTCTATTATTCACTGAGAAATTCCTCCCCGAGTGGGGAAAGAAGACATGGAATGTAATTGAAATGATTCATTTATCGAATTACCATGCACCCATCTCGAGTAAATCACTGTATACGAACAATACATGACACCCTTCGCTTTATTCGGTCAACAGCCAGCAACAGTAACCAGAACTGACACTGGCGAACACCAGAACTGACACTGGCGATCACTCAGGTGACACAATGTAAATTGAAGCGGCTCAAACTGGTCCGATGGATCAAAGCATGGATGGTAGGTATGCTCAATAAACCCACCGGTTGCCAAGCCTTACCCTCCGGCAGTTTAGAAAATCGCAGCTTTAATGTTCCAGGAAGCGGCATTAAGTGATTGATTTGCATTTGACGAAATCTGCTCAAATGCCGTTATTTCGTGATTGGAAACAAACTGATGGGTGGTAAGGATGCCAAGCCATGCGGTTTGACGCCGTCAAGTGAAAATGCAATATTATTCAGACGATTTCCGGAAGAAAGCTTACCTGCTTGGCCGCGAAATGGAGCGTAACCGTTCCCCCCTTAGCAAACATGACCACCCAAACCCGGCTTTCGGTATTTATCACCACTTATAATAATGCTCGAACCTTGGCGGCCTGTCTGGAAAGCGTCAAATGGGCCGACGAAATCGTCATGCTGGACTCCTTCAGCACCGATGACACGCTTGCCATCGGCCAGCGCTACGGGGCGCGCATCACTCAACATGAGTTCATGGGCTACGGTCCGCAGAAGCGCATGGCACTGGCGGCGACCGCCCATGACTGGGTGTTGTTGCTGGACGCCGACGAGGCGCTATCGCCCGCGCTCCAGGCGGAAATTCGCCAGTTGCTGCAAGCCGGACCGGTGGCGGACGGCTACGAAATACCGCGCCAGGAACAATTGTTTTGGCGTATGTATAGTTCAGCTACCCGAATGAACTATTTTCTTCGCCTGTTCGACAAGCGCAGGGGCGACATCGACGACATGCCGGTCCACGCCGCCCCCAAGGTGCGGGGTCGCGTCGCCCGCCTCAAGGCACCGCTGTATCATTACGGCGAGACCGACATTCACACCAAGGTCGAGAAAATCAATGCCTATTCCACCGGGCTGCTGGCTGACAAGCTCAAGAAGAAGCGCTGGGGAATTGCTCTGATCATGGTGTTTTACCCGCCTCTGTTCTTCGTTCGCAGCTACCTGTTCAAGCGCAACTTCCTGAACGGTTGGGCGGGTTTTATCAACTCGGTGATCGCGGCGTTCTACGTCTTTCTCAAGTACGCCAAGCTGTACGAGCACAACCAGTTCGCCAAATACGGAACCCGGTTGCTGCCGGAGGATGCGCCACCACTACCGGGCGAATACCAGTCCTTTTCCCGTCCCACCGATTCGCCCTGATCCTGGCAGACGCGGATATCCAGTTGAATTACCCGACTTCCCGCGCCAAATCCCGCAGGCGTCGCAGCACCCACGGCGGCGTCAGCATGGCCATGCAACTGTGATGCGAGCAGGTTTTGCGGTAGCAGTTGACGCAGGGCAGGTCGGCTTGCAGGGCCGCGACGTTATCACCGAGCGGTTTGACCCGGCGGGGGTCGGTCGGACCGCAGAGTACCAGCATGGGCGTGGGCGAGGTGGCGGCCAAGTGCGCCGTGCCGGTATCGTTGGCGATGATGAAGCACGCCGGCTCGCATAGTGGCGGAATATCGAGAATTTCGGTTTGCCCGCAGAGGTTTACCAGCCAGGAGCCACAATCCGAGGCGATGCGCTGGCACTCGTCTCGTTCGTCCGGCCCGCCGATCAGCACAACCCGCTCCAGACTCCCCCGGTGGAGCTGGGTCGCCAGCGCGGCGTAGCGAGCGGTTCCCCAGCGCTTGAGATGACCGTTGGCGTTGCAGCCGGGTAGAAAAATCGCGTAACGGCCCGGATTAAGCTCATGGCGTTCCATGAGTTTCCGGACACGGGCGCGGTTCTGAGCGGGGATGTGCAGCACCGGCCGGGGCGTGGTTGCCGGGATGCCGCCGGCCCGCAGGGCGGCTCGGCTGCGGGTGATCGTGTGAATCGGTTTGGGCAGTTCGGCAGGCGCGATGTTGTAGGGAAATTGTTGGCGGTTGCCGAGGCGGTAGGGAATCCGGCACCCCGTCAACCATAGCAGGCTAAGCAACAGTCGCGAACGATCGTTGCATTGCAAATCGATCACCAAGTCGTAGCATTGCGCCCGTACCTGCCGCAGCCACTCCACTATCCGGCGGCCTAGTTGTCGGCGATCATGCAACTCCACGGCGAATACCCGGGCGAATCGGGCATCCTGCTCGAAGAGACCCTGCCACGCGGGAAGTGTGTTGAGATGGATTTCCCGGTCCGGGAATGCCTTGGCGATATCCTCGAACAGCGCAGTGGCGATGATCACATCGCCCATGGCACTCCACTTGATGACCAGAATACGGCGAATGGCCGGGTTGGCGGGCAGATCGGCACGATAGGGCATGGGAGCAATCCGGGTTCAGAGCTTGTACACGGCGGCGCTGCCCGGCGGCCGGGTCTTGAAGCGACGGTGGACCCAGAGATACTGTTCGGGGACCTGGCGGATATACTGTTCCAGCAATTCGTTGATCCGCCGGGTATCGGCGACCATATCCTCGCTCGGAAAATTGTCCAATGCCGGCAGGATGACGACCTCATAGCCGGCAATTCCGGGCAGCCGCCTGGGAAAGTACGGTACCACCGCCGCTCCGCTCAGCGCCGCCAGCCGCGAGGTGGCGGTGATGGTGCAGGCGGGGATGCCGAAGAACGGTACGAAGACACTGTTGCGCCGGCCGTGATTCTGATCGGGGGCGTACCAGACCGCGCGCCCCTTCCTGAAGGCGCGCAGCAGGCCGCGCAGATCTTCGTGCGGCAGCGGCGGGAACCGGGACCGGCGCTCGCGCTCGCGACGCATCACGGTTTCGTAGAGCGGGTTCTTGTGGGAGCGGTACATGGCGTGGAACGGTTGCCGCCAGGTGATGAACCGGGCTCCCAGTTCCAGAGTCGTAAAGTGTCCCGTCATTAGTATGACGCCTTTACCACGGGCCAGCGCCTGTTCCAGGTGCTCCGCACCTTCGACCCGCGCCAGACCGCGCAGCTTGTCGTCTGGCGCCCACCAAGCCATGGCGGTTTCAAACAGGCCGATGCCCATCGCGGCGAAATGGTTTTCCAGCAGCTTGGCCCGTTCGGCGGGTGACCATTCCGGGAAGCACAGTTCCAGGTTGATCGCGGCGATACGTCGGCGGCGACGGGCGATTTTGCCGATCCAGCGGCCGGTCTGCCCACCCACGGCCAGTTGCCAGCGAAAGGGCAGCGCGGCCATGATCTTCATCAAGCCCAGCCCCAGCCAGATCGGCCAGTAGCGCGGCGCCAGAAAATGCCATTCAAACAGCCGGCTGCGTGTGGTCACTGTTGTACGATCATTCGCAAAGCCGTTATTGTAAGCGTCCCCAGCTTGGCAAGCATCAATCCACTTCTGGTCGCGGCCTGGAGAGCAGCATATGACGCAAACTTATTTAGTGACCGGCGCGGCCGGCTTTATTGGCAGCCATTCGTCCGAATGGCTGCTCGGGCAGGGATGTCGGGTGGTCGGGGTTGACAACCTGCGGACCGGACATCTGGAAAATCTGGCCGGCGCGCGCTCGTCGCCCGATTTCGAATGGGTGCTTGCCGACGCTGGCGATGCAACGGCGATGCGCGCCTTGTTCGAGCAACAGCGCTTTGCTGGTGTCCTGCATCTGGCAGCGCTAGTGAGCGTTCCCGAAAGCTTCCGCGATCCCTCGCTCAACTACTGCCTCAACCTGGCCACCGCCGACAGCCTTGCCCGCCTGTGCCTTCAATTCGACTGCAAGCGCCTGGTGTTTGCATCCTCGGCCGCGGTGTACGGCACGACCGCCACGCTGCCCAACCAGGAATCGGCAGCACCACAACCGCAGTCCCCTTATGCCGCCGCCAAGCTGGCTGCCGAGGTCATGCTGCTGGGTTACGGGGCCAGCTACGGACTGGAAGCCATCTGTTTACGCTACTTTAATGTCTATGGACCGCGCCAGGATCCCACTTCGCCCTACTCGGGGGTGCTGTCCATCTTTACCGACCGATTTCAGCGTGGCCTGCCCGTGACTATTTATGGCGATGGCGAGCAGACGCGCGACTTTATCTCGGTGCGAGATGTGGCGCGGGCCAATGGCGAAGCCTTGCTCGGTACAGATGTCGTCAGCGGACGTTACAATGTCTGCACCGGTCGCGCGGTTTCCCTGAATCAGGTATTGGCAATTTACCGGGAGCTTTTTCCAGGCGTGCCGCCGGCTGAATATTCCACCGCCCGGATTGGCGACATCCGGCATTCGCTGGGCGATCCGGCTCAGCTACGAGACATGCTGCGGTTCGACGCCCGAATTCCATTCGCACAGGGCTTGCGCGAACTGGCGCTGGGAAACGGGTAATTTTTGTAGGGCTTGATTTTTAATATATTCATTAAATTCAAATTGTTGAATTTACGATTTGCTTTCGCTGGGCAGATGAAGGTCACAATATATGGAGTTTGAGCAAAAGGCTCTGGAAGACCTCTTGCCAAGGGCTATCGGTAAGTTATGACGATTAGTTTATGAGTATTGACTGATATCTACTTGTCCATAATCGAAAAAATTGTTATAAATACAAAAATTTCGCAAATTCGATTCTAGCGGTTGGAGATAGTCCGATGTCCAGAGTCTGTCAGGTGACGGGCAAGCGTCCCCTCACCGGAAATAATGTTTCCCACGCCAACAATAAGACCCGCCGCCGGTTCCTGCCGAATCTGCACGTGCATCGGTTCTGGGTCGAAAGCGAGCGGCGTTTTGTGAGCCTGCGCGTCTCTTCGCACGGTATGCGCATCATCGATAAAAGAGGGATCGATGCCGTTCTTGTCGACCTGCGCGCCCAAGGCACCAAGATTTAAGGGGTACAATCATGCGCGATAAAATCAAACTGGTTTCCACCGCCGGAACGGGGCATTTCTATACGACGACCAAGAACAAACGCACGACGCCGGAAAAGCTGGAAATGAAAAAATTCGATCCGGTCGTTCGCAAACACGTTCCGTACAAGGAAGCCAAAATCAAGTGATGGATTTGGCATCCAGTTGAACCCACAAAAAACCCGCCATCAGGCGGGTTTTTCGTTTGGCGTGATCGCCCCGGTCAAACTGGACGCGTCGAATAACCGCGCAATGCCTGTGCGAACTCCCGCAACGCTTGAATGCCACTCGCTTCCGCTCCCGCGCACCATTCCTGCAAGGCAGCCAACAGCTTTTCATGGCTGGCGGTCGTACGACTCCAGACGCTCTGCAAGCTCAGGCGAAATTCGTAGACAGTCCGCAGCGTTTGACTCATATCGAGGGTGTTGCGCAGCCGATCACGATCGCGGTTATCCAACCGGGCTTCCTCGCGAATCAAGAGGGCCCGCGCCCGTTTGAGCATGTGCCGCCGGGAATCGTCGGCTTTGCGCAGTTCCTCCCGCAGTACCGGCGCGACCACTTCACGGCCGAAATCGGCCATTACGGATAACCGGTTTAGCACCACCGCCCGCAGAGTATCCAGATCGATGACCTGCTTGTCCGGCAGTTGTTGGAGGATCGGCGCGGTTTTCTTGACATGCGCCAACCGCAAAATCGCTAATAATCGGATATACAGCCAGCCGATATCGAATTCCCACCACTTGTTCGACAGTTTGGCGGAACTGGGAAAAGCATGATGGTTGTTATGCAACTCCTCGCCCCCGATCAACAGTCCCAGCGGGGACAGGTTGGTGGACGCATCGCGAGGTTCGTAGTTGCGATAACCCCAGTAGTGCCCCAGACCGTTGATCACGCCCGCGGCCCAGAATGGAATCCATAAGAGCTGCACCGCCCAAACCGTCAGACCTGGAATACCGAACAGTGCTAAATTAATAAATAACAGGAGCGTGACGCCCAAGCGGTCATGGCGGGCGTAGACATGGTGTTCAAGCCAATCATTGGGCGTCCCGTGGCCGTAGCGTTCCAACGTTTCCGGTTTCTGTGCTTCGGCGCGGTACAGTTCCGCTCCTTCCCAGAGCACCTTACCGATGCCGAGGACCTGCGGGCTGTGCGGATCGTCCGGTGTTTCGCACTTGGCGTGATGCTTCCGGTGAATGGCAACCCACTGTTTGGTTACCATGCCGGTCGTCAGCCACAGCCAAAACCGGAAGAAGTGACTGATGATCGGGTTGAGGTCGAGGGCACGGTGGGCCTGGGCGCGATGCAGGAAGACCGTGACAGCAATGATCGTGACGTGCGTCAGCAAGAGGGTTGCCAGCAGCAGTTCCCAGAAAGACAGGTCCAGCAGACCATGAGCAATGAAGTTCAACTTGGTATCCTTTACAAAAAAGTTGACAAGAATAATCGACTGATTGATACGGCCGATGGTTTTTTTGCACCGTTCTGGCAGGTCATTCTCGGATTGATGCAAGGATTTACTGGGTTTTCTTCGTCACCAGCCAATAACCGATGCTCAGCGCGAAGATGACCGCTGCGGTTGCCCAGATATACTCTGGCTCCAATGTCTTATAATCCAACACGATCACCTTCCGGGCAATTGCCATCAACGCCGTGGCTAGCACCAATTTGACGTGCAGTACGTCCTCGCGCAGATAAAGCACAATGTTCAGGAAAATTTCGATGGCGATCAGGGCGGCCATGAACGCCCCGAACGAGACCAGAATGTCGTTGACGTTCAGCAAGCCCACGGGTGATGCTGTCGCGCGCTGGTAAAGCACCCAGGCCACGTCGGCGACGCTCCACATGATCACCAGCGTCATCAGCACGGCCAGTATCCGCACGCAGAAGCGGATGACAACGTGCAGCCAGTGAATCAGGGGTTCCTCGCTTTCGTCGATATGCAACCCCTCGGCTTGATCGTGATCGGTGGGTGGAGCAGGATCGGGGTGTTTTTCCATGACGCGTTTGGTAAGGATTGGGATCGGCTGATGGGCGTGATGAGGCTACTATGATACAGCCCGGCGGCGGTCAACGCTTGTCGAAAATGTCATGACGGACGACGTATTGATCCGGGTGGAACGGCTGACCCGATATTATGGCGATATCCGGGCGGTCGACGATGTCAGTTTCACGCTCGCCAGAGGTCAGGTCCTGGGGTTTCTCGGCCCCAATGGCGCCGGCAAATCCACCACCATGCGGATGCTGGCCGGGGTGCTGGCGCCGGACGGTGGAAGGATCGTCATTGATGGCAGCGATTTGCTGGACCAGCCCCGGCAAGCCAAGCAGGCCATCGGTTATCTCCCCGAGCAACCGCCCCTCTATCGCGAACTGACCGTGGACGAGCAACTGCGCTACAGCGCCCGCCTTCACGGGCTTGGCCGCGTGGCGAGCCGCGCGGCGATGGCGCGGGTCAAGGAACGCTGTGGACTGACGGGCGTCGGCGGGCGTTTGAACGGCAATCTGTCCAAAGGTTATCGGCAGCGGGTCGGTATCGCTCAGGCCATCCTGCACGATCCGCCGGTGATTGTTCTGGACGAACCGACAATCGGTCTGGATCCCATCCAGCTTCGGGAGATGCGAAAACTGATCGGTGAGCTGGGGGAAAGCCACGGCGTGATATTGTCCACCCACTTGCTGGCGGAAGTGCAGGCCACCTGCAGCCACGTGCAAATTATGAACGCCGGACGGCTGGTGTACGCCAGTGCGCTGGCCGAACTGGAGCAGCGCCGGCAATCGACCTGTTTGCGAATCGGATTGAACGCTCCTCCGCCGGCGTCGAGTCTGGTACAACTGCCGGGAGTCGAGCGCGTCGAAGAATTGGGTAACGGCCGGTTTCGGCTGCACCACGCTCCCGGTCTCGCGCCGCATCGAGCGGTGGTCGAGCAATCCCGCTTCAAGGGTTGGGACTTGTGGGAATTGACGCCGGAACATGCCGGTCTGGAGCGGATCTTCGTCGAATTGACGCTGGGAGGCGCGACGGCCGAATGATTTGCACCATTGCGGCCCGCGAATTACGCGGCCTGTTTCTGTCGCCGCTGGCCTGGACCCTGCTGGCGGTGGTTCAAGGGCTGCTGGGGTGGATTTTCCTGCTCCTGGTGGATGATTTCCGGAATTTGCAGGGGCGGTTGGTCGGACTGGAAAACGCGCCCGGGGTGACTGATCTGGTCGCAGCACCCCTGTTTCGTGTCACCGCCTGGGGCCTGCTGCTGCTAACCCCGTTATTGACCATGCGGCTGTTCAGCGAGGAGCGCCGCGCCCGCACCCTCGATCTGCTACTCTCGGCCCCGGTGGGAACGCCAGCAATCGTGTTGGGCAAATATTTGGGCATTTTGACATTTCTATTGGGTATGATCGCACTGATCGCATTGATGCCGCTGTCGCTGGCGGTTGGCGCGACGCTCGATTTTGGCAAGCTGCTGGCCGGATTGCTGGGTCTGGGCCTGCTCGTCGCCAGTTTTGCCGCCGCTGGTCTCTATATGTCCACCCTGACCGCGCAACCGGCAGTGGCGGCGATTGCCACCTTGGGGCTGCTACTGTTCTTGTGGATCGTAGACGCAGCCAGTGCCCAACAGGAAACGGCCGGCAGTCTGTTCGGCTACCTGTCGCTGTTGCGCCACAATGATGCTCTGCTGCTGGGGCTGTTCGACAGCGCCGACGTCGCCTACTACCTGTTGTTCAGCATGGCTTTCCTGGGTCTGGCGATCCGTCGGTTGGACGACGGGCGCCTGCGGGATTGACTCATGCGGCTCGATCCTTCCGTACGCTGGCGGTTGCGGCTGCAAAATATGATATTTCTGCTGCTGTTTGGCCTGGTGATCGGCCTGCTGGCCTGGTTGAGCACCCGCTATGCGATTCAGGCCGACTGGACTGCCGGTGGACGCAATACCTTGTCCGAGCCCAGTCGGACTCTGCTGGCCCGGCTGGACGGCCCGGTCCGCATCACCGGCTACGCCCGCGACAATCCAACCCTGCGTGAGGGTATCGGTCGGCTGGTCGAGCGTTATCGGCGCTATAAACCGGATCTGGCGCTGGCCTTCGTCAACCCCGACCTGTTGCCGGACCGGGTGCGCGAACTCGGTGTCACCCTGGATGGCGAGTTGTACGTGGAATATCGTGGCCGCGGTGAAAAAGTTCAGCAACTCAGCGAACAAGCGCTGACCCTGGCCCTGCAGCGCCTGAGTCGCCAGCAGGATCGAGTCGTGCTGTTTCTGGATGGGCACGGCGAACGCAAACCGCTCGGTGTGGCCAATTACGATATGGGGACGTTCGGCCGGGAGTTGGAGAAAATCGGGATTCAGGTGCGTTCGCTCGATCTGTCGAAGGAGCAGCGCATTCCCGCCGCCGCCGCGCTGGTGCTTGCCGGGCCACAGCGGTTGTTACCGCCAGGCGAAATTCAAACGCTCCTAGACTACGTGGGGCAGGGCGGGAATCTGCTGTGGCTGCTGGAACCGGCTGACCCTTCCGGCCTGCAACCGCTGGCGGTGGCGCTGGGCATCGCCATGCTGCCGGGTGTGGTGGTGGATGCGGATACGCCCCGGCTCGGTATCAAGAATCCCGCCTTCCTTCCCATCGCCGATTATGGCCCGCACCCCATCACCGAATCGTTGCGCTCTCCCGCGCTGTTGCCGCTGGCGGTGGCGCTGGCCATCCGGCCACCCAGCGGTTGGAAGGCGGCCGTGCTGCTGGAAAGCCAATCCCGTTCCTGGACGGAAACCAGCCCTTTGGATGGCCCAATCCAGTTCGACCCCGACACTTCAGAGCAGTCCGGTCCGCTGACCGTTGGCGCGGCGCTGTTCCGACCCCGGCCCGTCGCCTCAACCGACGCCGGCGAACCGCGAGCCGCATTCGAGCAACGGGTCGTCGTGATCGGCGACGGCGACTTTTTATCGAATACCTATTTGGGCAATGGTGCTAATTTGGAACTGGGAGTCCTTATCCTCAATTGGCTGACGTTGGACGATGCACCGATCATCGTTCGACCCAGGTCTGTTCCTGATCCAAACCTCGATCTGTCCGATAACGCGCTGGCGTTGATCGCGGCCGTCTTCCTGATCGTGCTACCGGGTAGCCTGTTGGCCAGCGGCTGGCTCATCTGGTTCTACCGGCGGCGGCGTTGAGCGTGAACGCACTCGCGCGGCGACAATGGTTCAATATGGGGTTGCTGGGGCTGGCCGGTGGACTGGTGGTACTGGCGCTGTTCGAACCCGGTCGGGAGCGGCCGACGGAGGTTCCGCCCTTACTGGAATTGATCCCGGCGCGGATCGAACGGATCGTGGTCGAGCGTCCGGGCCAGGAGACGCTGGCCTTCGAGCGGCGAGCCGGTCGCTGGTGGATGACCGGGCCGGCCACCGGGCCGGCCAATCCGGTCTTGCTCAGCCCGATCCTGCATCTCGCCGAAGCGCGCTGTCCGTTACGGTACGCCGCCACGGGGCTGGACCTGAAACCGTTACAGCTCGATCCGCCCCGGTTGCGATTGCGGCTGGATGGTTGGGAGATCCGTTTCGGTGCCACCGCCCCGACCGACGGCCAGCGTTATCTGCAAATCGGCGCCACCGTCCATCTTTGTCCCGACAGTCTGTATCCGTTGTTGACCAGCGCCGCGGGGAGTTTTCTGGCGCCGTCCATCGAGACATTACTGCCGGCGACGAGGAGCGGTGAATAATGCCCGAACTGCCCGAGGTCGAAACCGCCCGGCGCGGCATCGCGCCCCATTTAACCGGCCAGACGGTGAGCCGAGTGGTGGTACGGCAGCCCCGGCTGCGCTGGCCGGTGCCGGAGGAATTGGCAGCAGTGCTGCCGGGGCAGGCGATCAAGCGCGTAGACCGGCGCGCCAAATATCTGCTGCTACGCACCGACGTCGGCACCGCGATTCTCCATCTCGGCATGTCGGGCCAACTGCGCATCCTGCCCGCCGACACGCCGCCACGGAAGCACGATCACGTGGATTTGGTGTTGGCCAGCGGGCAATGCCTGCGTTTCAACGATACCCGCCGTTTTGGCGCCCTGCTCTGGACCCCGGAGCCGCCGGAACAGCACCCGCTGCTCGAGCAGCTCGGACCGGAACCGCTCGGCGACGCGTTCTCCGGCGCCTATCTTCATCAGCGGGCGCAAGGCCGCATTCCAGCCATCAAGACCTTCATCATGGATAACCATGTGGTAGTGGGGGTCGGCAACATCTACGCCAACGAATCGCTGTTCGCGGCCGGTATCCATCCGCTGCGCCCGGCTGGCCAGGTCGCGCTGGCCGAATACGAACGGCTGGTGGTTGCCATTCGGGAAATCTTGAGCGAAGCCATCCACCTGGGTGGTACGACCTTGCGGGATTTCGTCGGCAGCGAGGGCGAGCCGGGTTATTTTCGGCAATATCTACACGTTTACGACCGTTGTTCGATGTCCTGCACCGCCTGCGGGGAACCGATCCAGCGTTGCCGGATCGGCCAGCGAGCGACGTATTATTGTCCGCGTTGCCAGCGTTAGCGCGGTTCCGCCGGCGCGGTTCCGCCGCTGGCTCCGGAATTGTCGAGTGAATCGGTTTTGGGCGCGGCCGACGGAGATGGTGCAGCGTCGTTGGTAATTGTTGTGGCCGGCGGGGGCGGTGGAACGTCGCTGGTCGTCGTCGTGGCTGGCCGGGATGGCGGAGTACTGGCGCCGGTTGCTGGCGTGGCTGGCGTGATCGACGAGCTGCTGACCGGTTTTTTCACTGGCGCGGTCGGCGAAGGTGCTGGCTTGACTTCGCGCTTCTTGATGGCAGGCGTGTAGGTCAGCGCCACGGCAATGGCGTTTCCCCCGTCGAAGCGTTTGATCGTCGCGGCTGACGGCAAGCGGCCTTCGCGTAGGGCTTGGAGACCGGCGTCTTCCTTGATCGTGGTCATGACCAGATCGCGGATTTGCGCGAAACGGCGGACGCTTGGTTCGCTGCCGTCGTATCCGTTGTTGGTCGCCTGGATGTCGTTCCTGGTGGCCTCGTCCAATCCGGTCTGCCACGCGGTATCGTCACCCGAAGCCAGTCCCATGAGGGCTTCGGATGCACGGCTCGTCGCGATTTTCTCGGCATCGGTACGCAACTTGTCCTGAGCCACCGGATCCGGATGCGCGCCGATCAGGTTGGCGGCGTAGCCGACCAGCGCCAGCTCGCCCGTGGCATTGACCACGATCATTCGGTTGCCGACCGGTGGAATCAGCCCGGCCCCGATCTCGGCCCGCACCTGTCGCAAACCTTCCTGCAGCGAAGTTGCTTCGACGGCATTGGGGGCGGGACGCGTCAGTCGGGTAGCGGACTTGGGCGTGGTCACCAGGTTGACGTAGACCGTGCGCTGGGCTGTATCGTCCTCGGCCGAGTACGCCACGAAACCGCGCGCCAGAATTCTGAGCGCCTGTTCCCGCTTATCCGCGTCGGTGAAGGCCAGGTTGATTAACGCCAACCGGATGGCGTCGTCCTGTTCCAGCGCTTCGCTGACCCGCTGCCGGGCTTCTGGCGACAAACCCGACAAGCACCCGACAAGCCTTGCGTTGGCATCGGTGAATGCCTTGAAACGCGCCTCCTGGCGGGATCGACGCAGCGCGACCGGATTATCGGATGCCGGGTATTGGGCCGCTCCAGTCGCTACCCAACCGAAATCGGCGCCAAAACGAATCATCCGGCAACCGGCGGCGCGCTGGCCGACCGCGGCGGCGATGGCAGCCTGGGCGGTCCTGGCTTGCAGCGCCGGCTTCCCCGTCAGGTCGTCCTTGACCGTGCGAACCTGGCCGGGACCGCGCGGTGTGGAGCGCGATTTCGCGGTGGCGGCCTGAAGTGGGACGGTGAACTCATCCGAAGTCGGTTTGGCCACCGGCACTTGCGGTGTCCATAGCAGAACGGTCGACAGGATCCAGTAACAAGCTCGATAACGCATGATCTCTCCCATTTACAGTCCGCCGCCAGTTCAGGCCGGCGGTGATTCCTCAGCCGCGCGCCCCAGTCGTGACAGTTTTTCCTTGGTACGCCGCAACTGTTCGATGGCCGATGCCAGTTCGTCATCCAAGGTTTCCTGGTTGGACTTGCGACGCAGGTCGGCCAGCTTGCGCCGAGTCATATCCAGTTCCCGGGTGACCACCACCAATTCGTCGGTGGTCCTTTTCAGCCGTTCGGCGACGACCCGGGCGATGAATCGATACAGCAACGCATAACAGGCATCCCGTTCGCTTGTCGGTAACCTTCGCATGAAACTGGGGCTCAGTTCCAGACACCAGGTCGTTTCCGCGGCAATGACCGAGGCGGTACGGATCTCATCGCCCAGCGCTGAAAGTTCGCCGAACACCTCTCCGACTTGATAGAGCACGGCAATCTGATTGTTGTTTTTGACTACCCGCACCTTGCCGCTGAGCATAACGTAAAGGTGGTCCCCGAACGCCCCTTCGGGGATGATGATTTCGTCCGGGTCGTAAATGAGCAGGCGGCTGGCGCTCAGCAGACCCTTGAGATGCCGATCCTCGAGCGAGCTCAGTAACGGGATTTGTCTGAACCGGTCGGCCAGTTCACTCAAGGCAACGCCACTTTGGTAGATTTGCATGTCGGTCGTCCCCTGGGGATATCGGGATGATTGCGGATCATCAGGGATATTTAGGGGGTATAGCCCGGAATCCGGCCAACGTCCACCGCATCGATTTGCTCCGGCTGCAAATACTGCCGGGCATACTCCAGCCAGATACCTTCGCGGATGAATACATCGAACAGATCGGGGTCGATCCGGTGATCCTCCGCCATCTGGCCGAGAATGGCGAGCACTTCGCTGAGCGGTTTGCCAGGCTTGTAAGGCCGGTCGCGGGCGGTCAGGGCTTCGAAGGCGTCGGCCAGACAGATAATCCGGGCCTGCAGGGCCAGTTCCTGTTCGCGCAGGCCACGGTGATAACCGCCACCGTCGAGCTGTTCGTGATGGCTGCCGGCGTATTCGGGCACGTTGCGCAGTTGTCGCGGCCAGGGCAGGGCTTTCAACATGCGCAGGGTCAGCATCACGTGCTCTTCGATAATGGCTCGCTCCTCTGGATTCAGGGTCCCTTGGGCAATGCAGAGATTGTGGACTTCATCCCGGGATAGCAAATCGCTTTCCTGGCCATCCGGCCCGACCCAGCGATAGGCGGCAATCCGCCGGACTCGCTCCTGATCCTCCGACCGCATGGACTCGCCACCGATATTGCAGCGGCGCAGATGTTCCCGGTCGTCCGCCAGCGCGGCCAGGCGGTCGCGAAAGCGCTGTTCCAGGGGCGGGATCGCCGCCGGATCGCCGCGCTCCAGCGCGGCCAGCTTGCCTTGCAGCAACTCGATCTCGGCATCGCGTTCGAGTACCGCAAAGCGGGTTTCCACCAGATGGATGCGGTCGAAAATGGTTTCCAGCTTGGTCGCTTTGTCCACCACGTGTACCGGCGTAGCGATCTTGCCGCAGTCGTGCAGCATTCCGGCGATCCTGATTTCGTAGAGTTCCTCAGGCGTGGGGCGAAAGTTCTTCAGCGGCCCCCGTTCGGATCGGCGGGCCGCCTCGGCGATCATCACGGTCAGGATAGGCACCCGCTGGCAGTGGGCGCCGGTATAGGGAGATTTGTTGTCGAGGGCGGTGTTGATCAGTTCGATGAGCGATTCGAACAGGGATTGAAGTTGATTGATCAGTTGATGGTTGGTGAGGGCGATGGCCGCCTGGGAGGCCAGCGATTCCGCCAGTTGCCGGTCGGCCGGCGAGAACGTCCGGACCTGTCCGGTTTCCGGGTCGAGAGCGTTGATGAGTTGGAAGACGCCGATGATCTGGTCCTCATGATTCTTCATGGGTACGGTCAGAAAGGAGCGGGAGCGATAACCTGTCCGCCGATCAAAATGGTGCGTTCCGGAGAAATCGAAAGTCTGGTCCGCGTAGGCATCATCGATCACGACCGTCGTATCGTGCAATACGGCATAAGTGACCACCATGCCCGTGTTGGGCTGGCCCGCTGGGTCGTACAGGGGAATCGGTGCGAACGGAATGGCCACGCCGGTGGTGCCGCCCAGGTAAAGTTGGAGCGAGTCGTTGCGCAGCACTTCGAAGCGAAGCTGCCGGCTGTCTTCCTCCAGTCGGTACAGGGTGCCACCATCGGCATTCAGCAAGCTCTTGGCCGCCATCAGAATCGTTTCCAGCAACTTCTCGGTATTCCGTTCCCTGGACAGCGCGATGCCGATCCGGTTGAGTTGTTCCAGACACTGCAGCGGATCCCTGGAGTGGGATGGGTGCATGGGTAAGCCTTTCTTCCCGGATCAGGGAAGGATGAGACGGATTTTCGGTATTATAGCCACGCCTCGGATCAGGCAGCCGGGATTCCGCGAGCGGTGCTCGATCGTACGGTTCACATGCCTGTCATTCCTCCGCACCATACTTTAACTGCCCATCCTGGCGCGCTTTCATCCGTCGAAAGCAGGGTCTCATGAGCGAATTTGTCATCGAATTGCGGAATGTCTCCAAGGTGTATGGTGCCAATACGGTACTGCGCAACGTCAACTTGCAGGTGCAGGCAGGGGAATTTTTGACTCTGCTGGGACCTTCCGGTTGCGGCAAGACCACGATCCTGCGTCTGCTGGCGGGATTCGAGAAAGCGGACGGCGGGGAGATATTTATCAGCGGCCAGGACATGCGGACGCTGCCGCCCGAGGAGCGCCATGTCAACACGGTTTTTCAGAGCTATGCGTTGTTCCCGCACCTCACAGTGTTCGAAAACGTGGCGTTCGGTCCTCGGCTGAAGAGCATCCGGGGTGATGCCCTGCGGGAACGGGTCATGGACGCGCTGCGGATGGTCAAGCTGGAGGAATTCGCCTCGCGCAAGCCCGGACAGTTGTCCGGCGGCCAGCAGCAGCGGGTGGCCATCGCCCGGGCAGTGGTCAACCGGCCGCGGGTGCTGCTGCTGGACGAACCGCTGAGCGCCCTGGACTACAAATTGCGCAAGGCGATGCAGCTCGAACTCAAACAGTTGCAGCGTCGCTTGGGAATTACCTTTATCTTCGTCACCCACGACCAGGAAGAAGCCCTGTCGATGTCCGACCGGGTGGCGGTGATGAACACCGGCCGCATCGAGCAGTTCGGCACGCCCCGGCAGATTTACGAATCGCCCGAGAACCTGTTCGTCGCCTGTTTTGTCGGTGAAATCAATAATCTGTCCGGCCGGGTGGTGGCCGCCACGCCACCGCGCTACGACATCCGCCTGCATGATCGGGTGGTCAATCTCAAATCCAAATTCACCTTCGCGGTCGGCGACCACGTCAACGTACTGATTCGTCCCGAGGATTTGCGCATCTGGCGCGAGCACGAGGGTAGTGACGAGGAACGCGCTACCTTATTTCCGGCGGCGGTCGAGGAGGTGGTCTACAAAGGCAGCACGGTGGATCTGGTCATCCGTCTGGACAGCGGCGATTTGCTGTCCACGACCCAGTTTTTCAACGAGGACGATCAGGCCATCATGAACCTGGATTTCGGGGTCGGCGAGCGGCTGTTCGTGGATTGGGTACACGACTGGGAGACGATCCTGCCGCATGAGGATTAGAGAACCCTTCAAACTGGTCGCCGTCGGCACCATCTGGTTCTGGCTGATTACCTTCGCCCTGCTGCCCAACCTTTTAGTGATCATCGCCGGTTTTCTGGAACGGGGCAGCGACGAGTTCGTGGCCTTCGCTTTTACTCTGGATAGTTACCGGCGACTGTTGGACCCCCTGTATCTGGGCGTGCTGCTGAATTCGCTCTATCTGGCGGCGGTCACCACGGTCCTGTGCCTGCTGCTAGGCTTTCCGTTCGCCTACCTGCTGACCCGGCTGCCGACTCGCTGGCGGCCGTTGTTGTTGCTGCTGGTCATCATCCCGTTCTGGACCAGCTCGCTGGTGCGAACCTACGCCATGGTCATCATCCTCCAGACCAACGGTTTGCTGAATCAGCTCCTGTTGGAGCTGGGGCTGATCGCCGAGCCGCTGGAACTGCTCTACACCGGGCCGGCGGTGGTCGCAGGCATGCTCTACACGCTGCTGCCGTTCATGATCCTGCCGCTGTACGCCGCGCTGGAGAAGCTGGACCGCCGGCTGATCGAAGCCGCCCGCGATCTCGGCGCCGGCCGGGTCACGATTTTCCTGCGGATCGTCGTGCCGCTGACTCTGCCCGGGATCATCGCCGGTTGCATGTTGACCTTTCTGCCGGGACTGGGGATGTTTTACATCGCCGATCTGTTGGGCGGGGCCAAGGCGCTGCTGGTCGGCAATCTGATCCGCGATCAATTTCTGTCCGCCCGCGACTGGCCGTTCGGGGCGGCGACCAGCGTCATGTTGACCGTGCTGATGGGGCTGTTGTTGTGGGCTTACTACCTCAGTTCTCGCCGCGCCAGCCGGGGAGCGTTGCCGTGAATCTCAAACGCGCCGTCCGGTCCGCTTATCTGGTCTTGATCTACGGGTTTCTGTACGCGCCGATTCTGGTGTTGATCGTTTACTCCTTCAACGGTTCCAAGTACTCGCTGGAGTGGCGGGGGTTGACCTGGGAGTGGTACCGGAACCTTTTCGACGATCCCGATCTGCTGCAAGTGGCGCTGAACTCGGCGGTGCTCGCCACCCTGTCGGCGACGATGGCGACGATCATTGGCACGATGGCGGCGGTAGCCCTGTACCGCTACCGGTTTTTCGGCAAGCAGTTGCTTAATGCATTGATCTTCGTGCTGATGATGACGCCCGACATCGTGATGGGGATCGCCCTGCTGATCCTGTTCGCCAGCCTGAGCCTGCCGCTGGGTTTCTGGACGCTGTTGCTGGCGCATATCACCTTCAACATCCCGTTTGTGGTGGTGACCGTGCTGAGTCGGATCAGCGGTTTTGATCGGCATCTGGTCGAGGCCGCCAAGGATCTGGGTGCCACCGAGTTCCAGACCTTCCGCCGGGTCGTCCTGCCGCTGTTGATGCCGGCGGTGGTGGCCGGCTGGCTGCTGAGTTTCACTTTGTCCATGGACGATGTAATGGTCAGCTTTTTCGTGACCGGCCCCACGTTTGAAATTCTGCCGCTGAAAATCTACTCGATGGTGCGGCTCGGCGTGACGCCGGAAATCAACGCCCTGTGTACGATCATGCTCGGCGTGACGCTGAGCATGATCCTGCTTGCCCAACTATTGCTGCGCGAAAAGACCTGATGGCCCGCCATGCGCGGCGGTTGCGGTTGGAGTAAGATTTGCCCTAGGCACTGTCGCCTTGATCCCTCCAATTAAAGGCTTATGAACACGTTCCGCCGCCGTTTTCTGCCGATCGCCGTCGCGGCCCTGCTGGTGGGTTGCGCCCCGACCAGCGAGCTCCTGCGCGATGATCCTGATCCCTTAGAGAGTTATAACCGCGCCATGTTCGCGTTCAACGAGGC
This sequence comes from uncultured Gammaproteobacteria bacterium, assembly GCA_963715845.1. Classification (GTDB taxonomy): domain Bacteria; phylum Pseudomonadota; class Gammaproteobacteria; order Competibacterales; family Competibacteraceae; genus Competibacter_A. The sequence continues at coordinate 106,874 of CAVQSJ010000028.1, read as the reverse complement.
GGCGGACAAAGCAGTATTCAAACCCGTTGCCCAAGCTTACCAAGCGGTGCTGCCCGATCCGGTCATCACCAGCGTTACCAACTTCTTCAGTAACCTGAATGATGTGGTGGTGCTGATCAACGATCTGCTGCAATTCAAGCTCCATCAGGCGGCGATGGACAGCAGCCGACTCGTGTTCAACACCACCTTCGGCGTGGTTGGCCTGTTCGACGTCGCCAGCCGCATGGAATTGCCCAAGCACAACGAGGATTTCGGCCAGACCTTGGGCTTCTGGGGTTTCAGCGAAGGTTATTATATCGTGCTGCCCTTGTTGGGTCCGAGCACGGTGCGCGATACCTTCGGACTGGCCGGGAATTTCTACACCAACCCCGTGACATGGGCGACGGATTCCGATGCCGTCGAATGGAGTCTGTGGGGACTGGACCTCATCAACCGGCGGGCTGGACTACTGCGGGTCGAGAGAGCCCTCGCCGAGGCCCAGATCGATCCCTACTCGTTCCAGCGTAGCGCCTATTTGCAGATGCGGCGCAACCTGGTTTACGACGGCAATCCGCCTCAACCGGAATTCGATTTCGACACCGAACCGAATAATCCCAAACCATGACCGCAACTTGGGTCACGCTGACGGTGTTCGACACTCTGCCGCCGGCCGAAATCGTGCGCGGCCGCTTGTTGGTGGAAGGGATTAACTGCGCGCTGGTGGATCGCTCGCTGCTTCAGCTCGGTATCGTCGCTGACGGCATCGAACTGCAGGTCGCGGAGCAGGATCTGACGCGGGCGCGGGAAGTGCTGGCATGGGATTATTCCGGGGAACTGGAATAGCACCATGAGCCGGCGGGTATTGTTTACCGCCCTGCTGCACCTGACCACCCTGTTGCCGTTGCCGCTGGCGCATGCCATCGGCTCGTTCCTCGGCTGGCTGTTGTGGTGCTTTCCCAATGGGTTGCGACGGATCGCCGAACGCAATCTGTCCCTTTGTTTTCCCGAATTACCGGCTATCGAGCATGATCGGCTATTACGCCGGGATTTGCTGGAAACCGGTAAGGGATTGCTGGAACTGGGGCCGCTCTGGCTCTGGCGCGGTGAGCGAGTATTGGCGCTGGTCCAAGGATCGGTGCCCGGCGAAGAGGCGTTGACCGCCGCCGTGCGCCAAAAGCAGGGGGCAATCCTGCTCACTCCCCACCTGGGCGCTTGGGAAATGGCCGGCCTGTACTATTCCAGCCGTCACCCGCTGACCATCCTCTACCGTCCCAGCCGGTTGGGACTCGACGAACTCAGTGTTCGGGGGCGCGGCCGGTTGGGTGGCAAGGTGGTCGCGACCGATGCCCGCGGCGTGCGCACCTTGTTAACCTCGCTGCGCAACGGCGAAGTTCTCGGAATTCTCCCCGATCAGGATCCCGGCGACGAGGGCGGAGTATTCGCACCTTTCTTCGGCATTGCCGCCAGCACCATGACCCTGGTGTCGCGGCTGGCCCTGAAAACCGGTGTCCCGGTGTTCCTGACCTGGGCCGAACGCTTGCCGCGCGGCCGGGGCTACGCGCTGCACCTGCGGGCGTTGCCGGGGGTGACTGCGGCTGCGTCGCTGGATGAATCGGTGGCGGCCCTGAATCGAGGCGTCGAAGCGGCGGTCCGTTCTCTGCCGACCCAATATCTGTGGGCCTACAAACGCTTCAAGACGCGACCGCCGGGCGAGCCTAAACTTTACTGAACCATACAATACGCAAGCGACCGTAGTCGGTCGCGGGAGGGAATCACCATGACCGTTAAAACCGCTTTATCCTCCGCCCTCATCCTCGCCGCCGGATTAGGGATGGGACTGGCGCAGGCCGCCGACCCGCCGCTTGTCATCAGCACCGGCAAGAGCGGCGGCGGTTACAACACCATCGGCGAGCGGCTGAAAACGGTGCTGGCAGAGCAGGATCAGCCGGCCCAGGTGCTGACCAGCGCCGGCTCGCTCGAAAATCTCACCCGACTCGACGATCCCCAAAGCCCGGTCAACGTCGGCCTGAGCCAGGCTGATGCCTTGAAATACTACCTCAAGGATCATCCCGGTTTCGCCGACCAGTTCATCAGTCTGGGCGAAATCGGCAGGGAGTGCGTGTTCGTTGTCACGGGCAAGGACAGCGACATCCGCAGCGACAGCGATTTGCAGCAAGCCAAGGGTCGGTTGATCGCGGTGCAGTCTCCAAACAGCGGCGTGGCGGTGACCTGGGAATACATGACCGTGCTGGAGCCGGCGTTCAAGAACACCGCGCCGGCCTTCGTCGACGGCGCCGAGGCGTTGTTGCAAATAAAGAGCGGCGGCAAAGCCAGCAAGATTCAGGCGGCCATGGTGGTGCAGCGGCCGATGGCCAAGTCGACCGAGATGCAGGTGGTGCTGGAAAATCCCAAGGATTTCCGGCTGGTGCCGGTCAAGGACTGGGATCTGAACGACACGCTGCCCGACGGCAGCGCGGTGTACACCTTCGAGAACGTGACCGTGGCCGAGAAGAAGTGGGGCTTCGACACCACGGTGGACACCATCTGCACCCGTGGGTTGATGCTGGCCAACAAGAACAAGCTGACCGCCGACCAGCGCACCCGGCTGGCCAAGATCATGCTGCTGGCGGCCAGCCGGGTGGTGGGCGACACCGGCAAGTGACAATGGCTGGCGGAGAGCGGACTCGCCTATCGCTAGATTGGGGGCATCGAAATGAAGGATTCGAGCATGGTCGGCGGGACCATGGAGGTTCGTTCATCAAGGACCGGCGGCGGTCGGCCGCATCGCGGATTTGCCGGCGCCGGAGTTGGTGAAAGCGACGGCGGGCGCCTACCTGGCGGCTTTCCGGCAGGGGAGCAGAACCTACCCCTATTTCATGAACTGATGGTGGGCAACACCAGGCGCTACACCACGCAATTGCAGGCGGGTCTCGGCCTGGTGCCCGAGACCAAGACCCTGCTCGAACTCTGGACGCCGGGCAAGTCCGCCGCACAACTTTTTGCGCCGTGGCGCTGCACTCCGGGCGCTTTCCCACCGTGACGGCGCGCCGGTTGCGAAACATCGTTGTGGAATGTTTCGCACCCCACTACCTGATCAACCGCGGCGCGCTGGCCGCCCATTTGCAACGGCTCGCTCCGGGGCTGTCGGCCAACGAGTTCAACCAGTTCCTGCTGCTGTTCACCAGTCGGGTGAACCCCATCCTGGGCGACTTCATTCGTCAGGTCTACTGGGCGCGTTATGCGGGAGGATGCGTGGAGATCGGCAACAACGACGCGCACGCCTTTGTAGCGCGCGCCATCGACGACGGCCTGACCGTCAAGCGCTGGTCGGAGAGCACGGTGCGGCGCGTCTCCGCCTACCTCACCGGCTGCTGTGCGGACTACGGCTTGCTGGAGGCGGGCCGCAAATCCCGCCGGCGCATCCTGCCGTTCCGGCTTTCCTGCCGGCTGGCCGCCTATCTGGCCTACGACCTGCATTTCGCCGGTGGTGGCGATAACGCCCTGTTGAATCACCCGGACTGGGGGCTGTTCGGCCTGGGCCGGGAGGACGTGCTGGGGGAAATGAAAAAACTCTCGCTGCAAGGCTTGCTCAGCGTGCAGGCGGTGGGTGACGTCATCCGCATCAGTTGGAAACACCCCGACCTGGAGGCGCTGTGCGATGTCCTCGCTCAAGGCTGATTTCGACGAGCTGTGCGAACGCATCCGCCACGGCCGGGAACTCGGCCACGCCAGTTTCGAGCCGATCTATTACCTGATCTTTCTACCGAGCCAGATTCTGGCGGTGAAGCGGCAAACGCCGGCCTGGATCGCCAAGTTGCGTTGGGAAGGCTCGGAAGTCACGCCAACTCCAGAGCAGGATCAAGCAGACCCTGCAAGCCGGCTCCTTCATCTTCCGTGGGCAGACCACGGCCGTGGCCGCACTCGACCCCGATCTGCTGGAAGTCGCCCGGAAGCTGCTGGCGGAGGTCGCGGCGCAAGTGTTCGACCGCTACGGCGAGGCGCCCGAACGCGCCAGCACCGACCTGGCCGAGAAGTTCCTTCGGGTTGCCAACCCGGCCGCCATCAGCAGCGCCCTGGACCCGCTCGGCCTGGTCGAGACGGTGGGCGGGCGCGCCACGTTTGGACGCCACGCCGGATCTGGACGGACTTCGGAAACTCCTGGCGCGCGACTACGACATCAACGGCACTATCGAAGACCTCAAGCGTTCCATCCAGCGCCAGGGGCAGGAACGGCGGCGGCAACGGCTGGAAGAGGAGCGGGCCAAGAACCATGAAGACTCCACGACGCTTTCCAGGACGATCACGGTGCCGACCAAGGTGACAGACGCCGCAGAACTCGATGCACTGATCCAAGCGCTCCAGGAAATCAAGGCGCAATGTAGCCGCTATGCCGAATTCACTATTCGAATCATGGTGAAAAACGACGCTGAGTGATATTGTAGATACATAGATATACATTACGGAGAGTAATCAATGAAAGTTCATCTGGCCAAATGGGGCAATAGCCTTGCCGTGCGCATTCCCGGCGAGTGCGCACGGCAAGCGCGGATCAAGGTCGGGGATGCTTTGGAAATAGAGGTTACGACAACGGGCGATCTACATTTGCGGCCCGTGACGACCGCAGACTTCGACAAGGCCGCTTTTCTTGCGCGCTTGCAAGCGTTTCGGGCCACGCTACCCATGGGCGAGCCGGTCGTCGAGGCCATGCGGCATTCGGACCGGTACTGATGATCTACGTCGACACCAGTGTCTGGGTGGCGTTATTGACCCAGGAAGCGGGAACTCCCCGAGTCGAACAGTGGTTTGCTCAGGTTGCCGAATCTCTGGTCAGCGCCGATTGGGCGTTGACCGAGTTTCACAGCGCTATCGCCATCAAGACCAGGACCGGCCAATTGACCGCCGATCAGGCAAGGGGTGCACTCGCTCTTTTCGGGCAGCTCGGCACGGGTGGCCTGCGCTGGATAGCTGTATCGCGGACTGCTTTTCGCGCGGCGGCGGCTTTGATGGACGATCATCAACAGGGTTTGCGCGGCGCCGACGCACTGCACCTCGCGGTTGCGCAGGAGCTGGGCCTTACGCGATTCGCTACGCTGGACGCCCATCAAGGTAACAACGCGCGGCGACAGGGGTTTTCATTGGAGGCTCTGTAACAATGAGTCTTAAGGAAAATCACCATGCAGGCACTGGGCTCGGATAATTTCAAGCGGCAAAAAATGCACAGCATATTGGGCTGATTTGTAAAGCAACACACGATAGGTAGTACCTTAGAATGGTAGTAGCCCAGTGCCCGATGGACGCCCTGGATCAAAAACTCAACCACGCCTTCGAGGGTCGGGTGGTCCGCAAGGACCTGCTCCACCGCATCAAGAAGGGCACCAACGCCCCGGCCTTCGTGCTCGAATTCCTGCTGGCCCGCTACTGCGCCAGCAACGACCCGGCGGAGATCGATGCGGGCATGGAAGCAGTGCTCGCCACGTTCCAGGACAACTACGTTCGGCCCGACGAGGCCAACGCCGCGCAGTCCAGGGTTGCCACCCAGGGCAAGCACCGCTTCATCGACAAGGTCCACGTGCGCTACGTGGAGAAGGAGAAGCGCCATTGGGCGACGCTGGAGAACTTCAACTCGCAGCGCATCGCCATCGGCGAGAGGTTCTACCGGGACAACGACCGCCTGCTGGAGGGGGGATTTGGGCCGAGGTGACCGTCTCTCACAACGACATCGAGGAGGACAGTTACGCCTTCGCCATCGAGGAGCTGCGCCCAATCCAACTGACCCGGTTCGACTTCGAGCGCTATGCGCGCGGTCGGGCGGCGTTCGGCCGCGACGAGTGGCTGGATGTCCTCATGCGCTCGGTGGGTCCGGAGCCGGCGAAGCTGTCCCACCGGGTCAAGTTGCACACCATCGCCCGGCTGGCGCCGCTGGTGGAATCCAACTTCAACTTCATCGAACTGGGACCGCGCGGCACCGGCAAGAGCTACTTCTTCAGCGAGTTCTCGCCCTATGCCACGCTGGTCTCTGGCGGTCAGGCGACCAAGGCCACGCTGTTCTACAACAACGCCCGCCGCAAGGTGGGTCTGGTCGGATTCTGGGACACCGTCGCCTTCGACGAGGTCGGCGGCATCAAGATCAAGGATCCGGACACCATCCAGATCATGAAGGACTTCATGGCCAACGGCCGCTTCTCCCGCGGCGTCGAGGTGATCGCCGATGCCAGCCTGAGCTTTGTCGGCAACATCGATCTCTCCGTGGAGCAAGTGGTCAATTCCACCCACCACGACCTGTTCCAGCCGCTGCGCCGGAATTCGATCTGGCGGTCATGGATCGCTTCGCCTGCTACCTCCCCGGTTGGGAGATGCCCAAGAACAGCAGCGAGTACCTGACGCTGAACTATGGTTTCATCACCGATTACCTGGCCGAGGCGTTTCACTACCTGTTCAAGCACAACAACCGCTACGAGGAAGTGAACCGGCGCCTCCGCGTGGGCCAAGCCGTCGAGGGGCGCGATGAGGACGGCATCAAGAAAGCGCTCTGCGCGTTCCTGAAGATTCTCCATCCCGCCGCCCCGCCCACCGACGCGGAGTTCGAGGAATACGTGGCGTATGCCATCGAAGGCCGACGGCGGGTGAAGGAGCAGATGAACAAGCGCAAGACCGACGACGAATTCGCCCACATCAACCTGTCGTTTTTCCGGGGGAACGGAGCAGAGGAAGTCGTGTTCTGCCCGGAGTCAAAAATGCGATGGCGACGCAACAGCCGGCCCGCCGCCGCATTGGCGGAACCGCGACCGGGATCTCATCTGTCACCCCCGCGCCGGCCAGCCCGACAATAGATGTCGCCATCCCGGTTCCGCCCGCCGCAACGGGGGCGTTTGAGACTGGCGTCAACGACCTGGATCTTCGCAAGTGCCTCGAAACCAAGGTCGACATTTTAAGGCCTGAAAGCGGCACCCATAGCGTTCTCTTTGATTCAGAGGAGCGTTTCGATGTAGTCCAACAAAACCGCCAACGCCCCGCGATGGCGTTCCACCACCGCCCGCCCGCGCTGGCCGACTGTCCGACGCAGTTCGGGATCGGCCAGCAACCGGTCCACGGCGGTCGCCAGGGCCGCCCCGTCGGTGACCTGCCAGGCGGCTTCCGCTTCCAGCAAGCGCTGACTGGCTTCAGTGAAATTGAACATATGCGGGCCAAACAACACCGGCAAGCCCAGTAACGCTGGCTCCAGCACGTTGTGGCCGCCGGTGTCCACCAGGCTGCCACCGACGAAGGCCAGATCGGCGGCGGCGTAGAACAGCAACAACTCGCCCATGGTGTCGCCAAGAAAGACGGCGGTGTCCGGCGCGCAGGGCCGCCGCTCGCTGCGTCGGATCACCCTGAAACCCCGCTGCCGGCACAATTCCGCCACCCCATCGAAACGCTCCGGATGGCGCGGCACGAGGAGGAGCAGCAAATCGGGCCAGCGAGCGCGCATCTTCTCGAAGGCATCCAGAATCTGCTCGTCCTCGCCGGCGTGGGTGCTGGCGGCGATCCAGACCTGACGCTCCTCTCCCAGCAGTTCCCACCGCAGTTGTCGCCCCCGCTCGGGCAGATCGTCCGGCAGCGTCAGGTCATATTTGAGGTTGCCCGTCACCTCGACCCGCGACGCGCCCAGCGCCCGAAACCGGTCGGCATCTGCCTCGGCCTGGGCGGCGATCAGGGTGACATCCCGCAGCATGGACGCAGTCAGCCGGCGGTTCCGCGCGTAGCCCCGCGCCGACCGTTCCGACAGCCGGGCGTTGGCGATCATCGTTGGGATGCCAGCGACCGCGCACTGGCTCAGCAGGTTGGGCCACAGTTCGGTTTCCATGATTACCGCCAGCCGGGGCCGGCTCCGTTGCAGGAACCGTTGCACTGCACCGGGCAGGTCGTAGGGGGCGTAGACGTGATGGACCCGCTCACCCAACGCTTCCCGGACCTGGCGGGAGCCGGTCAGGGTGGTGGTGGTTACCAGCAGTGGCAACTCAGGATACCGTTCCAACAGCGCTCGAATCAGCGGCAGGGCGGCCCGGGTTTCCCCCACCGAAACGGCGTGAACCCAGAGACAGCCGGATTGCGGCAGGGGCGGGACGAAGCCAAGCCGTTCGGTCCAGCGCCGGCGATGGCCCGGATCACCGCGACCGCGCCAGTACAGCCGCAGCAGTGCCAGCGGCAGAACCAGATAGAGCAGGCCGGAATACAGCAGGCGCATGATTCGGTCCCGCCAATTCATCATGTCGCCTGTGTCGAACCCGGCAGTTCCTTGTTCCACATCAGCGTTGCGCCGATCACCGCCGCCGGCATGACCAGCAAATTCAGTCCAGGGATCAGGGTCAACAGCAGGGTCATGCCGCCGAAACCCAGCGTCAGCGGCCAGTGCCGGCGCAGCAACCGGCGCTGCGCCTGGAGGTTCAGCCCGCGGTTGCCGAGCGGATAGTCGGCATACTCCAGCGCCAGCATCCAGGACGTGGAAACCGCCCAAAGTACCGGAGCGGCCACGTTGACCGCCGGCACGAACGACAGCACCAACAGCGGAATCGCCCAGGCCACGAAATACAGCAACTTACGCAGTTCCGCCAGCGGGGAAAACAGCAGGTCCCGCCAGTTCGTATCGGCTGACGGCCGTGGGGCGGAGCCGGTGGGCGCGACCATCTTTTGGACCCGTTCGGCCAACAGGCCGTTGAATGGCGCGGCGATGACGTTGGCTACCAAGGAAAAGGTATAAAAGATCACCATCAGCACGGTCAGGATAAACAGCGGCCACAGCAGCCAGTGCAACCAGGTTAGCCAGCCCGGCAGCCAACCCGCATGGCTTGGTCCAGGCGCTCGAACTGGCCCGCGCTCCACCAGATCCCGATGCCGAACAAAGCGGTGTTGATCAGCAACGGAATCGCCACGAAGCCGCGCAGGCCGGCCTTGGGCAGCCAGCGCAGGCCTGTCAGCACATACCCTGCGCCCTGGGTAAAAGAATTGCTCATCGCGAAAGACTTCCTCACCGGGAAAACCGGCATTCGTTTCAAAACGCGGCAATCTACGTTACTATTTTTCAACTTTAAAGCCAGACGCCACCGAGGTCGGTCGACGTCTTATTATAAAAATATCACCACGGTTCCGTTCGCCGGCCGGCAGGTTTTAACCGCCTTATGTCCACCATCGTCATACCCAGTTCCGGGAACGTGTTTCGATCACGGCCCCGGAGCATTCTCAGCCTCACTGGCATCATCGCTAACGTCAAAGGAGCACACGCATGAAAGCACCCGTCCGCGTCGTTATCACTGGCGCCGCTGGCAACATCGGCTATGCCATGGCCTTCCGGATCGCCTCGGGGAGCATGTTGGGTCCCGATCAGCCGGTAATTCTGCAACTGTTGGAAATCACCCCGGCGCTCCAGGCGTTGCAGGGCGTGGTGATGGAACTGAACGACTGCGCCTTCCCGCTGCTGGCCGGCGTGGTCGCCACCGATGATCTGAAAACCGCGTTCACCGACGCCAACTTCGCCATGCTGGTCGGCGCCCGGCCGCGCGGCCCAGGCATGGAACGCAAGGATCTGCTCACCGCCAACGGCGCCATCTTCGGGCCACAGGGCCGGGCGATCAATGACTACGCCGCCAGCGACGTGCGGGTGCTGGTAGTCGGCAACCCGGCCAATACCAACTCGCTCATCGCCGCATGCAACGCCCCCGATCGGGATCCCCGCCGGTTCCATGCCATGACCCGGCTGGATCACAACCGGGCGCTGAGCCAGTTGGCCGAGAAGACCGGTAGCCACGTCAACGACATCAAGAAGATGACGATCTGGGGCAACCACTCCTCGACCCAGTATCCCGACATCAGCCAATGCACCATCAAGGGTAAGGCAGCGACCACGCTGGTCGATCAGAGCTGGTACCGCAACACCTTCATCCCGGATGTGCAACAGCGCGGCGCCGCCATTATCAAGGCCCGCGGCGCGTCCTCCGCCGCCTCCGCCGCTTCCTCGGCCATCGACCACATGCACGACTGGGCGTTGGGCACCCCCGAGGGCGACTGGGTCAGCATGTCGGTGCCTTCCGATGGCTCCTACGGCGTCGGCGAGGGCGTGATCTACTCCTATCCCTGCGTCTGCAAGAACGGCGACTACCAAATCGTCCAGAATCTACCGATCGACGAGTTCAGCCGTGAGAAGATGAAGGCGACCGAGCAGGAACTGCGCGAGGAACGCGCCAGTGTCGAGGATCTGCTCAAAGCCAAGTAAGCCGTTTCACGACCATCCCCATCCCCGCCGCGCGGTGGGGACGGTGGGCAGGAAATTTCCTACGGGGCGACTACACTTTCATACCGACAGCCATAATCTCGTCGTATCCCAACCGCCAAACTGGAGGCAACGCATGACCAGCCACGAAGAATTCCATCGCCGCTCCATCGAAGATCCCGAAGGTTTCTGGGGCGAACTGGCCACGATGATCGACTGGCACAAGCCCCCGCAAAAGGTTCTGCAATACGACAATCCACCGTTCAGCAAGTGGTTTGTCGGGGGCGAAACGAATCTCTGCTACAACGCCGTGGATCGCCACCTGGCCACCCGCCCCGACCAGCCCGCGATCGTTTATATCTCCACCGAGGTCAACGAGACCAAGGTTTACAGCTACGCGGAACTCCACCGCGAGGTGAACCGTTTCGCCGCCGTGCTGCAATCGCTGGGCGTGCAGAAAGGTGATCGGGTGATCATCTACATGCCGATGATTGCCGAGGCCGCCTTTGCCATGCTGGCCTGCACCCGGTTGGGCGCGATCCATTCGGTGGTATTCGGCGGTTTCGCGTCCGCCAACCTGGCGGTGCGCATCGACGACGCCAAGCCCAAGCTGATGATCACCGCCGACGCCGGCATGCGCGGTGGCAAGGCGGTGCCCTACAAGCATCTGGTGGACGAATCCCTGCGTCTGTCCAAATTCCCGCCGGAGAAGGTGCTCATCGTCAATCGCGGACTCGACAAGGCGATGGCGATCACCGAGGGCCGCGACCTGGATTACGCGACCCTGCGCGCCCAACACATGAACGCTGAAGTGCCGGTCGCCTGGCTGGAGTCCAACGAGCCGAGCTACATTCTCTACACCTCCGGCACCACCGGCATTCCCAAGGGCGTGCAGCGCGACACCGGCGGCTACGCGGTGGCGCTGGCCGCGACGATGAAGTATCTGTACAACACCAACCCTGGCGAAGCCATGCTCACCACGTCCGACATCGGCTGGGTGGTCGGTCACTCGTACATCGTCTACGGCCCGTTGATCTATGGGGTGACGACGATCATGTACGAAGGCTTGCCGACCAACCCCGATCCCGGTATCTGGTGGAAGATCGTGCAGGATTACCAATGCACGGCTATGTTCTCCTCACCGACGGCGGTCCGCGTACTGAAGTCGCAGGATCCCAAGTACATGAAGATGTACGACCTGTCCTCGCTGCGCACCCTGTTCCTGGCCGGCGAGCCGCTGGACGAGCCGACCTCCCGCTGGATCACCGAGGGCTTGGGTCGGCCGGTGCTGGATCACTATTGGCAGACCGAGACCGGCTGGGCGATGCTGACCTACCTGCCCGGCGTGGATCTGAAACCGAACCGGTTCGGTTCGCCCGGCTTCCCCAACTTCGGCTACAACATCAAGGTCATCAGCGAAGCCACCGGCGAGGAAGTCGGCAACAACGAGAAGGGCGTACTGGTGGTGGCGCCGCCGCTGCCGCCGGGCAACCTGTCCACGGTGTGGGGTGACGACACGCGCTTCGTCAAGAGCTACTTCACCACCTTCAAGGATATGTTGTACAACTCCTTCGACTGGGCGGTGCGCGACGACGACGGCTACTTCTTCATCCTGGGCCGCACCGACGACGTGATCAATGTCGCCGGCCACCGGCTGGGCACCCGCGAAATCGAGGAAGCGATCCAGGCCCATCCGGGCGTTGCCGAGGTGGCGGTGATCGGCGTGGCCGACAAGCTCAAGGGCCAGGTGCCGGTCGGTTTCTGCCGGCTGAAGGATCCGAGCCAACTCGATCAGGCCGGTGCCACCGAGCGGCTGGAGAAGGAAGTCATCGCCAAAGTGCAGGAGTTGCTAGGCGCGGTGGCCAAGCCGCACAAGATCCACTTCGTCAGCGCACTGCCGAAGACCCGGTCCGGCAAGCTGCTGCGGCGGTCGATCCAGGCGCTGGCCGAAGGCCGCGATCCGGGCGATCTGTCCACCCTGGACGACCCGAACTCCCTGGAAGAAGTGCGGCGGGCAGTCGGGCAGCACTAAACAAGGAACCAATCCCCACCCGTTGCGTCATTTGCGTACCGAGGCGGGTGGGGGGCGATGGGGTCGATTGCTGCGAATCCCTTCCTCATCACTGGGGAAGGGATTTTTCGTTGCCACTGAATGGCGAAAAACCCCCGCCGAGGCGGGGTCATGCCGCAGGATAATCCGGGCGTTGGTCCTACAACTGCCTGGCCCGCTCGCGCAGGATGTACTTCTGCATCTTGCCGGTCGAGGTCTTGGGCAACGGTCCGAACACCACGGTTTTCGGCACCTTGAATCGGGCCAACTGGTTGCGGCAAAACTCGATGATTTCCTCTTCCGTGATGTGTTCCATGCCCGGCTTGACGGTCACGAACGCGCACGGCGTCTCGCCCCACTTCTCGTCGGGCCGCGCCACCACCGCTACCTCCATGACCGCCGGATGGCGGTACAGCACATCCTCGACCTCGATAGTGGAGATGTTCTCGCCACCGGAAATGATGATGTCCTTGGAGCGGTCCTTGATGTCGATGTAACCGTCTTCGTGCCAGACCGCCAGATCGCCGGTGTGGAACCAGCCGCCCTCGAAGGCTTCCTCGCTGGCGCCGGGGTTCTTCAGGTAGCCCTTCATGACGTTGTTGCCGTGCATGAGGATTTCGCCGATGGTCTGGCCGTCCCGCGGCACTGGCTCCAGAGTCTGGGCGTTGGCCACCATCAGCCCTTCCAGCATCGGATAGCGCACGCCCTGGCGGGACTTGAGCGCTGCCCGTTCTTTCAGCGTCAGTTCGTTCCAGCGATCATGCCATGCACACACCACCGCCGGCCCGTAGGTTTCGGTCAGGCCGTAGACGTGGGTGACCTCGAAGTTCATCCGCTCCATGCCCTCGATCACCGCCGCCGGCGGCGCCGCGCCCGCGGTCATCACCTTGACCGGATGCTTGATGCCGGCCTTCATCTCGTCGGGGGCATTCTTGAGCGTGTTCAACACGATCGGCGCGCCGCAGAAGTGATTGACCTTCTCCTGCCTGATCGACTCGAACACCAGGTCGGCCCGAACCTGACGCAGACAGACGTTGGTGCCGACGGTGGCCGCGATGGTCCACGGGAAGCACCAACCGTTGCAGTGAAACATCGGCAGGGTCCATAGATAAACCGGGTGCAGGCCCATGTTCCAGACCATGGCGTTGCAGACCGCATTCAGGTAGGCGCCGCGGTGGTGATAAACCACGCCCTTCGGGTTGCCGGTGGTGCCGGAAGTGTAGTTCAGGGTGATGGCCTGCCACTCGTCGGCGGGGTTTTGCCAGGCGAATGCCGGATCGCCCTCGGCCAACAAGGTCTCGTAATCCAGTTGCCCCAATTTCTCGCCACCGACAAACTGTGGGTCGTCGACATCGATCACCAGTGGTCGTTTCAGAAGCTGGATCAGCCGCAGCGCCTTGCCGACCGTCTCGGAAAACTCGCGGTCGGTGATCAGAATCTTGGCCTCGCCGTGCTCGAGCATGAAGGCGATGGTTTCGGCATCCAGCCGGATGTTCATGGTATTCAATACCGCCCCGGTCATCGGTATGCCAAAGTGCAATTCGAACATCTCCGGAATATTCGGCAGCATCGCCGCGACCGTATCCCCCAGACCAATGCCGCGCCGCTGGAGTGCCGAGGCCAGCCGCCGGCAGCGGGTGTAGGTTTCCGCCCAGTCGCGCCGAATCGGACCGTGGACCACGGCGGTGTGGCGCGGATAGACCGCGGCGGCCCGTTCGATAAAGGTCAGGGGGGTTAGCGGCACGAAATTGGCGGCATTCTGGTCCAGACCCATGTCATAGGGATTGAGATTGGCGCTCATGCGGAATGTCCTCCGGGTTTGTTCGGTTGTGGTTTTGCGTGGCGCGCGGACGGTATGCCGGTTTAGCGGCCTTGCCATTCCGGCTTGCGCTTGGCGATGAAGGCATCGATCCCTTCGCGGGCATCCTCGCTGTTCATGTTGCAGGCCATGGCTTCGCTGGCACAGGCATAAGCTTCCTCCAGTCCCATATCCAGTTGCCGATAGAACAACTCCTTGCCCAGCGTGATGGCCAACGGTGATTTGTTGCAAATGGACTCCGCCAACTGCCAGACGGCGGCATCCAACTGGTCCAGCGGCGTCACCCGGTTCACCAGCCCTTGGCGTAGAGCAGTCGACGCGTCGATGAAATCGCCGGTCAGCAACAGTTCCAAGGCCTGCTTGCGGCCCAGATTGCGACTTAGCGCCACGCCGGGCGTGGAACAGAACAAGCCGACGTTGATGCCGGAGGTGGCGAAGCGAGCGTTGTCGGAGGCCACGGCCAGATCGCAAGCCGCGACCAACTGGCAACCGGCGGCGGTGGCGATGCCATGCACGCGGGCGATGACCGGTTGCGGCAGGCGGTTGATGGTCAGCATCACCCGGCCGCACTGGGCGAATAGCGCCTGGTGGAACGCACGGTCGGTGTGGGCGCGCATCTCCTTGAGATCGTGGCCGGCGCAGAACGCCGGACCGCTGCCGGCGATCACGACCACTCGAACCGTTTTTTCGGCCGCTACGGCGTCCAGCACCGCCTGCAGCGCGCCCAGCATGGCTTGCGACAGCGCGTTGTACTGTCTGGGACGGTTGAGCGTCAGCGTGGCGATGCCAGCCTCGTCTTGACTTAGCACGAGAGGGTCTTCGGAATGAACGGTTGCGGTCATGGTCATCTTCCTCGAAGATGAAAAGCAGTTTTGGGGAGATCGAGACGGTGGCGGCGGATCTCGATGCGCGGGTGGTTCTGTTTGCATGTTCATTCTAGACTAGCGATCACTGCCATGGGACTGAACCGGAGTTCCGCCGCTCTTTCCTGTCAGGACTGTTTGCCCATGAATCCAGCCCATACTTCGATGGTCTACATTGTGGACGTTGATCCTGCGCTCCGCGATTCTCTCCGGTGTCTGTTGGAGTCCGTGGGTTTGCAGGCGCTCATCTTCGCCGATACCGAAGCGTTCCTGACCGCCTATCAGCCCGACTGGCCGGGTTGTCTGTTATTGGATATCCGCGTCCCGGGACGCAACGATTTGGACATCCAACAACACTTGTACGATCTCGGTATCGATGTGCCCGTCATCATCATCACCGGTCACGGCGATGTCTCGATGGCGGTCACCGCCATGAAGCAGGGAGCGATGGATTTCATCGAAAAACCATTCAACGATCAATTGCTGCTGGATTGTGTTCATAATGCCCTGGCCGAAGACCAGGTACGGCGGCGCACCCGCGCACGGCGGCAGGAATTGCTGCGCCGGTTCGACACCTTGACGCCGCGCGAGCAGGATGTTTTGCGGCAGGTCGTGGATGGCCTGTCCAACCGGGAAATCGCCGAGGCATTGGGCTTGAGCCGTAAAACCGTGGAAGTGCATCGCGCCAAGGTCATGCAGAAGATGCAGGCCGATACCTTGTCGCAACTCATCCGCATGGCGATGGCGATCGGTATTCTCACAGTCCATGATGACACCTGAACAGCCGCCTCGCCCACGCCTCTCCGCCCCGGTTGCTCCAAATCGCCATGTGTCTCATCCTGATTGCCTACCGCTGCCAGCCAGGCTATCAACTGCTGGTCGCGGCCAATCGCGACGAATTTCATAATCGTCCCACCGCGCCGCTGGCGTTCTGGGACGATGCCCCGCGGGTGGTGGCCGGCCGCGATCTCAAGGAAGGTGGTACCTGGCTGGGCGTGACCCGGACCGGCCGCTTCGCCGCGCTCACCAACTACCGCGACCCGGCCTGGACGGCGCCGAACGCTCCCTCGCGTGGCCGGCTGGTTAGTGACTACCTGCGCAGCGAGGAACCGGCTCGCGCCTACCTTGACCAACTGGTCCCGCGCGCCAGCGCCTATAACGGTTTCAATCTGTTGCTGGGCGATGGGGAAGGGTTATTCTATTACGCCAACCATTCCGGCGAACCCCGCGCCCTGGAGCCCGGATTGTACGGTCTCAGCAATCATCTGCTGGACACACCCTGGCCCAAGTTGAAACGGAGTCGGTTGCGGTTGCGCCATTTGCTGGACCAGCGGCCCGACCCAACGCCGGACGATCTGCTGCAGTTGCTGGTGGACCGCACGCCTGCGCCCGACACCGAACTTCCGCAAACCGGCGTCCCACTGGAATGGGAACGATGGTTGTCGCCGATTTTCATCACCGCGCCGGGCTATGGTACCCGGGCCTCCACCGTGGTGCTGGTGGGCGACGATGGCTGTGCCCGCATGGTCGAGGTGACTTGGCCCGAGGGCAGTCGGCGCGAATTTCAGGTAAACTGGTCATCGCCGGAACGGCACGCTGGGAACCCGGCATGAGCGAATTCGAGTCCCCAACGCTTGCGACTCCGACCGGCTTTACTGTTACCCGCCAAGCCGGCGAACGGCTGGAGCTACCGGATGGCGAGGGTATGCTCTATCGGAGGACATTCGCGCCGGCGGACAGCGCCCGCCTGTTCGCCGTGTTGCAGCGGGAAACGACCTGGCGGCGGCACGTCATTACTCTGTACGGCCGCGCGGTCGCCTCGCCCCGGCTGAGCGCCTGGTACGGCGACCCCGGCGCGGTCTATTCTTACTCCGGCCTGCGGTTGGAACCCGTGCCGTGGACTCCAACGCTGGAGAGGTTGCGGGAACGGGTGGAGGAGCTGGCGGCGGCCCGCTTCAACAGCGTCCTGCTCAACCTGTATCGCGATGGTCAGGACAGTATGGGCTGGCACAGCGACGACGAGCCTGAACTCGGCCGTAATCCGGTGATCGCCTCGGTTAGCTTCGGCGCCGCGCGTCGTTTTCTGCTTCAGCACAAGAAGCAACGGCTACGGGTCGAACTTCTGCTGGAGGACGGCGATGTGCTGGTGTTGGGCGGTGCGACCCAGCATTACTGGCGACATCAGCTTCCCAAGACGCGCCAGCCGGTGGGTTCCCGGATCAACCTGACCTTTCGTGCGATCCAAAGCCGCCAGGAACCATCCTCTTGTTCGGGCGAATCCTTATCGGCTATTCTTACAAGCGATCCGCATACCAATAAACCCGGCCACGGGTAGCCTGATTTTCCCTGCGGAACACCCTTCCCGCTTGGCCCCGATAGCTCAGTTGGATAGAGCGCACCCCTCCTAAGGGTGAGGTCGCAGGTTCAATTCCTGCTCGGGGCGCCAATCTTTTAAGCACTTACGGCAATGGCCGGGCTGATTTTAACCCAGCGCAACACCGATCCCAAAGAGTTGGATATGGCAAAAGATATCCCCCTGAACGAGCGTATCATCTTCGCGTTGGATGTGGATTCCAAAGACAAAGCAGAGCGGTGGCTCGATCGCTTGGGCGATCAAGTTCGCTTTTATAAAGTCGGCTTGCAACTGTTCTTGGCGGGCGGGTTTCCAGTGATCGACCTGATTTTGAATCGTGGCCATAAGGTCATGGTCGATCTGAAATTTTTCGACATACCGGAAACCGTCGCCCTGGCGGTCCGGGAAATGAAGAGTAAAGGAGCCACGTTCATGACCGTGCATGGCAACGATCCCATCTTGCGCGCCGCCGTGCAGGAACGGAACGGTGCCAAAATTCTGGCCGTGACGGTTCTGACCAGCTTCGATGAATCCGACATGCGGGCGATGGGTTTTACGGGAACGGTCGAGGAGTTGGTTTATCATCGAGCAAGGAAAGCGCTCGATCTCGGTTGCGATGGCGTGATTTCATCGGGGCTGGAAGTTCCAAGATTACGGGATGGCTTGGGCGACAAATTTCTGATCGTGACTCCCGGCATTCGGCCGGGTACGAACGATGTCGTTCAGGATGACGACCAGAAACGCATCGCTTCCGCCTACGAAGCCATTCGCGGCGGCGCGGATTATGTGGTGGTGGGGCGCCCGATTCGCGACGCGAAAGACCCGGTTGCCGTCGTCAAAGCCATGCAGGAAGAGATCGCCTCTGCACTTTAGTCCCGATTGTTACCTATGGTGCACGACTACCCCGGCCCGACGGGGTTGTTGTTGGGCGGGCGTTGGATTGCAGGGTTCAGACTGCCAGATGTGGCGGCAGAGACAACTTACCTTCCGCCTTGAAGTGGTGCATGGTGAGATAACCGTCAGACCGCCAAATTGTCGATCAACCGTGCCCGGCCCAGCCAGGCGGCGGCGAAAATCCGCAGGTCCGCGTCCTCGGCGGTGGGGGGTTGCAAATCGTGGGCGCGGCGGATTTCGAAGTAGTCCGGCCGGAAGCCGGCCGCCGCCAACCGTGCCTTGGCCTCGGTTGCCAGCAGCGCAAAATCCCGTTCACCCGCCCGCAGCCGCTCCGCGCTGGCCACGAGCGTGGCGTACAGCGCCGGGGCGATGGCCCGCTCCTCGGCCGTTAAGTAGCCGTTGCGCGAACTCATCGCCAGTCCGTCGGCTTCCCGCACCGTGGGTACGCCGACGATCTCGATGGGGAAGTCGAGGTCGGTCACCAGCCGGCGAATGACGACCAATTGCTGCCAATCCTTTTCGCCGAACAGCGCTACGTCCGGTTGCACCATGTTGAACAGCTTGCTGACCACCGTCGCGACGCCACGAAAATGAATCGGCCGACTGGCGCCGCATAAAATCCCGGACAGTTCCGGCACCGTCACTTGCGTCATATGCTCCAACGGGTGCGGATACATTTCGGCGACGTCGGGCGCGAACAGCAGATCGAGCCCGGCGGCAGTCAACTGGCGACTATCGTCGTCCAGCGTGCGCGGGTAGCCAGCAAAGTCCTCGTTGGGTCCGAACTGGGTCGGATTGACGAAGATGCTGGCGACGACGCGCGGCGCCAACTCGCGTGCCCGTTCGACCAGGTGGATGTGGCCCCGGTGCAGGTTGCCCATGGTAGGTACGAAAGCCGCTCGTTCTCCGGCCCGCCGCCAGACGGCGACTTGTGCGCGCAATTCGGCAATGGTGTGGACGGTCCGCATGATGCGTTCTCCTCGGGAATCAGGCGACGCAGTGTTCGGGACCGGGGAATTCGCCGCTCTTGACGGCGCGCACGTAGGCTTCCACCGCCGCCTGCAGGTTGTCGTGGCCGGTCAGAAAGTTTTTTGAGAACTTCGGCCGGCGGCCCGGAGTGATACCGAGCATGTCGTAGCTAACGAGTACCTGGGCGTCGCAGCTTGGCCCGGCGCCGATGCCAATCAGCGGAATCGCCAGCGCCTCGGTCAACCGTGCTGTCAGTTCCGCCGGGATGCATTCTACCAGCGCCACGTCGGCGCCGGCCTCCTGCAACGCCAGCGCCTCGTCGATGATCTGGCGGGCGGCGACTTGCTCGCGACCCTGCACCTTGTAACCGCCCAGCTTGTGGACCGATTGCGGCAGCAGGCCGAGATGGGCGCAGACCGGAATCCCGTTGCGGCTGAGCTGGCGCACCGTTTCGACCAGGACGCCGCCGCCTTCCAGCTTGACCATGTGCGCGCCTCCTTCCTGCATCAGTCGGGCGGCGTTGCGTACCGCCTGCTCGACCGTGGCGTAACTGGCGAAGGGCATGTCCGCCATCAGCAGTGCCGTGCGGCAGCCGCGCGCCACGCTCCGGGTGTGGTAGATCATGTCCTCCATGGTGACCGGCACGGTGGTGCGCTGGCCCTGGATGACCATGCCCAGCGAATCGCCGACCAGAATAATTTCCACACCCGCCGCTTCCAGCAGCGCCGCGAAACTGGCGTCGTAGGCGGTCAGAACCGCGAATTTTTCCCGGTCGCGTTTCATTTTCGCCAGGGTCGTGATCGTGATCGGCTTTCGAGTCGGCTGTTCCTGGTACATGGCGTGCTCGGTCTGGGGCCGCGCGCACCGGTGAAAGACGGGTGGAGCGGCGGCAGGTTCAAGAGGATTCGGATGGAGGAAAACTGGCGGAGTTATCGTAACCGGTTAATCCTCTCTGTCCAGACGGGCAATCGTCTGTGGCGGACAATTTGCGAGTAATTCGGTCAAACGGCCCCGTCCAGGAATCGTCAGGGTTGGGGCGATGTCGTGCAGGGGATACAGTACGAACGCCCGTTCATGCAGGCGGGGGTGCGGTAGGGTCAGCCATGGATCGTCGCAGGTAAGTTGATCGTACAGCAGTAAATCCAGATCCAGGGTCCGCGCTTCCCAGCGCGCGGTTCGGGTCCGGCCGTGGGCGAGTTCGAGCGCCTGCAACACCATCAGCAATTGCGTGGGTGTCAAGCCCGTATCCAGGGCGGCTACGGCGTTGATGTAGTCCGGCTGACCAGGCGGCCCGCCGACCGGGGCGGTTCGGTACAGCGGCGACCGCGCCACGCAACAACTGGCGAGGATCCCGGTCAAGGCCTGGAATGCTCGCCGCACTTGACTGACCGGGTCGTCCAGATTGCTGCCGATGCCGATATAGGCCCGCGCTGGCTGCATGTAGCCTTTCCGGGGTCAGGTTTCTGGTGCCGGCGAGGGGGCTTGAGCGTCCTTGCGGGCGGAGCGCGGCTTGCGCCGGCGGCGGGGTTTGCCCTTTTTGGCCGTGGCCGCTGGATGGATGGCCCGGGCGCGGCCGGCATCATCCAGCGCCAGGAACCGGGTCCACCAGTCCGCTAGTTCCGCCGCCTGCTCGTCGGACTCGGCGCGCAGCAACAGGAAGTCGTAGCTGGCGCGGAACCGAGGATGGGTCAGCAGCCGCAACGGCCTTTTGCCAGTGATGGTCACCAGTCGTTGCTGCATTTCCCAGATTTCCCGCATCGGCAGGCTGTAGCGGCGCGGTAGGGCGGAATGGCGGATTTGGGCCTGAATGACCTGTTCGGCCGCTTCTTGCAACGCCTCATGCTGGTCTAGCCCGTCGGCTTCCAGGTGGCGCATCTTTTCTCGCAGTGGCTCCCACAGCAGGGCGGCGAACAGGAACGCCGGGTTGATCGGTTTGTCTTCGGCCAGCCGGCTGTCGGTGTTGGCCAGCGCCCGGACCAGCAGGGTTTTCGGGTAATGCCGTTGCTGGTGGTTCAGGCAGCGCTCGGTCGCCGGGAACAGCCAACCGAACAGCCGGTAATGGCGCAGCAGTTCGAAGGTCTGGATGGCGCTGCCGCCCAGGAACAGCTTGAGGATTTCGTCGAAGAGCCGGGCCGGCGGAATTTGTTCCAGCAGGTGGCCCAGCCGGTGCAGCGGCGCTTCGGTGGCGGGGTCGAGTCGGAAACCCAATTTGGCGGCGAATCGTACCGCTCGCAGCATCCGTACCGGATCTTCCTGGTAACGCTGTACCGGATCACCGATCAATCGGATCAGGCCGGCCTTGAGGTCGGTCATGCCGCCCACGTAATCAAGGACAGCGAAGTTGGCGATGTCGTAGTACAGGGCGTTGATGGTGAAATCCCGCCGCCAGGCGTCGTCCTCGATGCTGCCGTAGACGTTGTCGCTGAGGATGCGGCCGTCAGCGGCCCGTTCCACGGTAGGCCCGTCGCCATCCTCGCTGTCGTTGCCGTGAGCGCGGAAGGTGGCGACCTCGATGATTTCCTGGCTGAACTGGACGTGCGCCAGCCGGAAGCGACGGCCGATCAGACGGCAGTTGCGGAACAGTTTGTAGACTTGCTCGGGCCGGGCATCGGTGGCGATGTCGAAATCCTTGGGTTCTCGACCGAGCAGCAGATCCCGCACCCCGCCACCGACCAGACAGGCCCTGTAGCCGGCATCGCGCAGTCGATACAGGACCTTGAGAGCGTTGGGGCTGATGTTGGCCCGCGAGATGTTGTGCTCGGGTCGGGGAATGGCGATGGGTTGGAAAATCGGGATGTTGGATTCCAAGGAGCGTTCAAGAACTCTTGTCTGGCGCTGGAGCGTGCGTATAATACAACTTTCTTGCCAAGACGCCACCCGCCATCCCGCTCCCTTCGTCTAGTGGCCCAGGACACCGCCCTCTCACGGCGGGAACAGGGGTTCGAAACCCCTAGGGAGCGCCATTCGAATTGGGCGCTCGATCAATCAATCCCTCCGGGTTTTCCCGATTTTTTTCCCAATATACGCCGCTGGCCGGTGGTTGACGCCAGCCATCTAGGCTGACTCAATCCCGGTCTTATTGCCAGCAAGAGGCGGATATCGAGGGTTATCACTTTTTCCAGAGACCGGCATCCACCAGCCGTCGCACCAGCGCGGTACGGCGGACATGTGGCGCCATGAATCGTTGCAAGGCCTGCTCGAACTGATCGCGACTGGCGTGCAGCTTGTAGGCGTCGGCCAAATCGGTAATGGCGCGACGGACCTCGTCATAAGCCGACGCCGTGCCGCGCTCGGCCTGCTGGTGCGCCGCCAGCCAGACCCGGTCGAAATCCTTGGCCAGCGTACTCAGGTACGCCTCGCGCTGTTTCCTGCGTTCGGCTTCGGCACGGGCGCGCGCCTCGGTTTCCTTGCGCAGTCGAAGCTGTTTGGCGTCTTCGGCCAACTGCCGGAGTTCGGCCACGGTCCTACGATTCGGCCCGGGTGCGGGGGGTGGGTGTTGCGCTCGTTGCCAAGCGGCGAAGCGGGTTTTCAGGGCGCGTTCGGCTTGTTGCCCTTGGCCGGCCAGAAGCATCCGGAGTAATTCGCGTACTTCATTCGACGGCAGGGTTTCGAGCCACGTTTCCTCTTCCCCCGGTGCCGTGGTGTCCGTGGTAGCGGGGCTGGCCGTGGCCGCCCCCACCAGCAGATCGAGGTCGACTTCCAAAAACTCGGCCAAAGCCCGCTGAGCGGGAGTGGGTTGCTTCATCCCGGCCGGCAAAGGTGGTTCCGGCTGATCCTCTTCCACTTCCCCGGTCGTGACCGCCGCCAGCCAGCCGAGGTAAAGCCCTCGCCAATCGCCACGCAACAGCTCGTCGCGCAGGGGCGCCAGTCGCGACATCCAGCCGCGACCGTCGTCTTCTCCGAACCGGTCGTAATTTTCCGATTCGTTCAACGCCCAGTCGATCACCCAATATTCTCCGGTATTCCGGAAACGAAAGGCGTAGCCGGCTTGATACGCTGCCGCCACTTCGGCTTCCAGTGCGTCACGAGGCAACCGCAGCGAAAAATGGCAGTGCATCCAGTTGGCCAGATACACGTGGGCGTCGAAGTAGCGAGTCATCAAGGTGTCGGGATTGCCCTTGAAGTCACCCCAATGGTATTCGTTGACGAAGCTCACCGGCGTGATCTGGGCGCGCGTCGACAGGGCGCGCAATTCGGCCATCTCCTGCGGGGTCAACAGGCGGTCGATGGCGAGGAATTCGTAGTATTGGTATTCGCTCATGGGTAGGCCTCTGTCAGGACTTCACCGGGCGGAAGGGGGGGATGCACCGATCCTCATCATTTGTCGATTAAGGGGTTGTTGCGTATTGACGTGCGGGGCACGGAAATGAAAAAGCCAGTCAGAATGACTGGCTTTGATATTTTGGTGGAGCGGAAGGGGATCGAACCCTCGACCTTCGCATTGCGAACGCGACGCTCTCCCGGCTGAGCTACCGCCCCATGATTAATTTTATATAAATAATCATACAATCCTCGCCCGCCATTGGCTAGACCTCGCCTCTGAAAATCATGTCCCATCTCTCCATCATCCTGCCGGTCCTGAACGAGGAAACTCACATCGCCGGCTGTCTGCGCGCCTTGCAACCGCTACGTGGACCGGATTGCGAACTGATCGTGGTGGACGGCGGCAGCCGGGATCGAACCGTGGCGCAGGCCGAATCACTGGCGGACCGGGTCATTGTCAGCGCCAAGGGCCGGGCGGCGCAGATGAACGCCGGTGCGCAACAGGCCAGCGGTGGCATTCTGTGGTTTCTGCACGCCGACAGCCTACCGCCGACGAACGCGACCGGCCTGATTCGCGCCGCCCTGAGTGACCCGGACCGACATTGGGGCCGTTTCGACGTGCGTCTGTCCGGTCGCCAGCCTTTTCTGCGGGTGGTCGAAACACTGATGAATCTTCGTTCTCGCCTGACCGGCATCGCCACTGGCGATCAAGGCATCTTCGTGCACCGTGGACTGTTCGAGCGGGTCGGCGGCTATCCTGACATCGCCTTGATGGAGGACATCGCTCTCAGCCGGCTGTTGAAACGGCACGGCAGGCCGATCTGCCTGCGCCAGCGGTTACAAACTTCAAGCCGACGCTGGGAACGCCACGGTATCCCACGCACCATCTTGCTGATGTGGGGGTTGCGGCTGGCGTATTTCCTCGGCGCCGATCCAAAACGGCTGGCCCGGATTTATTACCGTTCGTGATCTACGAATTCCCCGACGCCCGGCTGCTGATTTTCGCCAAGGCCCCAGTTCCTGGCCAAGTCAAGACCCGGCTGGCCACGCACTTGGGCAGGCAGGGCGCGGCGGAATTGTATAAACAACTGTTGAGCCGAACCTTGGCGATAGCTCGCGCGGCCCGGCTGTGCCCGGTCGAACTGTGGTGCGCGCCGGATACCCAGCATGGCTTTTTCGCCGCTTGCCGGAGAGATTACGGCGTGCACCTGCGCCGGCAGTGTGGTGGCGATCTGGGCCGGCGCATGAACCATGCCTTGAACCGGACGCTGGCGGATTGTCATCCGGCGGTTCTGATTGGCGGCGATTGTGCCTCGTTGGACGCAGCGGAACTGGGCACCGCGTTCAACCAACTCGCGGCCGGGTGGGACGCAGTGCTGGGACCGGCGGCGGATGGCGGGTACGTGCTGGTCGGCTTGCGCCAGCCTTGTCCAGCACTATTCCGGGGCATTGCCTGGAGCACGCCGACCGTGCTGGAGGCAACCCGCCGGCGTCTCCAGCGGGCTGGTCTGGACTGGGCCGAACTGCCCGTCGGCTGGGATGTGGATACATTCGCCGACCTGCGGCGGCTGCGGCGGTCGAAAGCCCTCTCACCTCCAACCCCTCGTCCGCAAGCGGGTGGGGGGGTTGTATAGATTCTCAGGTGGAAGCGCCAGCTACGTCGGCGTCGCCGAAGTACTCAGTGGTATAGCGTTCCGCCTGTAGCTCCGGCGACCAGAAATCCAGCGGCAGCCCGGCTTTCTGTTTGAGTTGGGCCAGGAACACGTAGGGATCGGGCAGGCTCTCCCAGACCGCTGGCAGGAAAGTGGCGCGATAGTTATGGAACTGGAGAATCAAGCCATCCACGCCCGGTCGCAACTGCGCCAGCAATGCTTTCTCGGAGTCGAAGCGTAACGGTTCCGGCGGTGACAGCACCGAAATGCAAATATCCAGCCGAGGAAACTCGTCCGACGTCAACTCCGGGAAGCGGGGATCTTCGAACGCTGCGGCGTAGGCGTGCGCGGCGACATCCAGCACCAGCGGCTGATAGGCCACGAGCGTGCCGATGCAGCCGCGCAACCTGCCGTCGATTTCCAGGGTGACGAACGTCGCTCGCGGTGGTCGCAGGGTTTCGGGGTGGTCGTCCGGGTTCACGTCCAAGGCACGGCCATGCCGCAGGCCATGGTGGATCGAAGCGCGGGCGACGTCCAGCAGCGTGGCCCGATCACCGACTGACAGCGTATTATCGACGGACATGCGCGTTCCTATTTCCAATCACTGACTCCTGACCCTTGACCCTTGACCCCTTAATCTTCAGTGGAAGACATAGGCGCCGTACCCGACCACCTGATCGCGCGGCCCGGCGGTATCGCCGGAATTGCGCAGATCAATGGTTTCCACGTGCAGACCCTTGCGCTGCGCCACCCACAGCAGGCCATTGACCGGGTTGCGCCCGCAGGCCTGCTCGTACCCGATCTCCTCGAACTGCAGCGTTTCGATGGCCCGCGAGGTTTCGCTATCCAGCCGCCGGGCGGTCTGATAGTCGTGATAATGGCTGAGATCGGAACTGACCACGATCAGGGTTTCCGGTCCGCCCCAGAGCGCTTCCAGAACCGCGCCGACCTCGGCGGGGCGGGCATCGCCGACGACCAGTGGCACCAGTTTGAAATCGCGCAACACCTCTTGCAGGAACGGCAAATGCACCTCCAGGCTGTGTTCCTGAGCGTGGGCCTGCTCCAGGAACCCTACTCCTGGCAAATGTTGGGCCAACTCCACCGCTTCCTGGTCCACAGGAATCCGACCCAGCGGTGTGTCGAAAGCTGCCATCCCGCTGACCGCAATGCCCCGAAAACCTACCCGGTGGCTGGGTCCCAGCAGCACGACACGGGTAATGGTGTCCCGCACCGCTTTCAGCCGCGCATAGGCCGAAGCGGCGATCGGGCCGGAATAGATATAGCCGGCGTGTGGAGCGATGATCGCCTTGGGTGGCAACCCGACCGGCGGTTCGATTTGATTCAGAAATTGCCGCACCTGGGCGTGCAGTTCGACGGTATCGGCCGGATAGAACAGCCCCGCCACGGCGGGTGTGCGTACAGTATGCATAACGCCCTCCCGATAAGTTTGCCAACGCCGATGATTTAGAGTATAGGGCGCAAAATTCGTCCGGTGATGGTCGAATAGCAATATAAATATTACGGTAACCAGTGGCAACGCTGATCGAAAAACGACGAGAGCCTTTGTGAAGGAGGCCATCATGAATACCATAACCACCGAATTTTTTCCCACCAAATACTGGCACGTCCTCGATGATGGCCGCGTTCAGTGCGATGTCTGCCCGCGCTATTGCAAGCTGCACGAGGGCCAGCAGGGATTGTGCTTCGTGCGCGGCCGGCATGACGGCAAGATCGTGCTGACCAGCTACGGCCGTTCCAGCGGCTTCTGCATCGATCCGATCGAGAAAAAACCGCTCAATCATTTCCTGCCTGGCACGCCGGTACTGTCGTTCGGCACCGCCGGCTGCAATCTGGCCTGCAAGTTCTGCCAGAACTGGGACATGAGCAAGTCCCGCGAGATGGATACCCTGGCCGATGACGCCTCGCCGGACAAGCTGGCCCGGGTGGCCCATGAGCTGGGTTGCCGCAGCGTGGCCTATACCTACAACGACCCGGTCATCTTCATGGAATACGCCATCGATACCGCCATCGCCTGCCGGGAGTACGGCATCAAGTCGGTGGCGGTCACCGCCGGCTACATGTGCGACGAGCCGCGCCGGGAGTTTTATCAGTACATGGATGCCGCCAATGTCGACCTAAAAGCCTTCACCGAGGATTTTTACTGGAAGATTTGCGGTGGCCACCTGCAACCGGTGCTGGATACCCTGGTGTACCTGAAGCGGGAAACCAGCGTCTGGTTCGAGATCACCACTCTGCTGATCCCCGGCGAAAACGATTCCGACGCGGAACTGGAGGCGCTGACCCAGTGGGTGGTGGAAAACCTGGGACCGGAGGTGCCGATCCACTTCACCGCCTTTCATCCGGACTGGAAGATGATGAACCACTCGCCGACGCCGCCCTCGACCTTGAGCCGGGCGCGGCGGATCGCCATGAAGAACGGTATCCATTACGCCTACACGGGTAACGTTCACGACGAGAAGGGCGACAGTACCTACTGCCATCAGTGTGGCCAGAAGCTGATCGGTCGCGACTGGTACACGCTCGGGGTCTGGAATCTGACCGCCGATGGCCGCTGCAAGTCCTGTGGCACGCCGTGCGCCGGGGTGTTCGAGCCCCAACCCGGGACTTGGGGCGCGCGCCGGCGCCCCGTACGTCTTCGACAATATGCCGCCTGACCGGCTGTCGTCCAGTCCACCCCATTAACCATCGATGCTGAGTTACCGCCACGCTTTCCATGCGGGCAACTTTGCCGATGTGTTCAAGCACGTCCTGCTGGCGCAACTCATCCGTGCCTTGCAGCGCAAGGACAAACCGTTCTGCGTGCTCGACACCCACGCTGGGGCTGGCCGTTACGGTTTGGATTCGGTGCCGGCCCGGAAGAATCGCGAGTTCGCGGACGGCATCGGCCGGCTGTGGGACCAACCAGAGCTGAGTCCGGAACTCGGCGAGTATCTGGATCGGGTTCGGGCGCTGAATCCGGACGGGGCGCTGCGCTGGTATCCCGGTTCGCCGCGTATCGCCCACGATCTGCTGCGGCCGGACGACCGACTGGTTTTAACCGAACTCCATCCCGCCGACTATGCACTGCTCAAGGCCGAATTCACCGCCGACCGGCGGGTGGCGGTCCACCATGCCGACGGTTACGCCTTACTCAAAGCATTTCTGCCGCCTCCCGAACGGCGTGGATTGGTATTGCTGGACCCGGCTTACGAACTCAAGAGTGAATTCGACCGGCTGGTCGAGGCGATCCGGTTCATTCACCGTCGCTGGGCGGGCGGTATCGTCGCTGTCTGGTACCCGATCCTCGATCGCGCGCCCAGCCTGCGGTTTCAGCAGACCTTGCGGGAGTCGGGCATTCCCGCGATTCTATGCGCGGAACTGGGTTTGTATCCTTACGACGGTCCCCCAGGCTTGCACGGTTGCGGCATGATCGTCGTCAATCCGCCGTGGCGGCTGGATGAAACGCTGAACCGGTTGCTGCCCGAACTGCTGAGGTGGCTGCGCGTCGGCGATGCTGGGCAAACGCGGCTGGAATGGTTAGCGTCGGCGCCTTGAATTCCGAGCGGTGGGCTACCCTGGTCGGTTGGAGGACCCTGGCGTAACCGTTCAGTCCCTTATACGTTCACTCGATTCAGCGTGCGGACCACACGGTTCCAGCCAGTCTGCGCGAATGCCTGCCGGTCATAAAAAGGCGAGAATCCGGTTCCAGGGCAGTAGATGGAGAGCCCGTTGGCGTTCCTCCGTTGGGATCCGCTCCAGTTCCGCTCGATACCCTGGCCCAACAAGAGACCGCGGACCTCGTCGACTCGGGCAGACAGTGTCCCACAGTAGTAGCGGGAAACCCGCTCCAGCAGATGGGCCAGGTCCACCGAGTCGCCGTCGGCGAATCGCTGAGCCTCCTGTCGCGCCCAATTCAGACCCCGCTCGAGGTTGAAATCCTTGGGGAGAGTCTCGCCGAAGGCAACCGCCAGAGTGCCAAGCGCCTCGAAAACCTGGTCCATACGGTCAAGATTCAGCGCGGACAGGGTCCCGCTACCACCCGAGCGAGTGGCGGACCCGTAACGATTTCCAAACTCCGTGACGATCAGACGACTGAGCGATGCCGGGTCCATCTCGGGGCTGGCGACGAGCGGACCCAAAATCCTGGCATAGGGCCACCCATCCGCCGCCTCGACCTCCTGGGAAGCAATCATGAAATCCGCATGGGGGCGAACGGCATAGGCGACTTCGGCCATGCCCATCAGACAGGCATCCATGCCGACCACGTCAAGTCTCCGCCCCGTCCGAAGGACCGCCGCGCCGAGGGCCGAGTCCAAGTCCGCATTGTCCAGAAAGTCCATCGAGGAATCGTCGTAGCAGATCGCGCGGGTGTCATCGTCCTCTATCCTCATGATCTGGGCAGCACTACTGAGGAAAAGCAGCCGCCCCAGCCGCCGACGCGGGCCGATTCCGCGCGCTCGATCCCCGCGCACCCTTCCTTCGACATCCCGGTAGCGTGCATAGATGTCCGTTTCGTCCCAACCCGTGCCGTGATTCCAAAGGATCAAGGCCACTCGTTCGGCGGGATACGCGGTCGCCGCCCAAACAACGAAGTCAGTCAGGTTCCGCGGGTCTCCGGTATTGACAGAGGGAACCTCCCCAACCCGTTCAAGCCCTCTGTCTGGTCCATGGACCAAGAAACGTGGGGTAGTCTCTCGCGAATCCAGTGTATCGAACTGGGCAACCACCTTGACCCCGTCCGTTGAACCGACCGAGGTCATTTCCGCAAGGTCAGACCATCCCTCTCCACTTAGGTCCGCGAAAAAGCGCTGACAGTCCGGAAACAACTTCCCGTTATCCCCCGCCATGTAGACCATGAACAGCCACTTTGAAAGCATAAATCAACTCCTGAAAACAATTGCATCCCTTTACAAGAATGCACATTGGCGGATGCCCGGAAGGCGAAGATATTTTTTTGAAAAGAAAGCGTAGAACAAACCCGTAGGATTGTTGTATTTCTTTGCAAGAAACCAGCGTGTCTTAAAAACTGCGATGCTGATATCCCGGTGCAATAGCCAATTGGCATAAAGAACCCGTGAGAACTCTAGCGCGAGGCGATCCCGCACCTTGTGTTCTGGACCGATAAAGCAGGTCACCCCATATTTCTGGAATAGATGACGCACCAAGCCACCGAGGTCGAGAGTCGTCGTGATACCACTCTCACACGCATTTACAAAAGCAAACCAATACTCTGCCCTTTCTTCAACCAACTCGGTGCTCACCAAATCGTCAATCATGATTTCGTGCGTAGCCTGGTTATTACTAAGGTGCCACCCTAACTCAATCGAGCTATTCGAGCCGGCATTGAAATGGCAGGCAAAATGATGTACAGGGGGACCGGCAAAGCAACCAAGACCTTGGGCAATGCTCGCGACTGTGTCCCTTGGATCCGCCTCGAAGGAACAGACCTCCGTTTGAAATGCATGGGCATTTCGCTCAGCCAAGAAGGCACACTCCTGAGGCACATAGGTGAGTCTGTCGAGCGGGTATAGCCGTATACCGATTCTATGATCACTCTGGGAGCAGATATTTACCAAACCTTGAGCCCCCGGAATTTCTGAGATGCCCGGAATACGACGAACATTGAATGCAAAGCCGAGAAATCCACTAAGCCAAGTAATCACATCAGACATAATCAATGGCCTTTTGGACCGAAGCTCACCTTGCGGCAGAAAAAAAAGATGCTCAATAGGTACAAAGCGGTTTACCTCAGCGCGGTAATCAATTGCTGCAAGCGGTTCATCTAGAGCCAACAAGCAATTGGCACGCTCATGCCTTAAAGCCCTAAGCTCATTGAGCAGCCTCGTGCGTGACTTCGCGTCGAAGACCGTGGAAAGAAAGTACTCACTGAATTTCGCTAAATCTTGGAGAGGATCAATCACTCGGTTGATAGGATTAATACGAAGGTCATCACCGTTCGACTCTGCAAGCTTGTGTAGTTCTTCCGCTACCTTACCGACGCGGTCTCGGTGCTTTATCCGAATCTCTTTTAGGTCATCGTCTGACAATGCAAAGCTTTTGATCGCTTCACTACGTACCCTTACTTCCAAGATATGGCCTGAAGACTGGGATCTGAGCATGAAAGTTATGGGCGTTTCCATCCTCTACCTTCTACCATTATGTCTTGACTCGGTTATCTGATTAGATCGGGCTTAAGGAACCAACAATAATTTTATAGCAGTCACTTGAACTAAGGCGGTCTCTTGGTAGAGACTCAAGTAAATATGTGCCTCTTCATCACGAGGCTCTTGTGAAGGGGCGGTTGAACTGAGTTCTGCCGGTAATGGAGTACGAAACCGAAATAAGTATTCACCGCTTATAAGTTCACCCTGCTGTCGCGGAGCAAAAGTCTGCCCGACTTCACCAGCAGAAAATTCAATTGCAAAAGATTCCGGTACCACCGAATACCGAACCCACTGGCTTGAAAGATCAGCACCCTCCACTACCAAATCTTCAACGAATTCTTCTGTCTCCGGCAACTTAGGCGAGCTTTTTTCCGCCTCAGCTAATTCGATGAGTTTGAATACAAGCGTATAGTCCTGAGCCCAGTGCACGGTGAAAAACCCATCCTTTATCTGCTTCTTAGCCGAGGTTTGAAATGGAACTTTACCTTCGTCCCCTCTGATCTCAATTTGAATTATACCGTAGAACTGGCCGATCCTGGCAGAGCGGGTGTTGCGGTCTGGGATCACATTAGGGCTGCCACTTGTCTCGGTCGCACCAGACAGACCCATGCCGACAACATCCTGCATGCTGAAACGATGTTTGAATATCACTTCGTAGATAGGATTACGAATTGCACACCAGCCCTCATTATTCTTGATGCACCCCTGCAACTGCAGATTCTTCAGCTCACGAACGCTGGGCATAAATCTCACGCTCCTTCCCTCCAGGACAAAGCGTAGCAATCTGAGTTCTTCCTGGGTGTCCTTCCCAGACCAAAGGCTATCGACCATACTCTGCACGTTGACCGAGTCCTCAATCCCGCAAAGCCTGATCGCATTTTCGGGTCCTGCCAGTATCTCATCGCGGTCCTGCGGCGCGTCGTAAATGCGATAGCAAAGGTACTGGGTGAGATAGGGATGTCCGGAAGTCAGTTCATAAATCTGTTCAATCGTTGGCAGATCGAAGACTGCTGCATTATCTTGGTTGGCGACGAGCTTTAGGATCAGACCTCGGGTTTCTTCGAGTGTAAAGTCGGGTAGATAGAACTCCTGTGCGATGTTGAATGGCGACACGCGCGATCCATCAAGGACGGTGAGGTATGCAAGGTCCACAGAGCCGGCGAAGACGAATAGATGCATGATGTCTGCGTCGTGATGGCTTGCCTTGGTTGCATTATAGTAGGCTCGGATCGAACCAAGCAAAAGATTGGCTGCATGCACATCGCTCGGTAGCTCATCTATTAGGAAGACAATTGTGCCGCGCTCGTTTGCGAGCCACTCCACCAGGTTCTCCTTAGCGTTTCCACCTTCCCGAGAATCCTCTGGAGCTTTTCCAGTTCTTCGCCTCATCGCATCCTCAAATACTGAGCCGAGCGAAAAGGGCTCTTTAACGCCTTCAAAGTCCACATGGCATATCTTTTTCCTTTCCCGCTTAAGACGAGACGCTAATAATACAATAAAAGTAGTCTTTCCTGATTGTGGAGGAGCTAGAACCGAGACGTATTCCTGCCGCAATATGTGCTTAATAACGTCGGCAATGGCAGGCTCCCTTTGGACTGCTTTATTAACTTGGATAACTCCAAGGTGATGGAACGGGTTAGTCATGGCTAGGCCCTTCTCGATGGTAATTAGACTTGTTCCCAAATAATTTTAATAACCTTTTGAATGGTATAGTCATTTTTGAGGTCTAATAGACCAGCAACCATTAAAATAACCTGATCAACCATATTTTCTTGAGGTGGTTCCAGAACTTGATAGCGAGAATTTGAAGTGTGGCTGATTGAAAAAATTGGCTCTCTGGTATTTCAAGGGGTTGCAAAGTATAATACTATCAATTAGTTGCCAACATCAAGTGAGAATTCCATGACGGATAAGTCATTAGACGAGTTGAAGAGCGCTTTTAATGTGCTTTTGGATCTTCCTAATATTGAAGTCGATGAGGTGGAAATTGATCGAGAAGGGAATTATCGGGTCACGATCCATAGTACAGAGCGCGGAACGCGTTGTCATCAGTGCGGTCATTTTATCGATCATTTTTATGGACATGGTGAGTTCATTACGCTAAGACATTTAGCGCTGTTCGGTCGGCAGGTTGAACTGCGTCTTCGTCCACCACGGTATCAATGTCAACGATGCCAAGGGCAGCCGACGACCACGCAAAGGGCGACTTGGTATGACGCTCGAAGTCGCTGTACGAAAGCCTTCGAGCATCATATATTGCTAGCTTGTGTGAATAGTACCGTGTGGGATGTGAGCATTAAAGAGGGAATCGGCTACGAAACAGTGCGCGGAATTATTGATCGCCATATTGCGAAGGAAGTGGATTGGCAGGCGATTAAAAATCTGAAAATTATTGGGATTGATGAAATCTCTTTAAAAAAAGGACACCAAGATTTTGTGACGATTGTGACGGGTCGTATGGGTGACGAAACGGTGATTCTGGGGATGTTGGCCGATCGGAAGAAAGAGACCGTCAAGGAATTTTTCATGAGTATTCCCAAGAGGTTACGCAAACAAGTGGGTTTCGTTTGTTCGGATATGTACGTCGGCTTTATCAATGCCGCGAAAGAAGTTTTTGGGAAAAAGGTCCAGATCATCGTCGATCGATTTCATGTGGCTAAGTTATATGGAAAGGGGCTGGATGAGTTACGCAAAAAAGAGTTGGCACGCCTGCGGAAGACCTTACCAAAAGAGCAGTATCAAGAGCTGGAAGGCGTGCTGTGGATTTTGCGTAAACGGCTGGATGATTTAACACCAAAAGACCAAGAAACGTTAGACCAGTTATTCCAGTATTCACCACTTTTACAACAAGCTTATCAGTTAAAAAACGAGTTAACGGCTCTGTTGGATAGTGACCTAAATCGCCGTCGTGGGAAGCAGCGGATCACGGGATGGATGAACCGAGTTAAAAAGAGTTCAGTCCGTTGCTTTGATACTTTCTTAAAGACGTTGGAAACCTATAAAAATGAAGTTGTCAATTATTTTTTAGATCGACTGACCAGTGGATTTGTTGAGGGGCTTAATAACAAGATCAAAGTCATTAAGCGACGGTGCTATGGTTTGAAAAATATCGGGCATCTTTTCCAACATCTTTATCTGGACCTTTGTGGATATTCTTTGTATGCCCACCAAAAATCATAGAGTTACCGAAATTTACTCCGAATTTATTGAGGCATAAAAAGTGATTGATGATCGACAACATTCTGTTTTTAAACAGAATTTATGCCCCGGCAATTCCCAAAGAGCCAAAAAATTAAAACCAACTCCTTGATAAACATAAAGAATTATTTATAGCTGCTTCTTAACAAATTGAAAATAATCAAGAAAATTACTTGGGAACATCTCTATTGGTTCGTAGACGCCATTTAGTCTTAAGCATGTCCAACTTCTCCACATAACTTGTAGCGATCTCTTCGACTTCTTGATGTCGTTTGAGGATGAGCGGAAGATCAAGAAGGGTGAACGTGTATTCCTTCCCCTCGGGGATGGCGCAGAGTATTGACGCGAGTACCAGTTGGCTGATCAAATCTTCGAGTTCCTTGGGGTTTAGATCAAAACCGTGGAGTTCCAGGAATCGATGCAAGTCGTAGGGAGTAAACTGACGGGAGAAGCAAAGCTTCGAATGAAGTTTTTTAGCATACGGTGTCTTGGAGCTTTCGTCCAAGCGGTCCCGACTAAGGACAAAGGCATCCCGAGAAGGATCATAGTTTGCGACCAACAAAAATAGTACGGCGTCTGTCAACTCGTCGAGGTTCCATAGGTAGACTTGGACCATGTGTTGGTACAGTCCATGATCCTGCAAAACACCGTCGATGTCGGCTGGGAGGATTATGCGGTCATGCTGCTTTGCCTTGCGCTTGATCAATAATGAGCAGAAGAACTGGATGAAATTCGGATAACGGCCGGTCTTTTCCAGGATTCGGTTAATTTGGCTCCCGTCGATGGCGTAGACGTGAGCCAAGGAATGTGCCACCAGATCGTGGGCGGCGCCTGCCTCCAGGCGCCCCAACTCGACCCGTTCCAGCAGGTTGAACAATGGAGAATCACCGTTGCTCATCTCGGCATACAACACTTTGTAGCCCGCCACCACCAGTTTTACCCCGACCTCGTTGACGAGCGCCCGTAGGGTATTGAAGAAGCGGTATCCATTGTGCGTGTCGGCCGCGAGGAAGGCATCAACCTCATCCAGCAACAGCACCAGTCGTTTCCGGGTCGCGGATTGACGGCGTGCTACGGCATCGAGGAAGCCGGCGATTCCTCCACCTTCAGACTCCGCGCCAATCCTCTGCATGACGCGATTGAGAACCTGATCGATGTCCTCACCATAGGGTGACAGATCGAGGTACAGGGGCTCAAAACTGGCGGTTGCGCCGATCTCGTCCTGGACCCTCAACAGCAGCGAGGTCTTGCCGATCCGCCTTGGGCCGATCACGGCGAAACTCCTTGCTCCCGGCCGCAGAAGTGAGCCTCGTATCCTGCTCCGCTCAACCTCACGACCGTAGAAACTGTCGCGGACCGGACCGGCGATCTGAAACGGGGATAGGGAGGGAATGTCGATTTGGCCGATCAGGTGGTCGAGGAAGCTCTCCTTGGGGCGAGGGGAGAGCGCGACGCGCTTCAGCGCGCCATCGTCCATGACCGCAATGGCGAAAAAGCTTTCGCGCAACACCGACCTAATCAGATCGATACTCTCGGTGGTGACGATCAGGGCAATACGGACCCGAGACTGACCCAACCGGACCAGTTCAGAGATAGCCTCCGACAGGCCATCGAGATCGTGCTGAGCGACGAACACCGTCAGAATATGATCGAAACCTTGAAAGGCGACTCCCGGAACCGTCAGGGAGCAATGGAAGGATTTGCCGCCGCTGGGCTGCACATCGCTCTTGGCGATACATCCAACCAGCTCGCCAAGGGCATGGAGATAGGCCAAGACTCTCGGCTCATTGGAGGTCGGTGAGTCCGCGGCGAGTGCCCGTCGATAGCGGGATAGGGAAACGGCACGTTGCCAAATCTCCGGGTCGAGGCCGAAGGTTTCGCTCACCCACTGCGGGGTATGTGCTGCCACCGCGGCGTCCTGGATTTGCGCCAAGTCGGTAAGTGACCAGCGCTCTACGATCGGTTCAGAAAAGGCTCGCAAAACGGAGAAGGGATCGGGGTGCCTTGCGGCAACCCAATTCCTGAATGCATCAGCCGCAAAATAGTACAGGGAATCTCCCTCGACGCGGACAAGTTTCGCCTCCACCAGGGTACGTAAGCCGTTGAGAATGCTATTGACCGGGGTCAGGGAACGAATCCGCGAGTCGAGCCGCTCGTAGATCTCGGCGAGGGAGATCTTGGCGTCCCTCCCTTGGGCGGCAAGGCAGATCAGGGCCAATTGAGCCTCCCAACAGAGTTCCTGCCATTTCTCTTGCCAGCGGGGGTCGCAGAGTTGACGGACCTTCTCGATATCCTCATTGCTCAGGAGGCTAAAGGATCTGATATTGCTGCCGGTACATCCGACATAGACATGGCAGCCGGAACCCTGGTCCGGCGTGCAGCAAATGACAATGGGGATGTGGTCGCGAAAGATTGCTCGTTGCTCTACCAACTTCGAATCAAAGAAGTGGAGACCCCCCTCCCGGGTACCAACGACCCACCAGGCGCCGTACTGCTCAGGGTCGGGGATTGGGGCAACGCAGATCGGTGAGCCCTGGATCTTTATCTTTGCGATTTGTTGCCAGAGACGATGGGCCAGCCCCGCGAGCAATACGATTTCCCGCGTGCCAGCTACGATGAGGTTATCACGGCCCCCTCTCGCTGCGTCTTGAACGTTGATGTTGCCGCCAATGTCGTAGGCTAAGTCCAGCCGTAGTGACCGCCGCGCACCACTGGCGGGGGATTCGTAAATAACCTGATAAACCTGCCCGGTAACAGAAATCGCATAGATTGGGGTACCGGCGACACCTTCGAGGGTCAAGACCGCTGCAATGGGATGCTCGACTGGAATCCTGTCTCTCTCGCCACTCTGATCACCCAGAGCAATGTAGTCGTCAGTTCCCACTACCCAGATCGGCGTGCCCTGATCCCTGGCAAGACAGGCCGTTCGGGCCGGTCCTGAATAGGCGAACTGTGAGACCACCTTGTGTTCTGCACCCTCCAGGATGACGGCGTCCATCTCCTTGAAAACGAGATATCTTGTGGGACCTGAGGGCGACGAGGCGAGGCAGAGGATGGCCGACACTCCTGAAAATGAGCGTGCGACCGGCTGGAGGTCTGGGTCCAGGATTCCCAGATTGCCGTCGACCGTAATGTAGACTAGTTGTCGCTCGTCGGCGTGGTAACCGAGGTACCACACTGGCCCAGGCAAGATGAGGGTCTGTAGGAGGTCCAATCTCTGATAGGCCAGAATTTCGATCTGTCTGTTTGCCTCGTCGAGATTTTCTTCGGACAGGAGCCTCTGAACGTGCTCCTGCCGCCTCGGCCTCGAGATCATGAGGAGATCCCGATGCCGCTGAGCGGCTAGCAGCAGATGCTGTGCCCGCTCGGTCCCCAGCCCAGGCTCGCGCACGATTTCATTCAGCGCGGAGCAAGCCGCCTCGCAAACCACAAGGTTTTGTGCTTGATTTGTCACAAGTTCGAGGAGTTTGAATACCTGCTCCAACAGGCCGCTCGACTCCAAAAAACGCGTCAGGAACGTCTTCAGTCGCGGAAGGACAGCGAGGAGTAAGGGAGTCTCCCATTGTCCTCTGCGAAGGAACCGCTCTGCTATGCGAAGGAGTTTCTCGATATCCTCGCTTCTCAGATCCTTAGTCATCGTCGTCAGGGCGAAGGTCAGTACAATCGGGTGTTGCAGAAGCCCTTTTGCCCAGGCGTACCGTTTGGTACGAAGCCCTCTCAAGGCTTGGTTGACCCGCATACTGATCTCCCGATGGGTGGGAAAGGCCGCGATGAGCACCTTATCGGTCTCCAGCCCAATCGCCAACGCTTTTTCGTTGCCGACGCCGTAGTCTCGGTGCATCGGCGCCAGATGCTTCACCCGGTGGGGTAAATCCCAGGTCTGAATTATGGCCAGCTCACGGGCCTCGTTTAGGGCGAGGACATAGACTCTGTTCGCGGCCCCGCCAACCAACAGCGCGACCCGGCCTTCAGGTGCGATGTCGAAGCAGCAAAGGTCCAATGCCTCGTCGGGGACTCGGTAGCGATAAATCTCATCCAGGGTCTCGGAGTCGAAGACGAAGATCGACCCACCCCTCGTAAATGCGACGATGTCCGGCAAGCCGATATCGCGAATATCCGCAATGACACCGCCGGCAAACTGTCGATCACCTGCGAATTGTTTGGCCGTCAGGCCGGCACTGTCGATACTGTACTTGCATAGCCCGGCTTCCCGACCGATACCCACTATGTAGGGCGATCCGACACTGGTGACCAACTTGCGCAAGCTCAGCGGATTTGAGTAGGGTTGTCCCTCACGCCGCAGTATCAATTCGTTGTACTGGAGGATCTGTTTATTCGCGGTTGCTGCAAAGACCTTCGACTGAAATGCCACAACCCCTTCCAAAGGCGTGTCACTTACCGTAAACGCGAACAATGTGACGATATTGAAACTCCGCCCGTGGCCATCCACGCGATACTCACGTAATTTGCTGGAGCCGTAATCGGTTTGCTCGGCCACCAGAAACCGGGGGTTCCCGTTTACCCGGTCGCGGGAAAGCGTACAGAAGGCGAGGCGAAGAGCATTGGTATTGTCTCGATGCAGATACAGACAGGGAGAGTCAGGGTCGAGTTGGTCGACGACAAAGTGGCCGTCACTCTTAAGGAGCAGCAGTTCATCTTTGTCGTCCCTGTCAACGTCGAAGGCGCCAATCTGCTTTAAGCTGGGGGCAAAGGAGCGGCGATCCACGAACACCAGTCCGCTCAATTCGATTTTTAGGAATTCCCACAGGGCATTGAGATAGTCCCCCTGGTCGAGCTGACCGACAGCAGCAGCCCAGAGGTTGTGCGGGGAGTCATCTGCGGTCTCGTTTGGGATAGCCACTTGTCCAGCCTCCAGTCCTAAGCGCCTTTGGCGGTCAATCCTGGCCAGCTTTTGGGTTGCTCCTGTCCTGGAAACGCTCATGCGCGTCCCGCTGACTGATTTCCCACATCAGGTCCGTATATAGGTCCTGTCCCAAGCGCAGGGGTTGTGTGTCTCCAGTCGTCCGGCAGTACTCATAAAGGGCACGCATCTGCTGATCGATGCCCTCGTACACGCGGGACTTGTCCCAGAACCAATAGGAGGCGTGGTAATACTGACCGGAGTAAAAGGCCGTATCGAGGAGCTTTCGCAGGCGCTGGAACTTCGGTTGATCGAAATCCAGGCGCTCGGTAACCTCTAGGATCAAATCAGTCAACTGCCACAGCTTATCGTGGATGGAGTTGTTGTGAGAGCAAAAGTGGGGATAGGGATCTTGGCGAGGCCAGTCGTCCAGCAAGGTCGAGATCGAAGAGGCGGGGAAGTAGCCGAAGTCCGCATGGTCTCGCTCGATCCTTGGGAAGGCTGGATTGCCCAGCAGATCGGAGACGGTACAGAGGCGGATATCGGGGAAATCGTCCATTCCATAGAGCAGGTCCCGAAAAAACAGCTCGTGGAAGTACTTGATGTGGTGCCCGAAGGTCTCTCCGGGCAGCATGATGACTTTGTAGCAATCCTGTCCCACGTTCTCAAGCTCTTGCCGCATCGCTTGGAGAAACGCCTGCCCGGTCCAGTGCGTATTACCTTCACGTGGTTGACGTATGCGATCACTCCAAAAGGAGCTTCGCAGCAGAATGGCCATGTCGTCGACCGTGTAGATGGAACGGCTGGGCACCGGGATTTGGAGGGGCTCCATGAGTTTGTCGTCAATCAGGGTCCAGTTAAAGCCTAGTTGTTTGAAGACGGGAATGAGGCTGTCGCGGTAGCAGAGTTCCGGCGGCAGGATGCCTCGAGTCCTAGCGAGTGGGAAGGACTTGCGTTTTGCCTCGATGTCGAGTTCGATCTGACGGCGTACCTCTTTATCGGACAGCAATGGGAAGACCGAGTGATAGGCGCCGGAGTGAGCCAGTTCAATGTTGTCCTGCGCAATACCAAACTGCAACAGGAGATAACACTGGCTTTGCCAGACCCCATTCGTTGAGTAGGTTGATCAGGGAGCTGGTGACCGAAAGGGTAATTCTGGGACGGGGTTCAGTAACCAACAGCTTTACCAGCGGCACATAGCATTCGCTGTTGATCCGCTCCAACGTCTCGAAGCCTTGGGTGGGGGGCTGGTAAAGTTCAAGAACGAAGGCGACATGCATCTTGGGCATGACGATTACGTTTCACCGATGTCGGTCTATTTCGATCTGGGTGACGAGATCGCGCAGCAGGCGCTCGCCGTGTTCAAGGGCCGGCTGGTCCTCTCTGATGGCGGTGGCCCGCTGCAGGATTTCCATCAGCAGGAAGGCGCCTTTGTAGACCTCGCCAACACTGTCGGGACAAAACTGCCAAAAGGATGCCCACCAAAATGGGCAGGAATAGAGCGCGCGGTCCATTTCACGACGCAGCGGGGTATTACTGTCTTGCCGGTTGACTTGATCGAGAACCAACTCGACGAGTTCCCACTGGAACTGGTGACGCGCATTCCCCTTGGCTTTCCACCACGAGAAGAAGTCGTCATGGGCGATGTCTGCCGCGTCGAAGGACCAAGAGCTGGGGGGTATGAAGCCCCGGCGCCTGGTGAAGGCGGGATTGTCGAAGATGGACGAGAGATGCGCGAGCCGGATTTCATCATGATGGTCGCGGAAGGGAGTAAAAAGGTCCCGAAGGAAGGATGCGCCCCGCCTCTCGTGGTGGCCAAAGGTCTCACCGTCCGCCGCGATGATCAGGTAACCGTCGTTATCGCCCATCCAGGCGTGCATCCCCTGGCGCAAATCATCGAATGCGTCAGTGCCGTGAGACCAGCGATCATGGCCTTTTGCGAACCGATTGCTCCAATGGTTGCTGCGCAAGAACACCCCAATACCGGCAAAGGTGTAGATCCAGTCGTAGGGGATAGGGCGACCGTAATACCCGAGGATGCCGTCGTCGACGACAGTCCAACGATAGCCCTCCTCGTGGAGGATAGTCGCGAGGTGACCGTCAAACGCCATCTCAGGGGGGAAGACGCCTTCGGGGGCGAAGGCAGG
Source organism: uncultured Gammaproteobacteria bacterium (assembly GCA_963715845.1). GTDB lineage: Bacteria > Pseudomonadota > Gammaproteobacteria > Competibacterales > Competibacteraceae > Competibacter_A. Next base: position 65,419 of record CAVQSJ010000028.1, on the reverse strand, counting down.
CGTCAGATCGCGACGGTTGCCGTCGAAGTTGATCTGGAGTTGGCGCCGGACCTCGTCCTCTGGAATCAGCGGGAAGATGGGGTGATAGGCCCCGGTCGCGGTCAGTTCCAGGGTGCCTGCCGCATGTGCCTTGCGAATGTTCGCCAATACCTCAGGGTACGGGTCCTTGAGCAGCTCGACCAAGCTATAGGTGATGTTGAGCGTGAAGCGGAGGTCAGAGAACTCGAGAAAGAGTTCGGTCAGCGGCTGGTAACATTCCGCGACGATCCGATCCACCACCTCGGGGGACTGCGTCGGAGGCTGGTAAATGTGGAATAGGAAGTTGACGTACTTCATCACTTCTGCCTCGCTGGCCTGATTGGCCGTGTGATGTGCGAGTCGGCTCTTGCACTGATCATATACCGGGTTACTTCCCGGCGACAACGCGAGCGACGCGGGCGGGACAGTCCTGGCAGGACCGGGCCGCAGCGGTCTCGGAGGGCGGAGCCGCCTGGCAGGCAGAAACCTGCCTATCAGTCGCACGCGGCGAGCTTGGGGCGCAGCATGCTCGGGGTCTCGTCCAGACGCCTGGAACCCGGATTATTCAAGAATTAAGGAGCAATTCTCGTTTAACCCATTGATATAAGAAGTGTTACGTCTTTAACTTGTCTTCTGTCCCCTTGGAACCCATGACCCACACCACCCTGATCGACACCGCTACCCTGCACGCCCATCTCGACGATCCCAACTGGATCATCGTGGACTGTCGCTTCAGCCTGATGGACATCGAAGCCGGCCGGCGGGCTTGGCGGGAAAGCCACCTCCCCGGCGCGCGTTACGCGCATCTGGACGAAGATCTGTCCGGCCCGATCACCTCGGCGACCGGCCGGCATCCCTTGCCCGATCCGGTTCGACTGGCGTCCAAGTTGGGAGAATGGGGCATCAACCCCGACACGCAGGTCGTCGTCTACGACGACATGGGTGGAATACTGGCCGCCGCACGGTTATGGTGGCTGCTGCGCTGGCTGGGACACGCTGCCTGCGCGGTGCTGGACGGAGGGTTTCCCGCCTGGCGGCGGGCGGGTTTGCCGCTGACCGATGCATTACCCGACCGGCAACCCACGACGTTCGAGGCGCAACCAGATAATCAGTTGTGGCTGACCACCACGCAGATCCAGGCATTACCGGGGGAGGCATTGCTATTGGACGCGCGGACAACGGCGCGCTATCGGGGCGAGATGGAGCCCATCGATCCGGTGGCCGGCCATATTCCGGGTGCGGTCAATCTGCCGACCGAGGACAACCTGACGCCCGAGGGCCGTTTTCTGCCGGTCCCCGAACTGCGGGCGCGGTTCGCGGCGGTACTGGACGGACGGTCGCCGGCGGCGGTGATTCATAGTTGCGGTTCCGGCGTGACCGCCTGCCACAACCTGCTAGCGATGGAAGCCGCTGGTCTGAGCGGCTCGCGGCTGTACGCCGGTTCCTGGAGCGAGTGGATTCGCGATCCCAACCGGCCGATTGTCACCGGCGCGGCTTGAGTTATCGGCATCGGCGGCATGGGGTCCTGACCATCGGGCGATGGTCGAACGAGAGCGACAGGGCGAGTCAGATCAGGCTGGCGTCGCTGCCAATCATCCTATCCGGGTACAATTGCTCCAGGGCTTCCGGTTCAACACGGATGACTTCGATGCTACCCTTGCGAGTGAAGGTCCAACCGTGCGAGTGGTGCTGGCCGAAAATGGCGTACGACAAGATGGAGTAACCGTTCAACCCGAATCGATTCGCCACTCGCATGGTACTGTTTGCCTTGTCGAGTGCCTTGCTGTGAATGCTGCCGCCGATCATCGCCGTTTCTCACGTAAACCTTAATATACAATCCGAACATGTTGTCGGGCTTTGATAGGGTTATCGGCGGTAACGGCCGAAACTATAGGGGCATCACTTTCAGAAAGGACGGACAGTAACTTGATCCGGCAACACACGGTGCAAGCGAACGAGGCCTGCGGCGGAACCACCCTTGGCATCGGCCAAAATCACTCATCATGACCGGGAAATAACGAATGCCGAAACGAATCCCCGAGACCATCACCGCGCTATTGATCGCCTCCGCCTTGAGCGCCTGCGCCTGGCAGCCCTGGATTGGCGCGCAGGATTCTCCCGAGCTGGCGAAAGCGGCAACATCCGCAGCATCCGACTCGTCTTTCGTTGATTACTGGCAAACCCGCGATCCTGCCGAATATCGCCAGCGCACTCCCAGCGCCGAGGACCGGAAGCCTGTCGCGTCATCTCAGGATGTTGTGTTATCTGGAAAAGGCAAGAATCCTGGAAAAGCCGAAAAGCGTCCTGACGCCAGAATCAGCGTGATCATACCCGTGCAGCGGGGCAGAGCCGCCGAAGCCGTGGAACGCAAGGCCCCAGGGAAAATCGAGACGGTCGCCGCCAAAATGGACCCGGTTAAAACACTCAAAACCGGGCGAAGTCCTGTCGTTTCCGACCGGAAGGACAAACGCAAATCGACCGTGGTTGCCAGAAAGGATCTCTGGGGTCGGGTGCGCGGACGGTTGGCGCTGACCGACGTGGAGCATGCCCGGATCGAGGAGCAGATTGATTATCTGAAGCGCAACCCCGGGTATCTGTATCTTTTTTCACAGCGCGCCAAGCCTTTTCTGCACTATCTGGTGGAGCAGATCGACCGGCGTGGCTTGCCCATGGATCTGGTTATGGTACCCATGGTGGAGAGTGCTTTCGAGCCGACCGCCGTTTCCCCCAAGGAGGCTGCCGGTCTCTGGCAGATCATTCCGACCACCGGCCAGGAACGGGGGCTCCTGCTCGCCGATGGTTATGATGGCCGGTTCGACATTCACTACTCGACGGAAGCGGCGCTGGATTATCTGCGCGACCTGAACACGTTGTTCAATGGCGACTGGCTGTTGGCGCTGGCGGCTTACAACGCCGGCCCGGGAGCCGTGCGGGAGGCGATCAAGGCCGGTGCCGGCACGCCGCCGCCGACCCCGCTAGTGGAAACCCAGCCCGCCATCGCCTTGGCAATGCCGGTATCGGTTGTGGCCGAGGTAAAGCCGCAGTCGCCGTATTGGGGCTTGAAGCTACCCAAGGAAACCCAGGATTACGTACCCAGAATCCTGGCCCTGTCGCGCATTGTTGCCAACCCCGAAGCGTACGGCCTGCAACTGCCGGCCATCAGCAATCAACCCTATCTCTTCAGGGTCGATGTCGCGCCCGAAGTCAGGATTCCCGACGCGCTCGCGGTTACGGGCATCCCCACCGATGAGTTTTTCCGCTTCAATCCTGGTTTCAAGCCCGGCGTCGAACCGCCGCCGCGCGCATACAAGCTGTTATTGCCTTGGGAGCAGGCTCAGAACCTGGCCGCGAATGTACCGGGTACTCGACTGGTGGCCGCCAACAGATACACGGTCAAGAAAGGTGAAACCCTGACTATCATCGCCAAGCGGCATGGAGTCCCTTCCCAGCAACTGGCGCAATGGAACCGCTTGAGCGTCGATAGCGTATTGAGAGCCGGCCAACAACTGCTCGTCTATCCTGCTTCGTGAACCGGACGGCGTGGGATGCCCGGCTCAACCGTTGCCGTGCTTGGTGCCGGAATCGGGCAGTGGCAGGGGCGGGATGGGGAAAGGATGCGTGGCCTTGAATTCCTTGGCCTGCCGCTCGGCTTCCTCGATTTGGGTGGGGGTCATCTTCCTGGCAATATCCCGCTTGGCCTGTGGCGCCTGGCCGTCGCCCTGGGATTCGGCCAGCTCGTACCAGAAATAGGCCCGCACGAAATCGGGCGGCACGCCCTCGCCCTGCTCGTACATGATGCCCAGATTGACCTGCGCCTGCGGCAGACCCTGTTCCGCCGCTTTCCGGTACCAGGTCATCGCCTGGCTGTCGTCCAGCGGCACGCCCTTGCCCTCGTCGTATAACACCCCCATGTTGAATTGAGCGAAGGGATAACCCTTTTCCGCCATCGGTCGGATGATGGCGATCTCGGCGGCGTAATCGCCACGCTCGTGGGCGGTCCTGGCCTGATCCCATTCGCCATCGGCCCAGACCGGCGTGGTCGTCAGCAGATAGCCCGCCAGCAGAAAAAAGAGGGATTTGTTCATGGACGGCTCCGATTCGAGGGGTTCGAGTGGTTCGTTAGGCTGGATGCGTGAGGTTGGTTGTTATCCGGCCGCCGATAGGGGGAAATGAGGCTGGATAGGAAGCCGGATTTCGTCGGTATCACACCAACCGCGGGCAAGCATCGCCCATCCCGCTACCCAGGCGTGGAACAGGTGGCTGTTCGGGACATAGGGATTTTGACTATCGCCCCGGGTCGCCGCTTCGAGACCTTGCCGGAAGGCTTGGCGTAATAGCGGCGCCAGTTTTTTAGAAAAATCAGTGTTGCTACACATTATCCGTACTGCAAGCCTGTAATTTGCGATTAGACCACTCAGAATGATTTTGTTGCATATTTGAAAATATATTTATATATGATGCAACTTTGTTGCTTGTCCGTCCTGAGCCTGCATTTGGTACAAGCTTGCATACAGCCCTTTTCGAGCCAACAGTTCGGCATGGTTACCGATCTCGGCGATGCTGCCCTTGTCGAGCACCACGATACGGTCGGCGTTCTCAATGGTGGACAACCGGTGGGCGATCACGAACGCGGTGCGACCTTGACGCAGGGTATCCAGTGCCTGCTGGACCTTGCGCTCGGACTGGGTGTCCAGCGCCGAAGTGGCCTCATCGAGGATCAGGATCGGCGCGTTCTTGAGCAGGGCGCGGGCGATGGCGAGGCGCTGGCGCTGGCCGCCTGACAGCCGCGCGCCGTTCTCGCCGATCAGGGTAGCGAAGCCCTGGGGCAACTCGCGGATGAATTCCATGGCGTGAGCGCTTTCGGCGGCCCGGACCAGGTCGGTTTCGCTGGCCTGGAAGCCGGCCCCATAGGCGATGTTGGCGGCGACGGTGTCGTTGAACAGCACGATGTCCTGGCTGACGTAAGCGATGTTGGCCCGCAGATCGGCCAGCCGCAACTCGCGGATCGACACGCCATCCAGCCGGATATCGCCGGTGTCCGGTTCATAGAACCGCGGCAGCAGGCTCATCAGCGTGGTCTTGCCACTGCCGGAGGGACCGACCAGCGCGATGGTCTCGCCCGGTCGCACGTCCAGGTTTAACTGGCGAATCACCTCGGCGCCCTCTTCCCGGTAACGGTGGCCGACCGCTTGGAAGCTGACCTGACCGCGGGCACGGCCGATAGTGCCGGTACCGCAGTCCGGTTCTGGTGGCTCGTCCAGCAGCGCGAAGATGGTTTCCGCCGCCGACAGCCCGCGCTGCAGTTGCTCGTTGACCTTGGTCAGCCGCTTGATCGGGGCCAGCAGCATCGCCATCGCCCCGAACAGCGAGACGAAACCGCCGACCGTAATCTGGTTGGCGGCCGACTGCAGGGAGGCAAAGTAGATCATCGCGCCCAGGGCGATGATGGCCAGCAGTTGCACCAGCGGCCCGCTGCCTTCGGAGGCGGCGGCCAGTTTCATGTTGAACTGGCGAACCCGGTTGTTGACCCGGTGGAAGCGTTCCTGCTCGTAACCCTGCCCACCGAAGATCTTGATGACCTTATGACCTTGCAGTACCTCGTCGATCACGTGGGTCAGTTCGCCCATCAGTTCCTGCAACTCCCGGCTGAGTCGCCGCAGTCGCCGGCTGACCACGCGCATGGTAAAGGCGATGCCGGGGGCGATCAGGAATGCCAGCAGCGACAATTTCCAGTTCAGATACAGCATCCACCCCAGCAGGCCGATCACCGACAGCCCATCCTTGACCAGCGCTACCAGCGCCTGGGTGGTAGCGGTCATCACCTGGCTGACGTCGTAGGTCAGCCGGGACAGCAGGTTGCCAGCGGAGTGATCGTCGTAATAGCGGGTCGGCAGCACGAGTAGCCGGGCGAACAGGGCATCGCGCAGATCCATCACCACCCGGTGGGCGATCCAATCCATCGCCAGCGAGCCAACGAAACCGCTGATCCCGCGGACGATGAAGACCACCACCAGCAACAGTGGCATCATCCGGATGGCATATGGATCTTTTTCAACGAAGCTACCGTCCAGCAACGGCTTGATCAGGGCGGGAATCAGCGGTTCGGTGGCGGCCGCGGCCGCCGTGCCGACGAGCGAAAGCGCGAAAACGCGGGTGTACGGCCGGACGTAGCGCAACAACCGCAGATAGAGATCCTTGCTGTTCATGATGTCGAATACTGAGGCCGGGGTGTAACCGCTGAGAGTATCGGATAAGCCGAATTCTCGTATCATGCTATCATGTGGCAATTATGAAACATTGCAAAATCAGTCCGTGAAACCGCTCATTCCCCGTTTCGAACAGGTCCGGATACTGATCGCCGGCGACGTGATGCTGGATCGCTACTGGCACGGTCCCGCCGCGCGCATTTCGCCGGAAGCACCGGTGCCGGTGGTCAAGGTCGAAGAAGTCGAGGAACGCCCCGGCGGTGCGGCCAACGTGGCGGTCAACGTCGCCACGTTGGGTGGCCGGGTCCGGGTGCTGGGCGTCGCCGGCGCCGACGAGGCCGCCACGGTGCTGGAGACCAAACTACGGCGGCTGGGCGTGGCCTGCGACCTGGTTCGCCTGCCCGGCCAGGCCACCATCACCAAATTGCGGGTGCTAAGCCGGAACCAGCAACTGCTGCGACTGGATTTCGAGGACGGCTTTCCCGGCTTCGAACCGGTGGCCCTGCACGACCGTTTTGCCGCCCATCTGTCAGAAGCCGACGTGGTGGTGCTATCGGACTACCACAAGGGCGCGCTGCGCGATATCGAGCACTACATCCGCGCCGCCCGCGCCGCCGACCGGCCGGTCCTGGTGGATCCCAAGGGCCGCGACTTCGGCCGCTATCGCGGCGCGACCCTGCTGACGCCCAATCTGACCGAATTCGAGGCCGTCGCCGGCCCGTGCCGCGACGAGGCCGAACTGGTGGGCAAGGGCGAAGCGCTGCGCCGGAATTTGGAACTGGACGCGCTGCTGGTTACCCGCGGCGAGCAAGGTATGACCCTGTTGCGAAAGGACGCCGAACCGCTGCATCTCGCGGCGCGCGCCCGGGAAGTTTACGACGTGACCGGAGCCGGCGATACCGTTATCGCCACGCTCGCCGCCGGCATGGCCGCCGGGCTGGCATTGCCGGGCGCCACCCTGTTGGCCAATCTGGCGGCCGGCATCGTGGTCGGCAAACTGGGCGCCGCCAGCGCCACCGTGTCCGAGTTGCGCCGTGCCGCCTACGAGCACGACGAACCGCCGCGCGGGGTGCTGGAGGAGGCGCAATTGTTGCAGGCGGTGGCCGATGCCAAGGCCCACGGCGAGACCATCGTCATGACCAATGGCTGCTTCGACATTCTACACGCCGGCCATGTGACTTATCTCGAACAGGCCAAGCGGCTGGGGAGTCGGCTCATCGTGGCGGTCAACGACGATGAATCCGTGCGCCGGCTCAAGGGCGCGGACCGGCCAGTCCATTCGCTGTCGCAGCGGATGCGGGTGCTGGCCGGGCTGGCGGCGGTGGACTGGGTGGTGGCGTTTTACGAGGATACCCCGGAGCGGCTGATCTGCCAGGTCAAGCCGGATTATCTGGTCAAGGGCGGCGACAACGATCCAACCAGGATTCCCGGCAACCGCTGCGTCTGGGAGGCGGGCGGCCAAGTCGTGGTCATGGACTACATCGAAGGCTGCTCGACCACCAGCACCATCGCAAGGATACTGAACCGCCCATGAAGCCTTTGAATACCCTTGTACGGGTGGATGTCGCCATCATCGGTGGCGGCATCGCCGGACTGTGGCTGTTAGCCCGGTTGCGCCAGCGTGGTTATGGCGTGCTGCTGATCGAAAGCGAGCGGCTGGGTACCGGCCAGACCATTTCCTCCCAGGGCATCATTCACGGCGGCACGAAATACGCCCTGCGCGGGCAGGTCGGCGAATCGGCCAAGGTGATCGCCGGCATGCCGGCGCTATGGCGGCGCTGTCTGAACGGCGAAGATGAGGTCGACCTGCGTGGCGCCTGGCTGTTGGCCGAGCATCAGTATCTTTGGGCGACCCGCGCCCCGACTTCGCGGCTAGTGGCGTTTTTCGCCAGCAGGCTGATGCGCAGCCGGATGGAAAAAGTGCCGGGCGCCGCCGCCAGCGACTACCCGCCGGCGTTGCGCCACACCGCGTTCCGCGGCACGGTTTACCGGTTGGACGAACCCATTGTGGAAGTGGCTTCGGTATTGACGGCGCTTGCCGAGCGCCACCGGGAGGCCATCGTGCTCAGTCATGGTCCGGCGGTGCCATCCGGCGATGGCGCGATCACCCTGCGCCATCCGGAGCGGCCAGCACTGGTGATTCGCCCGGCCTGCACCGTATTCGCCGCCGGGTCGGGCAATGCTGCTTTGCAGTGGGCGGCGCTGCAACTGCGACCCCTGCACATGGTGCTGGCGCGCGGTCCCGGTCTGCCCGGGCCGCTGTACGCGCATTGCGCGGGCGCCAGCGACGTGCCGCGCCTGACCGTCACCTCCCATTACGACGCCGGGGGCCGGCTGATCTGGTATCTCGGCGGCGGATTGGCCGAGGACGGCGTCAAGCGCGACCGCTTGGACCAGATTCGCGCGGCCCGGCGGGAATTGGCGGCCCTGCTGCCGTGGGCGGAGTGGTCGCGAGTGGAGTTCGCCACATTCACCGTCAAGCGGGCCGAGGCCCGACAGTCGAGTGGGGCGCGGCCGACGGGCCCCGGCCTGTTCCGCGACGGACGAACGATCGCGGTCTGGCCGACCAAGTTGGCGCTGGCGCCGTTGCTGGCCGAGCAAGTGGAGCAGGTCCTGCGGACGCTCGGTTTGCGGCCCAAGCCAGCGGATTTGCGGCTCCTTGCGGACTGGCCGCGGCCGGAGGTAGCGGTCTATCCCTGGGATCGGGAGGATTTGGCTTGGAGCTAAGGCCGTTGGGCGCGACTGGCTTTCGGGTCAGTCCGCTGGGCTTGGGGACGGTCAAATTCGGCCGCAGCCAGGGGGTCAAGTATCCAAGGGCGTTCGAGTTGCCGTCGGACCGGGACGCCTTGACGTTGCTGGAAGCGGCCTGGGACTTAGGAATCAATCTGTTGGATACCGCGCCGGCCTACGGTACGAGCGAGGAGCGGCTGGGCCGATTGCTGCGGCAATGCCGGCGGGAGTGGGTGATCGTCACCAAGGTCGGCGAAGAATTCCACGGCGGGGTTTCGCATTACGACTTCTCCGCCGTCGCCACTCGGACCAGTGTAGAGCGCAGCCTGCGGCGGCTGGGGGTGGAAGCGCTGGATGCCGTGCTGATCCATTCCAGCGGCGACGATTTGGGGATTCTGGCACGGGAAGGGGTATTATCGACCTTGCTCGACCTCAAACAGGCGGGGCTGGTGCGGGCGGTGGGGATGTCCAGCAAGACGATCGCCGGCGGACTGCGGGCGGTCGAGTGTTGCGATCTGGTCATGGTGACCTACAATCTGCGCCAGCGGGAGGAGTTGCCGGTGATCCGCGCCGCCCGGGCCGCCGGCAAGGGGGTGCTGATCAAGAAGGGCCTGCTCAGCGGCCATCTCGATCAGACAGCGGGTAGCGATCCGGTCCTGGCGTCGCTGCAATTGATTTACGCCGAACCGGGCGTGAGCAGCGTGGTGGTCGGCACGCTCGATCCGGCGCATCTGCGGGCGGATGTGGCAGTGGCGGAAGGGGTGCTGGGCCAGTGATGCCGTCCCCCTACCTGCATCGTGTGATGGACGATCCGCTCACCTGAAGTCTTCAATCAGCAACTCTTTCCGGGCAGGACCGGGCCGATCAATCCTGCTCGCGCAGCCGCGCTTCGAGTTGGGCCAGCCGCGCTTCCAACGTCTGTCTCTGCGCCGCTTCATGCTCGGCCCTTGCCTCTGCCGCCTGGCGGGCCAAAGCAGCTTCCTGACAAGCCTGCTCGGCCTTTTTGCGGGCCTGTTCCGCGGTCTGACGCGCGAGTTCCGCATGATGGTAGGCCCATTCGGCCTCGGAATGGCTACGCAGCTTCCGTCCGGTGGCCGGATCGTAAAACCGCAGTCGGCCGTCGTCTATGCGCAAATCTAGCTCCAGCACCGTACTGTGCATCAGCAGCCCGCCATCCGGCGGCCGTTTGGCCGGTAGCGGCCAATAGTTTCGTTCCGCCAGTTGCAGGCCCTGCAACACCGGCTTGAGGTAATCTCCGGTTGGGTCGTATTGCCAGTACTCGCGCACGCCCAGCAGGGCGTAAATGCCCCGTTTGGCCCCCTGATCCTCGGCGTAGGTGCTGCGGGAGGTGATCTCCAGCACGAAATCCGGTCCCTTGGGTTCCTGCCAGAGCTTGTAAGAGGACCGGTCGCGCCGGGGCGCGCCGATGACCACGAACACGTCCGGGGCAACCACCGCCTTGGGATTGCCTTCCTCGTAGTAAACGAACATGTTGCCGGAGACGTAGACATCCGCGCGGTCCTGAAAATAAATCCGCAGGGATTCGATGGCGTAGATCAGAGGCTCGCGCTTAAAGTCGCTTTCCGCCATGGGCTGACCATCGGAATCGGGGTAGTCGATGGCCTGGGCGGGATGGAACACGGTGGACATGGGTTCAACCCTCGCTGCCGGTTAAGGGAATCAATAACATAGTATATCAGACGCTGGGCTTTCAGAGTCCCTGAACCCGATTCGGCTCACCACCTATCAGTTTGCTACAAACCATGGTTTCGAAGCATTTCAGCGGATTTCCCGCAATGGCAAATCAAACAGTTAATACTGCCTTCTGATGAGCCAATCCGGTGATTTTCAAAACTGATAGGTGGTGAGCCCGATTTGGGCCAGGCGCCAGGAATCGCCAGGCATGGTTGGCCGGATACGCCGCCACCTGCCCGGCGTACCTGTCGCTAAAGATCCTTTACTATTGACACATGCCACATCAGAATACAAATATTCCTCCTGTAAATTTTCCTGTGATCCAAGACACAGGTCGGGTGAGCACATGGTGCGCTCATCAGCAAGATCAACAGGTTAAGGAGCGGGCTTACAGTCTGGCCCACGTTCGAATCCTCGCTATCACAGGAAGATTTACAGGAGGAAATCTATTGGGAAATAGTATCATCTTCGCAACGCTCCCCTTAGCCGCTCCACACCTTCGGCCAGATGGGGTATGGCGTTGGTGTAGGCGAAACGGACGTGCCGCTGCGGCAGGTGGTTGCCGAAATCGATACCCGGTGTGAGCGCGACTCCGATCTGTTCCAGCAATCCCAGGGTAAAATCGTAGCTGTCGTCGGTGAAGCGGCCGCAGTCGGCGTAAAGATAGAACGCGCCGTCCGGGGTGACGGGGATGTGGAAACCCAGTTCGCGCAACGCCGGCAGCAGAAAATCCCGCCGCGCCTGGAATTCCCGCCGCCGTTCCTCGAAGATGGCCTGCGCTTCCGGAGTGAACGCGGCCAGCGCCGCGTATTGCGCTGGGGTGGATGCTGCCAGAAACAGGTTTTGCGCCAGCTTTTCGGCATCGGCGACGCAATCGTCCGGCGCCACCAGCCAGCCCAACCGCCAGCCGGTCATACCGTAGTACTTGCTGAAACTGTTGACCACCAGCACCCGGTCCGAGTACGCCAGCGCGGTTTGGACCGGCGCGCCGTAGACCAGCCCGTGGTAGATCTCGTCCATGATGACCCGCCCACCGCGAGCCTCGACCGTTGAAACCATGGCCGCCAACTCCCCAGGCGCGATGATCGTACCGGTGGGATTGGTCGGCGAGGCCAGCAGTACCGCCGTCGTCCGTTCGTCCCAGTATCGCTCCACCAGGTCGGCGGTCAGTTGGTAGCTGGTTTCCGGTCCGACGGGAATGCCGACCGCCTTGCCTTCCACCAGTCGCACGAAATGCCGGTTGCAGGGGTAGCCGGGATCGGCCAGCAACACGCGGTCACCGGGATTGACCAGAACCCCCGTCGCCAGTTGCAGGGCACCCGAGGCGCCGGGGGTGATCAAAATGCGCCGAGCCGGCACCTCGACGCCATAGCGGTCTCGATAGTGCCCACTGATCGCTTGGCGCAGTTCCGGCAGGCCGGCGGCGGCGGTGTAGCGGGTGCGGCCTTCCACCAGCGCCCGCTGGCCGGCGGCCATGATCGGTGCGGCGGTCGGAAAGTCAGGCTCGCCGATTTCCATGTGGACGATGGAGCGGCCCGCCGCTTCCAGTTCCCTGGCGCGGGCCAGCAACGCCATGACATGAAACGGCGCGATGTCCGCCATGCGGCGGGCCAGCGCGCGGAACCGGAAGGTCACAACATCCGTCCCCGATCGGTGTTATCGTCGCGGATGGTCAGGTCGGCCAGGTTGGCTGACTTGCCGCCGGCTCCCGCGCCTTCGGACAGCCGGATCTGCAAGCCGACGTTGTTCTTGGAATCGGCGTTCTTGATGGCTTCCTCCCGGGAAATCTTGCCTTCCTTATACAGCTTGAACAGTGACTGATCGAAGGTCAGCATCCCCGATTCAGTGGCCTGTTCCATCGCGTCCTTGACGTAGTCGATCTTGCCTTTCTGGATCAGGTCGGCGATGTAGGGGGTATTCAACATCACTTCCACCGCCGGCACCAGGCCGCCGCTCAGAGCGCGCACCAGTCGTTGCGAGACGACGGCGCGCAGGTTCAGCGACAGGTCCATGAGCAACTGGGGCCGGGCATCCTCGGGGAAGAAGTTGACGATGCGCTCCAGGGCGCCGTTGGCGTTGTTGGCGTGCAGGGTGGACAGCACCAGATGGCCGGTTTCGGCGAAGGTCAGCACGTACTTCATCACCTCGCGGGCGCGAACCTCGCCCACCAGGATCACGTCCGGCGCCTCGCGCATGGCGCTGCGCAGAGCGTGCTCGTAGGTGTGGGTGTCGATACCGATCTCGCGCTGGGCCACCACCGATTTCTTGTGCTGATGAGTGAATTCGATCGGGTCTTCGACGGTGATGATGTGGCCCGGCGCGCAGGAGTTGCGATGGTCGATCATGGCCGCCAGCGTGGTGGATTTGCCGGAGCCGGTGGCGCCCACCAGCAGGACCAGGCCCCGCTTTTCCATCACGATTTGCCGCAACAGGGGCGGCAGGCCCAGATCCTCCACTTGGGGAATATCGCCCTTGATGTAGCGGATCACCATGGACACTTCGCCGCGCTGTTTGAACACGTTGGCGCGGAACCGGCCGACGCCGTGTAGCGGAATGGCGAAGTTCAATTCCCATTCGTGCTCGAATTCCTTGATCTGGTCATCCTTCATGACCGAGTAGCCGATTTCGCGCACCTGACCCGGTCCGAGCACCTTGTTGCCGATCGGGCGCACCACGCCGCCGATCTTGATGTTCACCGGCGCGCCGACGTGGAAGAACAGGTCGGAGGCATTCTTATCGACCATCAGTTTGAGATACGGAGTGATGTCCACCGGGAGTCCTCCTTAAGCCAGCCGATTCAGACCGTTCAACGCCGCCACCCGGTAAGCTTCGGCCATGGTCGGATAATTGAACGTGGTGTTGACGAAGTATTGAATGTTGTTGGCTTCACCCTGCTGGGCCATGATCGCCTGACCGATGTGGACGATCTCGGCGGCCTGGTCGCCGAAGCAGTGAATGCCGAGGATTTCCAGACTGTCGCGGTGGAACAGCAATTTGAGCATACCCACAGTGCGGCCGGTGATCTGAGCGCGTGCCAGGCTCTTGAAGTAGGCGTGGCCGACCTCGTAGGGTACCCGGGCCTCGGTCAGTTCGCGTTCGGCGCGGCCGACCGAACTGATCTCCGGAGAAGTGTAGATGCCGGTGGGGATGTAATCCACCAGGTGATGGTCACAGGTGCCATGGACCAGATGGGTGGCGGCGAAGCGGCCCTGATCGTAGGCGGCGCTGGCCAGGCTGGGATAGCCGATGACATCACCCACCGCGTAGATGTGGGGCAGAGCGGTGCGGTAATTGTCGTCCACCTTGATCTGGCCGCGGCTGTTGGGCGTGATGCCCAGTTGCTCCAGACCCATGTTCTGGGTGTTGCCGGTGCGGCCGTTGGCCCACAGCAGCACGTCGGCCTTGATTTTCTTGCCGGATTTGAAATCCGTCAGCACGCCGTCCGGTACGCCCTCGACCTGCTCGTATTCCTCGTTGTGGCGGATCATTACGCCCTGATCGCGCAGGTGATAGCTGAGCGCGTGGGCGATCTCGTCATCGAGGAAGGACAGCAGTTGCGAGCGGGTGTCCACCAGATCCACCTTGCAGCCCATGTTGCGGAAGATGCTGGCGTATTCGCAGCCGATCACACCCGCGCCGTAGATGACGATGGAGCGGGGTGTGGTGGGCATGCTGAGAATGGTGTCGCTGTCGAAGATGCGCGGGTGGTTGAAATCGATGTCCCGCGGCCGGAACGGATGCGAGCCGGAGGCGATGATGAAGGCGTCGCCGGTCAGCAGGGTCGGCTCGGTGTTGTTGCCGGAACGCACTTCGATGGTGTGGGCGTCGAGAAACCGGGCGTGGCCGTGCTGGAGTCGGACCCGGTTGCGCTCGTAGAAATCCCGGCGCATGGCGGTCTGGCGGGCGATGACCGATTCGGCGGAACGCAGCAGATCGGGATAGGACAGCCGCAGCGCGGAACCGAGGGCGTTGCGGAACGCCGGACTGGTGTTGAATTCCAGCATCCGGTTGATGGCGTGCCGCAGGGCCTTGGACGGGATGGTGCCCCAGTGGGTACAGCCGCCACCGACCAGGTGGTGTTTCTCGATCACCGCCACCGACTTTCCCTCCTTGGCGGCTTTCATGGCGGCCCCTTCTCCTCCCGGGCCGGTGCCAATCACGATGACATCGTATTTCTGGTCGTTCATTCTCGCGCTCGTCGAGGGTTTTGGCGGATGGAGGCGGTCGGTGTTCGCACCGGTCTTTCCCTTTGCGCGAATAGTTTAGACCCTTTTACGATACACGTAAAAACAGCCTTTAAAATCAATACCGGGGCATGGCCAAAGCGTTTCAGTGGCGTGATGGATCACCGTAAAGGTGTGAAAGGAAAATGGTACAAACGTTCAGGCTGGGTTAAGGGGATCGATGTATTCATACCTGTCATTCACCAACCCCGAACACTACAGGACCCCGCCATGTCAACTTCACCGGACCCTCCGGGATTTGCCCGGAACTGTTGGCCGGCCGTCGCCAGCTGGTACCGCTTCGTCGCCGGCTTGTTGTGCGCGCTGGTGCTTTGCACCGATGCCGTGGCCGCCCCCACTTTCGCCGACCTCGCCCGGCAAGCTTTCGAGCGTTCCCAGATACCCTGGGAGCCGTTGCTCCCCGAGCCCGTGGTGGAAATCGATCCTCCCGAAAACAGCGACCCGCTCGGACTTGATTTCGTCGAATATGGCAAACTGGCGGGAAAACCCTTCCACGATGATAGCATCTGGTGGCTGCGGTCGAGCCCGCGCGGCAATTTCGAGAAAGATCCGCTCGAACTCTGGATCTATCGGCCGGAACAAGATGTTTACGCGCCGATCCTCTATCGCGCCGAGGATTTCAACTATCGCCATCCCGCGATTCAACCGGTGCTGCCGAACCCAATTTCCGCCGCCGCCCGCTACCTCAGCGCGGTCGATATCGGTTTCCGGCGAGACGGCGCGGAGAGCTGGCCCCAGGTGCTGCATCTGGGCGGAAACGGTTACGGCCGGCTGGCCGGATTTTCGCCGCTGTTGTTCGGCACGTCGTTCCGGTTAGGCGTGCGCAACGTGGGCGAACCGAACGAGGATTTCGTCAAGCTCCGCAAGCTGTATTTGCAGAAAATCAACGACCGGGCTTTCCGGCTGCTGGGGCTGGTGGATGGCGAGGCTTGCGCCGCGGCGTTTGCGGCGACCTTGCAACCCGGTGCCGCCAGCAGTCTGCGGGTCAGCATGAAAATCTATTTGCGCCAACCGCTGAGAGTGACCGACGAACCGAGTCTGGGACCCCTGGGCTTGAGCTCGATGTTCTGGAAGGACGAAACCGCCACTCCAAACGACTTGCGGGATGAGGCGCACGATGCCGATCGGCTGGTGGCGTATTACCCAGATGGCCGGCGCCGCGAGCAGGCGCTGGCCATCCCGGCCGATCCCGCCGAACCGCCGCTGGTGCTCGATTTCGGTGAGGTGGCGGATTTCGCGCTGGTCCAGTCGGACCGGAATGCCGCCCACTATCGCCGGTATGCCTCGGTGGACTACGCCAACCGGGCGTTGCTCCTGGTCTCGGACATCGCTAGTAGCCTGTCCTACACCGTGGCGCTCTGGCAGACGTACACCGATTACGAGGGCGCCGACAACGTCGCGGTTTTCGTGCGCTTCAACCAGGATGCGGAGCGGCCTGCCTCGGCCAGCGATGGCATCACCTTCTCCTACACCCTGACTGCTTATCGCTGAATAAAATCGGCCCGCCCTGTCGGCGGGCGAGGGCGATGTTTGAGCACCACCAAAACAACGCGCGAATTCAAGGCGATTTCCGAAAATTAACTGACCGGCTTGGCCGCGGAATGGAGCGTAGCCGTTCCCCTCTTTAGCAAAGGGGGGCAAGGGGGGATTTGCACCCTGTGGATTGACGCCGCCGGTCAAAATCCCCCCCAACCCCCCTTTTTCAAAGGGGGGAGACCCAGCCCGGTTCGGCATAACCTTTTCAGGAAATCGCCCAAGAACGCGAAAATTGGGTTTCCGCTTTTGCTGAAATGACGATGATCTGATAATACTTGTCTCGATCAACTCGTACCGGAGAACCCGCCGCGTGAGCACCATCAATTCCCTGCCCGCCATTTCCGAGCCGGTGCGGACCGCCTTGCGGCTGTTGATCGTCGGTTCGCTGCTGCTTGCCGTGCTCTTCATTCTGCGGCCGTTCCTGCCCAGCATGTTGTGGAGCGCGTTCATCGTCATCGCGGTTTGGCCGGGACTGGCCTGGCTGCAAAACCGCTTCCGCTGGAACCGGGCGGCTTGTGGGCTGCTGCTGGCGGTGGTGCTGATCGGTTTCGTCATCGGACCGCTGCTGGCCGGCATCTTCGCGCTCGCCGAGCACGGCGAAACGCTGTTTCTCGACACCAAGGCGGCGGTCGAGAAGATTCCCGACGAACCCCCGGCCTGGGTGGTGGACCTGCCCTTGGTGGGTTCGCGGCTGGCGGAGACTTGGCGGGACGCCGCCAGCGGCGACGCTGGCCTGCGGGCGCGGCTCGGTCCGGCGGTGCAGGCGAGTGGACGCTGGCTGTTCGGTCAGGTGGGAGCGGTCGGCGGATTGTTTCTCCAGTTTCTGCTGGTCGTGGTGTTTGCGCTGGTGTTTTACCTGAATGGCGAAACGCTGGATGAACTGAGCCGGAGTCTGGCCAACCGCCTCGGCGGGGATCGGGCGCTCCAGGCCCGCGATCAGGCGCGGCAAGCCATCCGCGCCGTGGCGCTCGGGGTGGTGCTGACCGCCCTCCTTCAGGCCGGCCTGGCGCTGATCGGCCTGCTGATTGCCGGAGTGCCGCTGGCGATTCTGCTCGCCTTCGTGTGTTTCCTGCTGGCCATCGCCCAGTTCGGCGCCGCCCTGCCGCTGCTGGCCGTGGCGGGTTGGCTGTACTGGGGGCAGGGCGAGGCCGGCTGGGCCGCGTTCATGGCGGTTTGGGGTCTGTTCGTGGTGGGGGGCGTCGATAACATCATTCGGCCGATGTTGATCACGCGCGGCATGAGCATGCCGCTGACGCTGGTGTTCCTCGGCGTGATCGGCGGCCTGCTCGCCTATGGTTTGATCGGGGTGTTTCTGGGGCCGACCGTGGTGGCAATCGCCTATACCCTCCTGCTGGCCTGGCTTGCGGAACCGCAGGTCGATTAGCGTGCGCCGATGTCGGTCGATCTCGCCAGAGTGCTCGGTGCCGTCCTGCTGGCCACGCTGGCCATGCTTTCGCTGCTGCTCGGCGTAGTGATCGGACTGTACGGCAAGCCGTCGCAGCGGACCAACGCCATCGTCATGGCCTTCGGCACCGGCGCCCTGATCCAGGCGCTCGCCCTGGAACTGGCGTTCGAGGGCGCGGAGCGGTTGATGGTCGAGAGCCACCTGAGCGGCCTCGCCAGTTGGTTCTGGGTGGCGGCGGGTTTTACGCTGGGCGGCGTGCTGTACTATCTGGGGGATCGCCGGTTGGAGCATTACGGCGCCGCCCTCCGGCATCCGGCGCTCACCAAGCTCTTCCTGCTGCGCAAGAAGCGGGAACAGTCGGCGAACCTGCTGGCCCGGTTGGCGCGGGTGGATTTGCTGCGGTCGTTGCCGGCGGAGGAGATGGAAGACGTGCTGCTATGCGTCCAGCCGGTGCGGGTCCTGGCCGGCGAGACCATCTTCCGGCGCGGCGAGGCCGGCGACGCCCTGTATCTGATCGACGAAGGTACGGTCATGGTGGTCGACAGTGCCGATGCACCGTCGGTCGATGGCGCGGCAGAGACGACCGCTCTGGCCTATCTGACGGCGGGACAGTCGTTCGGCGAAATCGCGCTGCTGACCGGTGCGCCGCGCACCGCCACCGTGGTGGCCATCACCGACATCGCGCTGTTGAAAATCGCCAAGGAACACTTCGACGAACTGCTGGATTGCTCCCCCCGCCTGCGTCGGGCGGTCGAAATCCTGAATTCCCAGCGAATCCTGCAGAATGTCGCCGCCCTGCGCGATCGGTCCGAGGCGGCGGCGTGGCAGAAGATCGCGCTGGCCAACATCCAGCGGTTGACCCGCGCCGAGGAAACGGCCCTCGTGGAGAAGCACGCCGCGGCGGGCGCCCCGCTGGCGCTCTTCCTCGGCGCGCTGCTCGACGGGATTCCGGAGTCGGTGGTCATCGGTTCCAGCTTCGTCTCGCTCGACTCGTTCCGGTTCACCTTCCTGGCGGCGGTGTTCCTTTCGAACCTGCCGGAGGCCATCGGCAGCGCGGTGGGGATGAAACTGGCCGGTTTCGATACCAAGCGCATCTTCATGCTCTGGAGCTTGCTCGTGCTGGCCGGGGCGACAGCGGCCGCATTCGGCAATGTGTTTCTCTCCGCCGCGCCGCCGACGCTGCTCACCCTGGTCGGGGCCATCGCCGGTGGCGGCATCTTGGCCATGGTATCCTCGGTGATGATGCCCGAAGCCTACGAGGATGGCGGTCCGGCGGTCGGTCTGGCCACCATCGCTGGCTTTCTCGCCGCCTTCCTGTTCAATTTCATATAGGTCTCCTAAATGAATGGTGACCGACTCGCGGACGGAAATCTCCCCAACCCTCCTTTGTCAAAGGGGGGCGCCGCGTCAGCGGCGGGGGGATTTGGCTCAACCGTCGGCGTTGCCACAACTCAATAGGCTTTCTGTATGAACGCCTGGGATCGCTTCGAGCGCCGGTTGGGGCTATGGCGCTCGGTGCTGATGTACCACGGCATTCCGTTGCGCCGGCGCCGGCTGACGCATTTCTACGCCCGGTTCGTCCGGCCGGGCGACCTCTGTTTCGACCTCGGCGCTCACGTCGGCAGCCGGCTGCGGGCCTGGCTGCCGCTGGGCGCCCGGATCGTGGCCGTGGAACCACAGCCGGCGTGCATGGCCCTGCTGTGCCGCTGGTTCGGAAGTAATTCCCGCATCGCCCTGATCGAACAGGCGGTCGGCGCCAGGCCGGGTACGGCGGAATTGTTCGTCAGCCCGCGCACGCCGACCGTGACCACGCTCTCGCCGGCCTGGATCGCGGCGGTACGGCAGGACCGCGCGTTCGAACGCGTGCGCTGGGATAGTCGCCTGCCGGTGAACGTCACTACTCTGGACGAACTGATAGCCCGCCATGGCTTGCCGGCGTTCTGCAAGATCGATGTCGAGGGCTACGAACTGGAGGTGTTGCAAGGACTGTCGCGACCGATTCAGGCGCTATCTTTTGAATATATCGCCGCCTGCCTGGAAACGGCGCGGGCCTGTGTGAGGTATCTGGCGGAACTCGGGCGCTACGAATTCAACTGGTCGGTTGGAGAATCCCACCGCTTGCGGTCGAGCGAATGGCTCGATACCGACCGGATGCTTGCCCGACTCGACAACATGGGTTCGGCTGGCGGCTCCGGCGATATTTATGCCCGGCTGCAATCACGCACTCCCGACGAAGCGGGTGAGAACAACCCATGAACGCTCCAGACCGGCTCCCCTTGCTGCCGACTGACCCGGCTGTCGGTCCAGAACTGGCTTGGTCGATGCTGCTGGAATTGCGCCGCCAAACGCGACTGTTGGAGTCGTTGCCCGACCGCCTCGGCCTGGGTCTCGATGCGCAAGGTCAGCCGAACATCGTTCCGGCCGATGATCGATCTACCTTGCTCGAAGTTACCGACGACGTTTCTTGGATCTCCAAGGTTCCGGTCGCCGCAACCGCCGTTGAATTGCTGGATTTGTATCTGCCGATGGCGCTGGCCTGTCGCGGCCGGCCGCTGACGGTGGCGCATCTGGGGCAGAGTCTGGACGGGCGCATCGCCACGTTGGAGGGTGCCTCCTGCTATGTGAACGGCCCGGAAAATCTCACCCACCTGCACCGGATGCGCGCTTTGTGCGACGCGATTGTGGTCGGCGCCGGTACCGTGGAGTGCGACAATCCGCAATTGACTACCCGACGGGTCGCGGGTCCCAACCCGGTGCGGGTAATTCTCGATCCGCGCCAACGCCTCGCCGCCGATCACGGCATTTTTCAGGATCAGGCGGCTCCTACGTTGCTGATTTGTCACGAGGAACTAGCCGAGCAAGTCGGACCAGGCCATGCCGGCGTCATCGGTGTTCCCCGTGATGGCCAGCGGTTAAATCTGCGCGCGGTCTTGCGGCGACTGCGCGAACGCGGGCTGTTCGGCATTTTCATCGAGGGCGGCGGCTTAACCGTGTCGGCCTTTCTGGAACAGGGGCTGCTGGACCGGCTGCAAATCACGGTGGCGCCACTGATCATCGGCTCCGGCCGACCGGGCATCATTCTGCCGGTCATTCAGGATTTGTCCCAGGGTTTGCGTCCCCGCCACCGCCGTTATGTGATGGGCGAGGACGTGCTGTTCGATTGTTGGCTGCGGGGTTGAGGCCACGATGCGGACGCAATCACTCGATACACATCCCCGCGCGGAAGCGGTTCAGGTCGCGCTGCTGCGCCGGGCCAGTATCGCCAAGCGTCTGTTTTGTCTGCGCTCGCTGTCGCGAAATGTCGTGCGGCTGGCGCGACGCGCCCTGTCGCGGACTCATCCGGAACTGAACGAATGGTTCCTGTAAATTTTCCAGTGATAAGATTCAGATTAACCCGCTAGGGCTAAGACAAGACGAGGGCTATTTATATCTGGATCATTGGCGGCCTCGTTAGAAAACCAGAGTTTCCGCCACTGATTGTTCAGCTCTGCCACTTTCAAAATACCCAAACTTCTACTCCCTATTGTACTCCAACTCATCCCCTTTTTTTTCTGACGATGACCAATCACTTGATCACAGCATTTCTCTATTCGACCACTCCCAATCACTTTACCGGATTGCTGACGACGCTGGTAGTCAATGATCTCTGATTGATGCCTTTCTAGATAGCCGATCAGTTCGGATAGTTTTTCCGGATTCTTGGTTTTTATCCCCGTTCTTAGATAGTTTAAAACGGCTTCCGTCTGACCCTGCCATAGCTGACAAAATATAAACTTTAAGTACGTCTCCTTGTCCGCTTGGGTCGGGGCAATCATACTCATCAGCTGCTTGACCTTTTTACCGAGATGAAACCAATCTAAAATAATCACTACCGTGACTCCAAAAATCGCGAGTAACCGGCCGCGAATGTCTTTCGCTCCATCGGTGATCGCGACGATATTTAGTGGTTTTCGCTCGTCACCGTATTCTTGGATGACTTTACTTTTGACAAGGGCCGCCAAGGGCACGGGTTCGTTACCCGCCTCATCGATCACTCCGGTGAGGTACTCAAAGCCGCCCTGCTTCTTTTCCAACACGACCACCTCCGTCCGCCCCCACACCCGGTTCCCCGCCGCCTCGTTATTCAGGGGATCGACTGCAACTTTTTGATCCTCCTGATCTTTTATTCGTTCTCGCGTCGCCTTCTGACCCTTGACTTGAATCGCATCGTCCATGCACAGAATCTCTTTTTCCGTCGCCTCATAAATGTTCACTTGCTCGTTGATGGGCGGTAACTGCTGGGTCGGGTCTCCCAGGATCCGCTGGGTCTCTTCCGTCAGCGCTTGACTGACTTCGAGGGCTTTTCCGACCACCAGTTGGTGGATTTTTTGATCGCTGATCTGCTGACTACCGGCTAGCTTCCTAATTAGTGTCTGACCGGAAACCATATTTATCAATTAAATCATTTGCTTATCAAGAAGTTATGTGCCTGTTCTGATTTCTGATACGATGTTTATCTTATTGATTTGTTTATATTTATAATTCCATGCTATACTTTTTCAAAATTTAAATGGTTCCTTATCTAATATCGAGAAAGAACATGCGCCAAAAAACCCGAAAACCGATTGACGAAATGCAAGTAGATCAAGTCCAATTAGACGCCAATTCTCGTGATGATATTCCTCAACTGCTTAAGGGATTACAATATATTTTTCTCAATCCGATTTTGCTCGAACAGGCCCTCAAGATTTTAGATGGCATATTTCCTAAGGACATCGATCTTAATAACGGACGACCGGGTATGGATATGTGGAGTATTTTAGTCCTGGGAGTCCTTCGGTTAAACTTGAATTGTGACTATGATCGACTGCATAATTTAGTCAATAATCATAAAACGATTCGCCAAATTCTCGGCCATGGCGTGGTTGACGATCAAGACTGTTATTACTTACAGACGCTCAAAGATAATGTCAGCTTATTAACACCTGAAATTCTTGATCAAATTAATCAAGTCGTGGTGAACGCCGGTCATGCGTTGATTAAAAAAAAAGGATTAGGCGATGAGCCGTTGCCCGACCGGGGTGCGGAAGACCCACTCCGCGGCCGTTGTGATTCATTCGTGGTAGAAACCAATGTTGAATATCCAACGGATACCCGTTTGTTGTTTGATTCGGTACGGAAAGTGATTCAACTCCTCATCCGGTTATGCCGACGCCAACAGGTCGAAGAGCCAATAGGGGGGGTAGACGGCATTAAAAAATTAAAAAAACTATGGCGTCGTCTCCAAAAACTCAAGCCCTCGACCTCGAAAGGTGAATCCAAACAAGCGTCGCGTCAGAAAGAAATCATCGACGCGCATCAAGCCTATCTCGATTGGGCTACAGAGTTAGTAGAACGCGCCCATCGCCAATTAGAAGAACTTGAGAAAATAGACGGAATGGATAAAGATAAGATATTGAAAATAAAGGATTTTGTCAATCATGCCCGGCGACAAATCGATCAAATTGACCGCCGGGTTATTCAAGGCAAAAAGATTCCTCATCAAGAAAAAGTATTTTCAATTTTTAAACCTTATACCGAATGGATTAGTAAAGGAAAAGCGGGGGTGCCGGTGGAACTGGGTGTTATGGTGGGCATTATTGAAGATCAACATCGCTTTATTCTTCATCACCGGGTTATGCAACAGGAAGTCGATGTGGATGTAGCGGTCCGTATGGTCCAGGAAACGCAGCAGCGGTATCCTCAATTATCATCCTGTAGTTTTGACCAAGGTTTTCATTCGCCTGGCAACCAGCGTGAGTTATCAGATCTACTCGAGACCGTGATTCTACCGAAAAAGGGCCGACTTTCGAAAACCGATCAAGCGCGACAACAAGAAGTTGTTTTTATTGAGGGGCGATGCCAACATGCTGCGGTCGAATCGGCGATTCATGCGTTAGAGGTCCATGGTTTGGATCGCTGTCCTGATGATGAATTACCAGCATTCAAGCGGTATGTGGCGTTAGCCATCGTGGCGCGAAACTTGCAAATTTTGGGTCGCTACCTGCAACAACAAGAACAAGATATAGAACAGGAGCGATGTAAAAAAGCAGCGTAGAAAAAGCGAATAACTTGAGATGAATCTGGAGATTTTGTTCTCCAACCATAACTACTTTTTCAATAATGAAAATTTGCAGAACGTTATCAATCCAAAGCTATTTCTACAGGAAAAATGTTTAAAGAATTTGGATATAAAAAGATAAAATAGAAAAAATGACTAAAAATAATCCAAAAATCCTTACCCATTTTTTAACGAGAAAGGTTTTCGTTCAGACACTAATTAATTCTTCATTGTCTTCGTAACTGAGTCGATTACTATAATAGGCCGCAAACTCCTTGAGACGGTCGCTGAAATAACCCGTCTGAAACTGGTCGGTTAACTCAAAGTAATCGACTTGCCGTTCTTGACCGGCCTCATCAAGGATAAACCGTTGCACCTTAAATTCAAAGCCACCGTCTAGGGTCTTGATCGTCACCGGATTCTGACCATTCCGCGTTAATTGCCCGTTTTTTTATAAAATTATCTTGGGCTTTCTTTAAAAGATCAGCCTTCAGGTCAGGTAAGGCGATATTTTTTAATGTACCCACGGCCGTTTCTATCGCATTAAAGCTTTGATTACCCAATTCTAACTGATAGGTTCTCCGTGCTTGACCTTCTATGCGGTTGCCATGGTCATCTCGGATCGTGATTTCTATTATTGCCATATCGATAGCCTCTTATTTTGAAAAAAGATTAAGGATGTATGTTTTTCTGCAAAATAGCATACTTCTATTTATCACTGGAAAATTTACAGCAAGAACGAATGCGAAATCGCAACGCTGTTTGTCGCGAATCACTATGAGATCGTTTCGGCAAACTCACTGAAAAACACTGCTGATCGCAAATATCCAATGCCAGAACAAAACATCCTGACCGCGCTGAAGCCGGTGATCGAGGCGTTCGAGCAACTTGGCGTGCCCCATTACGTCGGCGGTTCGGTGGCCAGTTCCGCCTATGGCATTCCCCGCGCCACGCTGGACGTGGATATCGTCGCCGACCTGAAACCGCATCAAGCCGGCGCCTTGATCGCCATGCTCGAATCGGTTTATTACGCGGACGAGGACACGATCTTGGGCGCCATCGGTCGAGGGGGGTCGTTCAATCTCATTCACCTCGACTCCATGCTCAAGGTGGATGTGTTTGTCACGGGAGATGGAGCCTATCAACAAGAGGTGCCGCAACGGCGCCGCAAGGATACCCTGGCGGAAGAACCGGATGGAGTCGAGTGCTATCTGGCTTCCGCCGAGGACATCGTTCTCAACAAACTGCCCTCCCGAGTTCGACAGTTAGCCGTATAACTCATTGAATGCCTTAGGTGGCTTAAAAAAACATGCCCCTACAACAGGGTGAGGGGTTGGGCGGCGATGGGTTTTTTAATGTTTAAGGCTTTCAGCACCTCGGTTTGTTGATGATGAAGCGTGGAGAGACCGGTCACGGCGTGTGTGGCGTTCAACCGGATCTGGTGATACTGGATACGCTGCAAGCGTTCCAAAGCGCGCTCTGGCGATAAACCGATCTGGGCGGTCTTCAACCGCTGGCGCATCACCCGGTAGAGGATCAAGGCCAGAAAACAGAGCCAAGCGTGCGCACGGATGCGGTCGGGCAACCGGTGATAGACCGGACCGATCGCTAACTCAGACTTGAGGACGCGAAACCCCCGCTCGATATCGGCTAACGCTTTGTAGCGGCTGACGATCTCGGGCGGGGTCAGGTCCGGGGTATTGGTGACCAGCAATAACTTGCCGTCCAGGAGTTCGGCTTGGGCGCGTGCCGACTCATCGATCTGATAACGAAACGGTTTCCCTTTGAGATCAACCTTGATGATGCGGGACAAGCGCGCCTCGCTCACCGCCTGATAGAAGCGCGCCGTGGCGCCACGGTCCGAGAGTTGGCGACCCCGCTGGCGGACGCCGGCGTCTTGCCGGTCCAGCTTACCGGCCCATTGATCCGCTTGGGTGGTCAACATCTGGATCTGCGCCTGGCGGCGCTGGGTTTCCTGGGCAGCGCGCACGGGGTCATGGGCCACCACCAGGCGCAGGCCCTGCCAGGCCACTTCACCGATCACCTCGGCGGTCGCAGTGGGGGCCGGTGGGGGCGCAAACGTCGCCAAGACGTCCGCGAATTCCGCATAGCGGCGCCCCGGTACCGCCAGGATAAACTCCAGCGCTTGCCCCGAGGCCAAGCGGATGGCTTGTAGCGCCGCCAGATTGTCCAGACTGAGCAGGCCACGGTCGGCAATCAGGATCACCCGCCGCACGGTCGGAAAGCGCGTCAGGAGCCGATTCAGGGTCGGCAGGAGCGTGGTGGTCTCGGCGGTATTGCCGTCCACCACCTGATGATCGAGGGGCAACCCCTCGACGGTCTGGACGATACCCAGGAGGAATTGCTGGGCGATCAGCCCTTCTTTCGCCATCCCCCACTGGCGCACATCCCCAGTCGGTGTACTGGCGCCTTCCGCGCGGATGGTCGTCAGATCGTAGAACACCACCGCCAACTCCTGCGCGATCATCGGGCGGAGCACCCCGGCCACGACCTGGGCCACCGCCGCCTGGTGATCGATCAGCGCATCCAGACTGCGTAAGAGGTGCTGATGGGTTACCTTGGGCAGTGCCATCCCCGGCAGGGCGACCGTTTCCAGCCAGCGCAGGACGCCGAGTTTGGATTCCGGGTCGCACAAGCGGTTGAACACCATGAGGCGCAGCAACGCCTCGATATCCAGGCGGTGGCGGGTCTTGCCAAACACCCCCCGTAACGCGGAAAATCCTAGGATATTCCACAATTCCGTCAGCACCCAGACCTCGCCAAAGGTCCGGGTAGACTCAAAGGTCACGGTCGGCCACCCCGGTGGCGCCCCGACCGCGGGGCGCCCCGTGATCCGGAGCAAGCCGTTGATGACGGTATCGAGTCCCCCGTCGACCTGATCCAAGCGCCCGAGGGTCGCCAGGGTGCGTTTCTTGACGCGGCCCTGCTCATCACGAAAGGACTCGACCAACTGGACGTAGCGACGGTCGCCAGAAGTGGTAATCTTCACAAACATGCCGCTACTTTAGCAGTGCGATTATCTAAGTCAATCAAAATCATATGAGGTAGACGTGCCACCACAAAAGGGCCAGGGTCTGCCAGTTAAGATGCTGTTTTTACTGAATAACAGTGCTGATATTGAGGGCCAAACTGTCGAACTCGGGTGCACGGGGTTCGGCTGGGAGGAGGGGTTTCCGAGCAGCAATGGTGGGATATTCTGGGCGTGCTGAAAGTACAGGCGGACGCTCTGGATATTCCCTACCTTCGGCGGTGGGCATTGGAGCTGCAATTGCTGGATTTGTTGGAGCGTGCACTCGGCGAGGCGGGATTGGCGATCAATCCTGCCTCGGCGCCAAGCGGGGAGCGCTGATAGCGTTGAGATTCGAAAAAAACCGGTTTGCAGCCTACTTCAGCCAGGCAAACAAATCCCAGGTTGTAGGTTGGGTTAGCGCGCAGCGCGTAACCCAACAAGATCAAAACGTTGGGTTACGGCCTACGGCCTAACCCAACCTAGTGTGCCCGACATGGGCATGTACTTGTTACCTGAGAGGAGGTAACCGCGAAGAGTGACGAGAAGCGTAGCGAAACCCAAGGTGGAAGCCGCGAGGCCAAGCTGAAAGAAGGGCGTAGCCAAGACACGACCGCAGGAACACGAACAGGCAGTGAGGCCGGGTACGGGCGATGAGCGTGCTAGGGAACGCGAAATCCAACCGTCACCGAAAGACGTATCCGGTAGAGCCTGGCGGCACGGGTCGAAAGTATCTGTTCTTACTCGGGGAGACCTGACGCGTGAGAGCGTGCCAGGAGTCAGCAGAGGCCGTAGTAGTGTGGACACCGGCCGAAAGGCCGGTCGAGCGAAGGGCCGAAGAGTCACGAGAGGACCACAGTCTGCATCCGTTCCCAGCGGCACGGAGACGGGCGACACGGGTTCGGAGCGGCAACTGCGGCAGCTCCCGGACCGGCGGGCCAAGCCGAGCAGGTGGATTCCTGCGGAGGGGCGGCACGTGCCCATCGAGTCGCGGCGGACAGCGAGCACAGACGTCAGAAGAGGTTCAATGAGCAACACGGTAGACATCAGTAATTCACTCTACCGTGGGTGCTCGCGGGCTAAGCCCGCTGGGCTCAACCGCCGGATGCGGAAAACCGCATGTCCGGTGGTGTGGGAGGGCTGACGGGCGCAATCCCGTCAGCCCGACCCGATCAAATCATCTGGGAGTGCTCTATCCGCCTCCGCTCTCTAGCTGATCCAGGGAGGAAAGCGAATCCAGCAGCGCTTGCACCTGCCGCGCTTGCGCCTCTTGGCCCAGTTGCCGGAATCCATCCCGAGAGCGCGCCAGCACCGCCATGCCTTGTTCTTTTGCGCCAATGTCGCAGAGAAATCGCCCCAGGTCCAAACCCACGAAGATGATGCCGTCCAGCCGGCCCAGCTTGAGCAAGATATCGTAGGACTCCAGCAAGCGCGGCAGGGCATTCTCGTAGTCCTCCTTCTGAATCTCGATCTGGGCGATGGACCACAGGGTATGCGCTTTTTCACCCACATCGCCCAGGGCTTGGAACACCGTCAGCCGGTCTTGATGCAGCTTGAGCGCCTCGTCCACCTCGCCCTTGGAGACCTTGATGCGGGCGATGTCGCCCAGCGTCACCGCCCGCGAGCGCTGGTCGCCCAGGGCTTGGAACACCGTCAGCATTTCTTGATGCAGCTTGAGCGCCTCGTCCACCTCGCCCTTGTCGACCTTGATGCGGGCGATGTCGCCCAGCGTCACCGCCCGCGAGCGCTGGTCGCCCAGGGCTTGGAACACCGTCAGCCGGTCTTGATGCAGCTTGAGCGCCTCGTCCACCTCGCCCTTGGAGACCTTGATGCGGGCGATGTCGCCCAGCGTCACCGCCCGCGAGCGCTGGTCGCCCAGGGCTTGGAACACCGTCAGCCGGTCTTGATGCAGCTTGAGCGCCTCGTCCACCTCGCCCTTGGAGACCTTGATGCGGGCGATGTCGCCCAGCGTCACCGCCCGCTCGCGCTGGTCGCCCAGGGCTTGGAACACCGTCAGCCGGTCTTGATGCAGCTTGAGCGCCTCGTCCACCTCGCCCTTGGAGACCTTGATGCGGGCGATGTCGCCCAGCGTCACCGCCCGCTCGCGCTGGTCGCCCAGGGCTTGGAACACCGTCAGCCGGTCTTGATGCAGCTTGAGCGCCTCGTCCACCTCGCCCTTGGAGACCTTGATGCGGGCGATGTCGCCCAGCGTCACCGCCCGCTCGCGCTGGTCGCCCAGGGCTTGGAACACCGTCAGCCGGTCTTGATGCAGCTTGAGCGCCTCGTCCACCTCGCCCTTGGAGACCTTGATGCGGGCGATGTCGCCCAGCGTCACCGCCCGCGAGCGCTGGTCGCCCAGGGCTTGGAACACCGTCAGCATTTCTTGATGCAGCTTGAGCGCCTCGTCCACCTCGCCCTTGGAGACCTTGATGCGGGCGATGTCGCCGAGCACGATGCTTTTTTCGCGTTGAAAGCGCTGATCGGTGCTCAGCAACTGCTTGGCTTGTTCCAGAAATCCCAGCGCCTGATCCGGATCGCCATCCTGGATCAACAGCCGGCTGTGGGCGACCAGCAAAGCAGCATGGTCTTCGGTATCCGGCGCTTGGCCTTGAGCCAGCAAACCATCCAACCGTGCGAGCGCCCGCTGGTAATCGCCGCGCGCCGCCGGCGTATCGCCCACTCGAACGCAGGCTTCACCGGCCACCCGCAACAACGCGAGCGGAATCTCTACTTGATGCTGATCCAGACACGCCACCGCCTGTCGGGCCAGTTGGGCGGCGTCGGGATAACGTAGTTGATCGTCCAACCAGTGGATGGCGGGCTCCGCCGTGACTTCCAGCCCAATGGGTTGATCGGCCAGCACCGCCAGGCGAGCCAGCTCGTGATCCGCCGGCCAGGGACGGCGGCCACCATCAGCGCCGCCCCAACACGCAAACAACCTGGGCAGCGCCACGCCGGCCAGCGCCTGAATTTCGTTGTCGGCCAGTTTCCCCGCCAAAGGCCGCACCAGGGCGTTGACGGCGGCGGCGGGTTCCGCATACCGAACCACGTCGGGATAAACGTCCCACAAACCCAAGCCGACCAATCGGTAGCCGCAAGGCTTGCCCGCGTCGAGCGCCAAAGCGGCAGCCAGGGTCTCCAGCACCGCCAGCGGCACGGGTAGATCAAACAAAGTGGCGACCCGCAACAGTTCGCGTTCGCCCGGCTTCGACTTGAGCAGTTCCAGCGAGTGTTCGATGGCCAGATTTTCCAAAAACGCCCGCACGGTTTCCTGATCTGGATTCTGGCCGGCGAGATAGTGTTCCATTGCCGTCAGCGCTTGATCGCAGGCGGTCGGATCTTCCAGGGACAGGGAAAACAGGCGGTCTTGCAAGCCGGGATTTCCTCGCGCCAGCGCGATGCAGCGCTGGGTACGGGCTTCGTCTGGCGCGGCGGCCTTGGCCTGACTGGCGGGGCGGGCTTTCCGGGCCGCCTGCTGGCGGCTCTCCGCCACCTCCATCGGCGGCAGGTGCAAAGGAAACAGAGAATCGGCCAGATCGCGGCCATCCTGAGGCAGGGTAAATCGGAATCGGCTGGTGATCAGCAAGCGGGAATCGCTGTCCGCTTCGACAAACGCCTCCAACACCGCCCGCAGCACGGGCACCCACTCCGGCTTTACCCGGTGCAGACCTTCGGGGCCGGGATCTTTCAGGATTCGTTCCAAATCATCCAACACCAGCAACACAGGCCGGCTGGTGGTGCGCCCGTCGTCCCGTTTCACCAGTTCCCGGCAGGGGCCTTCCAGCAGTTCCCGCAAGCAGACCGCCAGTTCGTCCGGATGCTGGCGTACCTGGTCTCGATAAGCGTCCACCACGTCCCGCACGTCCCGGCTGCCGATGGCGCGCCGAAACGCTTCCAGAATGGCTGGAGCGTCGTAACGCTCGAACACCACGACCGGCTCGTAGTGCTCCAGCCGGTTGGCCACTCGCGCCGCCAGGCTGGATTTGCCCTGGCGGCCCATGCCATGAATCAGCACCCCCGCATGGTCGCGCCGGCGCAGCTCGCGCAGCGCGTCCTGAAGCGGCCGGCGACGCCCGACGAATTCCAACCGCCCGGCGACCGGAACCTGTTGCCCCTTGGCGTCCAGAAATTCCTTGTGCCCGATCTCGATGCCCTTGCGATGCCGGGCGCGTTCTCCCCGCACCAACGGACCGCCTCCGGTCGGCCCCAGGAACAACCGCGCCAGGTGCCAGTCCCGCGACCGCGCCAGCGGTTCCACCGCTGGCCGGTTCAACAAGGCGAAACGGGCTTCGCCGAGCGCCGCTTGCAGGCTGGCCTTGCGGGATAGTTGCCGGTAGAGCGTCGCGGCGAAGGCTGTGGCTTCCACATCCGACACCGGTCCATCCCAGCCCAGCACCGCCGGCATCCCCGCCCGCAGCAGCGCCAGGGCCAGCGAATCCACGACCCCGGCGCCCTCCACGATCTCGGCACCCTCGGCCGTGTGACAGGCCGATAAAAACAGCAGTCGGGGCCGATGGGTGGACAGCTCACCGATCAATTGTCCGACGCTGGCCAAATCGGTTGCACCTTCGTCCGTTTCCAGACACAGGGCGGGTTCGGCGCCGCCCCGGCCATGACAGGACAGATGCAGGACATCCACCGGCGCTTCCCGCGCCACGCACGCCGCCAACCATTCCAGCGCGCCGCTTTCCTCCACGGTCAAATCCAGGCCCGTCTGCTCGGTCGCGTCCAGAATGGCGGTTTCCTCGGCCTCGTAATCCAGCCGGAGCTGATCGCGGGGGGCAGCGGCCATGAACACCAGGGATAACCGGCAGGGAGAAGGCTGCTCCGGCTGGGTCGGCTCGCCCAGTCGGCGCACCGGGGTATAGCGCAACGCCAGATCCGCCGCCAGATAACCCCGGTCGTCGGCCAGCAATTCCCAAGGCAACTGGAGAAACGACCGGGCCAAGGCACCGGGATTGCGCGGCGCGCGAAATTCGATGATCCAGGGCGTCGCCGCCGCTTCCCGCAAGCGGGCCAGCCAACCGGCGTCGCCGTCCAGCCAGGCGTACAGTTCCCGGCCCAGCCGCAGCCGCACCGACTCGTCCCCGTATCCCTGGAGCGGGTTGTGGTAGTCCTGCGACCAACCACGGAACCGGGGTTCATCGGCGGCGGTCAGCGGACGGAATTCGTCCAGGCCGGCCTGCTCGCAGCACAAGCACAAGCGGTCTGGTTCGATGCGGAAAGTGGTGGGCATGGCGTCACCGAGGCGGATTGACCGCTGGTGGGTTAAAGCTGCCGAGCTTTCTCGGCGGCGTCCAGGACATCGGCGGGTTGGGCTTCGTCCAACGCCAGCGGTGTCGCGTCCGGCCGTTGGAGCCAAATGCGCGTGCCGTGCTCGGTCCACTCACGGCGGGCCAGCGAAATCAGACGCGCGACTTTCTCCTTGAGTTGGAGGCGCTCGGCCAAATCCATGGCCGCCAGCAGCGCGCCGGGGATACTCAGAACCAGTCCAGCGACCGCGATGGGGTCGACGGTTTTTTCCGTCTCCCCGACGGCTGACATCGGCAGGCCTTCGCGGCGGGTATTTTCGCCGAACGTTTCCGAAAAGAACGTCTCCAGCGCGGCGGCCGTCGCGTCGGTTTGCGAACCTTGGAGGTGAAATTTGAGATCGGACATCGCACAGGTTCCTTTGATGGATGAGGGATCGTAACCAGCGGAATCTTGCTGTCACTATCCCTCACCACCTATCAGTTTGTCCTAAGCCATTGTTTCAGTGCGTTTCAGCAGATTTCCTGCAACGGCAAATCAAGCAGTTAATACTGCCTTCTGACGAGTGAGGCCGGCGATATTGAAAACTGATAGGTGGTGAGGTCACTATCCAAGGATAGTTTATCGTTCGATAATCGGCTGCAGGATTGAGGCTAACCCGATCCAGTCAAACAGCATCCAGCCAAGCGAACAAATCCCAGTGTCCCACCCGCAACCGGGAACTTCCCTTTCCAATCACACGGCAGCGCTGTGCCGACCAGTCCTCCAGCCAACCAGCCGCTTCGGGGTCGAGTTGCCGAACGGCTTCGACCCAACCCTCCAGCAGCGCCCTTTGCATCGCGGCCTGTTCCGGCCCCAGCCGCCAGGGACTCGGCCCCAATTCTACCCGGTAGCCCAGGCGTTCGAGCATGGCCGCCATTTCGGGCGCGGCATTTGGTCCGAGCGCCGGACCGAAACCCTTGTCGGTGCGCTGATGGCGGCTCACCCATTCGCGCACGCGCTCGTCGCCTGCCAGAGCAGGCTCCCAGACGATGGTTCCGTCGAAGCTGAGTACGATGAAAACAGCCGCCCGCCATTCCCAACAGCGTCGGGCGAGTCGTTCCAGCCACTCCGCCGACACCAGATCGAGCAGGGCGGAAGCCGTGACCAGGTGCACGTCCGGCAGATCCAACCGCTCCCAATCGTGGAACAAATCCAGCAGTCGCCATTCCAGAGTCAAGTCCACTCCCCGCTCTGTCGCCCACCGTCGCAGCAGGCTGTCGCCGTGCGCCAACAGGCCGGGATCGTGATCCACCAGTCGCCAGTGCTGTTCGCCGCCCAGCAACGGCGCCAGAAAGCGGACATTGGCGCCGGTGCCGCTGGCCAAATCCAGCACGGACAAGCGCTCATGCCGCTGACGCCAAGCCAGCAATTCGGCGGTCAGTTCGGGATTGCGGGCGGCTGCGTCCACGGGTTCGCGGAGCGCGAGCCAGTCCGCCGAAAAGCCGGTCATCGGGCCGATAGCGCGTCGAGTGTCGCGGCGAATTGGGCGCAAACGCTCGGCCAGTCGGGCAGAGTCCGTCGCGCCGCCCGCGCACCGGCGGCAAGCCGCTGACGCAACTCCGATTCGGTCAGCACTCGCACCAGAGCATCGGCCAGGGCTGCTGCATCGCCAGGCGGAACCAGCAGCCCCGCGTCCGCCGGCACCGTGTCGGGAATCGCCCCAGCGGTGGTGCTGATGATCGGCAAGCCCCGGGCCAGCGCCTCGGCCAGCGCCATGCCGTAACCTTCGTACCACGACGGCAGCACGAACACATCCGCCTGCTGGTAACGGACCGCCAGCGCGTCCGCGTCCAATTCCCCCAGCCACTCGATACGATTCGTCAGTCCCAGCTCTCCGATCAAGGTCCGTAACTGGGCGGCGGTTGCGGAATCGAGAGCGTCGCTACCGGCGCAACGCAACCGCCAAGGCAGATGTTTGAGTTGGGCCAGGGCGCGAAACAGCACGGCGTGGCCCTTGCGGGGGGTCAGACTGGCCGCGCACAGCAACGCGAATTCCTCGCTACCCGAACCTTGCGCGATTGGGGCGGGATCGGTGCCGGGCGGGACTACGGTGCAGCCTTCGGGCGAAACGCCGTAATTCGCCAGCGCCCGCACCGTGTTGGGGCTGGTGACGATCACCTGCCGGACGTGGCGCAACGCCTCACGCTCGCTAGCATAAAGCCGTCGGCGCAGCGTCTCGTCGAGACCGGTTTCCAGCGCCAGTGGATGATGGACCAGCGCAACCAGTCGCAACCGCTCCCGGTGGGGGGCGACGGCTTCGGGCATCGCGCCCAGCGCCAGGCCGTCGATCACCGCCAGTGCCCCTTCCGGTAACGCGGCCAGCACCGCATCGGCCGCGCGCAACGCCGCCGGAGTCGGCGTCGGAAACGAGGCATCCAGACCGTGCAGATCAACCCGCCAGCCCAGCGCCGTCAGGCCGGCCATGATCCGACGGTCGTACAGGTAGCCGCCGGTGCGGGTATCCGGATCGCCGGGAATCAGGAAATGCACCTCGTTCAAAGCAGCGAACCTTCGTAAGCCGCCCAGGCGACGTGGGATTCGCGCAGGTTAACGCGCATGGAACTGAGTCCGGCGGTATTCGACCCCAGTTGTCCATCCTCGATCCGCACCGCGACACGGTCGAAAATCTCTCGTGCCAGGAATTCGGTGGTGGTGTTGCGGCCGGTGAATTCCAGCGCCTCATCAAGGTTGCGGTAGTTCAGTTCGCCCAGCACCGCGCGCAGACAGTCGCCGAGCTTGCCGATATCCACCACCACCCCATCGGGGTCCAGGTCAGGGCGGCGCAGTTCCAAATCGACAACGTAGGTTGCGCCGTGCAGCCGCCGGGCGGGACCGAAGGTTTCTCCCCGGAAACTGTGGGCAATCATGAAATGATCACGGACGCAGACGGTGTACATGATGGTTTGACCTTGGGTTGGGAACGTCGAGGTAGCCGGATCGTTGGAACGGACATGGAGGTGGGGGGAGAAAGAAGCGCGTCCCTACCCGGCATAGACGATACGATGGCACAACACGCCGCGCGGGTCACGGCTTAGCTCGGCCATGACGCGCGGCAACTCGGCGAACGGGCTTTCGCCGCTTATCAGCGCATCCAGCACTGGATCATCCAACAATTCCATTACGGCAGCCATGCGGCGCCGATAATCCCAGCGGGCGCGCTGCGCGGTGGCGATACCGCCGACCTGGGAACCGAGAATGCTGAGCCGCTTGGCGTG
Source organism: uncultured Gammaproteobacteria bacterium (assembly GCA_963715845.1). Taxonomy (GTDB): domain Bacteria; phylum Pseudomonadota; class Gammaproteobacteria; order Competibacterales; family Competibacteraceae; genus Competibacter_A. The sequence goes on along the minus strand of CAVQSJ010000028.1, from coordinate 29,971 downwards.
AAAATCCTCGCCCAGCGGCAGGCTCACCGGCCGCACGCCGAACCAGCTCGCTTCCACCACCGTAGCCTCAAACCCAGCCAGACTCAGCGCCGTCGCCAAACCGGCCGGCGCGCCGCTGGCGTGAATCAATAAATCCTGGCCGTCTTCCGCTTGGTCCGGCGCGACAAACCGGACCCCCAGCCGCTCGGCCACCGCCGCCTTGCCTTTGTCCACATCCATCAACTGTACCTGGCAACCCGGCAGCCGACCGGACAGTCGGGCGATCAGACAGCCCAACGTACCCGCACCGATCACCGTAATCCGATCTCCCAGCCGGGGCGTGGCGTCCCAGAGCACGTTGAGCGCGGTTTCCAGATTCGCGGCCAGCACCGCCCGGTTGGGCGGAATATGTGACGGCACCGGGGTTACCGCCGTTGTCGGCACGACATAGCGGTCTTGATGCGGATACAAACAAAACACTGTTTGCCCTTGCCACGGAGGCGGACCGATCTCGACCACGCCGACGTTGCAGTAACCGTACTTCACCGGTGCCGGGAAATTGCCCTGCTGAAACGGGGCGCGCATGGCCTGATGCTGACTGGGCGGCACCTCGCCGCGAAACACCAGGCTTTCGGTGCCACGGCTGATGCCGGTATAGAGCGTTCTGACCAACACCTGGTCGGAATCGGGAACGGGAACCGACTCATTGCGAAGCTCGCCATAACCGGGCTTCGTTAGCCAGAACGCCCGAGCTGGTACGCGATCCCGGGGCATGGGAAAACTGCTTTCAGACCGGCAAGCGCTCGGGCGCCAATGGCCCGACACCGAGCGGTTCGCTCAAATCTTCGTGGATCTTTTCCAGCAGGCACTCGAAATCGATGCTTTCCAGATGGAGGGGTTCGCCAGGATCGACGCTGTCCACCCACCACTGGCCGTCCCATTCAAGATAGTCGTCGAAGGTGAAGGTCAGGCGGGATGCGGGTTGAGACATGATTGGACTCCGAAAATACCTGCCATGACCCAAGCTTAACATGAGTTTCCGGGTCGATGGCGGGCTAGTGAAGCACGGCCGCCACGAATCCAGCGCAAGGAAGGATGATCCGGCGCGCTCCGCCACTGCTCGCGAGACAGTCGATACAGGCAGTGTTTGCGTAGGGGGTTGCCAATCGGAACGTTTGGATGTTCGAAGGTTTCGGTGGTCTCGCGCATGTGGAGGCGTTCCATCACGGCGCGCGACCGACGGTTTTGCAGCGCGGTGAAGGAGACGATCTCGGGTAAATCCAACCATTCAAAGCCGACGTAAAGCGCACCTCTCGCCGCTTCCGAGGCATATCCCTGGCCCCAATGCTGAAATGCGAGACGCCAGCCAACATCGACGCAAGGAGAGCAGGGAATATCCGGAACGGGGATGTGCAAGCCCACGAACCCGATAAAATCTTCGCCGCCGAGGATATCGACGGCCCAAAAGCCCCAGCCTCGCTCGGCTATCTGCATTTCGAGGCGATCCGCCATGGCATCGCTGGCGGCTCGATCCAGCAGGGCGGGGAAAAACTCCATAACCCTCTCGTCGGCGTTCAACCGCGCGAACGGTTCCCGGTCCGCCGGGCGCCATTGGCGTAGCCGTAACCGTTCGGTTTCGAATTCAATAACTTCCGCCATGGGTTGCCTTGCGTGCTCCAGGTGGCGTAAGGGCGAATTGTGGAGTCTGCTCGATTGGAAGGGTGGGCCACAGCGTTGGATCGGACCCCTACCCGGCGGATGTGGCGGCACGATGTTGGTGGAGGGCGCGAAGGGCGGTTTCGGTAAGTCCGCCGCCGACGGCGCCCACCGTGTACGCAACGAGATCGGCCACCGAAAAGGTGGTCCCGAGAACCAAGTGCCCGACCGTGGTGCCGCGAATGCTGTTGATCCAGGGCGCTTGGTAAAGCTGGCTCAGTTCGACCAAATACGAGGTGGCAAGCGCGTAGAGCGTTACCCGAAGCGACGTTTCGCGCGGCAGGACCATGCCCCAGCCCAAGAAGACCATGAGCGTCCAGAGCGCATCGCCGGGGTATTTGCCCAGAAACGCCGGAAATAGTCCAGGAAAACGGCGGGACGCGAGGCCCAAGGCAGTGACGCCGATGATGGCGACGGCATACCAGATTCGGTTTCTGCGCCATACGACGGACGATAATAGCATAGCGCTGTTTGGTCTATCGCTCAGCATCAGCGGCGGCGCGCAGCGCCGTCCGCTGCATGCTGTTGGACGCTCCGCTCACGCGGCGGCCCACTCGCCGGACAGCAGTTCCGCCTGCTCCAGCACCGTCTGCGTCGCCTTCTCCTGCTTGTCGGGCGGATAGCCGTACCGTCTGAGAATCCGCTTCACCAGCACCCGAAGCTGCGCGCGCACGTTCTCGCGCAGGGTCCAGTCGATGGTCACGTTGGCGCGCACAGTTTTGACCAGCTCTTGCGCAATGGTGCGCAACGTCTCGTCGCCCAAGACCCTCATCGCGCTGTCGTTGGTTTCCAGCGCGTCGTAGAACGCCAGCTCGTCCTCCGACAGCTTCAGCGCGTCGCCGCGGGCGTGGGCTTCGCGCATTTCCTTGGCCAGGCCAATCAGCTCCTCGATCACCTGCGCCGCCTCGATGGCGCGGTTCTGGTAGCGGCGGATCGTCTGCTCCAGCATCTCGGCGAACGAGCGCGCCTGCACCACGTTCTTGCGCCGGCGGGTCGCCAGTTCGCCCTTGAGCAGCTTCTCCAGCAGCTCGACCGCGAGGTTGCGCTGAGGCATCCCCCGTACCTCGGCCAGGAAGTCTTCCGAGAGGATCGAGATGTCGGGCTTGGCCAGCCCGGCCGCAGCAAAGATGTCGATCACGCCCTCGGGCGCCACGGCGCGCGAGATGATCTGCCGCACAGCGTGCTCGATGTCCTCCTCGGGCCGCGCGTCACCGGGCGCGCGCTTGGCCAGCACCGCCTGCACGGCCTGGAAGAACGCCACGTCGTCGCGGATGCGCAGCGCCTCGGCGTGCGGCACCGCCAGCGCGAAGGCCTGCGACAGTTCCCGCACCGAACCTACGCATCGATCTTTGCCACGCTCCTGCGCCAGGATGTGCTCCTGCGCCGCCGGCAGCAGACCGAGCCTTTCCGTCGGCGCACCGGTCGTCCACTTCGACCAGTCGAAGCCGTGGAAGAGCCCGGCGCACACCTCGTGCTTCTCCAGCATCACCGCAACGGCCTCGTCCTGATCCAGCGCCGTGCGCCCGGTACCGCCGCTCTCGGTGTAGGTAGCGAGCGCCGCTTTCAGCTCCTGCGCCAATCCTAAGTAGTCGACCACCAGCCCGCCCGGCTTATCCTTGAACACGCGGTTCACGCGCGCGATCGCCTGCATCAGCCCGTGCCCGCGCATCGGTTTGTCGATGTACATCGTGTGCAGGCTCGGCGCATCGAAGCCGGTGAGCCACATGTCGCGCACGATCACCAGCTTGAACGGGTCCTTCGGGTCGCGGAAGCGATTGGCCAGCGCCTCGCGACGCAGCTTGTTGCGGATGTGCTGCTGCCAGTCGGCCGGGTCGGAGGTCGAGCCGGTCATCACCACCTTGAGCGCGCCTTGCTCGTCGTCGGCGCCGTCCCAGGCTGGCCGCAACTCCACGATCTCCCGATACAGCTCTACGCAGATGCGCCGGCTCATGCAGACGATCATCGCCTTGCCGTCCATCGCCTCGAGCCGCTTCTCGAAGTGCTCGACGATGTCTTTGGCCACCAGCTCCAGTCGCTTCTCGGCGCCGACCACGGCCTCGAGCTGCGCCCACTTGGTCTTGAGCTTCTCCTTGCGCTCGACCTCCTCGCCCTCGGTGGCCTCCTCGAAACCGGGGTCGATCTTCGGCCGCTCGGCCTCGTCGAGCGCCAGCTTGGCCAGCCGGCTCTCGTAGTAGATCGGCACCGTGGCGCCGTCCTGCACGGCGCGCTGGATGTCGTAGACGCTGATGTAGTCGCCGAACACCGCGCGCGTGTTCGCGTCGGCCAACTCGATCGGCGTGCCGGTGAAGCCGATGAACGAGGCGTGCGGCAGCGCGTCGCGCATGTGGCGCGCGTAGCCGTCGATGAAGTCGTACTGGCTGCGGTGCGCCTCGTCGGCGATCACCACGATATTGCGCCGGTCGGAGAGCGTCGGGTGCCGGTCGCCCTTCTCTTCGGGGAAGAACTTGTGGATGGTGGTGAACACCACCCCGCCCGCCGCCACGCTGAGCAGCTCGCGCAGGTGCGCGCGGCTCTCGGCCTGCACCGGCGGCTGGCGCAGCAGGTCCCGGCAGCGCGCGAAGGTGGCGAAGAGCTGGTCGTCGAGGTCGTTGCGGTCGGTGAGAACGACGAGGGTCGGGTTGCCCATCGCCGGCTCGCGGATGATGCGGCCGGCGTAGAACGCCATCGTCAGGCTCTTGCCCGAGCCCTGCGTGTGCCACACCACGCCCACGCGGCGGTCGCCGGGCTTGCCGCCCGGCTTGCGGCCCGCCTCGTAGCGGCCTTCGGGCTCGGCGGCGCGATGGGCCGCACGGTGCAGCTCCGCGGCGCGCAGCGTCTCGCCCACGGCCACCTGCACGGCATGGAACTGGTGGTAGCCGGCCATCTTCTTGACGATGCGGCCGCCGTCGTCCTCGAACACGATGAAGTCGCGCAGCAGGTCGAGAAAGCGTCGTGGCGCGCACAGGCCCTCGATCACCACCTGCAGCTCGGGCACATGCGCCCCGGCCAACGTGTCGCCCGCAACGGTGCGCCAGGGCTTGAACCATTCGCGCCCGGCGCCGAGCGTGCCTACCCGCGCCTCGACGCCATCGGAGACGGCAAGCAGCGCGTTCGGCGCGAACAGCACCGGCACCTCGGCCTGGTAGGTCTGGATCTGCTGGAAGGCGCTCCAGATCGTGGCGTTCTCGGCGGCGGCGTTCTTCAGCTCCAACATCGCCAGCGGCAGGCCATTGGCGAACAGCAGCACATCCGGCCGCCGGGAGTGCTTGTTCTCGACGACGCTGAACTGGTTCACGGCCAGCCAGTCATTGCCCGCCGGGTCGTCGAAGTCGATCACCCGCGCCTGCGCGCCGCGGATGCTGCCCTCGGCATCGCGGTACTCGACTGTCACGCCGTCCACCAGCAGGCGGTGCAGCGCGCGATTACGCACGATGAGGTCGGCGCCTTCGGGTCTGGTGAGCTTGCGGAAGGCATCTTCCAGCGCCTCGGCGGGCAGCGCCGGGTTCAGCCGCCCGACCGCGTCGCGCAGGCGCTGGGCAAGGACGACCTGTCCGTAGTCGTCGCGCTCAGCGGCAAGCTCGCCGGGGGCGATGTCGGCGCCGTTGCGGACCTGCCAGCCGACGCTTTCGAGCCAGGCGAGAGCGGCCTGTTCGACGACGGATTCGGAGAACCCGCTCAATCGACCACCTGCCAGTGGCCGCCCTTGTCGGGACCGATTCGCAGCAAGCGGCCGGATTCGCGGAGCTTCCGGACCGCGCGTTTGACGGCGCTTTCCGACTTGCCCAGGAGCGCGGCGATCTCCGAAAAGCTCAGCCCGGGCTGCTTCCTAAGTAGGCCAAGGATGGCATCCGGCATTTTCTGGGGCGCTTTCTGGGGCGTTTTCTGGGGCGCTTTCTGGGGCGTCTTCCCCGGCGTTTTCTCTGTCGTTTTTCCCGCCAGCGCAAAGGTCAAAACCACCGCGCCCGCTCGCACCGACATCACAGGCGGCTGATGTCCAGCCTCCTGCATCAAGCGGGCAATCTTGAGCGTGCCCCGCCCCCATGTCTCGATGATGCCGCGCCTATAGAACGTGCGGGCGATCATCGGATTCCACGGCTTCGATTCGTGTTCGCGGAACAGCGCCTCCGGCGTCAGGCCGAAGTGCAGGTCGCCGATGGAAATGATCTCCAGGCGATCGTCGTACAGCGCCACGCCCACCGAGCCACCGCCGATCGCGTAATCGCGATGCACGAACGCATTGGCCAGTGCCTCGCGCAGCGCCTCGACCGGCAGCAGCGGCGTGTCCTCCCGCTCCATCCGGCCGGGCACGATGCGGCCCGCAATGGGAAGGGATTCGATCAGGAAGCGTTCCGCGCGGCGCATCAACGCGAAGGCGTTGCCGTGGAATTGGCGGTTGTCGAGAAACTCGTCGCGCGTCACGCCCTTGAAGCGCGCCACCTTGAGTTGCAGCTGCGGGAAGTCCGGCAACTGCTCCTCGTCCTTGCAGAACAGCACCACCGCGGCACGCGAGAGCCGGTCGCCGTCCACCAGCAGGCCCAGTCCACGCAGGATTTCCAGCGGCTCGCGCGTACCGGGGTCGTCGATCCGCCCACGCCGAATGGACTCCTCCAGCGTCAGCACCATCTCGCGACGGTCGAGCCGGGCAATGTCCCAACCCTCGGCGGGCCGGTTCTCCCAGCGCTCGGTGGCGTGCATCTCCTCCAGCAGCAGGCGCTGGTAGGTGGCGCGCGGCATGGTCCGCGTCGTGTTCAACACCCGCTCGTAGGCCACGCCGCGAAAGGCCACCGGCGAGCGCGCGTTGCGTGGCACGGCAAGCACCAACACCTCGCGCCCCGCGCCGACGGGCACCCGATCCACCGTGGGAAACAGCGGCGGCTCGAACCCCTGAAACTCCTGGGCCAGCTCTTCGAGCGTGCGGTCGGTGACGGTCTGGCCAACCACCTTGCCCGACGGCGTCACGCCGAACAACAGCCGCCCACCCTGGCCGTTGGCGAAGGCGCAGAGCGTGCGGCAGGCGCGGTCCTTCTCGGCCGTCGACTTCTTGAACTCCAACGCCTCCGATTCGCCGGAAGCGGCCCAGGCTGCGATCTGCCCCGGTGTCGTCATGTCATGCCTCGAGCGCTATCCACCAGCAGGCGGTGCAGCGCGCGGTTGCGCACAGTGAGGTCCGCGCTTTCCGGCCGCGTCAGCTTGCGGAAGGCGTCGTCCAGCGCCTCGGCGGGTACCGCCGGATTAAGCCGAGCGAGCGCGTCGCGCAGGCGCTGCGCCAGGACCACCTGCCCGTAGTCATCGCGCTCGGCCGCGGGTTCGCCGGGGGCGATCTCGGCGCCGTTACGGACCTGCCAGCCGGCGCTTTCGAGCCACGCGAGGGCCGCATCTTCAACGACGGATTCGCCAAAACGCCTGCTCATGCCAGTATAGCTTCGATACCTGCAACGAACTGGCCGAAACTCGCCGACCTGTTTTCGGCGAAGTTCATATGGGGCGCAATCCGCTGGGCCGCCTCGATCTTCGGAAAGCTTTTCCTGTAGATACCATGCTTCTTCAGAAAGCGGTGCAGCGCCTCCCAACTGCCGCCATTGTCCGGATTGCGGAAAATACCACTCGATACATTGATCGCTGGCAGGCTGGTGAATGCCTTGCGCAAAGCGACCGGATCGCCGATGAACCAGGATTCCAGCTCCTCGATGACGATACGGTTTACCACGCGAAAGCGGTCATGGCCGTCCGGCTGGGATTTGGTAGGCAGCTCCGCTGCCGCAGCCGCTTGTTCCAGCTTGGCCTTAAGCTGGACGCAGTCATCAGCATCGCGGTCCACCAGGACCATGATGCGCAGGTCCTCCCCTTTGTCGATCCGCGCCCGGTAAGCTCGCAGTCGATCTTCCAGTACCTTCAGCAGTTTGTACTTGCTACCGAGGTTGATCACCTTGGCACGCGCACGACCCTGCAACAGCCTGGGCAGCCAATGGCGCAACGCCTCGTCCGCGGATGCCTCCTCTACCAGCACCTCGAGCTGGATCATGACTCGTCGCCCTTGGCTAAAGGGTCGCCGACATCGAAATGGCCCTCCATCCACAACTCGCCCAGGCTGGCGCCTTGGTCCAGGAATTCCTGGATGCCTTGCATGTCCTTCACCCGTCGAACCCGCGTGTAGCCGTCCGCGGCCCGGTAGAGCACGCGCACCTCTTCCGGCCGCAGTGGACTGATGAAAAACGGCGAGTGGGTGGTGACAATGAGCTGGGTACGGTCGGCGGCCTGCTGGCACTCCTCCGCCAACTCGGCCAGCAGGCGCGGGTGGAGGTAGTTTTCTGGTTCCTCGATGCCGATGAGCGGAGGTGGCTCCGGATCATAGAGCACGGTCAGGTAGGCCAACAGCTTGAGCGTGCCATCGGAGGCAAAACGCGACAACACCGGTGTCGAGAAGGGCGCATCCTTGACCAGCAATAGCAGACGGCTGTCCTGGAGCACCTTCGCTTCCACCTTCTCGATGCGCGGTATGCGGCGGCGCAAGGTCTCGAAAATCTGCTCAAGCCTGTCCGGATGCTGGTCGCGCAGGTACTGAATGACGTTAGGCAGATTGTGCCCGGTCGGTGACAGACGCTCCGCGGCGCCGGCCTCCGGATTGCCCCGTGCCGCGTCTGCCGAACAGATATGAAAGATGCCAGCCGGTGATGAAATTGCGCAAGGCAATGACCCGCGGGTTCTCCGCGAGCGTGCCCAAGGTGCTGACCGCCAGCACATCGGGACCAGACAGCGGCTTGTCGACGCGCGTATCGCTGGGCTCGGGCTGCTCACCGGTGATCACCTGTCCCTGGCCATACTGGTAATCGAGAAAGTGAAACGGGGCGGCAGAGTGACCTCGCTTCCAGCGCAGGAACTCACGCTTCACCACGGGGCCTTTCGCTCGTTCCTCGATCTCGAGGTGGTAGGTGATGAGATAGGCACCCGGCCGTTCACGATACTTCACCTCGATGACAATCGGTCCGCCCTGGTCGCGGCTGCGTAGCTCGCGGAAGCGGCCACGACGGTCCCATGCCTTGCGCAGTCCATCCGAGAAGCACTCGGCGAGAAAGGCAAACACATCGAACACGGTCGATTTACCGCTGCCGTTCGGCCCAAGCAGCACCGTTAGCGGTGTCATCTGCTCGAGCGAGACATCTCTGAGCGCACGGTAGTTGCGCACGTGGAGACTCTCGATACGTGGAGGGTTGGCCAGATCCGTCATACCGCATTCTCCAGAATTTTCTCGGCAGCGGCGACGCGCAGCGCGCCGGATATGAGCTTGGGTAGAAGGGCGTCGCGCAGGGCGGCAAGGGCGCGGGACTCGTGAATGCCGGCGATGATCCGTTCGACCGACGGCCGCATCATCTTTGTGAACGACGCGGCTGTCGGTCTCCGTGGCCGCACGAGCTCGTAACGCGCCATATCTGTCCAACTCGTCCGCGGCATCTTCGTGCCCGTCGAGCCTGCATTCGTGTGCTCAACAAACTCGTCGCTCGACACTAAGCCGAGCACGAAAGCGAACCACTGAGTTTGTTTCGGTGCGACGACCACGATGTCCGTGGAGCACACACCATCGAGCGGCGCGACACCGACCTTGTGGAAGTACGGCCGAAGCTTTCCGAAGAGGATCTCGCCCTTCTTGAACTCGAACTTATTGCTTTCCAGTCCTTCGGCGACGTCCCAGTCAGCCAGGGCGATGCAGCGCTTCGGCATGTGTTCGAGCGCGATGTAGGGGACGTCTGGCTCGATCGCGTCGGGTTGCACACTCCGGCGCGGATGTTCCGCAATGTCGCCGAGCTTCCCCACCTCCCACCCCTCCGGAATCTCGCCGAGTTCGGAGTCGACGAGGCGGGCGGGGAAGCGGTCGGCGAGGGGCTTGGGGAGGCCGGGGTCGCGGCCTTCGGCCTTGGCGCGGACGGGGTCGAAGTCCACGAACCACGATTTGAAGATCGTGCGCGCCATCGCCTCCAGCGTCTCGTTCATCCGCCGGTTCAGCTCGATCTTGTCGTCCAGCGTGCCGAGGATGTGGGCAATGGCGCGTTGTTCGCCGAACGGAGGAAGCGACAGCAAGACCTTGCGCAGCTCGGTCTGCTTGATGCCGAGGACCGTCGTGCCGCTTGCTCTTGCGCGAAGTTGCTCTTGCACGTCTTCGGACTGCATAAGGAACTTCAGGAAGCCATTGTCAAGAAGCCCTGCTTTTCCACGCAGTGCGATAAGGCGCTGCGCAAGCGCCACGCGCTCAGTGCCAAGCTGCGCTACTTCACCCAGAGGAGCCTCAGTCGTTACGACAACATCTCCGGCCTTGGGGATGCCGCGGCGCATCCACGCGTCGTAGTCATCAATGGCGATGAATTCGTCGGGCGTTTCGATCCTTCCACCCTTAACGACCTTCGCGGTGATCAGCGGAATCCCGAGCGCGGTCTTCTCGGGAGTCTTCCCGCGGTAGTCGATGACCGCCTCCATGCAGTCCTCAAGCGGCAGGACTGTCCACTCACCGGCCATACCCAGGCTCCTTTAGGTTGGCGGCAATCGCGGCATCGAGCTTCGCGGACTCCGCCTGCTGCTCGCGCAGCATCGCGGTGAGCCTCTGCATCTTCTCCTCGAACGGCTCGCCGTCGTCCTCCTGCACCTCGGCGCCGACGTATCGGCCGGGCGTGAGCACGTGGCCGTGCTTGCGCACCTCGTCCAGCGGCGCGCTCTTGCTGAAGCCGGGCACGTCGGCGTACTCGCCTGCTTCCTTCTCGCCGCGCCAGGCGTGGTAGGTGTCGGCGATGCGCGCGACGTCTTCGTCGGTCAGCTCGCGGTGGGTGCGGTCCACCAGCGGCCCAAGCTTGCGGGCGTCGATGAAGAGCACCTGGCCGCGGCGGTCCCGGAACTTGCCGTTATTGCGGTCGCGCGCCAGGAACCACAGGCACGCGGGGATCTGCGTCGAGTAGAAGAGCTGGCCCGGCAGCGCGACCATGCAGTCCATGAGGTCGGTCTCGATCAGGCTCTTGCGGATCTCGCCCTCGCCGGACTGGTTGGACGACATCGAGCCGTTGGCCAGCACGAAGCCGGCTACGCCCGCGGGCGCGAGGTGGTGCACGATGTGCTGCACCCAGGCGGCCCCAGCCGCGAAATGCACGCGCCGCGCAAATGAATGCACGCGTGCAATTGCCGTGAATTTCCGTGCATTTCTGGCGCTCACCGGGGCGTCCTCCGGTAGCTGACGCTCCGCCCTCGCTCGCCCTTGCGCTCGACGAGCCCTTGTTGCGCCAGGCGATCGAGCAGCCGGCAGGCCAGTGGGCTCACCGCTTCCCCCGCTTTGGCATTCCCGGCCCTAGTGTGCCCGACATGGGCATGTACTTGTTACCTGAGAGGAGGTAACCGCGAAGAGTGACGAGAAGCGTAGCGAAACCCAAGGTGGAAGCCGCGAGGCCAAGCTGAAAGAAGGGCGTAGCCAAGACACGACCGCAGGAACACGAACAGGCAGTGAGGCCGGGTACGGGCGATGAGCGTGCTAGGGAACGCGAAATCCAACCGTCACCGAAAGACGTATCCGGTAGAGCCTGGCGGCACGGGTCGAAAGTATCTGTTCTTACTCGGGGAGACCTGACGCGTGAGAGCGTGCCAGGAGTCAGCAGAGGCCGTAGTAGTGTGGACACCGGCCGAAAGGCCGGTCGAGCGAAGGGCCGAAGAGTCACGAGAGGACCACAGTCTGCATCCGTTCCCAGCGGCACGGAGACGGGCGACACGGGTTCGGAGCGGCAACTGCGGCAGCTCCCGGACCGGCGGGCCAAGCCGAGCAGGTGGATTCCTGCGGAGGGGCGGCACGTGCCCATCGAGTCGCGGCGGACAGCGAGCACAGACGTCAGAAGAGGTTCAATGAGCAACACGGTAGACATCAGTAATTCACTCTACCGTGGGTGCTCGCGGGCTAAGCCCGCTGGGCTCAACCGCCGGATGCGGAAAACCGCATGTCCGGTGGTGTGGGAGGGCTGACGGGCGCAATCCCGTCAGCCCGACCCGATCCGTGCCGGCAGGCAGGCGGCGGGCAGGCGCCAGCTCGGCCTCGATTTCCTCCACCGTCGGCAGGGCCGACTTGAGCCGCGCCGGCAGCGCGCGCGTCAGTTCATAGGTCGAGATGCCGATCGGCTTGTCGATGCCGGCGAAGCTGTACTCGGCCAAGAGCTGGTCCCGCGTCTGGCAGAGGATCAGGCCGATGGTCGGGGCGTCGGTCGGGTGCTTGAGCCGGTCGTTGACGACGTTGCAGTAGAAGTTCAGCTTGCCGGCGTACTCGGGCTTGAACTTGCCCTTCTTCAGATCGATGACGACGAACGAGCGCAGACGCAGGTGATAGAAGAGCAGGTCGACGTAGAAATCCTCGTCGCCGACATCGAGCCGGTACTGTCGACCCACGAAGGCGAAGCCCTGGCCTAGCTCGAGCAGGAACTTCTCCAGATGGCGGACAAGCTCGGTTTCGAGTTCGCGCTCCTGGAATGGCTCGGTGAGGGTGAGGAAGTCGAAGATGTAGGGGTCCTTGAGCGCTTGCTGCGCGAGGTCCGACTGCGGCGTGGGGAGCAGGGCGGCGAAGCTGGAGACGGCCTTGCCGTGCCGGGCGTGGGCACGGGCATCGATCTGCAGGGCCAGAATGTTGCGGCTCCAGCCATTGGCGAGCGTCTGCTCCATGTACCAGCGGCGGACAGCGAGATCCTTCACCTTCTCCATCAGGACGACGTGGTGCGCCCAGGGCACGGACCACAAGAGCGAGTCCGGCGTTTGTGCAAGCCCTTCTTGCACGATCTGAGCGGACGATTTCGCCACCGCTTGTGGCACTTTTTCCTGCGGCGGCAATTTCGCCACCGCCGGCGGCGAAAACCCGGCGGGATCGGGGTACGCCCGGTAGAAGGCGATCATCCGGTCGATGTTTCGTTCGGAGAAGCCTTTCAGCTCCGGCAACTCGTTCTTCAGCTCGTTGGCCAGGCGCGGTATCACGGCCGCACCCCATCCTTCACGACGCTGACGACCATCGATCAACCGCCCGATGTCCCAGTAGAGGCGGACGAGTTCGGCGTTGACCGCCAGCACGGCCCGCGTCTGGGCAGCCTGGATGCGGCCCTTGACATCGGCGAGCAAGGCCGCGAAATCGGAACGGCCGACGGCCGCGCCTGTCGGCTTCCTACCCGCCATACCCCAGCTCCTTCAGGTTGGCGGCAATGGCGGCATCGAGCTTTGCGGCCTCGGCCTGCTGCTCGCGCAGCGTCGCGGTGAGCCGCTTCATCTTCTCCGCGAACGGCTCGCCGTCGTCCTCCTGCGCCTCGGCGCCGACGTAGCGGCCCGGCGTGAGCACGTGACCATGCTTGCGCACCTCTTCGAGCGGCGCGCTCTTGCAGAAACCGGGCACGTCGGCGTAGCCCGTTCCCTCACCCCCGACCCCTCTCCCGGAAGGCGAGGGGAGAAACAAGTCCCTCTCCCTGTGGGAGAGGGATTTAGGGTGAGGGGCCTGACGCCAGGCGTGGTAGGTGTTGGCGATGCGGGCGATGTCCCCGTCGGTCAGCTCGCGGTGCGTGCGGTCCACCAGCGGGCCGAGCTTGCGGGCGTCGATGAAGAGCACCTGCCCGCGCCGGTCGCGGAACTTGCCGTTCCTGCGGTCGCGCGCCAGGAACCACAGGCATGCCGGGATCTGCGTCGAGTAGAAGAGCTGGCCCGGCAGCGCGACCATGCAGTCCACGAGGTCGGTCTCGATCAGGCTCTTGCGGATCTCGCCCTCGCCGGACTGGTTGGACGACATCGAGCCGTTGGCCAGCACGAAGCCGGCCACGCCCGCGGGCGCGAGGTGGTGGACGATGTGCTGCACCCAGGCGAAGTTGGCGTTGCCCGCCGGCGGCGCGCCGTACTGCCAGCGCTTGTCGTCACGCAGGCGCTCGCCGCCCCAGTCGGAGATGTTGAACGGCGGGTTGGCGAGGATGAAGTCGGCCTTCAGGTCCGGGTGGCGGTCGTTGTGGAAGGTGTCGCCCTGCGCGATCTGCCCGGAGTCGATGCCGCGGATGGCGAGGTTCATGCGCGCCAGGCGCCAGGTGGTGTAGTTCGACTCCTGGCCGTAGATCGAGATGTCGGCCTTGGCCTTGGTGCCGCTGTTTCCGCCATGGCCGTTGCCCTTGGCGTGCGCGCGGATGAACTCCACCGACTGCACGAACATGCCCGACGACCCGCAGCAGGGGTCGTACACCCGGCCGCGGTAGGGCTCGAGCATCTCGACCAGCAGCTTGACCACGCAGCGCGGCGTGTAGAACTCGCCGCCCTTCTTGCCCTCGGCGCTGGCGAACTGCGAGAGGAAGTATTCGTAGACTCGGCCGAGCACATCCTTGGCGCGGCTGGCCTCGTCGCCGACCTTGATGTTGCTGACCATGTCGATCAACTGGCCGAGGCGCTGCTTGTCGAGCGCGGGGCGGGCGTAGTCCTTGGGCAGCACGCCCTTGAGCGCCGGGTTGTCGCGCTCGATGCCGGCCATGGCGTCGTCGACGAGCTGGCCGATGGTGCTCTGGCGCGCCTGCGCCTTCAGGTGCGGCCAGCGCGCCTCGGGCGGCACCCAGAAGATGCTCTGGGCGCGGTACTCGTCGGGGTCTTCGGGGTCGGCGCCCTGATCCTTCTCGGCGAGCAGCGCGGCGTGCTTTTCTTCGAAGGCGTCGGAGATGTACTTGAGGAACAGCAGGCCGAGGCAGACATGCTTGTACTCGGCGGCGTCCATGCTGCCGCGCAGCGCGTCGGCCATCTGCCAGAGCTGGGCTTCGTAGCCGACGGTGGCAGAGGTGGCCGATGACTGGGTGTTGTTTTTCTGCTTCGCCAAGGGCTACCTCATTCGATCGTTGCGCTGCGGCGATGTTTCGGGCGTCTATCGGCAGGCTTCAGCGGGCGCGACTGAAAGGAGCGCTCCGCTGCAAGCCGTTGTTGGGCTTTCGTCTATTGAGCCTCAAGATTTCATTATCGCTCCGACAATGGCCCCCGCTGTAATTGCTTCGATCCAGCTTCCAACGAACCAGCTCCATGCGAGCGTCAGAGGAATGGGCATATAGCTGTAGGAGCCGAAACCCATTGAAATGCCGGTGGCCAGACCGAAGAGCGCTCCGAATCGAATGCCCGACGCCAGTGATTTCTGTCCGACCAGAAGTCCATAGATCAGCACGAAACATACAGTGAATACCAGCGTGACGAAATACATCAGAGGCATGTTCATCTGGTCCATCGGGCGCCACAGGTTGGCCGTGGCTTCATAGGTGGACCGAAGAAGCAATCCGTGCAGTATGAAATCCAGAATCGACCATGCTATAAACACCGCCACAACAGCCCAGATTATCCGTTTTGCCATTTCCTTTCTCCTTTCTATTGAAGCCCAACGCCCCGCCTGAACCTCGCCGGTGGAGCGGCATCCGCGTGCATGCGCTTGTTCGGCACCTCCTGCTCGATGAGGTGTCCCGTCTCAACCTTTCTCAATTGCTTTTGCCTTCGCTCCGGCAGTCCAGATCCGATAACGCACCTCAACGCCTTCGGGTACATAGACCACGATGGGCAAACGGCTGTTGTATCGGATGAGATAGGGATCACCGCCAAGCGTGATAAACCGGGCCACTTTCGGCGCGTTTGGATCGATTGCCATGAGCGTGCCTGCCATCGGTCCAAGCTTGCTGACAATGTAACGTGGGAATCCCCACCCCTGGATGGTTTCTTCCTCGATTGTCCCGCCGAAGAAGTAATTGTTCTTCTCGTCAACTTGAACTGTCTTTCCGACGATCAGCTCTACTTTGAAAGCGGATTCGTCATCTTGTGTCGGAAGTTGCAAGACATATCGAACCTTGCCCTGATCCGCTGGGGGAAACGCCTTCATGTTGTCCGTCGCATGGGCAGGCAACATTGAAGAGAGTAGCAAGACTGCAATGAATGAACACATCTTTTTCATGTTATCTCCTCATGCCGAACGGCTGGCTTCACCTGCGCGCGCAGCGAAGCGGAGCGCGTCAGGTGCAAGCAGTGTTGGGCGCGTTTTAGCTTACGCTGTCCCTAGCGTCGATTTGTCAACCTTCATGGCTATCATGGGATTTCCGATCGCTCCACGAAATTCGAAGGCGGTCACTAATTCATTCGCGTCAGTTACAAACGTGAGATGGTCAAGTGACCTGCCCTTGAAGAAACATTCGTTGAACGAAAACGGCACAAGCTCCATCGGTGGGGCTTGCCCAGGCTGAAACACGAGCTGGTTGCCTTCGCGCGTTACGCGCACTTCGCCCAGAACTTGGCTTTCATAGACCCCTTCATACCGGGCCAAAACTTCCGGGTTCAGCTCGACCGGCGTGGGTTCCTGAAAGGGTTGGCCGATGGCCCAGGCAGCGATTTTGAGGGCTAGTGGGCTGACGCACAAATTTTGATAGGTTCAGAGACCTCTAGCCCCACTGGGTCTTCAGAGGATTCCATTATTAAATCAAACAGATATGTATGGATACTGGGGATACCTCACCATAATGTACCTACCGATACCTGTCATAACTTCTGCGGCAGCCCACTAGCTCTCCTGGATGCGTCCCGGTATTGTTGGAAAGAGCGGCCACAAAAACGTGGTCTTCAGGCAATCGAACTGCAAAGCTTCCAAAACCGTGGATGCCGCCCCCATGGCACGCTGTCAAGTGTCCTGCCAATTTCGACGTAGCCCACCCGTACCCGTATTCGGTTTCCGAACCGTCCGCGAGCCGGTGCGTAGCAAAGGCCTGCTGAAGCGTATCTTGCTTGAGCAGTTGGTCAGCGTAGAGCGCCCCGTCCCAAAGGGCCAAATCGTCCACCGACGATGCCAAAGAGCCTGCTGAATAAGGCTGGGTCATGCTCAGATAAGCCGCGTTGGTGTACCCGTCGGGACCTTTATCGTAGCCGGCCGCGCGGCGGGGGATGACGCGCAACGGGCTGTCATAGTAAGAATGCTTCATCCCCAAGGGGTCGAAGATGCGGTGTTGGATGAATTGTTCGTAGGTTTGCCCGGACACTTTTTCAATAATGGCGCCCAGCAGAATATAGCCTGAGTTGCTGTATTCAAAGCGCTTTCCAGGCGCAAAATCCATGGGCTGATCCTTGAAAAAGTCAATCAATTCCTGAACGGTGAAATCCTTTCTCCATAACGGTAACCACTCTGGCATAGAGGTGTAGCTTTTGACGCCGGAGGTGTGCGTAAGGAGATGCTCGACCATAATAAGTTGGTCGTGAGTTGGGTAGTCCGGAAGAACCTTGGTAATCGAGTCGTTCAGGGCGAGTTTCCCTTGTTCAGCGAGTATGAGGACGGCCACCGCCGTGAACTGCTTTGTCAGCGAGCCGATACGGAAAACCATGTCGGGCTCAATGGGGATCCCAAGTTCGAGATTAGCCATGCCCTGGCCTTTGCGATAAATGACCTCCCCATCTCGAACGACGATCACCGCGGTTCCCGGTTCATTTGGCTTGTAGGTTTCTTGCACCAAGTTGTCTATTGTCTGGATCAGGCGATCATCAGGTTGCATTAGTCACTCCGACTGTAACGGCCAACCTTGGTTGTAGCAGCAAGCGCCCAACTATTGAGTAGCCACCCTAAAAAGGTGTGATTTATTACCCATAATTGATGGTGTGCAAGTGCGTGTAAGTAACATAAAATTGAGCTTGCTCAATTAGTTAAAACAATCGCTCGGAATTATCCGCCCCAACACCCGCGCCATTTACCCCTTTTCATTTTGATGCGGCATGGATGACCGAACCACTCTCAAGCAAAGCATATGCCCCAATCTTTATACAGTAACAAAATCGAGCTTTCCACATTCACCCTCGGATATCTGTCTGTCGTGCCCCCGTCCGTCAAGCCGCCAGCAATAGGATGTTCCACTCCCAGCAACATCCACGACTCGCGGCGAGGTTCCAGGCTAAAGTATCCGCTGGCATCAGCCCATCCCCCTCATCCCAGTGTACCCTTGCGAGGCTATTTCAGGCTACCATGACACATCCATCCCACCGGGATTTTCCGCATGGCCAAACGTACTCCCCTGTATGCCCGCCACGCCGCCTTGGGCGCGAAGCTGGTGGGTTTCGGCGGCTGGGACATGCCGCTGCATTACGGTTCGCAGCTTAACGAACACCATCAAGTGCGCCGCGCCGCCGGCCTGTTCGACGTGTCGCACATGACGATTGTGGACTTCGCCGAACCCGCGCCGACTCGCGCCTTGCTGCGCTACGTGCTGGCCAACGACGTCGCCCGCCTGTATCCCGGCAAAGCGCTGTACACTTGCATGTTGAACGAAGCCGGCGGGATCATCGACGATCTGATTGTCTACGACTGGGGCGAGACCGGCTACCGGTTGGTGTTGAACGCCGCTACCCGCGACAAGGATCTGGCCTGGATCACTCCGCTGGCCGAACGCTTCGGCGCGGCTTGGCGCGAACGCGACGATCTGGCGATGTTGGCGGTGCAGGGGCCTGAAGCCCTGGCCAAGCTGGAACCCGTGCTCGGCGCGGCCACCGTCGCGACGATCCGTGCCCTCAAGCCGTTTCACGCCCTGGAAGCCGATGGTCTGTTCATCGCCCGCACCGGCTACACGGGTGAGGACGGCGTGGAAATCATGCCACCCGCCACCGAGGCGCCGACCCTCTGGGATCGAATTCTCGCCGCCGGCGTCGCGCCCTGCGGGCTGGGCGCCCGCGATACTCTGCGACTGGAAGCCGGCATGAGCCTGTACGGCGGCGACATGGATGAAACCACCACGCCGCTGGTGTCCGGGCTGGGCTGGACCGTGGCTTGGGAACCAAGGGATCGCGATTTCATCGGCCGCGCCGCGCTGGAACAGCAGCAAACCGTTGGCGTGCCGCAAACCTTCGTCGGTCTGGTGCTGGAGGAGCGCGGCGTGTTGCGCGGCCACCAGCAGGTTTACGTCGGCGACCGCGAGATTGGTCTGACCACCAGCGGCACTTTCTCGCCCACTTTGAACCGAGCCATCGCCCTGGCACGAGTGTCCGCCGACATCGGCGACCATTGCCAGGTGGACATTCGTGGCAAGCGGCTATCGGCGCGCGTGGTCAAACCGCCGTTCGTCCGCCATGGCCGCGCCCTGATCGCATGATTCCATCCCCGAACCGTTGTTGAGGAACCGAGCATGAGCAGCATCATTCCCGCCGACCTGCGTTATACCGAAACTCATGAATGGGTGCGCGCCAACGACGACAGCACCGTCACCGTGGGCATCACCGATCACGCCCAGCACCTGCTGGGCGATCTGGTGTTCGTGGAAATTCCGGAAGTGGGCCGCGTCGTATCCGCCGCCGAAAGCTGCGCGGTGGTCGAATCGGTCAAGGCCGCTTCGGACGTGTATAGCCCGCTGGACGGCGTCATCGTGGAAGTGAACGAAGCGCTGGCCGACAACCCGGAACTGATCAACGAGGATCCGTATGGCGAAGGCTGGATTCTTCGGATCAAGACTACCTCCAAACTGGACGCCTTGCTGGACGCGGCGGCCTATGAAGCCATCGCCGCCGCCGACGACGAAGACGAGGACGCCAGTTCGCTGGCCAATCCCAAGCTGGTCGAGTAACGTGGGACGCACCGATCATGCCGTTCATTCCCCATACCTTGGCCGATGTCCAGACGATGTTGGCCGCCATAGGCGCACCGAACCTGGAAGCACTGTTCGAGGAAATTCCCCCGGCGCTGCGGATCGGCCAACTACCGGCCCTGCCGGAGGCACTCAACGAGTTGCAAGTCACCCGGCTGCTGGACGCGCGGGCAATGGATTATCCCCGACCGTTGTGCTTCCTGGGCGCGGGTGCCTACGAACATCATATTCCGGCGGCGGTCTGGGAGATCGCCGGTCGCGGCGAGTTCTACAGCGCCTACACGCCCTATCAGCCGGAAGCCAGCCAGGGCACGCTGCAAGTGCTCTACGAGTACCAGAGCATGATGGCCGGATTGACCGCCATGGACGTGTCGAACGCCTCGCTGTACGACGGCGCCTCGGCGCTGGCGGAGGCGCTGTTGATGGCGGTGCGCGCCAACCGCAAATCCAAATCCAAGCGCATTCTGGTCCCGCGTGCCTTGCATCCGCTGTATCGGCGGACCGTCCATGCCATCGTTCACAATCAGGATATCGAACTGGTGGAACTGCCCTACGATTCGACCAGCGGCCATACGCCGGTCGAAGCACTGGCTTCGTATGCCGGGCAGGATTTCGCCGCGCTGGTGATCGCGCAACCGAATTTCTTCGGAGTGCTGGAGGAGGTGGATGCACTGGTCGACTGGGCGCACCGCAATCAGGCGCTGGCGGTCGCGGTGGTCAACCCCACGGCTTTGGCAATACTCGAACCGCCGGGCGAGTGGGGTGAAGCCGGTGCGGACATCGTCTGCGGCGACGGCCAACCGTTCGGGTCGCCGCTGTCCTCGGGCGGTCCCTATTTTGGCTTCCTGTGCTGTCGGCAGGAACTGGTGCGGCAGATGCCAGGCCGGCTGGTGGGCCGCACCGTCGATCTGGACGGCAAACCGGGCTTTACCCTCACCCTGCAAGCACGCGAGCAGCACATCCGCCGTTCCAAGGCCACGTCCAACATCTGCACCAATCAGGGCTTGATGGTGACCGCCGCCACGCTGTATCTCTCGCTGCTCGGCCCACACGGTCTGGAACAGGTGGCCGCGACCTGTCATGCGAATACGCGGGTGCTGGTCGAGCAATTGACCCGGATACCGGGCGTGAGCCGGGCGTTCGACCGGCCGGTGTTCCATGAAACGGTCATGAAACTGCCGCGCCCGGCGGGCGAGGTACTGGACGGGCTGCTGGCGCGCGGCATTCTCGGCGGCTTCGATCTGAGCGGCGAATATCCCGAACTGGGGAACTCGCTCCTGATCTGCGCCACCGAAACCAAGGACGAGCAGGATTTGCGACAATATGCGGAAGCGCTGGCAGAGATCGTGTGAGGATTACGAATTGCCGAGTTCGCGGCAATCCATCCCGAATGACATCAACTGGAGATAATTTCCCATGGCAACCCTGACCTTCAAAGGCAATCCGATCAACACCAATGGCGATTTGCCCGCCGTCGGCGCGTCCGCGCCCGACTTCAAACTGGTCACCGCCGACTTGAAGGATGTCACCCTGGCCGATTTCGCTGGAAAGAAGAAGTTGCTGAATATCGTGCCCAGCCTCGACACTTCGGTATGCGCGCTGTCCACCCGCAAATTCAACGAGCACGCCAAAGGCCCATCCCGATAGCGTGATCCTAGTCATCTCCGCCGATCTGCCTTTCGCCCAGAAACGGTTCTGCGGCAACGAGGGCCTGAATAACGTTGTCACCCTGTCGATGATGCGCTCGCGCAAGTTCGCCAAGGATTATGGCGTATTGCTGGAAACTGGCCCGCTGGCCGGCCTGACCGCCCGCGCTGTAGTGGTGGTGGATGAAAACAACGTGGTACGCCATACCGAACTGGTCCCGGAAATCGCCCAGGAGCCGAATTACGAAGCAGCGCTGGCGGCGCTGAAGTAAAGGGGAGTTCGGGATACGAAATCTGCACCTGTCGTGTCCCGTTATCCTCAGCAGAATATGTCCATGTGAGGTTAACCATGAAACTGGCCGTGATCGTGCATAAAGCCGAAGAGGGCGGTTATTGGGCGGAAGTGCCAGCCATTCCGGGCTGCGCCACTCAGGGCGATACCTTTGAGGAATTGCTGGGCAATCTCTACGAAGCTGTGGAAGGTTGTCTTTCGGTGAATTTGCAAGACATCCCTGTATCCGAAAATGATCGACTGATGGAGATCGCGGTTTGAAATCCATCTCCGGCAAGGACTTCATCAAGCTGCTTGAGAAACATGGCTGGCAATTGATACGTGTCAATGGCAGCCATTACATTTACATGAAATCAGGTTATCGTGAACGCATCTCGGTGCCGGTTCACGGCCATCAGGATTTGAAGACTGGCCTGCTCAAGCACTTCATGGAGATTGCTGGCATTGACGAATCAGAACTCTGAAACTCGTTTCAGCCTCCTCATTCTCACCAGCCTGACTCGGTGCTCCTCATGCTGATATTCGACCAGTCCCGTCCCGGCCGGCAGGCGGTGATTCCCGCCGGCGCGCCGGCTTACGCCCTGTCCGACATTCCTGAAACGCTGCGCCGCCGTCGGGCCGCGCCGCTGCCGGAAGTCTCGGAACTCCAGGCGGTGCGCCACTACACCCGGCTGTCGCAGAAGAATTTCTCCATCGACACCCACTTTTATCCGCTGGGCTCCTGCACCATGAAGTACAACCCGCGGGTCTGCCACCGGCTGGCCTCGCTGCCCGGCTTCCTGGTCCGTCATCCGCTGGCGCCGGAAACGATCAGTCAGGGCTTTCTCGCCTGCCTGTACGAGTTGCAGGAGATGCTGCGGGAAGTCACGGGGATGCAGGCCGTCTCGCTGACGCCGATGGCCGGGGCGCAGGGCGAATTCGCCGGGATGGCGATGATCCGCGCCTACCATGTTGCCCACGGCGACCACGCCCGCCGTGAAGTGCTGGTCCCCGACGCCGCCCACGGCACCAATCCCGCCACCGCCATCATGTGCGGCTTCACGGTCCGGGAAATCCCCACCGACGCCAACGGCGACGTGGACCTCGCCGCCCTGCGCCAGGCGGTCGGGCCGCAAACCGCCGGGCTGATGCTGACCAATCCCTCGACGCTGGGCGTGTTCGAGCGGAACATCACCGAAATCGCCGCCATCGTCCATGCGGCCGGCGGCCTGCTCTACTACGACGGCGCCAACCTCAACGCCATTCTCGGCAAGGCCCGACCCGGCGACATGGGCTTCGACGTGATGCACATGAACCTGCACAAGACCTTCGCCACTCCGCACGGCGGCGGCGGTCCCGGCGCGGGTCCGGTGGCGGTCAACGCCCGGCTGGAGCCGTTTCTGCCGATTCCCGTCGTCGGCAAGGACGGCGAGCGCTATCGCTGGCTGACCGAAGCCGACCGGCCGCAGAGCATCGGCCGCTTGTCGGCGTTCATGGGCAACGCCGGGGTGATCCTGCGCGCCTATGTTTACGCCCGCCTGCTCGGCCGCGCCGGCATGGGTCGGGTCGCGGAATACTCCACCCTGAACGCCAACTATCTGATGGCGGAACTGAGCAAGGCCGGCTTCGATCCGGCTTTCCCGCAACGGCGGGCCAGCCACGAATTCATCATCACCCTCAAGCGCCAGGCCAAAACGCTCGGCGTGACGGCGATGGATTTCGCCAAGCGGTTGCTCGATCTCGGCTTCCACGCGCCGACGACCTACTTTCCGCATGCTGGTGCCGGAATGCCTGCTGATCGAACCGACCGAAACCGAATGCAAGGAAGAACTGGACGCCTTCGTCGCCGCCATGCGCCAGATTCAGCAGGAAGCCGAGAACAGCCCCGAACAGGTCAAGGGTGCGCCTCATCACCGGCCGGTGCGGCGTTTGGACGAGGTGCGGGCCGCTCGCGACATGGATCTGGCCTGGCGGCCGGTCGAATCCTGACCCCCGATGGCTTTTCAAAACCATACCGGCTGGCGTCGGCTGGTCAACGCCACCGGCTATTCCTGGGCCGGGCTGAAGGCGGCCTGGCGCAACGAAGAGGCGTTCCGGCAGGAAGGGTTGTTGTGCGCGGTGCTCACCCCGCTGGCGTTGTGGTTGGGCGACAATGCGGTAGAGCGGTCGCTGCTGATCGGCAGCCTGCTGTTGATCGTGATCGTCGAACTGCTCAACACCGGCATCGAGGCGGCCATCGACCGCATTGGCCCGGAACGGCACGAGCTATCGGGCCGGGCCAAGGACATCGGCTCGGCGGCGGTATTCATGGCCCTGCTCAATGCCGCCGTGGTATGGCTGCTGATCCTGTTCGGGTAGATTCTCGATCCGAAGCCGAGTTTACCGCGGACCGGTGCCGTGGCGAGGAGTCGCCACCCTGAGCGGACTACGCCTTTCGCGGCCAAAACCAGCGCCGGCCGCCCGGCGACCGCTGGCGCATGAAGATACGATACAGCACCGGAATCACGAATAGGGTCAGCACGGTGGAGAAGGCCAGCCCCCAGACGATGCTGGCCGCCACCGGTCCCCACAGCAGCGACTTTCCCGCCAGCCCGAACGCCAGCGAGAACAAGCCGGCGATGGTGGTGCCCGAGGTCATCAGGATGGCGATCACCCGCCGGCGCGCGGCGTACAGCGTGGCGTGCAGGGTGGACATGCCGGCGGCGCGGCGGGCGTTGGCGGCGTCGATCAGCACGATGGCGGCGTTGACCGCGATGCCGGTCAGCGCGATCACTCCGTAGAGCGTGTACAGCGACAGCGGATTGCCCGACACCAGCAGACCCAGCGTGACGCCGGTGAAGGCCAGCGGCACGGTCACCAGAATCAGCAGGGGCTGGAAATAGCTGCGGAACTGCGCGGCCAGAATCAGGTAAATCAACCCCACGCCCAGCAGAAACAGCGGCCCCATCGCGTCCAGCGATTCGTTGATGTCGTCGAGTTCGCCGGAAAAATCGAGATCCGTGCCGGGATAGCGCGCCCGGATCTTCTCCCACTCCGCGCGTAGCACGATTGTTCGCGGCCAGGGTATCGATTTGTTCCTTGTCGAGATCGGCCTCCACGGTGATGGCGCGGCGCAGGTTCCAGTGCCGGATCAAGCCGAGGCTCTTGCGTTCCTCGGCGACCAGCAGCGCGCCCAGCGTCGTGGTGCCGCCACCGGGCAGGGCGATGGGATCGTCCAGCACCTCCCGAATCCGGGCCACGGTGCGCGGCACGGCGCGGACCCGCAACTTCCACTTTTTCGCCCCGGTCGCGCAAATCGGCCACCACCTCGCCGTCCACGTGCAGCCGCACCAGCCGCGCCACCAGTCCAGGGTCGAGCCCGGCGTTGCGGGCGGCGTTCACGTCCACCCGCAGGCTCAGCTCGTCGCGGCCGGGCGTGTCGTTGTCCACCACGTCGCGGGCGCCGGGAATCTTCGCCACGATGCCCTTGACCGCGTCGGCGGCGGCGCGCAACTCCTCGCGGTCGTCGGCGCGCACCTTGACGCTGATCGGCTTGGCGGTCGGCGGGCCGCCGGAGATTTTCAGGAAGGAAATCGTCGCCCGGCCCGGCGTTTGGGTGACGGATTCGCGCATTCCCTCGATGATGTCGTCCAGCCCGCGCATATCCGGCGCGGCCGGGTTGAGCGACACCGCGATCTGGCCGTACTGGTCGCCGTAGAGCGGTTCCATCTCGGTGAATTTGATGCCGGCCAGCGACGTGACCGAACGGGCCTCCCCCTCGCGCAATTGGGCGCGCACCCGCTCTTCCACCCGCAAGGTCTGCCGCAGGGTTTCCTCGATGGGCGCGTCCGGCGGCATGTCCACGTTGACGTAATACAGCCGGATCGGGTCGAAGGCGAAGAACTGGAATTTCACCAGTCCGGCGCCGACCGCCGCCGCCGCGCCGAGGAACAGCGCGAACGTCACGCACAGATAAAGGCCCGCGTGGCGCATCCCATGGATCAACAACCGGGTGTACTTGACCCGCAAGCAGGTGCGTCCATTTCTCGCGCAGTGCCTGGGTGCGCGAGCGGCTGATGGCGTGTTGCCCCAGCGCCACGACATGCGCGGGCAGCATCCAGAACGCTTCGATCAGGCTGATGGTGAGTCCGACCGTCACCACGAAGGGAATCACGAACATGAACTTGCCGACGATGCCCGGCAGCAGCATCAGCGGCAGGAAGGCGGCGATGGTGGTGGTCACCGCCGCCAGCACCGGCAGGCCCACCTCGCGGATGGAATCCAGCGCGGCGTCGAGAGCCGCCATGCCGCGCTCCATGCGAAAATACATCGCTTCCACCAGCACCACCGCATCGTCCACCAACATGCCGAGTACGATGACGATGCCCAGCAGTACCGAGACGTTGAGCGTGAAGCCGACCGCGTCCAACAGCACGAAGGTCCCCATCACCGAGAACACCACGCCCAGCGCGACCAGGGTGGAAATGCGCGAACCGAGAAACAGCCAGCAGGTGCCCAGCACCAGCAGCAGGCCAAGGATGGCGTTGCTCTGCATGATGCCCAGCGCCTCGCGGGTCGCCACGGTCTGGTCGTCGGCCAGGACCAGCTTCAGGCCGCTGCCCGCCAGCACCGCGTTCTTGCGGTCGATGTAGTCGCGAACGCGACCGACCAACTCCAGCGTGTTGGTGTAGCCGATCTTGCTGACCGACAGCATCACCCCCGGCTGGCCGGCCATGCTGGCGAGTTGCCGCGGATCGTCGCGCCCGCGTCGCACCTTGGCCACGGCGTCCAGCGGCACGCGGGCTTCGGCCACGCCCGGCGGTTGCACGATAAAAACCGGCCAGCAGCTCCGGGTCGGGGTTGGCCCCGCTTACCCGCACCAGCCACTCGCCGCCCGTGGTCTTGACCTTGCCGGCGAACACGTCGCGAAACCACAGCCGCAGCGCCTCGGCCAGATCCGCCGCCGTCAGTCCCCGCGCCGCCAGCGCGGGCGGAGCGAATTCCACCAGCAGTTCCGGCTCCTGAAAGCCGAGCGCCAGCACCTGATCGACGCCGGGAATTTGTTCCAGATCGTCCTTCACCGCGCGCGCGGTGGAGCGCAGCGGTTCGTCGTCGGCCTGGCCGGTCAGCACCACCATGGCGGTGGGAAAACCGTTGGAGGTAGTAATACCAATTACCGATAGTTTTTATCATTTAAGTGCAGTTAGAATGAAATCAAAACTGGTTAAGGAAGCCAATTGGCTTGGAGTAACAGACTGGATGATCTCATCGACTGTTCTACGCAATTCTTCTAAGCTTTTCAGATTCAACCAACGCAATTTATCTTTCATAAATTGCCAAACGCGCTCAATGGGATTGACGTTTGGGCTATAAGGAGGTTGAAATAACAAGACGACATTTTGCGGAATCTGAAGTTTTTTGGCTAAATGAAACCGGCCATTATCTAATTGAATCACATTAAGATTATGGGGATAAGCTTGAGCAAATTGGTCTAAAAAGATCTGAAAACAATCCGCATCTAAATGGGAAAACTCTAAAAAGAAACTGTCACCCGTTAGGGGTTCAACCGCCCCATACACATAGAACGATTGATAATTCCATTGGATCGGACCGATCGGTTTGACCCCTAGCGCTGTTAGCACACTCCGAGTGATCGTCTTCAATCCTAACCGACTTTCATCCTGACTCCAATAGCGTAACGGCAAGGCCGGACTTCCTTCGATATTTTGAAGTACCTCAATTACTTCTAGGCGATCTGGCAGTTTTTTTTAAATTCGACCACGGCGATATCATCCCGATGAATGCTCGTCGGACGCGCGACCTTGAGCTTGGCTTGTAACTTGTAGCGGACAATTCGATGCACGGTTGAATAGGGCATCTCCACGCCTTGTTCTTCACAAAGCCAGTGTTTGATCTCCTTATAGCTGTGAAAACCAGCCGTGGGATCACTTAACCGTTGTTGCAGGGTGTCTAAGATAGCGTCGGACAACTTTGACCGGCGACCGCCGTGATAATTCCACTCCAAGAGCGCGGCCAGTCCTTGCGTGCGATACGTTTTTAACCACTTCACAATCACCGATTTTGATCGGCCCAGATGATCCGCTAGCTCTTGTAAAGACCGAAAAAGGTTTGTTTTTATCCAGTATAATACTTGGAGCCTCTCTCGAAACTTGGCACGGGTTTGATCGTTCATCATCTTCCTTAATTCTTCAGCGGATTCTGCGATTTCAATGCTGAGTGATCGACTCATAACTAGACTCCTGACCAATGTTAAAAAGAGACTTTAGTATAATAAAATTAAATGGTAAATGGTATAATTTCCAGGATTTCCGGGTCCAGCGTTTCCACCGGCAGTTCGGCGTTGGCCTTGTTCTGGATTTCGCGGCGCAAGTCGTTGACCCGCTTGTCGAACACCCGCACCGGAATGTCGCGAAAGCGCACCAGGATGTTGGAGACGCCCTCGCGGGTGGAACTGACCACGAACTTCACGTCCTGGACGTTGCGGATCGAATCCTCCAGCGGGTTGGTGACGCGCTTTTCCACGTCCTCGGCGGAAGCGCCGGGCAGGGCGGTGGAGATGTTGACCCAGTTGAAGTTGATCTCGGGGTCCTGTTCGCGCGGCATGTGGGTGTAGGCGAGCAGGCCCATCATGATCACCACCACGAAGGCGATGTTGGCCAGCGGGTGATTGGTGATCAGGGCGCGGACGAAGCGCATGTCAGCGCGCTCCGTTGGCGACGATCACCGGCTGACCGTCGTTCAGTCCCTGCTGGCCGCGCACCACCACGGGCGTTTCGGGCGGCAGCGCCACGGCGAACGGCCGACCTTCCTGAGCGGCGGGCGCGGGCACGAAGCGGGCGCGACCGTTGTCCACCACGAACGCGCCCAGCGCCTGTTCGCGCTTCACCAGCAGTTCGGGCGGTAGCAGCACGCCCGGCGTCGTCCAGCGCAGCGTGCCGCTGCTACCGGCGGGAGCCGCCGGCCCGGCGAACGCCAGCCGCGCAACGCGGGTACGGGCCGCGGCATCCACCACTGGCGACAGTCGCAACAATCTGACCGGATAACGCTTGCCCTGGCCATCGAACGTCATTTCGGTCGCCCGTGGCAATTCGTCGGCCTGGGTCGCCTGCACCTGGGCTTCAATCTCGGGCGGCGCCAGATCCACCAGCCGCAGCAAGGTCGTGCCGGGTGCAGCCGTCGCCCCGACCTGGGCCTGGCGTTCCAGCACCACGCCGGCGAACGGCGCCACGATGCGGCATTTTTCCACGTTGCGCGCCGCCACCGCCCGTTGGGCCTGGGCCACGTCGAGATCGGCTTCGGCAGCCTGGACGCCCGTTTTCAGTTCCATCACCGCGTCGTCGGAAACGAATTGTTTCTTGCGCAGCGCCTGGTGCTTGTTGCAACCGTTGTTCGGCCAGCGCCACCCGCGCCCGCGCCGACGTCACCTGCGCGTCGGCCTGGGCCAGCGCCAGACGGTAGTCGGCGGCGTCCAGTTCCAGCAACAGTTGCCCGGCCTTGACCGTACTACCCACCTCGGCGTGGACCCGCGCCACCTTGGCCGTCACCTCGGCGGCAATCCGGCTGTCGTTGGGGGCGATGACGCTGGCCGGCGCCGTGCCAAGGTCGGGCAAGGCTACCTCGCGCAAGGGCCGGACGCCGACCTCGACCGGCACGGCGGATTGAGCCAGCGCGATAGAGCAGAGGAACAGGCCGGCGGGAAGATAGGCAAGTCGTGACATGGATTGGGTTCCCCAAGATTGCAACGGGCTGCAAAGTTTGAGGGGAATGGCGAGAAGACTCAACCGGGAAGCGCTATGCGAGATCGAAAACCAGATACTCCAAGCGGGGCCTCATTCCATCGCCGATCATCCCGAAAACTTGATCGGACGACACGGCAACCGCCACGTCGTCATTCGAGCCAGATCCGAGTCAAGAAGAAATGCCGACTGATAGAGGCCGATCCGGAACTTTCGAACACGACGATTCCGGTGATGTGTTCCAAATCCAACGACCTGAGGACCGGACCGGCGAGGATATCCTTGATCGGAATTCGCAGAGCCACGCGGTTCGACGGCGGCACCTCGAAAGCGCGATTGAAACGGTCTTCAAAGCGCTGATCGTGTACCATATCGTGAACGCGCACCGTCAACCGCAAAGGTGTCTCAGCCGGGTTTGTCACGTCCAGGACCAGTGCCGAGAAACCGCGCCAGTCGGGTTCTGGCTCCTCGTGACTGATGCCCGGCCACACGGGAGCGGCGAAGTCAATTCGCAAGCTCAGGTCGTCGCCCGGTCGCGCCCACCGGGCGGGGAGCGGTTGTAACGACAGGCGCGCCATGCCGCTGCCAATAAAGTACAGGTCGCGCGGTGACGAAAACCGCGCCACCACTGGAAATGCCGCTGCCCGGTCGACGTAGGCAATAACGGCCTGGCCCACCGGCAACAGCGCCAACAAGCCACAAAACAGCCCCACTGCCGCAGCGGCAACCCGGCCAGCTAACCGGATTCTGGCCGGCCACAGTTGACGGTCGAAAGCGGCGGCAATTCCGAGGGCACAGCCGGCTCCGAGCGTATCCGTGCCCAGATCCTCAAGCGAGGCATCTCGATCCATGAACGCTTGGGCAATCTCGACCAACCCCCGACACCGATTGCGACGACGAGCGCGATCCAGTAATCGCTGGCCCGCGCGGCACCAGATGATCGCGATATGCGAGCCAGACGTAGCACGATGAGCGCGAATGCGCCGAATACCGGTGCATGAGCCATGTTGTTCAGCACGCCCAATATCTTGGGCC